>NZ_BAAAYO010000005.1:0-369772 GCF_039536325.1 Paenibacillus hodogayensis
GCTGCAAAACCCGCAAACCAGCATGAATAGCAACCATGCGATTGCAAGAAGATTTCGTTCGTTGTTTTCAGGGAAAGGGCACCGATGGGCAGAGCCGAATTTATCGAGCCTAAAAAGCCTGATGAGCTTGGCGTATCGTCACCCTGAGCTTTGTAAAAAGAAAGGTCGACAAGGACGTCTGGATATGAAAAAGTTTTCGTGGAACCGAGCCGGAGCCGCATTAAAAAAAGTTGTGGAAATCAAAGAGTCTGTAAAATAGAGATGAGAGGTTCAAGTTCGGATCTGAGAGAGCCGGGAGGTGCAACTCCTCCGGGTTACTCACCCTTCCTTTGCGGCTCATGCTGCCTTCCATATCGTCACCAACTCCTTCGTCATGCGTTCGGCTATCTGGAATCCCACGATTTTACGGCTGTAGTCGCCCAGACTTAATTGGCAGCCTCTGGCCGAAACTGCCGATTAAGGATATTCGCTGCAACCGGCAAACTGTGTTTCGAATAGGTCGTTCCATCACCGGACCGTTTAATACATAGGGACGATCAATGTCTACAAGTATCGGCACAAAAGCAGAAACAGCGACAGACCAAAACTTTATGATTCAAAGTCCTAGTCCGCCGCGGTTTCATTTAGGCTATAGACTACACTGGTCGATTGTAGTATTCTGGAAATAGACCACATTGGTCGATTTTTAGAAAGCAGGTGTTGTTTATGCTTAAGCGTTTTGAAGCACTTAAACCCGAAAAAAAAGATCGCATCATCAATGCGGCACTTATGGAGTTTGCCACTAAAGATTATGACACCGCTTCTACAAATGCCATTGTGACCGAAGCAGAAATTGGAAAAGGGATGTTGTTTCATTACTTTGGCAGTAAGAAAGAATTATATTTGTTCCTTTACCAACATGTCGTGCGGTTGGCTACTGAGGAAGTTTTTGCGGAGTTGGATTTAAGTCAAGGCGACCTGTTAATTCGTTGGAGACACTTAACATTCTTAAAACTGGAAATGACGAAGAAACATCCAATGATTTTTGAATTTGCAGCAATAGCCAATAAGGAAGAAGCCGCAGATGTGAAACAAGATATTGCGTTGATCAACCAACAAATCCTTGTCGAGTACGGAGAAGAAAAACTGTTTCATGGGTTGGATTTAACGCTTTTTAAAGAAGAACTGGATGCTCAAAAAGCAATTCATATCATCATTTGGTCTATCGATGGATTTGTAGCGGCAGAAAAGAAACGGATGGAAAAGCCGTTCTTCCAAGAACAGTCGGAGATCGAAAACATGTTAATCCGAATGGATGATTATATATCTATTTTACGAAGAGCCTTGTATAAGGAGGCATTCCATTGAACGCAATCAGATGCAAGGATCTTCATAAATCGTATGGAAAAACGGTGGCTCTGGACTATCTGAATTTATCCGTTGAACGGGGTGAGGTTTATGGATTTATTGGCCCGAATGGGGCAGGGAAATCTACCACCATCCGTATTTTACTTGGACTGCTCCATAAAGAAAGCGGAGAGGTAGAGCTGCTTGGCGGCGATCCGTGGAGAGATGCGTCTACTCTTCACAAGCGGCTTGCCTATGTTCCCGGCGATGTCAGCTTATGGGGCAATCTAACAGGCGGCGAAGTGATCGATATGTTAGGAAATATGAGAGGCGGCTTTGAAGTAAAACGTAAAAACGAGCTCTTGGCGCGATTCGAACTGGATCCTCGCAAAAAATGCAATACGTACTCCAAAGGTAACCGGCAAAAAGTAGCTCTTGTCGCGGCTTTCGTATCGGATGTAGACCTTTATATTTTAGATGAGCCTACTTCTGGACTTGATCCGCTTATGGAGCTGGTGTTCCAAGACTGTGTTACTGAGATGAAAAAGCAAGGCAAAACGGTCTTTCTATCCAGCCATATTTTAGCTGAAGTAGAAGCTCTCTGTGACAAAGTAGGAATTATCCGCAAGGGGAAGCTTATAGAAACGGGTACTTTGGATGAACTCCGTCACTTAACGCGTACTACGGTCATCGTGGAAACGATAAAACCCGTTACCGATTTGGGGGAGTTTATTTTCGATAAGTCAACAGAGGGTGGTAAACTACGTTTTTCGGTGGATACAAGCAATTGGGATGAAGTTTTAAAAAGGCTTACCTGCTTTGGTGTAAAATCTCTTGTCTGCAAACCGCCTACATTAGAAGAACTCTTTATGAGGCATTACGGGGAGACGATTACATGAACGCATTTACGGGTACTTTACGTCACATTCGATTATTCCTGCGCCGTGAGAGATGGATGATTTTTTTATGGATTGGATTAGGCATTTTAATTCCTCAGTCCACTGTTAGCAGTGCCGCTGCCTTTTTAGCCACGGGTGGTTCCTTAGAGGAATTCGCAAATGAAATGGCCGGCAACCCTGTTGTGCGTGCACTTTTAGGTTCTGTGCATTCGGAAACTTTAGGCGGTATCGTTGCCTGGCGTTCAAGCGGACAAATGGTTATTCTCTTTGCGCTATTCAGTATTTTGACGGTTATTAGACATACGCGTGCCGAGGAAGAAGCGGGAAGACGGGAGCTACTCTTATCTGCACCCATTGGGAAGTTAGCTGCACCGACGGCTATCCTCATTGTGGTTTGCGGCATTGAAGCTATTATTGGGGTTCTTATTGCGACTACTCTGAGCGGCAATGGAGTTATGTTTTCCGAGTCACTCCTTATGGGGCTTACTATGGCTGCCGCTGGTTGGGTTTTTGCCGCTATTGCTTTGCTTTGCGGAGAATGGAGCCGCTCGTCATCGGGCGCAAGAGGTTTAGCGTTTACATCGCTTGGGATTCAATTACTCGTACAAATGATTAACAATGGAAACGGTGGATATACCCCACTCAAATGGCTAACCCCTATGGCATGGAATCGAATCTCGTTGCCATTTGCGGAAAATCGCTGGATATTTCTTCTATACCCTATAGTCATTGCTGTGTTGATTTCGAGTTGTGCCTTCTGGTTTTGTCTGAAAAGGGATCTGGGATCGGGCATTTATCAAGGAAGAGAGCCCCAATTAAACAAATCATATCCTAGAACGCCTTTGGCATTGGCGTGGCGGCAACAAAGAGGATTGTTCGTCTCATGGGTGGTTGCTATCGCTTTGACGGGTGATGCTGTAGGTATGGTAGCTGCAAGTGTTATGGATGTGCCGGGCATGGATGTGCTTAATCAATTAGGCGACTATGGTTGGATGAATCAGATGGCGGGCGCTGATGCATTTATATCGATTTTCGTATATGCCCTTTGTTTCGCGTTTCCAATCTATGGGATACTGTCCGTTCAAAAAATGCGCGTAGAAGAAACAGAACAAAGAGCAGAGCTTCTGCTGAGCTTGCCGGTATCCCGCAACGAGTTTATACAAAGTCACTTGGTGTTTTCATTTGGGGGAATGGCGGTTATCTTATTGGCTTTCGGAATTTCTCTTGGACTAGGCTATGGTTGGGCAAGCGGTGAGAGCCAAGTATGGCGCATGCTGATCACATGCATGGCAAAATTACCTGCCATTTGGTTGTTCACAGGCGTAGCGGTGATGTTATATGGTTTCATTCCGAAAATTTCTGCGCTCGGAAGCTTTGGTGTGTTAGGTTTGGTGGCCGCTCTGGAACTTTTATGGGAATCTCATTTTATTGGATGGGAATGGTTGTCCTTGTCACCGCTTGCCTACGTTCACTATTCTAAAGTATTTGTAGGTACCTTCCCGCTACTAGCGACAATTGTCCTTACAATCATTACCGGAATACTCGCCATTGCGGGTTCATGGAAATTTAGGAAGCGGGAGATCATTTAATTAGCGCAAGCATAATGATTTGTCCAGAAGTGACGGGAAGAAAATACGATTTCTGGTCCCCGTCAAGAACATGATTTCATTGTGGCAAAAAGCACCTTCATCTCCACTTTCTTAGTGGATTTGAGGGTGCTTTTGTTTGATCGATCGGATGTTTGCTCCGCTAAGGGAAACCAGAAGAACCTGATTATTCCATAGGTCCCAAGAAATTTGTCTGGTTTTCGGTTTTTTAATAAAAAAATGTCGAAATTTAACGAATAATTCATTGTAAAAGTGATTTTCATAGACTATAATAGCCTTTAATTCATAGTAAACCACTATAAATAATATGTCTTATAGGAGAGATGGGGAATGGTGTTTTTTGCTGTATTTGTAACCGAATTGGATAATACAAAAAAAGATCAATATTTTTCGGATCATATGAAATATTTGGATGATTTACGCGATCAAGGAACCATTATTGCAAACGGCAAATTTGCCGATGGTTCCTTGGGATTGATTATATTCCGTGGCGAGTCTCAAGCTGAAGTAGAAGACATTTTATCTCGTTCTCCTTTCGCCATTCATGGTGTTCGCGAGTTTAAAGTTCATGAATGGGTAGCGAAATGGGGACCTGAAATTTAGGAGAGCGATAAATATGATCGAATCTTTTATCTATAATCGCTTTTTACAAAATACGAGAACAATGGGCGGCACGAAAAATGATAATCCGGATCAAGTCCATTTATCGTTCGGGTATCCTTATTCCGATTTGTTTCCGATTCAAGAGCTCGCGGAGGCGGCAAGACAAGCGACTTTCGATCAAGGAAAAAGTGCTCTTCATTATTTCGGCGGCCCCGCCATTTCCTACTTGCCAAGCTGGGTAGGCGGACGTCTTGAAAAAATCGGGATCCAAGTGCCGGTCGAACAAATCAAAATTACGATTGGCGCTGCGCAAGCGATCGAAGTCATGGCGCGTATTCTATGTAACGCAGACGATGAAGTGTGGGTCGAAAATCCCAGTTTCTTTGGTGCCATTCGTATGTTTGGTCTTGCGGGCGCCTCGATCATTCGACCATTTGAAATCGATTCGAACGGCATTGTGATCGAACCCTTGAAAGTGGAATTGGAGAGAAGAGTGCACGCAGGCGAGGCATTGCCCAAGCTGTTGTATGTCATGCCGAACTATCAAAATCCAACGGGAGTTTGTTTGTCTGTTGAACGCAGAAAACAATTGGCTGATTTAGCGAAAACGTATGGATTTTATATATTGGAAGACGATGCCTATCTGGAGTTGAACTATACAAACAAGTATCTGCCTGCCATTCATACCTTTGCTCCAGAGCATGTGATTCATATTGGGACCTTCTCTAAAATTATCGGTCCTGGCGTTCGCTTAGGATGGGCAGTCGTTCCTCCGGTATTACTGAAATTTGTACAGCAATTTATGAGCGGTTCGCAAACGAATCCATACATGCAAGAGATCGTATCCGCCTATTTGCAGAACAACGATTTTCAAGCGTATTTGGACGGCGTGAATGCCCATTACAAGGATCAAAGAGATACGATGGTACATGCGCTTGTACACACATTTGGAGATCTTATAGACGTCCAAGTACCACAGGGCGGATTTTTCTTGAGCGTTCGTTTCAAACAACAGACCGATGTCATTCAACTGACGCAGATTGCGGAACAACGCGGGGTTAGCGTCCTGAATGGTAGTGCCTTTTATGCAAATCGCGAAGGAAGAAGCACAATCCGATTGTGTTTTACGTATTGCTCCAAGGAAAGAATCGCGGTCGGTATTCAGCGTTTATATGAGGCGTACCAACAATTAAACGATACGACTAAGGCTTGAGGTGGAAAATAATATGAGTCATTATACGCTGCAGCCGCATGGGATTTATCAAATTCGTCTCCCAATGGGTAACCCGCCTTGGATGAACAGTTATTTGCTGCCGGATGGGGATGGCTACGCATTGATCGATCCCGGCTTTAACACAGAAGCCATTATTGCTTTGTGGCAGGAAATCAGTGAAGAGATCGGGTTTACATTTGATCAAATTCGTAAAATTTTAGTGACGCATCATCATCCGGATCATTATGGTCTTGCCGGCTGGTTTCAACAGCAATCCGATGCACCCGTTTATGTATCTACTATTGCGAAAAAACAAATTGAAGGGTTATGGGGAGAAGGCAGACCGCTTGTTTCTTATTTCTTAGAAACCTATCGCAAGAACGGACTTCCGGCAGACTTGCTCGAGCAGTTGGGAGAACATTTGAAAAACAATATGCAGCAAGTGCTTCCAAAGCCGACACTGACTACATTGGATGAAGGAGAAACGATTCAAATCGGAGATGCAACGTTCGAGGTATTGCATATCCCGGGTCATGCTGCAGGTCACAGTGCATTTTACAGTGAAGAGTTGCAAGTGATCTTTGTAGGCGATCAAGTCATGCCCGATAGCTTGCCGGATACATGCTACGTGTCCGACGAGTTTGATCCGAATCCAATTCATAGTTTTATCCACTCGTTAAATAAATTAAAGCCGTATTCCGTACAAGTGGCGTTTCCTGGTCATCATCAGCCATTTGCCCATTTTGGCGAGCGGTTAGAGCAATTGAAACGGTTGAACGCCGAGCGTCAACAAAAAGTGGTGGATCAATTTACGACAGAGGAATGGAAAACGGCTTACGAAGCGTATTACGGCGTATTTGAACCCGTACCGGCTTTGATTCAAAAACGATTTCATTTTACAGAAACCATATCGCGAGTCCGGTATGCTTTGTCTGAAAGATTAATTGAGCAATCCGAACAAAACGGAATCGTGAAATATAGAAAAATAAGCTCGTGATGTAACAGAGAGGGGGACAATGCAGTGACTGCCAAACGCAAGAAACAAATGAAATTAGGTGCCCGTGTATTCGGAATTGGACATTATCGTACCTCTTGGCGTCATCCCAACGTACCGTCGGACGGCAATGTAAACTTTGAAGAGCATGTCCGTCAAGTTCAAGAAGCGGAAGCGGCAAAATTTGATTTCGTATTTTTCTCTGATCGCCTGTACTTTGACGAGCATAGCGCTCCAAAGTCATTAAATCAGTTTGAGCCCTTAACGTTGCTTGCCGCACTAGCTTCCATTACCAAAAATATTGGTCTAGTCTCTACACTATCGACTTCCTATTCAGAGCCTTTTAACGTCGCGCGTCAATTTATGACGATTGATAAAATTAGCGGCGGTCGTGCCGGTTGGAACGTTGTTTCTACCGCATTAAGCGGAGCATCTTTAAATTTTAGCCGCGATGTCCATTATGGGCATGCCGAACGGTACAAACGTGCCAAAGAGCACTTGGATGTTGTGCAAGGTTTATGGGATTCATGGGAAGATGACGCGTTCATCTATGACAAAGAAAACAATGTCTTTTACGATAAAAATAAGCTCCACACTTTGAACTATGAAGGTGAGTTTTTCAAAGTTCGCGGTCCCTTAAACATCAATCGTTCACCACAAGGACAACCCGTGATTTTTCAAGCAGGTCAATCGGAAGCGGGTAAAACATTTGCGGCAGACTATGCGGAAGGCGTATATACAACACCGATTACGTATGAAGAAGCACATCTATTCTTTGAAGATTTAAAAGCTCGTGTTGTAAAAGCGGGTCGTGACGAAGACGATATTCTGATCTTTGCCGGCTTGAATCCGGTCATTGGCAGAACAGAAGAAGAAGCACAAGCAAAGTTTGAAGAAGTTCTTTCTTATATCACCTATGAAGAGGCATTAACCGAGTTAAAGCTGTTCTTTAAAAATGTCGATTTGTTTAAACTGGACCCGGATGCACCTTTCCCTGACTTGCAAGATGAAGGAAATGAAGGGTATAGCTATATGGCAAATCGTATTAAAAAAGCGGTAAAAGAATTAGGCCTAACCCTTCGACAAGCTGCATTTCGCTATGGATCGCCAAAATCCGAGTTTGTAGGAACTCCCGAACAAATTGCAGATCGCATGCAAAAATGGTTTGAGGGTCGAGCATGCGACGGTTTCTTCGTATGGCCCCCGTACAGTGAAGGAACACGAGAGTTCATTGACCTTGTATTACCGATCTTGCGTGAACGCGGATTGTTTAGAGAAGAATATGAATCTACGACATTGCGCGGAAACTTGGGACTGGATTTTGTTCCAAATCGTTATGCTAAAGCTTGATAGGAACACTGTTCTCGATTGAGCAACGTGAGAATTGGGGGTGGAGAAATGCTTCAGTTGGACAATATCCATAAAAAATTCGGTTCGGAAGAAGTACTGAAAGGAATTTCCTTACAGGTCAATCGCGGGGACGTTATTTCGATTCTCGGTCCAAGCGGATCAGGGAAAACAACGCTCTTAAGATGCATTAATTTGTTGGAGAGACCCCATAAAGGAACGATTACTATCAGTGATTTATCGGTCGATGCCGAGAAATTATCCCGCAAAGATATTTTGAAACTACGTCGAAAAACAGCGATGGTATTCCAGTCGTATAACTTATTTGCCAACAAAAATACACTGGAAAATGTGATGGAAGGTTTGATTGTTGTTAAGAAGATGAAGAGAGCGGAAGCAAAAGCAAAAAGCTTGGCTCTGCTTGAGAAGGTGGGATTGGCAAACAAAGCCGATCATTATCCGTCTCAATTATCCGGCGGACAACAACAACGTGTCGGTATCGCAAGAGCGCTCGCTTTAGATCCTGAAGTTATTTTATTCGATGAACCAACGTCTGCGTTAGATCCCGAATTGGTGGGAGAAGTGCTGGACGTGATTAAACATATAGCTCAAGAGGGGGTAACGATGATTATCGTTACGCACGAATTGAGTTTTGCTCGAGATATTTCCACACAAGTCGTTTTTATGGAAAAAGGGAATATCGTCGAACAAGCTACACCGAAGCAGCTTTTCTTTAACCCCCAGCAACAGCGAACCAAAGAGTTTATTAGTAGTCGCATATCCGAATGGTCCTATGATATTTGATTAATCCATAGAAAAGGGAGTATGAGATATGAAAAAGTTTTCTTTAGCAGCAGTTATCCTCGCATCCGCTTTGGCGGTAACGGCATGCGGCTCTAGTTCCAACAAAGACAACGGCGGAGCGCCTTCGACAGGCGGCGGTCAACCTGCTGCTGCAAAGGTAACGGTGCTTAAAGTAGCACGAAATGCAGTACCCAATCCTCCGTTCAGTTATTTGAATGACAAAAATGTAATGGACGGATATACGGTGGAGTATTTGAAATTATTGGACGAGCGTCTGGAAGAATATAAGTTCGAATATGAAGAAATCGCTCGCGAAGCTATGCTTGTCGGTGTAGAGTCCGGTAAATACGATTTCGCGGCAAATTTCTACTACCGTAACCCGGAGCGCGAAGCGAAATATTTGTTCAGCGCAGTCGAATATGGGTATTCGTTGAATTCTTTGATCGTAAAAAAAGATCGGGATGATATTCGTAGCTTGGACGATATGAAAGGAAAAAAATTAACTCCGATGAGCCCATCCACTGGATTGCGCACGTTGGTCGTCGATTACAACAAGAAAAATGCGAGCAATCCCATTCTTGTTGAAGATATCGATGCAGTAACGGATGCAGAAGCTGTGCAATGGGTAGCAAGCGGTAAATATGACGCCTTTTTAACCAATACGACAGTATTCGAGAACGTAAATGCGCAATTGAAATTGCCTTTGAAAATTGCGGCTTACGTAACAAAGGAACCGATTTGGGTATTATTTAACAAAGACAAAAAAGACCTGGCCGCACGTTTTGACGAAGCAACAAAAGCCTTGATTGATGACGGTACATTGCCGGCACTTTCTGAAAAATGGTTTGGCGTGAACATGTTCAAATCGCTTAAAGACGTGAACGAGCAATATAAATTTAAATAATTTGTTGAACGGAGGGGCAACCCATTGCTTAATATGGCAGAAGTCATCGATGCGTTTTGGAAGCTTCTTCCTAAACTGCCCCTTACGTTATCCTTTACGGGATTGGCCTTAGTTGGGGGGACTTTACTGGGATTTGTGTTAGCGCTAATTCGAATTTTTCAAATCCCGGTGCTTTCTCAATTGATTGTTGTGTATATTTCTTTTATGCGCTGCACGCCTGGTATCGTACAATTATTTTTAATTTTTTACGGACTACCGAAGCTATTGCTTCAAGTTGGCATCCATATTAACTCATGGAGTAATTTTACGTTTGCAGTGATCGCCTTTGGACTGCATTGTGGAGCCGTGATGTCAGAAGTAATTCGTTCTGCCTATTTGGCTATACCGAAATCGCAATATGAGGCAGCGAGTGCAGTCGGAATGTCGTATTTCCAATCGTTGCGACGCATCATTATTCCGCAAATGCTGCGCATTGCAACTCCGGTTATTGGAAATAATGCGATTTCGATTTTTAAAGAATCGTCTCTGGTGTTTACCGTCGGTGTTGTTGATTTAATGGGTCAAGCTCAAATCTTAACCCAGCGTAAATATGGGATCACTCTAATTGAAACCTATTTGGCTGTATCGTTTATCTATTGGTTCTTTTCGATGATATTTGGCCGTTTGCTTACCTTCTATCAGAATCGTACGGAACGGAAATATAAGATTATGGCTAGAAGGGCATAGAGGTGATTCCATATGTTATTGGATTGGGATTATATGTTGAGCAAGCTGCCTTTAATTATTGAAGCAATACCGAGAACGTTGCTGTTAGTGTTGGTATCGGCATTCATCGGGTTTATTTTCGGTTTTTTATTAGCTATTGTTCGTTCTTATAAAATACCCGTGTTATCCCAACTGGCAACAGCGTACATTTCCATTTTCCGCGGCGTACCGTTGCTTGTTCAAATGTACCTCGTCTATTTTGGATTACCACATTTATTTGTGTATGTAAATGAGGCTTTTGCAATTACATTTTTTCCTGCCGAGTTTAACAAGATGTTTATTGCGCTTCTCATTTTTTCGCTGTATACAGCAGCATACCAGGCAGAGGTTTGGTATTCCGCACTTCGTGCAGTGGACTACAATCAAATGGAAGCTGCATTATCGGTCGGGATGACCTTACCACAAGCGCTGATTCGGATTTTTATTCCTCAAGCATTAGTAAGTGCCATTCCGAATTTTGCAAATTTATTTATTGCTTTATTTAAGCAGACGTCACTTGCTTTTACGATAAAAGTAGTTGATATTATGGCAGTTGCAAAGATGGAAGCGGGTTCTACTTATCGCTATTTGGAAATGTATGTGCTCATTGCAATTGTCTACTGGGTTTTGATATTGGCATTTGAACGGGCATTCGTATTTTTAGAAAAATATTTTTCAAATCAGAAAAAACATCGCGCTGTTTCTAGAGGGTAATGAAGTGAAAGTCAGACACTTGGGACTAGGAGCAAGGGGGTTAAGCAGCTTGTATGCTTAACTCCTTTGCTTTTTTGCGTTTATTGACTTCAGCTCATAAAAAATCGTAATCCCGATCATGGAATCGTTTGCTGCACAGGCGCTTAGTAATGTGAAATCTCTGAAGTGATATAGATTGTATCTATGGAATGCATATAAGATTTGGATTTTATTTATTTCATTCCCTGGATTACAATCAAGCTATACTATCACATAAGACGGAGGCTAGCGCGATGGCAGGAAGCAGCTTTGGGGAATGTTTGAAGATCACCACGTTCGGCGAGTCTCACGGCGAGGCGGTGGGGGTTATCGTGGATGGCGTCACGCCCGGGGTGGAACTGCACGAGCGGGACATCCAGATCCAGATGGACCGCAGAAAACCGGGCCAGTCGGCCGTCACTTCGCCCCGCAACGAATACGATATCGTGCACATTGTCTCCGGAATCTATGAAGGCAAAACGACGGGAACGCCGCTTACCGTTATTTTATATAACAAGGACATGAGACCGGAAGCGTACGACGATATTCGCGAATCGTTCCGCCCGG
Organism: Paenibacillus hodogayensis; assembly: GCF_039536325.1. Classification (NCBI taxonomy): domain Bacteria; kingdom Bacillati; phylum Bacillota; class Bacilli; order Caryophanales; family Paenibacillaceae; genus Paenibacillus; species Paenibacillus hodogayensis. Next base: position 11,741 of record NZ_BAAAYO010000005.1, read on the forward strand.
GACATGCGGACTATACGTATTTGAACAAATACGGCTTGCGCGATCATCGGGGCAGCGGCCGGGCTTCGGGACGGGAGACGGCTGGTCGGGTGGCGGCGGGGGCCATAGCCCGCAAATTGCTGGAGCGGCGCGGCGTGCAGGTCGTCGCGTACACGAAGGAAATCGGCGGCATTGCGTGCCGGACGTTCGACGAAAGCGAGATCGAGCGCAACCCGGTTCGGGCCTGCGACCCGGAAGCGGCGGCGAAGATGGTGGACAAAGTCGTGCAGCTGGCATCCGTCGGGGACAGCTGCGGCGGCATCGTGGAGTGCGTCGTGCGCGGGGTAGCCCCCGGCATCGGCGAGCCGGTGTTCGACAAGCTCGACGCCGAGCTGGCCAAGGCGATGCTGTCGATCGGGGCGGTGAAGGGCATCGAGTTCGGAGCCGGCTTTGCCGCTGCGGCGATGCAGGGGAGCGAGCATAACGACGCGATGAGCGCCGACGGCTTCCTGACCAACCACGCGGGCGGTATTGCGGGCGGGATCAGCACCGGGCAGCCCATCGTGTTCCGCATCGCCGTCAAGCCGACGTCGTCCATCTCCGTTCCGCAACATACCGTCCGCGTGGACGGGGAGGAGCGGATTATCGAAACCCGGGGCAGGCACGACCCGTGCATATGCCCCAGAATCGTCCCGGTCGTGGAGGCGATGGCCTGCCTCGTCGTCGAGGACATGTACAAACGGCAAGCTGCGCTGAGAAATTGAGCGGTCCGAAGCCCCGGCCTTTGCTGTTCCCGGGGGCGGAGCAGCCCCCGGCCCTCAGGGTCGTGCGTTCCGCTCAGGACCGGGTTTTGCTGTACGAATGTTCCGGAGGCAGCGCCGCGCATGAACCGCTCTTAAAGGACGCGGCTCGGCGGAACCCCGTAATGGTTCTTGAACAGTTTGACGAAATAGCCCTTATTGTCGTATCCCAATGCCAGCGCAATGTCTTCAATCGTCCGGTTGGACTCTTGCAAAAGTTCCTTCGCCCTCTCCATCTTCATGCGATTGACATATTCGATGAAATTTTCCCCGGTTTCCTTCTTGAACAAACGGCTGAAATAGCTGGCGTTCAGAAATAGCCGCTCGGCAACCTCGACTAGCGTAATTTTCTGATCCAAATGCAACAAAACATATTTCTGGGCATCGATGATTTCCGCTTTCTTGCTTTTCGTCGAGATTTGGTCCATCAAGGAAACGGCTCGTTCGAAAAACCGGATCATCCATTCCCGGAGCTGGCCGATATTGTCCATTTCCTCCAGCTGCCCCTGCATCTTTTCATTGTTGTATTGATGGCTGAACGTGAGCTTCATTTGAATATCCAGCATCAGTTTGAACAAAAAGTGTTTGACCATGATCGGCTGAATTCTTCGAGCCGCAACGAACTGGACGAAGGCATCGACTACAGGCTGAACGTCCTTATTTCCTTCTACGATCAGATGATGGACCTGCTCCGTATACCCGGAATAAAACGGCATCCAATCTTCCGGGTTATTTAACAGCCGAAACTGACCGGACTTAAAAATTTGGGGTTCCGCCGAGTAAAACGCTTGATCGTCGGCATGAAGCAATCCCAGCAGCTGCTGCTTAATGGCGGTAAAGTCCTGCTCGATCTCTCCGATAAAAAAGGAAACCTGTATTTTCAACACTTTGGATAACGTTCGCTGCACCTGTTTGCAAATTTGTTCGGCCCATTCGTCGGGCTTTGTCGCCAAGTCTTTCCGGCATGCGAACAAGAAGCAAAATTGTTTGGGAGAGTAGGAAAACGAGATCGCATTCGGCTCCTGCTGCAGCAGCTCCTCCAAAGCGTTGCAAATAATAAACTTCACCATATCTTCGTTCTGGTATCGGGTTAAGGCGTCCTGAAACCGGAACACGCTGCAAGCGACCGGAATCATATGGCTCATATCCGGATTCAGCCCGTATTCCGCAAGCTGCTCCCGCCATTTGGCTTTATCGGCCAGCGGCGTAGTCAGAAAATCGCGCAGCCACTGCTCCTTCCAGACCGACTTGCTTTTTACCGCTTGATAATGCAGCTTCTCCACTTTTTTGTGCAGACGGCTATCTTCTTCGAGCCGACGGTATAACCGTTCGAGTATGCCCTGCACAAGCTCGATTTGGAGCGTCTCCTTCAGGATGTAGTCCTGTACGCCTAATTGAACGGCTTGCTGGGCAAATTTGAAATCGTCGTGGCACGATAAAATAACAAAGCGGGGATGCTCGTCTATTTGCTGAAGCGCCTTAATAAACTCGATTCCGTCCATTCCCGGCATCCCGATATCGGTAATGATCAAGTCCGGCATCTGCTCCTTGCTCATTTCCAGAGCGTCGTGAGCATTCGAACAAGCGCCTATTAGCCGATACCCGTATTGCTCCCACGAGATCATCTTGGTTAAAAACGCAAGTACCGCCACATCGTCGTCAACGATCAAAGCTTTGTACATGGCCGGCCTCATCCTCCTTAACGGACAATGGCAATCTTAAAGTAATGGACACACCTATGCCGGGCGAGCTTTCCACTTCAATGGCGTAGGCGGAGCCATAAATGATTTTCAGACGTTCGTGAACGTTGCGCAGTCCGATCCCCGACATATTCGCTCTGGACCGGCTTGGAGCGTTTTCCTCCACCGTCTCGTCAATAAGCTTCAGGACATTTTTCAATTCCGCTTCGGTCATACCTTTCCCGTTATCTTGAACCGTTATATATAGCGAGTTCCCTTGTTTACGCGAGGAAATCGAAATTTCGCCGGATTTTTGCTGCAAGCCGTGAATATATGCATTTTCGATCAAAGGCTGCAGCGTAAAACGGGGGATGCTTTCCAACAGCGTATCGGAAGCCAAATTGGTAGTAAACTGGACATCCTCCATGTGTCGGAAATTCATCAGCTTCATGTATTGCTCCACGGTGCCGACTTCCTCGTGCAAGGGCAGAAATTCGTTATTCCGATTAATCGTCATCCGCAGCAGGGTGGATAGAGACTCGATCGTGTTGGCGATCTCGTTCTCTCCCTTCATCATCACTTGCAGACGAATGGAATTGAGCGTATTGAACAAAAAATGCGGATTGATTTGCGCTTGCAGCAGCTCCAATTCGGCAATTCGTTTGCGGTTTTGCTCCCATTCGATCTGGCGGACCATTTCCTGAATGCGCTCCAGCATCCGGTCGAAAGACAGGCCGAGATGTCCGACCTCATCCTCGCCCTTGATCCCGGATCGCACGTCCAGATTGCCGATCTCCACTTTTTTCGCCGTTTTGGCCAAGGACGTAATGGGTCTCGTAAACTGGCGCAGCAAATAGTACATGACAACGGAGAATACAACGAAAAATAAAATTTGCAAAATAAAAATGGAGTTGATGAAATTGCCGAATTTGCCGATAACGTCTTTGGCGCTCATGAAGCTTTGCAAAGTCCAGCCAGCGAACGGCAGAGGGTGGTTGACCGCAAAATAATCCGCTCCGTTCCAGCGAAGGAGAGTGTCCTTCCCGCTTGCCTTAGGCGAAGGAACGGTTTGTCCGATCAGCCGGTCATCGGTTTGCGAGAGAACGGCGCCCGCAGCATCTTGTAGCATCATGATCTGATCGGGGCCATATTTGCTGAAAATTTGATGAAACTGCGTTTCGGGCTTGCTGATCATAATATAGGCGTTGGGACTTTTCGAATAAAGCTGAAAAGTACGGACGATCGTAATGAGATTTTTCGATTTTTCAGCTTCGGAAAGCACGTAATTTTTTTGCGCTCCCAGCCAGTGGGTCGTATTGATCGGGGCTTTGGACAGCTCCTCCAGCCACGGCTGCCGGTACATGCTCCCCAAATCGGTCTTATAGGTCGAATAATTGGTAAAATACAGCCCGTTAGGAAGCAGGATCGTAATATACGTTCTTTCCCCGAACGATGTAATCGTATTCAGCTTTTCCGTAATTTGCTTGAAAGCGAACATGTCCACCGATTCGGACGGATCGCTGTTGTATTTCGTATACGCCGTCCGGAAAGTCGTGATCAGTTCGCTATCGTATTGAATCGAGTTGGACGCGATCATCATATCATGCACAAGATTCGAGACGTATAGTTCCGCCACTTCCAGCGATTGCTCGGCTTTCAAGATAGCCTTTTTCTCAAATTCGTTCTTCGTATGGATGCCGGTCAAGGCCAAAGTCGTAACGGAGGGCAGAACTAAGCACAATAGGGAGGTGGTAATTAACCTTTGCCTCCAGCTCATGGCCAGTCGTTTCATGAATCGCATGACATCGCCTCCGTTCTTCAAGGAATGAAAAAGGGGATGTCGTCAAGACATCCTCCCTTTCAGTATAGCTTAGCCAATTACTTATTGGAATCGACGATTTTTTTCAATTTCGTTTTAATATTGGCCATCGTCGTATCGAGATCGGATACTTTGAGCAAGTAGCTTTCCGCCTCCGCGATATAGGCTTTTTCCAGCTCGGCGTCGTAAGGCACGACGGTAGGAGGGTTTGGCAGCTTCGTTACTTTAAGCGTGTTGAGCAGGGAAGCTTTGTCGATTTTGTCCGGAGATTTGGTGGAAGCGATAATCGCGTCTATTTCTTTCTCCAGATCGGCTTTTTTCCAAGCGGATAATTGTTTCGTCAAAGCCATTCCTTCGGTCGACAAGAAGCGGATGAATTGGTAAGCTTCTTGCTTATGCTTCGACTTGGCGGAGATGACAAGCGAGTCCGCGCCGCCGAAGGAGTAAACGTCGTCGCCTTTGTTGTTCGTAGGCCATGGGGCGAACGCCGATACGAACCCGGCCGGAATTTTGTCGGTTCCGCCCGCTTCGGCAATCATCCAAGGACCTGTCGGCATCATTCTGGCTTTCCCTTGGAAATATTGATCGCGGTACGGGATTTTTTGCGTAATGACATCCTGATAAGGGGTTACGGACTTATCGACATTTTCCATATCGTAACGAAGCTGCAGGGACTGTTTCATCAGCGGGTTGTCGGCGTCGACGGCTTTGCCCTCGTCGTTCATAATGCCTTGGTTGCTTGAACCGCTGTATTTGCGCAACAAGAGGTAATCCTTCCATGTATGAAAGTGCGCCCCGTATTGCTTCGTGGCTCCCTCGCCGCTCGTCAGCTTTTTCGCGTAATCGCGGAATTCGTCCCAAGTCCAGCTTTGGGGAACCGGCAAATTTGCCGCATCCAGCTGCGATTTGTTGAGCAGAACAAGCCACGGTCCGAATTTGCCTGGCAAGGAATAGCGCTTTCCTTCAACCTTCATCTGCTCGGCTTTGTACTCGTCCTCGTATTTCAAGCCTTCTTTGCCAATATAGCTATCCAGCGGCTCGAGCATTCCGTTGGAGGCTCTTTGGCTGAAGTTGGGTGTGGAATTCAGGGAGAAGACGTCAAACGCTTCGTCCGATGCATACATCATATCGAGCTTTTTCAACGTTTCGTTGGAATCGTTTTCGACGAGCGGCACATATTTGACTTTAATATTCGGATACTTTTTCTCGAATGCATCGATCGCAGGCTGGTAGACGGCAGGCGGCTCCCAGTTAATAAATTTGATTTCAACCTTCTGACCCGTTGCTGCCGGATCTTTGCCGGGATCGCTCGACGGTTGCTTGGTGTCGGCGCTGCCGCAGGCGGACAGAAGGCCGGCCGTCAGGATGGCGGACGCCGTTAGCGAGGCTACCTTTTTCTTCATCTAAAAAACCTCCCTTATGATCGCATATCTCTTTGATATCTGAACTTTACCATCGCGCGGGAATCGATCAAAGATTCTATTTTTACTCTTTTTGCACTATTTTTACCCTTTTACCCCGCCTAATGCAATTCCTTCAATAACCTGCTTCTGTCCGATGATGAAAATGATCAGCAGCGGGATGATGGCAGATACGGTTCCGGCCATAATGAGCGAGTAGTAGACGCCGCTTTCCGAGGCGAACTTCTGTATGCCGATTTGCACCGTTTCCAGATGGTGGCTTCGGATAAAAACAAGCGGGTTGGCGTAATCGTTCCACGTCCAAATAAAACGCAAAATCGCATAGGTAGCCAACGCCGGGCGAACCAACGGAAGGGCAATCGACGTAAACATTTTGAATTGCCCGGCGCCGTCGATTCGGGCGGCATCCAGCAGCTCCTTATGAATCCCCAGGAAAAACTGCCTCAGCATGAACGTGCCTAGCGCACTGAAGGAGCCTACGAGAATAAGGCCCAGATGCGTGTCGACCAACCCCATCCATTTCAAAATAATAAACTGCGGCACGATAATCGACAGGTTCGGCACCATAAAGGTCATGAGCACGACGACGAACAGGAAGTTCTTTCCTTTGAAAGGGACATGGGAAAAAGCATAGGCCGCCATGCTGGAGACGGCAACGGAAACGAATGTCGTCAATAACGTGACTTTAATCGTATTCCAGTAGTACAGCGAGAACGGATGCTCCCCGAACCACACTTCCTTATAATTGTCCACGATCTGCCAATTTCTCGGAATCCACTCGATCGGATATTTGAATACATCGACCTCCGGCTTGAAGGAAGCCGATATCATCCAGATGAAGGGCAGTAAGAAGAGCGATCCCAAAATCAGCATAAGCACGGTGGCCGCCAGCTTCCCGAGATTGTACCTGTTTTTCATAACAACCTCCGCTTACCGAATTAGTAGTTCACCCATTTTTTCTGACCGTACAATTGCACGATTGTAATGAGCATGACGCAGCCGAACAAGATCAACGCCATCGAGGAAGCATATCCCGTCTTTAATCCTTCAAAGGCCGTATTGTACAAATAGTGGGTTACGACCGAAGTGGAGTTGGAGGGCCCCCCGTCCGTCAATACTTTAATGATATCGAACGATTTGAAGCTGCTGATGAGGCCGGTTACCATCAGGAAAAAAGTAGTCGGCGATACGAGCGGCAGCGTCACCTTCCAGAACCTTTTCCACGATCCGGCGCCATCGATCTCCGCCGCTTCGTAAAGCTCCTTCGGAATCGATTGCAGAGCGGCCAAATAAACAATGAGACAGAAGCCGATCCCAATCCACACCATAATGATCATCACCGACGGCAGTGCATAATGAATGTCGGCCAGCCATTTCGGCGGATTCGCCATACCTAACGCGTTCAAGGTTTGGTTGACAGGTCCGTACGACGGGTGAAACAACAGCTGGAAGACGATCGCGACCGCGACAATGCTGGAAATGTAGGGCATGAAAAACATGACTTTCATTAAACCTTTGAGGTAAACGAATTTATCGATAATAACGGAAAGCGCTAAAGCGACAATCAATTGAATCGGTACGGCCAGCAGCAAGATGATGTTGTTGCGAAACGAGATGCCGAACAGCGGATCGTCGAACAGCTTTACGTAGTTTTGGAACCCGATGAACTTGATCTTATCGATGCCGGCTATAAAGCTCCACTGCGTAAAGCTTAATATAAACGTGATGAGCGCCGGGACGATGGTCAGGACGATTAATCCGATCATCATCGGAGCGACGAAGATGTAGCCGGCCAAGTTTTCTTCCTTCTCCTTCTTGATTTTCATTCGAATTCACCTCGCCCTAGTCGTTCGGTATGCTTATTTGTTCTCATAAAACTGCTGCATCACATAAAAGGCCGGCTTCGTATAGCTCTTATCCTCGGAGAGCAGACCCTTCGTATTGTAATAGTTCTGAGTGGTCGTATGGAGCCTGCGCGGGCAGCGGAAGTCGTATAAGATCCAGGGACTGGTTCCTCTCACGTACGGAATGTTCCCGAGAACCTCGACCTGCTTCTTGTAAATGTCCAGCTGGCAATCTTCCGTCCCTTTCTCGTCGACGGTACCGCGGTGTCCGGCTTTGGCGTCGGCGCCGAATTCCGTAATGACCACGGGCTTATCCGGCTTGCTGTTCTCGAACAGCTTGATCAAATTGCTGAAATCGGTCTGGTACCAGCCGTAATATTGATTCGCGCCGATGATGTCCAAATAATCGGCCAGTCTGTCGTCGATCACGTGGTTGTCATGATCGAGAAGGCATGCGGCGGAGACGAGACGGGTCGGGTCCAGTTGCTTGGCCTTCTTCGCCAGAGAACTCATGAATCGGAGCCTTGCTTCCGTATCCGCATTCTCGTTGCCGACCGACCATATGATGACGCTTGCCCGGTTGCGGTCCCTCTTGATCAGCTCGGTCAATTGATTTTCGGCATCCCGGTACGTTTCTTCATTATCGAATTCGATCGCCCAGTACACCGGAATTTCTTCCCATAGCATAATGCCCATGCGATCGGCCAATTTGGCGGCTTTTTCCGTATGGGGATAATGAGCCAGCCGCATATAGTTGCAATTCATTTTCTTCGCCAGATTGAAGTTCTCGATCATTTCTTCTTCCGATACGGCTTTGCCGTTCGGTACACTTTCTTCGTGCGCGCTGATTCCCTTCAGGTAGATCGGTTTGCCGTTTAACAAAATGTCGGTACCTTCTACGCGTATTTCGCGGAATCCGATCGATTCGCGGATGCAGTCTGTCCCGTACTCGACGGTTACCTCATACAGCTTCGGATGTTCGGGACTCCACAGCTCCGGTACCGCATCCAGGACGGCCGTTCCTTGCCCGTTCCTGACTTCGATCGGCAGCGATAGGCCGAGTTCCCGGATCGTCAACATGGCTTCGCCGTCCAGCTCCGGTCCGTCGAGGACAAACTCTACGCCGATTTTCGAGAAAGAGCTTCCCGGCACCAAATGGATCGCGAAGTCCTTGATGAACGTTTGCGGCAGCCGGATGATTTCCACATCCCGATACATGCCTCCGTAGTTAAACCAATCCGTATTTTCACTCGGCACCTGCTCGCGTTTGCGCGTGTTGTTGGCCACGACGAGGATGCGGTTCGACTCCTTCAAACGGCCGGTCACTTCAAGGAAGAAGGGAGTGGAGCCGCCCTTGTGAAAGCCCGCGTATTCCCGGTTCAAAAAAACTTTGGCGTCGTAATTGACCGCTCCGAATTTGATGAACACTCTCTCTTCGCTTTTGCCGGCATACATGAAGGTCCGGGTATAAACGGCGCTTCCTTCGTAATAGAAAAATTTTTCCTTTTGCGTATTCCAAGAGGAGGGAACCTTGATTTTCTCCCATTCGTCAAAGCTGAAATCGATCGGATTCGTTCTCCCGTCTTCATCCGTGTACTGTTCTTCAAACCACTTGGCCCGGAGGCAAGTATCGTATTGATCGATTCCGAAATTCCAGAAGCCGTTCAAAGATTCTTTTTCTCTTCCGCTGTCATAGATCATGCTTTCATGCGTGATCGGTTTCGATAAGTACGGGCTCAAATAAGAAGGGTTATGGAGATGATCGACAAAGTTCGCCGCTTGTTTCAAGTGAATACTCCCTTTCGGTTTTGGTCGTTGTAGCACCTATTAAACCTTTTTTGGGCATCCATTGACAAGAAAGGGAATTGACCAATCCTAAAATATTTTTACCTTGCAGGTATTATCATGAAAGGCATATCGGAGCAAAAAAGGTGTAGTCCTTCCGAGCAAAACAAGTGGAGGCTGAAAAAAACGGAATATTTCCAGCGATTCCAGCGGTTGTTATAGTGGGATCGAGCCGCAACGTAACCGGCCGACATCAGGAGGAAGGAAAGGAGAATGAGGAATGCTTGCACAACCGGCCGCCGATCCCGCAAGCCGCGAAAGCGTCCGCCCGACGGTGAAACGAAAATCGTTATGGAGGGACTTGAAGCGCAGACCGTTTCTGTATGTGCTGCTCGTCCCCGTAATCGCCTACTTTATCGTATTCAAATATTTTCCTATGTATGGGGAAATTATCGCATTCAAAGAATTTCGGCTGGCGGACGGGATTTGGGGCAGCAAATGGGTCGGGCTGGAGCACTTCAACCGTTTGGTGCACAGCAGCGATCTGGTCAAGATTATCCGCAACACGCTGCTTTTAAACTTATACGGGCTATGTATCGGCTTTCCAGTCCCGATTGCGCTCGCCATTATTTTGAACGAGGTGCGGCTGGAATGGTACAAGCGCATCGTGCAAAACCTGCTTTATTTGCCGCATTTTTTATCGTGGATTATTCTCGGCACCATCGTAATCGGACTGTTGTCCCCAAGCACCGGTTTTATTAATCATATTTTGAAGGCGTTCGGCTTCGAGCCGGTCTATTTTATGGGCAGCACCTTTTGGTGGCCGTTCGTTTATGTGTTTTCCAGCATATGGAGGGACGCTGGGTTTGGCACCATCTTGTATTTGGCGGCGATGTCCAGCATTGATCCGCATCTGTATGAGGCGGCGCGAATAGACGGAGGCGGCAAGCTGCGGCAAATTTGGCATGTGACGCTGCCGGGAATCCGGAGCACGATCGCGCTCATGCTCGTTTTGCAAATGGGCCGCATGCTCGACGTCGGCTTCGAGCACGTGTGGGTGCTGACGAATCCGATGGTGACGAGCGTTTCCGATGTGATGAGCACGTATATTTACAGATTGGGCTTGATTAACCTTCAATACAGCTACACGACCGCAATCGGATTGTTTCAATCCATCATAGGTTTGGTGCTGGTGCTTTCGGTAAACCGCATCATACGGGCGATGGGAGAGCGTGCGCTATGGTAATGAAAGCACGGAAAGGAGGGGCGGCGGATGTCTAACCCGAAAGGCCGCTTGTTCCGCGGCATCCTGTATGTGTTCCTGGCGTTATGCGCCTTTTCCACGTTGTTTCCGTTTCTGAACGTGCTGGCGGTTTCCCTCAGCTCCAGCGAAGCGATTCGTTCCGGCAACGTTTCGATCTGGCCGAAAGCGTTTACCCTGGACGCCTACCGAAATTTGGTGGACGACGGCCAACTGTTCGTCGCGATGCGAAATACGGCTCTGATGACGGTCGTCGGCACGGTTCTCAATATACTGGTGACCATTATGGCCGCTTATCCGCTGTCCAAAACCGATCTCCGCGGACGGGGGCCGGTACTCGGAATGATCATTTTCACGATGCTGTTCGGCGGAGGGTTGATTCCGCAGTTTCTGCTCATTAAAAGCTTGGGCCTCATGAATACGTATTGGGCGCTATGGCTGCCCGGACTGATCAGCACGTACAATCTGTTCGTCCTGAAGACGTTCTTCGAGGGTCTGCCTAGCGAGTTGGAGGAATCGGCTTCCATCGACGGGGCCAAAGATTGGGTGGTGCTGGTGCGGATCGTCCTGCCCCTGGCGCTTCCCGTGCTTGCGGCGCTAACGCTTTTCTATGCGGTCGGCTGGTGGAACGCCTACTACAATGTGCTGATCTTCATCAAAAGCTCGGATAAGATGTCGCTCATGGTCAAGCTGTATCAGATGATCGACAACCTCGATCCGTCGCTGCTGATAGGGGATCCGACGCAAGGAAACGACGCGCTGCCGCCGGAAGGCGTACGCGCCGGAGCCGCCATGCTGGCTGCGCTGCCGATTCTGCTCATTTATCCGTTCCTGCAAAAATATTTCGTGAAAGGCGTGCTGATGGGCTCGGTAAAGGGATAGTTGCCGAGCGCACAGCGTTCATGGTTCATTACGGCGCTAATTGCCGTGTGATATAATCATTTTCTATGGGAGGTCATGGTGTGATCAAAACAAAACGGTGGGTGCTTGGTACCGCGATTATGGCGGTTACGCTGGGAACGGCGTTAACCGGCTGCGGCAAAACGGAGGAAGGGGCAAACGGCGGGGAACCGTCCTCTTCCGGCAGTTCGGACAAGTACGACAAATTGCCGAGGGCCATCAGCGTTTCGATGTACGATCGGGGCGCCGTCGCCGCGGATGAAGGATCCTACGAGCAAAACCGCTGGACGAAGTGGATTCAGGAGCAATCGGGCATTCAAGTCAAATTTGTTCCGGTTCCCCGCAATCAGGCGCAGGAAAAGCTGAATACGCTCATTGCCTCCGGCGAAGCGCCGGATCTCATCTGGGAATACGACCGCAACTATATCGGCACGCTCGTTACGCAGGGCGTCGTACAGCCGCTTGACGATTATATTGATAAATACAGCACGGTGCTCAAGAAATATATAAGCGAAAACCAGGATCTGAAGCCGTTTATGACGTTCAACGGCAAAATATACGGGTTCACGGCAAGACGGCCGATGAACGGCCTGGCCAATGCCGGCATGTGGATTCGGCAGGATTGGCTGGATAAGGTGGGCATGAAGGCGCCGACGACGGAGGAAGAGTTTTTCACGGTCGTTAAGGCATTCAAGGATAAAGGTCTCGCCGGGAGTGCGAGCGCGCCGGTCGTTTCCATGTATGTGTGGCCAAACGTCATAAGCGGTCTTTATGCGACGCACAGCACGCAATGGTATCTCGAAGGGGGCAAGATGACCAACGCAAGCTTCGTCGACCGCAATGTGGGCGCACTCTCGTTCGAGCGGAAGCTGTACGAGAACGGGTATATCGACAAAGAATATTTGACGGATAAAAACAGCCAGAAGACGATGACCGATTGGGCGCTCGGCAAAACGGGCATTCTGATCGGCACAGTCGGCAACGGCATCGACGGCTATATGAAAGATCTGATCAAGAACATTCCCGATGCGAATCCGGTGCCGCTGGCGGCGTTCTCGACCCAGTACGGCAAGTTCGGCTTTTACCAGGAAACGCCGGCCAATATTTTCGTCGCATTCAATAAGGATATGAAAAACCCGAAGGCGGCGATCGAATATCTCGATTGGATGTTGGATAAAGGCTGGTACTCGCTTATGAACGGCGTCGAGAACACGCATTACAAATTAGTGAACGGCGTCGCGCAAATCATCGATGCCGACAAGTTCAAGAAAGAGGTCGCGTATGCGGGCGAGTACGCGATAGTCCGGAATGACGCCAAGACGTTCAAGCTGGAGGACCTGATTACGAAAGCCGCTCCAGATCCGCTTTCGCAGCGTTGGGCGAAGCTGAATGTAGAAGCGATGAAGACGTCGCTTAGCGTGCCGTTCCGCCGCGATATCCCGTACGCGCCGAACTCGCCGGAGATCGCCAACGTGTTCGCAAGCGTCGCGCCGAAGTTGACGGAAATTCGCACGAGAGCGATCGTCAAAGGCGACATTACGCCGGAGCAAGCGCTTGATATGATGCGCAAAGAGTACAAGAGCGCAGGTGGAGACAAGGCCGATCAAATAGCCCAAGAGTGGTACGAGAGCAATAAAGCGGGCTTTAAATAATATCCGGCGGCAAAAAAGGGGGCAGCGACATGTTGTGGGGGCGATGGCGGAGTCATTCGAAGCGGGCGATCACGGTTATTTTACTATTCTTAAGCGTTTGCATCGTTTCGACGGCCGGGCTGTCCTATTTCATCACGACCGATCACCTTCAGGATGGAATCGAGCGCACGAACATGTCGCTGCTCCGCGAAGTAAACGATAAGCTGCTGCTGGTGCTCAAGGCTGTCGATTCGGAAGCGATTCAGTTTTTGCGCAGCCGGGATATGTGGGCGTTTATGGAGGACGATTCCGGGGACGAACAAGACAGTATTGCGATCAACAACCGGATTGGCGATATATTGCTCAGCAATAACGTCATTTTTTCCATCGATCTGTATTCGTACGCCAAAAAGCGCTGGTCGCAGACCACTCCGTTCCAGCAGGCGGAGGCGGGCGTCGATTACCAATGGATCGGCCCGTTCGAACGGTACAAAGGGTTTTATCAGCTGATCGGCACGCGGAAGCTGGCACTGGACGATTCCCACGCCATCTGGCATAACGTGATGACGCTCATTCGCTCCTATCCGCTTACGCACGTGGAAGGATACCGGAAAGGAGCCGTCGCGGTCAATATCGACGAGCTGTCCATTTTCAATTTGATTAAACATGCGGTCGACCCTTCTCTCGGCTACATGTTTATTGCCGACGCGCAAGGAACGATTATCAGCCATGCGGATAAATCGCTGATCGGAACGAGGACGAGCGAAGCGCTCTGGTCGGCCCAAATGAACGAGAAAAGCGAAGGACAGTTCCGCACGAAGCTGAACGGCGTGAACAATACGGTTTTTTATATGAAAAGTCCGTTCACGGGCTGGGAGATCGTCAGCGTCGTATCCGACACGGAGCTTAGCAAGCCGCTTGTCCAAGTGCGGAACATGCTGGTCATGATTATTCTCGTGCTGCTGGCGCTCGCCGTCGGCATGTCGGCGGCGGTCAATCGCTGGATGTTCCGGCCGGTGTACCGGGTGCTCTCCAATGTGACGAACCAGCTTCAGTCGCACCGCGCCTATGAAAGCAAAACGGGACAAATGGCGGACGACGAATTGGCCGGTATAGAAGTTTCGCTATCGCATATTTTGGCGGAAAGCGACCGCATGTTTCGGCATATGCGCGAAACGCAGCCGGTCGTCAAATGGCGGCTTGCGATGGATGCTTTGATCGGGGCGCGCAAAAATCCGGAGCTGCTGGCCAGTCTCGAAGCGATCGGGTTCCCGCTGCACCCCGTCCAGGCGATGGTTATGGCTGCGGCATTCGATCGGCAAGCGGAAATTGCTTCGCCGCGGGATCTTCACCTGTATTGCTACGCGCTCTGCAACGTGGCGGAAGAAATCATCAACACCGAATACCGCGGCGTTGCCATCGAAGCCCGCGACGGACTTGTCGCTATCGTCATCAGCTTCGCCGAGACGGATGGCGAAGCGAATGCATTGCGGGCTCTGGCGATCGCGGATATGATCAAGAGCTACACGAAGGAGCAGTTCAAGCGGACGATTTCCATCGGACTGGGCCGGATGACGCAAGGGGCGGATACGCTTCAGTCTTCTTACCACGATGCGCTCGCGGCGCTTTCGTACAAAATGATTCTTGGCGGCAACGCGATTATCTCCAGTGAAGATATTCGCGAGCCGGCAAGCGGCGAATTCATCCATCTTCTCGGGATGACGGATGCGATCATCGACTCGCTGCGGTTGACGGATAGCGAGAAGATGGCGAAGCAGACGGAACGTTGGTTTGCGGAAATGGCCGGCAGCGGCGCTGCGCCCGATATGATCCGGCAGCTTGTCGTGCAGTTTATGATGAAGGCGGCCAAAGCCGTGGGCGAGATCGACCCGGCGCTGCTGGAGGAGGCGCCTCCGCATCGGCTGTTCGACCTGCTGAACCAGTATGAGAGCATTCGCGAGCTTTCCGATTACGTGAACGAGCAGCTTGGCCGGTATGCGGCGCAAATCGGGGAGAGGCGGAGCAGCCGGGAACGGAATGACGTTATCGAGCGGATCATCGCGTTTATCGACGCGCGCTATATGCACAGCGATTTGTCATTGAATGTGCTGGCTAGCGAGTTCAAGCTGAGCGTGTCGCATATGAGCCGTCTGTTCAAGGAACGGACGGGGGGCAACTTCATCGACTATTTGATGGGCATCCGGTTGAAGAAAGCGAAAGAACTGCTTGCGGACACGGATATGCTCATCCGGGATATATCCGGCGCGGTCGGCTACACGAACGTCAACAGCTTTGTACGGATTTTCAAGAAGAGCAGCGGATTTACGCCCGGCGAATACCGCGAACGGGAGCAGTCGCGCGGCGAGGCCGGGGAACCCTAATTCGAACGAAACCTACTGGAGGCGAGCTCGATGCTGAAGAAAACGGCATTTGCGGATACCATGACCGGACTGCCGATTTACGCTATCGGGTGTGAAGAAAGCGATACGGCGCATCAATATTTTACGGCGATGACGTGGCTGACGAACAGCCGGCATTTGATCGTCCATACGGATATCGACCGGGAGAAGCTGACGGGAAACGTCGTCCGCTTCGATACGGAAACGGGCGAGGCCCAGGTGCTGGAGGAAAGGCGGCTGGGCTGGGGACGAGGCGTCGTTTCGTGCGAGGACGTCCTGTACTTGTTCGACAACAACGAGCTGTACGCCATCGACGCGTGGAGCGGAGCGCGGCGCACGGTATGCAAGCTTGGGGAGCATTGCTCTTTTCATGGCCCCTTATCGATTACAAACGACGGCAGGACGCTTGGCGTCTACTGGAAGGAACAGCTTCCTGGGCAGGCAGAGCAGTGGGTGATCGGCACCGTGCATGCGGATACCGGAGTCGTTCGCGAAGCGGCCCGTCCCTTGTTCGACGAGCCTTATCCGGTGGCGAATCATGCGATGATCAGTCCGGCGGATCCCGAGCTTGTATTCTACGCCCATGAGGGGAAAACCGAGCATATTCCGGATCGGCTATGGGTCGCGGACATCCGTAGCGGACAATCGGTTAACGTCTTTTTACAAAAAAAAGACGAAGACGGACGACTGGCGGAATATGTCGGGCACGAGATGTGGGCCTATGACGGCAGCGGGCTGATTTTCGTAAAATATCCCCAAAGTCCGGATAAACCGACAGGCGTTTATTTCGCGGAGAAGCGGGGCGAGCGGAGCGAATTCGTGAATGGGGACTACAAGTACTGGCATGCGGGCATCAGTCCCGACGGCCGGTATGCCGTGGCGGATACGCAGGAGCCCGGCGTTTCCAAAATCGTCCTGATCGACATAGCTGCGAAGCAATCGAAGCTGCTGTGCGAATTGCCGTGCCGCGGCGTGCATCCCGGACATCCGCACCCGTCGTTTAGTCCGGACAGCCGCAAGATCGCATTCACGTTCTCGGATGAGCGGGATGTGCTTCGGGTGGGCATCATCGATCTCGCCGACTGCTCGCCCGGATGAATGCTGGGAACGCGCTCTTTTCTGGAGCGCGTTTCTTTTTTGTGCCTGGCAAGGATAAGTCTGGAATCGATAGCGCATAGTAAAAGGGGAAAATATCCAAAGCGGACACCGCGATGAAGGAGAGTCCCTACCGATGAGCTATCGTTTTACTTTGCAGGCGGACGCCCGCCTGTTAACCGAGCATTTCGGGGTCACGCAGCTGCTGGCCTATATCGAGAGCGAGCGGGAATACGCCCCGACCGGATACGTATCGGCCATTTGCGGCAGAGGCCAGGAACGCGTATTGGACGAATTTCGCTGGGGGCTTCTGCCCTTCTGGGCCCGCAATGCGGTGCACGCGGATGGGCTGTCGATTCTGGGGAACAAGTCGTTCGATTATCTACTGAAGCGGCAAAGATGCGTCATCCCTTGCAGCGCCTATTATCGCCACGTGCCGGAGCAAGGCCGGAAAAAAGCCGAGCGCGTCCTGCTGCTGCAAGGACAGCCGTTGGCGCTTGCCGGCGTATACGACATTCGCATCAGTCCGCAGGGCGAGGAGCTGCGCACGTGCACGATCTTGTCGGTGACCTCCGCCGCCCCGGGCCGGGACGAGCAGGTGCCGATCGTGCTCGGGCCGGAGCAGACGGAGGCGTGGCTGTCGGCGGAGTTTATGGACAAGCTCGGCGTTCGCGATATGGTGGAGACGATCGTCGATGCGCAGCCGCGCAACCTGACGTATCCGTATGGCGAGCCGGCTGCGGAGGAAGGGGAAGGGCTGCAGCCGTTTCCGGCGTAAGCCCCGTCGCACGCGAGCTAATGGAAACAGCGCAGGGCCGGATAGATCCGCTACGAAACAAAAACCTCCGCAGCCCATATAGAAGGGCGACGGAGGTTTTTGTTTCGTAGCGGTTTATTGCGGTGCCGGAGTCCGGGACGCTTCAGGCTCGTTCAGAGCATCCTTCAGCGTTTTCCCTGCCGAGAAAACGGGCACTTTTCCTGCCGGCAGCTCGACTTCCTTGCCGGTTTTGCTGTTGCGTCCCATACGGGCCTCGCGTTCGCGGACATCGAAGGTGCCGAAGCCAAGCAGCTGTACCTTCTCGTTTTGCACCAAAGCGTCCGAGATCGAATCCAGCACGCACGATACGGCCTTTTCGGCATTTTTCTTCGTAAATCCGCTTGTTTTTGCCACTTTTTCAATCAGCTCTTCCTTATTCATACCCGACACCTCGCTCTTTCTTATACTCTTTTGCACATCGGCAGCATGCTCGTTCGCACGCCTTTGGAATAAGGGAAACAGACAAATCGGTATCGGTTTGCTAGGGAGCAAGCCGGGAAAACTCAATAAATTTTCGATACGTTTTCCGCTTGGGGACCGCGGTTCCCTTGAGTCACGTTGAATTGGACGCGTTGGCCTTCGTCCAGCGATTTGTAGCCGTCGCCCTCAATTGCGCTGAAATGGACGAATACGTCGCTGCCGCCGCCTTCGACTTCGATAAAGCCAAAGCCCTTATCATTGTTGAACCATTTTACTGTACCTGTTTGCAAATGGAAAACCTCCCGAAGATTGTTTTAACATGTTCATTTTTAAAATAAAAAAATTCACACATTGAGAAGAGATCCATTATAAAATGAAGCCCTTTTCAATATGTGAATTGGATTTGAACTCTATAATTGTATCAATCTTACCATAGCCAGGCCAAATAAGCAACCCGTCTTTGCGGAGGACCGCGGTCCAAGTCCGAATCCGAACGGATACCTGTGGTCCGGTTCGGGTGCCAGTGGCGACGTACGTCCCGAATTGACAGTTGGCCGCGAAAAATGGTATAAAGAATCAAACGAAATACGTTGAAGATATGCTGGGAAGGGAATCAGTAGTCAGCGTAAGCAGCGCTTCAGAGAGCCGGCGGAAGGTGCGAGCCGGAGCGCGGACGCAGGCGAATTACGTCCCGGAGCATCCGAACCGAAGTCGCGGGATTTCTCGCGGAAGGGGAAGGACGGACGAAACGGCCGTTATCCGTTTGCAAGCGGACAGTTTTTCCCTTACCCGGAAGCTGTCAATTAGGGTGGTACCGCGATGACTCGTCCCTGTTCATGAACAGGAGACGGGTCTTTTTTGGTTTCCGCGAACTTTACACAAGGAGAGATGCATGTTGAGCGAAACACGTATAACCGATGCGCAATTGCTGGAGGACCTCGAATACAGAGGGCTCGTCTATCAGGTGACGGACCGCGAAGGGCTGCAAAAGAAACTCGAATCGGAACGGGTCGTTCTGTACTGCGGGTTCGATCCGACGGCAGACAGCCTGCACATCGGCAGTCTGCTGCCGATTCTGTGCTTGAAACGATTTCAGCTGGCCGGGCATCATTCGATCGCGCTTGTCGGCGGCGGCACCGGTCTGATCGGCGATCCGAGCGGACGCTCGACCGAGCGCTCCCTCAATACGGCCGACACGGTCGCGCAGTGGACGTCCAGTCTGCAGCGGCAGCTGTCCCGCTTCCTCGATTTCGAGCTGGCGGACAATCCGGCCAAGCTGGTCAGCAACTACGACTGGCTCGCCCCGCTGGATGCCATCTCGTTTCTGCGCGACGTGGGCAAAAACTTCACGGTCAATTACATGCTGGCCAAAGATTCGGTCGATTCGCGCCTTGCGAACGGCATCTCGTTCACCGAGTTCAGCTACATGATTCTTCAGGCGTACGATTTCCACAAGCTCCATCAGGAGCATAACTGCTCCTTACAGCTTGGCGGCAGCGATCAATGGGGCAACATTACGGCCGGTCTCGACTTGATCGGCAAGATGGGCGGGGGCGACGCTTTCGGCATCACTATGCCGCTGGTGACGAAGAGCGACGGTAAAAAGTTCGGCAAATCCGAATCCGGCGCGATTTGGCTCGACCGCAGCAAAACGTCGGCTTATCAATTTTATCAGTTCTGGATCAATACCGACGATCAGGATGTCGTGAAGTTTTTGAAATATTTCACGTTCCTGACGCGGGAGCAGATTGCGGAGCTGGAGAAAGAAGTGCAGGAGCGGCCGGAGAAGCGCGTCGCCCAACGCGAGCTGGCGCGCGAAGTGACCCGGATCGTTCACGGTCAGGAAGCGGTGGAAAGCGCGGAGAATATTACGCAGGCGCTGTTCTCGGGCGAGGTGACGAAGCTGAACGAAGAGGAGCTTGTCGAGGCGCTTCAGGATATGCCGACGACGGTGCTGGAGGATCAGCCGGAAACCGGCATCATCGATCTGCTTGTCGCGGTCAAAGCAGCGCCTTCCCGCCGCCAGGCGAAGCAGGACATTGAGAGCGGTGCGGTATATGTCAACGGGGAGCGCGTCAGCGGCATTGACAGCACAATCGGGCCGGATCAGCGGCTGCACGGTAAATATGCGGTCCTGCGGCGCGGCAAAAAAAATTACTACCTCGTTAAGTTTCAGTAATTCGGGCTCGCCGGGGGAGCGCAGCTCGTCCGTATCCCACAAGCCTTCTCCGGCAGCCGGGGACGCCGTCGCTTTCGTGCGGGAAGCGCACGGATTCCCGGTACCGGGGAAAGCTCCTATTTTGCCGAGACGGGGAGGTCTGTTATGCTCGACGCGTATTGGCTGCCGATCGGATACGCGCTGCTGACGTTTCCGATGCTGGCCTTCCTGTTCACGCTCCCGTTTCTGGTCATCCAGTATCGCAAGTACGGGTATTTGAACAAAATCCGCGTGCTCGTCATCTATTCGCTACTGCTCTATCTGCTGACCGCGCTCTATCTGGTTATCCTGCCGCTTCCCGCCACGCGGAATACGTGCAGCGGGCTGCGGGAGTCGTACATGTCCTGGATTCCGTTCCAATTCGTCAACGACTTCCTGCGGGAGACGGGCGTGCGGTTCGCCGAGCCCTCGACTTACTTGCGGCTGTTCCGGGAACGGGCGTTTCTCCAGGCGGCCTTCAACGTGCTGCTGCTCGTGCCGCTCGGCGTCTATTTGCGCTATTATTTCCGCTTCGGTCCGGTCAAAGCCATCGCGGCTGCGTTCGGCTTGTCGCTGTTTTTCGAGATCACCCAAGTGACCGGACTGTACGGGATCTATATGTGCCCTTACCGGCTGTTCGATGTGGACGATCTGATGCTGAATACGCTCGGAGGGGCGGTCGGCTATGCGGCGGCTCCGCTTTTGACGAAGCTGCTGCCCGAGGCGAGGCGGCTGGACGAGCGGGTGGATCTGAAAACGGAACGGATCGGCTTTACGCGGCGGCTGGTCGCCCTGCAGCTCGATCTGCTGGTGCTGCTTCCGCTGCTGGCGCTGTTCATGAAGCAATCCAGCTTGGTTATCTATGGCGCAGTTTGTTTCGGGTATTTCATTGTGCTGCCGTATGTGACGAACGGCCGGACGTTGGGGAAATTCATCGTGCGGATCCGGGTAAAAGGAAAGGGTCCGCGTATCCGGCTCCACGAGCTGCTCATCCGGTATGGGGTGCTGTACGGAGCGATCGGAGGCGTCAATGCGGCGCTGTTCGACCAATACGTGCGCGGGCTGCCGCCGATCGGGATTGCCGCCTGTTTCCTGACGGCGGGCCTCGTCGATCTGGTGTTCGCCGTGCATGCGGCGCCCAAGCTGTTCCGCAAGGACAAGACGTTGTTCTACGAGCGCTGGAGCCGCACGGAGCATGAGATCGTATAGGGGCAAAAGGGGAAAAGGGGAAAAACAAACAGAGCCTTCGCGGCCGCATAAGCGGCTGATCGAAGGCTCTTGACGTTGCTGGGTCCGGCTGGACGCGATACGCATGCGAGCCTTGTCCGTCAGCTGCGCGGGTGATGATCGATCCCTTTGTACGCCTTGATGAAGTCGACGATCCGTTTCTCGTCGAACGCGTCCAGCCGGTCGATCCTGCCCCAAGCCGTCAAAGTGATGGCATTGGGCATTTCCTTATAAGGATTGACGAGGACGTATTGCGGGTAACGCCGTACGACCGTCTCCAGCTTGCCGACGGTTTCCTCGTCGGTCTGACCGTTGTAGTAGATCACGACCCCGGCGTCCTCCAGATTGTGCACGAGCAGCTCCTTCGGAAGAGGCTCCTTATGCACGCCCCAAGGCGCTATGTAAGGCAGATGCTGGCCGCTTGTCGGGGGATCGGAGTTGTAGGGCTTGTGCGGAGAGCCGGCATTGGCGATATGCGATTGGTCGGGCATGACGGCGACCCGTTCGCCCGGCTTAGGGGGACGGTTGGCGATCAGCACGATCAGCGCGGCGACGAGCAGCGCCGCTCCGCCGATCCATCCCGCTCTTTTGCGCCATTGCCGCCTTCTTGTTTCTTCGGCGCGCAGAGCGGCATGCGTCTTCTTGTTCACAGCCTTTGACGGCTGTGCGGCGGTCGTTCGGGTCTTGTCCATCGTGAATCAGCTCCTTGATTTTATAAACACTACATTGCGTAGTGTATTGGGGCGAAAAATATGCTCCGACTCGTAAAGTCAGAGCGGCGTTGCGGCGTCTCTTCACCAGAGCATGCACACGAAGGCTGCCGTCAGGAAAGCGGCGGCGTGCACGGACACGACCATCGGGCGCAGCGGCAGGCGCAATTGCGGCGCCGCATGCGGATCGATCAGTTGCTGCAGCCGGTAATTGATCGACGTTTCCGCGAACGAGGCGTATACGACTCCTTGGCGTGGAGCATCGGGACGTCCGAGGCGCAGCAGCTTGAGCAGGGCGCTCGCCACAGGCTCCATGGAACCGGAGCGGGACATCGCAAACTGATCCGCCAACACTTCGCGGGCGATACGGTATTGCTCGCTCGTCCAGCGGAGGATGGGCAAATACCAGACGACCGAGGCAAGCCAGGACAGGACGAATGATGCGAACGGATCGCGCGACGCCTGATGGTGGCGCTCATGATCGAGGACCGCCATCAGCTCGTTGTCGTCCAGCAGCCGGAGCAGCCCGTCGGAGACGACGATGCGCGGGCGAGCGATTCCGATCGTCAGCGCCAGCGGCTTGCGGCTCGCGACGACCAGCGGGGCGGCGCTACCGGCTAAACCGAACTTTTGCGCCAACTGCTCCGTCTTCTTCATATCCGCCGACATCCGGAAAGCGCTCCATGTGCGGCGAGTCCAGTACAGCTGTCTCGCCAACTGCCACGCCCCGTACAGAAACGTATACGCGATCAGCGCGTCCAGCCCGTAGGCGAGCGCCGGCATGCCGATCGCATGCAGCCAGCCGCTGCATACGGAGAACACGTTGAAGCCGAAGCTGCGGTCCAGCAAGAGTTGAAGCGCGTAAGCGATCATTTGCGCCAAGACGAGTCCGGCGATGGACGTCGAGGCCCACAACAGTTTTTGGGATCGGGTATGCCACATCATGACGGGGCGTCCTTTTTCATCGATTGGAGCTTCTGCTCCAGCTGCGCGATCAACGCGGGATCGGCCTCCTCCAGAGCGTCGAGCATATGGTTGACGACGAGGGGGCCGAATTCCTCGACCAGCTCATGGGTCAGCTCGCGGGAGCGGGTGTGCATGAACTGTTCTCTGGACAAGACCGGACGATACAGCGTTTGCCGGCCTTCGACCCGCTTGAACAGCAGCTCCTTGTCGGCCAGCCGGTTCAATACGGTCATAACGGTATTGAAGCTGACGGTCGTCTCCGGCGACAGACTGGCTTGAACGTCACGGATCGAAATATCCGGGTCTGTCCAGACAATGTCCATAACCCGTGCTTCAAGCGGTCCAAAGAAGCGGTTCAGCCCTTTTTCATTTACTTTAAAATGATGCAGTTTCATCGGCGTCACCTCACACTACTCATTGTAGTGTGAGGACGCTCAATCGTCAAGCGGCCAAGACGGCGGGCTTCGGCCGGGGCGGAGGAACCATTCCTTGGCCTTCTTCAATAAACGGCGCCGTATACCGTCTCTGCGTTTTCTGTTATTCTAGTATCGGACGATCGACATTTTTTAAAGTCAGGTGCAACCTTTTTTCGACAACACCCGTTTAAAAGGTTGCAAGAGAGGGGGATCCTTGTGGTAGAGCAGCAACTGATCAAAGCTGCCCAATCGGGCGATCGCGACGCTCTAATTACCCTATTGCGAGAAATCGAAACACATGTGTACCGTACGGCTTATTACATTCTCGGGAATGAACAGGACGCCAAAGACGCCGCTCAGGAGGCGTTGATTCGCATATATTCGAAAATTAATTCCTATGAGGAGAAGGCGCAATTTAAAACGTGGGTGCAGCGGATCGTAACCAACATTTGCATCGACAAGTTTCGCCGGACGAAGGCTACCGTTTCGATCGAGGAGCACAATATGGTATTTTCAGCGGATAACAGCGTGGAAGACGAGCTGATGTCCACGTTTGTAGCCAAAGATATCCAGCAGGCCATCGATCATCTTCCGGAGCATCATCGGGCCGTTGTCGTGCTTCGTTATTTGCAGGATTTCTCGTACAACGAAATCGCCGATTCCCTCGATCTGCCTCTCAATACGGTGAAATCGTATTTATACCGGGCGAGACAGCAGTTGCAAGTATTACTCCAAGATTATCAGAAAGGCGGTGTGCGGGGATGAATTGTCACGAGGTGATGGAACTGATGCAACGACATCTGGATCATGATTTGAACGACGAGGAGCAGAAGGCGATGCGAGCTCATATGCAGCAGTGTCCGGATTGCGAGGAAATGTTCACCAGATTGCAGCAATTGTCCCAAGAACTCGCCAGCCTGCCGAAAGTGACGCCCCCGTTTAGTTTGGTCGATTCGATATTGCCGCAGCTTGCCGAGATAGACCGCGATGCCGGCCGCCCGGCCGTGTCGGCCGCAGCCATAGGAGCCGCGGAGCCGGTCGGAATTCCGATGACGACGGAGCGCCCGAGCCGCTTCCGTGCGGCCTGGTCCATGGCGGCCGCCGGGGGTATCGTCGCAGCCGGGTTGCTGCTGGCTATTTTCATAAGCGATATGGACGGAACGAAGGTCGCGGAAGATTCGCAGCTGCTCCCGCAGGCCGGCAGAAGCGAATCATCGTCGTCGGCACAGGACCGGGTGATGAGCAAAAGCAATGCCAAGGAGGAGCAGAAATCCGCACAGGAAGCGACTCCGGACAAGGCCGATACGGACATGCAGACGTCGCAGAATGCTCCGAAAGAAACGGAAGGCGCGGACGCAGGACCTGCTTCCGGCACTCCCGTCGCGTCCGGTACGGAGCTTGCTCCCGCAGCGCCTCCTCTCAAGCTGACCGATCAGACGTCGGCCCAAAAGGAGCCTGCCCGTTCGGAAGAGCCGGCCAGCGGCGGCGGAGAACTGGGGAAAAGCTTGAGCGCGCCTGCGGCCAATACGGACGACTTTATGTCGAACGCCAAGGACGCCGGGCAAAACGCTTCAACCGGGAGCGGTTCAAGCGGTTCAACTCCCCCTTCGTCCGGCATGGCTGCAGGCGAGACGCCGAAGACGCCCGTTCCGGAAGAGGCGCCGCCCCCTGCCGCATCGGAGTCGAAAGCTCCGTTGGGAGGCGAGACCGGATTCGGCTTCGCGTCTTCCCAGGAGACGAAATCGGCAGATGGCGGTTCCGCTACCGGAGGCTCCGCTGCTGGAGGAGCGGCCGCGGATACGAAGGACAAGAGCGAGGACAAAGCGTCGCCGGAGCGCCGGCCGACGGACAAAAGCCAGGGAGTAACCCAGCCCCCGGGCATGGCCGGACTGATGGCTATCGCCGGAGAGCAGCTTGTATCCGAGGACGGCGTGCTGGTAGCCTCGATCGATGCTTCGAAGCGTTGGATTGTGGTGACGACCGCCGACGAAAAGCGGACGCAAATGTTCATATCCGCTTCCTGGGGTCCCAACGAAACGGCTAAGCTGGTCCAGTGGAAAGGAAGCGCCCAACTGACGTATACGATCGCCTCCGGCGACGGCAAGACGACGAAAACGATGGTCATCGACATTGCCCGCAATAAGGAGTCGGTGCAGGAGCCGAAAGCTTGACGCTTTCGGCTTTTTCTTTGTCGATCGGGCCGCGAGCCCGCACCTTTTTCTCGCGGCATCATATAGTATAGCAACAAGACAGTTCGTTGCAGGAAAGCACGTATGACCGTCCGGCGGCGGGCGCCTGGGAGCCTTGGCCGGATGTTTATATAGATGCGCTGGGATAAAGGGATGATGTCAAAGCGTTGTCGCTTTGGCGTGATCCTTTTATTTTTGCGCGGCCGGCGAAGTGGACGCTGGCGAACGTTTTTTGTTATGATTGTTTCCATAACGGCAACGGATGTGGAGGGAGCAAGCTTGGATTACAAAGCCGCGGCGCGAGAGATCGGCAAGGGCAACCTGTCGCCCGTGTACTTATGCTACGGAAGCGAGCAGTATTTGCTGCGCGAGTTTCTCGGCTTTTTGACGAATAAGCTCATCGAGCCGGAATACCGGGATTTTGCCGTCAGCAAATACGACTTGGCGGAAACCAGCCTTGAAACGGTTCTGGAGGACGCGCGGACGCCCCCATTCATGGCGCAGAAAAAGCTCGTTATCGCCGATAACGCCGTGTTTTTTACCGGCGCGAAGGAAAGCGGCAAGGTGCAGCACCAGCCGGAGAAGCTGCTTGAGTTTATGAAAGAGCCGTCCGATTTTGCCGTTCTCGTCCTCACGGTGGCGGCGGAGAAGCTCGATGAGCGCAAAAAAATCGTCAAAGCGCTCAAAGACGTCGCAATTCCGTTCGTCCCGATGAACGCCGAAAGCTTGCTGCAGTGGGTCATCCGGCAGGCGGAGCGCAAATCGTTCTCGTTCGCCGACGGGGCGGCCGATCAGCTGATTTTATACGCCGGGGCGGGCTTGCAGACGCTTGCCGCGGAGATCGAGAAGCTGTCGCTGTACGTCGGTCCGGAAGGGATCGCCGACGGAACCATCGTGGACAAGCTGGTCACGCGCAGCACGGAGCAGAACGTCTTCATCCTGATCGACGATATCGTGAGGCTGAGGCTTAACCGCGCCTTTCAAATTTTATACGATCTGCTGAAGCAGCGGGAAGAGCCGGTGAAGCTCGTGCTGCTGATCGCCAGACAGTTCCGGATCGTGCTGCAGGTCAAGGAGCTGGCAAAGCTGGGGCTGTCGCATCAGCAGATCGCCTCTCAACTGGGGCTCCATCCGTATGCGGTCAAGGTGGCGGCCGAGCAGGGACAGAAGTTTGCGCCAGAGCAGCTGGAGCAAATCGTGCAGCAGTTGGCCGATCTGGATTACAAGATGAAGAGTGGCAAGGTGGACAAGGTGCTGGGGCTAGAAATGTTTTTGCTGCGTTTGGCGGCTTGAATAGCTTAATGGCGAAGGGCGGCCGTTCTCCTTGGAAGAATACAGGAGGGCGGCTGCTTTCTTTCGAAGAAAAGCAGCAATATACCAAAAAGCCAGCGGAGAGCCGCTGGCTTTTTGAACCACTTCTGGTATAACTCCCTCGAAAGGGAGACCCGTTACGCGAGACGAGCAAGGATTACTTTTTCGTTTTAGCCTTTGGCGGACAGCACATTCAGCTGTTTAGCCAAGCGGGATTTTTTGCGGGCTGCCGCATTTTTATGAATCAAGCCTTTGGTGACAGCTTTGTCCAGCTTCTTGGAAGCTGTAATCAGGGCTTCTTTGGCCGATTCAACATTTTGGGAAGCAGCTGCGGTTTCGAACGTTTTGACTGCCGTACGCAGAGCCGATCTTTGCGAAGCGTTCTGCAGGCGACGCTTGTCGTTCGTCTTTACGCGCTTGATGGCGGATTTAATGTTAGGCACGATCGTTCACCTCCTTACGAAACAAAAACGTGCTTGCGACTATGTCCAGGACATCCGATCAAAGTATGTCAGGTATGTCGACAACTTTATACATTTTACCATGGGCTAATCCAAAATGCAATCGCAATTCCCGCGGCATTCCTGTATAATCGCCGTTCCATTCTCACACACTAACGACCAGCGGCAAGAGAAAGGAGAGTGTGCAGATGGAGCTGGATTTGAGCTTGTATTCGGTTCGCACCGACCTGGCGCTGGAAGCGAACGAAATCGCTTCGGGCAAGCTGGGAGGCGCAATACCGGGCGTACATACGGAAGTGTCCGACGACGACGGAGATATGATCGTGACCGTTATGGATATCGATAACGAACAAGGGGCGCAGGCTGTCGGCAAGCTGCCGGGCCACTATGTCACGCTGGAGGTGCCGCGGCTGCGGGAGAAAGATTCCGACCTTCAGGATCGCGTGGCGACGCGGTTCGCTCAGGAATTCGCGGCATTCCTGCTGCGGATCGGCATCGGCAAGGAAGCCAAGGTTCTGATTATCGGACTCGGCAACAATAACGTTACTCCGGACGCGCTCGGCCCGTTGGTCGTGGACAATGTCATGGTCACGCGGCATTATTTCGAGCTGATGCCGGAGCAGGTAAGTCCGGGTTACCGGCAGGTGAGCGCAGTCGCGCCAGGGGTGCTTGGGACGACCGGCATCGAGACGAGCGAGATCGTGCAGGGCATCGTGGAAAAATCGCGTCCCGACCTCGTAATCGCCATAGACGCGCTCGCTTCGAGAGCTTTGGAGCGGGTGAACACGACGATCCAGATCGCCGACACGGGCATCCATCCGGGCTCCGGCGTAGGCAACAAGCGCAAAGGGCTGACGAAAGATTTCCTGAACGTGCCGGTGATAGCCATCGGCGTGCCTACGGTCGTATACGCCTCGACCATCGTCAACAGTACGATGGATATGATGCTGAACCATTTCAAAAACCAGACGAGCAATGCGAACCAAATTTTCGGCATGCTCGAAAGCATGGAGGAAAACGAGCGGCTGCAGCTCGTCCGCGAAGTGCTGGACCCGGTTGGCCACAATCTGCTCGTGACGCCCAAAGATATCGACCAGTTCATCGAGGACATGGCCAACATTATCGCCAGCGGGCTCAACGCGGCGCTGCATGATGCGATCGACCAGAGCAACGTGGCCGCTTATACGCATTGAGCCGGATTCACCGGTCCCCCGCCCGCTTGACCGATTTGCGGTAGTCAAGCGGGTTTGTTTTGGTCATTTGTTTGAAAACGCGTCCAAAATGGCCGATATTCTCGTATCCGACCGTCTCCGCGATCCGAGTCACCTTCCAGTCCGTCTCCTTGAGCAGCCGCTGAGCCTCGCGAACCCGCACGGTATTGACGTATTCCACGAAAGAAAACCCGGTTACCCGCTTGAACATCCGGCTGAGATGGAAAGCGCTTATATAATGAGATTTGGCCACCATGTCCAGAGACAGCGGCATCTCGTAGGAGTCGTTGATGAACTCGACGATCTCGGAAATTTTTTTGTGCGCCGGGCTTTCGTGCTCGTAAACGTCCTGCTCCGCCGCCTGCCGTTCCAGCTTGCGTCCGCACCAGAGGAGCAGCATGACGAGACGGGATTGCAGGGATGCCGTCTTCCCCGCGAACGTCTCCTGCTCCTCCTGCAGCATCTCGAATAGCACGCGCTCGACCCATTCCCGCTCCGGCAAATTAAGCCGCAGCCGGCGTATTTTGCCGTGGAACGGCTCGAATAGAAGCGGCTCGGCGAACCGCTCAACGAAGTAGTCGTTGAAATTGACCAAAATCCGTTCGTGATTCGGCACCCCGGCATCGCTCGTTTTGTGCAGCTCGTTTTTGGCGATAAACACGAGGTCGCCTTTGCCGATCCTATACGTATGGTCTTTAATGAAGTAATTGCGTTCCCCGGCCAGCAAATAATAAATTTCGTACGGCTCGTGAAAATGATTGGACGGCATCGAATGATAGCCGCTGACTTGGTTGAAATGAATATAAAACGGTTCCTTCACCACGCATCGCCCCCATCTGAATTGTACTACAGCGAAGGCAGGAATGTAACGAAAAGATGAGCAAGATATGTGCAAAAATCGGTCGAATCGAGCAATAATTAGGAAGAAATCATTAAAATATTGCTATAGAATGAAAGCGTAGTTATTTTTCATATAAGGAAGTGCTCTCTCATGGCAAAGAAAAAATACGTACTGGTCGGTACCGGAGGCCGGGCCGAGTTTTTTTACGGCGCGCTGGCCCGGGATTTTCGGGAAAAATGCGAGCTTGTCGCCTTCTGCGACATTAACCGGACTCGCCTGGAATATGCGAACCGCTTGTTGAAGGAAAAATACGATCATCCGGAAGTCCGTCTGTATGCAAGCGGGCAATTCGACGAAATGATTCGTCAGGAACAGCCGGATACGGTTATCGTCACGTCGGTGGACCGGACGCACCATACGTATATTATTCGCGCGATGGAGCTCGGCTGCGACGTGGTGACCGAGAAGCCGATGACGATCGATGCGGAAAAATGCCAGCTGATCGTCGACGCGGTTCACAGAACCGGCCGCGATCTGCGCGTCGCGTTCAATTACCGGTACGCTCCGCACAATACGAAAATCCGCGAGCTGATTATGGACGGAACGATCGGCGACGTCCACTCCGTGCATTTCGAATGGCTGCTCAACACGATGCACGGCGCGGACTACTTCCGCCGGTGGCATCGCGACAAGCGCAACAGCGGCGGCCTGCTCGTTCATAAATCGACGCATCATTTCGACCTCGTCAACTTCTGGCTCGGCACGAAGCCGGAGACGGTGTTCGCCATGGGCGGCCTGATGTTCTACGGCCGCGAAAATGCCGAGCGCCGCGGAGTAACGGAATTTTACCAGCGCACGCACGGCAGCGAGGCTGCCCGGAACGATCCGTTTGCCATCCACTTGGAGAACAACGCCCATCTCAAAGCGCTTTATCTCGACGCGGAGAAGGACGATGGCTACCAGCGCGATCAAAGCGTCTTCGGCGACGGGATCAGCATCGAGGATACGCTGGCCGTTATGGTCCGTTACCAGAACAAAGCGGTGATGACGTATTCGCTTAACGCTTACTTGCCTTGGGAAGGCTACAATGTCGTATTCAACGGAAGCAAAGGCCGGATAGAGATGAAAGTGGTCGAGCGGGCGTACGTCAATTCCGGCGGCCGCAAGGAAGACGAAGGCGCCCTGTCGTACAAGGTGCTTACCGTCCAGCCGATGTTCGAGCGTGCCTACGAGGTGGAGATCGAGGAGCGTCCGGGCGGACACGGCGGCGGCGATCCGCTGCTGTTGAACGATCTGTTCGGCGAGCGCGTCGAGGACCGCTTCGAGCGTGCCGCTTCCCACGTCGACGGGGCCGTTTCGATTTTGACCGGCGTAGCCGGCAATTTGTCGATGCAGACCGGCCAGCCGGTGCGGATCGGGGATCTGGTCCGTTTCTAAATCTATATAGCAAAGCGGAAGCCTCCGGTACTCTGCGCAAGCGGACCCGGAGGCTTTTTTGCGTTGATTGTACCGCAGAAATAGTCGTAGACTATTATGATACTAAAATATATAATAAGTTTGTTAAGCTCGCGCCTTTGGATAGACAGAGAGAGAGGATGAAACACATGCAAGGCAAACAAACCAATACGCGGATTGTAACCGCGGCTTTGCTCGTCGCTACGTTTTTGACGGCAATCGAGGGAACGGTCGTCAGTACGGCCATGCCCAAAATCGTCAGCGACTTGCACGGCATCGAGCTGATGAACTGGGTTTTCGCGGTATATTTACTGCTATCGGCCGTAACCGTCCCCGTTTTCGGCAAGCTGTCCGACTTGTTCGGCCGCAAGAAAGTGTTCATGGCCGGAACGTTCGTGTTCCTGATCGGCTCCTCGTTATGCGGGATCGCCGGCACGATGGAGCAGCTTATCGTCTTCCGGGCCATTCAAGGGATAGGCGCGGGCGCGGTGCTGCCGGTCACGTCGACGATTATGGCCGACATATATCCTTACGAGAAAAGGGCCAAGATGATCGGGGTCATCGGAACGATCTGGGCCATCGCCGGAATCGCCGGTCCGCTCGTCGGCGGTTTTTTTGTGGATCAAATGTCTTGGCATTGGATTTTCTTCATGAACATTCCGTTCGGAATCGTCGCGATGGCGATGATCGCGGTATCGCTGCACGAGAAGCTGAACAAGAAAAAGCAAAGCATCGACTATTGGGGGACGGCTACGTTCGCGATCGGTATGTTCGGCTTGCTGTTCGCGATGCAGCGGGGCGGCGAAACCGGAGGCTGGACCTCTCCTACGGTGCTGGCGCTGCTGCTAGGATCGGTTATCCTGCTAGGCTTGTTCGTCTGGATCGAGACGAAGGTCAAGGAGCCGCTTATTCCGCTCCACCTGTTCTCGATCTCGGGCATGACTGCCTCCAATGCGGTAAGCTTCCTAATCAACGCCCTGTTGATCGGCATTATGGTATACATTCCGATGTGGGTACAAGGCGTGCTCGGCTACGGCGCCACCGTGGCCGGCTTTATATTGACGCCGATGTCGATTACGTGGCTGTTCGGCTCGTTTATTTGCGGCAGCCTGATGCTGAAGCGGAGCCCCCGAACGATAGCGCTTCTCGGTATGGCGCTGGTGGCAGTTAGCTCTTTATGGCTGCTGCCGCTAGGGCAGTCGTCTTCGACGCTGCATTTTTATGCAATTACCGCCGTGATCGGCGTCGGCTTCGGTACCGTTTTTACGCTGTGTACGGTGTTGGTGCAGTCCGCGGTCGGATGGGAGCTGCGGGGTGCGGCGACGGCCACGAATATGTTTTTTCGCACGCTCGGTCAAACGGTGGGCGTGGCCGTATTCGGCACCTTCTTCAACGCCAAGGTGAGCGCGCGGCTGACGGAAACCGAGGCCTCCGGGGGACGGCAGGCCGGAATCGGCCAGATGAACGAGCTGATCAATCCCGAAGCGGCCGGACAGCTTCCGGCCGACGTGCAGGGTGTGCTGAGAGAAGCGCTCGTATTCGGTCTGCATCATTTGTTTTGGCTGCTGCTTGGCATTGCCGCGCTCGGCGCGGCGGCGTCGCTGCTGCTCCCCCGGGCGAAGCAGACCGCTCGGGCGGAAGAACGGACGGAAACGTCTGCCGCCGTTTAAAAGCCATCTGTGGGCTTTGTATGCTTGAAGTCTTCTGCCCTTCTTAGGAGGGGCGGAGGGCTTTTTTGGCTTTTCGTCGCCTGCGCACATATTTTGCCTGTCTCGGCGAACAATGAATACATACATCCTGACAGCCGGAGGTTCGGTCATGAGATCTTGCAGCATCTTGCCGGCATGGTTGGCTGTTGTTCTAACTCTTCTACCGCTTATCGGTTCGGAAGCGGGTTCTGCGGGCCGCGCATACGCCGAAGAGAAGGAACAACAACCGGCCATCCGGTTTACGATAGCCGTACAGGCCAGTGAGGAAGCCTCGCTTGCTACTGCCGAAACGTTTTTGCGCAAAGACTGGGAAAGGGCTTGGCGAGGAGCGGAGGCGAAGGAGCAGACGGCGGATACGGTCGTTTATACCGACAGCTTCGTGAACGTGGAAGATTCCGGCGCCGTGCGGAAATACGCCCTTCGCGAGGACGGCGTTCTGCTGGAACTCGGACCCGCCCCCGCCCGCAGCGTGGAGCTGCCGGCCGGCATCCGCCGTCAATGGCTCCGCCAGGCGGCGAAGCTGCGCAAGCGGCATTACGGAGAAGCCGTGCCTTGGAGCGAGGCGAAGTCGCAGGTTCCGCTCAAAAGCTACGTCGACGTCGTCGATCTGGAGACGGGGCTGTCGTTTCGTGCGCAAAGGCGGGCCGGCAGCAGCCATGCCGACGTGCAGCCGTTGACGAAGAGCGATACGGCGGTGATGAAGCAGATATACGGCGGGACCTGGAGCTGGAAAAGAAGGGCGATTCTCGTCCGCACCGAAGGCCGGCCGCCGATCGCGTCTTCCATGCACGGCATGCCGCATGGCGGCGACGGTATACCGGATAACGACTTCTCGGGCCATTTCTGCATCCACTTTCTCGGCAGCTCCACGCATCGCTCGGGCCAGGAAGATATGGCCCACCAGCTGATGGTGCACAAGGCAGCCGGCAAACTTCAAGAGCTGCTGCGGCCGGCGACTCCCGCACGGCTGGCGGACGCGCTGTTCGTTGCGCTCCATCAGCAGGACGGGGCTTTGCTTCGCGCCGTCCTGCACGGGGCGCCGGCCCCGACGCTGGAGGCGTTCGGGAAGCTGATGCAGACCATCGAGGGCGTGCGGGCCGAGTCGGCTGACGGCTCGGTTGATTTTGCCGAATCACTTTCGGCCGAGGTGGCGGTAAAAGCGACCTTGGACGGCCGCGGCGGCGGGCTGAAGCGACAGACGTTCCGCGTCAAGTTTGCCCGCGATACCGTATCCTCCCCCTGGACGATTTCGGGGATGGATATGTAAGCACTGGAACGGTGGCCTGCGCGAATGCAAAGCGCAGGCCGCTTCGTTTCGCATCGAAAGCCGTGAAAGATTGGCAGATTGATAGGTATGCCGCCTCCGCCGGATGCGGTTTTTTTGCTTCCGGCCGTTCTAGCGACGTCTTGCGTTTCATAGATTGATAACAGATAGAATCGCTAGACAACCGGGAGGGAATTGCATGAAATGGGTCGTTGCCACGATGAATGTCAGTACCGTGACGCGCATGCTGCGCGCCGTCCGTTCCATGAGCCGCGTCTTTGCGACTCTTGCGGGAGCCGTTCTTTTGTTTTTGTTCGTTACCGGCCTGATGGGCCTTGCCAATTGGTCGGTTACGTCGTCCTCGACAATGAAAGGGGCGGCCGCTTCGCTGTCCGCCTCGTTTTTTATGGATATGCTGGCTATGGAAATGCCCCAACTCGAAGGAAACATGAAGCCGGCCACTTTCTCCCCCAAAAACACCGCGACCTTCCTTGTCCGCTACTTGATCGGCATTCATCCGGCCGATCCGGCCAGCCTGCTGGCCAGCGAACTGCCGGGGATGCGCGGCGAGGCGAGCGCCTTGCTCTATTCCGGTCAGGCGACGAAGGATACCG
Source organism: Paenibacillus hodogayensis (assembly GCF_039536325.1). Classification (NCBI taxonomy): domain Bacteria; kingdom Bacillati; phylum Bacillota; class Bacilli; order Caryophanales; family Paenibacillaceae; genus Paenibacillus; species Paenibacillus hodogayensis. Next base: position 46,162 of record NZ_BAAAYO010000005.1, read on the forward strand.
ACGGGCCGGCCGACTTTACGCCGCCGCCCGACGCCTTTCGCGCCGGACAAGGGCTGGCCGACGCCCCCGTCGCCCCGCCGGCGGAGCAAAGCCCCGCCCAGCCCCAGGCCGGAACGGCGCAGCCGCCCGCCCAGCCGCTACGAGACGTCGCAGCCATGGAGCCGCAAATCTTCATTTACCACTCGCATAACCGGGAATCGTTCCTGCCTGAGCTGAAAGCGAAAGGAATCACGAAGCCCGACCTGGCCTACGACGAGGATGTGAACGTCACGCTGGTCGGCAAAAGGTTGAAAGAGAAAGTGGAGGCGCTCGGCATTCCGGCGATGCAATCGACCGCCGATTACCCGACGAGCGTCAAAGATTTCAATTACGCCAAGTCTTACGCCTATTCGGCGGTAACCGTCAAGGAAGCGATGGCCCAGCACAGCAAGCTCGGCATGATCTTCGACATTCACCGGGATTCGCTCGCCCGCGACAAGACGACGGTCCGTATCGGGAATCAGGATTACGCTCAGGTGTATTTTGTGGTCGGTAAAAAAAATCCGGGGTGGGAGCGCAATTCGGAATTCGCCAGCAGCATTCATAACGCCCTGGAGACAAAAATGCCTGGCATCTCGCGCGGGGTGTACGGCAAGGCGTCCAACGGCAACGGGGAATACAACCAGTCACTGTCGCCCAACAGCATTCTGATGGAAATCGGCGGCCCGTACAATACGCTTCAGGAAATGTACCGCACCGCCGATCTGCTGGCCGACATTATCGTCGAGCTTCAGCGCAACGCGGTCAAGGCCAACGCGCCGGCCGGAGCCGCAAGCACGGGGCGTTAGGCGGGAGCCCAAGGGACAACGGGGCCACGCCAAGCGGAACAGGGGCGATAAAGGGGGCATGAGGATGAGCATGTGGACGAGGTGGGTAGGCGTTTGGAAGTCTGAACGGCCCGGGAGAGTGGAAGGCAGCGTGCTGCGGCGCGTGTTTGCCGCCTATATCGGAGTCGCGCTGCTCTTGCTGGCCCTGGCGGCGGCAACGGCGCTATGGCAGGCGCACGCGACAGTGAAGCCGAAAAACGCGATGAAAAGGATGGCCGCTTCGGTATCGCCGCAATTTTTCATCGATATGCTCGGGCTGGAGGCCGCTCCGTTGAAGCGATCCGGGGAAACGACCTTTACAGGCAAAAAGATCGGCGGTTATTTGGCGGAGTCGCTGCTGCATGTCAATCCGGTCGAGCCGAAGTCGCTGCTGGCCAGCGAAATGCCGGGAATGCGCGGCCGCCTGATGGCGTCGGGTACGGCACAGACGGCGAACGGTTCGCCGGAACCTCCGGGCTTAGCCGGAACAGACGGAGGCCAGACGGTTGAAGCCGGCAAGGACCATCCGGGAACGCTTGTGCCGGATGCGGGAACCGGTGCTGGTACCGGAGCCGTCGCCGCCGCGCCGCCGACGCAGGAGCCGATTGTCCCGCAGCCGACGGGGACGGCGCCTGTGGCGGAAGGAAGCGAGCCTGCATCCGCTCCGGCGCATTTGACGACCGAAGGGCGGAAAGTCGTCTTTGTCTACCATTCCCATCCGCGGGAATCGTGGGTGCCGGAGCTGAACGTTCAAAACGCCGGGGAAGCGGAGAACGCCAAGACGAACATTACGCTCGTCGGACGGCGTCTGGTGGACAAGCTGGAAGCGCTGGGCATCGGCAGCCAGCAGTCCAATACCGATTATCCGACAGCGGTGCAGGGCTACAACTGGAACTATTCGTACAAATATTCGCTGCAGACGGTGAAGGAAGCGTTCGCGCAAAACAAAGACATTGCGTTTCTCTTCGACATCCACCGCGATTCGGCCGGACGCGATGTGACGACAGCGAAGATCGGCGGCACGGATTACGCCAAAGTGTATTTTATCGTAGGGAAAAAGAACGAGCGCTGGGAGCAAAACGAGGCGTTCGCCAAACGGATTAACGAGAAGCTGGAAGCCGATTATCCGGGGCTGTCGCGGGGGATTTGGGACAAAGGGAGCGGCGGACATGCGGAATACAACCAGTCGCTTTCGCCGAACAGTATTCTGATCGAGGTCGGCGGTCCTTACAATACGCTGGAAGAGTCGTACCGGACGGCTGACGTGCTGGCCAAGACGATCGCAGGGCTGTACTGGGACGCCGAGAAAGTGAACGCGGTCGCCAAAACCGCAGCGGGAGCGTCGACGGCGCTCGCCGTAAAGCCGTGAAGCAGGCCGCTGAAGCCGGCCAACGAAAGGGGAGCTCGCCTATGAACCGCCACTCGGTCACGTTCATTGTTATAGTGCTGATGCTGTGCTTTGGAGTTTTTTTTGGAATCGAGCTGGCTACGCGCGGGATGGAACGCATCCAGGGTCCGGTTGGCGGTTATCCCGCGCAGGGCGGGACGGGGGCGATCCAGCCGTCTGCTCCGGCGTCCGGCGGTGTGCAGCCGGGCGCGGCCGGGGGGACGGGCGGCGCCAACGGTCAGCCTTACCGCTCTGGCGTCCAGGCGGGTGCTGATAAGGGAATGGGGGGCACGGCTTCGGCAGGCAAAGGGGACGCGCCCGTCGCTGCTCAGCCGCAGCCGCCCAAGCCGCAGCCTTTGGCGGTCGATTCCGGCATGAACCGCGTCGGCAACCAGATCGGCGATATGCTGCAGACGGCCGCTCATGGGACGATCCGCGCGATCGTGTCGCTGCTGGACAGCATCGTCAATTGAAGAGTGACGGGGCGGCAGCGGCATCCGATTGGCGCCTGGCAGCCGGGCGGTAGACCGGCTTTAATCGCAAAATCAAGCCGAATGGCCCTGCTTTTCGCGCATCTGGCATTTCATTTCCTCGCGCTGGGCGTCGTTTAGAATCGGGCATGTGTAGCACTTGACCCCCTGCTCCCGGCGGTACCACATGCAGCACGACGAGCGGATCAGCAGCTGCTTCCCGGCATCGGTCGGGCTTTCCACGAAGCGGGGCTTATGCTCGTACGGGTTTTTACGGCGGTGGAATACTTCTGCCGGCAGTCCGGTTCTCAGCAGCTCGAGGTCTGCGCGGTATTTGTCCTTCAACGCTTCATTGGGCGCGTGCTGGAGCACATAGTCGCTGACGGAAATCATCCGGGCTCCGAACTGGTTCCACACCAGATCGGGCTTCAGGCCGGCGCAGGCCGCGGCCGCTTCGATCAGCGGGGTGACCGTATGACGAAACAGCTGCTCCAGCTCGGCGGCTATCGCTTCCCGGCGTCCTTCGGCAGGGAGCGGCTTCCACCGGACCTCGTCGATGCACAGCACGAGATGGGCATGATCGTTGTGGGTCTCCACCTGCACGGTTATATTCTCGATCGATAAATCAAGCACCTGGTCGTACTGCCACATATAAGTATGGACGACGGCAGGGAGGCCGAACACGCCCAGCCCGAAGAAGGACAAGCTGATGTCCAGACCGAGACCTTTCAGCATGTCGCGTCCGGCGACGAGCAGGCTGCGCATCGTTTCCGGTTCCAGCAGTGAAACGGCGGGCATGGAGAGAACCGGGTGCTCGGACCCGTGCGGGGTAATGTGAAAAAATTTGTCGGCCAAAGAAATGTCCAACGTTGGCTGCATGCGGCCTTCCTCCTTATGCGAAATGTTGCAAGCGATTCCGTTCGAGAACGATTATCATCTTCAACATTATACCCGATAACCGTCCGGCCCGAAAGCGGGGGAACGGCAATTTTTACCCGGTAAGGCGCGTCGAAGGACTGCCAGACAGAGCGGTGGAAGCCGCCGGCGCCGGATTGGTCAAACACCCGCTGGTTTGTCCGGTGCGCAAATGGTATGATAGGGTGGAATGAGTGAACGCTTACGAAGGAAGCTTTGCCAAGCAAAGCCCGAGTGGTGCTTATTGAAGAAAGCTTTGCTTCGCAAAGCCCGAAGGAGGAATCAAGATGAGCCGGCGCTTTGTCATCGAAGCCGTCCTGGTTGCCGTATACGGTCAACTGCTGGTGCCGGGCCGTCCCGTGGAGTATTTGGTCCCGTATTCCACCATTCAGGAGCTGTACGAAATGAGAGACAGCGACGAACCCGTCATGCCCGAGCAGGACGACGATGCCCATGTGAAACAAAAAATTAACGAGCTGATTGCGTTTTTCGAGGAATCGTTCAACCGCAAAAAGATCGAGCGCGCCCTGCAAATGCCGTGGAAGAAAAGCCCGCCGCTGCTTGTCAACGACGAGGTGACGTTCACGGTCGTGTACTCAATCGACAACGCCCACTACGGAGAAACGTTCGATCCCGTGGAGACGGAGCTGATCTTGACCGCGCTGCATGAGAAGGCGCCGATCGTCACGGACCAGCTGGAGTTTCTTGACAAGGTGATCGACGGGGAAGTACCCGTTCAAACATACGACGTCGAGGATTTCGAATTTGCGCTGGATGAGCAATTGACGGAAGAAGACTGGAAGTCGATCTGAGATTCCGGAAAAGCCCAAGACGCCTTCAACCGTCAAGCAGCGGTTCGAAGGCGTAATTGGCGTTGCGGAATAATGGGATTCACGGAATATTCATCAAATGTTCATGTAACGGTGACATATTCGCCGCCAAATGGGGTAAAAACATTGAAAGTAGTAGAAGGATTGTGATACTTTTTGAATAAGGCAGTTCGTTTCGGGAGCGGAAAGTAAAGAATGTTGCGGTTGTCCGCCTTCTGATGGAGCAAAGATAGTCGGAACGACTGTATCATAAATGAATACATTTGGAGCGGGCAACTAGTGAAAATGATGAATGAGCTGACAAAAGATGCGATGAATATGCTGGCCTCCACGAGCAGAACGTTTTTAATTCCGATCAGCGGGCTCGTTGCGGGCTTGAAGGAGGCCGTTGCTTCGGCTTATCTTTGCATGCGCGCGATTGACGAGGTGGAGGATCACCCGAATTTGCCGCGGGACGTTAAGATGGAGCTGTTAACCGGCATTAGCGGGACCGTGGAGCAACCGTCGAGAAGAGATGCGCTACAGTCTTTATTCGAGCCGTACAAAGAAACGCTGCATGAGGTTACTTTGCGCTTGAGCGACTGGATCGATCTGTGCCCGAATACGACTGTCGACCGCGTTCTGCAAGGCACGGCGCAGATGGCGGAGCAGATGGCGGAATGGGTAGGAAGAAATTGGAAGATCGAAACCGAAGAAGATTTGGACTATTATACGTATTGCGTGGCCGGAGCCGTCGGCGAGCTGCTGACGGATTTGTGGAAGTGGTATGACGGGACGGAGACGGATCGCGAGAAAGCCGTCGCTTTCGGCCGCACGCTTCAAGCCGTGAATATTGTTCTCAACCGCAAAGAAGATCAGGCGAGAGGCGTCACCTTTTTTCCCGACGGCTGGGGCATGGAGGAGATGGGGGCGTATATCCGCAAAAATATGGAGCAGGCCGACGCTTACTTGGCGGAAATTCCGCCCGGGCCGATTTATCGGTTTTGCAGCATTCCTCTCGCGCTCGCCCGCGGTTCGCTGAAAGCGGTGGCAGCGGGAAGCAAGCTGAAAAGAGCCGATGTGCTGGCTATTGTTAACCGGGTGACCGGGGCGTTGAAATCTTAAACGGTATAGAAATGAAACGGGACATGAGGGAGCCAAGCGCAATGGCTCCCTTTTTGGCGCGGGTAAATCCATTTATGTTGTCTACTATAATATTGTTGACAATAACTCATCCCTCATTTATTCTTAAACAAATGAAAGCGTTATTACGCATTTTGCAAGATTCTACTTCGGTCATTTTTGCGATTTCACCGGTAGATATGAACAAGAAGATCGCCGAAGCAAAAGCGATGCTTTAGAAGCGTACCTAGAAGGGGGCGATAACGTGAATGCATGGTTGTTGTTGGAGTGCCGCTGCGTCTGTCCGGAGGCGGCAGAGGCGGCGCGAATCGCCGCCGAGCGGTTCGGCGAACTTGAGACGGCCGGAGAAGCTATGCCTTTTCGCTTGACGTTCGCCGAACGCGACACGGAAGGATACGTGCTGGACGTGACGGCTCCGCTGGAAGCCACGATCGGCGCCAAGCGGAGCAGAAACTTCATAGCCGGGCTGGGGGAACTGCTCAACCGCTTGCTCGCTGCGGCGGATTGCGGGGAGGAAGGCTCCGTCCGCGTCACGCCCGGCTTGGCAGCCGGATTATGGGAAGAGGTTCCGCAAATCCGGGACCGCGTTCATTACATGCCGGGCCACTTCGGCAACTCGTTCGAAGTATGCTGGAGCGGAGAGATGCGGCGATACTTGGAAGATCTCGCTTTGGCAGGAGCGAGCGGCTATGGGGATTGGTTCGACCCCAACGATATGCCGGACCCTTACAATCCGCACGTTTACCATAGCACGTCGATGTTCTTGTGGCGCCGCAAAAAAGAATGGCTCGCTTACAGTCAGCAGCTCGGTTTGGATAACGTGCTGGTCGTTACCCCGAATATCGGGTACACCGACCAGATGCGGCCGGAATGGGTCGGCGTCCGCGATCACAAGCTGCGCGTGCAGGGTCAGGTGCTATGTCCGTCCAACCGGGCCGCCCGTGAAGTCATCCTGGGCAATCAGCAGCGGTTGTTCGAGGATTTGCGCCGTTCCGGCATTCAAATCGCCAAAATCGTCTGCGCGCCGTATGACGACGGCGGCTGCGGCTGTGCCGCATGCCAGCCCTATTATCCGGTCTTTCTGCAGCTGGTGCGCGATGTGTATGAAACCGTAAGTCCGTTGTATCCCGAATTGAAGGTAGATATATGCGGTTGGTGGACGTCAGAGGAAGAAAGCCGTCAATTGCAGGATTTGACGGAAGGTGCGGCCCGGGACTGGTTCGGGGCTTTTCAGTACAGTGCTTCCTACGGGGTATTCGCTTTACCGGACGATATTCGAAGCAAGGTTGGCGGCATGGCTTTGGGCTGCTTCTTGCATATCGGCTTTTCGCATGACCGGAGGGATGTTTATACGAAGACGGGCATACATAGCGCATCGCGGCGCATTCAGTCGGTGTTGCGGTCTTTCGCCGCTGCGGATTGCCGGGGCTTTATGACCTACAACGAATCGTTTGGTGATCATTTCAATGCATTTGCCGCCGGTTTGCTGGGCTGGAATACGGAGCGGGATGTGCGCGAAATTGCCGAGTTTTATGGCAGAATGATGTACCGGCTCCGCGGCGCGGCTCTCCGAAAGCTTGTCGACGTGCTGCTGGAGATGGAGATGCTCGATGGATCGCGGGCCGACGAATGGACGGCAGCCTTGCGTGCCGTCGAGCCGGAAGTGCGCACGCACGAATGGCAGGAATGGGCGTTCGGCCATTTGTACCTGAAAGCCGAGCTGATGCGACTGGACGAAATTATCGGAGAGGAACCCGGCGAATCGGCGGTTGCGGCGATGAAGGAACGGCTGCGCTTAACGGAAAGGCTATGGCGCCGGGTATACGGCTTCGGGGTATTGCGTCACATTCTGATTCCCGAGCGGATGCTGCCGGACTGGTACAAGACGTACCGCGAGCTGGAATCGGCGGGCGAGGGTGTTATCCGGAGCGGAGTAATGGCGGATGACGCGTAGCTAAGTTATTTGGCCGATCGGAACGTCAAGGCGATTCCGAAGTTCATGTTGGATGGAGGCCCGTCGACGGGCATTCGCAGGCAAAACGCTTCCCTTGCCGCTTCAATAGCGGTGACGGGGGCGTTTTTGCACATCGTCCGGGACCTGATCCATCTTTCGGCAGCCTCCATTGAAGCGCGTGCCCTATATTTGATATAATGGAGTGTAATGCGCGAAAATCGGGAGGGTCAACATGCCGCAAAGCACGGACAAACAAAGCATGATACGCAATTTCAGCATCATCGCCCATATCGATCACGGCAAATCGACACTTGCCGACCGTATATTGGAATTTACCGGAGCGCTGTCCTCGCGGGAGATGCAGGAGCAGGTGCTCGACCAGATGGACCTGGAACGCGAGCGGGGCATCACGATCAAGCTGCAGGCGGTACGGCTCGCTTATCGGGCTGACGACGGCAACGAATATATATTGAACCTGATCGACACGCCGGGACACGTCGACTTCACTTATGAAGTGTCCCGCAGTCTCGCAGCCTGCGAAGGAGCGCTGCTCGTCGTGGATGCTGCCCAAGGGATCGAAGCCCAGACGCTGGCCAACGTGTATTTGGCGCTCGACAACAACCTGGAGATTTTGCCGGTCATCAATAAAATCGATCTGCCCAGCGCGGAGCCGGAGCGGGTGAAGCAGGAGATCGAAGACGTCATCGGTCTCGATGCCAGCGAAGCGGTGCTCGCTTCGGCTAAAGCCGGAATCGGCATCAAGGACATTCTCGAGCAGGTCGTGAAGAAGGTGCCTCCTCCGGGAGGGGATCGCGACAAGCCGCTCAAGGCGCTTATTTTCGACTCCCACTACGATGCGTACAAAGGCGTAATCGTCTACGTGCGCGTAATCGACGGCACGATGCGCAAAGGAACGCCGATCCGCTTCATGGCGACCGGCGCGGAGTTCGAGGTTATCGAAGTCGGAGCGTTCAAGCCGCGCATGACGGTCGTGGACGAGCTGACCGTAGGCGATGTAGGTTTCGTCGTCGCGGGCATCAAGAACGTGAAGGACACGCGCGTCGGCGATACGATTACCGACTCCCGCAATCCGGCACTGGAGCCGCTGCCAGGCTACCGGAGAATCAACCCGATGGTCTACTGCGGGCTGTACCCGATCGATACGGCGGACTACAACGATCTGCGCGAGGCGCTGGAGAAGCTGGAGCTGAACGACGCTTCCTTGCGCTACGAGCCGGAGACGTCCACGGCGCTCGGCTTCGGCTTCCGCTGCGGCTTTCTCGGCTTGCTGCACATGGAGATCATCCAGGAGCGGATCGAGCGCGAGTTCAACATACCGCTTATTACGACGGCGCCGAGCGTTATTTTCCGGGTCACGCTGACAAGCGGCGAAACGCTGCTTATCGACAATCCGTCCAACTACCCGGAAACCGGGCGGATCGATTTCGTCGAGGAGCCTTACGTCAAAGCGTCGATTATCGTGCCCAAAGACTATGTCGGCGCGATCATGGAGCTGTGCCAAGGCAAGCGCGGCGAATTCATCAATATGGAATATCTCGATGCGACGCGGGTGACGCTCATCTATGACGTGCCTTTGTCGGAAATCGTATACGACTTCTTCGACCAGCTCAAATCGAGCACGAAGGGCTACGCTTCGTTCGACTACGAGGTGTCCGGCTACCGCCAGTCCAGTCTGGTCAAGATGGATATTTTGCTGAACGGGGAGCAGGTCGATGCGCTTTCGTTCATCGTGCACCGCGACCGGGCTTACAACCGTGGACGCATCATTTGCGAGAAGCTGAAGGATATCATTCCCCGGCAAATGTTTGAGGTGCCGATTCAGGCTGCGGTCGGCCAGAAGGTGGTCGCCCGGGAAACGATCAAGGCGATGCGCAAAAACGTCTTGGCCAAATGCTACGGCGGCGACATTTCGCGGAAACGGAAGCTGCTGGAGAAGCAGAAGGAAGGCAAGAAGCGGATGAAGCAGGTCGGCAACGTCGAGGTGCCTCAGGAAGCGTTCATGGCCGTGCTGAAAATCGACGAATAAAGCCGCAGGCGGCGAAGACGACGGAAAGGACTGAGCGCCCATGACGCACAACGAGGCAAGCGAGCAAACAGGCGCCGGCGGGCGGCCCGACTACAAACAGGCCCCGCCGAAAGCCGTCTATATTCACATTCCGTTCTGCACGAACAAGTGCCATTATTGCGACTTCAACTCGTACGTCGTGCAGGGACAGCCGGTCATGGACTACTTGCGCGCGCTGGAGCGGGAGATGGAGCTGACGGTCGAACGGATGCCTGCGGAACGGATCGAGTCGATTTTTATCGGCGGAGGAACGCCGACCGTATTGACTCCGGAGCAGATGCGCTATTTTCTCGGCACGGTGCAGACGTATTTCGCCGATCGCCTGGCGGATTGCGAGATTACGATGGAAGCGAATCCGGGGACGACCGATCCGGATAAGCTGGCGGCGATGCGCGAGGGCGGCATCAACCGGATCAGCTTCGGCGTGCAGTCGTTCGACGACAAGCTGCTGGCCGGCATCGGCCGCATCCACAGCACGGACGACGTCTACCGAAGCATCGAGAACGCCCGCCGCGCCGGTTTCGGCAATTTGTCCATCGATCTGATGCTCGGGCTTCCGAATCAGACGGTCGAGGCGATGAACGCCACGCTCGATGCGGCGCTCGGGCTCGGACTGGAGCATATGTCCGCCTACAGCTTGAAGATCGAGGAGAACACGCTGTTCCATACGCTTTATCATAAGAACAAGCTGCCGCTGCCCGACGAGGACGACGAGCTGGAGATGTATCTGACCGTCATGCGCCGCATGAAGGAGGCTGGCTACATCCAGTACGAGATCAGCAATTTCGCCAAGCCGGGCAAGGAAAGCCGGCACAACAAGGCGTACTGGCGCAATCTGGCCTATTACGGCCTTGGCGCCGGAGCTCACGGCTACGCGAACGGGGAACGTCATTTCAATATCAAGGGCGTTCAAGCCTATATCGACGCCTGCCGAAACGGTCTGCCGGTCAAGGAGACGCACCGGGTCAGCCGCCGGGAGGCAATGGAGGATTTCATGATGGTCGGGCTGCGCCTGTTGTCCGGCGTACGCAAGGAAGCGTTCCGCAACCAGTTCGGCGTCTCCATCGAGGAGCCGTTCGGAGACAAGCTGGATCGGCTGCTGGGGCTGAACATGCTGATCGCCGACGATGTCGGCTACCGGCTGTCGGAACAGGGCTTGTTGTTCGGCAACGACGTGTTTGGAACGTTTTTGGAATAAAACAGCTTCAGGCAAATATGTTCAAACGATCCCGCTCTCTTCCGTTTGGAGAGGGATCGTTTTTTTATGTCGGCAAAAATAGATTGACAGAAAAGCAAACGTTTGTGTAATGTAAAGCTATTAAGAAGAAATTGAGGGTTGAGGGCTGAAGGATGATCACGATCAAGGATATCGCCAAGCAGGCCGGCGTTACATACGGGACCGTCTCCAGGGCGTTAAATGACGAACCGGGGGTCAGCGAGAAAACAAGGGCCAAAATACGCGCGATCGCCGAACAGATGAATTATGTGCCGAATTTGGCGGCAAAGCGGATGGTGGATCGTTCTGCGAATTGCATCGGCATCATTTGGCCGAAATTCGAAGGCTTGTTTTTTTACCGCCTAAGCGAACGGATTCAACAGGAGGCGTCCGGACGCGGATACAGAATTATGCTTTCGGTGGCTGAGCCGGAGGACGCCCTAGCCTCTTTTCAGGAACATTTTATCGACAAAGTGATCCATTGGGTGTATGCGGAGGAGACTGCATCGTTTGCGGCGGCAAAGCAATCGTTTCACGGAACCATTTTGGAGGTTGGGTACCGGCCCAACGGGCATACGTTTTGTTTGGAAATCGACCGGAAAGGCGCAGTTTGCAAAGCTGTGCGGCATTTGGCCGAATTGGGACACCGACGGATCGCTTTTTTGGGGGCGAGAACCGACAAATTGGTCGGCTATACGCAAGGACTCGTCGACTTTGATCTGGAGTACAGCCCCGACGATATTGTGATTACCAAACCTTCCGATCCGCGGATGGAGCACAAAATAGCAGCGTTTTTGGACAAAACGCACCCAGACAGAGCGACGGCCCTCATTGTCGATTCCCAAGGCCTCATGTTCGAATTCGCTAAAATGGCCAATGCGGCGAACGTGCGTATTCCGGATCAATTGTCTTTGGTCTGCTACGATGACGTGCCCGAGCTTCACAGCATGCTGCCTGTGCCGATTACGACGGTCGGGCCGAATGTGGACGCGCTTGCACGCCGCCTGATGGATACGATTACAGAGCAGGATGGTCGGGAAAGCGACCGATTCGAACAGATCGTGGAAAGCGTACTGACAGTCCGTCAGTCGACCCAGGCGCCCTCACCTCCGTAACGGGCGCTTGTTATCTTGGCAGAGGACGCAGCAAACGGGAGAGAAATTTTTTTTGCGAAAAAAACAAACGTTTGTGTTATAAATAGAGGAAAATCGCTTGTTTTTAAGAATAACGTTTGTTAATCGATGAAGGGGGGGCGATGCTGTGGCATAAACTCATCGGAATGAATGGTACGTGCTGTAACGCCGGTTTGCCGGGACTCGGAATGGTTATGAGACGGCAATAAATCAGCGGATTTCAAAGCCTAGATCAAGCTCGTGATGCGGTGGCGAACACGGAGCAGTTGGAAGCCTATCGCCTGCATATGCGAGAGCCTGCTGCTTTCCGAAATCGGCGCCCTGCCGCCCCGGCACACGCCGCTTCGCCCGGTCACGAACGGAATTGAAAAGCGAGACGGGTATCGCATCAAGAAAGTCATTTTTCAATCCATGCCTGGCATGTATGTGACCGCGCACCTGTATATTCCGGACGACATGTGTGCGTTCGGAGTATTACGACAACACCGGCATCGGCGAATATGTATTGCCCGGCATGCTGCGGCATTGCGATTTGCCTGATTGGCGCGGATGGCGGACATAAGGATCCTATCAATCAAGGGGGAAATCACGATGCTTGCCCAAAAAATGACCGGAATTGCTTTAACCCTTGCGCTCGCCGCGGTAACGGCCGCCTGCGGCCGCGAAGCTTCGCCACAACAAAGCGCCGGAACCGATGACGCCGCGCGGGAAGCGGTAAAAAAAGCGGCGGAAGGTCCCGCAGAAATCGTCTTTTACACGTCCAACGGGGACTCCGAAGAAAACTTCAACCGATTGTACGGCGACGCGCTGCGCAAGAAGTTTCCGCAATACACGATCAAATACATTTTGAGCGGCGCCAAGGGCCAGTCGTTGGACACGCTGCTCGCTTCCAAAACCCGGTTCGACGTCTTCATGCAAGGTCCGGGATTCTTCGAATCGCAAGCCTATCCCGCCAGCATCCAGTACGACATGTCGGCTCTGATCAAGACGCATCAGCTCGATTTGAACAGGCTGGACCAAGCGTCCGTCGAGTACGTCAAGCAAAGCTCGGATGGCAAAGCTTATTTTTTGCCCATCCAGTTGGAAGGCATGGTGCTTTATTACAACAAGTCGTTGTTTGACAAATTCGGCATCCCCTACCCTTCCGACGGGATGACGTGGGAGCAGATGTGGGACAAGGCGAAGCAGCTGACGCGCAAGGAGGGCGGGGTGCAATATTTCGGCTTCGGTACCAACACCAGTACGATTCAAGGCATGAACCCGCTTTCCATTCCGCTCGCCGATCCGAAGACGGATACGCCGACGATCAACAAGGATGAACGGTGGAAACGCTTCTACGACTATTTCTACGAGCAGCCGAACAAAATACCGGGCTATCAGGATGCGATTCAGGCGACCAAAGGCTTCCCTACCCTCGATATGTTCGTCAAAGACCAGACCGTAGCGATGTTCGCCTACCAATCCGGGCTGATCAACGTTTGGGAGGAGCAGTTGAAAGCGTTGAATTGGGATATAGTCGCGCTTCCGCCATTGCCCGGACAGCCGGGAGTCGGCAGTATGGCGACACCGAAGCTGTTCGGGATTACGTCCATGGCCAAGGATAAGGATGCAGCGATGATTGCCATCCAGTATTTGCTGTCCGACGAACACCAGAAGGAGCTGGCACGCAAAGGCATCGCGCCGATCGTCACGTCCGATGCGGTCAAAAAGGAGCTGGGCAAAAACTCCGTATACAAGGACCGCAACTGGAATGCGCTCGTCCAATACAAGTTCGCTCCGCTTGCCCTCAGACCGGTTTACTACTCGCAGCTTAATGCGATTTACCAGAAGCATTTCATAGCGACCTTCCTCGGACAAACCGATCTGAACAGCGCGCTGCGCGCCGCCGAGGAAGAAGCGGTCAAAGCAATCGCCGAGTTCAAGAATAAATAAACGAGAGTACAGCCTATAATGGGGGAGGGATTCGCCATGCGGATGAAAAGTTTTATTTGCCTGATTATTATGGTTGCTGCCGCAGCCGGATTGTCCGCCTGCGGCAAAGGCTCCGATGTCGAGGGGACAGGGGCAGCCGGCAATACTGCAGGAGACCGCCGGAACAAAAGCAGTGGTGGAAATGCGGACAAACCGGATACGGAACCTGCGGAGCTGATCTTTTTTTCGGAAAACGGCATGTCCGCGAACATATTCGACCAGAACTACGGAGACGCGATACGCAAGGCTTTTCCCGCTTATACGATCAAGTACATACAAAAGGGCAATGGCACGTCGATGGATGATCTGATTGCCGCAGGAACCCGAATAGACATTTACCTCGATTCGATCGGCAATTACGAAAGCAGGCTGATCGGCCACAAGCTGGAATTCGATATGACGGATTCGATCAAACAGTATGGCATCGATCTGAGTCTGCTCGAGCCGACGGTTGTCGAGGCGGTTAAACAGGCGTCCGGTGGCAAAATGTATGGCTTGCCCGTTGTAAGCAGCAATTTGGCGCTTTTCTACAACCAGGACATTTTCGATGCATTCAGCGTTCCTTATCCGAAAGCGGACATGACCTGGGACGAGGTGCTCGAGCTGGCCAAAAAAATGACCCGTATGGACGGCGGCAAGCAGTACTACGGGTTCGCGGCCAATAATGCAATGGTCAATTTGAGTTCGTTGTCGATTCAGCATGCGGATTTGAATACAAGCTTGCCGACGATCCAGACGGATGAACGGTGGCGCCGGCTGTTCGACACGGTATTTGTCCGGCCGGCCCAGATGGCCGGGTATCGCGAAGGCATGCGTGCGCTTAAGGATTTGCCGGGTCTGAATCAGTTCGCGAAAGAACAAAACCTCGCCATGCTCGTTTATTTGAATACGCTTCCAACTTCCGTCCCGACGGAATTGAAGACGATGAAGTGGGACATTTTGCCGCTGCCGGTTTTCCCCGATATGCCTGGAGTTGGCAGTCAATTGGCGTCGACCTACTTCGGACTGACCTCACAGACGAAAAACAAAGATGCCGCCATGAAAGTGCTGAAATATATGGTGTCGGAAACGTATCAAAATCATATAGCCGGCAAAGGACTTATTCCGGTTCTCAATACGGATGCAGTCAGGCAGCGGCTCGGTCGGGATACTGGGTTCGGGGACAAAAACTATGCCGCTTTCCTGCAAAACAAGCCTGCGCCGATTGCTCCCAAAACGGAATATGACGCCAAGCTGGTGTCGGTGTACCGGAAACAAATTTTTCCCCTTGCTGTCGGAGATATCGACATGAACACCGCATTTCGTGCGGCGGAGGAAGAAGCGGTCAAAGTGATTGCCGAGAGCAGGCAATAAACACTATTTGAAATGGAAGAGGTGCGAGAATGGGAGAAAATACGCAATCGAAACCTGCGATCAGCCGCAGAAAGCTGCTGGCTTCGATGGGCATGGCGGCAGTCGCGCTCGGATCAGGCGGTATGATGCAGGCGAGTCAGCTGCAGGGCGAAGGGACCGTAACCGGATACGTATACGGCAATGAATGTCCGACCGATATGCCGATTTGCTCAGTCACCCGGTTCGGCGCCATAGGAGACGGCAGTACGGACTGCACGGCTGCCATTCAAAAAGCAATCGATTGCTTAAGCGATAAGGGTGGCGGGATGGTTTTCATTCCGTACGGCGTCTATATGCTGACCGGACCGCTTCAAATGAAAAGCGGCGTAGTTCTGCAGGGCGAGGGAGCTCGTACCGTTTTGAAAGCGTCGCAAACGTCAGGCTGGAACGAAAGCTATCGGGCGATGGTGGAACTGGTCGGAACGGCGGGGGCGGAAGTGCGCGATCTTGTACTGGACCAGCATGGGTCGGGCAGAAATCCGCTTGAGCATCGCATCAGCTATACGATGCTGGTCAACGATGCGGAAGATTGCACGATCGAAAACGTCCTGTTCAGGGATGCCGGTTACGACAGTGGCTACGGACGCCCGTCGGGTCCAGTACTGCTCCTGTCTGCTAAGGATAACGGCGATACGAGTACAGGTACGGGCGGCGGTGTCGGAGGATGCCGCAATATCCAGATCGTACGCTGCTCGTTCGTCCAGAAGGGGACAGCTGGAGTCGGGTTTTGTATCCGTTTGCATTCTGATTGGCTGCAGATGAAGCCGACATTCGAGCATCATTTGGAGCAGGTCGTCATCGACTCTTGCCGCTTCGAGGGCGAGTTTTCCTGGAATGTCATCGAATTGGCGGGCGGCGCGACCCGGTACAATAAAATCGTCAATTGTCATTTTGAGGGGAAGACATTGACCTCGATCGATTTCGACAAGGGCACGCATCATAATGTAGCTTCCAATAATACAATATGCGGCGGCGGTAAGCCGGATATGTATGTAACGGATACGACGACGCGTCTCGCCTGCATCAATGTGCACGGTACGGGGGAAGACGGACAAATTTACTATACCCATTCCAATTCGGTCGTGAACAATTTTATAAGCGACTGCGGCAACGTTGCGGCGAAGGACAGCTACGAAGCCGCGATCGGCGTGGAATACGCGCATAATACGATTATTAGCGGCAATGTAGTCCACAACATCAACGACGGTTTAGTCGGCGGCGGCATCTATATCGGTAAAGACGTGACGAGCTGTTCCATCCACCATAACCAGATCCGGGGTGTACGCAACGGGATTTTCATGAACGCCAACGGTTCGGCCACGAATGACCTGAAGCTGATCGGAAACGAGGTACAGGCGTTGAACTACGCGGCAAACCTGACTATGAAGCCTGGCGGGGGCAAAGGTTTCCTTCTGCTTGGCAACAGCTTCCGGACGGAGGGAACCACCAATCCGTGCGTAGCCGGGGGGGTAAATTCGCTGCGCGAGCCGTTGTTTGCGTTCAATCAATTCGAAGGCGGGGCTACCGGGCTTTCCTTGGCATATCCGAATTCCTTGGCGATTGGCAACGTGATTCGCGATACGCAACGATCGATCCGGACCTATCAGAGGGCCGTTCTGGTCGGGAACGTTTCCGTCGACGCGCAATTGGAGGACCTCCTTGTCACGTCGGGAGAGCCCCAGCCTATGCTGCTTGGCAACAGGTTTACGAATCCCGCGAATGTGCTCGCGCCTGTCGTCACCTACGGCGCGGCGATCCCGAACGATGGCAACCGGTGGTCGCAGCGGGATATTGTTTATCATACGAATCCGATACCCGGGGGAGAAATCGGCTGGGTATGCGTAGCCGGCGGATATGCGTCCACGGCAGCTTGGGCGCCTTCCACATCGTACGCAGCAGGTGCGATCGCATACGCTGCGGATCGCGTATACAAATGTACGGTCGCGGGCGTCTCCGCCATCTCTGCGCCCGGGCATACTTCCGGAATCGCCGCCAATGGCACGGCGAAATTTCAATACATTGGAACAGGGTTGGCTGCATTTAAAACGTTTGGCTCCATCCAGACTTGAATCGAAAGCGATAATGGGACAAACAGGGACCTTGACTGACGAGGTCTCTGTTTCGCGCTTCGTTTCACGGAACATATGGTTGTGGATCATCATTGCCCAGCGCCCTATAATAGTCTTAAAGATTGTATCGAATCAAACGGTAAAAGGACGGATGAAGAGATGCATATGAAAACGTATTTGAATCAGGCGGCTAAGGCCGCGTCGGATAGAGCTTTGCCTGTTTTTCGCACGGCGGCGGATTTTGAGCGCTGGCGCAAGGACCGGCAGCGGAGATTTCACGAAATGCTTGGCATTGACGTCTATTTGGCGGAAGAACGCACCCCCATGCATGTGAGGATCACGGGTTCGGTCGATTGCGGGACGCACCGGATCGACAAACTGCACTATCAGAGCTTGCCCGGACTGTATGTTGCAGCCAACCTGTACATACCGGCCGCCTTGACAGCTCCGGCTCCGGGTGTGCTGTATTTGTGCGGACACCACCAGACGCAGAAAGTCAATTACCAGGAGCATGCGCGCCGCTTTGCCCAGGAAGGCTTCGTGACGCTTGTATTGGATACGATCCAGCTTGGCGAAGTACAGGGCGTTCACCACGGCACTTACTCACGCGGCAATTTCGATTGGGTCAGCAGAGGGTATACGCCGGCTGCGGCGGAGGTGTGGAACGCCATTCGCGGTCTTGACCTGCTTGGCGAACTCGATGAGGTGGACGAGCGGCGGCTCGGCGTAACCGGGCATTCAGGCGGAGGAAGCATCAGCTGGTGGACCGCTTGCGCCGACGACCGAGTCAAGGCAATGGCCTCATCGTCGGGAACCGGGGATCTCGCCTCGCATATCCGCGAACGGACGCTCGATTACCATTGCGACTGCAACTTTCCGAACAATGCCGACGGCTGGTCGTCGGCGGAAAGCTACGCCCTGGCGGCTCCCCGGCCGGTGCTGATCGTGGCGCCCGACCGCGACCGCGTATTCCGGATCGATGCGGTGCGGCAAGTGTACGAGAAGTTGAAGGAGTTGTACGTGAATCTGGGCGCCGGCGACAAGATCGATCTGTTGGCGTTTCGTGAGCAGCACATGTATACCCCGGCATCGCGAAAACGAATTTTTAGCTGGTTTTTGACCCATTTGGCGGGCAGGCCGACGACAACTGACGAAGCTGCCGATTTCGACGGCGTGAAGCTTCCGGAGGAGCAGTTGCTTGTGTTCAAGGGCCAGCCACCCGCCGACGATCGGTCGACGACCGTGCAAAATTGGCTGATCCGGCTGCCGGAGCCGACGGACATCCGGTCGGCCGACCAGCTTGCCGCCGAGAAAACGCGGCTGCTTGTCGGCGTTCGCAAGGAATGCTTCGGCGCGTTTCCGGAACAGCCGCTGCCGCTTGCGGTGGAGCTGGAACAGGAATATTGGAACGGAGACAGCTTCTCGCGCAAATTTTCGTTTGCGTCCGAGGGGGAGTGGCGATTGAATGGAGAGCTTCGCGGCCGAGCGAACGACTCCATACGGCCTGCCGCGGTTTGTTTGCGGCAATCGTCTCATCGGAAGGAAGAGGAGCCGTTCCGCAGCCTGGCCGGCTTGAAGGGTGAATGGATCAAAGCCCGCATCGACGTACGGGGGACGGGCGATACGGCTTGGGGAACGGAGCTGAACTGGCATATTCGCCGGGCTGCAGCGCTTATCGGCCAAACCGTCGCGGCGATGCGGGTATGGGACGCGCTGCGTGGCTTGGAGGCCGTTCGCCTGATGCCAGAGGTCGACCGGGACCGCATTTTGCTGGCGGGAGCAGGAGAGATGGCCGTCGTTGCGCTTCTGGCGGTATTACTCGACGGAAGCGTCTCCACCCTCGTGTTGGAGGACATGCCGTCCAGCTTTACGCGCGCCGACGATCCGGAACGACTGGGAGAAGGCTATGAGGTCGTCAATATGTTGCGCCACGCGGATTTGCCCCAACTGGCGGCGATGCTGTGGCCGACGACGATCATTGTGACCGGGAAGCGCTGGGAGGGCTACGAATGGACCGAACGCGCGTATGCCCGGTTGGGCGAGCCGGGACGAATCCAGTTCCGTACCGATTTGAATGTTTGGTCGGCCGGTGCCGAATAAATTTCCAATTGTTTAAAGGATTGGCGTTTTATCGAAGGCACCGGCTCCTTCCCCAAAATTTGCGCGGACGGCCGAAGAGAAGGAATGAAGGGTGAGCGTCGCGCTCTCCCTTTTCTCCATGCAAAATTTCCGCGCTGCCCAAGATTGTTCTTGAAACGCGCGTGCGCTTGTTGTATATTTATTCATATTATTGAATAACGGGTGGGAAGTGCGATGACAGTAACTTGCAGAAGAGCGACACCGGACGACGTCGACTCGCTCTATGACATCATTCAATCTTATGCGGAAAAAGGAATTATGCTGCCGCGCTCGAAGGAAGCGCTCGGCCGCCATATCGATACGTTCGTGATCGCGGAATACGAAGGCCGGTTCGTCGGCTGCGGCTCGCTGTTCCGGCTCGGCCAAGATCTGGTGGAAATTCGCTCCCTCGGCGTAAGCGACGGGTACAAGGGACAAGGGATCGGCCGCAAGCTGGTCGACTTCCTGACCGGCGAGGCGAGAGAGCAGGAAATTCCGAAAATTATGGCCCTTACCTACGAGGTGGCGTTTTTCGAGAAAAACGGGTTTGAGGTCGTCCAAAAGGAAATATTCCCGGAGAAGGTTTGGACGGATTGCATCCATTGCAAAAAGCAGCATAATTGCGACGAAATAGCCGTGTTGAAGCGCCTTGACTGACTTGACAAGGGGCTTTTCTTTTTGGTATTTTTGTAATAAGGTTTAGCACTCCTTTCGATTGAGTGCTAACGGCTCGCTTGAAGCTTGGAATTTAAAGGAGGTCCGTGCATGTTATCTGAACGTCAAAAATTGATTTTGAGCACCATTGTCGACGACTACATTCGTTCAGCCGAGCCTGTCGGGTCACGGACGATTTCCAAGCGGAGCGATGTCGGGTTCAGTCCGGCTACGATCCGCAATGAAATGTCGGATCTGGAGGAGCTCGGATTTCTGGAGCAGCCTCACACCTCGGCGGGACGCATCCCTTCACATAAAGGCTACCGCTATTACGTGGACCATCTGGTTAAGCTGGGAAGCTTGTCCGTCAAGGAACTGGACGTCTTGAAGCTGTTTTTCGCCGAAAGGCTGCAAGAGATGGAGCATATGATTCAGCACGTGGCGACGGTGCTGTCGAGCCTGACGAACTATACGTCGATCGTGCTTGGCCCGGAGCTGCTGAATACGACGCTGAAGCATTTGCAGATCGTGCCGCTGAACGATACGTCGGCCGTAGCGATCATCGTGACCAACACCGGACATGTGGAAAACAAAATCATTGCCATCCCCGAAGGCATGCCCGTCGGCGAGCTGGAACGAATCGTGAACCTGATGAACGCCCGGCTATCCGGGGTGCCGCTTATTCATTTCAAGTCCAGACTGCACAGCGAAGTGAGCTCCGAGCTGGGCAAATACGTGTCGAAGTACGAGGAATTGACCCGCATGATCGAGAGCACGCTGCAAAGCGACGAGGAGGACCGCATCTTCGTCAGCGGTTCGACGAACATGCTGACGCAGCCCGAGTTCAAGGATGTCGACAAGGTCAAGGGCATCCTCGATCTGTTCGACGAAGCCCATACGCTCGTCAAGCTGTTCTCGGCCGCCCCGCGGGGCATTCAGGTGCGCATCGGCACGGAAAACAGCGTCGAAGCGATTAATAACTGCAGTTTAATAACGGCATCCTATTCCATAGACGGACAATTGCTCGGAACGGTCGGCATTCTCGGACCTACGAGAATGGAATATGGGAAAGTGATCAGCCTGCTGGACCATTTATCGAAAGATATGGCTCTGATGATGGCCCGCTGGTACAAATAAGGCGGGTTAGACAGGCTGACTTGCGAAAGAGGTAGGAACGCTATGAGCCAAGCGAAGCATGAGGGAGAAGAACGTCACGCCGCCCTGTTGAACAACGCCGCGGCCATCCGGGCGATCTGCTCGGCCGTGGAAGGCACGCTCGGCCCTAAGGGGCTCGACACGATGCTGGTCGGGGCGCGCGGAGAAGTGCTGGTGACGAACGACGGGGCCACCATTTTGGAGAAGATGGACGTCTCGCATCCGGCCGCCCGCATGCTCGTGCAGGTGGCACGATCGCAGCAGGAGCAGATCGGCGACGGCACGACGACGGCCACCGTGCTCGCCGGCGCTCTCGTATCCGAAGGCGTCGCCCAAGTCGTGAAGGGTGTTCCCGTCGCCAAGGTCGTGCAAGGCATTACGGACGGAGTCGGCTTCGCCTCAGAGCGGATGCTGGCCCGCTCGCGCACCGTGAACGGCCCGGACGATCCGATCCTGTACCGGATCGCGTTCGTTGCGGGACGCGAGCATGGCGATATCGCCGAGCTCGTCGTGGAAGCGGCGGTCCGGCTCGGGCAGGAAAGGCTGCTCGCCGACGGCTTTCGGTTCGCCGACCTGGTCTCTTCGCACGAAAGGCAGTCCAGCGAAGTATGGCCGGGGCTACTGTTGGAGCAGAAGCCGTTCCAAGCGCAGCAGTTTGAGGAAGCACTGGCGGATTCGGCCGTCCTTGTGTTGTACGACTCGCTGGAGCCGGAGAAGCTGGAGGAAGAGGCGCTCGTTACGGAAGCCGGCTTTCAGACCTTTATGAAGCTGAAGGAACGGTTCGCCGGCCATCTTCGCAAGCTGCTCGCCTTGAACGTGCGGCTGGTGGCGCTCGATCGAGGAGCCGATCCCGAAGCGGAGCAGTTTTGCGCCGACCACGGCATCATGCTGCTGCAGCGGGTGCCCAAGCGCGAGCTGGAACGGCTGTGCGAGCATACCGGGGCGAGGCCGGCTAGACGGTCCGCGCTCGGCAAGCCGGAGGCGGAGCTGGCGGCCTATACCGGCCGCTGCGCCACGCTGCTGTACGATACGCGCATCCGGCGGGTCCGGGTGGCCGGCGGAGCGGGCAAGCCGACCGCCACCGTGCTGGTCGGCGCGAGCACACGCGAGGTGGTCGGCGAGCGGGCGCGCATCGCCCAGGACGCCGCCGCCGCTGTCCAGGCGGCCATACGCGGCGGGTATTTGCCCGGAGGCGGCTCGGTCGAAGTGGCGATCGCCCACGAGCTGGAGCGTTATCGCGAGACCGTCGCCGGTCTGGAGGCGTTCGGCGTCGAGGCGGTGGCCCAGGCGCTGCGCAAGCCGCTCGCCCAGATGGCCCAGAACGCCGGCTTCAATCCCCTGGAAAAGGTCGAGGCCGTCAAGGCGGCGCAGCTGGCGGAGCAGTCGGACAGGCACGGCATCGATTGCGACACCGGCCATGTGGCCGATTGTTTGGCGAGCGGAGTCATCGACCCGACTCCGGTGAAGATGCACGCTTTGCGGGCTGCCGGAGAAGTGGCGGCAGCGGTGCTGCGCATTCATACGGTTATTAAAATGAAATCCGACGATTGAAATAAAAAGCTGTTTTCGACGATGATGGAGGTGTACGGTGTGACCGAACAAGAGAAGCGTCAAGCGACTCTCGAGCAGGAAGAGGAAGTGAAGCAAGGCGAAGAGAACGTTGCGGAAGAAACCGTCAGCGGTGAAGCCGAAGCGTCCGAATCGGCAGACAATTCAAAAGAGGCGGAAGCCGAGGGCGAACTGGCGGAGCAGCGCAAGCTGGCCGACGAGCATTACCAGCGCTACTTGCGTACGCAGGCCGATTTTGACAATTTCCGCCGCCGGTCGCGTCAGGAGAAGGAAGATTTCGCGAAATACGCTTCCGCGAAGCTGATCGAGCAACTGCTGCCGATCGTCGACAACTTCGAAAGAGCGCTGGCCGTGTCCAAAGACAGCAGCGACTCCGAAGCGCTCCTCAAGGGCGTAGACATGATTTACCGGCAGCTCGATCAAGTGCTGGCCCAAGAAGGTCTGAAGCGGATCGAATCGGTCGGCGCTCCGTTCAATCCCGAATTCCATCAGGCGATTATGCAGGTGGAATCCGAGGAGCATGAAGAGGGCATCGTTTTGGAAGAGATGCAAACCGGTTATATATTGAAGGACAAGGTTTTGCGTCCGGCGATGGTCAAAGTAAGCGGCTGATTCGCGCCGGATTTCCCCCGAAGACGATCATGCGTTTTCGATATCGGGTATAGGACATATCAAACGGTTCACGACAACCTTTAGGAGGGTATTGAATATGAGTAAAGTAATCGGAATCGACCTCGGCACGACAAACTCTTGCGTAGCGGTTATGGAAGGCGGCGAGGCGGTCGTCATTCCCAACGTGGAAGGAAACCGGACGACTCCTTCTGTCGTAGGCTTCAAGAAAGACGGCGAGCGCGTCGTCGGTGAAACGGCCAAGCGCCAGGCGATCACGAACCCGGACCGCACGATCATCTCGATCAAGCGCCATATGGGCACAAACCACAAGGAAAAGATCGACGACAACAATTACTCGGCACAAGAGATTTCGGCGATGATTTTGCAAAAGCTGAAAGCCGATGCCGAAGCGTACCTGGGATCGACCGTTTCGCAAGCCGTTATTACCGTTCCGGCCTACTTTAACGACAGCCAGCGTCAAGCGACGAAGGATGCGGGCAAAATCGCTGGTCTGGAAGTGCTCCGGATCGTCAACGAGCCGACGGCTGCCGCGCTTGCTTACGGCCTTGACAAGCAGGACACGAACCAGACGATTCTCGTATACGACCTTGGCGGCGGCACGTTCGACGTCTCGATCCTCGAGCTCGGCGACGGCATCTTCGAAGTAAAAGCGACGAGCGGGGACAACCGTCTTGGCGGCGACGACTTTGACCAAGTCGTTATGGATCACCTCGTAGCCGAATTCAAAAAAGAGCACGGCATTGACCTGAGCAAGGACAAGGCGGCCGTTCAACGTTTGAAGGATGCGGCCGAGAAAGCGAAGAAAGAGCTGTCCACCGTACTGACGACGACGATCTCGCTGCCGTTTATTACGGTTGTAGACGGCGTACCGCAGCACTTGGAGTTGAGCCTGACCCGCGCCAAGTTTGAAGAAATTTCCGCGCAACTGGTAGAGCGTACGCTCGGCCCTACGCGTCAAGCGCTCAGCGATTCCGGGCTTTCGACCAACGAAATCAACAAGGTCGTGCTCGTCGGCGGCTCCACGCGGATTCCGGCCGTACAGGAAGCGATCAAGAAGTTGATCGGCAAAGAGCCGCACAAAGGCGTTAACCCGGACGAAGTCGTGGCGCTCGGCGCGGCGATTCAAGCGGGCGTCCTGACGGGCGACGTCAAAGACGTCGTGCTGCTCGACGTTACTCCGCTGTCGCTCGGCATCGAGACGGCCGGCGGCGTGTTCACGAAGATGATCGACCGCAATACGACGATCCCGACAAGCAAATCGCAAGTGTACTCGACCTACGCGGACAGCCAGACAAGCGTGGAAATTCACGTGCTGCAAGGCGAGCGCTCCATGGCCGCCGACAATAAAACGCTGGGTCGGTTTATGCTCGGCGACATTCCTCCGGCTCCGCGCGGCGTACCGCAAATCGAAGTTACGTTCGATATCGACGCCAACGGCATCGTGAACGTATCCGCTCTCGATAAAGGAACCGGCAAAAGCCAAAAAATTACGATTACGTCCTCGAGCGGCTTGAGCGACGAGGAAATCGATAAAATGATGAAGGACGCCGAGGCGCATGCCGAAGAAGACCGCAAGCGCAAGGATCTGGTCGAAGCGCGCAATCAGGCCGATCAGCTGATCTACACCGTCGACAAAACGGTCAAAGATCTCGGCGACAAGGTCGACCAAGCGGAAATCGACAAAGCCAATGCGGCCAAGGAAGAACTGAAAAAGGCGCTGGAAGGCAACGACCTCGAAACGATCACGAAAGCGACCGAATCGTTGTCCGAAATCGTTCAGCAGCTGTCCGTCAAGCTGTACGAGCAAGCGGCTCAAGACGCGCAAGCTCAACAGGGCGGAGCGGAAGCCGGCGGCTCGGAAGGTCCTAAGCGGGATAACGTCGTCGACGCCGACTACGAAGTCGTGGACGACAAGAAGTAAGCTGTTCGGACGAAGGCGAGCGAACATTTCGTCTAAGGTCAAAGCCAGGGCTATCCTTGGCTTTGACTTTCGTTTTGCAATAGCGGCTATATCGATGCGGGCTGCGAAGAAAAATACGCCCCTTTTTCGGGGCGAAGTTTTGGGGGAGGTGGAACGGTGAGCAACCGGGATTTATATGAAGTGCTCGGAGTCGGCAAGGACGCCTCCGAGGACGATATCAAGAAGGCGTACCGCCGATTGGCCCGCCAGTACCATCCGGACGTGAACAAGGCGGATGACGCCGCCGACAAGTTCAAGGAAGCGAAGGATGCGTACGAGGTGCTGAGCGACAGCCAGAAGCGGGCCAACTACGACCGGTTCGGCACGGCCGATCCGAGTCAGGGCATGGGCGGCGGCTTCGGGGGGCAGCAGGATTTCGGCGGCTTCGGCGATATTTTCGATATGTTCTTCGGCGGGGGCGGCGGTCAGCGCCGCAATCCGAACGCGCCGCAGCGCGGGGCGGACCTGCAGTATACGATGACGATCGAATTCAAGGAAGCGGTGTTCGGCAAGGAGATGGACATCCAGATTCCGCGTACGGAAACGTGCGACAATTGTCACGGCTCCGGCGCGAAGCCGGGAACGAAACCCGAGACGTGTCAGACGTGCCGGGGCTCCGGACAGCAGGAGGTCGTACAAAATACGGCATTCGGGCGCATCGTCAACCGGCGCGTCTGTTCGACCTGCAACGGGCAAGGAACGATCGTCAAGGACAAGTGCTCGTCCTGCAACGGCGCGGGCAAGATCAAGCGTCAGCGCAAAATCCACGTGAAAATTCCGGCCGGCGTGGACGACGGCGCCCAGCTGCGCGTATCCGGCGAAGGAGAAGGCGGGACGCGCGGCGGACCCGCAGGGGATTTGTACATTGTCATCCGCGTCAAGTCGCATGATTTCTTCGAACGCGAGGGCGACGATATTTTCTGCGAAGTACCGCTTACGTTTGCCCAGGCGGCGCTCGGCGACGAGATCGAAATCCCGACGCTTTCGGAAAAAGTGAAGCTGAAAATTCCCGCCGGCACGCAAACTGGCACCTACTTCCGCCTGAAAGGCAAAGGCGTTCCGCGGCTGCGCGGCTACGGGCAGGGCGACCAGCAGGTGAAAGTCGTCGTCGTAACGCCAACGAGCCTGGACGACCAGCAGCGCGAGCTGCTCCGCGAATTCGCCAGACAAAGCGGAGAGCATACCCATGAGCAGAATAAATCGATTTTCGAACGGATGAAAAAAGCGTTTTTGGGCGACTGACACGTTTTGCCCCAGAAGACCGAAGACCGCGAACCCGGCGCTTGCGCTGCGGAGGCGGTCTTTTTCGCGTCGGATGCCTGTCACTTTGCCGAGATAGTATTCTTTCGAGCGCTACGAAGCCTCGAAAGCCGGGGAACCGGCGTATTTAGGCGGTGGAGGTTGGGATAGTGTCCGAAAGAACCTTATCCGCGCCGAATGCCTGCCACGTTGCTGAGATAGTGTTCTTTCGAGCGCTACGAAGTGTCGAAAGCCGGGAAGCCGACGTATTTTGGCGGTGGAGGCTGGGGATAGTGTCCGAAAGAACCTTATCCGTGCCGGATGCCTGTCACTTTGCTGAGATAGTGTTCTTTCGAGCGCTACGAAGCGCCGAAAGCCGGGAAACCGGCTTTGTTTCGCGCCGCACTGCTCATTTTGCCAAATGTGGCATCGACATTGATAGTGATAACCATTATCACTTGCTCGTGTTATAAGATGTAAGAATCGTTATCCTAATTTTGTACGATCGAATACGCTTCGATCCGAAGCTTTTCTTATTTGCGGGTATAACATTTCGCCGGTTTGGAAAACTGAACAAGTACAAATCCCTATGCATCCGAAGGAGGAAATGACGATGAGTTTCGTAAACGAGTCCAACTCAAACCATAACGATACCGATAACGAATGGGCCAAAAACGAGGACGTGGAGTTTTCCGAGGCGCTTGCCGACGAGGACGACCGCGAGGCGGCCGAACGGGCTGCGGCGGCAGACGAGCGTCAGCATAACGACTGAGGCGGGTGAATAGCAACAATGACGGAAAAAAACGTGTTGGCTTATTTCCATAGCTACGAGGAAGCGCAGGGGGCCGCGGCCAAGCTGAAGGCGTTGAGGATCGAAGATATGCGCGTCGATGCGATCGGCCGGTTTCCCGGAGAAGGAAGCGACCATATCGAGAATCCGATTCAGGCGGACTTCGGCGGGCTCGGCAATTTGACGCTCGGCGGCGATTTCTCCGATCCGAACGCGGCTATATTGGCGGCGGCTGATGCCAGTGCAAGCGGCATGAGCACGGGCGGCGAGGACGATACGATGGGACGAAATTACCTGCTGACGGCCGTCATGGACGAAAGCGTGCACCACCAAGCGATGCGGGTTGTACGGGAATGCGGCGGCCTGTTGTAGAAGGACATAGCTTATAGAACGAGCGAGAAGGGCGACTGCGAGCAGCCGCCTTTTTTTGCATCCGGTTTTTTGTGTTATTTATATTGACATCTTTTTAGTGCATCCTTTATTATTAATATCACTGGAGAATATAAATTGAAAAACAACATAATTTCTTTAAAAATAACCTGAAATCCATTAAATATCGTGTTATTCCGCTTTAATTACTTCACTGATGAAAAAAATGGGGAGATGGACAGTGAAAAAGCACGATCAAGATTTTATGAAACGGCAAAACCGGCTCACGGTGTTTGAAATTATTAAAAATCAGCAGCCGATCTCCCGTGCCTCCATCGCCAAGCAAACCGGAATGAGTCCCACGACGATAAGCCGCATTGTCGGCGAGCTGACCGAGGAAGGGTATTTGCTCGAGACCGAGCAAGTATCGCCCGGCGGCTTGGGCCGAAAGTCGACGCTGCTGGCCATGGTAGACGCGGCAGTGCTATCGGTAGGCGTCGAGTTGGATTGGCATCGGATTCATATCGGCATAGTGGATTTACAAGGAAATGTTATAGCCGACGGCCGGTACCCCCGATCTGCGAATGAAAGCGCGGATGCCACGATCGAACGGATCGGCGCCGAGATCGATCGGTTAACGAAGGCGAACGATATCGACTGCGCCCGCTTGATCGGCATCGGCGTCGGTCTTCCCGGTATCGTGGACAACGCCAAGGGAGTCGTTGTCTTCTCTGTCCAGCTTGGCTGGAAAAACGTTCGGTTAGCCGAACGGTTGAAGGAGATTACGGGCTACGATGTGGCCGTTGACAACGAGCTCAAGGTGAAAGCGCTTGCCGAGCATTTGAAGGGCGCCGCCATCGGCTCCAATCGCACGGCGTTGCTCGGCTTCGGCAATGGAGTCGGTTCCGCGCTTATCGTCGAAGGGGAAATTTATCGAGGCAAGACGAACAGCGCCGGGGAAATCGGGCATACGACGATCGATCCGAACGGCATGTTGTGCGACTGCGGGAAGGCGGGCTGCCTGCAGACGTATATCAACATCAACTCGCTGCTGTCGGAAGCGAACAAGTTGCATCCGGTCCGTTCGATCGAAGAGCTGTTCGAAGCGAGACGGGCGGGAGAGCGGTGGGCCATGTATTTGATCGACCGCGCGCTTATGTATATGGCGATTACGATTAACAATATCGTGTGCATGTATAACCCCGACAGCGTTATTTTGAGCGGAGAGCTTGCGGATAAGTTTCCGGAAATAGTAGACGAAGTGGTCGACCTTTGTTATTCCCGGTTCGCCTGGGAGCCATTGCGGGAATCGTTCCAAATCGTTCGTTCGGAGCTGCATGAACAAGCCGTTACGATCGGCTCGGGATTGATGTCGCAAAACCGTTTTTTTTCTTTGGAATAGCGGCTTGGAACCGTAAAACGGCTTATTACAGTCCATATGGGGGGAAGCAAGATGGGATTTGTACCATTGGTTGAGGAATACCGCGGAGGCGTACTGGAGAACGTACATTACGGAGCGGTCAGCATCGTGGATGAGAAAGGCCGTGTCTTGTATGCGTCGGGAGACCCGCAGCATCTAACCTTTCTCCGCTCTGCGGCCAAGCCGTTCCAGGCGATTCCGGCGATGAAAAGGCGCATTGACGAGATTTACGGACTTGACGGCCATGAAGCCGCACTGTTCGCCGCGTCCCATCGCGGGGAAGCTTTTCACATCGAGGCGCTGGAATCGATGCTGCGCAAAACCGGCATTGCGGAGGAAAGCCTCCATTGCTGCGCGACTTATCCGCTCAATGAAGACGCCAAGGCGGAGCGCCATCGGGCGCACGAAGCGAAGCGAAAAATTTTCCACAACTGCTCGGGCAAGCATATCGGCCTCATCGCGCTGAGCAAGCATATGGGCTGGGACGAGCGCACGTATTATAGCCCCGATCATCCCGTTCAGCGGGAAATCGTGCAAACGCTCGCTTCCATCGCGGAAGTTCCGGAAGCTTCGATTCCCCAAGGCGTTGACGGCTGCGGCTTGCCGATTTTCGCGCTGCCTTTGCATAGCATCGCTTATTCCTTTTTGAAGCTCGCCTGTCCCGACCTCATCGGCGATGCGGACACCCGGGAGGCAGCAGCCCGAATGGCCCGCTTGATGAACGAAAACCCGGATATGATAGCGGATACGCGTTTCGTTTGCTCGGCGCTGCTCAAAGACTCTAACCTGTCCGCAAAGGGCGGCGCGAAGGGCGTATACGGCATCGGGCTGAGAAAAGAAAGAATCGGTATATCGTTGAAAGTATCCGACGGAGCCGAGCATGTATGGCCGTGCATCATCGCATCCATCCTGGAGCGGATCGAATACGGCAATCGGGAGACGATAGAGCGGCTGTACGCGCTTGTGCCGAACGTCATCGCCAATGACGGGGGCACGGAAGTGGGAGAACGCCGTGCGGTGTTTGAACTGAAGGCTTAAACGGGAGAATAAACTCCAATCCTATATATGGCGGGATGGGGCATTCTAATATAAAAATACCACCTAGGGGAGTGAAACAAATGAAGGGTAAAGGAAAAGTAGGGTCGATGCTGATGCTGCTGCTGATCATGGCGGTCGTAGCTGCGGGCTGTGGAGGCAATACCGGCAAAAACAACGCAGATGCCGGCACAGGGAAGAGCGAGGGAACCAAAACGGTATCGAAAAACAATAAAGACATCGTCATCGCGGTCAACGCGAACTTTATTACACTCGACCCGCACAATGCAGGCGACACCAATTCGATTTCCGGGGCAAGAGCGATGTACGAGGGCTTGATGGGCTTCGACGAAAATATGAATGTCGTGCCGGTGCTGGCCGCTTCCCACAAAATTAGCGAAGACGGACTGGTATACACCTTCGCATTGAAAGAAAACATCAAATTCCACGACGGCACCGATTTCAACGCGGAAGCGGTCAAATTGAATCTCGATCGCATCCGCGACGAGAAGAACAACCTGAGACTGCGCAAGAGCTTCGCCAAAGTAGCCAACGTAGCGGCTCCCGACGCGAAAACCGTAGTCGTCACGCTGACCGAGCCGTATAACGCGTTCCTGAACAAAATGGCCATGGCTCTGATGATCAGCCCGAAAACGTTGAAAGAGCCAGGCGACGTTATTGCCAAAAACCCTGTAGGAACAGGCGCATTTAAATTTAAAGAGTGGGTACAAGGCGACCGTCTCGTCGTCGTGAAGAATGCCGATTACTGGCAAAAAGATTTGCCGAAGGTAGACAGCGTTACGTTCAAGCCGGTTCCGGAAAACGGTTCCCGGATCGCGATGCTGAAAACGGGCGAAGCGGACTTCATCTACCCGATGCCGACCGAGCAAGTAACCGAAGTGCAAAATCAAAAGGACATCGTCGTCGACAAAATCGATTCTACGATCGTTCGTTACGTCACGCTGAACACGATGAAAAAGCCGTTCGACGACTTGAAGGTCCGTCAAGCGATCAACTATGCGATCAACAAGGAAGCTTACACGAAAGTCGTCAAATCCGGTTTCGGCTCCAAGCTGGATTCCACGATGTCTTCCAAGACGCAGCACTATTCCAAGCAAACCGGGTACGACTACGACGTGGAAAAAGCGAAAAAGCTGCTTGCGGAAGCGGGCTATGCGGATGGGTTCGCCGCTGAAATCTGGGGCGAGAACGATTCCGAAACGATGAAAGGCATGCAGTTCATTCAACAGCAGCTCGCTCTCGTCGGGATCAAGCTGGAAGTGAAATCGATGGAAGCCGGCACGCTGTCGCAGCAAATCAACTCGGCCAAAACGCCGCAAGAAGCGAAAGTGCAAATGTGGTACGTAAGCTGGTCGCCGTCGTCCGGCGATGCGGACGGAGCAACGAGAGGGTTGTTCAGCAGCGAAATGTTCCCTCCGGCGGGCTCGAACACCGCTTATTACAAAAACGAAAACGTCGACAAATGGATCGCCGATGCGAACAAAGCGACCGATCCGGCGAAAGCAAAAACGATTTACGCCGATATCCAAAAAACGATCTGGAACGACGCGCCTTGGGCGTTCATGGGCGTCGACCAAGTCATCTCCGGCAAACGGGTTTACATCGACGGCGTCAAAACGTTGCCGGACGGCTCCATCAGCGTTCGCAATGCGGAAGTGAAGCAATAACCATTCGATTCCAAAAGGATACGGGGGCGTTTCGGGCGCATTGCTGAGAAGCGCCCCCTGTCATTTCCTTTTTCAATGAAAGGGGGCTAGCGAGGTGGGAAGGTATGCTTTACAAAGGCTGCTTGGCGTCATTCCGCTGCTGTTTATCGTATCGGTGCTCGTCTTTCTGTTCATTCACTTGATTCCCGGCGACCCGGCCCGGCTCGTTGCCGGCAAGGACGCCACGCTTGAGGAGATTAACGGCATCCGCGAACAGCTCGGTCTCAATTTGCCGTTGTGGCAGCAATATATCAACTATATGGGCAAGCTTCTGCAAGGCGATTTGGGTACTTCGCTGCGCTCGGGCGTGCCGGTGTCCGACATGCTGGCGAGCCGATTCGCGCCGACGATCATCCTGACGTTCACGAGTCTCGGCTGGGCGCTTGTCATCGGGCTGGTGATCGGCACGATCTCTGCGGTAAACCGCAACCGGTGGCCGGATTATGCGGGGATGCTGACCGCGATATCCGGTATTTCCGTTCCCGGCTTTTGGCTGGGTCTCGTCTTGATTCAAATTTTCTCGGTTCAGCTCGGTTGGTTTCCTACCGGCGGGATTGACTCGTGGAAATCTTACGTGCTTCCGTCCATTACTCTCGGAGCGGGCATCATGTCCATGCTGGCACGGTACTCCAGATCTTCGATGCTGGAAACGATGCGCGAAGATTACATCCGGACCGGACGGGCAAAGGGACTCAGAGAATTTGTCGTTGTCGGCCGGCATGCGCTGCGCAATTCGCTCATTCAGGTCGTAACCGTCGCGGGCTTGCAGTTCGGTTTCCTGCTTGGCGGCTCCGTTATGGTGGAGACCGTATTCAGTATTCCGGGATTGGGCAGACTGCTGGTCGATTCTATCGCATTCCGCGATTATACGGTCATTCAGGCATTGCTGCTGCTGTTCGCCACTCAATTCATACTCATTAACTTGATCGTCGATATGCTGTACGGTGTACTCAATCCGAAAATCCGCTATGCGTCGAACTAGGAGGGATAAGATGAAGGACAATCCGACGATAGTAGAGACGGGTTCCGAGCCACGGGAGACACTTGCATCTGATAAAAAGAAAAGCGCCGCGGCCGTCTTTTTCGCTAAATTTTGCAAACAAAAATTGTCTCTGGTGGCCGCGATTTTCATTCTGTTGCTGTTCGTACTCGCCCTTTTTGGTCCGTACTTGACGCCGTATGACGCGAACCAGCCGGATTACGACGCGTTAATGTCCCCTCCGTCAGCGTCGCACTGGGCAGGAACGGACGAATACGGCCGGGATATATTAAGCCGCATTATTGACGGAACCCGCTTGACGTTAGCGGTCAGCTTGAGCGCGGTATTTATCGCAGCCGTGCTGGGCACGATTTTGGGCATATACAGCGGTTATTACGGCGGCTGGCTCGACCGGCTTATTATGCGAAGCAGCGACGTGCTGTTCTCGTTCCCGGATCTGCTGTTGGCGATCGGGATCGTCGCCATTCTCGGGCCCGGCTTATCCAACGTGGTTATCGCGGTTGCCGTATTCGGCACGCCGTCTTTCGCAAGAATTATTCGCAGCGTGACGCTGTCGGCCAAAGAGACGTTGTTCGTAGAAGCGGCCCGATCCATGGGCGCCAAAAACGAGCGCATTATGTGGAAGCATATTTTCCCGGAAACGGTGGCAAGTGTAATCGTAAACGTAACGATGAAAATCGGCAGCGCGATATTGGCCGCAGCCTCGCTCAGCTTTCTCGGCATGGGCGCCAAGCCGACGGAGCCTGACTGGGGAGCCATGCTGAGCATGGGGCGCGATTATTTGAGCATTGCTCCGCATATCGTATACATTCCCGGAGCGGCGATATTTTTGACCGTACTTGCTTTTAACCTGGTGGGGGACGGGCTGCGCGACGCTCTCGATCCCAAGACGAAAAACTAAAGGGGGCCAGACCGTGACGCCCAAATTGCTTGAAGTACAAGGATTGAAAACGGAGTTCCGACGCGATGGCGGCAGCGTAATGGCGGTGTCCGGCGTTGACTTTCATATAAATAAAGGCGAGGTGCTGGGCCTCGTCGGCGAGTCCGGCTGCGGCAAAAGCGTGACCTCCCTGTCGATTATGCGTCTGCTCAAAGATACGCCGGGACGAATCGCCGCAGGCTCCGTCCGTTTCGAAGGCACGGACTTGACCAAGCTGGGGGAAAAGGAAATGCGGCGTTACCGGGGGAACGAGCTGGCGATGATTTTCCAGGAGCCGATGACCTCGCTTAACCCGGTGCTGCGCATCGGCCGGCAGCTGGAGGAGCCGATTATGCTCCATCTCGGATACGGGCGGAAGCGCGCGCGGGAGCACGCCATTCATACGCTTAGGCTCGTAGGCATTCCGCGGGCCGAGGAATTGGTGGACGACTACCCGCACCAGTTGTCCGGAGGCATGAGACAGCGCGTGATGATCGCCATGGCAATGTCGTGCAGCCCGAAGCTGCTCATTGCCGACGAGCCGACGACGGCGCTCGACGTGACGATTCAAGCGCAAATTTTGGACTTGATGAAACGGCTGAAACAAGAGCAGGAGATGGGCATGCTGCTCATCACGCACGATCTCGGCGTCGTGGCCGAAATGTGCGACCGGGTTGTCGTCATGTACGCCGGGCGCGTGGTCGAGGAAGCTTCGGTGCAAGACTTGTTCGAGCGGCCTCAGCACCCATACACGAAAGGGCTGATCCAATCGGTGCCGAAGCTTCGTCAGAAGGTTCGCCGGCTGGAGTCCATTCGCGGCAACGTGCCGGATTTGAGCGCCATGCCGCAAGGCTGCAAGTTTGCGCCGCGCTGCCCGCATGTCATGGAGCGGTGTTTGTCACAGGAGCCGGAGCTGCTGCAGGTCGAAGACGGCGAGCGCAAAAGCCGCTGCTGGCTGACGCAGCCGAATGGAGGTGAGAGCGCATGAAGGAGACTCCGCTCGTTGAAGTAAAGGGATTGCAAAAATCGTTCAGCATCAAAAAGGGCTGGTTCGGCGCCAACAAATATTTGCGCGCGGTCGACGGCATTTCATTCGCCATCAACAAGGGGGAAACGTTCAGCCTTGTCGGCGAAAGCGGCTGCGGCAAGTCTACCACCGGACGGCTCGTTACGAGACTGCTCAAGCCTAACGGCGGAGAAGTATGGTTTGACGGACAAAATATCGGCGCTCTCAGCGACAATCAGATGCGTCCGGTTCGCAAGCATATGCAGATGGTGTTTCAGGACCCTTACGCTTCATTGAATCCCCGGATGAAAGTAAAGGATCTGGTGGCCGAGCCGCTGCTCATTCATACGAAGCTCAGTCCGCAGGAGCGGGATAAGCTGGCGCGGGAGCTGCTGGAGACGGTAGGGTTGAGCAGCTTTCACGCGGAACGTTACGCCCACGAGTTTAGCGGAGGGCAGCGTCAGCGGATCGGCATCGCGCGCGCGTTGTCCGTGCGCCCGAGCTTGATCGTCGCGGACGAGCCGGTATCGGCGCTGGACGTTTCGATTCAGTCCCAGGTGCTGAACCTGCTGCAGGATTTGCAGGAGGAGTATGGCCTTACCTATTTGTTTATCTCTCATGACTTGAGCGTCGTCGAGCATATCAGCGACCGGATCGGGGTCATGTACCTCGGTACGCTCGTGGAAACGGCGGACAAGGATACGCTCTACGATCGGCCGCTGCACCCTTATACGCAGGCGTTGCTGTCGTCCGTCCCCGTTCCCGATCCGAATCAGAAGAAGGAACGGATTATATTGAAGGGCGATTTGCCGAGCCCGGTAGATCCCCCGACCGGCTGCCGCTTTCATACCCGCTGCCCGGCCTGCATGGAAGTATGCAAGCTTAAGGAGCCGGTATTCCGGGAAGTGGAGCCGGGGCACCAGGTAGCCTGTCATTTGTATGACGAAGAGATCATGAAAAACGAAAAGTAGAAGAGAAGGCCGGATCACGGCATTTCCGAAGCGCTCCGTCCGGAGCCTCATCACAAGGTTGAAGAAGGGATCGCCATGTCTATTACCATCGACAAGTCCGATGTAACGGATGTTTATATGTACCCGGCTTATACCGGCGAATCGTTTCCGTATTCGCTGGCGGACAGCCGCAAGCGGCCGGGCGTCGCGACCTGGCTTTACGCCCGCTCGGAGGGCGAGCGGGACGCGTTCGCCGTTGGCATGGGCGCGCGCGGGAGCGTGACGCTGGAGCAGGTGCGCCGGTCCGGGGGAACAGGGGCCCGCGCTATGCTGCAGGAAGGGCGGAGCGGGGCAACGCTTGCGAGACGCCATGATGCGGCGGCGGGCGACGAGAGTAAGCAGGCTGCGGCGGAGTGGCTGCAAGCTTGGATCGAGGGCTGGCTGCTCGGCTTGTACCGATTCGACAAGTACCGGAGCGCAACGAAGCTTATCGGCGAAGCCGGCTTGAACCTTCGCTCGGAAGACTGGAGCGAGCTGTCGCAGAGCGAGCTGGACGCGGTCATCGAGACGGCCCGGCATCGGGCGGCGGGGACGAATTTGACGCGGGACTGGGTCAATGAGACGCCGGATGCGCTGAACCCGGATACGTTCGTACAGTGGACGTCGGAGCGGTTCAAGGATACCCCGGTCACGATCCGCGTCTATCGCGGACAAGAGCTGATCGACCGCGGCATGAACGGGCTGATTGCGGTCGGGGCCGGCAGCAAGCACGCTCCGGCGCTGATCGAGCTCCGGTACGAGGCAAACTCCGACGCGCCTTTGCTCGCGCTGGTCGGCAAAGCCGTTACGTTCGACATGGGCGGCATGAACGCCAAAACAGGCAGAGATATTAGCGATGCCCGGATGGATATGGGCGGTGCGGCCGCCGTTATCGGTGCGATGGATATACTGGTCCGGCAGCGGGCCAAGGCTCGCGTGACGGCGCTGATTGCCGTGGCGGATAATTTGCCGGATGCCCGCGCCACACTCCCTTCGTCCGTTATCCGTTATCCGAACGGTTTGACCGTTCACATTGCGAATACGGACGGGGAAGGGCGTCTCATCCTTGCCGACGCGCTCATCCACGCCGCCAAGCTTGGCGCGGCGCAAGCGATCGACATCGCTACGCTGACCGGCAACGTCGGCGACGCGCTTGGACTCGGAATCGCCGGCATATGGGGCGATGCGGACATAAGCCGCAGTCTCGTCGAGATCGGGGAGCGCAATGGAGAGAGGCTGTGGCCGATGCCTCTCATGGATGAATACGAAGCGGAGCTCCGCAGCCCTTATGCGGATATGCGCAACGTCGGCACTTCTACGCTCGCGGGCGCGATTGTAGCGGCTTTATTCATCCGCCGTTTCGTCGCCGAATCGATGGGCTGGGTGCATATCGATATGGCCGGTACGGTGCAGTACAAGCAGGATGCCGGCTATGCGGAAACCGGTGCGACCGGCTACGGAGCAAGACTGCTTGCTGATTATGCCATGCAGTACGCCCGGAGCGGTAAAGAGGGCGAGCGGGAGGATTCGTTATGATGTTGGAAGTCATCGCCACGTGTATCGACGATGCGCTGACAGCCGAGGCGAACGGCGCCGATCGGCTGGAGCTGATTACGGCGATCACCGAAGGCGGTTTAACGCCGGGCATCGGCTTGGTGCGGCAGGCGGTTCGGTCGGTGCAAATACCGGTTCATGTCATGGTCCGGCCGCACAGCCGCTCTTTTGTATACGACAAGCGTGATCTGGAGACGATGGCGGCCGAGATCGAGGCGATTGCCGACGCGGGGGCGGCCGGCATCGTCGTCGGCGCGCTGACGGGCGAAGGCCGAATCGACGAGGCTGTCCTAGATGCCCTGCTGCCTAAGGCGCAAGGGCTGCAAGTGACGTTTCACCGGGCTTTCGACGAGCTGGAAGACCAGTTGGAAGGACTGCAAACGCTGCTGCGTTACCCGCAAGTGACCCGTGTGCTGACGTCGGGCGGGCCAAAGCCGGCTCCCCAGGCGATTCCGGCCATTCGCAGGCTGGTCGAAGCCGCAAACGGCAGCTCGCTGCGTATTTTGGCCGGCAACGGCCTGACTCCCGAAGCCGTCGTGTCTTTCATCCAACAGACTGGCGTGACCGAGGTGCATTTCGGTTCGGCGGTCCGTCACGGCCGATCCGGTCTGTCTCCGATCGACCCCGTACAGCTGCGGGCATTATCCGACAGCCTTCTTGCGATCTAAGTACGGCTGATCATAGATTTGAAAAAAGGTGAATGGCGTTGCAAAATAGAGAAAACTACGTGGTAGGAATCGATCTTGGAGGAACCAAAATAGCCGCCGCCCTGTTCGATTCGAAGGGCGACATACTGGACCGCGCACGTATGGACACCGCCGATGCGCGTACGGCTCAAGAAGTGGTGCAGCGCATGGTGGACATGATTCATACCGTTGCGCAGGGCTATCCGTTATCGGGAGTAGGACTGGCGTCTCCCGGAGCGGTCAACAGCAAGGACGGCATCGTGCTTCACGGCACGAACCTTCCGGAGTGGGAAAACGTCCCTTTGAAGAAGTGGATGGGAGAGGCGCTCGGCGTCGACGTGCAGGTCGTTAACGATGCCAATGCGGCGGCTTGGGGCGAGTATGTCCGAGGAGCGGGCAAAGGCGCGGAGAATATGGTTTACGTTACGTTCAGCACCGGGATCGGAGCGGGCATCGTACTCGACAGCAAGCTGCTTCTGGGCACGTCTTCGTTTGCCGGGGAGCTCGGCCATGCCATCATCGATCCGAATGGACCGGCATGCATATGCGGCAACAGCGGCTGCTGGGAGATGTTCGCCTCCGGCACGGCCATTCGCGACACCGCGATGAAGCTAATGCAGACCAGGCCGTCCCTCATTGCAAGCTTGGCGGAATCCGGCAACGAAGCGGTGTCCGCGAAGCATGTGTTCGAGGCGCATAAGCAGAACGATCCGGTTGCCGTCGAAGTGATCGGCCGGGCGATCCGCTACATGGCGCTTGGCCTTGCCAACGCGGTCCATACGTTCAATCCGGACCGCATCGTCATCGGCGGCGGCGTGAGCAAGGCGGGCGATCAGCTGTTCCCGTCTTTAATCGCTCAGACGGAGCGGTTTGTCATGAAGCCTTACCGGGGCACCTATGAAATCGTGCCGGCCGGCTTGAAAGACGATGTAGGCTTGATTGGTGCAGCCGCTCTGTTTCAAAACTAAACGATGGAATGATAGCTATGCGAGACAGTTTGTTCTCCTTCGACAAGGCGGTCGGTCGCGGCCGCGGTTTGCCGGAGGGGAACGGGCTGTTTCTATTTTTTTGGAAAAAGGCATGTCCACTCCGGCACGGTTCCCTTATAATGGGTTGTGAACGCTACCATATTCACGGAGGGGAACCATTTTGTTACTTGAAGCGAAAAGCCGGCTGGTCATGATAGGAGACTCGATTACCGATTGCGGACGGGCGAGACCGATCGGGGAAGGCAGGGGAGAAGCGCTTGGCAAAGGCTACGTGGCGCTTGTCGACGCCCTGCTCGGCACGATGTACGCGTCGCGCGAAATCCGCGTCACCAACGTCGGCAGCAGCGGCAATACGGTCCGGTCGCTCCAGCAGCGCTGGCAGACCGACGTGATCGATCTGAAGCCGGACTGGCTGTCGATCATGATCGGCATCAACGACGTATGGCGGCAGTTCGACATGCCGGCGCAGCCCGAGATTCATGTGCGGATCGACGAATACGAAGCGACTCTGCGCGAGCTGGTCGCGAAATCGAAGCCGCTCGTCAAAGGGCTCGTCCTGATGACCCCGTTCTATATCGAGCCGAATCCGCAAGATCCGATGCGGGCGGAGATGGACCGCTACGGGCGGGTGGTGGAAAAGCTGGCAGTCGAATTCGGCGCCATTTTTATCGATACGCAGAAGGCGTTCGAGGAAGTGCTTCCACATTATTACCCGGCGACTTTGGCTTGGGACCGCGTCCATCCGAATATGACCGGGCATATGGTGCTGGCCCGGGCCTTTTTGAACGGCATCGGCTTTAGCTGGAACTGACGAATCGACACACAGGGAGGGACGGGCATGAGCGGCAAGAAGCAGTTGACATTTCGCCGGGACGGCACCTTTACGATCGCCCAATTTACCGATGTGCATTGGATGAACGGCAACGAACAGGATGCCCGCTCGCGCGATTTGATGGAACGGATCATCCGGGAGGAACGTCCCGATCTGATCGTCTATACCGGTGATGTAATCTATACCGGAGCGGTCCGCGAAGGGGAGCAGCCGTGCGTCGATGCCGAGGGCGCGTTCCGCGACGCGGTCGCCTGTGCGGAGGAAGCCGGCATTCCGTGGGCGGTCGTGTTCGGCAACCACGATACCGAAAATTTGATTACGCGCGAGGAACTGGGCTTGGTGGTCGAGTCATGCGCGCATGCGGTATCGGGCAGAGGGCCGGAAAGCGTGCCGGGCACCGGCAATTTCACGCTCGTTCTGGAAGACCGCTCCGGAGCGCCGGCGGCGGCGCTGTTCGGCTTCGACTCCGGGGCGTACTCGGACAATGAACGCGTGCCGGGCTACGATTGGATCAAGCGCGGGCAGATCGACTGGTATGTGGCCGAGTCCGGCCGGCTCGCCGCTGCGAACGGCGGGGAACGGCTGCCGGCGCTGGCCTTTTTCCATATTCCGCTGCCCGAATACCGCCAAGCCTGGGATACGGTTACGTGCTACGGAGAGAAGCATGAGGACGTCTGCTGCTCGCAGCTGAACGGCGGCTTATTCGCCGCGATGGTGGAGACGGGCGACGTGATGGGCACCTTTTGTGGCCATGACCATATCAACGACTTCTGGGGAGAGCTGCACGGCATCCGGCTTTGCTACGGCCGGGCAAGCGGCTACCACACCTACGGGCGCGAGGGGTTCGTCCGCGGCGCCCGAATGATCCGGCTGCGCGAAGGAGAGCGCGGCTTCGATACGTGGCTTCGTCTGCATGACGGAACCGTCGCAGCTTCGCAGCCGGAACATGTCCCGGACCCGCGATAAAGCGCAAAAATTGTTGAATATATCGTGCATTCCGCAAAAAATGAACAGAAACAGGACGGAAGTTGCGCTAAGATGAGGCTAGGCGCGAGTTGGGCGGTCCAGGCCGCCCATTTGCCGCAGGCTGACGCGACAACAAGTCGTTCATTTTATGAGGAGGTTCTTCGATGCAGGCGATATATTCGGTAATTGAAGCATGGAATAACGGGGGAACGGAAACGAAAGTATACGAGCGTTCGCTCGCGGAGACGGGCGGCGTACGCATCGTCATGATCAAGCAGAACGGGCGTAAAGGGCTGCTCGTCGAAGGAACGGGAGAGCTGGCCGACGCGCTGCAGGGAGAAGCGGTGCAAGGCGGTTCGGTTGCGGCCAAGCTGTGCCCGCTGACCCATGAAAATCGTCTGGCGCTTAACCGCTTTCTTCCCTATACCGCGCCTCGCGCTTTCGGCACGGGCATTTCCACGATCGGCCTCGGCGACCGGCTCGGCATCGCATCGCCAGGGCATATCGAGACCGTACGCGGCAAAGACATTCGTCCGATTCTGGCCCAGCAAAGCATCCGCGAGCTGAACCTGACCGGACGCGACTATAAGGAAGTGCTGGATGCGGCGTGCTACGCGGCTTTTCAGGAAGGCTACAAGGACGGCTTCGGCGCCGACGGCGACCATCTGAAGGTCGAGGCGGACATCGAGCTGGCGCTCGGGCTCGGCTTTACGATGCTGACGCTGGACTGCTCGGAGCATATCGACAATACGATCGAAGGGCTGTCGGATGCGGATATTTTGGCCAAATACGCCCAGGTGTCTCCGGAGATTCGCTCCCATTACGAGAGCCGGTATTTGAATCGCGCGCTCGAAGCGGCCGGTACCGAGTTCGTCTTCAGCCCGTTATCGTTGGCCAAAAACGTACTCATTTACGCCAAGGCGATCGATTATATGGAGCATATTTTCCGCAAATATATCCAAACGGCCGGCCGTGAGATCGATTTTGAAGTGTCGATCGACGAGACTCTTACGCCGACCGATCCGGCATCCCATTTCCTGATCGCGGAAGAGCTGTACAACCGGGGCGTCCAGCTGTTCTCGATGGCTCCGCGCTTCTGCGGCGAGTTCCAGAAGGGGATCGACTATATCGGAGACGTGGCCCAGTTCGAGGAAGAGCTGAAGGTGCACGCCGCGATCGCGGACCATTTCGGCTACAAGCTGAGCATTCACTCCGGCAGCGACAAGTTTACCGTATTCCCGATGATCGGCGTTCATACGAAAGGGCGGTTCCACCTGAAGACGGCCGGCACGAACTGGCTGGAGGCAATGCGTGTCGTAGCCCGCACAAACCCGGACCTGTACCGCCGCATGCACGCTTACGCCTACGAGCATTTCCACGAGGCGACCGCTTATTATCACGTGAAAGCCGACCTGAAGGCGATCAAGCCGCTGGACAGCGTGTCCGATGCCGAACTGCCGGACTACCTGAACGACGACGACGCCCGGCAAATGCTGCACATCACGTACGGCGTGCTGCTCCAGGCCAAAGACGGAAACGGCCAAAGCCTGTTCAAGGACGAATTTTTCCGCTCGATGGATCGTAATGAGGAGGCGTTCACCGAAGCGCTGATCGGCCATATCGGAAAACATATCCGACTGCTTGGCAAATAGGACCAAAAACGTGTAGAATAGTAGTATAAAGACTATGCACACGTTAACATCATCAACTCCGTCAACCGGGGAAAGGAAGTCGAGAAATGGCTTTTCAAAGCAAAGAGGAACTGCGTTCGTTCGTACGCGAAACCGTGCGCACGACCCCGATATCCGACATTCATACCCACCTGTTTACCGAGGACTTCGGCAATATGCTGCTGTGGGGTATCGACGAGCTGCTGACTTACCATTACCTCGTTGCCGAAACATTCCGCTTCTATCCGGAGCTGGAGTATGAGACGTTTTGGGCCATGACCAAGAAAGAACAGGCGGACCTTGTCTGGAAAACGCTCTTTATCGACCATTCGCCCTATAGCGAGGCATGCCGCGGCGTCTTGACCGTGCTGAACCGGCTCGGGCTGGACGTGGCTTCGCGCGATCTGGAGGCGTACCGCGCTTTCTTCGCATCCAAGTCGACGAGCGAATATATCGACCTCGTCTTCGAGCTGTCCAACGTGGCGAACGTCTGTATGACGAACGATCCGTTCGTCGACACCGAGCGCGAAGGCTGGGAGAAGATCGACACCGTCGATCCGCGGTTCAATACCGCTTTGCGCATCGATCCGCTGCTGATGCAGTGGGAAGAGAAAACGTGGGAACGGCTGCAGGAATGGGGCTACGACGTCGAGCAAGCGGTGACGGACAAGACGGTCGAGGGCATCCGCGAGTTTCTGCGCGTATGGATTCGCAAGATGAACCCGCTGTACATGGCGGTTTCGCTGCCACCGTCGTTCCGTTATCCGGAGCAGTCCGCGCGCGGAGACATTATCGAGAAGTGCATCGTCCCGATCGCCCGCGAATTCAACATTCCGTTTGCGATGATGATCGGCGTCAACAAGCGGGTCAATCCGGCGCTCGGCGATGCCGGGGATAGCGTGGGCTTAAGCGATGTCCGGGCCGTCGAGCAGATGTGCGCGCTCCATCCGGATAACAAGTTTTTGTGCACGATGCTGGCTCGGGAGAATCAGCACGGTTTGGCTGTCGCCGCCCGCAAATTCCGCAACCTGCACGTATTCGGCTGCTGGTGGTTCCTGAACAACCCGAGCCTGATCGAGGAAATGACCCGGATGCGCTTCGAGCTGCTCGGCACGAGCGTAACGCCGCAGCATTCCGACTGCCGGGTGCTCGACCAGCTTTTGTACAAATGGGATCATTCCCGCGAGATTATCGCCAATGTGCTCAGCGACAAGTATGCCGATCTGCTGGACACCGGCTGGAAAATCAAGAAGAAAGAAATTCGCCGCGATGTGGCCGACCTGTTCGGCGGCGCATTCTGGCGGTTTCTCGGCAAGCCGAATCCGGTGGAGGTTACCGGCGGCTGACCGCGTTTCCCAAGCGACCAAACCCTCGACATTGTTTTTCCATGTCGGGGGTTCTTTGCCGTTTTCCCATTGTCGCCAAAGAAATCCGC
Organism: Paenibacillus hodogayensis; assembly: GCF_039536325.1. Classification (NCBI taxonomy): domain Bacteria; kingdom Bacillati; phylum Bacillota; class Bacilli; order Caryophanales; family Paenibacillaceae; genus Paenibacillus; species Paenibacillus hodogayensis. The sequence goes on from NZ_BAAAYO010000005.1 coordinate 90,267, forward strand.
TAAACGATTGACGTTGAGAATGATTATCACTTAGAATGGGGGTATATATCGAAAAAAGGGACGTGACTTCGTTGAAACGGGAAAAAGCGCTCGCGGCGGCAGACGGCTATGACGCGCTCCGCCACTTGTGGTTCAGACTGCGCGACATCGTAAGCATCGGCCCGGACAGTCCGCTGGTTGGCTTGCATTACGCGACCGCGCACCTACTCCTGATCGCGGTCGATCGGGAGGCGCATATTGTCGCCGACGGTCATATGACCGCGCTCAAACCGGGCGGCGCGTTCGTCTGCCTGCCCCGGCAGCTTGTGCAGGTTACGATGCAAGCGACGCTGCGCGAATCGGGCCAGAACGGCGAAGAGCATGGCTTGTGGGCCGTTCGTTTCGATGCGATCGAGGAGGGGCAGCTTGCCGCACCCGCGTTGGAGGAAACCCGTTCCCAGGATCGGCGGCACCTGTTCCCGCTGCACGGCGGTTTCGTCTTGTCCGATCCGGGCTGGATGCAGGCCGCGCTGTCCGGCATCCGGCAGTTCAGGGAGGCCGGAACCGGTCTCGGGGCTCTGCGTGCTCAGACGGCGTTCCACGAGGCGCTGTGCCGGCTGCTGGAGGATGCGGCGCTGTCTGCACAGCCTGCGCAGGACAGCCATGCGGAGGAGGCCATGGACCGGGCGTTGGACTATATGGAGCGGCATCTGGACCAAAGCGTGACGATCGACGAACTTGCCCGTCAGGCCGGCTTGAGCCGCTATCACTACATGCGCTCGTTCAAGCAGAAGCATGGCATTAGCGCCATGGATTATTTGACCGGGCTGAGGATCAATAAGGCGAAGCAGCTGATGGACGGCTCCCCGGGCCGTCTGCGGGAAATCGCGAGACAGGTCGGGTATAGCGACGAATATTACTTCATCCGCAAATTCAAACAGCAGGTCGGCATCCCGCCCGCGACGTTTATCAAGAAACGGCAGCGCAAGGTGGCCGCCTACAGCTTTCCGAACATCGGCCAGCTTCTTGCCTTGCAGATCGTGCCGATCGCCGCCCCGATGGATCATTCGTGGACCGATGCTTATCGCAAAAAATACGAAACCGACGTGCAGACAAAGCTAAGCCACGATTATGCCTTCAACCGCGAAGCGCTCCGTCTTGCTCCACCGGACTGCATTATCGGCGTCGACCACTTCGTCCCGGCGGAGGAGCAAGAGAAGCTGAGACAGATCGCCCCCGCTTTGTTCGTGCCTTGGCTCGATGCCGACTGGCGCCAGCATCTGCGCGTCACTTCCGGTTTTCTCGGAATCGTCGAGGAGGCGGAGAGCTGGCTCGACCAGTACGATCGTACCGCCGCTGTCGCCAGGGAACGCGTAAGCGGGATCGTGAAGGACGATAAGGTGCTCGTCCTTCATATGGTGCGCGACCATTGCTACGCATACGGAGCACGCTCCGTTGCCGGGGTGCTGTACGAAGATCTGCGACTGGCTCCGCCGTCGGGCATTGCCGGAACCGACTCGCACAAGCGCCTTGACTTCAGCGGTCTGGCCGAGCTCGACGCGGACCGGCTGCTGCTCATGTTTCCCGGCGCGACCGATGCGCAGGCCCAGTGGGAGGCGCTGCGGCAAACCGAACCGTGGCGCAAGCTGAAGGCGGTGCGCAACAATCGGGTATCGCTGCTCCCTCTCTTCCCTTGGTTCGAATATTCGGCGCATACGCAGCAGCAGTTTTTGAGCGAGGCGTTGTCTGTCTTTCATGCGTAACGATGCTTGTGTGCCCGAATGATAGATGGGACGGGTGATAGGTGCGAAATGGCCGGAAGTTATTCGCCGGACTTTTGGTGGAATAGGTGTATCCCCCAACATTCGCTCATAAAGTGATAGTGATCACGATCGCATGGTACGGGGAGGGGAACGGAGATGGACATTATCGATCTGCACGGCGACGCCCTATACAAGCTGTGGAGGCATGGCGGAAGGCTGTCTTTCGCCGACGCGGATGAGTTGGAGACGAACAAGCGGAGGCTGGCGGCGGGAGGCATTCGGGCGCAGGCGTTCGCTTTGTTCGTTCCGCCCGAGGTGAAGGAGGAGCACAAGTTCCAGGCGGTGCTTGACCAGCTGCATTATTTTCACGAAAAGGTGCTGGCCGTCGATCCCGACATGAAGCCCATCGCATGCTGGGACGACTTCGATCGCCTGCAGGACGGCGAGATCGGGGCGATGCTGACGCTGGAGGGCGTGGATGCAATCGGCACGGACGAACACAAGCTCGCCCTGCTGTACCGGCTCGGGGTCATGTCCGTCGGCCTGACGTGGAACGAGGCCAACCTGGCAGCGGACGGAGCCATGGAACCGCGCAATGCCGGGCTGACGCGGTGGGGGCGGCAGGTGGTGGCGATGAACAACCGGCACCGACGGCTTACGGACGTGTCCCACCTAGGCGAACGGGCATTTTGGGAGACGGTCGAGCTGGCGGACTATCCGATCGCGAGCCATTCCAACGCCAGGGCGCATTGCGATCATCCCCGCAATTTGACCGACGGGCAAGCGGCTGCGCTGTTTGCCAAGGGGGCGACGGTGCACGTGGTGTACAATCCGCCTTTTACGAAAAGCGATAGAAATGCCACGATCTCCGATCTGATCCGTCATATCGACCACTTCTGCTCGTTGGGCGGCGTGAGTTATGTCGGGCTAGGGTCGGATCTCGACGGGATACGCTCCCATATTCCCGGTCTGGAGCATGCCGGCCTAACGCAAAATTTGATCAATGAGCTGTTGAAGACATTTAAGGAAGAGGAAGTAAGGGGGTTCGCCTCCGCCAACTTTTTACGCTGCCGGCCGCATTGATGCGGTGCGGCAGCTTTATTTTTGCGCCGGTCCGTCCCGCTGCGGAATATCGGTAGGAAGAAGTGGAAAGCTTAACAAATGCCAGAATGATTACGAATCCAATGAAGGAAACCTCACGATGATTCAGCCATCAGCAAATCACGACGAACGTTTGACACCCGAGCTGGCCGGCAACCGTCTCGCCGTGCAGCGGATGTTCGACGTTTGCAGCGACATCGTTTATGTGGAGTGCCTGGTATGGCAAACGGTGCCGGCTCTGTTCGTCTATTTCGAAGGGCTGACGAACGAAGAGCGGTTAAATGAAATCAGGCTGTTCGCGACACGGGAGCCCGGGCCGGACCAGACGCAGCAGCAGCTTAGGGAGGCGCTGGGCCGGGAAATTTCCCATCTTCGCCTCAATGAAGTGGAGACGCTCGGCGATCTGTTCGAGCAGACGACGCTCGGCCATCCGGTGCTGCTGGTCGACGGGATCGCCGGCGGCTACGCCTTTTCCTTGTCCGACTGGCGCAAGCGCAGCATCGAGGACCCGGTAGCGGAGTCCGTCATCCGCGGACCGCGAGAAGGCTTCACCGAATCGCTATGCGACAACGTGGCGATGCTGCGCAGAAGGGTGCGGACGCCCAGCCTGAAGACGAAGGCGCTGGAAATCGGGCGTTACACGAAAAGCCGCGTAACCATCGGCTATATCGAAGGGCTTGCCGCTCCGGAGCTGATCGAGGAAATCGAGCGAAGGCTCGCCGCCATCGATACGGACGGCATTTTGGAGAGCGGGAATATCGAGGAATGGATCGAAGACAGCCCATTCTCACCTTTTCCGCAGCTGATGGACACAGAGCGACCCGATACCGCCGCAGCCGGGCTGCTGGAAGGCCGGGCAGTCATCGTGACGGACGGCACGCCGTTCGTTCTGATTGCCCCGATCACGCTGTTTTCCTTGCTCCAGTCCCCCGAGGACTATTACCAGCGCTACATGATCTCTACGGCGATCCGCTGGCTGCGCTACTTGTTCATGATGGTCGCCCTGCTCGCCCCTTCGGCTTACGTAGCGATTTTGACGTTCCATCAGGAAATGATCCCGTCCTCGCTTCTGCTGAGCATCGCCAAGTCAAGGGAGGAGATCCCCTTCCCGGCGCTGGTCGAAGCGTTCATTATGGAGACGATGTTCGAGGCGCTTCGCGAAGCGGGCGTTCGGCTGCCAAAGCAGGTCGGCGCTGCCGTCAGCATCGTGGGCGCGCTCGTGATCGGACAAGCGGCGACGTCGGCCGGGCTCGTCTCCTCGCCGATGGTGATGGTCGTGGCCATTACGGGAATCGCTTCGTTCATGATCCCGCACTATACGATCGGCATCTCGATCCGGCTGCTGCGCTTTCCGATCATGCTGCTGGCCGGGTTCATGGGGCTGCTCGGCCTGCTGACCGGCTTGATCGGGATTGTGATCCATCTATGCTCGCTTCGCTCGTTCGGCGTCCCTTATTTGTCGCCGATCGCTCCGGGAATGGCCGGGGAATGGAAGGATGTGCTTGTCCGGCCCGCAGCCTGGGCGAACTTGAAGAGGCCCCGGTTGACCGGAAGCGGCGGCGGGCTCAGGCGGAAAGGGCGGAATGCGGAGAAAGGAGGCCGATGATGCGGATAAGTCCGCGATCGGGGGCGTTGGCCGCAATGGCCGCCCTTCTGCTGCTGACAGGCTGCTGGGACCGGATCGAGATCAACGATATGGCGATCGTAATGGGGGCCGGCATCGACCAAGACGATCAGAACAAGGTGCATTTGTCCGTGGAGGTGTATTTGCCGACGGGCAGCTCGGCGGATTCCGCACAGTCAGGCTCCGACTCCGGCTCCTCGAAGGACCAAAGCGGAACGATCACGGCAAGCGCCTCGGGCGGTTCCTTGTCGGAAGCGCTGGGGCATTTGCAGGAGAGGCTGTCGAGAAGGCTGTACTGGGGACACAATAACATTTACATTATCGGCAAAAAGCGGGCCGAGCACGGCATTCAGGAAGATTTGGAATTCGTGCTGCGCTTCATCGGCATGCGCGAGCGGGCATCCTTCTATGTGTCGGAAGGAAGGGCGAATGAAGTGCTGCAGGTCGTCCCGTATCTGGAGCGCAGCGCGGTCGAAGCGCTGCGGGAGCTTTCCAAGACCCAGGTGAGCACAGAGGTCGATATGAAGCACATTCTGGAGCGAATCGTACGCAACCCGGAACAAACCTTTTATGTGCCGCATGTGCTTTCCGGTCCGGAGATGGTGGATAAGGGCCACATCCGGAATACGGACGAGCCTTACTTCCGAGGCTTGGCGGTGCTCAAAAACGGCAAGCTGGTAGGTACCCTCGATAACGATTCGATGCTGGGCACGCTGTGGCTGACGGACCGGGTGAAATCCTCTACCCAGATTGCCTATCCGGCGGGTAGAGGCAAGATCACGATGAGCTTATCGAGCAGCAGCACCGAGCGGCTGCCGCGCATTTTGCCCGACGGTACTTGGGAGATGAGGATCAAGGTGCGGTACGAGGGCGATATTGTTCAAAATACGGCGAGCCTCGATCCGATGAAGCCGGAGGAATTGGAGCAAATCGTCGAGGGCGCCAACACGTATATCCGCAGCCGTATAGAGAGGGCGCTAGAGAGCTTGCAGAAGAAGCAAGCCGACGTGCTCGATTTCGGAGAGCAGTTTCATAAAAAGTATCCCAAGGCATGGAAACAGGAGAAAGCGAACTGGGGAAAGCGGTTCGCCGAGGTGAAGCCCGTTTTGGACGTGCAGATCGCTACGGTTCGGCAGGGGGTCATGACCGGGGATATTCCGAGCTTGTTCAGAAGAGAAGAGGGTGGGGATGAATAGTATCGCGCTTGGTTTTGTATGGGCAGCCGGCATCGTCGTCATGGCGGTTGACCGGAAATCGTGGCGAACGGGAGGGCGGGACACGCTGGCCTACGCGTTTATAGTGGTTTTTGCCCTTGCGGTGTCGGCAACCCTGCTCCTCAGTCCCAAGGCTACTTATTTGACCGGCTGGATCGAAGCTCTGTACAAGCCGCTCGGCGATTACTTGAAGCCCCCGCCCCAAACGTAAGGAGTCCTGAAGATGAACCGCGGACAAATCTCCGTCTGGCAGATGGCGCTGCTTCTGTTTCAAATGGTGCTCGGCTCCTCCATATTGCTGATGCCCTCGATTACGACGCGCTTGTCGGGCAGAGACATGTGGATGACGCCGATTGTGGTGATCGGCGTCGGGTATCTTGCCGTCTGGCTGGCCTGGCGGCTTCACCGGCTGTCTCCGGACGGTACGTTTCATACGCTGCTGGAGAACGTATTCGGCAAAATGGTCGGCAAGACGCTGGGCTTGCTTTTTATCGTGTTCCAGCTGCATATTTTGTCGTTCGTCGTGAGGGACTACGGGGAATTTATCGTCCTGAATTTCTTCTTCAAGACGCCGGTCGTGGTAGTAATCGGCATGATGCTGGCGCTGTGCGTCTGGGCCCTCCGCGCGGGCATCGAGGTGCTGGCCCGCATCGGGCAGCTGTTTGTACCGCTGATCACGTTTATTACGATTCTGATTTTTGCCCTGCTCATTCCCGAGCTGGATCCGGGTAAAGTAATGCCTTTGCTGGAACGGGGCTTCGAGCCCGTCTTCAAAGGGTCGTTAGTGGTGGGCGGCTGGTTTTGCCAATTGTTCCTGATGGTCTACTTGCTCCCGAATGTGAAGGACTCCCGTACGGCTTTGAAGTGGGGGATGTGGGCCGCGACAGGCATCGGTGCGGTTATGCTGGTAACGAACCTGGCGCTGCTGATGCTGCTTGGAGAGAGTACGTCGCATTATGTTTATCCCGTCTACACGGCGGCCCGCTACATAGCCATTGCGGACTTTTTCGAGCATGTCGAGTCGATGATTATGATGGTATGGGTTTTGGGCGAATTTATTAAAATCGGCATTCATTTGTATGCCGTATCGATCGGACTGGCGCAATGTTTGCAGCTGAAGAAAACGGATGCGCTCATCGTGCCGCTCGGTCTTTTGCTGCTGCTCTTCTCCTTTCGTCTTGTGCCCGGCTTCCAGACGCTGGCCGTGTTCGTCTCGACGACGGGAACGATCTATATTTTGACAGGCTACCTGCTGTTCCCGCTGTTCGTATACGCCGGAACGCGCGTACGCAAGGCGATGGGCGGGCGCGTCCGGCTTGGCGACTAGCGAGGAACACGAAAATCGGCGGCGGTGCCGGGCCGATAAAAGGAGAGACTACTGACAATGAAATCCGCATGGCTTCTTGGGGCGCTGCTGCTGGCACCGATGGTGCAGCAGCAGGCGCCGACGTCCGGGCCTCTGTCGCTGGAGCACGCCGGCCAGATGATCGCTTCCGTGGAGAGGGCGGACTATTCTCTTCCGGGCCAGACGGTCGTCGATACGGCCAAGCTGGATGCGCTGATCGCCAAGCTGGAGCAGCGAACCTACGAGCCGCCGCTTAATGCGGTGATCGGCGACAACGGCAAGATCGTAGCCGGCCGGACCGGCTATACGCTGAACCGCGAAGCGCTTGCGGAACAGTTTTACGCTTATTTCTACGGCAATGGTCCGGCGCGGTTCGAGCTGCAGCGGCGCACGGTGTATCCGAAAGTCGACAGCGAGCTGCTTGCCCATATCCGGCAAAAGCCGATCGGCAGCTACGTGACGTACTACAATTCCGGCAACAAAAGCCGCTCGCATAACATCGCGCTTTCGGCCAAAGCGATCAACAACCATGTCGTCTTTCCCGGCGAGACGTTCTCGTTCAACCGGATCGTTGGGGAACGAACGGCCGCCCGCGGCTATAAGCGCGCGCCGATCATCGTGCGGGGGGAACTGTCCGAGGGCATAGGCGGCGGCATCTGCCAAGTATCGTCCACGTTGTTCAATGCGATCGATCGCGCCGGCCTGCGCATCGTCCAGCGCTATTCCCACAGCCGCCACGTTCCTTACGTGCTGCCGGGACGGGACGCGACGGTCAGCTGGGGCGGGCCGGACTTTACGTTCCAGAACGCTTACAACCAGCCGGTTCTGATCCGCGCTTTCGCCGGAGGAGGCAGCATGTCCATCGCCCTGTACTCGTCCGACTCGATCGAATACAAGCCGCGCGAGGTTCCCGGGATTACGAAGACGCTGCCTGAGGAAGTGCCGCTCGAAACGGACGCCGATCGGGACTCGCGCGGAACTGGCGCGCCGGAGGACATCCCCGGAACATCCCCTTCTTGATCGCAAAGGGGGTTCGCCAACCCCTTTCGATCGCATAGGGATTAAGGAAAACCCCGGCCTGCACCTTGTCTTATTCCGGCAAAGAAAAAGCCTTCAACGCCACTTTTTACAGTGGGGTTGAAGGCTCTTTGTCTTCCTTATACCACGGATTGAGATGGATCAGCACTTCGTCAACCTCGGGATGGCGTTTCATGACGGCGCCTTTGATGGAACGGGAAATATCGTGTCCCTGCTGGATGGTTAGTTCGCCGGGAATGCTGACCCGCAAGTCGACGAGAATATAATGTCCGTGCTCGCGCGCCCGAATCCGGTCGATCCGCTTCACTTGCGGAATGCTTCGGACGAGCGTCGTATATTGCTCCAGCTTGTCGTGGCTGACGGTTTTCTCCATCAGGATATCGATCGCTTCCTGGGCCATATGCCAGGCAAGCTTCATGACCAGCACGGAAACGATAATCCCGGCTGCCGGATCGCCGTAAGTTAGCAGGTGAATGCCGTAATGGTCCCCGACCAGCGCCAGGCCGATCCCGGCCACGGCGGCGATAGACGCGTAGACGTCGGCCAGATGGTCGTAAGCGGTGGCGATCAGCCCCTTGCTGTTCTCTTTTTTGCCGACCCGAATCGTATACACGTACAGCCATTGCTTCCAGACGACCGATACGAAGGCCGCGCCCAGCGCGAGGTAACTCGCTTCCTCGGGCTCGTGGAAGAAGGCGAGTACGGCATGGTAACCGATATAAAGGGCGGCCAGCACGAGGATGATCGCCACGATACCCGAGCCGAGTACTTCGGCTTTGCCGTGGCCGTACGGGTGATCCTCATCGGCCGGACGCTTGGAGATGCGCATCGAGCTCAGCGCGGCGGTCGTAGCGATTACGTCTCCGGCATTATGGACGCCATCGGCGATCAGCACCTGGGAGCCGGACAGCAGCCCGACAATCAGCTTCAAGGCGGTCAGCGCGACGTTGCTGATCAGGCTGATCCAAACCGCCAGCATGGATGCTTTGTTCCCCTCGGTCATAAATCATTACCTCCCACAGCTTTTTTTCCTGACGGAAACAAAAAACCTTGACCGGTATCGGTCAAGGTTTCGGTATCGTTATGAATCGGTAATAGGCGCAAAATCGTTACCATAAGCCACCACTCCATCGCAAAGTCTTGTTATTATATCACAACCGCCGGCCGCTTACAATGCGGATCGGCGGAGGGGCTGCGGAGAGGCGCAGGGCAATCGCAAGAGACAAAAGGGAATCCGATTTCAAGTGCGATTGGAGGAGCAAAGGCTCACCGCAGCCTCGCTTTCCCGCCGATTTTTTATGGGATTGCCCCGCCCCGCTGCAGCCCGCAGCGATTGTTTGGTATAGCGCGGCGATTTGGGGAGATATTACCGATAGGCGCGTTTTGGCAAACCCGGCTTCGAACAACAGGAGCGGAAGAGGAGGACATATGGGTACCCTTGGAAAATCGCTAATCATGACCATTTGCTTGACGACAGCCGTATTCGGCTCGGCGTATTCGGCGCCGTCGAAGAAAGGGCGAGATTACTACGAGGCGCGCGGCGACATCGTATGGGAGGTGCCGACGGACAAGAAGGTGATTGCACTGACGTTCGACGACGGCCCAGATCCGACGGATACGCCGGAGATTTTGGCGCTGCTGAGGCAATATGAGGCGAAGGCGACCTTTTTCGTCGTCGGGCAGCGGGTGGAGAAATATCCGGAGCTCGTACGGCAGGAAGTACTGGACGGGCATGAAATCGCTAATCATACATACAGCCACAAGTACATGAACAACCGCAAGCGTTCGGCCGACCATATCGACAACGAGATTTCGAAAACCGAGCAAAGCATCGTCAACGCTACCGGACAGAAGCCGCATCTGTTCCGCCCTCCGGGAGGCTACTACAACGAGCAGGTGGTCAACGCCTCGAAAAAGGCCGGCTACACTGTCGTGCTGTGGTCTTGGCATCAGGACACGGAAGACTGGAATACGCCGGGCGTGGGCAAAATCGTCAATAAGGTGCTGAACAACGCCCGCAACGGGGATATTGTGCTGTTTCACGATTACGTGGAAGGCAAGACGCAGACCGTCGCCGCGCTGAAGCAAATTTTACCCGAGCTGCGGCAGAGAGGATTCCAGTTCATCACCGTATCCGAGCTGCTGACCCACCGCAAGGCGGCCGCGGTCGAGAAGTGAGGCCGAAACGGGCAGCCTTTTATTCGCATCTGCCGGGAATAAAGCGGGAGGTCGCGAATACAATGGTTCTTGTGCTCGGAAAATATGCGGTAAAGCGGGGAAACGGCAAAATGAACGTGCAAGTCAAGCGCAAGTCGATTTCGGAAAAGGAACAAAAGGTTATCCAGTTCGTCAAACAAAACTACAAAGGGCTTTACGCCATGAGCGAATGGCTCGAAAGCAGGAAGAGAGGGCTTGCGGCGCAGCCGGAATCGGCAGCGGCGGGCCGATAAATCCGAAACCCGTATGGCGCGTGCGCAAGCTCTGCGCATATTCTTCAAAAGACCCGAACCCGATGATTTCAATCCGGTTCGGGTCTTTTGCTTAAAAACGTAACCGATCGGGAGCCGGGACGAAAAACAATTGACAGCATCGATTGGAAAATGGTATCATTCGTACAAAACCGAGTAAGTATATAGGAATTATAAAAGAATAAAAATCGACTTTGACCAGTCCACTGGAAAACACAACAGCTCCTGTTGTGTTTTTCTTTTACCCATTATATGTGAAGGAGACTGACTATACAGCCATGAATGCAGTTATCGAACAGTTGAAAAGCCACCGATCCATCCGCAAATATAAGCCCGATCCGGTGAGCGAGGAGCAGTTGCTTGCGATCGTCGAGGCGGGCCAGGCCGCCTCCACGTCCAGCTACGTCCAGGCGTACAGCGTGGTCGCCGTGACCGATCCGGACAAGAAACGCCGGCTGGCGCATTTGGCCGCCGATCAGGCGTATATCGAGGAGTGCCCCGTATTCCTCGTATGGTGCGCCGACCTGAACCGTCTTCGTTACGCCGCCTCTCTCGAGGAGGAGACGCGCGTGCCGGACTCGACGGAAATCTTCATCATCGCGACGGTGGATACGGCACTGGCGGCGCAAAATGCCGTAGTCGCCGCAGAGTCGCTCGAACTCGGCATTGTGTTCATCGGGGGCATCCGCGATAATCCCGGCGACGTGGCCCAACTGCTGGAGCTGCCGAAATATGTATACCCCGTATTCGGCATGTGCCTCGGCTATCCCGATCAGGCGCCGACGATCCGGCCGCGGCTGCCGGTCGAGACGGTGCTTCATCGGGAGCGCTATTCGGAAGACGCGTTCGCCGCAGGCATCGAGCGGTACAACGGGGAGCTGCGCCAGTTCGGACTGACCCGCGAGGGCGGCAAGCGCGACACGACATGGTCGAAGGAGATGGCGAATCGTCTCCGGGCGCGCCGGCGCGGCCATATGCGGACTTTTTTGCAGGAGAAGGGCTTTGAGCTTGAATAGGGGCGGGGAAGCGGCCATGCTCGACTTGATCATTATCGGCGCGGGACCGTACGGCATCTCCCTGGCCGCGCACGCGGGCGCCAAAGGGCTCAACTACAAGCTGCTCGGCCGGCCGATGCATTTCTGGAAAAGCCAGATGCCCCAGTCGATGTTCATCCGCACGCATCCCGATTCGATTCAGCTGTCCGACGAGCGGGGCGAATACACGTTGCAGCGGTTCGAGGAAGAGACCGGCACGGCCGTGACCGTGCCACTGCCCCGCCCCGTTTTCGTGGACTATGCGTTCTGGTTCGCATCCCGTACGGGGGTGGTCTTCACCCCCGAATTGGCGGTACGGCTCGATTCGGCGGCAGGGGGATACGTCGTGGAAACCGACTGCGGCACCGTCCTGCGCGCCCGCAGCGCGATCGTCGCCACCGGCTTGCAGCACTACGCCTACATCCCGGACGCGCTGGCCGGCCTGCCGTCCGGACTCGTGTCCCACACATACGGCCGCAGCGATTATGCGCCGTTCGCCGGAAAGCGGGTGGCGGTGCTCGGCAGCGGGCAGAGCGCATGGGAAGCCGCCGCGCTGCTGCACCGGGCGGGCGCCGACACGGAGCTGATCTACCGGCGCGAAGCGCCGAATTACCGAGAGGCTGTCACGTCGGGCAAGGAGCTTGTGCAGGCGGCGTACACGTTCTACGAGTTGCCCGAGGAGCAGAAGCGAGAGAAACGGGTGCCGCCGCCGGGCAGCATCGCCCACTTTTTGCGGCCTTATGTGGACGGGCTTGTGCGCGAGACCGGAGGCGTCTCGATCGAAGCGGCCGAGGCGTCTCCGGACGGCGCGCTGAGTCTTCTGCTGTCGAACGGGGAGCGGCGGACCGCCGACCATCTGGTGGCGGCCACCGGCTACCGGATCGATGTAGACCGCGTTCCGTTTTTGTCGCCCGCATTGTCCGCGCGGATCGGGCGGGAGGACGGGGAGCGCGACGCAGGCGGGGAGCGCTTTCCGAAGCTCGGCGCCTCCTTTGAAAGCAGCTTGCCGGGGCTGTACTTCGCGGGCCCCTTGGCGTCTTTCTCCCACGGAGGGGCCTTCCGCTTTATTGCCGGCCTGCACAAGACGTGCCAGGCGATTATCGGGCATATTTGCCTGCACCCCGTTTGAGCTTCGGGTGAAATGTGCTACAATGGCGCTACGGAAGAACAGGAGGAGAACGCCGTTGAGCCACACGTTAAACGAAGCGGAGCTGGTGCAGTACATCGCCGCCCGCACGAAGGCGGATGCCGCCGCCATCAGGAACGTCTTGAAGCATGAACAGGCGTTTATGAACAAGCTCCAGAAGCGGTCGAACGCGGACGTCGAGATCGACAGCGACGAACTGGTCGATTACGTGCTCGGGCAGTCCGACGTCAAGCTGCACGAGCCGGCAATCGAAGCGATTTTGGATGCGGAAATGCAATATTTGATCGACAACGGTCTGGCCGACTACGACGATTGAGGCGCCGGATCGTCGGTCGCCTCGATCATATCCGCCAGCGCGATCCGGACGTCTCCGCTGCGGATTCGCCGGCGGACCGGGTCAAGCCGGCCGATGCCGCCGCGCAGCGTCCGATCGTCCTCGTCGCCGAACATGATGAGGACGACGGACTTCGCTTTCGGTTAATAGAATCCGATCGTCTCGGCGATCGCTTCCTGCTGCTGTCCGTCCGATTCGGGACGGGCTTGTTTGCGTATGTGCGCCTTGTCGCGACATGCATGTCGATGCTCGAACCGCATCGTGCAGCAGGACTCCCGCAAGCCGTTTCCTTGCAGCTTTTCATTTGAAACGCCGGCCCGCACTGAACTTTTTCCGCAGCGGAAAAGTCTAATTGGTTAAAGTTACAGAAGGAAGGGCGAAAAGATCGATGCGGTATATCTATATAGTGGCGGCGGCACTGCTCGCCTTGAACGGTTCCGCCGGTTGCGGGAACCAGTCCGGCAGCAAGAACGACACGCCCTCGGCTGTGGCTGCGTCCGCGGCAGACATGTCCGCAGACGGGCTGCGGGCGGAGCTGGCCCGCACGATCGGCAGTTTGCGGACAGCGTCCCCAGACGGGAGCAACGCTGCCGCCGGTGCCGGCCCGACCGATCTCGGCGAATGGCTGGAGCGGTTAGCCGCGGCGTACGACGCCAAGCGGGAGCCGCTCGCGATCAGCCGCTTCGCGCTCGGGGACGCGGCCGGGACCGCCGTCTGGGCGACAGCGCTCGCCGTGGAGCCGCCGCCGCAAAGCGACGGGCGGCCGGCAAGCCGGCAAGCGGTAGCGGTCATCGTGTCCGCCGTAGACGGGGGCTTCCGGGCCGATACGGTGCCGCTTCCCGAGGGGGATAGCGGACTCGTCCGGGTCGAAGCGGTCGGCGACTTGACCGGCGACGGCGTCAAGGAGATCGTCTGGCGCTGGGGCACGACGGGCGCACACACGACAACGTTCGGCTACACCGTATCGCAGCGGAGCTCCGACGGTGGCTGGTCCGTCGTGCCGGGAACGGTCGGCATGCCGTCCGTCGAATCGTTCACGCTGGAGAACGGCGCTCTCGTCTTGCAGGGCGGCTTGATCGGCTCCGCCGGGGCAGGTCCTTGGCAGCGGGAACGGACGGAGACGTACCGGTACGAGGCGGGTGCGATGAAGCTGGCCGATTCCGTGGCGTCCGAGGGTGCGACGGCTTACCACCGGCTGGAGGATGCAGTGGCAAGCGAATCGCTCGGCCACCGCGAACGGGCGGTCCGGCAATACGCCGAAGCGGCCCGGGCAACGGACGATTCATATAAAGGGCTTCTATTCGAATACGGCGGCGGGGTGATCGAGGGCGGCGGCGATCCGCAGCTGGAGGTGGACTTCGGGGCGGCGGTGCGCGCCCTGGCCGCCGTGCGGCATTATTTGCTGGAGCTGGACGGTACGCGGACCGAGGTCGCTTCGGACAGCTCCGCCGCAAGCTCCGGCATGACAGGTCCGGCGGTGGCGGGTACGACCGCTCCGATTCAAGCGCCGCCTCTAATCGATACGCGAACTTTGTCCGGCTTGCCCGGTTTGGCCGAAGCGCTGAAGGGCGCGTCGAACCGCGAGCAGGCGGCGGAGACGGTGAAGCGTTGGGCAGAGGAGCATCCCGAATGGCTGAAGCTGCTTAATGCCCCTTACGGCTATGCCAACAGGAAGTGGACCGCGGAATCGGCGAGCGGCATACCCGAGCAGCCTTGGCCGCAGGGGTAGAGACCGACGGAGAGCGCCATTCCGGGGTAGACGGAGAGGGAGCATTTCCGATGGCCGGAGCTGGCCGGGCGGAACGTGTGAATGAAGCCATACGCAGCAGCCGTCCCCTGCGGTGCGCTTGGTTGCCGCAAACGGCGCGAAAAGCAAGGAAGAGGAGGTGGGCATATGAGCCTGAGTCAGCTGCTGCTTCGCACGGCCAAATCGCTCGGAAAGGCCGGCGTTGTCGTCGTGATGGCATTGTTCGCTCTTCTGTGCCTGTTTCAGATCGTATTTATGCTTGGCGTGCTGTATCATGACGTGGCGATGTAGCCAACGAAACGCCGGGAGGGCTTATGCGCTGTCGGGGGCATACACAACCCCATTGGAATCCGAAACCGGAATTCGAAACCCGAAACCCGAAACCCGAAACCCGAAACCCGAAACCCGAAACCCGAAACCCGAAACCGTTACCGTGCGCGCTCGTTGGAAATAAAACGTGTCTGTTTATTTAGAATTTGACATTCGACCCTTTCCGTTCAGGAAGGGTTTTTTTGTTTTGATTTTGTTTAAAATCGGTATATTCAAAAACAAACAAACATGATATATTGAAAACAAACATAAACAAAGAATTAATTACTAACGAAAAGCGGAGGAGACACCCTATTATGGTACAAAGCTTGTGGGATGGCACGAAGGCGGCGCAGCTGCAGGGAGGACTCGACGAGCTCGTGTATCGCTCGAACCTGGTCGGCACCGATCGGCGGGTGTGCAACTGGGGCGGCGGCAACACGTCGAGTAAGGTGACCGTCAAGGACTTCCGCGGCCGCGAGACGGAAGTGATGTACGTGAAGGGCAGCGGTTCCGATCTGGCAACAATGAAGGCGGGCAATTTCACCGGCTTGCGGATGGACGATATTCGCCCGCTGTTCGAGCGCGGAGAGATGAGCGACGAGGAGATGGTCGGCTATTTGGCCCACTGCATGATCGACGCCAAGCATCCGCGCGCTTCGATCGAGACGCTGCTGCACGCCTTTTTGCCGTTCAAACATGTCGATCATACCCACCCGGACGCGATCATCAGCCTGTGCTGCGCGGATAACGGGAAAGCGGTTGCTCGCGAAATATTCGGCGACCGGTTCGTCTGGGTGCCGTACGTCAGACCGGGCTTCACTCTGTCCAAAATGATCGCCGAGGGCGTGCTCGCCAACCCACAGGCGGAGCTCGTGCTGATGGAGAAGCACGGCTTGGTCACATGGGGCGAGACAAGCGAAGCGTGCTACGCCAAGACGATCGCGATCATCAGCGAAGCGGAGGCGTACATCGAGGCGCGCGTCGATGCGGCGAAGCTGTTCGGAGGCGTCAAACACGAAGCGCTTCCGGCGGAGACCCGGCGCGACATCGCCGCCCGGGTAATGCCGACCGTGCGCGGCGCGGTCAGCGACGCGAAGAAGATGCTGCTGTCGTTCGACGACGGGGACGACGTGCTGCAATTCGTCGGCGGCCGCGATGCGGCGGAGCTGTCGCAGATCGGCGCCGCCTGTCCGGACCATCTCGTGCATACGAAGGTCGTGCCGCTGTTCATCGACTGGACGCCCGACGCGGACGATATCGAAGGACTGAAGCTTCAATTGAAGGAAGGCGTCGCCGCCTACAAGGAGCAATACCGGGCGTATTTCGAGCGCAACCGCAACGAAGGCGACGTCATGTTCGAGGCCGCTCCGCGGGTCATCCTCATCCCGGGCGTCGGCATGATCAACACCGGCAAAAGCTGGGCGATGTCGCAGGTGAGCGGAGCGTTGTACCACCGGGCCATTGCGGTGATGAGAGGGGCTACGGCGCTCGGCTCGTTCGTGTCGCTGACCGAGAACGAATCGTACAACGTGGAATATTGGCCACTCGAGCTTTACAAGCTGACGCTGGCGCCGCCGGAGGCCGAGTTCTCGCGCAAGGTGGCGTTCATTACGGGCGGTGCCGGAGGCATCGGCAGCGAGACGGCGCGCAGGCTCGCCTCCGAGGGCGCGCACCTCGTGCTGGCCGACCTGAATCTGGAAGGCGCGCAGAAGGTTGCCGCCGACATTAACGAGAAGTACGGCGCCAACCGGGCGATTGCGGTCAAGATGGACGTCACGAGCGAGGCCGACATCGGGGCCGCTTACGCCGAGACGGCGCTGGCTTACGGCGGCGTGGATATTATCGTGAACAACGCCGGTCTCGCTACCTCCAGCCCGTTCGACGAAACGTCGCTGAAGGAATGGAATTTGAACATCAATGTGCTCGGCACCGGCTATTTCCTCGTCGCCCGCGAAGCGTTCAAGCTGATGAAGGCGCAAGGAATCGGCGGCAACATGGTGTTCATCGGCTCCAAAAACTCGATCTACGCCGGCAAGAACGCCTCCGCCTACAGCGCGGCCAAGGCGCTGGAAGCCCATCTGGCCCGCTGCATCGCGGCCGAGGGTGGCGAGTTCGGCATCCGCGTCAACACGATTTTGCCGGACGCGATTCTGCAAGGGTCGGCGATCTGGAATTCGGGATGGCGCAACGAGCGCGCGGCGGCGTACGGCATCGAGCCGGACCAATTGGAAGAATATTACCGCAAGCGGACGACGCTGCTCGTCAACATTTATCCGAAGGATATCGCCGAAGGCATCGCCTTCTTCGCTTCATCCAAGTCGGACAAAACGACCGGCTGCATGCTGACGATCGACGGCGGCGTTCCGGCGGCATTTACTCGATAAATAAAACGAGGTGGGACTATGCACAAAGGTGCAGGAGCAAATCATTGGTTCATTCCGGACGGCTACATTCCGGAGAAAAGCAGCGGCGAGCTGACGAGTCACGAATCGGTGTGCGTGCTGAACCGCTCGTCCGAGGACGCGCAGCTGACGTTTACGATTTTTTTCGAGGACCGGGAGCCGTTGGAAAATATCCTGGTCACCGTTCCGGCCAGACGCACGAGCCATGTCCGCACCAGCTCGCTTGAGAGGGACGGGGCGCGCATTCCGGTCGGCGTTCCGTACGCCATCGAGGTGCAAAGCGATATTCCCGTCGTCGTCCAGTACAGTAGGCTGGATGCGACCCAGGCGGCGAACGCGCTCATGTCCGTCGTCGCTTACCCGATTGCCTGAACGGGTCATTCCAGGTACGATCAAATCAAGGTTTGTCCGAAGGGAGCCGCAATTATGCCATCCGTTATCGAAAATAGCTATGAGGAAGCCAAGAAGCTGTATGCCGCCCACGGAATCGACGTCGATCGGGTGCTGGAGCAGCTGGCGGCCATCAAAATATCCATGCACTGTTGGCAAGGCGATGATGTGCGCGGGTTTTTGAACCGCGACCAAGATTTGACCGGCGGCATTTCCGTCACCGGCAATTACCCAGGCGCAGCCCGGACGCCGGAGGAGCTGCGCTCCGATCTGGAGAAGGCGTTCTCGCTCATCCCCGGCAAGCATAAGGTGAATCTGCACGCCATCTATGCCGATACGGAAGAGAAGGTCGAGCTGGACCGGATCGAGCCGAAGCATTACGAGAAATGGGTCGAGTGGGCCAAAGTGCAAGGGCTCGGGCTCGATTTCAATCCGACCTGCTTCTCGCACGAGAAGTCGAGCGACGGCTTTACGCTCAGCCATTCGGACCCGGCCATCCGCCAATTCTGGATCGATCACTGCAAAGCGTCGCGCAGCATCGGCGCTTACTTCGGCGAACAGTTGGGCCAGACATGCGTAACGAACATATGGATTCCCGACGGGTTCAAGGACGTCCCGGTCGACCGGCTCGCTCCGCGCCGGAGACTGAAGAGCGCCCTCGACGAAGTGTTCGCGGAAGAGCTGAACCCGGCCCATAACCTGGACGCCGTGGAGAGCAAGCTGTTCGGTCTCGGCTCCGAGGCGTATGTCGTCGGCTCGCACGAATTTTACATGGGCTACGGCTTGCAGAACAACAAGCTGATCTGCCTCGACGCCGGCCATTTCCACCCGACCGAGGTGATCTCCAACAAGCTGTCGGCGTTGTCGCTGTTCGTGGAAGGCATTCTGCTGCACGTCAGCCGCCCGATGAGATGGGACAGCGATCATGTCGTCACGCTAGACGACGAGCTGCTGGAAATCAGCAAGGAACTGGTGCAAGGGGATCTGCTCGGCAAGACGCATATCGGGCTCGATTTCTTCGACGCGAGCATCAACCGGGTCGCCGCCTGGGTTATCGGCACCCGCAACACGCTCAAGGCGCTACTGCGC
The DNA here is from genome assembly GCF_039536325.1 of Paenibacillus hodogayensis. NCBI lineage: Bacteria > Bacillati > Bacillota > Bacilli > Caryophanales > Paenibacillaceae > Paenibacillus > Paenibacillus hodogayensis. The sequence continues at coordinate 109,254 of NZ_BAAAYO010000005.1, forward strand.
GCCATGCTCGTACCAGTAGAGGCGCTGCGGCAGGCGGAGCTTGCGGGCGACTACACGACTCGGCTCGCTTTGACGGAGGAATTCAAGACGTATCCGTTCGGGGCAGTATGGGACTACTACTGCGCCAAATCGGGCGTGCCGGTACGCGAGGATTGGCTGGCGGAAGTGAAGAGCTACGAACGCGACGTGCTGCTGAAGCGCGGTGTGTAACTCGGGAAGCGAGGGGGATGCCAGGTGGCGAGCATTCTCGCATATGATCTTGGCGCGGGCAGCGGCAGAGCGCTGCTCGGCCGGCTGACCGACCGCGGTATCGTGACGGAGGAGCTTCACCGCTTTCCGAACGAGCCCGTGCAGGTCGGCTCCAGGCTGCATTGGGACATTTTGCGCCTTCTTCACGAGATGAAGCAGGCGCTGCTTGCCGCGAAGCATCGCGGCATCGCCGTGCAGAGCTTGGGCATCGATTCGTGGGCGGTCGATTTCGGCTTGCTGGACGGCAACGGGGAGCTGCTCGGCAATCCGTACCATTATCGAGACGCTCATACCGACGGAATGATGGAGCAGGTGTTCGCGGATATGCCGCGGCGCGATATTTTTGCCCGTACCGGCATTCAGTTTATGCCGTTCAATACGATTTACCAGCTGGCAGCGATGAAGCGGGCAGGCAGTCCGCTGCTGCGCGAAGCCAAGCGGCTGCTGATGATTCCGGACTTGCTGCGGTATTTTCTCACCGGGGAGCGGCACAACGAATTTTCCAACGCTACGACGACCCAACTGTTCAATCCGCTGACCTGCCAGTGGGACCCGGAGCTGCTGGAGCGAATCGGCGTATCCGGCTCCCTGTTCGGGCCGGTTGTTCAGCCCGGCACGGCCGTCGGGCAGCTGCTGCCGTCGGTCGTCTCCGAGCTTGGTATCGCCTCCGTTCCGGTTATCGCTGTCGCCGAGCACGATACCGGCTCCGCGGTGGCGGCCGTGCCGGCGGCGGAGCACCCGTTCGCTTATTTGAGCTGCGGCACATGGTCGCTGATGGGTACCGAGGTGGACCGGCCGGTCATGAACGAGCAGGCGCTTGGGCAGAACTTTACGAATGAGGGCGGCGTTTGCGGGACGTTCCGGCTGTTGAAAAACATCATGGGCCTGTGGATTTTGCAGGAAACGAAGCGGCAATGGGAGCGGGAAGGCCAGTCCTGCCCGTATCCGGAGCTGATCGCGCTGGCCGAGCGGGCGCCGGCCTTCGCCGCCTGGATCGATCCCGACGACGCGCGGTTTATGGCGCCGGGGCCGATGCTTGGGCGTATCGCCGACTACTGCCGCGAAACCGGCCAGCGTCCGCCCGAAGGGCGCGGCGAGGCGGTCCGTTGTATTTTGGAAAGTTTGGCGTTAAAATACCGCTATGTGCTGGAATCGATCGAGCGTCTGTCCGGCAACCGCTTCGGCGGCCTGCATATGGTCGGCGGAGGCATCCAGAATGCGCTGCTGTGCCAATGGTCGGCCGACGCGATCGGCAAGCCGGTATGGGCGGGACCCGCGGAAGGCAGCGCGATCGGCAACCTGGCCGTCCAGTGGATTGCCCGCGGCGACTTCCGCGATATCCGGGAAGCGCGTTCGGTCATCCGCGAATCGTTCCCGGTGACGGTGTACGAGCCGCAGGAGCGGGAAGCCTGGGAGGACGCGTACGGCCGCTTCTGGCGGTTGACCGGCTTGTCGTAAACGGTCCGGGCGGAAGACGGCTACTATGATCAGAAAGAGGGAACGTATGCTTGTCGCGGAACGGTATGAGAAAATTGTGCAGTTGGTCAACGAAAGGGGCAGCATCCGGGTTTCCGAGCTGAGCGAATTGTGCGAGGTGACCGAGGAAACGATCCGCCGCGACCTCGACCGGCTGGAGCAAGGGGGGCGGCTTCGCCGATCCCACGGCGGCGCGGTCAGCGTGAAGGATCAGCAGTCGGAGACCCCTTACGCGGAGCGGGAAGTCACTTACGCAGAGGAGAAGCGGCGAATCGCCAGGGAAGCGGTCAAGCGGATTGCCCCAAACGAGCGAATTTTGCTCGACGCCAGCTCTACCGCTTGGTATATGGCCGCCCAACTGCCGGACATTCCGCTGACTGTGCTGACCAATTCGATCAAGGTGGCGATGGAACTGGCCGGCAAGGAGAAGATCGAGGTCATCTCCACCGGCGGCCTTCTCGCCTCCCGCTCGCTCTCTTACATCGGTCCGCTGGCGGAGCGGTCGTTGGACGCTTACCATGTGAACAAGACGTTCCTTTCTTGCAAGGGCGTACATCTGGAACGGGGAATCAGCGAATCCCACGAGCTGCAGGCCCGGCTGAAGCAAAAGATGATCGGCATGGCCGATCGCGTCATTTTGCTGGCCGATGCAAGCAAGTTCGGCGTACAGGCGTTTACGCACGTCGCGGCGCTGGACGAGGTCCATGAGATTGTGACCGACCGCCGGCTCGGCGGCGAGATGGCGGAGCAGCTTGAGAGCCGCGGCGTTTCCTTGACGCTTGCGTGATGCGCCCGGCAGCTATATGAGGAAGGCAGACTGGACCTGCTTGACGGGGACGGTCTGCTTTTTTTTGCTTTTTTGATCTTCTATCTAAGCAGATCAGTAGTCCAAGGAAAGCGGATTGTAAAGAGTTTGGTCAAGAAAACGAATTTTATCGAGCAATAATTACTCTATTATAGTATAATCCAGTTCGATGGAAAATTTAGGATGGTGGGGAATTATGGCTGGCGTAATAAAACTTACACTACTGGGCGGTTACCCAAAATCAACAACTATGTCCCAAGTTCCAATTCGAAAAGGCTCCGAGCCTAATACTTGTTTTATTGATGGATACAAGTGCGAGATGGCAGATTACAATTGGTTGGAAAACGGCTCCGTAAGCACGGGTAAAATAATAAACGGTGCAATCATTGGTGGTCTTCTCACAGGCGGGGCGGGCTCAATAATCGGAGCAGGTATTGGAGCGCTGAAAAAGAAAGACTCATCTGTACTGGTGATTTCAATAGTTGAGAACGGCAATACGCTACATGTGCAGTTTAAGTGTGACAAACACGAGTACCAATCGTTCTTAAGAAATATCATTTATGCGTAAATAAATAATAATCTGAATCAAAATCCGAGTCCGCAAAAAATGCGGACTTTTTGTTTCGATGCAGGGGAAACAAAGCCATCATATTAACGAAAATTAACTATACTTAATGATATGGAAAGTATATAATATGGGGCATACATTCTAACCGCGAAGCGAGGTATACCCATGGAACTGACGCCTGCCGGGCGCGAGCAGCGAGCGAATATGCTGCTGCGCGTGCTCGTCTTCACCTTGATTATTTCCGTCATGAACGCCTCGATGTTCAACGTCGCTTTGCCCGTCATCCGGGCGGAGTTCGGCCTCACGGCATCCCAGGTCAGCTGGATGCTTACCGGTTATATGATCGTTTACGCCATCGGCTCAGTCACGTTCGGGAAGCTGGCCGACAAATACCGGCTGAAAGATTTGCTCACTTACGGGCTGCTGGCCTTCGCCCTTGGATCGATTATCGGCTTGGCCGCCACGGAGTTTTGGATGGTTATCGCGGGAAGACTGTTTCAGGCCGCTGGAGCCTCCGTCATCCCGGCTACGGCGATGATTGTGCCGGTCCGTTACTTTTCCCCGGAGAAGCGGGGTAGAGCGCTCGGGATGACGGCCGTCGGCCTGTCGCTCGGAGCCGCGCTCGGACCGATCGTATCCGGGATCGTATCCGGCTTGGTGAGTTGGCGTTATTTGTTCGCTTTGTCGATCTTGGCTCTGTTCGTGCTGCCTTTCTTCCGCAAATATTTGGACGACGAGACGGGCGCCGCCAAAAGCATCGATTATATCGGCGGTCTGACTCTGGCCGGCACGGTGGCCTCCCTGCTGCTGGCGATTACGCAGGGCAGCTGGCTCTTATGCGTTCTTGGCGCTCTGCTGCTCGCGCTGTTCCTGCTGCGCATCCGGACTGCCGCCGAGCCGTTCGTCCAGCCGTCGCTTTTCCGTAACAAAGCTTACGCGCTTGGGCTGGGCATCGCCTTCGTGCTCACCGGGCTTAACTTCGGCATTCCGTTCATGGCACCGCAGTTTTTGGCCGCCTTGAATCATCTGACGCCTCTGTCCGTGGGCTTTGTTCTGTTCCCTTCGGCGATCTGTGCGGCGCTGCTGGGCAAAAGGGGAGGCAGGTTGGCCGACGAGAAGGGCAACCGCTACTTGTTCGCGATCGCGGCCGTCTCGATTTTGTTCAGCTTTATCGCGATGTCCTCGGTCGTGGGGTTGTCGCCGGTTTGGGTCGCTTGCTTGATGATCTTCGGCACGGTCGGGCAGTCGTTTATTCAGATCGCGATGTCCAACACGATCTCGCGTACGCTTGCGAAGGAGCAGACGGGCGTCGGCATGGGGTTGTACGCGATGCTCAACTTCATCGCCGGAGCGACCGCTACCACTTTGATCGGCAAAGCGATGGACGCTGGCAACGCTTCATTCCGGCTTAACCCGTTTGCGCCGGCGGAGGGGCTGCTTTACAGCAATATCCTTGTTTTACTCGGGGGACTGATCATCGTCGCGACAGTCGTATACATGGCGCAATTCCGCTCCGCGGCGCCGATTCCGGCAGCGGCTGTGAGCGGCAAGCCTTCCAAATAAACGTGCCAGACCTGAAGTGTACAGGACTGTTGACAGCCTCCGGGAATGGGAGTATGATAATCCCTTATTCAATATATATAGGTCGATCGCGCAGATCGATTGTGGAAGCGGAGTGGGAGAAAACAGGATGAGTGAACAGAAGCATTTGCAGAACGCCCGGTTTTGGCCGGTCATGATCGCCATCTTTTTCGGTTCGTTTATATCGACATTGGCGACAAGCACGATCAACATCGCATTGCCGATGTTGCAGCAGCATTTTGAAACAAGTTTAGGCACGATTCAGTGGACGCTGACCGGCTTCATGCTGGCGATGGGCACGATCGCGCCGATTACCGGCTATTTGGGCGAGCGCTTCAGCTACAAGCGTTTGTATTTGTTCGCATTGCTCGGTTTTACCTTGGCTTCCTTCTTATGCGCATTTGCCTGGAGCCCGGGTTCGCTTGTCGTATTCCGCATTATGCAGGGCGCGTTCAGCGGCTTGATCGTCCCCGCGACCATGACGATTATTTATCAGGTGATCCCGCGCGAGAAGCAGGCGATGGCGATCGGCCTATGGGGCGTATCGGCTATGCTGGCGCCTGCGATCGGCCCGACGTTCGCCGGTTGGCTGCTGGAAAGCTGGAGCTGGCAATGGCTGTTCTGGATCAACATACCGGTCGGTCTGATCTCGCTCTTCTTCGTATACCGATTTATTCCGTATTACCGGTTGAACGTGCCGAAATCGTTCGACCTGGCCGGCTTCGTGACGGTTACGATCGGCAGCGCCTCGCTGCTCGTCGCTTTGGGTCAGGGCCATGCCTGGGGCTGGGGCTCGGTTAAAATCATCTCGCTCTTTATCATCGGCACGGTGTTCCTGCTGCTGTTCATCTGGCGCGAGCTGACGGCCGAGACGCCTCTGCTCGATTTGCGCGTGCTGGCCAACGGCCGCTACACGCTGACGTTGATCGTTATCAGCATTCTGACGATCAGTCTGTACTCCGGCATGCTGCTCATTCCGGTATTTTTGCAAAACATCCAGCACGTCACGCCGATGGAAACCGGCCTGATCCTGCTGCCGGCTTCGCTGGTCATGGCGCTGATGATGCCGATCGTCGCGAAGATTTACGAAAAGGTTGGTCCGCGCTGGCTGCTCACCACGGGCATTCTGCTGCTGGGTATCGGTACGCTGGCTTTGAGCTGGCTTAGCGTCAGCGTCTCTCACGCGTACATTCTCGTATGGATGATCGTGCGCAACATGGGCATCGCGATGGTGATGATGCCGGGGAGCAACGCCGGCATGGAGCGCATTCCGGCTCATCTGGCGGGCCACGCTTCCTCGATGTCGAACTGGACGCGTAACGTATTCGGCTCGTTCTCGATCGCCATCTTTACTTCGTTGCTGGCGTCGTACTCGACCGGACATGCGACGGATATCGTCAAAAGCGGCGTGACCGATAAGATGCAAATCCAGCTGCTGTCCTTCACGATGAGCGTCAACGACGTATTCCTGATCGCTACGTTCATTGCCCTTGTGGCGCTTCCGATCAGTCTGACGATCGGCAAGCTGAAGCCGAAGGTCGTCTCCGAACAAAAAGTGGTTGCCTAAAAACATCAATGGCGGAAACCCCGGTTTCCGCCATTTTTCCGTTCCCGGCTACATATTGTATAACGGAGGCCGGGCGTTGGACAGACGTCCCGCCGCCCTGTCGCTGCGAAGGTTAATTTGCTATAATGAAACCGTTAAGGAACGGCCACGCTACTTTCGAAAGATGGTTGGTGCGATATGATGCCTCAAACGAAATTTTTCCGGATCGGCTACGGAATTTTGCTGGTCTTCCTGATCATTTGGGTAGGGGTAAAAATCAACTTTATTTTTTACCCGCTTCAGGTGCTCGTCCAGACGTTGTTCTCGCCGCTCCTGCTTTCGGGAATTTTGTTTTATTTGCTCCGACCGCTCGTCAACCTGCTCGTTAGCAAGCGTATCCCGAAATCGCCGGCCATCCTGATCGTCTATTTGGGCTTCGCCCTCGTCGTGACGCTGATCGTCATCTTCGTCGCGCCAGTGCTCAAGCGGCAGTTCACGGAGCTGATCAACAGTTTGCCCGTGCTGATCCACACCGTCGTCGTCAAAAGCCAGGAGTTGGTGGAAAGCGAATGGTTCGCCCGGTTCACCGACAGCTTTAACGTCGATTTCAATAAAATGTCCGAGAAAGTATCGGACTATCTCGTTCTCGGCTTCAATCTGCTCAGCGCCAACTTCAAGTCGGTGATCGGCTTTGTCGCCAACGTCTTTTTTCTCGCCGTTACGGTGCCGTTCATCTTGTTCTACTTGCTCAGGGACGGGGATAAAATCCGCGAAGGGCTGCTGAAGCTGCTGCCCAAAGGACGCAAGAAAAGCATCCGCGACATTTTGGACAAAATGGACGAGACGGTCAGCTTATACATACGCGGGCAAATTATCGTCGCCTTTATCGTCGGCGTGCTCTGCTTGCTCGGCTATCTGATCATCGGCGTCGACTACGCCTTCCTTCTGGCGCTGGCCGCCATGATCACCAACGTTATTCCTTATGTGGGGGCCTTCCTCGCTGCGGTACCGGCTATATTGGTCGCCATGGTCGATTCCCCGTTCATGGTCGTGAAAGTCATTATCGTATCGATTATCGCCCAACAGATCGAAGGCAACCTGATTTCGCCGCAAATCATGGGCAAGCAGTTGGAAATCCATCCTTTGACGATTCTGCTGTTGCTGCTAGTCGTAGGCAGTCTGGTCGGTCCGCTCGGTATGCTGGTGGCGGTTCCCGTCTATGCGGTGGCCAAAATCGTCATCGTGCACATTTACGGCTTGCTGCAGCTTCGTTTTAATCCCCCGGGCAACGATTGAGCCTTCCGGCCGGGATGAATCCCATTATACCGGTCAGACAGCGGCGGAAAGCAAAGCGGATGGGCCGCGTTCAACCGGTTGAGGAGTTGCGCTGACATGATTACTACGCAAAATTTGTATTCGCTGCTCTCCTTGTTCAATTTGCTTCTGGCCGCAACGGTTATTTTTTTGGAAAGACGCAACGTCGGAGCAACCTGGGCATGGCTGATGGTGCTGTTTTTTTTGCCGGGTGTCGGGTTTATTCTATATTTGTTCCTCGGGCAAAATCTGAGCCGGCGCAAAATTTACAAAATCAAGGAAGAGCAGCGCGAATTTATTCAGCATTTGACGGATCGGCAAAAGCAGGACATCCGTCAGATTCATTTTCACGATCCGACGATGATCCATTACCAGGATATGATCTATATGAACCTGGCCAGCGCCCGTTCGCTGTATACGCAGGATAACGATATCGAGATTTTTACCGAAGGCAACGGCAAGTTCGCTTCGTTGCTCGCGGCGATCGGCGAGGCGAAGCATCACATTCATCTCATGTATTACATCGTCAAGGACGACGGCCTCGGCCGGACTTTGATTGGAGCGCTGGCAAAGAAAGCACGAGAAGGCGTACAGGTGCGCTTTTTGTACGACCCTGTCGGCAGCTCCGGGCTCTCCAAGCGGTATTTCCGTCTGCTGACGGAGGCGGGAGGCCGATCGGCCGCGTTTTTCCCATCGAAAATTCCGTATTTGAACTTCCGGCTCAACTACCGCAATCACCGCAAGCTGGCGATTATCGACGGTTCCATCGGCTATATCGGGGGCTTGAACGTCGGCGACGAATACCTTGGTCTGGACAAGAGGTTCGGGGATTGGCGGGACACGCATCTGAAGGTGCGGGGCGGGGCGGTGTTCCAGATGCAGACGCAGTTCGTGCTCGACTGGAACTTGTCATCGGACAACAAGATCGGGGATTTGGCCCCGTATTTTCCGGAGGCATCCCATCCCGGCAAGGTCGGCGTACAGATCGTGGCGAGCGGGCCGAACAACGACAAGGAGCAGATCAAGAAGGCGTATATTAAAATGATTCACGCTGCCAAGCAAAGCGTCTGGATTCAAACTCCGTACTTCGTGCCCGACGAAAGCTTGATGACCGCCTTGAAAATGGCCGCGTTATCCGGCGTCGACGTCCGTATTATGCTGCCGGGCAAGCCGGATCACCCGCTTGTGTATTGGGCGTCTACCTCCTACCTGGGGGAGTTGCTGACGGTCGGCGTGAAATGCTATTTGTACGACAAAGGCTTCCTGCACGCCAAGACGATCGTCGTGGACGGCCGGATTGCTTCGGTCGGGACCGCGAACATCGATTTGCGCAGCTTCAAGCTGAATTTCGAGGTGAACGCCGTTCTGTACGATACGGGGACGGCTGCCAAGCTGCAAAGTATTTTTACCGAGGATCAGCATAACAGCAAGCTGCTGACAGAAGAAGTATACCGGAAGCGCCCGCTGTTCAAACGTTTTCTGGAGTCGTGCGCGCGCCTGCTTTCGCCGATCCTGTAAACCGTCTCTCGGAGTGTCGGCAAAGGCCGGTTTTGCACAAATGAAGAGGGAGGGCTGACTGACGGCCCCCCCTTGGAGTCACGCCCCCTCAGGCAGCGGATAAGCGGCCGCCCCTTCTTCGCTGCGCGAACGGGCCGCCGGTCGCTCCATGCTTACGGCTTCCTCATCTCAAAAAACTCGCAGAGCTGCCGCGAATGGTAGGCGAGCTCGCTTACCCCCGACTGGATGACGACAATGTCGTCGTCGAAACGAATAATGACCCCTCCCGAATCGATCATATGATCGTCCCTGAACACCCGTATCGTGATTTCCTGATCCATCGCTTCCTGCAAATCCTGCTCGGTCGTCAATCGGCGGTTACGTGCCATTGGTGGTGTTGCACTCCCTTCCCGGAATCGGCAGTATCTTCGTCTATTGTACCAGAGGGGAAAAGCGGAGAGCCAGCTTTGCGGCCAAGCTCCGGACAGACCCGGCTTTCGGTTACCGCAATGCCGGGCTCTCGCCCGCTCCGGAGGCGCCGCACCGGTGTAGCGGACGGCCGCTTCTTGCGGGCGGACCGTTTTACTCCCGCGCCCGGGATAGTGTACAATGGAACAGATTGAGGCTAAACAAGCAGAGGCGGAAGCCGTCTTATTAGCAAATAGGGGGAACGGGCATCATGCGTTGGCACGAAATTACGATACATACGCGCGAGGAAATTACCGAACTGATCGCCAGCGGCTTTCATGAGATGGGCGCAGGCGGCGTGACGATCGAGGAGTCGGGGACGCTGGCGAAGCAGCGGGATACGTCGTTCGGTCAATTGTACGATACGCCGTTGAACGATATTCCCGAAGGGGAAGCGATCGTGCAGGCTTATTTTGCCGATCCGGAAGACGTCGAGGCGCTTGTCCGCCAACTGGAGGAGCATGTCCGGTTCGTGAGAGACGAGTTGGACTACGATGTGGGCAAAGCGACCATATCGGTACGCGAAGTCGACGAAGAGGACTGGGCGCATTCGTGGAAGCAATACTACAAGCCGATGCGCGTCTCCGACCGGCTGACGATCAAGCCGACTTGGGAGAGCTACGAGCCCGAGAGTGCGGACGAGATGATTATCGAGCTGGACCCGGGCATGGCGTTCGGCACGGGAACGCATCCGACGACGTCTCTCTGCCTGCGGACGCTGGAGCGGGAAGTGGAGCCCGGTATGGAGTTGATCGATGTGGGCACCGGCTCCGGCGTGCTGGCGATTGCGGCCGCCAAGCTGGGCGCCGCTCGCGTGCTGGCGCTCGATCTGGATCCCGTCGCGGTTATTAGCGCGACCGAGAACGTGCAGCTGAACGGAGTCGGAGACCGCGTCGCCGTGATGGAAAGCGATCTGCTGGGCGTGCTGCGGGGAGCCGGACTGGCGCGCGGCGAAGACGGCGAGGGCGCGGAGAAGGCGGCGGACATCGGAATACGGCTGCCGGTAAAGCTCGTTGTCGCCAATATTTTGGCGGAAGTGATCCTGCTGTTCGTTCAGGACGTGTATGACGTACTGGAGAGCGGAGGGGTCTACATTACATCCGGTATTTACAAAAACAAGGAAGAGGCCGTCGCGCAAGGATTGCGGCAAGCAGGCTTCGACATCGAGCGCATCGAACGCGATCAGGACTGGGTTGCGATCGTAGCGAAGAAGCGATAAGGAGGGAACCGGATGGAAGGCTTGAACAGCTTTCTGCGTTATCCGCTGGAGGAGCTACCGTTTATTCTGATCGTGCTCGTGCTCGCTTTCACGGTGCACGAGTTCGCCCATGCTTACTCCGCTTACAAATTCGGCGATCCGACCGCCAAAAATCTCGGACGGGTGACGCTGAATCCGCGCGTGCATCTGGACGTGCTCGGGACGATTCTGATCCTGATCGCTGGGTTCGGCTGGGCGAAGCCGGTGCCGGTCAATCGCGGCAATTTCAAAAACCCGCGGCTGATGGGTATTATCGTGTCGGCCGTCGGGCCGCTCAGCAATTTGCTGCTGGCGTTTATCGGGCTGGTGCTTTACCATATTTTTTCTTCCACGGGCGTGCTCGACGGAGCCTCGGCGGGAGTCGTCAAGGCGATCGACTTGTTTTTGCGGCGGTTGATCGAGCTGAATGTGGTTTTGTTCATTTTTAACCTGATTCCGCTCCCGCCGCTGGACGGCTACCGGATTATCGAAGATTTGGCGCCGCTGCATATCCGGATGAAAATGGCGCAAAATGAACAATGGGGCATTTTTGTCTTTTTATTGATCGTCTTCATTCCGCCGCTTTCCCGCGTGACCATTCAGCCTTTGTTCCAGCTGGGCGGGGACCTAATCTATGCGATGAGCCGCTTCATCTCCATCTTCATATAGCGGAGGCGGCCTTGCGGTCCTATTCGCAAACAGTAGAAATCCGCGGGGAAACGTTGTATGATGGAGGACGACACGTTTACGCTAGAAGGAGTAAGACATGCAACGATACTTTGTACCGCCCGCGCAGCTGACCGATGGCGAAGCGATCGTGACCGGGGATGACGCCCATCACATCGCGACCGTCATGCGGGCGCGCGTCGGCGATTCGATGATAGTCAGCGACGGGACGAGCCGCGAGGCGCTCGCCGTCATTGCCGAGCTAGGCAAAGGCCGGGTGACGGCCAAGGTGGCCGAATGGCTGCCGATGAACGCCGAGCCGGCCATACGCGTAACGATCGCCCAGAGCTTACCGAAGGGCGACAAGATGGAGACGATTATTCAGAAAGGGACGGAAGTCGGCGCCGTCCGATTTGTCCCTTTCCTTTCCGAACGCACGGTCGTGCAGTACGACGCCAAGAAAGAAGCGAAACGGCTGGAGCGCTGGGGCAAAATTGCCAAGGAAGCGGCGGAGCAGGCGCACCGCAACCGGGTTCCGGCCGTGGACGCGCCGCGGTCGTGGAAGGAGCTGCTGCAGTCGGTCCGCGAGGCCGATGCGGCTTTGTTTTGCTACGAGAAGGAACAAGGCTCGATGCTCAAGGAAGCGGTGCAGCGAGCCATCGCTTCCCATGGCGGCGCGGACGGCATGAACATTCTGCTCATCGTCGGACCCGAGGGCGGGTTTTCCGAGCGGGAAGCCGAGGAGGCCGAAGCCGCCGGCTGCGTGCCGGTCCGGCTCGGGGCTCGCATTATGCGTACGGAGACGGCCGGGGTTGTCGGATTGACGTGTCTGCTGTACGAAGCAGGAGAGATGGGAGGCTGATTCGAATGTCTACAGTCGCGTTTCATACGCTGGGCTGCAAAGTGAATTTTTACGATACGGAAGCGATCTGGCAGCTGTTCAAAAACGAAGGCTACGAACAGGTCGACTTCGAACAGACGGCCGACGTGTACGTCATCAATACATGCACCGTGACGAACACCGGGGACAAGAAGAGCCGGCAAATCATCCGCCGCGCCATCCGCCGCAATCCCGACGCGATCGTCGCCGTAACCGGTTGTTACGCCCAGACGTCTCCGGCGGAGATTATGGCGATTCCCGGCGTCGATCTGGTCATCGGGACGCAAAGCCGGGACAAGATCATTCCGCTCGTCAACGAATACCGCGAGCAGCGCCAGCCGATCAATGCGGTGCGCAATATTATGAAGACTCGCGAGTTCGAGGAGCTGGACGTGCCCGATTTTGCCGACCGGACGAGAGCGTTTCTGAAAATCCAGGAAGGGTGCAACAACTTCTGCACCTTCTGCATTATTCCTTGGTCGCGGGGCTTGATGCGCAGCCGTCAGCCGGACAGCGTAATCAAGCAGGCGCATATGCTGGTCGAGGCGGGCTATAAGGAAATCGTGCTGACGGGCATTCATACCGGCGGATACGGAGACGATCTGCAGGACTACGGCCTGGCCGAGCTTCTGTGGGATCTGGACAAGGTCGACGGCTTGCAGCGCATCCGCATCAGCTCGATCGAAGCGAGCCAGATTACCGACAAGGTGCTCGAGGTGCTGAACGCCTCCGATAAAATGTGCCGTCATCTGCACGTGCCGCTGCAGGCGGGCGACGATGCGGTACTGGCGCGGATGCGCCGCAAATACACCACGGCCGAATTTGGCCGCAAGATCGAGAAGCTGCACGCGGCTTTGCCGGGCGCGGCCATTACGACCGACGTCATCGTCGGCTTCCCCGGCGAGACGGAGGAGATGTTCCGGAACGGCTACAAGTTCATGGAGCAGATGCAGTTTGCCGAGATGCACGTTTTCCCGTATTCGAAGCGTACCGGCACACCGGCCGCCCGGATGGAGGATCAGATCGACGAGGAGATCAAAAACGAGCGCGTGCATGAGCTGATCGACTTGTCGGAGCGGATGCAACTGGCTTATGCGCAGAAATTCGCCGGACGGACGCTGGAGGTCATTCCCGAACGCACGTATAAGGGTGCGCCGGACAGCGGCCTGCTAAGCGGCTATTCGGACAATTATATCAATCTAGTCTTCCCGGGCTCCGAGCAGCTGCTCGGGCAAGTATGTCAAGTCAAGCTGACCGAGCCGGGAGTTAACGAAAGCAAAGGCGAATTCGTTCGCGTCGTCGCTCCCGCCATGACCCCGACGGCGGTCAACGGCTGACGGAGCGGTGCGGCAAAAAAACGGCGAAAGGGAGGATTTCGTAATCCGGTACAATCGGAAAGCGGAATCCTTCTTCTCGATTGGTCCCGTTCCGGGACGGACTACTCTTAGAAGGGGGCATGGTGTACGATGAAGGAAATATCGGCGGGCGGTGTCGTCTATCGGGTGAACGAAGGACATACGCAAATCCAGCTTATTATGGACCGGTACGGTAAAATCACTCTGCCCAAAGGCAAGATGGAGCCCGGCGAGACGGTGGAGCAGACGGCGCTGCGGGAAATCCGCGAGGAAACCGGCATCGACGGACGTATCGTGTCCGTGCTGGAACGGGTCGATTATCGGTACGAGCATCCGAAGCTGGGCCATGTGGACAAAGAGGTTCACTACTATCTGGTCGAGGCCACGGGCGGCGAGCTGAAGGCCCAGGTGGAGGAAATCAACGGCGTCGAATGGCTTGAGCCTCACGAGGCGTGGGCACGGCAGAAGCAGGCGGGCTATGATAACAACGATTCGGTGCTGAAACGGGCGCTGGAAGCTCTGCATATCGTTACGGACGCGGACAAGGAAGCGTCTGCGGATTCGCGGAGGGTGGCCGCGTATATCGACCATACGCTGCTTAAAGCGGATGCTACGCCAGAGGCAATCGGCCGGTTATGCGACGAAGCCCGCGAATACGGTTTTTACAGCGTGTGCGTGGGGAGCGCGTGGGTGCCCTTGTGCATCCGTCGGCTCGCCGGCAGCGGCGTGCGCGTCAGCGCGGTCGTCGGCTTCCCGCTCGGCAATAGCTTGAGTGAAGCGAAGGCGCTCGAAGCGGCTCATGCAGCCGATCATGGGGCGAGCGATATCGATATGGTGCTGGCCGTAGGCGCTCTGCTAGCTGGAGACGAAGCTTACGTGCGGGAAGATATCCGCAAGGTCGTGGAAGCGGTAAAGGGCCGGGCGATCGTCAAGGTCATTTTGGAAACCGGTTATTTGAACGAGGATCAGAAGCGGACGGCTTGCCGGCTTGCCGAGGAGGCGGGAGCGCATTTTGTCAAAACGTCGACGGGCTTCGGGCCGGGCGGAGCGACGGTCGAGGACGTCAAGCTGATGCGCGCCGCCGTATCCCCGTCTGTCGAAGTGAAGGCGTCCGGCGGGGTGCGCGATTGGGCGACGGCTCAGGCGATGATCGCCGCGGGGGCGACCCGGCTCGGGACAAGCTCCGGCGTGGCGATCGTCGGCGGCGCGAACGCGGGAACGGCTTCGGGCGGTTACTGACGCCGCGAAACGGTAGCGGAGACAGGCGGCCGCAAGCGGGAAGGCAGCCGGAGCGTTTGCATTCCTGCCGCTGCGTACGCCTCGCCCGCCGCTACCGCTGACCGCCAGCCCGACGGATAAAGGGCAAGTAGCAAAACGGCAAGGCGATCAGCGAGCTGACGACGTTAAAGATCGTCTGGGCATGGGCAATTTGTCCGGACGGAGCGGCTGCGAGCAGCGCCGAAGCCTCGTGCAGCAGCGGCAGCAGCGGGATGAACAGCAGCGCGCCGCCGACATTGAGCGCGATATGCGACCAGGCCACGAGCTGTCCGCTTTTGGAGCCGCCGATCGCCGCGAGCAGGGCGGTGACGCACGTGCCGACGTTGGCGCCGAGGACGATGGCGATGCCCAGCTCGACCGGGATCGCATCCACGGTGGCCAAGCCCATCGTCATGGCAATGGTGGCGGCGCTGCTGTGGACGATGGCCGTCAACGCGGCACCCGCGACGACGCCCCACATCATGCTGCGCTGCGCGTGCTCGACGAACCAGCCGAATAAACCGCGTGATTGCAGGGCGGGTACGATCGTCTGCATGACCTCGACGCCGAGCAGGATGGAAGCAAAGCCGCTCACCGCAAGCGACAGCGACCGGGTATGATGAAGCGCGCGCTGAAATCTCCGGCGGCGCGAGACGAACGTCCAGGGGAGCAGCGTGCCCAGCCATACCGAGCCGCTCGCGAGCAGCAGCGGAAAAGCCAGCTTCGTCAAATTGAGGCCGATCAGCTCGGTCGTCAGGCAGGTGCCGATGTTTGAGCCGAGAATGATGCCGAGCGTTTTGGGAAACGTCATTATGCCGGCGTTGACCAGACCGATCGTAATGACGGTGATGGCGCTGCTGCTTTGCAGCACGGCGGTCACGCCGGTTCCGATCACCATGCCGCGCAGCGGCGTGCGCGTGAATCGTTCGACGAGGCCGGTCAGATATGAGCCGGCCCACTGATGGAGCGCCAGCTCCATCACCTTCATACCGGTCAGGAAAATGCCCAGCCCGACAAGCATAGGCAAGACGATATGGGTAATCATGCGCTTCTCCTTTATCCGAAAGAAATCACGCTGCGACAAGCCTTTATTCCATCATATGTGGGCCTATAGACAAGCATGACAAGCACGACAAGCGCCGGGGCTGCTCGGCATGTTCGAAGCCTCGTTCGGGGGCTATATGAGAAAGCTGGAGGAAACTATGGCATCGGTTATATTGGAACGAAAACGGAAGAAACGTCTGGAGCAGGGGCATCCTTGGGTGTACGCCAATGAAATCGCCAAGCTGGAAGGCGAATGCGAGCCGGGCGATATCGTGCAGGTTACCAGCCATACGGGGCAAACGTTGGCCTACGGCTATTACAATCCGAAGTCTCAAATCGCCGTAAGAATCGTTTCCTACGCGCCGCTGGAAGAGCTGGACCGCGAATTTTTCGCCGCTCGCATCCGCCAATGCATGCAACTGCGGGAACGGTTTGTCGGCGAAGCTACCGGTTACCGGCTCGTTTACGGGGAGGCCGATTTCTTGCCCGGTCTGGTCGTCGACAAATTTGACGATGTGCTTGTCGTTCAAGTGCTTTCGCTCGGCATGGAACGGCGCAAGCGCCTCATTGTGGATACGCTCGTCGAGCTGCTGAGTCCGCAAGCCGTATACGAGCGCAGCGACGTGCCGGTGCGCGAGCTGGAAGGGCTGGAGCAGACGAAGGGCGCCCTGTACGGCGATTGCCCGCGTTATGTGGAGATCGTCGAGAACGGGCTGCGTATCGAGGTGGATATCGAGCAGGGGCAGAAGACCGGTTACTTTTTCGACCAGCGCGAAAACCGCGCCTCCATCGCCAAGCTGATGACCGGCTGGGGCGCGCGCAGCGGCATCCGGCTGGCGGAGGATGACGGGGAGAACGGAGTCAAGCGGCTCGTGCCGGTAAATGCGAACGGCAAGCCGGTGACGTTCCCGTATTGGGATGGGGCGTCCGTACTGGAATGCTTCTCCCATACCGGCAGCTTTACGCTGAACGCCTGCGGCGCCGGGGCGAAAAAAGTGACGTGCCTGGACATCTCCGAGCATGCCGTCGAGACGGCCAAGCGCAATGTGGAGCGGAACGGCTTTTCCGATCGGGTCGAGTTCGTCGTAGCCGACGCCTTCGACTATTTGCGCAAGCAAGTGAAAGGACTGGAGGAACGCCGGGTAAGGTCGGCGGCGGGACAGGGCGACAAAGTGGATACGTCCAAGCCGGTCGCATCCGAGGGACGGACGTGGGACGTCGTCATTCTCGACCCGCCTGCCTTCGCCAAGACGAAGGGGGCCGTGGAAGGAGCGCTGCGCGGCTACAAGGACATCAATCTGCACGCCATGAAGCTGGTGAACGAAGGCGGCTTTCTCGTGACGGCCAGCTGTTCGTACCATGTCGGACCGGATCTGTTCCTGGAGGCGATCGTCCAGGCGGCGGCCGATGCGCGCAAGTCGCTCCGGCTGATCGAGTTTCGGGGAGCGGGCAAAGATCACCCGCATCTGCTTGGCGTCGACGAAGGGGACTACTTGAAATTCGCCATATTCGAGGTTCGCTCGCGGTAGAAATATAATCGGACTTTACCCAGCAAGGAGGGACGCATATGAAGACGATCGATTCGCAAGCGGTCCAGCACATGCTCGACCAATGGAAGGACATCGAGTTGTATTTGCAGATGGAAATGACGACAGGCGCTTATGCCGCTCATATGGATAGCACCAAATTTACCGCATCGACGTTTGTGAAAAACGGTAAAGTCCGCTTTCATCAAGGTTCGATCGCGGGGAGCGGCCCGTACCGGGTCGGGTTGAAAACCGAAACCGGCTGGGTCTATTCCGAGGGGCTGACCCATTGGGCGGAGGAATCCGCCGATGTGCTCGTGCTCGCCGGATACGACAGCGAGGGCAAGCTGATCGTCGGCTTGCAGCTGAGCCGCCAACCATTTTAAATAAGATCGGCACACTTTCATCAGGGAGGGGAAACGCAATGGAACGACAACGCCATATTCTGGTCGTGCTTCCGCATCCCGACGACGAGACGGGAAGCTCGGGATCGCTGGCTTTGCATATCCGGCAAGGGACGCCGGTCACCTACTTGTGCCTGACGCTCGGGGAAATGGGGCGCAACATGGGGGTTCCGCCGTTTGCCAACCGCTCCACGCTGCCCACCATCCGCAAGCAGGAGCTGGAGCAGTCGTGCGCGAGCATCGGTATTGAAGACCTGCGGCTCGGAGGCCTGCACGATAAAACGATCGAATTCGAGGAACGCAGCGTTCTGGTTGGCAAAATCGCCGAAACGATCGCCGATGTCAAGCCTTCGCTGATCGTGACCTTCTACCCGGGCTACAGCGTCCATCCGGACCACGACGCCACAGGGGCGGCCGTTATCGACGCGGTGGCTGCCATGGCTCCGGAGGATCGCCCTGAGGTACGATGCATCGCATTCGCCAAAGGCTGCGAGGAGGCGCTCGGCAAGCCGGACATCGTGATCGACGTAAGCGAGGTACTCAGCGTAAAGCTGGCTTCGCTCCAGGCTCACCGTTCGCAATTCCAGCACATGTCCGGCATTTTGTCGCTGGAAGACGAACAGCTCCGCAGTCGCTGGAGCTTCGAACGCTTCTGGACGTACCGCTTCGACTAGAACCTGTGCCGCACGCCGCTGCGGACGCCAAAAATTCCAGCTTTCGGGCATCGTTGCCCGGGGCTGGAATTTTTGGCTTTTAGAGTTTAACTTGTTAATCAGGTTCTGTAGGTGCTCTAAGCAGTTTCTTATCGAACGTCCGCCATTGCACGGCATACATGTCTTTGTGATATAATTTGGAAAAAAAAGAGAGGCGGCATCGTGGATGCAGTCAAATATGCCGACATTTCCCAACCGATCTGGCTTGCTTTATACGTTGAGAAGCAGAGTGATCGTCGTTCTGCTGTTGAACTCGCTTGTTCCCCTTATTTTGATCGGCGGCATATCCTACTTTTCCTTTGTTTCGATTCTGGAACACAAAATTCAAAACAGCATTCAAAACAATTTGAAAAAGGCCACATTTTCACTCGAAAACGAGTTGAACAGCTTAAATCATGTCTCCATGCAGCTGTCATTTGAACAAGGAATTGGCAAAGATTTGGAACAATATCAATCATACATGGATGTTTACGATAAATACAATCTGGAATTGGCCATTCAAAACTATATCGACTTAATTACCTATACGAACCCGAATCTGGGACTAACTTATTATTATTTTAGCGATAATAAACAAACGGCTTTTAAGAAAAAGAAGATCAGGCCAGAGTTTAATCCGGACAAGCTGCCGATCCTGACAAGTTTTAGCGGGATTCGCTATAATGGTCTCCACAAAACGATGGATCCATCATCCAATTCGCTTGTGCTTTCCGTCGATAGGCGCATCTTTCTTCCCGGATATGACAATTTGCATGTGTATGTGGAAACAAACCTTCAACTGGCGGACGGAATTCTGAGTGGAGACCCATCCGGTATGAATGCCGCCCACGTCATGGTCGACGACCAGAATCGCATCGTATATAGTGAAAACGATCGCGATTTTTCCATAGGATCCACATTTTCGTCTTTGGATAAGCCTTTTCTCGAAAACCAGAATAGCTATATCTTTACGGAAACTACGGAACAAGGTTGGAAAATGGCTATTATTATTCCTAAAGCAGACTATAACCGCGAAATCAATGCTTGGTTCGGACAATATGCCTTTATCGTTGTCCTGTCGCTTACAGTTGCGCTTATACTGGCATGGGTGCTGTGGAGGACGGTATACCGACCGCTCTCGGGTATTAACAAGGAAATTCGTTCTTTGGAAAACAGCGATTTCCATTCCCCGTTGAAATATCCGCGGATCGCCGAGTTTGATTATCTGCTCGATCGATTTCAGCACATGCGGGGGCGTATTTGGGATCTTCTTGTGGAGAAGGAGAGGAATGAGAAGATGAAAGCGCAACTGGAGGTGGAGAAGCTCCTCTTCCAGATCAACCCTCACTTCCTCCACAATACGCTTGACACGATCCGATGGTTGGCGCGCTTGAACGGCCAGGACGAGATCGACCGGCTGATCTCAACCCTTAACAAATTGCTCAATTATAATATGGGCAAGGAGGGGACAGCAACCATTCGGCAAGAAATTAACGCGCTTAGGGATTATGTGGCACTGCAACAAGCACGCTATGATTTTCAATTTGATGTACATATTCAGACGGATGATGAACTTATGGAGGTGGAGATCCCTCGGTTTATTTTGCAGCCGCTGGTCGAGAATGCGTTATACCACGGAATCGGTGATGACGGCAGAATTGAAGTGAAGGTGGCTTCGGACAGCAGTAGGCGCATCATAATCGAAGTGCACGATAATGGAGTTGGGATGCAGGAGGAGGAAATTCGGCAGTTGTTCGACGCTGGGCTGACGGAGCGGGGCAAAGTTGGCATGGGAATCGGGATCCAATATGTTTCCCGGATCATTAACGTGCAATATGACGGCAAGGCGAGGTTGGCAATATGCAGTGAGCCGGGTAAAGGGACTTCAATGGTGTTATACATTCCATTACAGGAGAAGACCGCAGATGCTGAAAATACTTATTGTGGATGACGATAAGTTGGTGCGTAAAGGGCTTATCGTCACAATGCCATGGTCGGACTTCGGAATGACGGTGGTCGGGGAGGCGAATAATGGGGAGAAGGCGCTTGAATTTCTGCAGCAGCACGAAGTCGATTTGCTTATCACCGATTTGGCGATGCCGGTCATGCCCGGAATCGAACTGATGCGCAGGGTCAGGCGCTTATACCCGCATCTTGGGATAGTCGTTCTGACGTTCCATCAAGATTTTGAATCCGTTCAAGAAGCGCTAAGAATTGGCGCCATTGACTACATTGCCAAATTCGAGTTGGAAAAAGAGCAGGCTGAAGACGTGCTTGGCCGCATAGCCGAGCGTATTCGCCATGAACGGGTGCGCATAGACCGGCATGGAAATCCCTTCTACGATTATGAAAATGAACGGGACATTTATGGGGCCTCTGTCGATAAGCCGAACCATAAGCGTTCGTCCGTCCCGGAGAACGATCTCTTGGCGATTCGGGTACGTTGGTCTTCGCTTCTGTGGGTCATGAACGATAAGATGTTTCATGAACTATTGGCGGAGATGCGGCTGGTCAGGCTCTCTGTATCCAAGCTGGAAAGCATGTTTGATGAAGCGATGACCGAATGGGCCCGACTCGTTCCTGAAAAAACATTAGACCCGTTTAACCGGATTCAGACATTCGCGCACTGGAGCGATTGGGAAGAGTGGCTCCAGAGCGTACGTAAACAAATCCGCTTGAGACTAATGAAATCGTATTCCGCCGAGGTGATCCAAAGCGTATTAAAGGCCGTGGCGTTCATCAACCGACATTTGAGCGAAGAATTGCGGATTGCGGATGCTTCTAAAGAGGCGGTTATGAGCCGTAGTTATTTCAGTCAGTGCTTTAAAGACATTGTCGGTAAACCGTTTCACGATTATATGCGGGATGCGAGAATCGCCAATGCCCGGGTACTGCTGAAGCAGACGTCCAATCCGGTTTATTGGGTAGCGGAAAAATGCGGTTATCCGAACGAAAAGTACTTCAGCCGGGTTTTCCGCGAACAGACCGGAATGCTGCCAAGCGAGTTCCGGCTCTCAAAGGAGTGAAATCGTCCACTAAAGGTCTAAAATTGTCTTGTTTATTAAACGAGTCGGCATGAATACGTTCTAAAGTGATCTTTTACAAGATCATATTGACCTCCAATGGAGGTCTTTTTGCTTTATGATGATTGTAGATTCCGAGGAATCAACGTTATTAATAAAAAGGGAGAGTGTCAAAGTTGGGGAACAAGACAAAAAGATCTGCTCTTCTGGTTGCTGCCATCCTGTTGTTGAGCCTTGTCGCAGCAGGATGCACAAGCAAGGGCAATGATGCAGGAGGGAACAGCCCGTCACCGCTGAAGGACAAAGGCTCTACGCCGGATGCCGCCAAAAAACAGGAGGAAAAAGGTAAGCTGAAGATGTTCATGACGGATTCCGGTATTCCTACCCCGGATGGCATCAAATTAAGCGACAACCCGTTTATTAATATTGTCAAGGATTACGCCAATGTCGATTTGGAGATCGAAAAGCCCAGTTACCAGGAATACAAAACGAAATTCGATTTGCTGTTGGCATCGGGGCAACTGCCGGATATTGTACATACGATGTACGCCGCCGATGCGATTAAACGAGCCGATGAAGGGGCCTTTCTCGATTTGAAAAAATATTACGATCAGTCACCTCTTGTCCAGAAGATCATTACACCGGAGATGATGGAACTGGCCAAGTCGCCAAGCGGACACTACTACCGGATTCCGATGGCTGCGAATCAATCTCCGCAAGGTAAAGGACTGTTGGTGCGTTTCGATCTTGTGAAGAAATACAATAACGGCAAATGGCCGGAGTCTGTAGAAGAATGGGCGGATCTAATGCGCAAAATCAAGAAAGCGGAACCGGATTCCGTCGTCTTAACCAACCGGGTTAACGGGCAGAGAGTGCTTAGCTACGGGGGGATAGTTTTTTATACGATGTACGGAGCAGAGCCTTATAGTGTGCGCGTGCAGGATGGAAAGGTATACAGCACGTTCCAACTGCCGGAGTACCGTGAGGCAACCGAATTAATGCGGCAGTTGTACGAAGAAGGCGTTCTCGACAAGGAATTTGCGGTAAACGATCTTGCCAAATGGCAAGATAAATATGTGAACAAAAATGTGCTGATGTCTACCGACGATGCGAATCAAGTGTTGCCTTTTGCCCGCAATTTGAAGCAAGGCAAGACGAATCCCAATACAGTAACGCAAGAAATCGCCTTCGCTCCCCCGTTGAAAAAATATCCATCGGTATTGAAAGATCCGAAATATACGTATTCCCAATTATCATTGCCGATTAATTCGCACGGATTGTATATTTCCAGTAAAACGAAGGATCGGGATCGTGCATGGAAAGTGATCGAAGGGTTTGCAACGGAACAATTGCGTGAAGCTATCTTCTGGGGGAAGGAAGGGGAAACGTATACGGCCAAGGATGGGAAACGTTCGCCGATTGTTGAGAAACTGAATGACCCGAGCCGTTCCTGGTCGCTCCAACTCGCTCTTATCCCCGGATACACTGCCGGCCGGGAAGTTGGAGATGCGACTGTGGAGCAAGTGCTCGGTGCGGATTATACGAAAACGATACTCGATAGCATGAAAGCGGTTGCAGATCAGGCTGCAAAGGCCGGTCTGGGTTTCTGGAACTTTGAACAGTTCCCTAAAGATGTTGCCGACCAAGTGGATAAAAAAGGGCCAGAAGCGAACGATTTCATCTCCAAGGCAACGGTAGAGGCGATTATGGGCAAAATCACAATGCGGCAGTTTGACGATAGGGTAAAAGAATTCACAGAGAAATACGGCTTTATCTTCGATGAGCATACCAAATATATAACCGCACATAAAGATGAATTGCGGAAAAAAGGCGTAATGGAAGTCGAGTGGTAGGAGTTCCTGTGGTGCTCTCCAGAGAGCCGTGTTCCCGCCAACACGGGCACCCCTCTCGTCTACTTGTTGCTGCAGTATGATTTCGAAAACAGGAGGATTCCCATCATGGAGGCACAACTCGATATCCCATCAAAAACAACAGGCAGGCACAGCAAGCGAATGTATAAAAAAACATGGTTTACCCTTTACTTGCTGCTAGCGCCGGCACTGATTTTATTGTTCATTTTTAATTACATCCCGATGTACGGCATCACCATCGCCTTTCAGGATTACTCGCCTTTTCTCGGTACTGCGGGAAGTCCGTGGGTCGGCTTTAAGCATATTTCCTATTTCCTGCATGACGAGATGTTCTGGAAAGTGATGAGAAATACGCTCGTCATTAATTTCTATGACATCGTCTTCGGATTTACGGCGCCGATTGGTTTTGCCCTGCTTGCGAATGAAATCATGAATAAACGTTTCAAATCGGTGGTGCAGACCATTTCCTACCTCCCTCATTTCCTCTCGTGGATTGTAGTTGCAGGGGTATTCTACCAAATCCTGTCGCCGACGACAGGGCTCGTTAATGACGTGATGGAATGGTTTGGTTTGAAGCAAATTTTTTTCATGAGTGAGGAGAGCTTGTTCCGGAGTATCGCCGTCTTCGCGGATATATGGAAAAATGTCGGCTGGTCGGCAATTCTTTATTTTGCCGTCATTGCCGGTATTGATGTCAGCTTGTATGAAGCGGCGATGATCGACGGGGCAAACCGAATTCGCCAAGCGTGGCACATCACACTACCGGCGATGGTGCCGATGATCGTCCTTTTGTTTCTCATGAAGCTGTCCACCGTATTTACGATCGGCTTCGATCGAATCTTTACGATGCAGAATTCGCTCGTCCTCGATGTTTCGGATGTCATCAGCACATATATTTATCGAATTGGCTTGCTTAATGCCCAGTACAGTCTGACGACGGCAATCGGTGTCGTGCAGAGCCTGCTCGGATTTGTTCTGCTTATCACGGCGAATAAGCTGTCCAAGAAAATTGTCGGAGTGGGATTGTACTAAGGACAGGAGGCTTACTCAATGATTTACCGGTCGACATCCGGAAGAGTGTTTACGATATTCAATTACTTCTTTTTTATTATGTTCTGCATCACCATACTCGTTCCTTTTATTAACGCCATCGCCATCTCGTTCAGCAGCTATCAGGCCGTATCGTCGGGACACATTGGCTTGTGGCCGAAGGGCTTCAATTGGGAAGCATACAAAACGGTTGCATACAATAAGCAATTTCTTCGCACGATCGTCAATACCGTGTTTCTAACGGTGGTCAATACGGTGCTGGTTATTACCATTTCAATGGCAGCGGGATATGCGCTATCGCACAAGCGGCTGCCCGGTAAAGCGTTCATCTTCATCTTCATCCTCATCCCGATGTATTTCAGCGGAGGATTGATTCCGACTTACTTGTTGGTGAACAATATCGGGTTAAACAACACCTACGGGGCGCTGATCTTCCCAGCCGTCGTTAATGTTTTCTATATTATCGTCTTTCGCAATTCGATCATGCAGCTTCCGCAGGAGCTGTTGGAATCGGCGGAGATGGATGGGGCCTCGGAGCCGCGCATCCTTGTACATCTCATTGTACCGCTTGTGCTGCCGATGGTGATGGCGTTTGTTGTATTCAGCGCAGTGGCCTATTGGAACGAATGGTTCGGCGTGATGGTATATATTCGCGACAAGTCGATGTGGACGTTGCAGTACCAACTGCGCGACATCTTGGTCAACGCTGCCTTGGTGGATGAGGAGACGCAGAAAAATCTCGTGAACAGAGAAATGCTGATCCACCCGGATAATTTGAAAATGGCGGCATTAATGCTGACGATATTACCGATTGTCGCCGTGTACCCGTTCGTACAGAAATATTTCATTCACGGGCAATTAGTCGGCGCGGTGAAAGGATAGTCTGGTATAGCTTAGTAGAGGAAGTGAAAGCATTTACAATCAAAAAAAGAAAGGAGTCATGCTTAATGAACATGCTATCCCGTTTCCTGCCGCGGATTGTATGTATAGGAGTGATCGTCTTCACTTTGCTGACTGCTGGACTTCCCGCCAGTTTACAAGTGGAGGCAGCAGCTTCTGCCTCGGCTGTTACTACAGGAAGAGGACCACATGCCGTAGCGTCAAATCCGATAACCGGCAGGGTCTATGCGGCCAATGTTGATAGCGATAGTGTAACCGTGATGGAACATACATATGGCGGCTTTACTGTCGTTGCCACTGTAAACGTAGGAGTTACCCCGTATGCTTTAGCGGTAAATCCGGTAACGAATAAAATCTATGTGGCCAACGTGGACAGTGATAACGTTACAGTGATCGACGGCGCGACGAATAACACCATTACGGTGGCAGCCGGAACAAAGCCGTTTGCTGTAGCAGTGAACCCGGTAACCAATATGATTTACATTGCTAACATAGGCAGTAACAATGTGACCGTAATAGATGGGGCTACGAATGCTACCGTTACGGTACAAACCGGCGAAAGTCCGTTTGCAGTGGCCGTGAACATGGCGAACAATAAAATTTATGTAGCCAATGTGGACAGCGACAATGTGACGATGATCGACGGTACAAGCCATACAGCGGTTACCATTCCGGCCGGTAAGGGTCCTAGTGCGCTTGCCATCAATCCGCTAACCGGCAGCGTATACGTCGCAAATTTCTACAGTAACACCGTCACCAAGATCGATACGACTGGCAGCACTTCTACCGTACCTGTGGGTAAAACTCCGAATGCGGTTGAGGTCAACAAGGTGACGGGGACAATCTATGTTGCAAACGGGAGCAGCAACGAAGTGACAGTGATTGACGGGTACGATCATAGTATCTCGACCGTCACAGTCGGATCGGGTCCTAATGCGCTTGCGATCAATTCGGCTACTAACAAGATCTATGTCGCGAATTATGACAGTAACAACGTGACGGTGATTGACGGAGCAGCTCATACGACAACCACTTTATCAGTGGGCAGGAACCCGATTGCCTTAGTGGTCAATCCGGAATTGAACAAGATTTATACAGCCAATTTCAACAGCAACGAAATGACTTTCATAGAGGAAGAGGTGCGTGTAACGAACGCGGATTTAATAAATTTGGAGGTAAGCGAGGGCAGTCTAACGCCCACATTTGATAAAAACATATACACATATGCAGTTTATGTGGGTCACGAGGTAGAGCATACGACGGTTACAGCATCAACCTATAATCCGGCTGCTTCTATCTCGGTAACAGGTCAGGTATACGGAAGCAATCAGGCGTTTCCGATTAGGCTGCAGGTAGGAGCAAATCCGGTGCAGATTGTCACTATGGCTGAAGATGGCCTGACAAGCAAGACGTATATTTTAACCATAAACCGCGCTGTTAATGCTAATTAAACAGGAGGAATGGACAATGTTAGAAGAACAAAAAGTGGAACGGACAGAGAACGGGTCAGAGAGCAACAACAAAGAAATCATTAGCAGACGGAAGCTGCTTGCTTCATTAGGTATGGCGGGAGTTGCGCTCGCTTACACTGGGGTGATGAACGCTGCGATTCCCAAAGCCTACGCTGACGAGGTGGATCACCGTACAAAAGTAAAAGATTTGATGAAAATGAATTTGGTGATATCTACTACCATAGACGAACTTAGAGCCAACACACAGCCTGATGCAGAGCTTGTTTACTTTGTCCGCACACATGAAAAAGAGGGGCCATTTTACTATGATGCTACCGATACTACTTCATCTGATAATGGCGGGACCATACTCGTTTCTTCAATGGGTGCTAGATTTAAGCGGAGCTTCAGCGGTTCGGTTAACGTCAAATGGTTCGGAGCAAAAGGCGACGGAGCGAACGACGATACGGCGGCCATTCAACAAGCCATTAACGCCAAGGAAGGCACTGTGTTTTTCCCAAAAGGGAAGTATAACATTACAGCGCCGCTCGTTATCGAAACGGGGGATTCCTTAATTGGTGAAGGTCCAGAGGTAACGATGATCGAAAAAACAACAACGACGCTTGCCAGTCTGGGTACCCGTCTTATACCGGGAAATGCTTCTTCGGACAACTATAATGTCGATGCAGCGATTATCGTTCTTGCCCCGGATGGAGATTTCGCGCGATATATACATCTGGAAGGTCTATTTATCAAAAGATCGGACAGTTTACCGAGAAACAGCTCGTATTGCTTTTTTGCTCCGAGGGTGTACTTTATGACACAAAAAAATATGGAATATCGCAATGCAGATATCGGCTATTATACCATTAATGCTTGGATGATAACTTTGGAAAGGGTTTCATCCCGTACTGTCAATCGGGCATTTATTTGTGGTGATGCGGATGCACCAGGGGGAGGCGGCACAAGTCATACGGTTACCTCTTGCTGGGCGGGGGGCTGTCAAAAATCCGCATGGAAAATTAATGTATCTTATTCCAGTTTTACCGCTTGCGGGGCGGATTACATCGGTCCTTGGCCTCAGTCCAATGCCGGCAACTCTGCGGAATATATTTTCCGGCTTCGTGGTGTGGGGTTAAATTTGATTGGCTGCGCTACGGAGGAGTCCAGAGGGCCGCTGATGTATGTAACAAATGGAAGTTTAATCAATGTCCTTGGTTTTTACACTTGGAATTACTATGGAGATAACGCGCAATCGGGAACATATGCCATAACTTTAAAGAATGAATCGCAGCTGACCCTTTCAGGCGGATATATCAAGCTTGCCGGATCGGGTCCGATTACAGCGAAAATTGCTGAAGTTACCGAGAGTTCGAAATTATTTATAAGCGGACTTAAGACAACTCCCGATTATATGAGCGATGCACAAACCATATTTTCAAATTTAGGGGAAGTCTTTATAGCCGGTGCAAGAATGAAATCAGTAACAGCGGGCCAACAAACCAGAGACAGCTATTGGACTAACGGCTGCATTAATATCTTCGGATCTTGGGACAAAGCTCTTCTTAAATTCACGGATGCGACTTCTTGGGTTACTTCTTATCTATGGGTAGACACATCAGGTATCCTGCGGACCAAACGAAGCTCAGCTCCAACATCGGATCATGACGGTTATGCGGTGGGGGAACAGGGAATACGTAAAGGAACTTCTACGCAATCCGCAAACGCATCAGCCGTACAATTCCTTGTTCCACATGGCCTCGGAAGTGTTCCAAGCTATTACAACCTGCTCCCTGCCTCAGCCGATGCATCGGGCATTCAATATGTGGAGGCCGATTCCACAAATTTAATTATTCATTACTCTCTGGCTCCGTCTGCTGGATCTAGTAATATGATTTGGAAATGGGAAGCCAGAATATAATTGTCAGACTGCCGAATTCGAGAGAAACAAGCTTGTAACGGAAACTATGAGTTTGCAGGTGCAAAGGCATTGTCGTTTCAAACTAGCGCAGCTTCTCAAGTTGGATCTCGTGTTCTTCAACATAGTTACGATATTTTTTACCGGCATAGTAATCCATGATATCCTGGTTGATTTCCGGATACAGTTGGATGGAAGGCAGCGTCGAAATCGGTATCCATTTCACACCGGTTTGGTTGGGGTCCGGATTTCCAGGAATTTCGGGAACGGACCCTGTTTTCAATACACATTCAAACGTAATTCCCACTGAGTGGGTATCCCCATATAAGAAATTGCTTGGAAGAATTATTGGGATATTGTATCATTTATGTATATAAAACGTACATGGATGTGAGAGTAGTTGTCACACGAATCGGAGGAGGGTCATCCGAGGCTGTAGCTAATAAAATCCCTGCTTACGATGTTTTATACAATGGAGATTCCAATACATTAAGGATAGCGTTATCTGACCTTATAAAAGGAATAAAGAAACCACATTGACACCGTTTCCAAACCGTCTTATAATAAAGCCAAGTTAATAACTGTGGTGGAGAATTGGAGATCACACGAATTGTATCCGTTTTTTTGGATGGTTTCGTGAGGTCTCTTTTTTTTCGTCCAGAAAAAAATGGGGCTATATGGGGAGGTTACACCAATGAAGAACAAAAAAGGTTGGCGGTTTTTGGCGATGGCTTTGGCCCTGTGTGTGGTCAGTATGATCGGTTCGTCTTTGATGCAAACGTCAGGGGGACGCGTTACCGTCAAGGATCTCCGCTGGGAAACGCCGTCCGGCCATCTTCTGAGCGCGCTGTTGTTCGTGCCGGACAGCGCGACGAAGGACCGTCCGGCACCCGGCATTATTACCAGCCACGGCTGGTACAATAACCGTGAAATGCAGGATTTGAATTATGTCGAATATGCCCGTCGCGGCTACGTGGTCATGTCCATCGACATGTACGGACACGGCAATTCGGATGCGGTGGAGGCGAAGGAGTGGCCGAATCGCGGTACCGGGATGTACGACGCGGTTGAACTGATGGCCGCTCTCCCGTATGTCGACAAGACGCGGATCGGCGTGACCGGCCACTCCAACGGAGCGAGAGCGGCCAACTGGGCGATTGACGAGGACAACAGCAGCGGCAAGCATCTGATCTCCTCGGTGTTGCTGATCGGCAACGACGCCACCTACAAAGACGCGAAAACGCAAAAGTATTACAACAAGTACGGCAATCGCGACGTCGGCATTGTGGCGGGCCAATACGACGAATTTTTCTTCCGCACCAAGTTGCCGGACGGCAGCACTACGTCGCCGCGCGATTTCATCACGACCGACAACGCCCAGTCGTTCCTGCATTTCGGCTCCACGGAGGCCGGGGGCGAGAAGCGCACCAGCTATACGACGTATAAACAAGTCATCGACGGCAAATCCGCGCAGCGCATCATTTATAATCCGGCGCAGAACCATCCGTGGAACCATTTCTCGGGCGATGTCGCCTCGTACGGCATCGAGTTTTTCGAGCAAACGTTGGGAGCGCCGAATCCGATCGCCCCGACGAGTCAAATTTGGCAATTTAAGACGTTTTTCAACCTGCTCGGCTTGATCGGCTTCGGCATGTTTATCGTCAGCTTTACGAAGGCGATGCTGAATACGGCAACCTTCGCCTCGCTCAGAGCGACCCAAGAAGCGGCCATTTCGCGGGCTCCTGTCGGCGTGGGGAGAGCGTGGTTTTGGGGAGGGCTCGTCGTCAGTGCGATCGTTTCCGGCTACAGCTACATGGCGCTGTTCACCTGGGCCAACAAAGCGCGCCCGGCCTTTTTCACGCAGGCGCCCGTCTTTTACATCGGCGTCTGGTGTGTGGTGAGCGGCGTCGTTTCCTTGCTGATACTGCTACTGTCGTACCAGTTTTTCGCCAAAAAGCAAGGCTTGAATTTACGGGAAGCCGGCATCGTGATCAGCTTCCGGAATTTGTGCAAAACGGTCGGTCTGGCGCTGCTTGTAACCGTGGCCTCCTTCGGTCTCGTCTTTATCGCCGACTACCTGTTCAAAACCGATTTCCGTGCGTGGGTTATCGCCGTTAAAGCGTTTACCCCGGATAAAATCATGATTTCGCTGAAATATTTGCCGTTTTTCCTGCTGTTCTATATTATTAACTCGATCGCGATCAACTGCTTCAACTACGTTGGCAAAAAGGAATGGATCAACACCGCGCTGCTCGCTCTGTTCAACGGACTCGGCGCGATCGTGATCGTCGTCATCCAGTACACGAAATTTTTTACTACGGGATTCGTCTTTTTTACCAAAGTGTCCACCATCGTGGAAATATGGCTGTTCCCGATCATTATCATATTGCCGGTGGCCGCGATCATCTCGCGGAAATTGTATCGCTCGACCAAAAACCCGTATTTGGCCGGCATCATCAACGCTCTGATTATTACGGTAATCAGTTGCACCAATACGCTGACCCAATATTAAAAGTCTTCTTGGAATCCTCGCGGCTTCGTGAGCTATAATGAAGGCAGTATGGTTTCATGACAAGTACAAAGTCAGAGCTAATTCTGTGTATTCGGAAAGGCCCAATCCCTTGGGGTGCAAGGGATTCGTCCATTCCACGAATACGGTTTAAGGTCTGACTTTGTACTAGGTCGGAGAGGAGAACCGGCGTGACTTTTCACAACCAGATCGTGCTGCCGGCGGCACGCAAAATCAAGGATCTCGAAAAACTGATGAAGCTGTCCTACGAATATATCGTTATTTTGGATACGCATATCAGCCAACTCCAATCGATCGTCAAACTGGCGAAGACTCACGGGAAAAAACCGCTGCTTCACGCCGATTTAATCGAAGGACTGAAAAACGACGAGAGCGCGGCGGAATATTTATGCCAGGTCATCCGCCCGGCGGGGCTCGTCTCGACCAGAACCGGCGTCATTACGAAGACGAAGCAGAATGGACTTATAGCGATTCAACGGCTGTTTTTGCTGGACACGAATGCGCTGGAAAAAAGCTACGCTCTGTTCGAGCGGACAAAACCGGATTATATCGAGGTGCTGCCTGGCGTCATTCCGCATATGATTACGGAAGTATACGACCGAACGGGCATCCCGATATTCGCCGGCGGTCTGATCCGCACGGCGAGCGATGTGGAGCAGGCTCTGCAGGCCGGGGCGTCCGCCGTCACGACATCGAATCCGGAGCTGTGGAGACATTTCGAGTTTTATGGGAGCAAGGAGGAACGAACATGACGCAGCAATACGTGCTGGCGATCGATCAGGGCACGACCAGCTCGCGGGCGATCCTGTTCGACGAACGCGGGCGCGCAGTAAGCTCGGCGCAGCAGGAAATCGGGCAGCATTTCCCGCGTCCGGGCTGGGTCGAGCACGACGCCAACGAAATTTGGGTTTCCGTGCTGGGTGTGATCGCTGCAGCGTTGTCGAAGGCAGGTGTAAACGCCGAGCAGGTTGAAGCAATCGGCATCACGAACCAGCGGGAGACGACGGTCGTGTGGGACCGGCAGACGGGCCGGCCCATTCACAACGCGATCGTCTGGCAGTCGAGGCAAACGAGCGATATATGCGACGAGCTGAAGCGGCAGGGGCACGAGGAGCGGTTCCGGCGGAAGACGGGGCTGCTGATCGACGCTTACTTCTCCGGGACGAAAATCAAATGGCTGCTCGACCATGTCGAGGGCGCACGCGAGAAGGCGGAACGCGGCGAGCTGCTGTTCGGGACGATCGATTCCTGGCTCGTCTGGAAGCTGAGCGGCGGCAAAGCCCACGTCACGGATTATTCCAACGCGTCGCGAACGTTGATCTACAACATTCACGAGCTGCGCTGGGACGAGGAGCTATTGGCGGTTCTGGATATTCCTCGCGCCATGCTGCCGGAGGTGCGACCTTCCTCGGAAGTGTATGCCGAGACGGTGGAGCATCACTTTTTCGGCAGGCGGGTGCGCATCGCGGGAATCGCCGGCGACCAGCAGGCGGCGCTGTTCGGGCAGGCTTGCTTCGATAGCGGGATGGCGAAAAATACGTACGGCACCGGCTGCTTTATGCTGATGAACACGGGGGACAAGGCGATCGCGTCGCAAAACGGTCTGCTAACGACGATCGCCTGGGGCGTCGGCGGCCGGATCGAATACGCGCTGGAGGGCAGCGTGTTTGTGGCGGGCTCTGCGCTGCAATGGCTGCGCGACGGAATGCGGATGCTGCAATCGGCGGCGGACAGCGAAACGTACGCGACCCGGGTGACGTCTTCGGGCGGGGTGTATGTCGTGCCGGCCTTCGTGGGCTTGGGGACGCCTTATTGGGACAGCGACACGCGGGGCGCGGTGTTCGGATTGACCCGGGGAAGCTCGAAGGAGCATTTTATCCGCGCCACCCTGGAGTCTTTGGCCTATCAAAGCAAAGATGTGCTCGATGCGATGGAGCGGGATTCCGGACTGCAGCTTAAAGGGCTGCGCGTCGACGGCGGAGCTGTCCGCAACGATTTTCTGATGCAATTCCAAAGCGATCTGCTGAATACGCGCGTGGAACGGCCGGTCGTTAATGAGACGACGGCGCTCGGCGCCGCTTATTTGGCCGGCCTGGCGGTCGGCTACTGGCAGGATAAGCAGGAGATTGCAGACGGCTGGAAGCTGGACCGGGCGTTCCGCCCGGTGATGGACCCCGAGGAACGGAAAAGCTTGTACGCCGGTTGGCAGAAAGCGGTCCATGCGGCAATGGCGTTCAAGTAGGCAGATCCGTTCATTTGAAAGATTGGCGAATTTTGTGGAAAGATGGGCTTTTGAAATACGGGTTGGCATGCTATAATTATGTTATAAGTTAATAAGTTGGTTGGAGATTAGGAGAAACCACGAACGTTCTCGGTCGCGCGACAGGCGCGGTCTAGATGTTTGTGGTTTTTTTGACCTTTTACAGAGAGAAGGGACTTGGAGATGGAGCAGCGATTTTCCGGCGCGGAGCGTCAACATACGATGAGCAAGATGGAGAGCGGCGTGTACGATGCGTTGATTATCGGCGGAGGCATTACGGGCGCGGGGATCGCGCTGGATGCGCAAACGCGGGGGATGAAGACGGCGCTGATCGATATGCAGGACTTCGCGGCCGGCACCTCCAGCCGTTCGACGAAGCTGGTCCACGGAGGGCTGCGGTATTTGAAGCAGTTCGAGGTGAAGATGGTGGCCGAGGTCGGGAAGGAGCGCAGCGTCGTTTACGAGAACGGGCCGCATGTGACGACGCCGGAATGGATGCTGCTGCCGCTTTATGCGGGCGGTACGTTCGGGAAGTTCACCACGTCGATCGGACTCAGGGTGTACGATTTTCTGGCCGGCGTGAAGCGCGGGGAGCGGCGAACGATGCTTAACGCCCGGGAGACGCTGGACAAGGAGCCGCTGTTGAAGCGGGAAGGCTTGAAGGGCGGCGGCTATTATGTGGAGTACCGCACGGACGATGCGCGCCTGACGATCGAGGTAGTCAAGAAGGCGGTGGAGGCCGGAGCGGACGCCGTCAACTATGTGAAGGCGGAGGAGCTTTTGTACGAGGACGGCAAGCTGGTCGGGGTCAAGGCACGGGATAGGATCGGCGGGGCAACGTTCACGATCCGGGCGCGCAAGGTGGTCAACGCCACGGGGCCGTGGGTCGATACGCTGCGCGAGCTGGACCGTTCCAAGCACGGCAAAACGCTGCGGCTTACGAAGGGCATCCATCTCGTGTTTGACGGCAAGCGGTTCCCGCTGCGCCAGGCGGTCTATTTCGATGCGCCCGACGGCCGGATGATATTCGCCATTCCGCGCGACGGCAAAACCTATGTCGGTACGACGGATACCGATTACTCGGGGGATACGGCCCATCCGCGCATGACCGCCGAGGATCGGGATTACGTGGTGGCGGCCAGCAATTTTATGTTTCCGGAGATGAAGCTGACGGCTGCCGACGTGGAGGCAAGCTGGGCGGGAGTACGGCCGCTTATTTACGAGGAGGGCAAGCCGCCTTCGGAAGTGTCGCGGCGTGACGAAATATTTCGTTCGCCGTCGGGCCTGCTGACGATCGCCGGCGGTAAGCTGACCGGGTACCGCAAGATGGCCGAGACGGTGACGGATATGCTCGACAAGGACCTTCGGGCGGAAGGGGGCGGTCCGTTTGCCCCGAGCTCGACGAGAACGTTGCCCGTTGCCGGCGGCGATGTCGGCGGCTCGGCGCAGTTCGCCGGCTTTGTCAGGCGCATGACCGAGCAGGGCGAACGGCTCGGCCTTGCGCGCGGGGTGGCCGAACGGCTGACGCGGCGCTACGGCACGAACGTCGCGGCCGTGTACGAGCGCATCGGGGGGCTGCAAGGGACAGCGGCTTTGCATGGGCTGCCGGCAGAGGTGTATGCCGCCCTCTTGTACGGCATCGAGCAGGAGATGACGGTAAAGCCCGTCGATTTCTTCATCCGGCGGACCGGGGCGTTGCTGTTCGATATCGACGCGGTGCGTCGCTGGAAGGACGGCGTCATCGGGGTGATGGCCGAACGATTGAGTTATAGCGACAATCAGGTTCGGGAGTACGCGGAGGAGCTGGAACAGGAGCTTCGGGCGGCGGTGACGCCGGCGGACAGCCAAGCCGACTGAGCAGTTGTATGGAACAGCCGTCGCATCCATTGGGAAGCGGCGGTTTTTCCTTTGCCGACAAGTACGTACGGTCCTCGCCTCGTTCCACATACCGTCCTCTCCTTGCTCCTCGCACCGCCCTCGCTTCCGTGCATTCCGTGATATGCGTTTACGTAATATCCGACTTCCGGGTCCTTCCACGACTTTTTTCCGCCATGAGCAAATCGAGTCTGTTCCTCTAAATTTGGATAAAAATTGATTTATATATAACATAATATGTTATATATTCGGAGAAGAAACTACGTTTCCTCAAAAAAAGTGCTGTTTCTTTCAGAAAAATGCTATAATGAAGTCAAAAACGACCTGATGAGGGACCGTTCTGGGAGAGAACATGACATGAAAACAACCATTTATGACATTGCCAAAGCGGCTGGCGTCTCGATCGCCACCGTCTCGAAGGTCATCAACGGGACGGGTCGGATCAGCACCGAGACGAGAGAGCGGGTCAACGAGATCATGCAGGAGATGGATTATCAGCCGAGCGTCGTCGCTTCCGCTCTGACCGGCAAAAGCACGTTTACGATCGGCCTGCTCATTCCCGATCTGGCCAATCCGCTTTATGCGGAAATCGCCCGAACCGTCGAGGATCGCGGCCGCGAGCTCGGTTTCAATCTAGTCATGTGCAGTACGGACAACAAGCCGCGCAGGGAAAACGATTATATTACGTTCTTGCGCCAGAAGCGCGTAGACGGCATTATTATATCGACGGGCATCAGCGACGAAGAAGGGATCGGGAATCTGGTCAGGCAGAAGATACCCGTCGCCGTCGTAACGCGCGAAATGGCGTCGCTGGAGGCGGACAGCGTCAAGGTTGACGACTTTCTGGGCGGCTATTTGGCGGCTTCCCATCTGACCGGGCTCGGCCACCGGCATATCGCCGTCCTGACCGAGGATTTGAGCCTGGCGACGAGCCGGGAGAGGGTAAGGGGGTACCGGTACGCGCTGAACGAGGCCGGAATCGACGCCGACAAGCAGTTCGTCGTCGAAAGCGTCTCTTCGGTCGAAGCAGGGCGGAAACACGCGCTGGAGATGCTGAGGTCGGACCGGTCGCCTACCGCGGTATTCGCCAGCAACGATCTACTCGCCATCGGTGTCGTGCAGGCGGCTAAGGAGCTGCGCCTATCTATCCCGTGGGATTTGTCCGTCATCGGCTTCGACAATACGCTGTTGGCGGGTATCGTCGATCCCCCGCTGACGACAGTCGCCCAGCCGATCGCCGCGATGGGGCGGCAAGTCATGGATCTTATTATTCAGGAAGTCCGGGGAGAAAAGAAAACGAAGCGGCGCATCGTCCTGAAGCCGGAGCTGATCGTCAGGCAGTCGACGACTTTCCCGCGCAAGGTATAACCCCCGAGCCGCGAGGGCGTGCAGGCACGTTTGGCTCCCGGGGCGGCCGTTGTCGCTTGGCGGCGCGGCTGCGGTCTCGAATGCGCCGTCACGTCCTTTTCCCGCAAAGAGAGGAGAAATACGGTGAAGTTATACGGCAAAACATGGACGCGCCGAGAACTGGAAGCACGGGTTGGGGACATCCGGCAGATCGGCGGGGTAACCCGGCTGAAGCATGCCGACGGCAAGGAAACCGGAGTCGAGGTTATCCGGGTGCGTACCGGCTCCGGCTTGGCTTACGACGTAACGCCGCAAAAAGGGCTGGATATTTCGCTCGCCGAGCTGGGCGGGGTACCGCTTTCCTGGCAAGCTCCTAACGGGAATGTCCACCCGATGTATTACGGGCCCGAAGGGGCGGATTGGCTGCGCACCGCCTCCGGAGGTCTGCTGATGACATGCGGGCTTGCGCATGTCGGCTCGCCGGGCTCGGACGCCCACGGCCGCTATGGCCTGCACGGCCGCGTCCACCATACGCCCGCGTCCCATATCGCCGCCGGGGAGCATTGGTCGGGGGACGAGCTGGAGCTGCGCGTATCGGGCATTGTGGAGGAGACGGCCATATTCGGAGGCCATTTGCGGCTGATCCGGGAAATCAGCTCGTTTCTTGGGGAGAATCGGATCGTCATCCGCGATCGCGTGGAAAACCGCGGTTTCCGGTCGGCGCCTCATCTGATGCTGTACCATTTCAATTTCGGTTTTCCGCTGCTCGGGGAACAGACGGAGGTCCGGTTTCCGGCAGCCGAGCTTGCCCCCAAGGAGGAGGGAACGCCCGTCGAGGGTTACGACCGCTGGCAAGCTCCGGATGCGCAAGCGGAGGAACGGGTGTACTACCACCGGCTTCGCCCGGAGGCGAAGGATGAGGCAGGAATGGCCGAAGTAAGCATACATAACCGTGCGTTCCCCGCCAACGGCGCTGCCGGTCCGGTTGCCGTAACGCTGCGCTGGTCCGCCGATACGCTGCCGCTGCTCGTGCAGTGGCGCATGCCCGGGGAGGGCGATCATGTGCTCGGTCTGGAGCCGTCCAACTGCGTCGTAGGCGGACGGGAGGCTGTTATCCGCGACCGGGGCGGACTGCCCGAACTTGCGCCCGGAGAAGCTGTGGAATATCGGCTGGAGCTGAATGTACAGCTTGAACTTCCGTCGTCGTAAGGGCAACAACAATCGGACACATACGAAAACGGGAGTATGGATAAATTAAAACCAACATTTATCGGCTCATTCATCGAGAATGGGCCTTTTTCCACTTTTTTGGCGGCATTCGCAGGATTGACTGCGCGTCGGAGGATGAGGTACACTAGCACTTAGTTTATTCCTAAAACGTTTAGTGCTAAACTATTAAATGATTCAAGTATTGGGGGGTGCGTGATGCCTGAGACCGGCAACGAGCTGCTGGAGCTGAGCAGCATGTTCAAAAGCTTGGTTAAAAAGATGACCCACGAGTGGAATCGACGGATGAGCGACAGTTTTACGATGACGCACTTCCGTACACTTTATATTCTGAACGCAAAGGGACCCCAGAAAGCGGCCGACTTGGCGGAAACGCTGTGCGTGACGTCCGGGGCCATTACCGGACTGGCGGACAAATTGATCGCCAGGCAGCTGCTTGAAAGGCAAAGGAGTGAGGACGATCGCAGGGTCGTGTATTTGAGCATCACGCAAGAGGGCAAGGACGTCTTGGAGCAGCTGCTGAACAAACAAAGAGAACTGATTTCCCTGCTTTTCCAAGGGCTGCCCAAAGAAGACGTCGAGCATTTGAAACGCATTTTTACGATTATGCTGGAGCACATGGATCAACTGGAAAAGGAGTAGAAAACACGTGGAACATTTAACGCACAAACGCAAAATGACCATCATGGTCGCGATCATCGCCGCAATGTTTTTTGCCGCGATCAATCAGACGATTGTCAGCACGGCTATGCCTCGCATCATTGCCATTCTCGGGGGCATGGATTATTACACGTGGGTCATCACGATCTACATGCTGACCTCGACCATCTCGACCGTATTGGTCGGCAA
The DNA here is from genome assembly GCF_039536325.1 of Paenibacillus hodogayensis. Lineage (NCBI taxonomy): Bacteria > Bacillati > Bacillota > Bacilli > Caryophanales > Paenibacillaceae > Paenibacillus > Paenibacillus hodogayensis. Next base: position 148,120 of record NZ_BAAAYO010000005.1, read on the forward strand.
GCTTTCGGACATTTACGGACGTAAGCCGTTTATACTGGCCGGTATTGTATTCTTTATTATCGGGGCGTTTTTGACCGGCTTTTCCAAAGATATTTTTCAATTGATTACGTACCGCGGCATTCAGGGGATCGGGGCCGGTATTATTATGGCGTCCGCATTCACGGCCGTGGGAGACTTGTTTCCTCCGCGCGAGCGGGGCAAATGGACCGGCGTCATGATGGCCGTATTCGGTTTTTCCAGCGTCATCGGCCCTACGCTCGGCGGTTGGATTGTCGACCATATGGACTGGGAATGGGTATTCTGGATATTCCTTCCTGTCGGCATCGTCGCGTTCATCCTGATTTTGGCGCTGTTTCCGAAGGTGGATAAGAAGCAGGCCGAATCGATCGACTATTGGGGCTCGTTGTTCCTGACCTTGACGATCGTTCCGCTGCTGGTCGGCTTTTCTTGGGCAGGCACGAAATACGCCTGGGGCTCGCAGCAAATTATCGGCTTGTTCGCCGCAGCTATCGTGGCGCTCCTTATTTTCCTGGTAATTGAGACCAAAGTGAAAAGTCCGGTACTGCCGCTTTCGCTGTTTAAGAATAGCATCGTAACGATCTCCAACCTGACCGGGTTTCTGATGAACGCCGGCATGATGGGCGCGATGATTTACTTACCGTTTTTCGTGCAAGGGGTGCAGGGCGTATCGCCGACTTATTCCGGTTATGTGACGATGCCGATGTCGATCAGCATGGTCATCATCAGCTCGTTCACGGGCAGATGGATTACGAAATCGGGCAAATACAAGCGTTATGCCATGCTGGGCATGCCGATCATGCTGGCCGGGATGGTACTGATGGCTTTCATGAACAGTATATGGCTGGCGGTAATCAGCATGATCGTATTCGGTCTGGGTCTCGGCCTGGGCATGCCGGTCTTCTCGCTGACCGTGCAAAATGCAGTCCGCCCCGACCAATTGGGCGTAGCAACCGCTTCTTCTCAGTTGTTCCGGAATATGGGCGGCACGATCGGGATTGCGGTCATGGGCACGATTATGGCTACCAGCTTGAAAAACAATCTGAAGTCGGCGATCGGCTCCGGGGCAGGCGTCGATCTGACGAAGGTCGATCCGAAGGTAGCCGAACAGCTGGCGGCATTCCAAAATCCGGAAATGCTGCTCGATCAGCCGCGGCTTGAGCAATTGCGCCATACGCTGCCCGATGCCGCTCAACCGATTCTGACCAAGATGATCGATATGCTGCGCGATGCGTTGAGCTCCGCGCTGACGACGGTGTTTTTGTCCGGAGCGGCCTTGCTGCTCGTGGCGCTGGTGCTGGTTATTTTCCTGAAGGAAATTCCGCTTCGTACGTCCAACCGGATGCCGGGTCAGGGCGGAGAAGCAGCGAAGCCGGAGACGGGCGCGGATGTACCGGCCAACGTCGCCAAGCAAGTATAAAGAAACAAACCTTCATGCAAGTCGGGACAAAAAGGGAGAGCCGCTGTTGGCGGCGAACTCCCTTTTTCCTGTTTTTGCCATGGCGGACAGCCGATGCGAATTGTGCTACAATGGCAAATAAGAACGTTTGTTTTCGTACAGGAGGCCTTATGGCTATACGATACATACTTGGACGCACCGGCAGCGGGAAGACGGAACGCTGTCTGGAGGAAATCAGGGATATTTTGCGGCGGGAGCCGGAGGGCCCCCCGCTGGTGCTGCTCGTGCCCGAGCAAGCGACCTTTCAGGCGGATCATGCCCTCGTCTCGACGCCAGGCTTGGGAGGGACGATTCGCGCCCAGGTGCTCAGCTTTCGCCGGCTCGCCTTCCGGGTCATGCAGGAAGCAGGGGGAACGGCGCGTATTCACATTGACGACAGTGGCAAAAAAATGCTGCTGTACGATTTGCTGCACAAGCACGGCGGAGAGCTGCGGCAGTTTCGCGCTTCCTCCGGGCAGAGCGGCTTTATCGACAATCTGAACCGGATGTACAGCGAGTTCCGCAGATGCAACATCGACCCGCAGCGTCTCGAGCAGTTCGTCCGCGAGGCCGAACGCCGACAGGAGCCGGGCGGGCCCTACGCGCTGCCGACGGACAAGCTGCACGACCTGCTGCTGCTGTACAAGCGCTTCGAGGACCAGTTGTCCAACCATTATCTCGATTCCGAGCACCTGCTGACGCACATGGCCCAGCTCATGCCGGAATCGGCGTTTATTCGCGATGCGGTGGTGTGGGTAGACGGCTTCTTCGGTTTTACGCCGCAGGAGATGCAGGTGCTCGGCGAGCTTATGCGCTGCAGCAGGCAAGTGTCCGTCACCTTGTGCGTCGACCGCGAATACGATTCGACGGATACGCCGGACGAACTGGGCTTGTTTCACCCGACAGCGCGCACGCTTGTCCGGCTGAAGCGGCTTGCCGAGGAGCTGCGGATTGCGGAGGAACCGGTCGTCTTGTTGGAAGGAAGGCCGCGTCGGTTTGCGGACAGTCCGCAGCTTGCCCATCTGGAGCGTTCGTTCGAGTATCGCACCGGCAAGCCGTATACGGGACCGGCGGGCAACGAAATCGTGCTGGCCGCTGCGGTAAACCGTAGAGCCGAAGCCGAAGGGACGGCGCGCGAAATACTCCGGCTGGCTCGTGATGAGGGTTTCCGCTGGCGGGATATGGCGGTGATGGTCCGGGGGCTGGAGTCGTACGGCGATTTGCTGGCCGTTACGTTTACCGACTACGGCATCCCGTTTTTCCTCGATCAGAAGCGCGACGTGCTGCATCATCCGGTCGTCGAGCTGATCCGTTCGGCGCTTGAGGTCGTGGCCGGGCGTTGGGGCAACGACGCCGTATTCCGCTGCGTCAAGACCGAGCTGTTGTTCCCGCTCGAGTCCGCGATCGGCGAGGAAGACGACGGGTCGCTCCGGGACGCGCTGTGCAGGCTGGAAAATTACGTGCTGGCCGCCGGCATTCACGGCTCCCGCTGGACCGAGAAGCGTCCGTGGATGTACCGGGTAGGCTCGATGCTGGACGATGTGCAGGAAGGGGCGGCAAGAGGACCGGACGAATCGTTTTACGCCGAGATGGACCGGCTGCGCCGCATGATCGCCGCTCCGCTGGAGAAGCTGTCGGCGGGCTTGCGCGAGGCGAAGACGGTTCGCGGCATGGCCGAGGCGCTGTACCTTTTCCTGGAGCGGACGAAGGTGCCCGAACGGCTGGAGAGCTGGGGAAGGGAATGTCTGGAGAAGGGCGAGCCGGAGAAAGCGCGCGAGCATACGCAAATTTGGGGCAGCGTTATCGACCTGCTCGACCAGATCGTCGAGATGATGGGCGACGGGACGATGGCGGAGGACCGTTTTACCGGAATCGTCGAAGCCGGTCTGGACAGCATCAGACTTGGCCTCGTCCCGCCTTCGCTCGACTCCGTGCTGATCGGCACGATGGACCGGACGCGCTCCGGGGCCGTGCGCCGCATCTTCGTGCTCGGCGCGAACGACGGCGTGATCCCCGCAAGGCCGCAGGAGAGCGGCGTGCTGTCCGAGCCGGAGCGGGACCGGCTGGCGGAAGCCGGTCTGGAGCTGGCCGAGGGAGGCAGGCGCAAGCTGCTGGACGAGTCTTTCCTCATCTATACGACGCTGGCGGCCCCATCCGATTCGCTGTGGGTCAGCTACCCGCTCGCCGACGAGGAAGGGAAATCGCTGCTGCCTTCGGAGATCGTCAAACGGTTGAAGACGATGTTCCCGGACCTTCGCGAACGGCTGCTGCTTACCGATCCGGAATATCCCGATTCGTCCGCCGGAGACGATCCGTTCGAATACGCCGCTCATCCCGACCGGGCGATATCCCATCTGGCCGTGCAGCTGCGCCAGTGGATGCGCGGCGTCCCGATGGCCGATACGTGGTGGGACGTTTACAATTGGCTGTGCTCGCGACCCGAATGGCGGGAGAAGCTGGGTCGTACGCTGCAATCGCTAACTTATCGTAACGGCGAGCCGCGGCTGCCGGAACGGCTCAGCCGCGAACTGTACGGCGAGCTGCTGCGGGCAAGCGTATCGCGGATGGAACGCTTCGCGTCGTGTCCGTTTTCGCAGTTTGCCTCGCACGGGCTAAGGCTGAGCGAACGGCACGTCTACCGGCTGGACGCGCCGGATATCGGTCAGCTGTTCCACGCCGCGCTTAGCAAAGTGGCTCTGGAGCTGCAGCGCGAGGGAGCGGAATGGGGTTCGCTCACTGCGGAGCAATGCTTGGATCGCGCCTCCCAGGCGGTGGACGAGCTGGCCCCCCGGCTTCAGGGCGAAATTTTGCTCAGTTCCCGACGGTACGGCTATATTGCACGCAAGCTGAAGCAAATCGTCGGACGGGCTTCGATCGTGCTCGGCGTGCATGCTCGCCAAGGGCATTTCGTGCCGATCGGGCTCGAGGTCGGCTTCGGGCCGGGCCAGCCGCTGCCGGCGCTGGAGTTCGAACTGGGCAACGGCTGCCGGATGGAGATTGTCGGGCGGATCGACCGGGTCGACCGGGCGGACAGCGACAAGGGCGTCCTGCTGCGCGTCATCGACTACAAATCGAGCGATACGTCGCTCAAGCTTGCGGATGTGTATTACGGGATGTCGCTGCAAATGCTCACTTATCTGGACGTCGTCATCACGCATGCCGAACAATGGCTGGGCACGCCTTCGCTGCCTGCCGGAGTGCTGTACTTCCACGTACATAACCCGATGCTCGTGCGCAAAAACGGCTTGTCGGCGGAAGAAGCCGAAGCGCAGCTGTTGAAGCGATTTAAGATGAAGGGACTCGTCCTGGACGATCCCGAGACGGTCATGCTGATGGACGGCTCGTTCCGCGAGCGAAACGGCCATTCGCAGCTCATTCCGGTCGCCTTGAAGGCGGACGGGACTTTTTACAAAAACTCGTCCGTCGTCTCCGAGCGGCAATGGGGCGGATTGAGAAAGCATGTTCGTGGTATGATCGCGCAAATCGGCGAAGAGATTACCGACGGCGCCGTCGACATTAAGCCGGCCCGCTCCGGCACCCGGCTTGCGTGCGCCTTTTGCCCGTACAAGCCGGTATGCCAGTTCGAGCCGCAGTTCGAGGGCAACGGGTACAACCGGCTGCACCGGATCGAGAAGGATGCGGTTTGGCAGGCAATCGGGGAGGAAGCGCCGTAACAAGGAGAACGATAAACCGTAAGCGAGGAAAGGGGGAAGCCCGATATGACGCATGAAACCGGCGGTGCCGGGGAGCGGCCGGCCCGGCTGCCGAAGCCGGAAGGAAGCACCTGGACCGACGAGCAGTGGGAGGCGGTGAGGCTGCGCGGCTCGGACATTCTCGTGGCGGCGGCGGCGGGCTCCGGCAAGACGGCCGTGCTCGTGGAACGGATTATCCGGCGCATTTCCGACGAACGCGAGTCCGTCGACGTCGACCAGCTGCTGGTGGCGACGTTTACGAACGCCGCCGCGGGAGAGATGCGTCAACGCATCCGCGAGGCGATCGAGAAGCGGCTAGCGGAGCAGCCGCATTCCGAGCATTTGCGCAAGCAGGCGGCGCTCATTCACCGGGCCTCGATAACGACCTTGCATTCGTTCTGCCTGGACGTCATCCGCAGGCATCATCAGCGGATTCGGCTCGATCCGGCGTTCCGTATCGCCAATGAGACGGAAGCCGCGCTGATGCGTCAGGACGAACTGAGCGATCTGCTGGAGGAACAGTACGGCCAAGCGGAGGAGGACGGTCCGTTCTGGAAGCTGGCGGACGCCTTTGGCGGCGAGCGCGGCGACGATGCGCTGTTCAGGCTCGTGCAGCGGGTGTACGATTATTCCCGCAGCCATCCGTGGCCGGATCATTGGCTGACCGAAATGGCGGAGCGCTTCGCGCGGGCGGGGGACGCTTCCGCTTTCGCCGGCGATGCCGATCCATGGAGGCCCGCGCTGCTGGAGGATGTGCGTCTGGAGCTGCGGGGCATGGAAAGCTTGCTGGAGGAGGCGCTTGCGCTGTGCGGCCGTCCGGGCGGACCGCTGCCGTATGCGGACAACGTGAAGGACGATCTGCATCAGGTCCGCGAAGCGCTGGCGGCGGCCGATTTATCTTGGGACGCTTTGTACGAATCGTTCCGCTCGACTTCGTTCGGCAAGCTGAACGCCTCCCGCGGCAAAGACGTGGATAAGGCGCTGCAGGAAAGGGTCAAGCAGCTTCGCGACCGGTGCAAAAAGCAGTTTGCGGACATCCGCGAGGAGCTGTTCGAGCGTTCGCCGGAGCAGTACGCGGAGGAACTGGCCGCGATGGCCCCGGTCGTAGGCAAGCTGGCCGATATCGTGATCGCCTTCGCGGACCGGTACAAGCGAGCCAAGGCGGCCAAGGGGCTGGTCGATTTCGCCGACCTGGAGCATTATTGCCTCGATATATTGCGCCACCCCGATTCCGCGCCCGGCCGTCTGCTTCCGTCGGATGCGGCGGAGCAATACCGCGAGCAGTTTGTGGAAATTTTGCTGGACGAATATCAGGATACGAATACGGTTCAGGAAGCGATCGTAGCTCTCATCGCCCGGCCGGCCCCCGGCAACCGGTTTATGGTCGGGGACGTGAAGCAGAGCATCTACCGGTTCCGTCTCGCCGAGCCGGGGCTGTTTATGGCCAAATATAGAACGTTCGGCCCGTCCGCGGAGGAGGAGCCGCAGGGAGGACGCAAGATCGACTTGGCCCGCAACTTCCGCAGCCGCCGGCAAATCGTGGACGGGGTCAACTATATTTTTCGGCAAATTATGAGCGAGCGGGTCGGGGAAATGGAATACGACGACGCGGCGATGCTCGTCTGCGGGGCGTCTTATCCGGACAGTCCGAACGACGAGACGATCGAGCTGGTGCTGATCGACCGGGGAAGCGGAGGCGAGGACGAGCAGCCGGCCGCGTATGCCGGGGACGATGCGGACGAAACCGACGATAGCGGATCAACCGGACCGGCCGCTGCGGCAAGCGCCGCCGCCGCCAGTCTCGAGCAGGAGGAGCAGCAGACGGAAACGGCTCAACTGGAAGCCCGGTTCGTCGCTGCGCAAATACGCCGGCTCATGGGGATGGACGGGCACCCTCCGTTTCGGGTGTACGACCGCGGATCGGGCGGTCTGAGACCGATCGTATTCCGGGATATCGTCATCCTGCTGCGCGCCACGTCCCAGTGGGCTCCGGTATTTGTCGACGAGCTGAGGGCCGCGGGCATTCCCGGCTACGGCGATCTGAATACCGGATATTTTACCGCTACCGAAGTGGAAATTATGCTGTCTCTACTGCATGTCATCGACAATCCGTATCAAGATATTCCGGTGGCGTCCGTGCTGCGCTCCCCGATGTTCGGCCTGACGGCGGCCGAACTCGCCGAGATTCGCATCGTGGGGCGAGGTAAGCCGTTCTACGAGGCCGTGCTGGCTTGGTTGGCGGCATATGACGGCGCGGAGTCGCCCCGCCAAGAGGCAGGGCCCGCTATGCCCGCGACCCCGGCGCTGCGCGACAAGCTTGTCCGTTTCCGGATGCTGCTCGAACGCTGGCGGGATGAGGCGAAACAGGGCTCTCTGGCCGAGCTGATCTGGCATATTTACCGGGAGACCGGCTACTACGATTTCGTCGGGGGCATGCCCGGCGGCACGCAGAGGCAGGCTAACCTGCGCGCTCTGTACGACCGGGCCCGCCAGTACGAGGCGACGTCTTTCCGCGGCTTGTTCCGGTTTTTGCGCTTCGTCCAGCGGATGCGCGACGGCGGGACCGATCTGGGGGCGGCGAGGGCGCTTGGCGAGCAGGAGGACGTCGTCCGCATCATGTCGATTCACAAAAGCAAGGGGCTCGAGTTTCCCGTCGTGTTCGCAGCCGGTTTGGGCAAAACGTTCAACCAGACCGACCTGTACGATCCGTTCCTGCTGCACAAAGAGCTCGGCTTTGGGCCCATGTATACCGATCCGGCACTGCGGGTGGCGTGCCCGACGCTGCCGATGCTTGCTATCCGGCGGCGGATGAAGATGGAGATGCTCGCCGAGGAGTTCCGGGTGCTCTACGTCGCTTTGACGCGCCCCAAAGAAAAGCTCGTGCTCGTCGGTACGCTCAAATCGGCGGAAGACGCGCTGCAAAAATGGGGCCGGATACAGGAGGAAAGCGGCTGGCGCCTGCCCGAGCACGAGATGGCGCGGGCTCGCACGTACCTCGATTGGCTCGGTCCGGCGTTGGTGCGCCATCCCGCCGCCCGCATTCTCCGGGCGGGGACAGAGGAGGATGCGGCATATGAAGCGCCCGAAGCGATGGCCGGCGAAGCCTCCGAATGGGATGTCGGCATTGTTTCGTCGCTCGGCTTCGCGCAAGCGGCCGCAGCTGTGGAAGCCGGCTTTGTAGCGGACGAACGGCTGGATTCGGTGACCCGGCTCGAACGGGTGGAGCGCAGAGACGTGGAGGAAAACGATCGTTTGCTGGACGGTCGGTTCGATTGGACGTATCCGTTCGAGCAGGCGTCTGCCCTGTTCTCCAATACGTCGGTATCGGAGCTGAAGCGGCTGGCGGAGCGCTCGTTCGGCGCCGACGATACGCAAGCTTCCGCCGACTGGGTCGGAGCGCTTGCCGGCGGAGCGGAAGGGAAGAATTCGCGGCCTTACGGCACGGCGGACGGAGCTCCGCAGCTTTCCTTGGCCAAGCGGCCGAATTTCCTTGGCAAAAAAGCGATGACGGCCGCGGAACGAGGGTCGCTTTACCATGCGGTCATGCAGCATATCCCGTTAACCGGGGAAGTGACGGAGTCGGTCGTCGCGACCACGATGGAGCGGATGGTGTCGCGCCAAATGCTGCTGGCCGAGCATCTTGCAGAAATCGATCCCGGCGTGATCGCCGCCTTTTTCAGCGGACCGGTCGGGAACCGGCTGCTGAGGGCGGAGAAGGTGTACCGGGAGGTGCCCTTCAATTATGCCCTGCCGGCGGAGGAAGCCTACCCGGGAGCAGGCGAGGCGGTGCGCGGCGAGACCGTGCTTGTGCAAGGGGTGATCGATTGCCTGTTCGAGGAGGGCGGACAGCTCGTCCTGCTCGATTTCAAGACGGATGCGGTGTACGGCGACCGGCTGGAGCTGCTGAAGCAGCGCTACGCCGTTCAGCTTGGCTTGTACGCTAGGGCGATCGAGCACATCTGGCGGCGGCCGTTAAAGGAGAAGCTGCTCTATTTCTTTGACGGGGCGCATACCGTGACCTTGGACGGGGAAGCCGCGCTTTCCGGAGCGTTGCCAGGGCGGATGTGCCAGCCGCCGACAGGATAACAGAACCCCGGCTGTATAGCCGTTGATGCAGTCCTCTTATAAGCGAAAGCCGCTTCCCCTCTACCGCGCAAGGCGGAATGGGGAAGCGGCTTTTTAATATACGATGAACGGAAGAGGTTAACGAACCTGTCAAAAATCGGGGGAAAACATCAAGTCCTTCTCCCTCATGTTCAGCTTGTACCATTCCTCGAACGTTTCCGGGGGCATCGGCTTGCCGAACAAATAGCCTTGCGCCTCGTCGCAGCGGTGCTGCTGCAAATATAAGTATTGGGATTCCGTCTCGACGCCTTCGGCGGTCACGTTCAGCTTCAGCGTCTTGGCCAGGGCGATGATGGCGTTGACGATCGCCGCGTCGTCCGGATCTTCATGGATGCCGCTAATGAACGAGCGGTCGACCTTGAGGGCGTCGATCGGAAATTTTTTCAAATAGCTCAGCGAGGAATAGCCGGTGCCGAAGTCGTCGATCGATATTTTTACGCCCATCTCCTTCAGCTCGCGCAGCATGAGGATGTTCCGGTTCACGTTCTGCATGGCCGCGCTCTCCGTAATTTCCAGCTCCAGAAACCGCGGTTTCAGGCCGGCCTGCCGCAAAATGCGGGCGATAACGCCGGGCAGATGCTGCTGGCGGAATTGCAGCGGCGACAAATTGACGCTGACCGACAGCTCGTCCATGCCCTCGTCCTGCCATTTCTTGATCTGCTTGCACGCCTTGCGCAGCACCTGCTCGCCGAGTTGGACGATGAGGCCGGTTTCCTCCGCCAGCGGAATAAAATCTTTCGGGGCGACGATGCCGAGCGTCGGATGCTGCCACCGGACCAAAGCTTCCACACAGACGACGCTTTCCGATTTCGTGTTTACCCGCGGCTGGTAATAGACGAGCAGCTCGTCCTTCTCCAGCGCCTTGCGCAGCATCGCTTCCATCGCAAAGCGCTCGATCTGCGCTTCCGTCTTCTCCGGCGCCAAGTAGTACTGGTAATGGTTGCGGCCTTGCTGCTTGGCGCGGTACATGGCGGCTTCCGCGTTTTTCATCAGAATGTCCGGGGTGGTACCGTGTGTCGGATACAGCGCGATGCCGATGCTCGTTGTCGCGTAAATTTCGTGCGGGCCAAGCAGAATGCCTTCGCTCAAACTCTCGAAAATAATGCCGCAGATTTGCGTCGCTTGGTCGGCGCTGGTTATATTCGGCGCGAGCAGAGCGAATTCGTCGCCACCCATGCGAGCGAGCAGGGAATCCTTGTCGATACGCGAGCGAATGCGATCTGCAACCGTTTTCAATAGGGCATCTCCGGTTTCGTGTCCCATGGTGTCGTTCACATGCTTGAACTGGTCCAGATCGAGAAACAGAACGGCGAGTCCTTTCTGGCGCGAGCCGCGTTTGGTAAGCAAGGCGGTCAGCCTGTCCTTGAACATGGCGCGATTCGGCAAGCCGGTCAGCGAATCGTAGTAGGCCATACGAACCAAGTTATCCGACGTCCGGCCTACGAGAACAATCATGACGATAATGCCGAGCAGGCTCATGACCGTATTAAGCGACAAAAAAGAACCGCCTTGCACGAGCGTGAGCAGCGAAATCTCCGCGACGGCAAGCCCGCATATGACAAGTGCAGTCCGCTTGCCCAGCTCGGAGGCGTAAAGAGGCAATAGAAACAGCAGCAGCCACGTCGGATTGACGCCCGGGCTCCAACTCGGCAGCACGTAAACGACGGTGACGATGGCCATGTCGATGAACACGATGACGGCCAGTCCCGGCATGCGCAGCATCTGGCTCAAATCGCCGACGACATAAGCTCTGTGGATGAGAAAAGACGTGAACAAAAACGATAAAACCGCAAGTGCAAGCAGCACGAATTGAGTCTGATTCAGGAAGAGGAGCAGCAGCACTACCGGGAAAATGAGATGGCCTAAAGCAAACACTTTTGCGTTTTTTTGAATCATGCTACTTGCTACACCCCTCGCAAGGTAAAATATATAACGGGTGCCGGAATCGGCCGTCCTTTTATGTATCGGCATTAGTTGTCGAATCTTCAATCAGTATACAATATTTTCTTGGTGGATTCTATGAACCACGTCAAATTTTGTCGAATTATCAGGAAATATGAAACTTAAGGAGCACCGCGACGGGAATGCGCATGGGACCAAACCTAGCTTTCGCCGACGAAGCAAACGGAAAATAGGGCTGAGCGCGTGCTTCAGCCCTTCCGGACATCTCGGTTTTTCATCTTTCATGGCATACCCGACGGACAGCCACCGCTGCCGCCCCGACTCTTGTTTATCCGCCTTTCGGCCGGTATTGGAGCGGCGATAACCCGGTCCAGCGCCGGAACTGGCGGGAGAAATGACTCACCGAGCGGAAGCCCAGCCCGAACGCGATTTCCTCCACGGACATGCTCGTCGTCACGAGCAGCTCCTTCGCCCGGTTCGTTACCAGACGGCTGACGTAGCCGCGGGGTGAAACGCCGTACACTTTCGTAAACGTCTTCGTACACTGGCTGCGGCTCATATGCAGTTCCCGGGCGATGCTCTCGATCGAATTGCCAGCCAAACCGAGCGCCATCAGCCGCAGACGCTCCTCGATCCGGTGGGCCACATCGGTCTCCAGCGAGGTGGTGACGGGGGGCTGTGCCGGAACGGGCGCCTCCGCCCGGAACGTCTGAGGCAGCCTGTCGACGATCTGCTGGATCATAAGCAGGATGACGGCCTGCAGCTCCAGTTTCTGTCCGGGGCGAAGCGTCAGCGGCGGCAGCGGCTCCGGGCCGACGAGCGGCGACGCCAGCGCCGGCAAACTGTCGGCCATCATCCGTTCAATTCGCTCCACCAGGGCGGGGAGTCCGGTCTGTTCCGCTTCCGCATGGGGCAGCAGTCCGAAATCCGCCGAGCTTAACGTTTTGCGCAGCTCTGGGTCGTCGATATCAAAATGGATATTGAAAAAGGTGTACGGCTCCGGGCCGTCGTTGTCGGTGCCGTGCTTCACGCCGGCTTTGATCCAGAACCAGTCGCCTTTTCGAAACGGTACCGCTTGGCCGTTCGCATGGTGGACGGCTGCCCCGCCGAAGCAGTAGAGCAGCTCGAAGAGGTGGTGATGGTGGGCTGGAAATGACCAGCCGGGCGGCTTGACGCCGCAGCCGCAGCCGGTAATTTGCAGCGTGCTCGTCATATTGGGGAAGTACAGCTCGATGTCCATATTCGTCTCACCCGTATGTTAAGAACTGTTTTTACCTTTTTATTATAAGACTGCCGGAGACGCCGGCACAAATGGTCAAAAAAACGGACGGTATGCGCATGGCGCCAATTCCCCCTGTTCTTTATGATGGACGGGAGAACCCAAATCAAGACGAGCGAAAGGTCGGGACGCGCATGGCACGATTGGAAACGCAAAACGGTCAATTTTGGTATGATGGCAAGCCGCTGAGAATTTTATCCGGGGCGGTCCATTATTTTCGCACGGTTCCCGAATATTGGCGGGACCGGCTAACGAAGCTGAAAGCCTGCGGCTTCAATACGGTGGAGACGTACGTCGCCTGGAACGTGCACGAGCCGAAGCCGGGTCAGTTCTGCTTCGAAGGAATGGCCGATATCGAGCAGTTTTTGCGCTTGGCGGACGAGTTGGGCTTGTACGCGATCGTCCGGCCAAGTCCTTATATATGTGCGGAATGGGAGTTCGGGGGGCTTCCGGCGTGGCTGCTGGCCGATTCGAATATGCAGCTGCGCTGCTTTCACGAACCGTTCCTAGACTGCGTCGAAGCCTACTATGACGTGCTGCTGCCGAAGCTGGTGCCGTTCCTTTCCGTCAACGGCGGGCCGATCATCGCCGTGCAGATCGAGAACGAGTACGGCAGCTACGGCAACGATAAGCGGTATTTGGACTTTTTGCGGCAAAGCCTGCTGAAGCGGGGCATCGACGCGCTGCTGTTCACGTCGGACGGTCCGCTGGACGCGATGCTGCAAGGAGGGACGCTGCCGGGCGTGCTGGCTACGGTGAATTTTGGCTCCCGTCCGGTGGAGGCGTTCGCGAAGCTGCGGGAGTATCAAGCCGATGAGCCGGTCGTGTGCATGGAATTTTGGAACGGGTGGTTCGATCACTGGGGCGAGCATCATCATACGCGGAGCGCCGATCAGGTGACGGCCGTACTGGAGGAGATGCTGCGGCAGGACGGTTCGGTCAATTTCTATATGTTCCACGGCGGAACGAATTTCGGATTCTGGAATGGGGCCAACTGCCCGGAGCCGGACCAGTATCAGCCTACGATTACGAGTTACGACTATGACGTGCTCCTAACGGAGGCGGGAGACCCGACGGACAAGTTTTACGCCGTGCGGGAGGTGTTGTCCCGGTATGTGGAGCTTCCCGCCCTTCAATTGCCCGATCCGGTGGAGAAGCGGGCGTACGGCCCGATTCCCATGACCGCGGGAGCGGGATTGTTTGCCAGCTTGGATGCCCTGTCCGAACCGGTCGAATCCGTCTATCCGTTACCGATGGAGAAGCTCGGCCAAAATTACGGGTTTATTTTGTACGAGACTCGGATTTCCGGACCTCGACCCGCGCACGAACTGAACTTGCAGGACGTTCACGACCGCGCGCATATTTTTGTGGACGGACTCTTTTTGGGTGTAATCGAGCGTTGGAACCGGGATGCGAAAATAAGCTTCGAAGTGCCCAAGGAAGGCGTGAAGCTTAGCATTTTGGTGGAAAACATGGGCAGAATCAATTACGGCACATACATGAAAGATCCGAAAGGAATTACCGAAGGCGTCCGGTTCGGCTATCAGTATTTGTACGATTGGACCATTCGTCCGCTTCCGCTTGACGATTTATCGGGCTTGGCTTGGAGCGGAATCGAGACCGGACCGACTCCGGCCTTCTATAAAGGGAAGCTGCATACGGAACAAATCGCGGACACTTATTTGTACTTGGAAGGCTGGACGAAGGGAGTCGTGTGGGTAAACGGCTTTAATCTTGGGCGATATTGGAGCCGGGGACCGCAAAAAAGCTTGTACGTTCCGGCTCCTCTGCTTCGTCAAGGGGAAAATGAAATTGTCGTTTTCGAGCTGGACGGAACGGAATCGGCGAATATCGAATTCAAAGCCGTTCCGGACTTGGGCGATACGGTGCCTCCGCCCAAATAATGCGGCACTCCTAAATAGTAAAATATAGCGGGCAGCCTGCAGGTAGGGCTGTCTTTTTCTTGGGCGGAATTAAACAAATAATCGGATTTACATGACTCCCAACCGGGGGTATAATCGGTGTATATAGTTCATTTGATGCAACCGTGTTTCATACAATGAAACAAAGGGGAGATCGCTATGCCCATCGATTTTCATGCCGAACAAAACCGACATACGTATACATCGCGGAGCGCCGACCAAGGGTGGGCCGATTTGCTCGAAAGCATCGTGTCGTTTAAAGGGAAAAGCGTAGCGGACATCGGCTGCGGCGGAGGCATTTATACGAAGAAAATGGCCGAGCTGGGCGCGTCGGAAACGGTCGGGATCGATTTTTCGAACAACATGCTCGACACCGCCAAAGAAGCCTGCTCCGCCTATCCGAATATCCGGTTTTTGCCGGGCGACGCTATGCATACGCCTCTTCCGGACGGCAGCTTAGACATCGTGCTCGAACGGGCGCTCATCCATCATTTGTCCGATTTGAATGCGTGTTTCCGGGAAGCGGGAAGAGTGCTGAAGACGGGAGGCATTCTGATCGTACAAGACCGGACCCCCGAAGATTGTTTGCTGCCCGGCAGCGAGCATCATTTTCGCGGCGCTATATTCGAGCTTTTTCCTCGTCTCGCGCACATAGAAACATCGCGAAGACACTCCTCGGAAACGGTTGTAAACGCAATGAAAGAAGCGGGTTTCGGGCATGTTAACGAGGCGAGATTTTGGGAAACGCGCAATACGTATAGAAGGTTTGGGGAGCTTGCGGACGACCTGGAGACGCGGCGCGGCCGCTCCATTTTGCACGAATTGTCGGACGAAGAGATCCGGACGCTGATAGTCCGTCTACGTGCTCTCATTCCGGAACGCGATCGCGATATTGTGGAAAGAGATCGTTGGACGGTGTGGTCGGCCCGGAAGCAAGCAAATAGAGGATAGCCGCCGCCTAATGCCGAATAAGTTAAAATAAGCGCTCGGCTTTGCCGGCCTAAAGCGAAGCGAAAGGCATTCTCCCTTGGAAAGGAAAATGATCATGCACAATCCCCCTTATCTGGAAAGGATTCGCAAGCTTCAGAAACGGCTGGGGCAAAGCGGGAGCGATGCGGTCATCGTCGCCTCCGCAGCGAATTTTTTTTACTTTACCGGCGTCTGGATCGAGGCGCACGAGCGTCTGCTTGCCTTGGTTGTCCAGCGCGAAGAGACTCCCGTAGTGATTGCCCCCGATTTGCACCGCGGCGAGCTCGATGCGGTCGGGCTGGACACCGTTTATTGGCGCGACGGGGAAGATGCCGCCGCCCTGCTCGCACGAAAGCTGACTGCCGCACAAAGCGTGGTCGTTGACGAAGAATGGCCGAGCGGCCACTTGCTGGGCTTGATGCGGCACCTGCCCGATGTCCGGTGGAGCGGCGGGGCGTCCTTGCTGGGGGCGCTGCGGCAGGTGAAGGACGGCTACGAATTGGACCGCATTCGGGATTCCGCCGCCGTTCTGAACCGGGTCATGGAATCGTTCGCTCCGCTTATTCGCGAAGGCCGCAGCGAGGCGGAACTGTTGGAGGAGCTGCTGGCGCTATGGAAGCGCGAAGGCATTCGCGAGCTGTCGTTCGACCCGACGGTGGCCGCAGGAGCGAACGGGGCGAATCCGCATCATTCGCCGGGGGCGTCGATCGTCCGCAAAGGCGATTTCGTCATCGTCGACACCGGCGGCAAGCTGAACCGCTATTGCTCCGATATGACGCGTACATTCAGCGTCGGGGAGCCGTCCGAGGAGCAGCGCGCCGTTTACGAGCTGGTCAAGGAAGCGCATCTTGCCGGCATCGCGGCCGTCCGTCCGGGCGTCACGCTGTCCGAGGTGGACGGGATCGTCCGCGGCGTCATCGAGGCGGGCGGCTACGGCGCTTATTTTATCCACCGGACGGGTCACGGACTCGGCATCGACGTTCACGAGGAGCCGGCGGTCCAGGGGGGCAACGCCCAGCCGATCGAGCCGGGCATGGTGTTTAGCATCGAACCGGGCATTTACGTACCGGGCAAATTCGGCGTTCGGATCGAGGACATCGTCATCGTCACGGAGGACGGCTGCGAGTCGGTCAACGGCTCCGTCGCCAAGGATTTGATCGTACTCGGCTAGGAGTCCGGCCCCCCCCCCGAAGGTCGGTTGGGTAAGCTCCGGCAGTTGGAAAGGCTCGAAACATAGCGGTAGAACGGCTCCGCGGGCTTGCGGGCAACAAAAGCTGCAACCGCGCCGTTTTTCTGTTATCATGGAGAGAGCTTGTTTAAACCACCGGGAGGGAGTCTCCACTTTTCATGGTAGATTATACGTATAACAACGTCGGGGATATTGACGGTTTAGTCGATTTCTTCTTGGCGCACGACGAACACCTGGTGAACAATCCGGTTTTTGCCGACGTCGCCAACATCGTCGTGTTGAAGCACACCTTGTACGGGCTTTTGTCCCGCGTTGAAACTGAAAAAGATTTCCACGATATGCTTAACTATAAAAATTTGCTGTACAACCAGATCGTCCATTACAGCGATTCCATCGAGAGCATTGCCGAGCTGAAGGACGACTTTCACGAGCTGCTCGTGCATCGGATCTATACCGGGGCGGAAATTAAAATTTTGAGCTGGGTGTACACGAAAATGTACGATCTCGAGCCGGATATGAGCAATTCCGAGGGCAATTCCCCGCAAGGCTTTTTGCGTTATCTGAAAATGAACTGCAAGCCCGAGGTGACGGCGCATTTTATCGGTCTCGCCCTGCAGCAATACGTTCAAACCAAGTACCCCGAAGAAGCGTTTTACAAGGAAGAAGCTTTGTTCGGCGGCAGCTACAATTATTTGACCGAATTCGTGCTGGAGACCGAGGAGATCGATCACATCGTCAAGACCATATCCGAGCAGCAGGGGGAGCTTGCCTGGCTGCGCGATTCGCTGATCGCTTCCGAGGAAAAGCTGCAGAAGGACCCCGAAGACACGGAGACCCAGGAACAGCAGCAGAAGCATATCGTCGACTTCATGACCGAGCGGCTGGAGATGGAATTTTTGTCTCAGGTCGTCATCCGATTGTTCTAATCGACCATTTGCATGTTCAGGGGAGGAAAATCGCCGATGGATTGTATTTTCTGTAAAATCGTCAAGGGTGAAATCCCTTCGCGCAAAGTGTACGAAACCGACAACGTGCTCGCTTTCCACGACATCCAGCCGGCAGCGCCGACGCATGCGCTCGTCATTCCGAAAAAGCATATCGCTTCGATGAACGAGGCCGGCGAGGAGGACGCGGAGCTGCTGGGCGAGGTGCTGCTGGCCGCCAAGCGTGTGGCCGAGGAGCTCGGCATCGCCGAAAGCGGGTACCGGCTGATCAACAATGTCGGCTCAGACGGGGGCCAGGTCGTCTACCATATTCACGTTCACGTGCTTGGCGGCGAGAAGCTCGGGGGCTTGAACGTCCGAGGCTGACGCTTGCAAACGACGTTCGAAAAGGGCCGACTTTTGCCGAGTCATACCAGCAGGTTGACACCCCCTTTCCGTATCAATTATAATGTAGTTTGATAAACCGTGTTTTGTCTTGGACGGTCTGTTCGGAGGGAGGGAAAACTAGTGTCCGAAACTCGAGTTCGCAAAAATGAAACCATCGATGCTGCACTTCGTCGCTTTAAGCGTTCCATTGCCAAAGACGGCGTCTTGGCTGAGGTGAAGAAGCGCAAACACTATGAGAAGCCTAGCGTTAAACGCAAGAAAAAGTCGGAGGCTGCTCGGAAGAGAAAGTTCTAGGAGGATTTTGTTTTCATGAGCCTAAGCGAACGATTGAATGATGATATGAAGCAAGCGATGAAGAATCAGGACAAGTTCAAACTCTCCGTCATCCGCATGATTCGATCGGCGATTAAAAACGTTGAGATAGATCAAAAGAAGACGCTGAGCGATGACGAAGTGCTGGATATTCTGAATCGCGAGATCAAACAGCGCAAAGACTCCCTCCATGAATTTGAAAAAGCGGACCGCGGCGACCTCGCCGATACCGTCAGGAAAGAAATTGATGTCATTGCCGTTTACATGCCGCAGCAGTTAACCGAGGAAGAAATTCATGCTATCGTACAGCAGACCATCCAAGAAACCGGTACATCTTCCAAAGCGGATATGGGCAAATTGATGAGCGCGCTGATGCCGAAGGTGAAAGGCCGTGCCGATGGCAAGCTGGTCAATCAGCTCGTGCAGAAGCTTCTTTCTTAGGCGTGTCGGACGAGCAAGTCCGCAGCCCGTGCCTTAAACGCAAAAATAACACTCCTCGCGGAGTGTTTTTTTGTTGGGATTTTGTCTGAATTACACGTTCATATCGGGCAGCGCCGGTTCTTTCCCACGGCGCAGCGAGCGGTAGCGCGACACCGTCAGGGAGCTTGCGGCTGTAGCTACGGCTACGGCGACTCCGACTGCGCCGATCCAACTGACCGACAGCAGCGAAGACTGGTTCACGAACACGCCTCCGATGCCCGCGCCGGCCGCCATCGCCAGCTGCAAAATCGAGCTGTTCAGGCTCAGCATAATGCCGGAAGCTTCCGGGGCCAAGGAAATCAGGTGAACCTGCTGCGTCGGTCCGGTGGACCAAGCTGCGAAAGCCCACAGCATCAACACGGGGAATACGAGCGCCGGGGAGTGGGCGACCGTCGCCAGCAGCACGAGAGCCGCTGCGTGGAGCAACATGCCGCCGATCAGCGTGCGGGACACTCCCCATTTGTCGGTGCTGTAGCCCCCGAATTTGGAGCCGAACAAGCTGGCGATGCCGAAAGCGAACAGCCCTATGCTTACGCCTTTCTCGCTCATGCCGGTCACCTGAAGCAGGAACGGGGAAATATACGTATACGCGATCGAGTAACCGACAATCCAAAAGAACGTAATCGACAAGGCAACGGCGATTCTCGGCTCGCGGATCATCTTCAATTGAGCGCGCAGCGGCACCGGTTCCTCGCCGCCCGTACGCGGGATGACGGTAGCGATCAGAACCATCGCCAGCAGGCCGAGGACGCCGATGCCTGCAAATATCATTTTCCAGTCGTAAACCGAGGCTACTACCCGGCCAATCGGTACGCCTACGATCAAAGCGGTACTGAAGCCCATTACGAGCGTGGCGATTGCGCTCCCGCGCTTGGCGGGCGGCGTCATTTCCGAAGCGACGGTCATAGCCGTAACGACGAATACGCCGGTGCTGAGCGCCAGGATGACCCTCGAGCCCATCAAGAAGGCGAAGCCCGGCAGCGCGACCGCGACGATATTGCCGACAATGAAGACGCCGAGCGCGAAGAGAAGCAGCTTGCGCCTTTCCACGCGGGCCGTAACGGCCATCAGAAAGGGTGTTCCGAAGGCGTACGCCAGCGAGAACACGGTAATGAGCTGACCGGCCGACGAAAGCGAAACCCCGATATCATCCGCCACCTTATCCAAAATTCCGGCAATAATAAACTCGGACGTACCAACCAAAAAGCTGACGACGGCAAGCATGTAAATTTTCCACGTGTTGGACAAAAGAAAAAACTCCTCTCCGGATCCGAAAATATTTTTATATTTCTAATAATATAGAAATAGTAAACAAAAAAAATTACTGCAATAAATAAGGCGCGTATTTCAAAGCCATGTCTCGGTTCACACTATAGTAAATATAAGTTCCGTCCTTCCGCAGATTCAACAGTCCGCAGTCGGTCAGCTGTTTCAGATGGTGGGACAGCGTCGAACCGGCCACGGATTCCAGCTTGCTGCCGATATCGGAGCAGCACAGATTTTGCTCCTCCGTAAGCAGCAGAGCGATTTTAAGCCGGGTCGGTTCTCCCAGTGCTTTATATACTTTGACCGCTTCCCGTACGTCCGCATGTTGTTCCGTCATCATCTTCCCTCCCTTTCAGCCGGTAATGCTATTTCTATATTCATCGAAATAAAGATAGCACATCTTTCGCCGGAAGTAAATATGCCACGTTTGCTCCTGGAAGCATGCCGGTGCCGCCAAACTGAAACATGGGGCGGACGTTTGCGTAATATAACGTAAGACAGTTGGACATTATGACCAGGCGGCTTCCGTCAGCGGACGGCCGTCAAGAAGGAGGAACTATGCGCAATGCTGTTCCGCGGCCCATACCGCGGCTGAAGCTGCTTGCGTTTGGCCTGATCGCGCTGGTGCTGGCAAGCGCAGCCTTGCTCGGTGCCGGTGCCCAGGCCGCTTCGACGCCGATCGCGCGGCCGCAGGCGGAGTCGCTGCCGGTGTCTTCCGGCAAGCTTGTTTATGTCGTTCCCGTGCAGCAGAGCATCGAAAGCGGCTTGTACCGTTTTTTGCAGCGCGCTTTCGCGGATGCGGAGCGCGCCGACGCCGCGGCGGTCGTGCTGGACATCGATACGCTCGGAGGGACGCTCGAGTCGGCGGAGGCGATCGGCAAGCTGATCCGCGGCAGCCCGGTGCCGACGGCAGCATTTGTCCACGGCCGGGCCGTATCCGCGGGAAGCTATATCGCCCTGAACGCCGGCACGATTGTGATGGAGCCGGGGGGCACGATTGGCGCCGCCGCCGTTGTGGATGGGGCGGGCAACGAAATCGAGACGGCGAAGGTCGTCTCCCACTGGTCCGGCGAGATGAGGGCCGCCGCCGAGCTGAGAGGCCGCAATCCGGCCATCGCCGAAGGGATGGTCGATAAAAACCTCGTCGTCGATATGCCTCAAATCGGTCGTACCTCGTCTGCCGGCGAAATCATTTCATTGACTGCGGAGGAGGCGCTGAAGGTCGGCTATGCCGATAGAATCGCCGCCAATGTGAACGAGACGGTTATGCACTTGGGCTTGCAGGGGGCAACGCTTATTCCTTTCGAGCCGACGTTCGCGGAGAAGCTGGCGCGTGTGCTCGTTCACCCGGCCGTCAAAGTCGTACTGATTCTCATCGGCATCGCCGGAGTAGCCATCGAGCTGCTTGTGCCCGGATTCGGACTGCCCGGCGTTCTCGGCATCGCCGGCTTCGGCCTTTATTTCTTTGGTCATTATGTGGCCGGTTTCGCCGGAATCGAGCATATTGTCATGTTCGTCGCCGGGATCGCGCTGCTGCTGGTCGAAGTATTCGCGCCAAGCTTCGGCATTCTCGGCATACTGGGCATTATCTCGATCATGAGCGGCGTCGTGCTGGCCGCCTTCGATACGGAGAACGCTTTGCTGTCGCTCGGTATTTCCGCCCTGCTCGCCGCCGTCGTCGTGTTTGCGGTCGTCAGGCTGTTCAAGCGCCGCGGGGTATGGAACAAGTTCATCCTGCGGGACGAGCTCAATGCCGATAACGGCTATGTGTCCCACGACTCCAGAGAGCATCTGTTCGGGGCGGCGGGTCTCGCGCTGACGCCGCTAAGGCCGGCGGGGACGGTTGAAGTGTTGGGCGAGAAGGTGGACGTCGTTACGGAGGGCGGGTATATCGAAGCCGGCCGGCAAGTCCGGGTGGTGAAAGTAGAGGGCGGCCGCGTCGTCGTCAAGGAAGAATAGACGGGGTTCCGTCCATGGACAATACGGATTGGTAATGAAAAAGGAGGATGTTTCTGTAATGAATACAACGTTGATAAGCGCTTTGCTGCTTGTGGCTCTAGGCGTGATCGTGCTGAGCGTATTTTTCACATTCGTGCCGGTGATGCTGTGGATTTCCGCGCTCGCCTCCGGCGTTCGCGTCGGCATCTTTACGCTCGTGGCGATGCGGCTGCGCCGTGTTATACCGAGCCGAATCGTCAACCCTTTAATCAAGGCGCACAAGGCCGGTTTGCCGATATCCGTCAACCAGTTGGAAAGCCATTACTTGGCGGGGGGCAATGTGGACCGCGTCGTCAACGCCCTGATTGCCGCCCAGCGGGCACAAATTCCGCTTTCGTTCGAAAGGGCTGCCGCGATCGATTTGGCGGGCCGGGACGTGCTCCAGGCCGTTCAGATGAGCGTCAATCCGAAGGTCATCGAGACGCCGATGGTATCCGCCGTGGCGAGAGACGGAATCGAGGTCAAAGTCCGCGCGCGGGTGACGGTTCGCGCCGATATCGACAGACTTGTAGGCGGAGCCGGCGAAGAAACCATAATCGCCCGGATCGGGGAAGGGATCGTCACATCGGTCGGCTCTAGCGATACGCACAAGCAAGTGCTGGAAAACCCCGACCGCATATCCCAGACCGTGCTCGGCAAAGGGTTGGATGCAGGGACCGCCTTCCAGATTTTGTCCATCGATATCGCCGACGTCGACATCGGCAAAAACATCGGGGCCCACTTGCAGACGGAGCAGGCGGAGGCGGACAAGCGGATCGCCCAGGCCAAGGCGGAGGAACGGCGCGCAATGGCCGTCGCGCAGGAGCAGGAGATGAAGGCACGGGTGGTGGAAATGCGCGCGCGTGTGGTGGAGTCCGAATCCCAGGTGCCGCTTGCGATGTCCGAGGCGCTGCGCGAAGGCAAGATGGGCGTCATGGACTACATGAACATGCGGAATATCGACGCCGACACACAGATGCGGTCTTCATTCGGCAAGATGGGGCCTGCGGGCAAGGACGGCAAGGACAGCGAGTGAGCGTTGATATTCCGGCGAGACGGGAGGAATAAGAATGAAGGATCTTGTCGAGTTCGTGCTCCGCAATCTGGGACTTGTGATCGTGATCGGCGGATTTCTGCTGACGCTGCTCGCCAGAAGCCGGCAGACGCCGGGCGGACCAGCCGGGAAGGGGCGGCGGACAGGCAGTCCGATGATGCCTCCGTTCGGGGGCGGGAGCGACCGCAAAAGCGCCGGAAGGAAATGGCCCGAGCCGACCGAGCCGTCGGCCGAACGCGACGGCCGCACCGGTGCGGGAAGAAACGCGGCGGAAGCGTCCGCGCACGGCGTGCCTCCGGACGGGAGCGCGGCGGCTGGAGAAGCGGCTGCTCCGTTCCCGGACAACGGGCGCGGCGATCACCGTTCAAGCGGCCTCGCAGCCGTCAAGCCGTCTGCTGAGGCTTGGCAGCAGGAGGAAGCCGCAGCGTTTGCCGTCAAGAAAGAGGGCCGAGACGGCGGCCTGGAGCTGTCGGAGAGCGAAGCGCTGCGCGGTATGATGTGGGCCGAAATTTTGGGGGAACCGAGGTCCAGAAAGCCTTACCGGCCCAAAAGCTAACGGATGAACGTAAAACGTGGGGAGGGAGAACAAGACGATGAGACGAACCGGTTTATACGCGGGAGGGATTGCCGTCACGATCGCGCTGCTGTTGGGGACGGCCTGCGAGCGGAAGCCTGTCGGCGCAGTGACTCCACAGCCGTCGCAGGGTGCACCTGCGCCGGCCGGTGGCCGCGAGGAAACTTCCATTCCATACGGCGAGGCGGAGGTCGTAGCCGATAAGCTGAACGTGCCTTGGGACGCCGTATTCGCCCCGGACGGCCGGTTGTTTTTCACCGAGCGCGCGGGCGCGATCCGCGTTATCGAGAACGGCCGGCTGGCGGCCGACCCGGTATTCGCCTTTACCGACAAGCCGGTCGTCAGCCGCAGCGAAAGCGGACTGCTCGGGCTGACGCTGGACCCCGATTTTACCGGAAACGGCTACATGTACGCGTATCATACGTATGAAGCGAACGGTTCGCTGAAAAACCGCGTGCTCCGCCTGAAGCTGGAGGGCGGCAAAGCCAAGCTCGACCGCGTACTGTTGGACGGGCTGCCCGGGCAGCAGACGCACGACGGGGGGAGAATCCGCTTCGGCCCGGACGGCCTGCTCTACATAACCGTCGGGGACGCGCAGGAACGGGAGCAGTCGCAAAGTATGGCCAGTCTGGCCGGGAAAATATTGCGAATTCGCTCCGACGGCTCCATACCCGCCGATAACCCGGACCCGAAGTCGCCGGTATACAGTCTGGGTCACCGCAATCCCCAAGGGCTGGCCTGGCAGCCGGACACCGGCAGGCTGTTCAGCTCCGAGCACGGGCAGACGGCCAAGGACGAGATCAATGTAATCGAGAAGGGCGGCAACTACGGCTGGCCGCTTATCGAGGGCGATCAGACCGAGCCGAAGCAGAAGGCGGCTGGTGCGCCGCTTCGTCCGCCGCTGCTCCATTCGGGGGCGGATACGACTTGGGCGCCGTCGGGTATGACGTTCATCACGCAAGGTCCGTGGAAAGGGCAGCTGCTCGTGGCTAATCTGCGCGGCATGCAGGTGCTCAAGCTGACGCTGGCGGCCGGAACGGAGCCCAAGGTCGATCGAGTCGAACCGCTCTGGAAAGAGCGCTATGGCCGCCTGCGCAGCGTGCTGGAAGGTCCCGACGGGTCGCTCTACGTGCTAACGAATAACCGGGACGGGCGCGGCACCCCGCAGCAAGACGACGACCGCATTTTGCGCTTCCGGCCGCAATGACGTCCTGGAGCGTCCGGATACCGGCCCGCGCCGGCGATAAGCATACAAGCCCGGGCCGCTCAAGCCGCCCGGGTTTTTTCGGGCTGTCCGGCGGTCTTGTCGCCGGATTTTCCGCATTAGGCCCGCTGCCGAAACAGGCGCGGGTACTTTTTTTTGCTTTTCCCGCATATGGTGGTTAAAGCTACGGTTATTTCGCAAGGAGGAGCGCGATACATGCGGCAATGGAACCGGCGTTTGAGCAAATTGACAGCCAAGCTGCTCGATCTCCCCCAGGATGTCGTGCTGGACCTGCCCCGGTTCACGATGATCGGCAACCGCCAGCTTTATATCGAAAATCATCGCGGCGTCCTCCACTTCTCGAGCGATACGCTGAAGCTCGGATTATCCCAGGGACAACTGGAAATCCGCGGCAAGGAGCTCGTCATACGCGCCATCTTACCCGAAGAGGTCTTTATAGAAGGGGTTATTTCGGATATCCGGTATTCCGAATGAACGTTCGGCCGGGGGAACGTTTCTCCAGCCGGAACGTACATGCGCCATAAAGGAGGGCTTTTGCGTGAAATCGACGATGTTCAATATGCTGCGCGGCTTCGTTCGGATCGAGCTGCGCGGCCGAAAGTTGGAAAAGCTGTTGAATGCGCTCATCTCGAACCGGTATGCCGTATGGGATATTCGCCGGCTGGGCGACGAGGCCGTGGAGCTGCACATCGTCATTCGCGATTTTTTCCGGCTGCGTCCGCTTCTGAAGGAGACCGGCACCCGGCTTCGCGTCAAGGAGCGCTTCGGGCTTCCGTTCAAGCTGGACAAGCTCGGTCGGCGCAAAACATTTATCGTGGGCATCGTCTGCTTCTTCGCGGCAATCTACATTCTGTCGATGCTCGTATGGCGGGTCGACGTGGAAGGTAACGACAAAATATTGCGCAGCTCGGTCGTACAAGCCGCCAAGGAGCAGGGGATTTACCGGTTCCAATGGAAATTCCGGCTGAGCGATACGGACACGCTGTCGCGTCAACTGATGAACAAGCTGCCGGGATCGGCCTGGGTCGGCGTCGACGTGCAAGGTACGCGCATCCGCATCAAAATCGTCGAATCGGCGCGTCCCGACAACCGCGAACTGATGAGCCCGCGGCACCTCGTAGCGTCCAAGAATGCGCTCGTCACGCAAATATTGGCCGAAAAAGGCAAGCCGCTCGTGAAGGTGAACGCCAACGTCAACAAAGGCGATATTTTGATATCCGGCTATATCGGCGACGAGGCCAACAAGCAGACCGTCGTCGCTCAAGGAACCGTGCGCGGCATCGTCTGGGAGGAGGCCGGCGTCGAAATTCCGCTGACGCTGAAGCACAAAGTATATACCGGCGAAACGAAGACGCGCTCTTACCTGGTGTTAGGCAGCCGCGGCCTGCAGGTGAGCGGGTTCGGCGAAACGCCGTTCAGCCAGTACGAGACGATCCCGGAGCTGAAGACGGTCCACTGGCGCAAATGGGCGCTGCCGTTCGGCTGGCTGACGGAGAAACAGCTCGAATCGCGTCTGGAGGAGACGGCGCTCGACCCGCAGGATGCGGAGAAAATGGCTTTGGCTCAGGCGCGGGCGGAGATCGTCACGGCGGCCGGACCCGATGCCGTATGGCGAGGAGAAAAGATTATTTTGCATGAAAAGTCGGACAATGGTAAAGTTTATATGAAAGTGCTTTTTGAAATCGAACAGCCGATTGCCGTCGAACAGCCGATCGTCCCATGACGGGGCCGAGCGGACCGAAGCTTCGACCGACAGGCAACATTACTCCGCTGGCGCACGGCGACGCGAGACGGCTTGGATGCGGCATTACCGCGTATCGTTACGCGGGGGCATCGCCATCCCGCACGCGGGACGCAGCCAAGCGACTACGACGACAAAGGGACTGAGGCTTTTTTGAGCGACGCTAACCAGTTGAGAATCAGTTTGAATAACGTAGCGGAAGGATTGGCGTTGTTCGGACCGCAAGACAAATTTATTCAATTGATCGAGCAATCGACGGAGGCAAAAATTCATTCGCGCGAAGCCGAGCTTTCTATCCGCGGCCCGCAGGCCGAGCTTGGCTGGCTCGAGCAGCTCTTCGACGTGCTGCTGCAGTTGGTGCGCAACCAGTATCCGCTGACCGAACGGGATATTCTGTACGCGATTGAGCTGGCGAAGGACATGAAAGCGGACCAGCTGCTCGAACTGTTCAAGGGAGAAATCGCCTCCACTCACCGCGGCAAGCCGATCCGGGCGAAAACGATCGGGCAGCGCCATTACGTATCGACCATACGCAAGAAGGATATCGTCTTCGGCATAGGACCGGCGGGCACCGGAAAAACGTACTTGGCCGTCGTGCTGGCCGTCGTCGCCCTCAAGGAAGGACGCGTCAAACGGATCGTGCTCACGCGCCCTGCCGTGGAAGCGGGCGAAAGCCTCGGTTTCCTGCCCGGCGACCTGCAGGAAAAAGTTGACCCGTATTTGCGTCCGTTGTATGATGCACTTAATGATGTGCTCGGCCCCGAGCAGGTGGCGAAGGCGCTGGAGCGCGGCCTGATCGAGATCGCGCCGCTTGCTTACATGCGCGGCCGCACGCTTGACGATTCGTTTATTATTCTCGACGAAGCGCAGAATACGACCCCTGAGCAGATGAAGATGTTTTTGACCCGCCTCGGCTTCGGCTCGAAGATGGTCATTACCGGAGACAAGACGCAGATCGACCTTCCGCGGGGCACGAAGTCCGGCCTGGTGGAGGCGGAGCGGATCGTCCAGCCGATTCCGGAAATCGGAGTCATCACCTTCGGCGAGCAGGACGTCGTTCGCCATTCGCTCGTTCAAAAGATTATCGTGGCCTATCAGCAGGACAATGAAACCAAGAACTGACCGGCTTTTGAGTCCGAAGGAAAGAGAGGACTGATCGTGGTTCAAAACCAGCGGATTTCCATCGATGGAAAACCTACGTACCGGCTGGGAGGCTGGAAGACAAGCCTCGGGATCCGTCTGCTGCTGTTCATCTTGCTTGGACTGGTATTTTACGCCGCTTTAGCCAATCGCGTCATTCCTCAAACTTACGATATACAGCCGGGAGCGGCAAGCGACAAGACGATACTCGCCACGAAGCAGATCGAGAATGCGATCGGTACGCAAAAAGCGAAGGAAGAAGCGGCAAGACGGGTACAACCCGTCTATTCCATTTTATCGATGAAAAACGAGAGTCTGGTGGATGCGATCTTCCAGAAGCTCAGACAGATCAATGCCGACAACGAGCTGAGCACGGCGGACAAGGTCAACGTGTTCCGCAGCGTATTCCCGACGATATACAGCGACCACGCCCAGCAGCTATACAACGCGATTCGCATTAGCGATCCCGGCAACGACGGACTGCTTAACGAAGTCAAAACGGCGTTGGCCGATCAGCAGTACCGCATACCGGAGGAAGTATATTTCCGATTCCCGCGTCTGACCAAGGAAGATCTGGATGCGATGGAGCCGGTGGCGAAGGATATTGTCGGCAGGATGATGAACGACCAGCTGCCTAATGCTCAACCCGCCCGCACCAAAGTGGCCGAGCTGGTCAACAGCTCCTCGCTGACCAAGAACACGTCGCGCGAGATTGTGCAGGAGCTGGCCCGTTTCGTCATTACGCCGAACAAGTTCCCCAACCAGAAAGCGACCGACGAGGCGCGCGCGGCGGCGCGGGACGGCACGAAGCCGGTGTACATCAATAAAGGCGACGTGCTCGTGCACAAGGGCGACGTCGTCACGGAAGATATGTACAAGCAGCTGAAGACGATGGATCTGCTCAAGGAGAAAGTCAACTACTGGCCGCAGGTCGGTCTGGCATTGATGTGCGCCTTGTTCGTGCTAGGCTTGTATATGTTCGTCAGGCAGTCGGAGCAGCCGATCCGTACGCACAACCTGCAGCTGCTTATGCTCGTGCTCATTTACGTGCTGAACGTGATGGGGATGAAGATAGTCGGCTTGGGGCAAATGATGGATTACGCGAATATCGGCTACTTGGCCCCGGTGGCGATGGGCACGATGCTGATCGCGATATTGGTGGGCATGCCGCTTGCATTCGCTTCCTCGATGCTGTTCGCGGTGCTTGCGAGCATCATCTATAATGTCAAAGGAGACGCTTTGTTCGATTTCCGCTACGGACTACTCGCCTTGGTCGTGTGCATGACGTCCGTATTCGCCATTCAGCGCGCCAACCAGCGGTCCTCGATCTTGAAGGCCGGCATTATGGTGTCGCTGGCCGGAGCGGTGACGATCGTATCGCTTACCTTTCTTGACAACGTGTATACGCGCAACGAAATTTTGCTTTCATTCGGTTTTACGGTAGCGTCCGGTTTGCTCACAACGGTGCTGGTTATTGGTCTCATGCCTTTTTTCGAAATTTCTTTCGGCATTTTATCCCCGCTCAAGCTGGTGGAGCTGTCCAACCCGAACCATCCGCTGCTGCGCAAGCTGCTGACGGAGACGCCGGGCACGTACCATCACAGCGTCATGGTCGGCAATTTGTCGGAGGCTGCCGCCGAATCGGTCGGCGCCAACGGCTTGCTGTGCCGGGTCGGGTCGTATTACCACGATATCGGCAAGACGAAGCGGCCGAGTTATTTTATCGAGAATCAGATCGGCATGGGCAACCCGCATGATCAGATCGAACCGGATTTGAGCAAATCGATCATTATCGCGCATGCGCGGGACGGCGTGGAGATGCTCAAGGAGCACAATATTCCGAAGCCGATCCGCGACATTGCCGAGCAGCACCACGGCACGACGCTGCTGAAGTTTTTTTACTTCAAGGCGAAGAAGCTGCAAGAGGAAGGCGCCGAGCCGATTCCGGAAGAGGAGTACCGCTACCCGGGACCGAAAGCGCAATCCAAAGAAGCGGCGATTATCGGCATAGCCGACGGAGTCGAGGCGGCCGTCCGCTCGCTGCGCAGTCCGTCCATCGAGCAGATCGATACGATGGTGCGCAAAATCATCAAGGAGCGTCTCGATGACGGTCAATTTAACGAATGCGACCTGACGCTGAAGGAACTGGATACGATCGCCAAGACGCTGAACGAAGCGCTGCTCGGCATTTTCCATTCCCGTATCGAGTACCCCGCCGATGCGCCTGCAAAGGGCGAAGGCAAAGAAGCGACACAAGCGTAAGGAGACGGTGATAGATGACGCTAAGTTTGGAATGGAACGACGAACAAGACGCCTTGGAGATCGGCGAACCGCTTATTTCGCTGCTGGACGGGCTGCTGAAGCTGGCAGCGGAAGCGGAAGACATCGACCATGGGGAAGTCGTACTGAGCTTTGTCGACGACGAAGCGATCCGGCAGCTGAACCGGGAATACCGCAACATCGATAAAGCGACCGACGTGCTTTCTTTTTCGATGCTGGAAAGCGGCGAAGGGGAGCCCGAGATCGTTTACGAGGACGGCGGAGAGGAAGACGGCGAAGAAGCCGAGGGCTCCGACGAGGAGTGGGACGAGGAAGTGGAGGAGTATCCGGAGCCGCTTGGCGATATCGTCATTTCCGTTGAGCGGGCGATCGAGCAGGCAGCCGAATACGGCCATTCGGTCGAGCGCGAGATCGGCTTCCTGTTCGTCCATGGCTTCCTTCACCTGATCGGTTACGATCATGGAGACGAGGAAGCGGAGCGGGTCATGTTCGCCAAGCAGGAGGCAGTGCTGGATAAGGCGGGACTGCGGCGGTGAGAGACGTCAACAAGTTCCGCCGGAGCTTCCGGTACGCGTACGAAGGGCTGAAATACGCTTTGTCGACGCAGCAAAACATGCAGTTTCACTTTCTGGTCGCTTTTATCGTACTCATCTTGGCCCTTTGGCTGAAACTGCCCAAAACGGAAATTTTATTCGTACTCTTATCCGTAACCCTTGTTATCGTCTGCGAGCTGATCAACACCGCCGTGGAGAAGGCGGTCGATCTGGCCATGCCCGAACGGCATCCGCTGGCGAAAATCGCCAAAGACGTAGCTGCGGCCGCCGTTCTCGTATCGGCGGTTTTTGCCGCTATTGTAGGCATGGTCGTCTTCTATGAACCGATCGAGCGGCTGATCCGCCAAGCGGGCACAACCGAAAGCGTGCTCACGCCGGGGCTGATCTGGACGCTGGTCGCTCTCGTCGCCTTGACGGTCATCGTCGCCCAGACGCGCTTCTCGGAGCGCCGCCATCTGCTGCGTCCGAGCCTGCTGACTGCCGTTTCTTTCGCGCTCTCGACCTGGATCGCACTGCTCAGCGGCAAAGCGCTTATCGCGCTGCTGGGCTACGGCTTGTCGATCCAACTGACGTTCGTCCTGTTCGACAAGCGCGGCCGCCGTTTGCCGGCGCTGGCCGTCGGGGCGTTCATCGGAGCGGCTATGACGGTGCTCGCCTATTACTTGATTTGGCTGCTGTAAAATGACAAACGCAACGAAGACCTTTTAAGTGTGATTTACGGGGAAGGAGAGTCGGGAATACTATGAGCATGCAGCATGGTACGGACAAAGACGAGCTTGTACGTCACGCCCTGGCGGCAAGAGAGCGGGCCTACGCCCCGTATTCCGGCTTCCGCGTCGGGAGCGCGCTGCTTGACGGGCAAGGAAACGTCCATTACGGCTGCAATGTGGAAAATGCCGCCTATGGTCCGACGAACTGCGCCGAACGGACCGCGCTGTTCCGGGCGGTGGCGGACGGGCATCAGCCGGGAAGCTTCCAGGCGATTGCCGTAGTCGGGGACACGAAAGGTCCTATCGCCCCTTGCGGCGTATGCCGGCAAGTGCTGCTCGAGCTTTGCGTACCCGATATGCCGGTATACATGGCGAACCTGAAAGGCGACATCGCCGAGACAACCGTAGCCCAACTGCTTCCCGGCTCCTTCGGGCCTGCCGATCTGGACCGTTCCGGCCGCGGGTAACCGCACTTTTTAGTTCTTACAAAGACAAGACCATACAGTGGAGGATAACCTTTTGACCAAACATCATTCAGGCTTTGTCGCCCTAATCGGACGACCGAACGTCGGCAAGTCTACGCTGCTCAACCAAGTGATCGGCCAGAAAATCGCCATCATGTCGGACAAGCCGCAGACGACCCGCAATAAAATTCAAGGCGTCTATACGACGAACGATATGCAGATCGTATTCCTGGACACGCCCGGCATCCACAAACCGAAGTCGAAGCTCGGCAGCTTTATGATGAAGGTGGCGGAAAATACGTTCCACGAGGTGGACGCGATTTTGCTGTTGGTGGACGTGGCCGAGGGAATCGGCGGGGGGGACCGCTATATTATCGAGCGGCTGCGCGACGTGAAAACTCCGGTGCTGCTCGTGCTCAATAAGATCGACCAGGTGCACCCGGAAGCGCTGCTGCCGATCATCGCGGCGTACAAAGATTTGTATCCTTTCGCGGAAATCGTGCCGATCTCGGCGCTGCAGGGCAATAACGTGAACACGCTGCTTAAGCAGGTGGGCAACTATTTGCCGGAAGGCCCGCAATATTATCCGGCGGACCAAGTCACCGACTACCCCGAGCAGTTCATTTGCGCCGAGCTGATCCGCGAGAAAATCTTGCACCTGACCCGCGAAGAAATTCCCCACTCCATCGCCGTCGCCATCGAGAGTATGAAGGTCGAGGAAAGCGGCCTCGTTCAGATCGGGGCGGTCATTTACGTGGAGCGCGATTCGCAGAAAGGCATCGTTATCGGCAAGCAGGGCGCGCTGCTTAAGGAGATCGGCCAGAAGGCAAGGCGCGATATCGAGGCACTGCTCGGCTCGAAAATTTTTCTCGAGCTGTGGGTTAAGGTAAAGAAGGACTGGCGTAATCGCGAGCATGTGCTGAAGGACCTGGGGTTCCGGCACGACTGACGCCCGCCATTTTTTTCATCGGATACCCGAAGCCGCGTTCGTCCATCCTAGGGAATAGATCGAATCGAAATATTTCCTCTCTGAAAGGATGAACCGCAATGCGCGACTTTTCGTGGAAGTATTTTACGATGACAGGCGATGTGGAATCGTACTTGCTTTATAAAGAAATCGACCATCAGGATATCGTAGAGCCCGAGGAGCAGGAAGACTTGATCCCCGACGATATGGAGCTGTCCCTCTAGAGAAAGAGCTCCTGCGTATCCGGAAGCCCCGGGCTCTTGCGGACATGGCCGGCGAATCGAGCCAAAGCGGTTCGCCGCCGGTCCGATTCGTCACAGGAAGAAGGGAATTGGCGTGCTGATCCGGTTCGAAGGCATCGTCATCCGTACGTTCGATTACGGAGAGGGCGATAAAATATGCTCCGTCTTCTCCAAAGAGCTGGGCAAAATAAGCATGATGGCCCGCGGCGCCAAGAAGCTGAAAAGCCGTCACGCCGCCGTCGCGCAGCTGTTCACCCACGGCGAATTTACCTGCTTCAAGGCCGGATCCATGGGCACGTTGAACAACGGAGAGCTGTTGAATCCGTTCACGGGCATCAAGGAAGATATACATAAAACGGCATACGCTTCATATTTGATGGAGCTGACCGACAAGACGGTAGGAGAAAACGAGCCGAACGGACCTTTGTTCGAACAGTTGAAAGCGGCTTTAACGGCGATCGACGAGGGCAAGGACCCGAAAATCGTAGTCAATATTTATGAAATGCTCATGCTCTCCCTCGCGGGATATATGCCTATGCTGAACGAATGCGTTTCTTGCGGGGCCAAGCCCGAATCCGGCTGGGCGCTAAGCGTATCGCTCGGCGGAACCGTTTGCGCGGCCTGCCGCCACCTCGACCCGGCGGCGATAGTCCTATCCGACGGTACGCTGAAGCTGATGCGGCTTTTTTTGCATATGGACATACGGCGGCTCGGCCGGATCGAAGTGAAGGAAGCGACGAAGAAACAGCTGGACCAATGCATTCGCCGTTTTCTTGACGCACACGTGGACGTGAAGTGGAAGGCGCGCGGCTTTATCGACCAGATGGAGAAGTATGGCCTATAAACGGCTACCCGTTTGCTACAGCGGGATTTTTGGTATGGCGGTGATCATTAAATGTTGAACCGAATCGATAAAATCATTCCCAAGCCGATCGTCTACGTCGTGTCGGACTCGGCCGGCGATACGGCGGAATCGGTCCTGAAGGCGGCGGCCATCCAGTTTCATCCGAACATTGTGGAAATTCGCCGCGCTCCTTATGTCAACGGCCGGGAGGGCGTCGAACTGATCGTGAACGAAGCGGCCAAATCGCAGGCGATCGTCCTCTTTACGCTGGTCGTTCCCGAGCTGCGCGACTATTTGATCGCCCAAGCGCGCAAGCGCAAAGTCATCTCGATCGATCTGCTCGGACCGATCATCTCGACGCTGGAGAAGGCGTTCAATCGCGAGCCGCTTCATCAGCCCGGACTCATTCATCAGCTGGACGAAGATTATTTCAAAAAGGTGGAAGCGGTCGAATTCGCCGTCAAATACGACGATGGCCGCGACGCGACCGGCGTTCTGCTCGCCGATATCGTACTGGTGGGCGTCTCCCGGACATCGAAGACGCCGCTCTCGATGTATTTGGCTCACCGCATGCTCAAGGTGGCGAACGTGCCGCTCGTTCCCGAGCTGCAGCCCCCCGATCAACTGTTTACGGTATCGCCGGATAAAGTGATCGGTTTGGTCATCGACCCGGACAAGCTGAACATGATCCGCAAGGAACGGTTAAAGAGCTTGGGGCTCGCCGACAGCGCCCTGTACGCCCAGATGGAACGCATTCAAAAGGAGCTGGAGCATGCCCGCAAGGTCATGTCGCGGGTCGGCTGCAAAGTGATCGATGTATCCAACAAAGCCGTCGAGGAAACGGCCGGACTTATTCTGAATATGTTACGAAGGTAAGTAAAGTCGAGGCGTCGCTTTGTGAGGGCGTCTTTTTTCATGACGGTCAAACATTGTGCATCGTGAAAAATGGAAAGCAGGATTTTTTATTTTTTCATCGTATATAATATAACGGAACAAAACAAAAGGAAATTGGTGGTAATCATCGGGGTAAACATTATCGTCGACGCGGACGCATGTCCGGTCAAAACCGAAATAGCGGAAACAGCCATCCAATTCGGCGTAGCTGTCGTTATGGTCGCTTCTCACGATCATCGGCTGGAGCCGCGGGAAGGCGTAACGATCGTGCAGGTGGACCGGTCCGATCAATCCGTCGATCTGTACATCGCAAACCGCCTCTCTCCGGGAGACATCCTTGTTACGCAGGATTTCGGTTTGGCGACGATCGGCTTGGGGAAGCGGGCGATTGCCTTATCCAACCGCGGTCAGATTTACACCGACCAGACGATCGATTTTTTGCTGGAAAACCGTCACCAGCGGGCCAGGCAGCGCAGGGCCGGCAAATACGGGAAAGGCCCGAAGCCTTTTACAGACGCGGATCGCCAGTCCTTTCTACAAACTTTGACAAAAGTTTTAATGCGTTTGCAGGAAAATAGGACGAATTAGCGAATTAGTATTACTGTACTTTTATAGAGGGTGATCAGGATGAGTAGCGGACCGATTCCGGAGCACATCATCGAGGCAGTTCTAAAGCACCACGACATTGCCCAGGTTATCGGCAAATACGTTCATTTATCCAAGCATGGCCGCAATCTGAAAGGGCTGTGCCCGTTCCATTCGGAGAAATCCCCCTCCTTCAACGTCAATCCGGAGAAGCAGATTTATAAATGCTTCGGCTGCGGGGTAGGCGGGCATGTCATTCGCTTCATTCAGGAGATCGAAGGCTACTCGTTCGGAGAAGCGGTGAGACACCTGGCGGAAGAAGCGAATATCGCCTATACCTGGGAGCAGCAGACGCCGGAGCAAGCGGAGCGGCAGCAGGAGAAGGAGCAGATCGTCAAGGGCCATGAATTCGCCGCCAAATTGTACAGCCATATTCTCAAAAATTCGGCGGAAGGAAAGCCTGCTCTCGATTATTTGCGCTCCAGAGGATTTACCGACTCGTTGATCGAAGCGTTCCAGATCGGATTTGCGCCGCAACGCCGCGACGTGCTCGCACAATTTCTTGTTCAGCGGCAATTTCCGATGTCTCTTATGGAGAAGGGCGCGCTTGTCACAGCGAGATCGGAAGGGGATTACGTAGACAAGTTCCGCAACCGCATCATGTTCCCGATCCGCGATGCACGGGGCGCCGTGATTGCATTTGCCGGGCGGACGCTCGGCACCGAGCAGCCGAAATATTTGAACAGCCCGGAGACGGCGTTGTTCCGCAAAAGCAGGCTGCTGTACAACTATCACGCGGCCAGGGCGGAGATCAAGCGAACCAATCAGGTCGTCGTGTTCGAGGGTTATGCCGACGTCATTAAAGCTTGGTCGGCAGGCGTTCATAACGGCGTGGCAACGATGGGCACCGCGCTCACCGAAGAGCATGCGCTGCTGATCCGCCGTTCGACGGAAAGCGTCGTAATCTGTTATGACGGCGACGATGCGGGCCAAGCGGCCGCATTCAAAAGTTTGGGATTGTTGGAAAAGGCGGGTCTGGACATCAAAGTAGCGGTGCTGCCGAATCGGCTGGATCCCGACGAATACGTGGAGTCCTTCGGTGCAGACCGTTTCCGTAAAGAAATTATCGAGGGAGCGGTGCCGCCGGAAAAATTCAAGCTGCTGCATCTGCGGCGAAATTTCAACCTGCAGGACAACGAAGCGAAGCTGCGTTACGTCCGTACCGCCATCCGCGAAGTGATTGCCGACATCGAGGCTCCGACCGGTCGCGAGCACTATTTGAAAGAGCTGGCCTCCGAATTCAGCGCCATTACTTCCTTCGAATCGATGAAGCAGGAAACGAACGAAACGCGCGGCGAACGGCAGCAAAAAATGCGCAGCAATGGGGATAATAACGATTTTTCGTGGAATACTGTAAGGAATGGCGGGACGGGTTCTGCCCCGCTGCCGAAGCTGAAGCCGGCTTACGACAAAGCGGAGCGGCATTTGCTTTATATGATGATGCATGACAGAGACATATCGGACCTCGTCCATAAGCGGATGGGGGACGCGTTTAACGATGAAGCTCACGCAGCGTTGGCTGCTTATTTATATGCCTTCTACGCGCATGGAAGCGAGCCGGATGCGAGCCGGTACTTGGCTTCGATTCAGGACGACCCGCTGGAGCGGTTGGCCAGCTCGATTCTGATGACCGAGTCCGAGCAGGGCATTAACGATCAGGTCATAGAAGACTATTTGCGGCAAATCCACAAGCATCGGCAGCAGGAAGAAATTGAGCGGCTGGTAAAGGAACGGGACGCCACGGAGAAAGCGGGCGACGTGCTGGGAGCCGCCAAAATCGAACTGGACATACTGGCTTTGACGGGTAAGCTGCAGAAGAGATAATAACCCTAATCATCAACGTGCGTTGACGGACGAGGGCGGCGACAGTGGGGAGCCGTTGATTTTTTAGGGAGGAGGGAGCTTGGATATGGCGAACGATCAACATACCGAACTGGAGACGGAACTCACGCTGGAGCAGGTCAAGGATCAATTGATCGAGTTGGGGAAGAAGCGTTCTTCTTTGACCTATAAAGATATAATGGAGAAACTGGCTCCGTTCGATCAGGATCCCGAACAAATGGATGAGTTTTTCGAGCACCTTTCTGAGCTCGGCATCGACGTAAACAACGAAACGGAAGACGACATGCAGATCGGTCAGGAAGACGAGCATGACGAATTTCATCTGGACGACGATTTGTCGCTGCCTCCCGGCATTAAGATCAACGATCCGGTCAGGATGTATTTGAAGGAAATCGGACGCGTACCGCTGCTTTCCGCCGACGATGAAGTCGATTTGGCGAAGCGCATCGAGAAAGGCGACGAAGAAGCGAAGAGACGTCTGGCCGAAGCGAACCTCCGACTCGTCGTCAGCATCGCCAAACGGTATGTAGGACGGGGAATGCTGTTTCTCGACCTCATTCAGGAAGGAAACATGGGCTTGATCAAGGCGGTCGAGAAGTTTGACCAGTCGAAGGGCTTTAAATTCAGCACGTACGCCACTTGGTGGATTCGACAAGCCATTACCCGAGCGATCGCCGATCAGGCGCGGACGATCCGGATACCCGTCCACATGGTGGAAACGATCAACAAGCTCGTTCGCGTATCCCGTCAGCTGCTTCAGGAGCTGGGTCGCGAGCCGATGCCGGAAGAGATCGCCAAGGAAATGGAACTCAGCACGGAAAAAGTGCGGGAAATCATGAAAATCGCCCAGGAGCCGGTTTCATTGGAAACGCCGATCGGGGAAGAGGACGACTCGCATCTCGGCGATTTTATCGAGGACCAGGAGGCTCTCGCTCCTGCGGATGCAGCCGCTTACGAGCTGCTCAAGGAACAGCTGGAGGACGTGCTGGATACGTTGACCGAACGGGAAGAGAACGTTTTGCGTCTCCGCTTCGGACTGGATGACGGACGTACCCGGACGTTGGAAGAAGTGGGCAAAGTGTTCGGGGTTACCCGGGAACGCATCCGCCAAATTGAGGCCAAGGCGCTTCGCAAGCTGCGCCACCCAAGCCGGAGCAAGCGGCTGAAAGATTTTCTGGAATAGAGCTTGTCGCTGGGGACCTTCTGTAACGAACCGCTACAGCAAGGTCTTCCTCCATTTTACCCCGGAACCTATATATACCCGGCTGGAGGTCGTTTGAAACCGGATGGAGCAGGAAAAACGCAAAATCATTGTGCAGGAAATCGAGCATTGGCGGAGAGGCAAGCTGCTCCCCGAGCATTATTGCGATTTCTTGCTGAACCTGTATGATTTGAATCCGGAAGAGCGCGATACCCGGGTTCTGGGAGTTTCCAAAAATTCAATTAAAAACAGCGGCTGGCTTAATTGGCTGCTCGGCTTTGGCTTTGCTGCGCTTATCGTCTATATCGCAATTCATTTTAACTCTTTTCCGATTTCAATGCAAATTCTGGCAGTTCTGGTTATAGTCGGCGCTTGCTACGGGGTAGGCTGCTACTACGCTCGAAAAACGCCGATCATCGGATACTCTTTGGTTGGTGCCGGCTCGATCGCGCTGCTGGGAGCGGGGTTTTATTTGCTGCGGGCTTACGGACTGGACGAGCCGGATTTGATGCTTGCCTACGTTGCCTTTTGCAGCTTCGTCTGGATTTTGATCGGCTTATTCGCGAGAATGGGACTGTTTCATTATTGCGGCTGGATCGGATTGATTCTCGTCTACGCTTGGTTGCTGCATGAACAAGTGGAGCTGGACTGGGCGGGGGCGCAGATGAGCTGGCTGCCGGTCTGCATCGTCTTCGGCTGGCTCGGCTGGCTGCTCCATCGCACGAACAAGACAACCGGCGCAGTTCTGCTGTTGGTCAGCTTCACCTTATGGTGGACGCCGGAGGTTTACGCCTGGTACGCTGGCGGAGTGAGCGGGCAATTGCTGCAGCTGTCTTTTCTGGCCAAGCTGGTGCTGGCCGGCGGCCTGTTATTCGGGTTACGAAAAAAATGGATCGAGTGGGTTTTCTAATATGGTGAAATTATCGAAACGATTACAAACGATTGCCGATTACGTTCCGGCCGGCTCCAGGCTGGCGGATATCGGTTCCGATCACGCGCTGCTGCCGGTGTATCTCGCCGAGCAGGGGCGCGTTTCGTTCGCCGTAGCCGGCGAAATCAACGACGGGCCGTTGGAGGCTGCTCGCAGGCAGGTAAAGGAATCCGGCCTGGGGGCTGTCGTTCATCCCCGGCAAGGAGACGGGCTTGCCGTCATCGACCCCGATGAGGTCGATGTCGTCACGGTGGCGGGAATGGGCGGAACTTTGATTGCCGCCATTTTGGAGCAAGGGCAATCCAAGCTCGGTTCCGTAAAGCGGCTCGTGCTTCAGCCGAATGTTGCCGAGGACCAGGTGCGCCGCTGGCTGGCTGCGCACGACTGGCTGCTGGACGACGAGACGGTACTGGAGGAAGACGGCAAGTTTTATTTTATTTTGTGCGCGGTCCGTCGGGATGACGCTCATGAAGAGAACGTAAAGTTGTACAGGCCGAGACGGATTGGTGGCGGACCGCTGCTGGAGACCGAGGAGCTGCTCCGGTTCGGACCGATTGCGGCCGAACGCGGGGAGGAAGCTTTTTTCCGCAAATGGGAATCGGAGCTGGAGAAGCTGGATCATATTATGGAAGGGATGGTCCGGGCGGGAACGGACGCGGCGTTGAGCCGGCTAGAGGAGCTAGCCGCGGAACGAAACCGGATCAAAGAGGTGCTGGAATGTTTGCCAAAGGCCAAACCGTAATTCAACTGATGGAGCGGCTCGCCCCCAAGCATATCGCGATGCCGGACGATAAAATCGGGCTGCAGCTTGGCTCGCTGCGCAAAGATATCCGGACGGTGCTCGTAACGCTGGACGTGACGGACGAGGTGGTGGACGAGGCGATTGCGCTGGGCGCGGAGCTGATCATCGCCCATCATGCGATCATCTATCGGCCGCTTGCCCATTTGCAGACGGATACGCCGGCAGGCCGTCTTTACGAAAAGCTGATCAAACACGACATCGCCGTCTATATTGCCCATACCAACCTGGACGTGGCGGACGGCGGCGTCAACGATATGATGGCCGAAGCTCTGCAGCTTCAGGTGACGGGACATTTGGAGGACATCCATACGGACAAGCTGAAAAAGCTCGTCGTATTCGTGCCCGAAACTCACCAGCAGCAGGTGCGGGATGCGATATTCGCCGCAGGGGCCGGCTGGATCGGCAATTACAGCCATTGCAGCTTTAATAGTGCCGGGACGGGTACGTTTATGCCGCGCGAAGGGACCGACCCGTTTATCGGCAAGCCGGGACAATATACGCAAGCCGACGAGACCCGCATCGAGACGGTCGTTCCCGCCAGCGTCCAGAACAAAGTCGTGCAAGCGATGCTCAAGGCCCATCCTTACGAGGAAGTGGCCTACGATTTGTATCCGATGGATTTGAACGGCCGGACATTCGGTCTGGGCCGCGTAGGGAAGCTGAACGAGCCTGAGCGGTTGGACGCGTTTGCCGAACGGGTGAAGATGGGGCTGGACGTGCCATTCGTCCGCGTCGTCGGGGACCCGGCCAAGCCGATTCGCAAGGTAGCCGTTCTCGGCGGATCGGGCAGCCGCTATGTGCGCCATGCCCTGTTCGCCGGAGCGGATGTACTCGTCACCGGGGATATTGACTATCATACGGCGCAGGACGCGTTGGCGGCCGGAATCGCCATTGTCGACCCGGGTCACAATGCGGAAAAGATTTTAAAGGCGAACGTGGCGAGCTGGCTTCAAGCCCGTCTGGACGAGCAGAAATCGGCTACAAAGGCCGTCGCCTCCAAGATCGATACGGAGACGTTCAAGCTGCTGTGACCGGTTTGGGCCCGGTGGCAGATCCATTTGCCGACACTGCCGACGCGGCTTGCAGAGGTTGACCGACTTCTGTGGATATCGCGGGATGAAATGGATTTGCTTCGGCGGTCCGTATCCGTTATACTAGAGTACAGTTTCGGAAAGTTTGACAGACAATCGCCGGTGCTTACGCACGGGAGGAAAGTCCGGGCTCCGCAGGGCAGGGTGCTGGATAACGTCCAGTCAGCGCAAGTTGAAGGATAGTGCCACAGAAATGGACCGCCGATGACGCCGCGAGGCGAACAGGCAAGGATGGAACCGTGGTGTAAGAGACCACGAGGGGGTACGGTGACGTATTCCCTGGTAAACCCCACTCGGAGCAAGACCGAAGAGAACGTGGCAGACGGCTTATGCCGATTCTGCAGCCTTTGCCCGAGGCGCGTTCGGGTTGGTCGCTAAAGTCCGTCAGCAATGTCGGACGTAGATAGATGATTGTCGCTTCAATGGTGGGAGGGTAGTGGTGCCCGTTACGACCACCGGAAGAACAGAACCCGGCTTACGGCAAGCTTTCCGACATGCCACACCGTGTAAAATGGTAGTAGCGCTGTAGTAAATCTGTAATTGTATTAATCTGCAGCTGTAGTAAAAAATATGCAGCACCACAATACACCTGCCGCCGAGTCAACGGAGTACTTGCTCTCTGCAAGCGGTGGCTAACTCAATAAAAAAAGTGAAGACGGCCTTGATGGCCGTCTTTTGTTTGGTTTTCATGGTCTCATGATTTACATGGGTTTGTTTGATTTTCATGGTCCTCATGGTTTTTTCTTTTTTTATTTTTTCTTTATGCAGTGGGGCGTGGATGTGGGAAAGTCAGAGCCGGGGAGAGGAGGAGAGGTTGGGGAGCAGGAGTGCGACTTTGGAGCCTTTGTTTCAACCTTAGAGAAAATTAGATAAGAAAAACAAAGGGTCCGACGGAGTACGGATGCCCACGAGCTTTCCGGAGCGTTCCGGTCTGACTTTGCCTGGGCACTTGCCTGGCGCTTGCCTGGCACTTACCGTGCACTTGCCCTGCACGTGCCTCGCGCTTGCCCTGCACTCACCTCGCACTCGCCTCGCCCACGGCAACCGCCCGTTCACTCTTCCTTGTACTTCCGCCCCAACTGCTCTGCCTCCCGGTCGAACCATTGCGGCCACAAGCTAAGCGAGCTGCGAGACTGGGCGGCCTGGGAGAGAGCTTTGACGATATCGATTTGACCGTAGCCGTAATAGTTGTCCTTGCCCTTTGCTCCAAGATCGATCGCCGTCTTGCGCATAACGTCCATCACTTCTTCGTTGGTAAGCAGCGGATTGACCGAACGGATCAGGGCTGCCAAGGCGGTCACGTGCGGACTGGCCATCGAAGTGCCGGACAGCGCCGCATAATGATTGTCCGGGTACGTGCTGGCGATGTTGACGCCTGGCGCGGCTACGTCGATGTAGTTGCCGTAGTTGGAGAACGATGCTTTCTGCTTGTTCGCATCCGTGGCCGCCACGGCGAACACTTCAGGATAGGCGGCCGGATAGCCGGGCCGTTCGGTATTGTCGTTGCCGCTGGCCGCGATCAGCACGATGTCGCGATCGTAAGCGTACCGGATCGCTTCATGCAAAAATTTGGATTCGGCATAGTTGCCCAAGCTCATATTGATGACTTTGGCCCCGTGATCGGCGGCCCAAATGATGCCTTGCGCCACGGAATACGTACTGCCTGCGCCGGTTTCGTCAAGCACCTTGACCGGCATAATATTGTTGTACCACGATATGCCCGCGACGCCTTCCCCGTTGTTCACGAGGGCGGAGATAATGCCCGCGACGTGGGTGCCGTGGCCGACGTCGTCAAGCGCCGGAGCGTCTTTATTAACGATGTTGACGCCTGCGATCGTTCTCCCTTTGAGGTCGGGGTGGTTTACATCGACGCCCGTATCCACGACCGCCACGATGACATCTTCGCTGCCGCGCGATACGTCCCACCCGGGAATCGTCTCGATGGCCGGTAAGTTCCACTGGTATTTGGCATAAAGCCGGTCGTTCGGTTCGACCGCCTCATTGGTCATATAAAGAAAATGAGGTTCCGCGAACTCGACGTTCCACTTTTGGAAATAGTCCATCAACTGCTTGGCTTCCAAGTGGGACGATTCGAATACATAGGTGTAGCCGGATTTCTCCACGCGGTTGGCCGCGATATCCGAACGAATCCGCGCAAGATCGGCTTCGCTTGGCTGCTGGCGGAATTTGACGACGATCTGATTCACGTGATAATGGCTGGTGCCTTCATTGTCCTCCGGGTGGTCGACTTTAACGTCGCGCAGCGTTTTGGAATCGACTGACTCGATTTTCCACCGTTTATCGCTCGGGTAAGGGACGAGCCGCAAATTTTTGCGCTGATCGATCGCCACCTTGTGCAGCAAATCTTCGTGGATAATGCCGATCAAGGCCGATTTTCCCGTTGCCGTATCCGAAGGCTCGCCCATTACGATATATTGCTGCTCGCCCTCGCCGATTTTAGGCGATTGGTAAGGCTTTCCCGCCTGGGTGGCTTGCTTCGCTTCCTCAAGCAGTTGCTCCGCTCGGTCCTTCACGGAGTCGGGGACTTGCCCGGACGTTACCGCGCCGTTCGCGGCATTCGCATCGTTCCACTGCAAGTATTCCATATGATCGTGTTGATTTCGCATTTCATCCAGCACGGACTTGACATGGCCCGGCGTTCCGATGTTTAATTGATGAAGCGCCTGCTTGAAGTCCATGGAGCATTGCGACCTGCACAGCTCCTCGGTTGTCTCGACGTCGCGCTGCAGCATCGATTGCTTGACCGCCAGCTCCTTCTCGGGAGAATGCTTCACCGAGTCGGGCGAGCCGGACGGGTAGAACGTCGCGAACAAGAATAAAACGCACAAGGCTACGGCGCTAACCGCAGCGGCTTTCTTCCACATGATGGACATCCTCCTTATTGGACAGCGCAATCGTTCATACGGTTTGATGTTAAGGTGGGATACTCGTCCGGGTTTTATGCATGTGCACGGAAGCGCCATTCGAATGCAGCACAAGCTTACTTTTACGGCAAATTTATGATACGATAAAAGAAACAGAGTGGACCAAAACGGCTTCCCCGAGAACCGTTCCGACATATGAGGAGGTCAATACTTATGACAACAGGCCAAGTGAAAAATTTATGCGAGACGACCCGGACGAAGCTGAAGGAAGCCATCGCCAAGATGGAGCTTTTTCTTAACCATTACAGCCTGCCGCAGCTGCTGACGGAAAACGATCCGGCCATGGACGAATTTTATCGCGGTTATTTGTCGGATACGCGGCATTTGCTCGTGTTTTGCGAAGTATCCTACGAGAAGCTCGGCGGCAGCCTGCGCCGGCCGAATTTCAATGAAGACTTTGCGGAGCGCACGTTGTACGACGTCTATCACAACTGCGTGAACAGCTTCTTTTATCCGCAAAACGAATGCTACTCCGAGGATGGACGTTACGCGTACACCGGACAAGATGCAATACGCTTCCGCAAAAAGCCGAGCCGCGAAGCGCGCAATTTGACGATCGAGCTGTCGAAGATTTTCGAAGAGCTGCGCGAGGATTTGACTTACTACGAAACCGACTACATCACCCAGCGCAGAATGCAAGGCGAACGGGTATAAGTTTATATCGAATCGACGAAAATGCGGGAGAGCCAACCCGCATTTTTTTGTTTGTCCGGACTGTCAATGACATCCTCGGATACGGAAGCCGGCGATCGGGAACCTTGAATATGGGGGTGATGATCGATGGCAAAGCCATTGGTAAAATGCAGCGTATCGAAT
Organism: Paenibacillus hodogayensis; assembly: GCF_039536325.1. Taxonomy (NCBI): domain Bacteria; kingdom Bacillati; phylum Bacillota; class Bacilli; order Caryophanales; family Paenibacillaceae; genus Paenibacillus; species Paenibacillus hodogayensis. The sequence goes on from NZ_BAAAYO010000005.1 coordinate 192,982, forward strand.
TGCGCATTCTGGGGCGAAAACAACAACTGTCGCGCCGAAGCGATTATGATCGATATCGACAGTCACGCCAAAGCGAATTATGGTGAGGAGTTTGCCGGAGAAGGCTTCGATTCGGAGCACCAGGACCGGGCGTCTACCTCGTCGGCAACGTGCTGCCACACGTTCAAGCCGAAAGCATAATACCGCTGCTGCGATCTTGGAAAATGATTCCGTATTTCGGGAGGTTGGATTTCCAGTGGACCGTTTCGAGGAGAACGAAGATCAAAAAGAGCTGCACGCGACGCAGCTGCCGCCACAGCTTCAGGCGCCCCGACGAAGATCGGTCGAGCGTAATGATGAGGAGTTCGGTGCCGATCTGTCGGCATCCGCTCCGTTGATAGCCCCGCCGGTATCTGAACGTCTGAAAGAAGAGAAGCTTGACGGGGACAAGGCGGAGTTTACCGAGCAGGAAGGCGTTACGGCGGCAAAAGGCGGCCAAACCGTCGGCTGGATCGGCCTGGTGCTGGCGATCGCCTCGATGTTTATTTATCCCGTATTGCTGGGGCTGGCCGCCCTGGTGATGGGCGTAGTCGCCTTTATACAGGGCAGCCGCGGCGTCGGTGCCTGGTCGGCTGCGATCGGGGCCATATCGCTGCTCGCCTATTTCTTTCTAGTGCCTTATTATACGTAAAAGAAGCGAAACGCCCTTCCGCCCGCGGGCCGGAGGGCGTTTTTTTTCGGTTTACCTGAGGGGTATTTGCCCCTATTTGCCCTGTTCCTTGCCGAATTGCTTACCGACCAGCTGCACTACCGCAATCGCGCCCGTATCCACCAGAGCGGCCAGCACGGCCAGCATCAGCCAATTGGCGTTGCCTAACGAGTAATACAACACAAAATGGGCGACGGTTAACAGAGCGAAAGCCCATACGAGATGAATCCGATTGAACCAGCGAAGCATGCATCTCACCCTTTGCCTTCTTTATTCGTCATGGAATAATTATGCGCGTAAAAAGCGTCTGCTATTCCAATGACCGTCTTTTGAAGCGATTCTCCGATCACGTGGCGGTTTGCTTACTTATGGAAAAGCTACTGTTCGTACGGGGCAAAACGGTGTACAATAGGCATTAGGTTTAAAGAAGAGAAACGAAACATTGCGAAATGAGGCTGTCTGCCACGATGAGTATCGATCCGAGACTGATGACGCAATTGCTGAGGCTCCAGTTTCAGGCGAACGACCCGCTTTCTCCGCGGAACTCGGCCGCTTCGGATACAGGAGATTTTTCCGCGTTGCTGGAAACGTTCCTGGATGAACAAATGATGAATGCGGGAAAAAGGGAAGCGGCGCCGGTAACCTGGTCGTCTGGCTTACCCGCTTCCACGCTGCCTGCTTCCCTATACGCCGTTACGGGGCCGGTACGCAATCAGCCTCGTCCGCCGATCGGACCGGCGAAGCCAAACGTATACGATCCGCTTGTGAACGAAGCGTCCGCCCGGCACGGGATAGAGCCGGAGCTGGTAAAGGCAGTTATTCAATCCGAGTCCTCGTTCAATCCGTATGCGGTTTCCTCGGCTGGAGCCAAAGGATTAATGCAGCTGATGGACGAGACGGGAGCGAGCGTGGGCGTGAAAAATCCGTTCGATCCGGCTCAAAATATCGAGGGAGGCACCCGGTATTTGGCTGGCCTGCTCCGCAAATACGACGGCAACGAAGCGGTGGCGCTGGCCGCCTACAACGCCGGACCGGGCCGGGTGGATCGGCTCGGCATCCGTACCGACGCCGCGTTGGAAGACAAGCTCCACCTGCTTCCCGCGGAAACGCAGCGTTACGTGCGCAAGGTGCTGGACCGGAAGCAGCAGTACGGAGAATAACCGTTCGCTGTTCTGGCTTTCCCAAGGGAAGGAAAATGAATGGAAACGGCATCGGCCTTTACGGCCTCGAACGATCAATGCGGCTGGCGACACCGCATTGATCGTCTTTTTTGCAATTTCATTTTGGAGGGGGCGGAATTTTTGTCTTTGTCCTTCTTTTGTCGTACGGAACGAATAAGCTTATAGAATAAAGGAGCTTTGTCATCATGTACTATTTCGATCATGCGGCGACAACGCCCCCGTACGAAGAAGTCGTCCAGACCGTTGCCGAGGTGATGGGAAGCCATTTCGGCAATCCGTCTTCGATTCACGGCCTCGGGCTCCAAGCCGAGAGGCTTGTCGGCAAAGCGCGGGAAGCGGTAGCCCGGCTGCTGCATGTATTGCCCGAGGAGATCGTGTTCACGTCCGGGGGGACGGAAAGCAACAATATGGCGATCGTCGGAGCTGCGCTGCATTATGCCGGAAGGGGAAAGCACCTGGTGACGAGCGAGTTGGAGCACCCTTCCGTATACGAATGCTTTCGTTATTTGGAGCGCATCGGCTATGAGGTGACGTACGTGAAGCCGAACGGCTCCGGACAATTGTCGGCTCGCGAAGTGCTTGCCGCCGTCCGCCAAGATACGATACTGGTCAGCGTGATGCACGTCAACAACGAGATCGGCGCGATCCAGCCAGTCGCCGAGATTGGCGAGGGGCTGCGCGAGTTTCCGCGTACGCTGTTTCACGTGGACGCCGTGCAAAGCGTCGGCAAGCTTCCGGTAAAGCCGGGCGAATGGGGCGTCGATCTGTTATCGGTATCGGGCCACAAATTTCGCGGCCCAAGGGGCTCCGGCCTGCTGTACAAGCGCAAAGGCATCGCGCTGCAGCCGCTATTGATCGGCGGCGGGCAGGAGGCCGGAGCGCGCTCCGGTACGGAAAACGTCCCTGCCATGGTCGGAATGGCCAAGGCGCTGCGGCTTACGATGGAGCGTCGCGAAAGCGACGCGCAGCGAATGGCGGGGTTACGGGAACGGCTTTTGACCCATATTAAGGCTATACCGGGTCTCGTGTACAACGGCTCGGACCGTGAGGCGGATATGGCGCCGCATATTATCGGATTTTCGGCTCCGGGCATTAAGCCGGAGGTTGTCGTTCATGCGCTCGAGGAGCACCATATATACATTTCGACCAAGTCCGCTTGCTCGTCGGGTATTGACCGGCCGAGCCGCATTTTGCTTGCGCTCGGGGCGGACGGGGAGCGGGCTGCGAGCGGGCTGCGTATTAGCTTGTCCCCTGAACACGATACGTCGTCGGTCGACGTTGTCGGAAGGACGCTCGGACAGATTATGGAGAAGTTGGGGAGGTTCCGGTGAAAACAGACGTCATCTTGCTTCGCTTCGGCGAAATTATGCTTAAAGGAAGAAACCGGGCCCGGTTTGAAAACCAGATGATTCAACAAATCAAGCGGGTCTTGAGGCCGCTTCCGCGCGCGGAGCTGCTGAAGGAGTCGCACGGCCGCATGTACGTGCAGTTGAATGGAGAGGATTACGAGGAAGCGGCGGTTGCGCTGGGCAAAGTGTTCGGGCTTAGCTCGTTCAGTCCGACCGTCAAAGCCGCCTCCGAGCTGTCGGCCCTCCAGAATGCGGTGCTGCAGGAGATGGAGCGGCAGCCGGCCAAACCGGGTACGTTCAAGGTCAGCGTTCGCCGGGTCAATAAGGAGTTTCCGTACGATACGTACGAGATGCACCGGCTGCTGGGCGGCCATGTGCTGGAGCATTATCCGGAAATCCGGGTGGACGTGCACGACCCCGAGGTCGAGCTGTTCGTGGAAATCCGCAATCACGAGTCGTTCGTCTATTCGCAAAAGCGGCCGGGTCCGGGAGGTTTCCCGCTCGGCAGCAACGGCAAGGCGATGCTGATGCTTTCCGGCGGAATCGACAGTCCGGTAGCCGGATGGTATGCGATGAAGCGGGGCTTGCGCATCGAGGCCGTTCATTTTCACAGCTACCCGTATACGAGCGAGAGGGCTAAGCAGAAAGTCGTCGATCTGACGAGGGCGTTGGCCGATTATGCCGGCTCGATTCATCTCCATCTCGTTCCGTTCACCGAAATTCAAACCCGGCTGAAGGAGTCGTGCCGCGACAATCTGATCATTACGCTGATGCGGCGGGCGATGTTCCGAATTACCGAGCAGATAGCGCACAAGCGCGACGCCCTGGCGATTGTCACTGGCGAAAGCCTTGGACAAGTGGCGAGCCAGACGCTCGCCAATATGAACGTGATCGGGCGCGCGGCCACGCTGCCGGTGCTCCGTCCGCTTGTTATGATGGATAAACAGGAGATTATTCCGGTCGCCGAGCAGATCAACACGTTCAACCTGTCTATCCTGCCTTACGAGGATTGCTGTACGCTGTTCGTGCCGGACTCCCCTTCGACGAATCCGAGCCTGAAGGTCGTGGAGCGTCAGGAGCAATGGATGGACTGGCTGCCGGAGGCGATCCGCGAAGCGGTCGAAAAGACCGAGCTGGTGCTGATCAAGCCTGACGACAAAACCGATGAGGACCGCCTGTTTTGAACGTATAGATGAAACTTCGCGCGATTCGGGCCGTATGGCAAAGAGTGGCGAATTTCCATGCAGGCCGATTGAACGGGGCGGCTACCGTCCCGTACATATAATACGTACAGGCAGGAGGAAAGGTCATGCTGGATTGGTTTTTATTATTTTTGCAAATCATGCTGATCAACATCGTGCTGAGCGGAGACAACGCCGTCGTTATTGCCCTGGCCAGTAAAAATTTGCCGCTGCACCAGCGCAAGCAGGCAATCTGGTGGGGAGCGTTCGGCGCCATCGGACTGCGTCTCGTTCTGACCGTAATCGCGGTTTACCTGCTGTCCGTCCCGTATATCCAAGCCGCCGGCTCGCTGCTGCTGCTCTGGATCGCCATCAAGCTGCTGGCGGATGACGACAGCCATGCTCATGTGAAGGAAGCGTCCTCGCTTGGCAAGGCGATCTGGACGATTATCGTAGCCGACCTGGTGATGAGTTTGGACAACGTGCTGGCAATCGCGGCGAAGGCGCAAGGCGACGTTTCCGTGATCATCCTCGGTGTCGGCTTGAGCATTCCGATCATTATATGGGGAAGCACCCTGGTCGTTACTCTGCTGAACAAGTTTCCGATTTTCGTTTATGCCGGGGCTGGCATTCTCGGCTATACCGCCGGCGAGATGTTCGTCAGCGATAAGAAGATGCAGCAGTACGTACTGCATCATAACGACACCGCCCACTGGTCGATTCCGGTCGTGACGACGATCGTGGTCATTGCCGCCGGATTTATTTGGAAAAAAGCGAATGCGGCCGGCAAGCCGGCGTAAAGACGAAATCGCGCATATTCCATCCAACCGTTCGGTTCTCAACAGCCTTCGCCCTTTGCGGCGAAGGCTGTTTTGTCGTCGGTGCGGCAAATGCCGGAAGGGCGATTGCGGATGTAACCTTTTGCAGACGAGTTCGTCTATAATGAGGGAGAATCGTTAAGAATCGGAAAGGGGTTCGGGAGTGGATATTCGGTACTCGGCGCAGGCCTTGCTGGCCCGTTGGATCAAACTGGCGCTTGTGATCGCCATGCTATCGGCAGCGTTTGCCGTCTTGGGGGAAACCAAGGCGCACGCAGCCAAACTGCCGCTCGATATTATGATCGAGCAAGGCTTCGACGGCAAGTTGAAGGAAGGGAAATGGGCGCCTGTCAAAATGACGGTCACCAATCCCGGCGACGACGTGTCGGGGGATTTGACGATCCAGATGACCGGAGACGACGGCAAAAACATCGTATTTGCCAAACACGTCGATTTGCCCCGGCAAAGCACCAAAATCGTCTGGTTTACGATTCCGGGAAAATCGTTGAACCAAAACAACAACAAGGTTTTGTTTTACGACAAGTCGGTGGACAAGGGAGAGCCGCTCCCTTTCTCGCAAGAGAAAGTCTCGATCCAATCCCGGCCGGTTCCTCCGGGAACGTTGGTCGTCGGTATTTTGGCGAGGGATCCCGACACGCTTAATTTTTTGTCGCTGCTTAACCAGAAAGGCTATCAGATCCAGACGACGCAGCTGACTGCGGGCGACTTCCCCTGGGAATCGGGGATGCTGGACGGGCTGGACGTGATCGCGCTGAACGATACGGCCGGCGACGCTTTGAAGCCGGAGCACGTCAAGGGCATACAGGATTGGGTCGAACGTGGCGGCAAGCTAGTTCTGGCCGGAGGGGCGGGCTACGCGAAGACCGCATCGGGCTTTGCCGAGCTGTCGCCGGTGACGGTCGGCGGTACGGCAACCGTGTCGGCTTTGCCGGAATTCGTTCAAGCCGCAGGCCGGGAACTGGCGCTGAACGGAACGCTTACCGTGTCGAAGGGTACGGTCAAGTCCGGGGATACGCTGTTTGCCGAGAACGGTATTCCGCTCGTCGTCAGCGCTCCGCGCGGAGGAGGCTCGATTACATATGTCGCCTATGATCTGGCCAGCCAGCCGCTAGCTTCGTGGAGCGGCAACCCGACCATATGGGAACGCATCCTGTACGGGTCGATCGCGCCGGCGTCAAGCGCCAACCAGCGTTACAGCCAACAGGACGGCTTGTGGGAGGTCAGCAACGCGCTGGAAGTATTCCCGCAGCTGGTTCCTCCCGCCTACGGCATCCTGACGCTGCTGTTTCTAGCTTATGCCATCGTTGTCGCTCCGGCGCTGTACGCTTTGCTGAAAAGGCTGGACCGCCGGGAGTGGGCTTGGTTTATCATCCCCGTGATCGCGATCGTGATGAGCCTCGGCATTTATGGCATTGGCGCCTCCGGTCGCAGCTCCACGCTGGCCCAGACGTTGGCGATTAACGAGCTGTCGGGCGCGGGCGGAGGAACGAGACTTGAGGCTTCCTCGGTATTCGTCCCGAGCGGCGGAAATTACAAGCTCGAATGGGACGGCAGACGGAACGTCACGCCGATGATGAACAATAACGGACGGGCTATTCAGAATGGCAAGCCAGATATGATTCTCCGCTCGGAAGCGGACAAAACCTCCGTCGATTTCCTTAACGTGCCATACTGGTCGATGCGCAAAGTGTTCTTGGCCAAGGAAACGATGGCCGGGCCGGCACAATTCGATTATACGATTCGCTTCGACGCAGCGGGCGCCAAGGGCGAAGTGGTGAACAAGACAAACCAGGATCTATACGAAGCCGGTGTGCTGATCGGCGGACAGTGGTTTCGGATCGGCGATTTGCGGGCCGGCGAGAAGAAGGCGTACCAGATATCGCTCGGCAGCACCGTATTTATGCAGGACAGCCAGTGGGGCAGCTATATTTTCCCATATTCCGGAAATCGGGATCAAATGTCGAGAGAACGCTCTTTGCTGAACAGCTACTCGTTAAGCAGAATGGCTTCCAGGCAGAACAGCCAGCAGCTCGACATGTATATTCTCGGCTATGCGAAGACGAGCGGAAAGCTGTTTAAAGTCGACGGCGTCCCGGTTCAGTCGGAGCAGACTGAGCTGTTGATCCAGCCGATTCAGCCAGATTATTTACAAGGTGACCGGCTGTTCATTCCGCCGGGCGTCATTATGCCGTTTGTGGAGACGAGCAACGTTGCGAATATGAGCTCGTATTATAACGGCGGCATCGATATGGGCAGCGGCGATATGACGCTGAAATTCCTGCTCCCCGAGAGGTCGAACTGGCAGTACGAGAAGCTGACGCTCTCCATGGCCGTGGCGCATCAGTTCAAGATCGAGCTGTGGAACGGCAATAAGCAGGATTGGGAAAGCTTGCCTGCCGGAGAAGCCGTTCTGGAAGGCCGGCAGTTGAAAGACGCCCTATCCGGCGGAAACGGCATTCGGCTGAAGGTGACGAATAGTCAAAACGCCGGCCGCTACACGTATCCGACCTTGAGCGCGGAAGGAGCTGTCAAGCGATGATCGAGATTCAGGGACTTACCAAAAAGTACGGCTCCTTCACGGCGCTGGACCATCTCAACATGTCGATCGAAAAAGGGACGGTTTTCGGCTTTGTCGGTCCGAACGGCGCGGGCAAGTCGACGACGATGTCGATATTGGCTACGCTGCTGCTGCCGACGTCCGGAACGGCCAAGGTCGGCGGATACGAGGTAACCGAGCATCCGCAGGAGGTTCGCAGGCTGATCGGCTATATGCCGGACTTCTTCGGAGTGTACGATAATTTCAAGACGACCGAATATTTGGATTTTTACGGAGCCAGCTACGGCATCTCCCGGCCGGAACGACTGAAGCTGATTCCGCAGCTGCTGGAATTGGTCAATCTGAGCGAGAAAGCGGACTTTTATGTCGACTCCTTATCGCGCGGAATGAAGCAGCGTCTATGTCTGGCGCGCAGCCTCGTCCATGACCCGGAACTGCTTATTCTGGATGAGCCGGCCTCCGGCCTCGATCCGCGGGCGCGCATCGAGATGCGGGAAATATTGAAGGAGCTCAAGACGATGGGCAAGACGATTATTATATCGTCGCATATATTGCCCGAGCTTGCGGAGATGGTCGACGAGATCGGAGTCATCGAGAACGGCGTGCTGCTGGCGCAAGGAAAAGTCAACGACATCCAGGACAAGATGCGAGCCAACCGGGTGCTGCATATCCGGTTGATGGAGCGCGAGGCCGAGGCAGTCGCTTTCCTGAAGGAGCTGCCGCTCATCTCGCTCGTGCTGCATGACGAGCTGGGCGTGCACGTTCACTTCGGCGGACGCGACGAAGAACAGTGGGAGCTGCTGAAGATGCTCGTATCCGGAGGATACAAGGTACTTGCTTTCAACGAAGCGCAGACCGATCTGGAAGACGTGTTTTTGGAAATAACGAAAGGGGTGCGCAAATGAGCTGGTTGCAAAAGTGGAGTAACCCGGTACTCGAAAAAGAGTTCCGTCTGCGCATGCGCACGATCCGCTCGCCGCTTTCGCTGCTTGCTTATCTGGTCGTCATCGGCTTGCTGGCATTCGGCTACATCTACATCATCATGCACGACCGCGGCGGGCGCGGCTTTACGCCGGACAACAGCCGGATGCTTTTCTATTTTTTGAGCGGAGCTCAACTTGTACTCGTCTGCTTCATGGCGCCGGGCTTGACTGCCGGCGTCATAAGCGGGGAGCGGGAGAAGCAGACGTTGAATATTTTGCTGACGACCCAGCAAAGCTCTACCACGATTATATTAAGCAAGCTGTTCTCCGCGCTCAGCTTTATGTTTCTGATCGTGTTCGCCACGCTTCCGGTGTATAGCATCGTTTTCCTGTTCGGGGGCATATCGCCGGCTCAGCTTGTGGCGGTGTTCGGGTTTTACGTGCTGGTCATGGTCGCGCTCGGATCGCTGGGCGTGCTGTTCTCGACTTTGCTCAAGAAAACGGTCGTATCGCTGATCGTGACATACGGGGTCGGACTGTTTCTGTACGTATTCGTCGGTCTGGCCGCCGTGTTCATCATGACGGTATCGAACGGGCAGCTGCGGGAGGTATCCGGCATGCTTGTCAGCATCAACCCGCTGGCGGCGATGATCAGCATCTTCGAGCCTAACTTTTCCGGAGAATTTTTTCGCAACAGATGGGAAGGCGTCCAGCTGTGGCATGTGTTCGTTCCGTTTCATTTGATCTTGTCCGCCGTCGCGGTCATGCTGTCGATCCGGTTTTTGCGGCCGCGGCTGAACAAGCGGGAGCATCTGGGGAGGCTGGAGCGGGAGAGCTGAGCTCCCGCAAGCCCGGTGCAGCGCATGCGCCGAGGGGAATCCGGTAAATGAAACAACCGTTAGGCACGAAGCGGAAGGGTACGGGGCGACGGAGAAACGTAAAGCGCCGTTCGCGAAAGGAGTGGTCGTGTCATGCCTATGGAAGCGTTGCTTCGTCATATTGCCAAGGTACGCCTCCGGCTTGTCTGGCTTCGTCTGCTGGGTTATACCCGAATCGGGCTGCTGGCCGGAGTCGGCGCGGCTTGCGCGCTGGCTGTGCTGGCGCGGCTAATGCCGATCGCCCATTACCGTTACGCTTCGATCGGACTCGTAGCCGTAGGCGTTGCGGCCGCGGCTGCCATCGCTTTATATCGGCGTCCGGACGAACGGGAGGCGGCGCGGGAGATGGATCGCGAAGGCGGTCTGGAAGAGCGGATCGGGACGGCGCTTGCCATGCGCGATGCCGACAACGCTATGATCCGGCTGCAGCGAGATGAAGCGGTGCGTTACGCGGAATCGTTCGCGGGAGAGGCGACCAGGCTGCTGCGTTTGCCGAGAAGACCCCGGCTTACCGGCACCGCCGCCGGCTTGCTCGTCGTGCTGGGCGCTATGCTGCTCTGGCCAAACGCGATGGATGACATTGTCGCCAAGCGACAAGCCGAGAAGCAGTGGATCGGGGAGCAGGCGCAGGCGACGGAGCTACTGCGAGAGGAATTGAAGTCGCAGCAGCTGCCGCCCGTCCAGCTGGAGAAGCTCGATCGCGAGCTGGCCCGGCTTGGCGAAGAACTGCGCGATAGCGGCACGGCGCCGGAAGCGCTCGATGCCTTGGAACGTTCGCTGAAGAAGCTGAAGGAACAGGCCGAGCAGCTGCAGAAGGAACAAAAGCAGGCCGAGCAGTGGGCCAAGCAATGGGAAGCCAATCCTGCACTGCGCGAGCTCGGCCGAAATCTCGCCGCAGGCAACCGGCAAGGGCTCGATGAAGCGCTTGACGGGCTGCGCGGGCAGGTTTCGCGGATGACGCCGGAGCAGAAGCAGGAGCTGGCCAAGACGCTTGAGCAGTTGGCGGCTACAGCGGAGTCGTCAGACCCCGAGACGGAGTCCAAGTTGAAAGAGGCGCTGTCCGGCTTGGCGAAAGAAGCGGGTCAAGCTCCTGCCGGTCTTGACGAGCAAGCGCTCCAGGCGCTTGGCGCGGCGCTCGCGCAAGCGATGAACGCCGCCGCAACGCAGCAGTCGCTCGCCGCCCGAACGGCGCAAGCGGGAGGGCAGATCGCACAGGCGGGCTTGACGGCCGCGCAGCAGCTGGGCGCCCAGGGCATGGCCGTATCGCCGGCCTGGGGAACGAACGGACTTGCCGCCGGACTGGCTTCGGCAGCGGCTCAAGGCCAAGGCGGTCAGCCTGCGGGCGGAGCCGGCTCGAGTCCCGGTAACGGGGGAGCGAGCGGTCCGGGGACCGGTTCGGGCTCAGGCTCGGGAAGCGGTTCAGGCTCGGGAAGCGGTTCAGGCTCGGGAAGCGGTTCAGGCTCGGGAAGCGGTTCGGGCTCGGGAAGCGGTTCGGGTTCGGGAAGCGGTTCGGGTTCGGGAAGCGGCTCGGGGTCGGGGGCCGGCACAGGCGCGGGCTCGCGCGGACTGGTGAATACGCCGCGGACGTCAGCCGGCGGAGGCGAACCGCAAGCGGACGGAGGACCGGTTCAAGGCGGCGGTGGCGAGGTGATGCAGGACGGAGCCGCTCCTGCTTTGGACGGGGCAACCCGGCCTTATGAGGACGTTTATGCGCAGTACGAGTCCGAAGCGACGCGCTCGCTCGGCCGTTCCGAACTGCCGCAGACGATGCAGCAGTTGGTCCGCGACTACTTTACGGAAATACAGCCTAACCGGTAGATCCTATGCGCGTCTGCAGGAAGTCGGAGGACGCGGAGCTGTGCCACGGCGGCACTAAGACGCAGGTGCAGGGTGTTTGGAGAACCATTCAACGCTTTATCAGGGAGGGACATGGACGTATGATCGAATCGAAGGAGCAGTTGGAGCGCCAGCTCGCCGAAGTGGCGGCGATCCGCGAACAGATCGGCCGCGTGATCGTCGGTCAGAAAGAGATCGTCGAGCAGCTGCTCTGGTGTCTGTTCGCCGGCGGCCACGCTTTGCTGGAAGGAATACCCGGGCTCGGCAAAACGATGCTCGTCCGGACGATCGCCGATACGGTCGACCTCAGCTTCTCTCGTATCCAATTTACACCGGATCTGATGCCGGCCGACATTACCGGCACGAACATTATTCAATTCGGCGGACAAGGCGAAACGTCTTACCGATTTCAGAAAGGGCCGCTATTCGGCCATCTGGTGCTGGCGGACGAGATCAACCGGGCTACGCCCAAGACGCAGAGCGCGCTGTTGGAGGCGATGCAGGAAAAGACGGTAACCGTCGGCGCCGAAACGCATGTGCTGCCCAAGCCGTTCTTCGTGCTGGCGACGCAAAACCCGCTGGAGAACGAAGGGACCTACCCGCTGCCGGAAGCGCAGCTCGACCGGTTTCTGGTGAAAATCATCGTTTCCTATCCGACCAAAGAAGAATTGAAGGAAATCGTGCTGCGCACAACCGCACCGACGACGGCGCAGGCGGAGAAGGCGGCCGACGGCGATACGATCATGCGCATCCAGGATACGGTCAAGCAGATGCTGATCACCGAAGAGGTGCTTGATTTCGCCGTTCGGCTGCTGATGTCGACCCACCCGTCCGAGCCGGAGGCGCCGGAGTCCGTCAAGCGCTACGTCCAGTTCGGCTCCGGACCGCGCGGCATCCAGTCGATCGTTACGCTGGCGAAGGTCAGAGCTTTTTGCGCCGGCCGGCTGAACGTTTCTTATCATGATGTGGAGCAGGTAGCCATTCCCGCGTTGCGTCACCGACTATTTCTCAACTTCGAAGGCCAGGCGCTCGGCATGTCGACGGATGCGGTGCTGCGGGACGTGCTGGCCGCCATGGAAGGACGTCGATGAGCGCCGCCGGGACGCTGCTCGATTCGCAGTCGCTGCTTCGGTTGGAGCGGATGACCGTCATGGCCAAAAACCGGATTAGCGGCACGATGCAGGGCAAGCGCAAATCCCGGCAAACCGGCGCTTCGCTTGATTTCGCCGATTACCGGCTGTACGCCCCCGGAGACGATATCCGGCAGATCGATTGGAACGCTTACGGCCGCAGCGGCAAGCCGTTCGTCAAGCTGTTTCACGACGAGCGCGAGCTGCTCGTCCGCATATGGGTCGACGTATCGGCTTCGATGGACACCGGAGGCGGCCCGGACGGGGCAGACGGAGTCAGCAAGCTGATGCATGCGAAGAAGCTGGCGGCGAGCATCGGATATATGGCGCTGGCCGGTTATGACCGCGTGGCAGCGGGCGTTTTCGGGGAACGGGTCGCCGGCACGCTGCCGACGGTGCGCGGCAAAGCCTCGGCACAGCGTTTATTCCGCTTTCTGGAGGAGGCCGCGCCGGCTGCCGCGGGAGATATCCGCCAAGCGTTGACCGAGCCTTTGGCGCTGCCGAGACAGCCCGGCATGACCTGGCTGTTCTCCGATTTTTTGTACGAGAACGGCGTTCAGGATGCGCTTAACCGATTGCTGGCAGCCAAACAGGAAGTGGCCGTCGTGCAGGTGCTGTCGCCGGAGGAGCTTTACCCGGATTTTGAGGGGGATTTGCGGCTGGTCGACGTGGAGACCGGCCTCGGCAAGGAAGTGGCGATGTCAAGCAGGGTAATTAAAGCGTATAAGGAAGCGCTGGACGAATATACCGGCGGCCTGCGCGCCTTTTGCCACGAACGGGGCATCGCTTATGCGCTGGCGCCCACGAACGTGCCGGCGCTGGAGTGGATCGCGACTACGATGCGCCAGACCGGCGCTCTGCAATAAAGGAGACCGTCTATCGATATTGTCCGGGGACGAGCGGCAACGTTTGGCGGACGGTTTCTAAAGGAAGGCCGGAGACGGACGACAGCCGGCAGGGAGGTGTTGGACATGCATTTTGATTCGCTGCCGGGCTTATGGTTCGGCCTATCGCTGCCGGCCATCGTGCTGCTGTATTTATTCAAACGCAAATACGTCGACACGCCGGTCTCCAGCCATATGCTGTGGAACCGCGTCTTGAAAGACATGGAAGCGAACCGGCCGTGGCAGAAGCTGCGAAACCGGTTGCTGATGCTCGTCCAGCTGCTGGCGGCCGCTCTCCTGGTGCTTGCCATTATGCAGCCGTGGGTCTGGTCGCAACGTTCGGCCAAAGCGCATGTAGTCGTCGTTTTGGACCGTTCGGCCAGCATGACCGCCGAGGCTGAAGGGGGCGGCGAAAGCCGGCTCGACGCGGCCAAGCGGCAGGTGACCGAATGGGCGTCTGGCGAGGCGAAGGATAGCGCCATTACGCTGCTCGCCATGGGCGAGCAGGCCGACGTGCTTCTGTCGCGGGAGACGGACAGAAACCGGCTGCGCGAAGCGTTGGCCGGTATCGAGCCGGCTTACGGCAAAACCGTCTACCGGGAAACGATGTCGCTCGCGGCGGCGCTGACCCGCAACGACCCCGAAGCGGAAATCCGTCTGTTCACGGACGGGCAGTTCCCCGAGCCTGTCAGCGGCCTGGCGTTCGCCGTCCCGGTTACCGTCCATCGGATCGGGGAGGCGAAAGCGGACAATGGCGACAGCAATATGAGCATTTCTCAATTTGGCGTCAAATCGAACGGCAAGGAAGGCAAGCTGTCTGCCGTCGCTTCGCTCAAAAACGCGGGAACGGCGCCGAAGAAGGTGGAGGCGTCCCTATATGCCGGAGACTCGCTCGCCGAAGTCAAAACGGTGCAGATCGAAGCCGGCAAACAAGCCGCGGTTTATTTCGAAGGGCTAGCCCCGGCCGACTGGTACAAGCTGGACATCGGCTCCGGCGATTCGTTCCGCATCGACAACGTTTCTTATGCTTTCCCGGATAGCAATCGCGCGCGCAAGGTGCTGCTGGTCGGAGACGGCAACCTGTTTCTGGAAAAAGCGCTGCAGCTGGCCGGCGCGGAAGTGATCAAGCTGGCGCCTGACAATGCGCAGGCGTGGATAGGCTCGCAAAAGGCGGCCGGCGGCCCGGATCTGATCGCGATCGATTCGGTGACGTCGAGCGTCCTTGCTTCCCGGGAGTGGAAGGACATGCTGGCCTCCCGCCCGGTTCTGTATATCCGTTCCGGCAGCGAAGGCAAGGAAGCCGCCGTTCCGGCCGTGCCGTATAAGGTCGAGGACCATCCGGTTACCCGTTATTTGAAATTTCAGGATGCGCACGTGGCGACGGCTTGGCAGCCGGACGGCCTTGTCTGGGGCAAGTCGGTCGTTTCCGCCGGAGATATGCCGCTGCTTTATGCCGGAACGGAGAACGGCCAGCCGCGACTGTTGATCGCATTCGCCCTGCAGCAAAGCGATTGGCCGCTGCGAACGGAATTTCCCGTTTTCGTACAAAATGCGGTCGGCTGGCTGACCGCAGCCCACGGCGAAAGCCTGGGCCGGGCGGTGGCCGGGGAGCGCAAGGAAATCGCGATGTCTCCTGCCGCCGCTTCCGCCGCATGGGTGAGCGCGGATGGCGGGGGCGCTGGGCCGGCAGAGGCCGAGAAGACGGGAGGGAGGCTTTCCTCCGCCCAGACCGTACCTTTGCATCCGGGGTTGTACCGATTAGAGGAAAAGGACGAGTCCGGCCGGCTGGTACAAACCCGTTGGATTGGGGTTATGGCCGATTCGCGCGAGTGGGGAACGGCCGCTGCGGAGCTGAGCTTCGACCGAACCGCATCCGGCAGCCTGGTAGCGGGCGAAACGCCGGACCAGGCATCATCAGGCAGCGCGGACGACGGGCGCCGGGGAGCGCCGCTGTCGCTTTGGCATTGGGCTGCGCTGCTTGCCTTGGCGGCCGTCGTCTGTGAATGGGGGGTGTACCGCCGTGGGTCTTCAGTTTAAATCGCTGCTCGCGCTTCTGCTGCTTGTGCCCGCAGCGGCTTATATGGTCTGGGTATGGAGAAGGGCGGGGCGTCTGTCCGGCTGGCGCAAGCGGCTGGCGGTCGCACTGCGCGGTCTCGTCGTGCTGCTGTTGATTTTATCGCTCGCCGGGCTGCAAAGCTATGCAACGATCGAACGGAAGGCGATCGTATTCGTCGCCGACCGCTCGGACAGCATGACCGACAGTTCCGTTCTGGAGGCGTATATCCGTCAAACGGAGGAAGCCAAAGCGCAGCGGGACGCGGCAGGCGTCGTTTCGGCCGGGCTGGATGCGGCGATCGAGAAAGCGGCGGATACGGGCAGCGTCGACACGTTCGCGTTCGGCAGCCGCATCAATACGCAGTTTACGCGGCTGGACGAAGCGCTTCAACTGGCCGAGACGCTTCTGCCGACGGATGCGTCGCCGCGCATCGTGCTGCTGTCCGACGGACGGGAAAATGTCGGCGATATGCTCCGTCAAGGAAAGCTGCTGCGCGACAAGGGCATACCGGTCGATGTCGTTCCGCTGCCTGCGAAAGAACGCAAGGACGCCTCGGTCGATACGTTAAGCTTGCCGGAGAAATTGTATTTGGCCGAACAGTATTCGTTGGAGGTAGCCGTATCCAGCACGTTCGCCGGTCCGGCCGTATTGAGGGTATACGAGGATAACCGGGAAATTTCCGGGCAGCAGGTAACCCTGGAAAAAGGGCAAAACCGTTTCGTGCTGCGCGGTCTGGCCAAGGAGCAGGGGCTGCACCGGTATCGCGCCGAGCTGTACGCGGATGGAGACGAGGTATCGGCCAACAATGCCGCGTATGCGTTCAGCCGGGTGACCGGTCCTCCGAAGGTGCTGCTGGTCGAAGGCAGTGAAGGGGCCGCGCAAAGCTTAAAGGCCGTGCTTGATGCCGGGCTCGTCCCGTACGACGCGATCGTACCGGAGATGCTTCCCAGAGAACTGGCGGACTATTCGGCCTACGACTCGGTCGTGCTCGCCAACGTGCCGGCCACCAGCATGTCGGAAAGCCAGATGACGATGATCGAGCAGTCGGTCCGGGATTATGGCATCGGCCTGGTCATGACCGGCGGCGAGGATAGCTTCGGGCTTGGCGGCTATTTCAAGACGCCGATCGAACGGGCGCTGCCGGTTTACATGGATTTGCGCGGCAAACGGGAGATTCCGTCGCTGGCGCTTATGCTGGTGCTCGACAAATCGGGAAGCATGTCCGGGGGCGGGATCGAGCTGGCGCAAGAGGCCGCGACGCGCACGATCCAGCTTATGCGGGAACAGGATACGATCGGCGTGGTCGCCTTCGATTCGTCCCCGTGGTGGGTCGTGGAGCCGCAGCTGCTGAAGGATCCGAAGCAAGTGATCGACAAAGTCAATTCGATTCAAGCCGACGGCGGAACCGAAATTTATGCTGCGGTCGAGCAGGCTTACGCCAAGCTGCGGAAGGTGGATGCCCAGCGCAAGCACATCATTTTGCTTACGGATGGTCAGTCTGCCACGAATCCGAACTACGCGTCGCTTGCGGGCGATATGGTCAAGGACAACATTACGCTCTCCTCCGTAGCGATCGGCGACGGCGCGGACACGCAGCTGCTGGAGCAGTTGGCCCGGATGGCGAAGGGCCGTTATTACTTTACGAACGACCAGTCGACGGTTCCGGCCATTTTCAGCCGCGAAGCGGTGCTGATCTCGCGCACGTATATCGTCGATCAGCCGTTTGTGCCGTCGATCGGCCAGGCTGCCGACTGGAATCCGCTGTTTGCCGGCGGCGTTCCGCGCGTTCATGCCTATATCGCCACGACGCCGAAGGAAACTGCGGAGATTGCGCTGACGAGCCCCGAGCCCGATCCGCTGCTGGCCCGCTGGCAGTACGGGGCAGGCAAAGCGGTCGCCTGGACGAGCGACCTGACCGGCAAATGGGCGGGCGATTGGGTCGCCTGGGACCGATTTCAGGACGTTTTCAGCCGCATTGTCAAATGGACGTTCCCGCAATTCCAGGCGTCGCCGATCGAGCTGACGAGCCGGCTGGAAGGCGGCTCGGTCACGCTCGATGTGATAAGCGCAGCCGGCGGCGCGCTTAAGGCAATCGTCACGGACGAAGAGCTGAAGCAGACCGAGGTGACGCTCGAGCCGACCGTACCGGGCGAATATACCGGGCAATTGGCTATCGGCAAACCCGGAGTCTATTTGACGCAAATTTCATCCGTCCCAGAAGAGGGGAGCGAAGGCGGAACAGGCAACGGTACCGGAGGCATCGCCGCCACGACCGGCTTCGTTATCCCGTACTCCCCGGAATACCGGATCGGGGCGGACGACGGGGCGGACAAGCTGAAGCAGCTGGCCGAGCTGACGGGCGGACGGGTGCTCCAGCTCGACAAGCCCGGCGACGCGTTCGGCGGGGAGACAACGGCGAAGAAACGGGTCCGGGACTTGTCACAGGCTCTGCTGATCGCGGCGCTGCTGCTGTGGCTGGCCGACATTGCCGTACGGCGTCTGCACATCCCGTGGCGCAAGCTGCTTGCCGCCCTGCGAATGTCCGCTGGACGAACATCTCCGGGCGGTTCGGGACGCGACACGGTGGAGCGGCTCCGTTCCCGCGTACCGGCGCGCGCGCCGGAGCGGGAGCGGTTCCCAGCGGAAGCCCGCAGCGATACGCAAGCCGCACAACCGCCGTCTGGCGGGAAACGCGGAACGGAGTGGGACTCGCCGACCGAGCACGCGGGGCGGACGAATGCATCCGCCGGAGGATTGCCGACGTCCGGATCTCCAAGCGGAGAAGCCCCTTCTGCGCAGGCTGCCGCTACTCGTCCGGGGGGGCGGACGTCGCCGTCGGCGCAAGCGGAGGAAGGCGGCGCGGAAGAGCGGCTGAACCGGCTGCTGGCCGCTAAAAAGCGCCGGGAACGGTGAGTGGGCGCTTCGCCCTCTCCCGTGACGGAGGCTTTGGCGAAAACCGGTTGTTTTGAGCGAATACTAGCATTTTATGTCCGATTTCGTTACAATGGTTGCAGGAAGCCGCTTGTGCGGCGGTTTTCAAGAGTTATAGGGAGGGGAAGCCGTTTTGGCCAACAATCGCTATTCCGTCGGGCTGATCATTGTGGCGGTAGGCGTCATCTTATTACTCGGCAAGCTCGGAGTCATCGGATTTTTTTGGCACGTCTTCTGGCCTCTATTCGTGCTGATTCCCGGGCTGCTGCTGCACGGACTTTATTTCAGCCGCGTCCTGCCCTCGGGCGTGCTTATACCCGGCGGCATTCTCGTCACGAATTCGATCTTGTTTTTCCTGTGCACGATTTTCAGCTGGAAACTGATGGCTTACCTGTGGCCGGGCTTCATCCTGGCGCTGGCGGTCGGCCTGTACGAATATTACTTGTTCGATAAACAAAGCCCGCGGAGCACGCTCATTGCGGCCGTCGTCCTGGCCGTCATCTCCGGCATCTGCTTCAGCATGACGGTGCTGTTTACCGCCGGCGTTTATTTCGTCGCTTTGGCGCTTATCGTCGTCGGCGCCTATCTGATCTACAATAAACGGCGTCGCTGGTAAGGCGGTCCGTCTTGTTAACCAAATCTTCAAGCACGGTTTTCTTGCATTTTCACGCCAAAATCGCTATAATTCTTAATGTGTCAAGCGTCGGCGCCATTGTCCGACGCTTATTTCATGATTAACGGATAAACCGCCTTCGGGCGATTCTACTTTTTGTCAAACGGGAAAGGATGAACGTTAACTTTATGCACGCAAGAGACAAAATCCGCAACATCGCCATTATCGCTCACGTCGACCATGGCAAAACG
Organism: Paenibacillus hodogayensis; assembly: GCF_039536325.1. Lineage (NCBI taxonomy): Bacteria > Bacillati > Bacillota > Bacilli > Caryophanales > Paenibacillaceae > Paenibacillus > Paenibacillus hodogayensis. Next base: position 212,279 of record NZ_BAAAYO010000005.1, read on the forward strand.
ACACTCGTCGACAAGCTGCTCCAGCAATCCGGCACGTATCGCGACAACGAGGCGATCCAAGAACGGGCGATGGATTCCAACGATCTGGAACGCGAACGGGGCATTACGATATTGGCGAAGAATACGGCCATTACGTATAAAGATTATTTCATAAACATTGTAGATACGCCGGGACACGCCGATTTCGGCGGCGAGGTGGAACGCATCATGAAGATGGTCGACGGCGTGCTTCTCGTCGTGGACGCTTTCGAAGGCTGCATGCCTCAGACGAAGTTCGTGCTGCGCAAGGCGCTGGAACAAAACTTGACGCCGATCGTCGTGCTAAACAAGATTGACCGTCCGAGCGCGAGGCCGGCGGAAGTCGTCGACGAAGTGCTCGATCTGTTCATCGAGCTTGGCGCGAACGACCAGCAGCTCGATTTCCCGGTCGTATACGCCTCGGCACTGCAAGGCACGTCGAGCCTCGACGCCGATTCGCAGGAAGAGAACATGCAGTCGCTGTACCAAACGATTATCAGCCACATTCCGCATCCGACGGAAGACACCGAGCTGCCGCTGCAATTTCTGGTAACGCTGATGGACTACAACGAATACTTGGGACGGATCGCCATCGGCCGGCTCAACCGCGGCATTATCCGCCAAGGCCAGGCGGTTGCCGTAATGACTCGCGAAGGCCAGGTGAAGCAGGCGCGGATCGAGAAGCTGTTCGGCTTCCAAGGCTTGAAGCGGATCGAGATCGAGCAGGCCGGAGCCGGCGATATCGTCGCCTTGTCGGGCATCAAGGATATTAACATCGGGGAGACGATCGCCGATCCGACGAATCCGGAAGCTTTGCCGGTTCTGAAAATCGACGAACCGACGTTGCAGATGACGTTCGTCGTCAACAACAGCCCGTTCGCCGGCAAAGAAGGCAAATGGGTCACGTCCCGCAAACTGCGCGAGCGGCTGTTCAAGGAGCTGGAGACGGACGTTTCGCTGCGGGTCGACGAGACCGATAGCCCGGATGCGTTCATCGTATCCGGACGCGGCGAGCTGCACCTCGGCATCCTGATCGAGAACATGCGTCGCGAAGGGTTCGAGCTGCAAGTATCCAAGCCGGAAGTCATCGTCAAAGAAATGGACGGCGTGAAGATGGAGCCGATCGAACGGCTGCTGATCGATGTGCCCGAAGACAGCATGGGCGCGGTTATGGAAAGCCTCGGCACGCGCAAGGCGGAAATGATCAACATGACGAATACCGGTACCGGTACGGTCCGTCTCGAGTTTCTTATTCCGGCGCGCGGCCTGATCGGGTACGGCACCCATTTCCTGACGCTTACCCGCGGCTACGGCGTCATGAACCATGCGTTCGAGCAATATGGTCCTTATGCCGGTGCGAACGTCGGCGGACGCCACCAGGGCGTGCTGATCTCGTTCGAGTCCGGCGTCGCCACGACATACGGCATGCTGTCGGTCGAGGACCGAGGCATTATGTTCATCAACCCGGGCATCGACGTATACGAAGGGATGATCATCGGCGAGCATACGCGCGATACCGATCTCGCCGTCAACGTATGCAAGGAGAAGCAGCTGACCAACATGCGCGCGTCGAGCAAGGATGAGACCGTACGGATGAAGACGCCGCGCATCTTCTCGCTCGAGCAGGCGCTGGAATATTTGAATGACGACGAATATTGCGAAGTGACGCCGAAATCGATCCGTCTGCGCAAAAAAATATTGAATAAAAACGAACGGGAAAAAGCAGAGAAAAACCGTAAACTGGCCGAGTCGAACGCATAACGTTCGACCGGCCTTTCGGTCCATTACGGCATGGGAGGCGTTCTGGGGTGCAGCAGTGGCTTTTTGATCATCCTTGGATTACGTATATTCTGATTTTCGTCTTTCTCGTATATATTTATAATAAAGTGTTCCGCATGCGCAAGCTTCCGCTGCTGAAGGATGCGGTCATTTATTTGACCATTGCGGTCGGCGCCTTTATCCTGATGCTGTTCCAGCTCGATCTCGAGCTGCCGATCGTCATCAGCCTTGGCGTGGCCGTGGCGCTGATGCTGACGGTGCGGGTCCGCTATTGGATGATCGACCGGGAAAACCGCAAAAAAGGGCTGACGGAAGCCGGACAGGCTCCCGAAGCGAACGGCAAGCCGGAGACGGCCGACAAGTCGAAAGCATGAACGGGCCGTCCGAGAGGAGCGACTGACTATGTTCCGTTACTGGTTGGCCCCGATAACGAGGAACGAGCCGATTGTGCTGGGCGGCGAGCGCTTGTTGTGCGCGCCGGAGGAGCCATGGGCGGAGTTCCGCAATCAATTGGAAAGCAGCCGACCCCGGCTGCTGTTTCCGTTCAAGGCGCATTTGCTCGCTGGAGAAGAAGAAGCGGAGGCGTGCGGCAGGGACCCCGCTCCGTTCGAACTGTCTACTCCGGGCGATGTCGTTTTCGACGGGAAGCCGCTGCATCTGTCCGGTTGCGGCCGCGCCGTCCTGGACAAGCTGCCTTCCGCCGAAGCGCTTGCGGCATGGCTTGCAGAGAACGGGATGCAAGCGCTGTCCGGCCTGTCCGTGCCGGGGGGCGCTGAGGATGCGCCCTGCCTGCTGGACGATGCGCTGGCACGTTGGGCGGCAAACGGGTTACGGGTGATTTTGCTGAAGGAGGAATCGAACGGATGAAGCTGAACGAGGCCCTATTCAACTGGCTGCAAATTCGTCTCGTGGCCGAAGCGAGACCGGAAGACAACGCCGCCCGCGAGACGGAATCGTTTTTTGCGGAAATATTGCGCGACGATCATAACCTGCAGGACGTCCGCATTGCCGTAACCGACGATACGACGCTGCACGTCCGGTACGAGCATGAAGGAGAGACGAAGGCGCAAAGGTTTGACAAGGAGCATGCGGAGCAGCTGCTTCGCGATATCGCCGCCAACCCGAAATACAACTGAAAGTGGTGATTTCCGATGCCCCCAACCGCCCCGCAGAAGCGGGCGCCCAAAAGCGCCCGTTCCGGTAAAGCCGTCATGAAGACGATTCTGTTCATCGTTATCGTGATTCTGCTCGCCGCGCTCGGCTATGCCGGATATATGCTCTACAAGATTAACGGGGCGCTGGAAAGTGCGGGCGCTCCGGATACGGCTCCCGTCTCGAAGCCGGTCAGCGACAATCCGGTAACGGTGCTTCTGCTTGGCACGGATACGCGTCCGCAAAATCCGAGCCTCAATACCGACGTCATGATGGTCGTGTCTCTCAATCCGCAGCGCAAGACGGCCGCTGTCGTCTCGATCCCGCGCGATACGCTGCTCAAGGTGAGCGGCTACTCGCAAAACAAGGCGAATGCGTATTACGCCGGCTTCCATAACAGCAACAAAGCGACGGCGTACGCCAAGACGAAGGCGCTGATCGGCAAATATTTGAACGTGCCGATCGATTACGCGGCCAAGATCGATTTCAACGGCTTCAAAGAAGTCGTCGACAACCTTGGGGGCCTCAAGCTCGATGTCGACATGAACATGTGCTACACCGATAAAGAGGACGGCACGGCAATCCGTCTGACGAAGGGCATACATACGCTGAACGGAAGCCAGACGCTCGACTTCGTCCGTTACCGCAAGGGCAATTGTCAAAATTCCGCGGAATCGAACGATATCGAGCGCAACGCGCGGCAGCAGCAGGTCATCGGCGAAATGATCGGCAAGCTGAAAACGGTGGACGGCGTGTTCAAGCTCGGCTCCGTTATCGAAGCGATCGGCAACAATGTGGACACGGACATCCCCTCCTCGCAAATCAAAAGCTTGATGCGGACATATATAGGCATCGACCGCGATAAAATAAACTATGTTCACCTTGAAGGCGAATGGCGGAGCCCGTATATTATCGTCGGATCGGGCGAATTGAAGAAGGCGCAGACCGCCCTGCAGGAACAGCTTCGCTAACATTCTTGCATCCCGGTCCGGGCGCGGCTTCGGCTATCGGCTATGGCTGAGAGGCCGCACCGTGTGATATAATGGGGGCAAGCCGCACTTTCAGGAGGATGGATGTATGGCTGAAACGATTACCGCTTTGTCGGAACAGCAGATGTCCCAACTGCAAAAGGAAAAGCTGGTTTTGCTTGCCACGATCGATGCGGAGAGCGGATTTCCGAACGTAAGCGCCATTTCGTGGGTATATGCCAACGACATGTCCAACATCCGTTTTGCCGTCGACCGGCGTTCGCGCCTCGTGGAGAACATCAAGCGCCATCCGCAAGTAACGGTGACCTTTTTTGGCGAGGGCAAAGTCAATGCCGTATACGGCACTGCTGCTGCCATTGCCGACTCGCTCGAGGGAGTGCCCTTCAAGCTGGCCTGCTTCGACGTCGCAGTCGAAGCGGTGCGGGACGCGATGTTTTACGGCTCCCGTATTTCCGTCGAGCCCGAATACGAGAAAACGTACGACAAACGTGCAGCGGATAAGCTGGACGGACAAGTTTTTGCTGCCATGAAAAAAGCCTAGTTCCAGCGGAACCGGGCTTTTCGTGTCTCTGGTCGGCGACGGGTGAAGGCATGTCTTACAATTCCTTGCCGCCCATTTGATGACCGTCATCGGTTTGCGCCGGCGGGTTGCCCTGCGGCGTGATATCCTTCGGAATTTGCGGCACGATCCGGCCGACCATGTCGGCAAGCTCCTCCGCAAGCCCGGCAACCGGACGTCCTTGACGGATATCCTCGCGAATTTCCGCAATCCGACCTGCCATATCGATGTCGGCCGTTACAAAGGCGTTTACGCCGTACGGATCTTTGCGCAGCGCTTCGGCGACCGAGTATTTGATCACGTCGACGCGGCTTCGTTCCAGCTGCGGCTGTACATTGATGCCGACAATCGCCGTATTGCCGAGTATGACGCATTTGGCGCTTTCGACTTGAGGAATGCTTGTGGCAAGCGCCTCCAGCCTGGCGGTCACCTGTTGTTTGTCGTTGATTTCCGGCTTGGCCGGGGCCGTCTGCTGTACCTTAATACCGTTTCGCCCGTCCGGAGAGGGGGATGCTTCATTGCGCGGCGCTTTGCCGCAGCCGCCTAGGATCGTAACCGCAAGCGCGAGGACAACGACTTTTCGCATCTATAATTCGCTCCTATCTGTTCCTGTATTCGTCATGGTTAGTTTGTCCGTTTCGACATCGAATATGTACAACTATAGCCAGATGCCAAGCCGGGAGGGGACGCTCATGAGAAAAATTTACGTATTGGATACGAATGTCCTGTTGCAGGATCCTAACGCCGTCTTCGCTTTCGAAGACAACGAAGTGATCATTCCCGCGGTGGTATTGGAGGAAATCGACTCGAAAAAGCGCAACGCCGACGAATTGGGGCGCAACGCCCGCACCGTATCGCGGCTGCTGGACGGACTCCGGGAAAAGGGGCGTCTGCATGACGGAATCGGACTGGAGCGGGGAGGCAGCATCAAGGTCGAGCTGAATCACCGCAGCTTTCAGAAGCTGCACGATTTATTCGGAGAAATTACAAACGACAACCGAATTTTGGCTGTCGCTTTAAACTATCATCTGGAAGAGCAGGAGAACGCCGATCCGCGGCCGGTCGTCCTGGTGAGCAAGGATACGCTGGTACGGATCAAAGCCGATGTGCTGGGCATTACCGCAGAAGATTATTTGACCGACCGGATCGTGTCGTCCAACGAGCTGTATCCGGGGTACATCACGCTGCATGTGCATCCCGGCGTCATCGACAGCTTCTATAACGCCCGGTTTTTGCCGGTGACGGACCTCAGCGTGAATTACAAATTCCAGCCGCACGAGTTCGTCATTTTGAAGGATGAGCTTGGCACCTCCAAATCGGCTTTGCTGAAAGCGAGCGCCGATGGGAAGCGGCTGGACCCGCTGTTCCTGAGCAACGATCCGATCTGGGGAATCGGCGCGCGCAATGTGCAGCAGCGCATGGCGCTCGAGCTTCTGCTGAACGACGATGTGCCGCTCGTTACGCTAACCGGCAAAGCCGGTACGGGCAAGACGCTGCTGGCGCTGGCGGCCGGTCTGATGAAGATCGAAGACGAGCACAAGTACAAGAAGCTGCTCATCGCCCGCCCGGTCGTGCCGATGGGCAAGGATATCGGGTATTTGCCGGGAGAGAAGGACGAGAAGCTTCGGCCGTGGATGCAGCCGATCTACGACAATCTGGAATTTTTGTTCGATACGAAGAAGTCCGGGGATATCGATAAAATATTGGCCGGCATGGGCAGCATCCAGGTGGAGGCGCTGACGTATATTCGTGGGCGCTCGATTCCGGGGCAGTTCATCATTATCGACGAAGCGCAGAACTTATCGAAGCACGAAGTGAAAACTATTGTATCGCGTGTTGGCGAGGGCAGCAAAATCGTCTTGATGGGCGATCCGGAACAGATCGATCATCCGTATCTGGATGCGTACAGCAACGGACTTACGTATGTGGTCGAAAGGTTCAAAGATCAAGCGATCGCCGGTCATATTAATCTGGAGCGGGGGGAACGCTCCCACCTGGCCCAACTGGCCGCCGATTTGCTGTAGCGTTCGATCGTTTAACGAAAACGTCTGGCGTTCCGCTGAAGTTGCGGGCTCCAGACGTTTTTTTAACGTTAAAGAACCGGTTTGCCGATTATTCGCGCACAGAAAAAGATTGAACTTTTCCGTCCGACCGGTATATAATAAACATATTAACTTAATCATTAAGGTGATTATTGCCGCAACCTCGGAGGCGAATCGTTTTTGGCTTGGAGTGCAGGCGTCGGAAATGATCAAGAAGGAGGGAACGTTTCCGTTACAACCGGATTGGACGAAATGAAAGCGCTATAGTTTTTTTCTTCTAATTATCTTAATCATTAAGTGATTTCAAGGCGCGTATTGAATTGACACATGTGGAGGGGTTCTCATTGAATGTTAAAAAAAGCTTGAACCTGTTGACGATTTCCAGTCTGGCCATCGGTTTGACGGCATGCGGTTCCAGTTCGCCCAAAAGCGGAGACGGCTCGTCCGCCAAACCGGCCGATACGAGCGGCAAGAAAGTCGAATTGAAGTTGTGGTATGCTGACTCCAAGCAGCAGGACGTCATCGAAAAAATAACGCAGAAGTTCAACGATGGTCATCCTAACATCAAAGTAACGGCGGAGATGAACGCCGGCAGCCAATATTATACGAAGCTGCAAACTGTTCTGGCTGCAAACAGCGGGCCGGATATCATGTGGATGGACGGACCCGATTTTCCCAAATTCCAGTCCAAAGGCTTCCTGCTCGCCTACAACGATCTGATCAAAAAAGACGGCTTCAGCATGGACAATTATCCGAAATCGCTTGTCGATCTGTATTCGATCGGCGGCAAAATATACGGAATGCCCAAAGACTTCGATACGATCGGCCTGTATTACAATAAGGAATTGTTCGACAAGGCCAACGTGAAATATCCGGACGGCTCCTGGACCTGGAACGATCTGCTCGAGGCGGCGAAGAAGCTGACGATCCAGGAAGGCGGGAAAACGGTGCAGTGGGGCTTCGCCGCGATGAGCAATACGCAGGAATCGATCTACCCGTTCATGGTGCAGAACGGAGCCAAGCTGGTGAGTGCGGACAAGAAGACGACCGATGTCGGTTCGGACAGCGCGGTCGGCGCGGTCCAATTCCTTTACGACATGATGTACAAGGATAAAGTGTCGCCGGACGGCAAGACGATGATCGACAACAAGCCGGGACCGCTATTCAAGTCGGGTAAAGTGGCGATGATTTTCGGAGGCTCGTGGAACGCCCGCAGCTATTACGACGCGCTGAAGGAAAAGCTCGACGTTGCTGTACTGCCGAAGCAGAAGCAGGAGGGCAATATTATTCACGGTATCGGCTGGACGATCAACGCCAAGACGAAAGCGCCGAACGAAGCTTGGGAATTCGTCAAATGGTTGGGCTCCAAGGACGTCGCGATGATTCAAGCGGACGCGGGCTCGGTCATTCCCGCCTTCAACGGAACGCAGGACACTTGGATCAAATCGCTGCCATACAACTTAAAGGTGTTCATCGACATGACCAAATCGTCCACCCCTTATCCGGTAGCGGATCATGTGGAATGGGAAGATCCGGTCGGCGCCCATATCTCGAACATTTGGCTGGATAAGGAAAAACCGGCAGCCGGCATGAAAGCGGCGCAGGACGAAGCGAACAACATTTTGGCCGGCAAATAGAGCAGCGGAGGGAGACCCATGAATACGGTACGAACCGAAATCCCCTCCAGCCCGCCGCGCGGGTCCGGATGGTCCAGACTAATGCAGAACGAACGGGTATGGGGATATTTTTTCATCGCTCCCGTAAGCATCGGCCTGATTATTTTCAGCATCATTCCGCTTATTGCTTCGCTGGCGCTCAGCTTCACCAACTGGGACGGCTCGGACGCGATGAAGTGGATTGGGCTCGACAATTTTGCGAAGCTGTTTCACGATCGGGTATATCTCAAATCGATCCGGACGAGTACCTTTTATGCGGCCGTAACCGTACCTGCCTCGATCGGCTTGTCGATTATCGTCGCCGTCCTGCTCAACCGCAAAATGCGCGGCAATCTGGCTTACCGGCTCATCTTTTTCCTGCCGTCGGTGACGATGCCGGTCGCGATCGCGGTCGTATGGAAATGGCTTTATAACTACGAGAGCGGCATGATCAACTATGCGCTCGGCTTAATCGGCATTCAAGGCCCCCGCTGGCTGGCCGACGAGCATGTCGTGCTGTGGAGCGTCATGATTATCGCCATCTGGACTGCGGTCGGCCACCATATGATCATCCTGCTGTCCGGCCTGCAAGGCATTCCGGAATCGTACTACGAAGCGGCTTCTATCGACGGAGCGACCGGCATGCGCCGGTTTTGGCACATCACGGCTCCGCTATTGACGCCGGCCATCTTCTTCGTGCTGGTGACCAGCATGATCGGCGCATTCCAGGTGTTCGATCTCGTGTTCATGCTAACGCCGGTTACGGCCGGCGGAGGCTCGGGCGGCGTGCTGCAGGACGCTACGCGCACAGCGGTGTTTTCCATTTACCAGAACGGGTTTCAATGGTTCAAAATCGGCTACGCTTCCGCGCAGGCGTGGGTCATGTTCGTTATTATCTTTATCGTCACGATGGCGCAGCTGTATTTGCAAAAAAAATGGGTGCACTACGAATGACGGAGCAACGTACAAAAGGAGGACTACCATCCGATGGGTGAAAAGCATACGGGCCTCTGGTCGCGCTTGTGCATACATTTGTTTTTGCTGATCGGCGCCGGAAGCATGCTGTTTCCGTTTTTCTGGATGATCATGACTTCGATCAAGACGAACGCGGAAGCGGACCATATCCCGCCCGTTTGGTTCCCGAGCGAGCCGCAGTTTTCTTGGTACTTGAAAATATTCGAGCAAATTCCGTTCGGCCACTATTACTGGAATACGATACTGGTAACGGTCGGACGCACGTTTCCGCAAGTGTTTCTATGCGCCATGGCGGCTTTCGGCTTCGCGCGGCTGAAGTTTCCCGGCAGGGATATTATTTTCGTCTGTATTTTGGCCATCTTGATGGTGCCTTCCCAGGTACTGCTGATCCCGCATTTTTACCAAGCGGTTTTGTTCGGATGGGTGGACAGCTACAAGGCGCTTATCATTCCCGGCATTTTTTCCGCTTACGGCACGTTTTTGCTGCGCCAGTTTTTCCTGTCGCTGCCGAAGGAGCTCGAAGATTCGGCGAAAATCGACGGCTGCAGCTACTGGACCATCTTCTGGCGGATTATGCTGCCGCTGACGATGCCGGGACTGGCGGCGCTGACGTTCTTCTGTATCCTGTCGAGCTGGAACGATTTCATGTGGCCGATGGTCGTCACGAACAGCGACAGCATGAAAGTGCTGTCGGTCGGGATCAACTCGCTGCAAGGCATCTACGTATCGGAGCAGCCGCTTCTGATGGCGGCTTCCGTCATGGCGACCGTGCCGCTGCTGCTGTTCTTTTTGCTCATGCAAAAGTTCATTATCAAGGGCATCGCGTTTTCGGGCATCAAGGTATAGAAGAGGGCGTGCGGAAAAGGTAACAATTAGGAAAAGGCTGCACCCGGATTGCGAAAATCCGGATGCAGCCTTGTTATCGTCGTTCGATTGCCTAGATTAGGTTTTATTGGAACTTCGGCAGCCAGTCGCCGTGAGCTTCAATCATGGCGTCGCAAAGCGCGATCGTATCGTCGATCGAAAGCTCGGCGGACGTATGCGGATCGAGCAGGGCGGCATGGTAAATGTGATCTTTTTTGAGCGTGCGCGCGGCTTCGATCGTCAACAGCTGGGTGTTGATGTTCGTGCGGTTGAGCGCGGCCAGCTGCGGCGGCAGATCGCCGACATACGTCGGCGTCACGCCGTTGCGGTCGACGAGGCAGGTGACCTCGACGCAGGCTTCCTTGGGCAGGTTCGTAATGAGTCCGGTGTTCATAACGTTGCCGCCGATGCGGAACGGGTTGTTCGTCTCAATCGCTTCCATTATGCGGGAAGCGTATTCGTTGGAGCGGTTGTGCACGAGGTTTTTGTCGTTGACCAGCTCCTCGCGCATCGTTTTCCATCTCTCGATCTGATTGACGCAGCGACGCGGATATTCGTCGAGCGGGATGTTAAAGCGCTCGATCAGCTCCGGATAGTTGCGCTTGATAAAGTACGGATGGTATTCGGCGTTGTGCTCCGACGATTCGGTTACGTAGTATCCGAATCGCAGCATCAGCTCGAAGCGGACCATATCGTTGTGCTTTTCCTTTTGCTTCTCGGCGGCCAGCCGTTTGATTTCCGGATACAAGTCGACGCCGTCGCGCGTTACTTCCAGCAGCCATGCCATATGATTGATGCCGGCGATCTTCGCCTGCACGCCTTCTTGGTCGATGTCAAGCGCGCGGAACAGATGCGGAATGCACGCCTGGACGCTGTGGCACAGGCCGACCGTATTGACGCCGCCGTCCGTGTTCATAACGTTGGTGAGCACGGCCATCGGGTTCGTGTAGTTCATGAACAACGCGTCGGGACAGACGTCTTGAATGTCGCGGGCGAAGTCGAGCATGACCGGAATCGTCCGCAGGTTGCGGAAAATGCCGCCGATGCCCAGCGTGTCGGCGATCGTCTGGCGCAGGCCGAACTTCTTCGGAATCTCGAAGTCCGTAATCGTACAAGGATCGTAGCCGCCGACTTGGATGGCGTTGACGATGTACTTGGCGCCGCGAAGCGCTTCGCGACGGTCGGAGTAAGAGACGATGCGGCACGTACTGCCGGAAGTCGCTTTCAGATTATTCAGCATGTTCTCGGAATCCTGGAGACGCTCCGGATTAATATCGTACAGCGCCAGCTCGAAGTCTTGAAGAGCTGGAGTCATCATAGCGTCGCCGAGGACGTTTTTCGCGAAGACGCTGCTGCCGGCGCCAATAAAGGTAAGTTTAGGCATTGGATTTGTATCCTCCCTTGTCTCGTTTCTATTTGAATCATAAGGTCCGGAAGGAAAAAAGAATATGGAGAAAAGCGTGTTCCGCATGGAACAATGCGGCGTCCTGCCAGGGTGAGCCAAAGTTTGTTCTTGATTTGTCCGACGGCTTCGTATCTAATAGATGTAGAGAAAATAACGGGCGAATTCCGCCCGGAGAGGACGGCATGTAGCATGGAGAAACGTTTCTCGGTATCGGTCAATCCGCATCCGGGCAAAGGGGAGCTGGTCGTACTGTTCGGCGGCCGGGAACAGACGCTGCCCGGTCATAATATCGGCCCTCAGGTATACGATTACTTTCTCGTTCATCATGTTGTTTCCGGCAAAGGGACGTTTCAATGCCTGGGCAGAACGTACGAGCTGGCCGCAGGGGACAGCTTCTTCATCTTCCCGGGCGAGCTGTTCCGCTATACGGCGGACGGCGAGGAGCCGTGGACGTACCGGTGGATCGGCTTCCGCGGAGACCGCGCCGAGGAACTGCTCAGCGTGCTCGACATCTCCCGCCACAGGCCGATAGCCAAGCCGCAAAAGCATCGAAGGGCCGCCACCTTGTTTCATCAGATGGAACGGCTTCTGGGGGAAGCGAGGGCGGGCTGCGACTTGCGCAGCTCCGGGCTGCTGAGGGTGCTGCTGGCCGAATACGAGCGCGGCGGAGAGCTGCGAGCGGAAGGAGCGGGCGCGGGGCGAAGTCCGGTGGAGCAGCAGGTCGAGCGGACGATGCGCTGGCTGTCGGTCCAATATTCGCAGCAAGTATCCATCGAGGAAATGTCCCGGTCGCTCGGGTACAATCGGACGCATTTGTCGAAAATGTTCAAGCAGCATACCGGCATGACGCCGATGCATTTTTTGCTCAAAATCCGCATGGAGCGGGCCAAGCTGCTGCTGAGGGAAGCGTTGACGGTAGAGCAGGTGGCCGCCTCGGTCGGCTTTGCCGATCCGCTATACTTCTCCAAGCAGTTCAAAAAATGGTTCGGCCGCTCCCCGACGGAATATCGCCAAGACTCCTCGGGCCGGGCGATCTACGATTGCAGCGATTAAGCGGAAGGCGCTATTCCCCGTATTCGAACGCGAGCTTGCACCGGTAAGCTTTGGCGATGCCTTGCATCAGCTCATTCAGGGAGCGGTCCGCGATATAGCGCGTTCCCCCGGGAAGCGGGAGGCGGGCGAGCAGGTGCTCCTGCATCTGCTCTTCGGCTTGTGCGGGCTCGGCTTCGGCGAAGCCGCCGTCGAAGCGGAACACGGCGCATAAGTGGGCGTACAAATAGAAGGTGCCCTTCTCCGAGACGAAGCCGTAATCAACCGCCTGCGGCGCAGCCTCAGCCCCTTGCGGCAGACGCAGCAGTCTGAAACGCTCATAGACCGTGCCGCTCGCCCGCAACCCCTCCTCCAGCGCGTCCGCGTCCGTCTCCTCGTCCACAATAAGCAGTTCCTTGTCCCGATCGGCTATCCGCGCGCGGCGCTCCAGAGAAGCCAGCAGCGCTTCTCCGTCTTCGTCGGCCTCTATGGCAATACCGTATGCAAGCATGGGCAACCTCCAATCCTCCAATTCGCGTCCGACAAGCGCAAGCCGAACCTTATCCCGTATTTGTGGCACGTACGGTTTGCACCAGGAGACGTTTTTTTCCATTGTAACGGTTCGTTTCCGGTCTGTCGACTATGCTCTTGGACCGTCTGCCGGGGCCGGAAACGTCCGCTTAATTTCGCCTGTGCAAAAAAAGGTTCACGAAAGCGCTCTTTTGAGATAGTATTAAAAATAAGTCTTTCGCCCTAGCAACCTTTTGCGTACTATCGTTTGCGGAGGAGGGAAACAAGTGTTGCGCCACAAAAACTGGCTGCTGCTGGTCGCTGCCGCCTGCTTCGTCGTCATACTCGCTTCCGCGTTGTTCAGCGGTCCCGGCATCCGGACGAAGCCAAGCTCGGGAACGGGCGGTGAAGTGAACGAACCGGCTCCGGTCGCGGGCAAAGCGGAGAAACAGCTGAGAATGGCCGTTTCGATGCAGTCCAAGCCGTTTGCTTTGCTGCAGCAATTGAAGGAGCAATACGAGTCGACGCATCCGGGCGTCGAAGTCGTTCTGGAAAATATGCCGGAAGAGAACGCTTACGCCAAGCTGAAAAAAGCGGCTCAGCTCGGGGAAGCTCCCGACGTGATGCTGCTGGATAACAGCTGGGTAAGCGAATTCGCAGCGCTCGGCTACCTGCAGCCGGTCGATTCGCTGTTAACGGGCTCCCTGCAGGCCGAACAGATGGAGCAGGCGCTTGCCCAAGTGAAGTGGAACGGCTATGTATGGGGCATTCCGAAAAATCTGGACGCTTACGTCGTCGTATACAATGCGAAGCGGCTTTCCGAATGGGGGGAGAAGCCTCCGAACACATCGGACGAGCTGCTTGCGCTACATAAGCTGACACATAAACCGGAAGAAGGGAAATACGGTATCTACTTGAACGTAACCGACAGCCGGGCATTTGTCAGCGCCGCCCGCATGCTCGGAGGGGGTAAAACCGTATCCAAGACGGCTCCGTTCGAGCTTGCCGATCCGGGCGTGCAGCGGGCGCTGGAATCGTTTCTGTTCCAGCCGGGCGACCCCGCGAAGGAGGAGTCCAGGACGCTGGCCAAGTCGTTCCCGCGCACAAGCGAGACGTTCAAGCCGTGGGATCAGCTGGCGCAGGGCAAGCTGACGGGCTATATTACGACGTTTTCCGAATGGAAGCAGAACGATGCGCCGGCTTTCGCGATGAGCGCGCTTCCTTTGCCCAAGGGCGAGGAGTTGTGGAAAGGACCGTGGCTGTCGGGCAAAAGCTTCTCGATCTCGGCCAAGTCGGAAGCGGGCAAAGAAGCGTTCGATTTGATCCGCGAGCTGGTGTCGACCCCGGCGTCGCTGAAGTTCTGGAATGTCGGGGGAGGGCTTCCTGCCCAAACGGGTATCTATGTGTCCAGCATCAAGAGTGACCCGGCGTTCAAGAGCGTAGCCGCCTATATCGATCAGGACGACGCCCTGCCGAGCGTCCCGCAGCGGGCCAAGCAGATGGCGGCGCTGCAAGGGCAGCTGGAATCGCTATGGAAAGGCGAGACGGCGTTCAAGGCGTTTGCCGACCGCACCGTGGCAGAGTGGAATGCGATACGGCCGCCGGCTTCCCCGGCATCCGCGACGACGGCCAAATAGGGCGTGAGGGTCTACCCTCATCGCCCTATTTTTAGTTGAACCGTCATGACGCCGTTGTCGACGTTCACCTCGGACGCGTACAAGAATGGCATCAGCTTGTTCGGATAGAACGAAAGATCGAACTGCCGTTCGATGCTCCTCACCGTGCTCTCCGGCAAGGAATAGCCGTTGAACGTCAAGCTGTCGATCGTAAAGCGAACGGCGTTCACCGGCTTGTTCACGACCACGTAACGCCCCTCCAGCGTGATAGACATACCGTCCGTTTGACCGCCGGCGGTAATGACGTTATGGCCGAACAGGAAGGAGAAGCCGGTCAGAGACGGGCTCTTGGCTTGCAAAAACTTGTTCAACTCCTCGTCGCCGATCGTTACCTTGGGCGCCAGCCCCTTGAATGACACCAGCTTGCTGTTTTGCCCGAGCAGTTCCGGCAGCTTCGGCATGACGTCGGCCAGCGCCCGGAAATATTGTTGGAACAGCGGGAGGCCGCGTTCCTCCCACTGCTGGCGGGTCGCCTCCAGCTCCCGCTCCAGCCGGGCGCGTTCGGTGGCAGATGCCAGCAGCCGGTCGATTTCCTTTTGAGCGGCCTGCCGTTTCTCCTTCTCGGCAACGTAGGCGTTCCGCGTATCCGCAAGCTTGCCGCGTTCCTCCTCCAGCTTGGCTCTGGCGCTCTTCAACGCCCGGTAATCGGACATATAGCGGTCGATCGTGCGGTTATCGCTCTCCAGCAGCAATTGCAGCTGATCCCACACGTACAGCGCGTCCTGCAGCGAGTGGACGTTCAGCGCCGCCAGCCAGACGGATTGTCGTTGCCCCGTATAATACGAACGGATTATTCGTTCGGTTTTTTTTCTTTGCTCCTCGGCAAGCCGGGCCGTCTGCTCCAGACGCTGCCCCATTTCCTGCAGCTGCGCGTTCAGCCGCTTATCCTCGTCCGCCAGCCGACCGATCTCCCGGTCCAGCTCGTACACCGTCAGCCCTTTCTCCAGCACCCGGCGGTCTTCGTCCGGAATGCCGCGGGCGTTTTCCGCGCTCGCGCCGGAATGGAGCAGCAGGCAGCCGAGCGCAACGACGATGAGGCCCCGCTTTCGGTTCGGCATCGGTTGTCCCCCTGTCCTATCCCTTGTCCTCTTCGTACTAAATGTATCGAATGAAAGGAAGATTTATGCTTCCGGTTGGCAAAATGCCTAGCAAGCACGCCGGATTTCGACCGCGTTTCGAAGCTGTTCGCAGACAAGAGGGTGGAAAGAGGGCGCGCCTTTTGCTATGCTTACCTCATGGAAAGCTTGACTCTCATAACGGCAGTTCGTTCCGTGTTCCAACCGGCCGGTCCGGATCGTCGCTTGTCACACGCAATCGAAGGAGACTTTCATGAAACCATCCGAATCCATGACGGAGCTGCTTCGCGCGAAGATTGCCGCGAGTCCGCGGGCGGCGATTCCGTTCCGCGATTATATGAACCTGTGCCTGTACCACGAGACGTACGGCTATTACAGCCGAGAGTCGGTCAAGGTCGGGAAGGACGGAGATTTTTATACGAGCGTCTCCATTGGCACGATCATGGGGGAAGTTCTCGGGTCGTATTTCATTCGTCTGGCAGAGGAGCTGGCGGAGAGCGACAGCCGGGTCGCGATCGTGGAATGGGGAGGCGGAACTGGGCGGCTGGCCGCGCTCGTGCTGGATACGATCGCCCGGCTCCATCCGGAGCTGTACGCGCGTCTCGATTACACGCTGATCGAGATCAGCGCCTACCATCGCGAGCTACAGCGGCAATCGCTCGTCGGCCATGCGCGTGTCCGCGTGATGGCGGAGGAAGAGTGGACGCGTGCGGAGAAGGCGGCTGGGGGCGGGAGCGTCTCCATAATCTTCTCCAACGAGCTGTTGGATGCTTTTCCCGTTTACCGGGTCGAACGGAAGGACGGCGATCTGTACGAATGGCATGTCGGGTGGAACGAAGGCGAGCGGCGCTTTGAGGAGAGGCTGCTGCCGCTGGCGCCGGGCAGTCCGGCTGCCGTCTATATGGAAGAGGAAGGGATAGCCGTACGGGAAGGGCAAGTCATCGAGGTCAATCCAGCGGCGTCCGACTGGATCCGGCGGGCGGGCGACGCGATCCGCATCGGCGCGCTCGTTACCATCGACTACGGAGACGTGGCCGAGGAGCTGTACGCCGCCCATCGGATGCGGGGCACGTTGATGTGCTACCGCCGCCACCGGGCGGCGGACGAGCCGTTTGATTATCCGGGCGAGCAGGATATGACGGCCCATGTCAACTTCACGGCATGTATCCGGGCAGGGGAGGCAGCCGGTTTCGCGGAATGGTCGCTGCGGACGCAAAAGCGGTTTTTGCTGGAGGAGGGGGCTTTGGAGCTGCTTGTCCCCCACGACGGGACGGACCCGTTTAGCGCGGAGGCCCGGCGCAACCGCGCGGTGAGGCAGCTGCTGATCAGCGATCAGATGAGCGAGCTGTTCAAAGTATTAGTGCAAACGAAAAAAAGGTGATCTTGTCCGGTTATGTACGCCAACTCTCCGGATAGATCGCCTTTTTGCCTGTTTCTTTCGGATGGGATCCGCTTTACAGTTCCATTTGGAAAAATGACCAGTACGTAAATCCGACGAAGGAGAGTACCATGTATCCCCAGAAAATCATAATATACGTACGTTCGGACAGATTCATATAACCCAAGACAACGAAAGCGGCGGTTTGGAAAAAGAACAGCAGCGCCATCTCCTTCATGTCGCCAGCCAGCGCCATCAGACCGATCGCGAGCGTCCAGAAACCGAGCACTCTAAACATGCGAGCCACCATTACTCCCCCTCTCTGATGGAACGATCGTGTACACAAAATCCTAATGTCCATTATAACCGTAAGCTTTTCAAAATGTAAACGTGCATTCGTGACGAATTAGCAAACTTTTTCCGTTCGTCCTTAGCATAACCGGGGTTGGCGGCAAACATGTATGTTTGGTTAAAAAAATGGTAATACCAAGTAGTATCAAATAGATTCTATGAAATCTAGTTTGGGCATAGAGATAAGTAGTGGCGATTTTAGTTTGTTGGGAGGTTTTCGAACATGACTGCGGTTAGACAAGACGCTTGGAGCGAGGAAGACGATCTTATTTTGGCCGAGGTGACGCTTCGCCATATCCGCGAAGGCGGCACCCAGCTTGCTGCATTTGAAGAAGTAGGGGAAAAGATAGGGAGAACGGCGGCCGCTTGCGGATTCCGCTGGAACAGCTGCGTGCGCAAAAAATACGATGCGGCGATCTCCATCGCGAAAGCCCAAAGGCAAAAAAGAAGCCAGTACCGTAAACACGCCGTCACCGGCACCTCGGTTTCGTCCGTGGCGCTGCTTGATTCCGGGGAAATCGGCGGCTCCGCCTCGAAGCAGGACGGGGTGAGCGAGGAAACGCTGTCGATCGATGCGGTGATCCGTTTTCTGCGGCAGTGGAAAGGAACCTATCAGGAAATGACCCGGCAGATCAAAGTGCTGGAGAAGGAGCTCCGGGAGAAAGACGAGGAGCTGGACGATCTGCGCCGCGACAAGGAACAGCTCGACAAACAAATCAACCACGTACAGACCGACTACCGCGTCGTCAACGACGATTACAAGGCGTTGATCCAAATTATGGACCGCGCCCGCAAGCTGGCCTTTTTGGCTGAAGAGGAAGAAGAGAAGCATCGTTTCAAGATGGACGCGAACGGAAATTTGGAACGGATCGATTGACCGTTTTGCCGGGCCTCTGCCGGCCGGCTGGCCTCCCCGTCGTATCGCAGTTTCAACGCAAGCTCGTCGCTGAACCAGCGGCGGGTTTTTTGCGTCCGCCCGAATATGATATAGTAGCGGCAAGGGCGATGAACGGGACAAACAGACTCTTGACAACGGGGAGGGGGACATCAGATGAAAATCGTATGCGTAGGCGCGGGCTCCATCGGCCTGCTCGTCACCGCGAAGCTGGCGCGCACGGGCGCGGACATTGCCTTGGTTGCTCATTCCGCGGAACAGGCGGATGCATTGAACGGGGGCGGCCTTATCCTCTCGGAAAGCGGAGAGGAGACAGTATGCGACGTTCCGGCGCTGTCGTTCGAGGAGCTGGAGACGGCCCAGGCGCTGCCGGACCGGAATGGCGATGACGGCGGCGGAGCGGACTGGGTGCTGCTTACGGTAAAGCAGAAGCATCTGACGGAGCGGCTGCTGCAAGCGGTAAGCCGGCTGGCCGGGGAGAAGGGACGCGTGCTCTGCTTCCAGAACGGCATCGGCCACGTGGAGCGTCTTGCGGCGCATATGCCGCCGGACGCGATCTACTTGGCGGTCACGACGGAGGGGGCCAAGCGGCTATCGGGAAACCGGGTAGCGCACACGGGAGAGGGCATAACGCGGATCGGTCCGGCGCTTGATGCCGGGAACAGCTCATTTTCGCCGCAAAACGCGGAATTTGCCCAAAAAATGCTGGAAAATGCGCTCCAGGAAGCAGGATTCCGCACATTCCTGTCGAACCAAATGAGAGAGGTCGTTTGGAACAAGCTGCTGCTTAACGCGGTAATCAATCCGCTGACCGCCCTGCTGCGCATTCGCAATGGCGAGCTGCCGGAGACGAATATTCGGCGGGGGCTGATGCGCGGGCTGCTTGACGAAGGGATCGCCGTAGCGAACGCTGCGGGGATCGCCACGCGCGGCGATTTATGGGAGCAACTGCTCGACTTGTGCGCCCGCACGGCGGCCAACTCCTCCTCGATGCTTCAGGACTTGAGCGGAGGCCGCATGACCGAGATCGATTGGATCAACGGCGCTATACTTGAAAACGCTTCTAGGCTGCAGCTGTCGCTGCCGCTTCACGAGACGATCTACCGATTGGTAAAGGCCGCGGAACCGTCCGGAACGCCGGAGGAGCATCCATAGCGGCTGCTGGTTGAACAAGCTGATTCCCGGGTGGTGCAGGTTGGACAAGCTCTTTTCCTTTTTCATTTCCTTTTTCATTCATATTTACGCGTTTACCGCCACCGTCCCTTTTTTATGGTTTTTTCTTCTATGGATCGGCGGGTATGTGTGGCATAGAGACGGCAAGCGGGCGACGAAGCTGGCGATGGATGTGACGACGCTGCTTTTGATCGGCTCCGTTTCGATGATATTCAAGCAATTGTTCGGCACCAACTTTGGCTTCTTTTTCATCCTGCTCCTGTTTCTGGTCGGGTATGGACTGCTCGGCAATTTTCAATATCGGCTCAAAGGCCAGATCAATCACAAGCGCATTATAAGGCTGCTTTGGAGGGTTGCTTTCCTGACGTTGAGCGCCGTTTACGTGCTGCTGCTGATTATCGGTCTCATCAAATCGATTGTATCGGTGTAAGGAGGCAATCGCCTCCGATTGTAACGGCCTTCCGTCATCCGCCCGGATCGACGAAAGGCCGTTTGCCGTCCCACCGGAGGCGCGTTAAGGAAATCGGGCTGCGGCGCAAAACCAATTGCCCAAGATCAGGCGGATGTTCTTTGACGAAATTTGCCCTTCCGTGTACAATCGTATTGTGCATATCGGTATGCTGAGGCAGGCGAGCTGCAATCCATAACCTTACGAAGAGAAGGGGTTGCCCTATGAGAGTGGAACGATTCCGTTGGGAGCCCGCGCAGCCGATCACGCGGGATTACATATACGATTATGCGGCGGTAGCTTCGCTTTACGAGCATAATCCTTGGAACGAGTCGGGCGAACGCGAACGGGCGGCCTGGCTTGATCGCGATACGCGGCCGCAAGCCGCGCGAGGGCCGTTGGCAGACGCGCTTCGCGTCTTTAACGCAAGCATTGGCAACGGAGAGGCGGCGCTCCAACATATCGAAGCGCTGCGCGATCCGGAGACGCTGGTCGTCATAGGCGGCCAGCAGGCCGGTTTGTTTACGGGGCCGCTGCTTGTGCTGTACAAGGCGGTTACGGTCATTACGGAGGCCAGACAGGCGACCCAGCGCCTCGGCCGCAAGGTCGTCCCGGTATTCTGGATCGCCGGCGAGGACCATGACCTGGACGAAGCGAACCATACGTATGCGCTGAGCGACGCATTGGCCGTGCAGAAGGTAAAGCTGAACGCTCCCGTCGATAAGAAACCGTCGGTCAGTCAATGGGCGATCGATTCGGAAGCGTGGCGGGATGCGCTCGCGCAGCTGGAGCAGACGCTCATGAATACCGAATTCAAGCCTGGGCTGCTCGACCGGCTGGCGACCATACTGGCCGAATCGCGCACCTTGACCGAGCAGTTCGCGCGCATTATCGCCTGGCTGTTCGACGAATACGGGCTCGTTCTCGTCGATTCCGACGATGCCGCGATTCGCAAGCTGGAGGGCGGCCTGTTCGGCGAGATAGCGACCCGGCAGCGGGAGCTTTCCGATGCGCTGCTCGCGTCGAAGGAGCGGCTGGAGGGGCTTGGGTACAAGGCGCAAGTGGAGCTTCATCCCGAGCAAGCTCACCTGTTCGTCTACCATGAAGGGGAGCGGCTGCTTCTGCTTCGGCAGGGCGACCGGTTTGCCGACCGGAAAGGGACGGTTTCGCTGACCGAAGAGCAGTTGGTCGGGATGGCACAGCGCTCGCCGGAGAAGCTGAGCAACAACGTGATGACACGGCCGCTCATGCAGGACTATTTGTTCCCTGTGTTGTCGGTCGTCCTTGGTCCGTCGGAAATTGCCTACTGGGGACTATTGCGCGATGCGTTCCGGCTGTTCGGGCTGCAAATGCCGATCGTCGTGCCCAGGTATGAGTTCACGCTGCTGGAAGGAACGATCCAGAAGCAGATGACCCGGTTCGACCTCGAATTCGAGGACGTCATCCGCCGGCTCGACGACAAGCAGAACGCCTGGCTCGAAGCGCAGGGCGCTCTTCAAGTGGAGGAGCTGTTCGCGCGCACGAAGCAGGAGTTCGAGCGTCTGTACGATCCGGTCGTCGCCGCCGTTTCCGGTATCAACCCCGGGTTGCGCAAGCTGGGGGAGACGAACATGCAGAAGATTGTCGAGCAGATCGACTTTCTGGAAGGAAGGGCTGCGGAGGCGTTCCGGTCGCAGCACGAATCGTCGCTGCGTCAATGGGAAAGGATCCGTCAAACGGTCATGCCGCTCGGCCGGCCTCAAGAGCGTGTGTACAATGCGTTTCAATATTCGGTGAAATACGGCGGCGGTTGGCTTCGCGAATTGCTGGAAACGCCTTTGGTTCGCGACGGCAGCCACCGGATTGTATATTTTTAAGCAGACCTTTAAGGAGGCTATATTGAGAGATGAGCTCAAACGCGAAGCAACGCAGTATTATTGCAGATCCATCTTTGGCAAACGACGGACATTTGAAAATTGACTGGGTGCGCGCCCATATGCCGGTCTTGAACCGGATCCGCGACCGTTTCGAGAAGGAGCAGCCTTTCAAGGGACTGAAGGTCGCCATCTCGCTCCACTTGGAAGCGAAGACGGCCTATCTGGCCAAGGTCGTGCAAGCGGGCGGCGCGGAAGTGACGATTACCGGCAGCAACCCATTGTCCACCCAGGACGACGTATGCGCCGCTTTGGTCGAAGACGGCATCACCGTATTCGCCAAATACAATCCGCCTGCCGAGGAATACAAGCAGTTGCTTATCCACGCGTTGGAGACGAAGCCGGACCTCATTATCGATGACGGCGGCGATCTCGTGTCGATCCTGCACTCCGAACGTCAAGATCTGCTCCCTCAAGTGCGCGGAGGGGCGGAAGAAACGACTACCGGCATCCTTCGTCTGAAGGCGATGGAGAAGGAAGGTCAACTGAAGTTCCCGATGGTGGCCGTCAATGACGCGTTCTGCAAATATTTGTTCGACAACCGCTACGGAACCGGGCAATCGGTATGGGACGGCATCAACCGGACGACGAACCTGGTCGTCGCCGGCAAGACGGTCGTCGTCGTCGGCTACGGCTGGTGCGGTAAAGGCGTGGCGATGCGGGCCAAGGGGCTCGGCGCGAACGTCATCGTGACCGAAATCGACGCCATCAAGGCGGTCGAGGCGTATATGGACGGCTTTGCGGTGATGCCGATGGTGGAAGCGGCCAAGGTCGGCGATTTCTTCGTCACCGTCACCGGCAACCGGGATGTGATTCGCGGCGAGCATTACGCGGTCATGAAGGACGGAGCGATTTTGTCCAACGCCGGCCATTTCGACGTCGAGGTGAACAAGCAGGAGCTGGAGGCGTTGTCCCAGTCGAAGCGTACCGTTCGCCGCAACATAGAGGAATACGCGCTGAAGGACGGCCGCAAAATTTACGTTTTGGCCGAAGGCCGTCTGGTCAATTTGGCTGCTGGCGACGGACATCCGGCGGAAATTATGGATATGACGTTCGCGCTGCAGGCCATGTCGCTTAAATACGTGAACGACCAGTACGAAGCGATCGGCAGCAAAGTCGTCAACGTTCCTTACGAGCTGGACGAGGAAGTAGCCCGCTTCAAGCTGGAATCGCTCGGCATGGGTATCGATGCGCTGACGGAAGAGCAGAAATCGTACCTCGACAGCTGGACTGAGCACTAATAACGGCAAGCCGCCCGAACGCGGCAGGCGCCTATAGCCGTCAGGCCCCTCTACGAGGGGTCTGACGTTTGGTGAAAGCAAAAAAACCTCCGCATCCGTTGGCTTGTCCAACACGGGCGGAGGTTTTTTTCTACGTAATCGGCGGCTCCTGCTCGCCGATCGCATCCATGCCGGCAATCGTCTGCCGGGTCTCTTCGTTCCCCAAGTCGTATAGCTTCCGGTAAATGTCGGTAAGGGTGTAGTCGTAGCCGTCGAGCGCCGAGTCCTGGTGGTACGGAACGGCGGGAAGGATGGCCCGGAAGGCGGACGAGTTGTCCAAGTCGCTCAGCATGTCGAACCGCTCCTGCAAATCGGCGACGTCGTCCTCGGTGGCGGAAATTTCGAATTCGAAGGCAGTATCGCCCTTGTTTTCCATAATCGATCCGGCCTGCACGGAAACATAATACGTCCTTTTGTCATTTTCCATGTCCGCTCTGTTGCCTCCTGTCAAGAATTCAAAATGAGTATGGCGGCCCCGATCACGATAACGACAGGGAACAGCACATAGGCGACAATGACGGGGTTGGCGGCAAGCTGTTGCTTGGCGGCCGTCGCGTTCGCATCGCGGTCAAGCTCGTTCCTAGACACCCGGCGGCTCAGCAGCAGTGTAAGCGCGAAGCCGATGGCCGTTATGATCACGATCAGCCAGACGAGATAGGTGGCCATGCGCGAACCTCCTTGAATTAACGTATACAACTTGTTATCCCCAAGCCTGTGGGACATTTATGCATGCCGGGGCATGCCGGCGGCCGCAGGCGGAACTTCAAGGCGTTCGGCGCCCTGTTTTACGTGGAAACAAAGCGCATCGTCAAGCCAAGAAAAATTCAGATGGGCCTTGAAAATTATATATAATTTTATTATATTATATGTAATAAATTGAAAGAGGTGCCCAATGAGACTAATCAAGAGGGCTGTCCATCTCGATTTTCATACGCTCCCCGATATTCCCGATTTTGGGGGCAACTTTGACGCGGAGCGCTTCGCACATACGTTGAAGGAAGCGCGGGTCGATTTTATTAACGTGTTCGCCAAGTGTAATATCGGCTTTGCCTATTATCCGACGAAGATCGGCCTGCCGCATCCGCATCTGAAATTCGATATGCTCGGTCAGATGGTAGAGGAATGTCATAAGCTGGGCATCGGCGTGGCGGCTTATTTCAATGTCGGACTGGATCACGAGATGGCCCGCAAACATCGCGAATGGACCGTGGTCAACAAGGACGGCCAGGTCCTTTACGGGGACCGCACCGCCAACTTTTTCCGGCTCATGTGCTTGAACTCGGGCTACCGCGACTATTTGCTCGGGATGATTAAGGAAGTGTGCGAGCTGTACCCCGTCGACGGCATTTTCCTCGACTGTATTTTGACCAATCCGTGTTATGGCAACGAATGCATGGAGAGCATCCGGGACGAAGGCAACGATCCATTGAACGATAAACATGTATCCGCTTTCATGAAGAGACATGTTATCGACTTTTTCCACGATGTCAAGCAGGTAATCCGAGACGATATGTTCTTTTTCCCGAACGGCCTCGGTCATATAAACTGCGAAGGCTTGGGGTCGCATATCGAGATCGAATGTTTGCCTGGCGCTTGGAGCTATGACTATTTCGCGGCGCAGGCGGCGTATACGCGCAATCTGGGCAAGCAGGTGGTGTACATGACCGGGCGGTTTCACGCCAGCTGGGGAGATTTCGGTGGTCTCAAAAGCAAAGCCTCGCTGGAATACGACTGCTGGGACGCGATCAGCCAAGGGCTCACCACCTCGGTCGGCGACCACATGCATCCCCGCGACGGGCTGGAGGAAAGCGTGTACCGGATGATCGGCGAAGTGTATGCGGACATTGAAGCCTACGAGCCTTGGACGGATTACGCGCGGGCCGTTACGGACATCGGCATCGTCATGCCGGAGGGCTGCGATATGGGCGCGAACAACGTGTCGTTCCCGCAAGGCCAGACGATTTTGAATGCGGCGGCAAGGATGCTCGGCGAATTGAAGTATACGTTCGATATTGTGGACGAGAGAGCGGATTTATCGGCGTACAAGGTCATTATTCTTCCCGACGTCATTCCGGTAAACGAACGGCTCCGGCTCAAGCTGGAGAACCATCTGGCCGCAGGCGGGGGGATCGTCAGCACGGGCTCGTCCGGGCTGAATCCGGAGAAGAGCGGGTTTGCGCTGGACGCGTGGAATATGGAGTACGCGGGCCAGGCCCCGTGGAACGCATCGTATTTCAAAATGCCCGAGGCGTCGGGTCAGCTGGCCGAGCGGCTGTGCGCGATTTACAATCAAGGCATCCTCTTGAAGGAGAAGCCCGGAGCACGGCCGGTTGCCGACTACTACAAGCCGTATTTCAACCGGGATTGGGACGGCTTTCACGGTACGTTCTATACGCCGCCGGATACGAATGCGGGATACCGGGCGATTGTACGCTCGGGCAGCGTCTTCCAAATCGGCTTCCAGCTGTTCTCGGGGTATGCCGACTATGCGATGCCGGAGCATAAATATGCGCTGGGCGAATGCCTGAAGCAGCTGCTGGACCGTCCCGTCGTCAAAACCGAGCGCATTCCTTCAACCGCCCGCGTGACCGTAACCGCCAAAGATAAGATGCGGATGATTCATATCAAAGCGACCTATCCCGAGCTGAGAGGCAAATACAACGTGATCGAGGAGCATTCGTCGTTGCGCGGCGGCGTGGTCAGCCTGCGGGGAGAGAGTGTCGGGGCGGTCTATGCGGCACCTTCCCGGCAGCCGATTCCGTATACGGTCGAGGACGGTTACATCCGCATCCCGCTTCCGGACGTGGAAGGGTATGCGATGGTCGTCGTGGAAGGCTGATACGGAAGCCGTTTCCTACAAGCCGGGGGCGGCAGTCGTCGCCCCTTTTACGGCAAATATCCGCATCCGCTTGTCGCGCCTTCTTGCCGGCGGAACAACGGATGCGGATATCGGGGCAGGCCGCTTGGAGCGGCCGTTGCTCTTGTCAGAGCCATTCGTTCTTGGCCAGCTCCGACGGGTCAAACTTTCCGGTATCGACGAACTCCAGGTAGGCGCGGTGAATGTGCGCCCGCATCACCTTCTCCGCTTCGTCCGGGTCTCCTTGCTTCAACGCCTCGATTAGCTCCCAATGCTCCGATACTTCCCGCTCCTTGCTGTATTTTCTGCCAACGATCCGGTTGACCAGCGTTATGCGGAACGAAATGAACGAGAACATTTCCAGCAGGATGGCGTGCTTCGCCAGCTTGAAAATATAGTAGTGGATGTAGCCGGAATCTTCGGACAGCGACACGAACGAATCGTCGTGGAGCTTCTTCTTCATTTCCTCGTAAAACTGCTCCAGATGGCGGATATCGGTCATCGACGCATTGCCGACCGCCAGCCGGATGGCCATTCCTTCGAGCACGGCGCGGTACGAATAAATCTCGAAAATATCTTTGGCGCTGAACGTGCGGACGAACGGCCCCTTGTTCGGAACGATCGTCACGACCCCTTCGCCGGCCAACTGGCGCACCGCTTCGCGGATCGGCGTCTGGCTGATTTCCAACTCGCGCGCCAGCTTGGTTTCCACGATCCGGTCGCCCGGGCTCCACTCGCCGTTTATGATTTTTTGTTTGATGTACGAGGCGATATTAACGCTCAGACTATGCTTGTCGGCAGCCTCTTTATTGAATGTTTGGGCCATCATCTTCACCTTTGTCGTATTGACCGTCCTGTCGAACAGATCATATAGAATTCTGTTCTATTATATTGATTTTTGCGGAGAAGTCAATTTTGGCCGCGTTCCACGACAATCATGATATATCCGTCGATCACTGGAAGGGGGATGCGAATGCTGCCGTTATTCCTGGTGAAGGCCAGCGGCTGCCGGTCGGGAGCGGTATAAACGGCAACGACATCGTCTCCGCCGCGCAAGTGAACGACCGCTCCGGCCAGCGTTTGCCGGTCCTCGATGACGTTGTACGCTCCGCGCGGCTCCGGGTGGGTCAGCTTGACATGAACGATGCTCATGGAAGCTTTGGCGGTCACCGTTACTCGGGCCGTCGTCGGGATGCCTTCGCTTTGGACCAGCGGATCGGGAAGCAGCTGCTTGAGGCAATAGGACACCATCTGCTTATGGACGTTCGGCGCATAGTCCATGTAGGCGGCGAATACGCGGAAGCAGAATTGAAAGATCCGGCCCGATCGCGCTACGGCTGGTCTGCCGGCATATTTGTCCGGTGGGGTGTAGAACGTGCCGTGAAAGCCGTTCCACCGGCGGTCGAAATAGGGCTGGTAATAATCCGCGACGGCACGAGCGCCCTCGCCCGCTTGCAGCCATATCCCTTGCTTATACATGCCGCACAGCATATCGGGCATGCCGGCCCCCTCCGGTTCCTTCATCCGGAAATACGAGCTGTTCCACGGGTCCTCGCCCTCGTAGACCATATTCCATTCGTTCAGCGCAAAAGCGGTGCCCTCCTCGTTCAAGCCGGAATATCCGGAGCTGATAATACCGCCTCCGGCCGCCAAATAGGCGGACAGCTTCGCAGCGAGAACAGGGGTGATCCGGGTCCGGTCCGGCAAAAGAAGCACTTTAAAGCGCGACAGATCGTGCCGTTCGTCGACGATATCGTACGTATAGTGCAGCTCGCCGAGCATCCGCACCGCGCCGTTATGCGCGTCCCCGATTTGCCCTCCTTGCCAGGTCAGAATGCCGATGTCGGCCTCAGCGCGTGCGTCGTCGGTCCACGGCTCCAACAGCTCCAACTCCTTGTAAATTTCCCCGATGACGCCGTATACTGTCGGGTCGAGGCCATCGCGCGGGTGCATATGGTCGCCGATGGAGGTAGGCACTCCGTTGCTGATGGCGTCCCAGCAATCGTTGAGCAGCGAAACCTTGCTTTTCAATCCGCCGAAATCGCCCCAGTTCACGTTGAAGCGTCCGGTCATGTAAACGGTCTGCTGCCCCAGATTGCGCGCATAAGCGACCTGGGCGGGGAAGAAGTCATAGCTCCAGCCGCTCGGCAAACATTCGATTTCGATATGTGTGCGAAGCCCTTCCATATCGGACGTCGGCAGTCCGTTCAAATACAGAAATTTGTCCGGTCCGACGATTCGCTTGGCCTCCCGGCCAAAATCAAGCAGCGTGTCCCTGGCGAACGCCTGCACGTCCGCATCGTCCAGCGGGTTCAGGCCGCGGGCGCGCACACCCTCCAGACATTCGTTCCCGTAACAGGGCCGGACGACCGTGCTGTCGAGGAAGAAGCCTTCGACCGGATAACGTTCCGCGATTTCGCGGATCATGGCCAGCAAATAATCGCGGTAGCCGGAATGAAAGCACATGTTGCGGAAAAAGTTGGCCGTCCGATCCCCGTACACAACTTGCCCGTCTTTGTTGACCACGGTCCATTCGCGATGCGCGCGGGCCGCTTCGTGATCGAGGCCGGCGCTGAGGTAGGCGGTGACGCCGATGCCCAGCTTGGCGCATTCCTCGACGATTTGACCGAACATATCGAATTTCAAATGCGGATGCATGATGCCGACGGAGGTCGGATAGTAGGCGAAGCCGATGTTGCATTTGGCGAAAGCGGTAATGTACTCCACGCGGGCATCCTTCAACGTACGGGCGAACCGTACCGCATCGAAGTTGCAGCCAAAATCGGGAATGTCGGGCAGCGTGTGAAAGTCGAGATGAACCGCTCGTTTGATCGTTCGCATACGGGCAGAAGCTCCTTTCGCGCATTAAAAATATTATTATATATAATACATTTATATTATATATAATATATGGTCGTTGGGCAATCAAAACGTTGCCGGGCTTGCCGTCGAGCCATTTTTCGCTGTCGCAAGATTCGGATGCGTTGTGAACGGGCGGCGAACAATCGGCATTCTTTTTGAAAAATGATGCGAGCACAAGCAGGATTTTATATCGCCGTGACGAATACAAGTTTCAAGAGTGGTGGAAAGTGGGGAAAAGTGGGGCGAAAGGGGAGACGTCGGAATGTTTATGGGGGAATATCAGCATTCCGTCGACGAAAAAGGCCGGATGATCGTTCCTGCCAAATTTCGCGAAGCGCTCGGTCCCCAGTTTATCGTCACCCGCGGACTTGACAACTGCTTGTTCGTGTATCCGAAGGAAGAATGGGCCGTGCTCGAGCAGAAGCTGAAAAGCTTGCCGCTCATGAAGGCCGACGCGCGGGCGTTCACCCGGTTTTTTTTCTCCGGGGCGACCGAATGCGAGCTGGACAAGCAGGGCCGAATCAACATCCCGAACAACTTGTGCGAATACGCCAAGCTGGCCAAAGATTGCGTCGTTCTCGGCGTATCCAACCGCGTGGAGATTTGGAGCAAGGAAATATGGGAAACCTATTACCAACAGTCGGAAGAGTCGTTTAATGAAATTGCCGAGAAGCTCGTCGACTTCAACTTTGATTTATAGTCCGTAAGTCCGCGGCCAAGGCCGTCGGGACGGTGGGGACCAACAGGAGGAAGCATGTTGTTCGAGCACGTAACGGTATTGAAGGAAGAGTCCGTTGAAGCTTTACATATCGAAGAAAACGGAATTTATGTCGATTGCACGATGGGGGGAGCGGGGCACAGCTCGCTGATCGCCTCCAAACTGGGAGACGCCGGCAGGCTGATCGCGTTCGATCAGGACGACGTCGCGCTGGCTAACGGCAGAACGATGCTTGCTCCGTACGGAGAGCGGGCGGTGCTGGTCAAGAGCAATTTCCGCTATTTGCGTAGCGTGCTCGCAGGGCTCGATTTCGTGCCGAAGAAGGACGGCGTGCCGCAGGTGAACGGCATCTTGTTCGATCTGGGCGTATCGTCTCCGCAGCTTGACGAGGCCGAGCGCGGGTTCAGCTACAATCACGACGCCGAGCTGGACATGCGGATGGACCGCGACACCGAGCTGACGGCGGCAACCATCGTCAACGAATGGAGCGCGCAGGAGATCGCCAAAATTTTGTTCGAGTACGGGGAAGAAAAGTTTTCGCGAAAAATCGCTGCGGAGCTTGTCGCCGCGCGAGCCCAAGGAAGAATCGCGACGACCGGCCAACTGGTCGAGCTGATCAAGGAAGCGATCCCCGCGGCCGCGAGGCGCACGGGACCGCACCCGGCCAAGCGCAGCTTTCAGGCGCTGCGTATCGCCGTCAACGACGAACTGGGCGCGTTCGAGGACGCTTTGTCCGATTCGATCCGCTGTCTGGCGCCAGGAGGGCGTGTGGCGGTCATTACCTTTCATTCGCTGGAAGACCGCATCTGTAAGCACGAGTTTGCCAGTCATTTGGAAAAATGCACGTGTCCGCCCGATTTCCCGATGTGCGTCTGCGGCAAAAAGGGCAGTCTGCGGCTCGTCACCCGCAAGCCGCTGCTGCCGTCCGCCGCGGAGCTGGAGCGCAACCCGCGCGCCCGCTCGGCCAAACTGCGCGTAGCGGAGAAGCTTGACCAATAAAACGAATTTTAATTATGGGGAAACGCCCGAAGGAGGATGACATCGAGTGTCGGCATACATCAACGGAAACCTGGCGATCGAACAGAAGCCACCGAAAAAACCGAAGGTACAGGAGCAGAAGAAGGTTGTCGCGAAACGGAGATCGATCCCGGTCCAGGAGAAGCTGCTGTATTTGTTTACCGTCATCGTATGCGTCCTGGTCGCGGGCGTTATCATTTGGCGATATGCGCAAATCTACGAAATGAATACGAGAATGCAAAAAATAGAAAGCCAGATCAAAACCTTGCAAATCGAGAACAACAAGCTCAAGCTGGAAATCACGAAATACCAAGACCCTAAAAAGCTGCTCGATCAGGCCAAACAGCTCGGACTCGTTCCGAACGACGACCTGATTCAGGTTATCCGCTCCGTTTCCAACGACGATTCGCTCGCCATGAAGAAAGAATAGCTGTTTTTTTTGAACGAAGTTTGCGAATAGAGAGGTTTAAAGCGATGACCCAAAAAGTGAAGCTGCGCACCGTCTGGATAGGGGGATTGTTCACCCTATTTTTTATTGTCCTGATCGGCAAAATATATTGGGTTCAAGTGGTAGACGCCGCCAGCTTGCTCAAGAAGGCGCAGGTCATGTGGGAGCGCAACAAGACCATTCAGCCGATCCGCGGCTCGATCGTCGACCGCCATAATCAAGTGCTGGCCGAGGAAGGCCCGTCCTATACCGTCATATTGAACCCGAGCGTTATCGCCAGGCAGAAGAATGCGGCGGAAATCACCAAAGAACTGTCGGCTATATTAAACAAGCCGGAAAACGAACTGCTGGAGCAGGCGACGAAGCGCAAGGAGGACGGAAATCTGACCACTTGGGTGGAAGTGCGCAGCGAAGGCTGGAAACTCGACGTAGAAACAGCCGAAAAAATCGCCGTCGCGCTCAAGCTGGAAAGTCCGCTCAGCAACCAGAACAACCTGTACACGCGCG
Organism: Paenibacillus hodogayensis; assembly: GCF_039536325.1. Taxonomy (NCBI): domain Bacteria; kingdom Bacillati; phylum Bacillota; class Bacilli; order Caryophanales; family Paenibacillaceae; genus Paenibacillus; species Paenibacillus hodogayensis. The sequence continues at coordinate 243,855 of NZ_BAAAYO010000005.1, forward strand.
GCGTCTTCCTGGAGGAGACTCCCAAGCGCTACTACCCGGGCGGCAGCCTGGCGGCGCATGTGCTCGGTTATTTCGACAAAAACGACAAGGCCGTCATGGGGCTGGAAGCGATGTACGACGATTTGCTCAAGGGCGCGCCCGGACACATTATAACCGAGAAAGACCGGATGGGCTACGAGCTGCCCAACGCCAAAGCGAACTATCAGCCGGCGGAGGACGGTAAAAATCTGCAGCTCACGATCGACCGCAACATTCAGTCTTACATCGAGACCGCGCTGGAACGGTCGTATGCCGAATTCAGGCCGAAGAGCATGACCGCGATCGCCATGGACCCGAAGACCGGGGACATTCTGGGACTCGCCAACATGCCGACGTTCAATCCGGCAAAATATTGGGAAGCGAAGCCGGACAGCTTCCGCAATACGGCGATATCCTCCCAGTTCGAGCCAGGCTCGACATTCAAGATCGTTACGCTGGCCGGGACGGTGGAAGAAGGACTATTCGATCCGAACGAGACGTTCCAATCCGGCAAAATCCAAGTATACGACCGCCCTTTGCGCGATCATAACATTATCGGCTGGGGACCGATTACGTATTTGGAAGGACTGAAGCGTTCCAGTAACGTGGCGTTCGTCAAGCTCGGCTACGAGAAGCTCAAGCCGGAAAGGCTGAAGTCGTACATTGCCAAGTTCGGCTTTGGCGAACGGACGGGCATCGATCTGCCGGGCGAAGCGAAGGGCTTGATCCGCTTCTCCTACCCGGTCGACTATGCGACGGCTACTTACGGACAAGGCGGCGTTTCGGTAACGGCCATCCAGCAGATCGCGGCCTACGCGGCCGTCGCCAATGGAGGCAAAATGATGCAGCCCCACGTCGTCAAGGCGGTGCTGGACCCTAAGACGAACGAGCCGATTCAGACGATCGAGCCGAAGATGGTCAGTCAGGTCGTGACTCCGGAAACGGCGCGCAAAGTAAGCGAATATTTGGAGCAAGTCATCGTCGGGGAGTACGGCACCGGCAAAAACGCCGGCATCGACGGTTATCGCGTCGCCGGCAAGACGGGCACGGCTAATATCGTTATCAACGGCAAATATTCCGATGATAAATGGGTTATTACATTCGCCGGGTACGCGCCCGTCGAAGATCCGAAGATCGTCGTCCTTGTTCTGGCCGATCAGCCGGACTTGCACGGAAACTACCATAACGGTGGATTGGTAGCTCCTGTCGTCTTCAAGGAAATTATGTCGCAAAGCTTGCGGTACATGAACGTTACCGCAACCGTAACGAAGGAACTGTCCGGCGTGGAGAAGAAGATATCCGTGCCGGAGATGAGCGGCAAGCTCGTCTCTGAAGCGAAGAAGCAGCTGGGCGACCAGAAGCTGAGGTATGATCTGCTCGGCAAAGGCGGCTCGGTGATCGCCCAATTTCCGGTTGCCGGTACGGAAATCAGCCCGACCGAACGAATCTATTTGTTGACTGAGGAGAAGGAGGGCGTCGAGCTGCCGAATTTGCAGGGCAAGTCGCTGCGCGATGCGCTTGCGGTTTGCACGTTCATGAAGGTGAACTGCCAGGTGACGGGCGAAGGATATGTCGCTTCGCAAACTGCCGTGCCTAATGGTGAGGGCAGCGCGGTAGCGCTGCAGCTCGTGCCGTGGAACGAGCTGGAGAAGGCGAAGGCGGAAGCCGCCAAGGCGGCGAATGCCGCGGCCAATACGTCGAATGCGGCCAATGCGGGAAGCAACACGAAGCAGACAGGCGGCTCCAACAAAGCGCCGGCAAATCCTCCGGCCAAGAAGAACCCGTAAAGCTTGTTCTAACCTCGGTCCTGTCCGAATAGCTATGTGATGAAGCGTTCTGGCTATTCGGAGCAGGGGAGGGGACAAGTCAAGTGAAAGTATCCAGCGTAACGGTCAGACGACGGTTGTTGACGGCACTGATTGCCAGCGGAATTTTGTTCGCCGCGCTTATTCTCAGGCTGGCTTACGTGCAGCTGTGGATGGGCGGCGAGCTGGCGAGCAAGGCCGAGGATCTGTGGCGCCGCGATATTCCGTTTGCCGCGAAGCGGGGGGAAATATGGGACCGCAGCGGAGTGAGGCTCACCTATAATATCAGCTCGCCTTCGGTTATGGCTATACCGGCACAAATCAAGGATGCACGTGCGACGGCCGCGCAGCTCGCTACCGTGCTGCAGATGAACGAGGATGAGATTTACGCTTTGATCACGAAAAGGGAATCGAAGGTGTACATTAAACCCGGCGGCCGCAAAATCACGGAGGAAAAAGCGGCCGAGGTGCGCAACCTGGTGCTGCCCGGCATCGAGGTGGCGGAGGACAACAAGCGGTACTACCCGTTCGGGACGCTGGCCGCGCATATACTCGGCTTTACCGGCATCGACAAAGGGCTGACCGGCGTGGAAGCTTCGTACAACAGCGAGCTGAACGGCATCAACGGCAGCGTTTCGTATATGAGCGACGGCGGAGGCCGGGTCATTCCCAATACGTCAGAGGAGTATCGGGCGCCGAAGGACGGGCTCAACCTCCAGCTGACGATCGACAAGAACATCCAGTCGTATCTGGAGCGCGAGCTCGATCAGGCGATGGTGCAGCATCAGGCCAAAAACGCCATCGGCATCGCCATGGACCCGAAAACCGGCGAAATATTAGCGATGTCCGCCCGTCCGACATACGACCCCGGCAACTTCCGCGACTTTCCGAGCGAGGTGTACAACCGCAATTTGCCGATCTGGATGACCTACGAGCCCGGCTCGACCTTCAAGATCATTACGCTCGCTGCCGCTTTGGAAGAGAAGAAGGTTGATCTGCAGCGGGATACGTTTTTCGATCCCGGCTACGTCGAGGTCGGAGGCGCGCGGCTTCGCTGCTGGAAGAAAGGCGGCCATGGCAGTCAAAGCTTTCTCCAGGTCGTGGAAAACTCGTGCAACCCCGGGTTTGTCGCGCTCGGCCAGCGGCTCGGCAAGGAAACGCTGTTTGACTATATACGTCGCTTCGGCTTCGGCCAAAAAACCGGCATCGATCTGGGCGGCGAGGAAAACGGCATTTTGTTCAAGCTGTCCCGGGTAGGTCCGGTCGAACTGGCCACGACGGCGTTCGGCCAAGGCGTATCGGTGACGCCGATCCAGCAAATTACGGCGGTCTCCGCGGCAATCAACGGCGGCAGGCTGTTCGAGCCGCACGTCGCCAAGGCGTGGTACAATCCCGACACGGGGCAGAAGGTGAAGGATGTCGAGCCGAAGCTCGTCCGTCAGGTTATTTCGGAGCAGACGTCCAAGCAGGTGCGCGAGGCGCTCGAGAGCGTCGTGGCCAAAGGAACCGGCCGGCCCGCCTTCATCGACGGCTACCGCGTCGGGGGCAAAACCGGGACGGCGCAAAAAGTCATTAACGGCCGCTATTCGCCCGACGAGCACATCGTGTCCTTCATCGGCTTCGCGCCGGCGGACGATCCGAAGATCGTCGTCTACGTGGCGATCGACGATCCGGCCGGTATCCAGTTCGGCGGAGTGGTCGCCGCGCCGGTGGTCAAAAACATTATGACCGACGCGCTGCGCTACATGGGCGTCGAGCCGCGAAAGGACCAGCTTGCCCGCGAATACCGCTACGGCGAGACGAAGGTGGTCGAGGTGCCCGATCTGATTGGCCATACGGTAAGCGATATTTTCGAAGATATGAACATGAACTTCCGTCTGGAGAAATTCGGCAGCGGCGACGAGGTGGTCAATCAGGCCCCGAAAGCCGGCGAACGGGTGGAGCAAGGCTCGACGATCCGAATTTATATGGGAAATCATACCGATTCCTGATTGTGCGCCCGGCGGTTTGGTCTATACTAGTACTACCAATTTTGAGCGTGTGGAGGGGTAATATGCGGCTGGACCAGCTTGCTTCGCTTTTCATAGGATCGCGGGTAGCCGAGGATGCGGATACGGTCATAGCCGGCGTTCAGACCGACTCCCGCAAAGTGCGTCCGGGCGATCTGTTTATATGCATCCCGGGTCTCGTCAGCGACGGGCACGACTTCGCCGCCAAAGCCGCAGCGGCGGGAGCGGCGGCGCTGGTCGTGGAGCGCGACGTCCCGGTTGCGCTGCCGAAGCTGTTCGTGCGCGATGCTCGCTATGCGATGGCCGTCATCGCCTGCTCCTTCTACCGGTACCCGAGCCGGGAGCTGAAGCTGATCGGCGTTACGGGGACGAATGGCAAGACGACGACCAGCATGCTGATCGAGCATATTTTGCGCGACCGACAGTTCAACACCGGCTTAATGGGCACGATTAGCATGAAGATCGGCGACCGTTGGTTCGAAGCGGAGCGTACGACGCAGGAAGCGGCGGATTTGCAGATGAACCTGCGCAACATGCGCGACGCCGGAGCCGAATTCGCCGTTATGGAAGTGTCCAGCCACGCGCTGGAGCTGGGCCGGGTGAAGGGCTGCCGGTTCCGCACCGCCGTCTTTACGAACTTGACCCAGGATCATCTCGACTTTCACCATACGATGGACCGGTACAAGGCGGCGAAAGGGCTGCTGTTCTCACGGCTCGGCAACGAATTCGCCGAGGACCCGGACGAAGCCGCCTTTGCAGTGCTCAATGCCGACGATGACGCTTCCGCAGACTACGCCAGGCTGACCGGCGCGCAAGTGATCCGGTACGGTCTCGGGGCCGATGCCGATGTGCGGGCCGCCGATATACGGCTGTCTCCGCAAGGAACGCGGTTTACGGTCTCCGCCTTCGGCGAAGAAGCCGAAGTGAACATGCAGCTGGTCGGCAAATTCAATATTTACAACGCACTCGCGGCGATTGCCGCGGTACGGGTCGAGCGCATTCCGCTCGCGGATATCGCGGACAGTCTAGGCAGGGTGAACGTCGTGCCCGGACGGATGGAAGCGGTGGGAGGCGCGGACGACTTCTTGGTCATTGTCGACTACGCGCATACGCCGGACGGTCTGGAAAATGCGCTCAGCACGATCCGCGAGTTTTGCGCGGGACGGCTGATTACGGTGTTCGGCTGCGGCGGCGACCGCGACCGCTCCAAGCGGCCGCTGATGGGAGCCATAGCGGCGCGCTACAGCGATTACTGTATCGTCACCTCCGATAACCCGAGGTCGGAGCGGCCGGAGGCGATTCTAGCCGAAATCGAGCCGGGCCTTGTCCGCCAGGGCATCGGCCCGGACCGCTACGAGCTCGTCGCGGATAGGCGCGAGGCGATCCATAAAGCAGTTGAAATGGCAAGCCCTGACGATGTAATATTAATTGCGGGAAAAGGGCATGAACCAATCCAAATCGTGGGCGGCGTCCAGTTTCATTTTGACGACCGACTTGTCGCCCAGGAAGCGCTAAGGGGTAGATCGAAGTGATCAAGCGCACGTTAGGCGAAATCGCCGTCATGGTTAACGGAACAAGGCACGGAGGCGAGGACTCGCTCCCCGTCACTGGCGTATCCAAGGATACGCGGACGATCGGACCGGGCAATCTGTACGTGCCGCTGATCGGCGCACGGTTCGACGGCCACGAGTACGCGGCCGAGGCGATCGCGCGCGGAGCGAGCGCCGCATTGTGGCAAAGCGACCGCGGCGAGCCGCCGGCAGGCGTTCCCGTCATCGTCGTGGACGACAGTCTGGCCGCCATGCAGAGGTTGGCGTCGCGCTACCGCGAGCAGCTTCCGGTGCGGATCGTGGGCATTACCGGCAGCAACGGTAAGACGACGACGAAGGATATGATCGCGGCCGTGCTGGCCGTGCGATATAAGGTCCACAAGACCGAGGGCAACCTGAACGGAGATATCGGATTGCCGTTGATGATTTTGCAAATGGACGAGAGCACCGAGCTGGCCGTGCTGGAGATGGGCATGCGCGGCTTCGGGGAAATCGAGCTGCTGGCGCAGATCGCCCGTCCCGAAGCGGCCGTCATCACGATGATCGGCGAAGCTCATCTGGAGCGGCTCGGTTCCAGAGAAGGAATCGCTCGCGCCAAGCTGGAACTGCTAGGCGGCTTGCGCGAGAACGGTCTGTTCGCCTACAACGGAGATGAGCCGCTGCTCGAAACGCTTCTTCCGTCGACTGTTAAGCCTCGCGCCTTCGCGCGCGTCCGCTTCGGAACGGGGGCGGACAACGACCTGCGGGCCGAAGAGATCGTCATGGAGCAGGACGGGACGCGGTTTACGGTGAGCAGCGAGGCCGGCAGCGAATTCCGCATCCCGCTGCTCGGCCGCCACAATGCGGTGAACGCCCTTGCGGCGATCGCCATCGGGAGGCATTTCGGCTTGAGCGACGCCGATATCGCCTCCGGGCTGGAGCGGATGCAGCCGACAGGCATGCGGATCGAACGGCTGAAGGGCGTGTCCGGACTGACGATTCTGAACGATGCGTACAACGCCAGCCCGGCCTCGACGCTTGCCTCTCTCGAGCTGCTGAAGGAGCTGACCGGCTACAGCCGCAAAATCGTCGTGCTCGGGGATATGCTGGAGCTCGGGGAGCGGGAGGAGCAGTTTCACCGCGAGGTCGGCTCGACGCTGACGCCCGAAGGGGCCGATTACGTCTGCACATTCGGGCCGCTGTCGAAGCATACCGCCGCCGCCGCCGGGGTTTCGTTCCCGGAAGGGCGCGTCCGCTCGTTCGACAGCAAGGAGGATCTGGCCCGGCATATCGCCGGCTTCGCCTCCGGCGACGATGTCGTGCTCGTCAAAGGCTCGAGGGGCATGCAACTTGAGGAAGTCGTCCGGCAGCTTGCCGAAGCGCCGCTGTAGAAGCGTCTTTGCCGTAGCGCCAGTCCGACGAACGGTCACGCTGCGGCAACCGGCGCAAACGGTTCAGAGTAGAAAGGAGGGGGAACGAACACCGTCATGATGATGAAAGAAATATGGTTTACGATGGGAGCCGCCTTCCTGCTTGCGATTATATTGGGGCCGATCTGCATCCCGATACTGCGGCGTCTCAAGTTCGGCCAACAAATCCGCACCGACGGTCCGCAAGGGCATCTCAAAAAAGCGGGTACCCCCACGATGGGCGGCACGATCATTTTGCTTGCCTTGTCGATCGCCTTTTTGCGGTTTTCCGACAGTACCGCCGACAGCGTCATTCTGCTGATCGCTACGCTCGGTTACGGATTGGTCGGTTTTCTGGACGATTATATTAAAATTTTGTTCAAACGCTCGCTCGGTCTGACCGCCCGGCAAAAGCTGATTGGCCAGCTGCTTGTCTCCGGCATTGTCTGCTTCCTGCTTTACCGGAGCGGACATACGACGGGCCTGACGATTCCGTTCACCGACTATTCGCTGGAAATCGGCTGGTGGTTGTACGTGCCGTTCGTCGTCATCATGATGCTCGGCATGTCCAACGCGGTCAATTTCACCGACGGTCTGGACGGTTTGCTCGCCGGTACGAGCGCCATCGCCTTTGGCGCCTACACGATTATCGCGATGGTGCATTCGGAGATGGAGACGGCGATATTCTCCGCTGCAATGGTCGGCGCGGTGCTCGGTTTTCTCGTATTCAACGCCCATCCGGCGAAAGTGTTCATGGGCGACACCGGGTCGCTCGGCATCGGCGGCGGTCTCGCGGCCGCGGCGATTTTGACCAAGTCGGAGCTCCTTATTCTGATCGTGGGCGCCGTATTCGTTATCGAATTGCTGTCCGTCGTCATTCAGGTCGTCTCGTTCAAGACGCGCGGCAAACGCGTCTTCAAAATGAGTCCGATCCATCATCACTACGAGCTCGTCGGCTGGTCGGAATGGCGGATCGTCGTTACGTTCTGGTTTGCCGGTCTCGTCTGCGCAGGCTTGGCGTTGTTCAATTTGTAAACATAAAGGTGGGAGTGCTTGCTCATGAATCATCCAGAAACCTACCGGGGCCGGGAAGTCGTTATCCTGGGCCTGGCAAGAAGCGGGGTGGCGGTAGCGAAGCTGTTTCACGGTCACGGCGCGGCCGTGACCGTCAACGATAAGAAGGAACGTTCCTTATGCCCTGAGGCCGGCGAGTTGGAGGCCCTGGGTATTTCTGTTGTTTGCGGCAGCCATCCGGATACGCTCATTCATCCGGGAGTGGCGCTCGTGGTGAAAAACCCCGGCATTCCGTATACGATTCCCCCGGTGCAAGACGCGCTGCGGCTAGGCATCGAAATCGTGACGGAGGTCGAGGTCGCCGGGTACATCTGCAAAGCGCCGATCATCGGCATTACCGGCAGCAACGGCAAGACCACGACGACGACATGGGTCGGACGCATGCTGGACGAGGCCGAGCTGTACCCGATCATTGCCGGCAATATCGGACGCGCGCTGTGCGAGGCCGCAGTCGAAGCGACGGAAGCCAACCGGATGGTTGTGGAGCTGAGCAGCTTTCAATTGAAAGGAACGTCCGGCTTTCGCCCGGCGATTGCTTGTCTCTTGAATATATGCGAGACGCATCTCGATTATCACGGCACAATGGAAGACTATGCGGAATCGAAGGCGAAGCTGTTTGCCAATCAAGGTCCCGGGGACATCGCCGTGCTGAACTGGGACGATGCTTTCTGCCGGTCACTCGCTCCGGGAATCAAAGCCCGCCTCGTTCTGTTCTCGATGAAGGAACGGCTTCCCGCAGGAGTCATGCTGGAGCCGCCGCTGGCTTCTGAGGATGAAGCGCTGACCGACGAGCACCGGATTGTGTACCGGGACGGCTCCGGGCGAGAGACGTTCGTCATCGAGGCGAATCAGCTTGGCATTCCGGGCAAGCACAATGCGGCGAACGCATTGGCCGCCGTAGCGATAGCCTTGTCCGCAGGAGCGGATCTCGAAGCGATCGTCAGGGCGCTGCGCGATTTCCGCGGAGTCGAGCATCGTCTGGAGCACGTGCTGGACCGCGACGGGGTCGTTTTTTACAACAATTCGAAAGCGACGAATTCGTTGGCCACGATTACCGCGCTCCGCTCGTTCGAGCGCCCGGTCGTGCTGATCGCGGGGGGGCAGGACCGCAAATCGGAGTTCGCCGATCTGCTGCCCTACCTGCGGCGCAACGTCAAGGCGGTCGTCTCGCTCGGCGAAACGCGGCACCAGTTCGCGGCGCTGGCGGGTCAGGCGGGGATTAGCGCGGTGAAAACGGTCGATACTGGGAACAGCGCAGCCGATACGCTCGATGCCGCCGTCCGGGCGGCCAACGCCTTCGCCGAAGCGGGCGATGTCGTGCTGCTCTCGCCGGCCTGCGCCAGTTGGGATATGTTCGAATCGTACGAGATTCGGGGACGCATGTTTAAAGAGTCGGTGCATAAATTGTAACAGAGGCTTGTTTACATCGACCGAACGCCAAAGCGAAGCGAGGAAGGTTTGCCGGCAGGTGCCCGATTGCAAAAGGGCGGCGCGGCGGCCATCGGGAGCGGCAGAGGAGGCAGTCGCTGCAAACAAGCCCAAGAGTGGGAAAACCGCGGAAGCCGCATAAACGCTTCCGGTTGCCGGAGCGCCCGCCGGGAGGCATCGAACGAAGGACAACCTCCCGCCATGCGTTCCGCGGTCTCCCGTCTATGGAGGTTATGCGGCGATGTCGAAGATGCGTTCGTTCCCCGATCTGTGGATGTTGATATCCACGCTGCTTATTTTGACGATCGGCGTTGTGATGGTATACAGCGCCAGCGCGGTTCTCGCTTTTCACGATTACGGCGATTACTTTTTTTATTTGAAACGCCAGCTTATATTTGCGGTGCTGGGCGTAGCGGCGATGTTCGTTACGATGAACGTCGATTATTGGGTTTGGAAAAAATACGCCAAGGTCGCGCTGCTCGTCTGCTTCGCCCTGCTCGTCATCGTGCTCATTCCGGGCATCGGCGTCGTCCGCGGCGGGGCCAGAAGCTGGCTCGGCATCGGCTCGTTCGGCATTCAGCCGTCGGAATTCATGAAGCTCGGCATGATCGTGTTTCTGGCCAAGATGCTGAGCGAGGAGCAGTCGAAAATTACGCAGTTTACCCGCGGCCTGATGCCGCCTTTGGGCTTGATGGGGCTGGCGTTCGGCATGATCATGCTGCAGCCTGACCTGGGAACCGGGGCCGTGCTTGTCGGGGCCTCGCTGCTGATCATTTATACGGCGGGGGCGAGAATCTCTCATCTGTCCTATCTGGGACTCGTCGGCTTGGCCGGCTTTGTCGGCCTGATCGCTGCTGCGCCTTACCGGCTCCAGCGGATCACCGCCTTCCTCGATCCGTGGAAAGACCCGCTCGGAGCGGGCTACCAATCGATTCAATCGCTGTATGCGATCGGTCCGGGCGGACTGGCCGGCCTCGGGCTCGGGATGAGCCGGCAAAAGTACAGCTATTTGCCGGAACCGCAAACCGACTTTATTTTTTCGATTATCGCCGAGGAACTGGGCTTTATCGGCGGCGCCACGATTTTGCTGCTGTTCGGCCTGCTCGTCTGGCGAGGGATGCGGACGGCGATAACGGCACCCGACACGTTCGGCAGCTTGCTTGCCGTCGGCATTGTCGGCATGATCGCCGTGCAGGTCGTCATTAATATCGGCGTCGTCATCGGCATGTTCCCGGTTACCGGCATTACGCTTCCGCTGATCAGCGCGGGCGGCTCTTCCTTGACGCTGATGCTGACCGCTATCGGCGTGCTATTGAATATTTCCCGCTATGCGAGGTGACCGACTTGAAATCGATCGTTTTCACCGGGGGCGGCTCGGCGGGGCACGTGACCCCGAATCTGGCGCTCATCGCCAGACTGAAGGAGCAAGGCTGGAGCGTCGATTATATCGGCTCGGCCGACGGTATCGAAAAATCGATTATCGAAGAAACGGGCATCCGCTTCCACCCGATATCGTCCGGCAAGCTGAGGCGCTATTTCGACCTCAAAAATATAAAAGACCCGTTCAAAGTATTAAAGGGCGTCGCCGACGCCTACCGGGTCATACGCAAGCTGAAGCCGAATGCCGTCTTCTCCAAAGGCGGCTTCGTGTCCGTTCCGGTCGTCGTGGCCGGCTGGATGAACCGGGTTCCCGTCATTATCCACGAATCGGATATGACGCCCGGACTGGCCAACAAGCTGTCCGTTCCGTTCGCGGCGCGGGTATGCGTTACTTTTCCCGAAACGGCCCGTCATTTGCGCGGCGGCAAGGCGGAATACACCGGACTGCCGATCCGCGACGAAATGCTTCGGGGCAATCCGGCCAAAGGGCGCGATATATGCAACTTTCACAAGCAAAAGCCGGTCCTGTTCGTCATGGGCGGCAGTCTCGGCTCGCGAGTTATCAATGAAGCGGTGCGCGGCGGCCTGGAGCGGCTGCTCGAGCGTTTTCAAGTCGTGCATCTTTGCGGCAAAGGCAATCTCGACCCGGCATTGACGCGCGTACGCGGCTACCGGCAGTTCGAATACGTATCGGGCGAGCTGCCCGATCTGCTGGCCATGGCCGACGTCGTCGTCTCGCGATCCGGCTCCACCTCGATATTCGAGTTTTTGTCGCTCAAGAAGCCGATGCTGCTCGTTCCGCTCACCCGCAACGCTTCGCGCGGCGATCAGATCCTGAACGCGGAGTCGTTCCGAGCGCAAGGCTACAGCGAAGTGATGGAAGAGGAGAGCATGAATGCGGAGACGCTCGCCGAAGCGCTCTTCCAGCTGTATGCAGACCGCGACGTTTACGTGGAGCGGATGAGCCGGCATTCCAACCAGGACAGCATCGCATCCATCATTCGGTTGATCGAAGCGACGGCCCGCTGACCGTACCGACGACGCCCGCCGCGTCTGTCGTCCGGCTCCGGGCCGTTCCTTCCGCTTATCCGCGCGCGTCTGCGGTTCTCCGTGCCCATGGGCGTTTGTCACACATCCCGACGGCCTACATACTATACAGTATAACCGTGACAGTAACCGGGAGACCGCGGAAAGCACCGCGCGGAAAAAATGGCCGTTTTTTCTCAGGCGTGTTCGGACTTGATAACGCCCGCCGGCGTCTGCAGGCGCCTCGGGTCGTCGTCAAGTCCCCGACTTTCGTGAAGGAGGTTTTCCCCTATGCACCAGGTTATACAAGAATTGATTGCAGCCCGGGCGGGCAAGGTGCTGCTTGACGAACCGCTCGCCAATTACACGACTTGGAAAATAGGGGGACCCGCAGACGTGCTCGTCATCCCTGACGGGACGGGCGAGCTTGCGGAAACGATGAGGGTTTTGCACCGTTTGGGTCAACCGTTTACGACGATCGGCCGAGGCTCGAATATGCTCGTGTCCGATAAAGGGGTGCGCGGCGTAACCGTGAAGCTCGGAAGAGGGCTCGATACGATCCGCTACGACGGGGATGTCGTAGCGGCGGGCGGAGCGGTATCGCTGATTCCCTTATCCGTTCGGGCAAGCAAGCAAGGATTGACCGGGCTGGAGTTTGCCTCGGGCATCCCCGGTACCGTAGGGGGAGCCGTCTACATGAACGCGGGGGCTCACGGTTCGGATATGTCACGTATTCTCAAAGAAGCCGAGATTGTGCTGGAAACCGGAGAAACGGTACGTTGGCAGCGTGAAGAGATGGAGTTTGCTTATCGGCATTCGGTGCTGCATACCCGTCCCGGTATCGTGACGGAAGCCGTGCTTCAACTGGAGCGCGGTGACCCAAAGGAAATCGCGGCGGTGATGGCGGCGTTCAAGGAGCGCCGGCTGCGCACGCAGCCGCTGCAGCTCGCTTGCGCGGGCAGCACGTTCCGCAACCCCGAGGGCCGCTTTGCGGCCAAGCTGATCGAGGACGCCGGCTTGAAGGGGTACCGGATCGGCGGCGCGGAGGTGTCCACACAGCACGCCAACTTCATCATCAATACCGGAGGGGCGAAGGCGGAAGACGTTCTGAGGCTGATGAGCCATATGCAGCATTCGGTTCAGGAAGCGTTCGGCATCGAGCTGACGCCCGAAGTATTGATCGTAGGCGAACGATAAAACCGGTTCCAACCGGTTCCCGCGGCACGCAGGCTTTCGGGAGGGTATTACATTGGAGAAGCTGGTTATCGAAGGCGGGAAACCATTGTCCGGCAGCGTCCGGATTCATGGCGCCAAAAACGCCGCTCTGCCGATTCTCGCGGCATGCACGATGGCGGCGGGCGTTCACCGGATCGGGAACGTGCCGGATTTGCTCGATATTCACGTGATGCTGGACATTTTGCGCGGGCTTGGCTGCAAGGCGGAGCTCAAGGATGACGTCGTCTCGCTGGAAACGGCTTCGGCCCATTCGTCGCACGTGCCCGAAGAACTGATGAAGCAGATGCGATCCTCGATCTTTCTCATGGGCCCGCTGCTCTCCCGCTTCGGCCACGTGCAGGTGTACCAGCCGGGCGGCTGCGCGATCGGGGAACGCAAGATCGACCTGCACCTGAAAGGGCTGCAGGCGCTCGGGGCGACGATCGAAGAAGCAGGCGATACGATTACGTGCCGCGCCGACCGGCTGAAGGGCGCGGACATCTGGCTCGATTATCCGAGCGTCGGCGCCACGGAAAACATCATGATGGCGGCCGCTCTGGCCGACGGCATTACGACGATTTCCAATGCGGCGCGCGAGCCGGAAATTCAGGATTTGCAAAACTTCTTGAACGCGATGGGCGCCAACTTGATCGGCGCGGGAACGGATACGATCACGATCGAGGGAGTGGCCGGGCTTACGCCGCGCGCCTACCGGGTCATCCCGGACCGGATTGTGACCGGAACGCTGATGGTGGCGGCTGCCGCGACAAGAGGCAGCATTACGCTGGAGCACGTCTGTCCCTCCCATCTGACGTCGGTCATCCATGCGATGAAGCGGGCAGGTGTTCAAATCGCCGTCGACGATGATATAATGTCCGTAAGCTGTTCTACCCGCCCGAGGGCGGTGGAGCGCATTATCACGTCGCCGCATCCTTCGTTCCCGACCGACCTGCAGGCGCAGATGATGGTATTTCTGTCGCTGGCCGAAGGGATGAGCGTGATCAAGGAAACGGTGTTCGAGGGCCGGTTCAAGCATGTCGATGAGCTTGCGCGTATGGGTGCGGACATCCGGGTCGCCCAGAGCAGCGCGTTTATTCGCGGGGTGCCGAGGCTGTACGGGGCAACGGTCGAAGCGACCGACCTGCGCGCCGGAGCCGCTCTCGTCATTGCCGGTCTGGCCGCCAACGGCACGACGGTGGTGGAGCAGGTCCATCATATCGACCGCGGCTACGACCGGATCGAGAACATGTTCCGTCGGCTCGGTGCCAAGATCGAGCGATACAGTCCGGCCCGTCAACTGAAAGTTCCTTAACGAACGTTGCGACTATAACCGCCAGCAAGTCCCCTTCTTGAACAGGAAGGGGATGAACGGCGTTACAGATTAGCGAGCCCGGCGAGGAGGTTGCCATTGTGCAGGAAAGAATGCCCGTGCTCCGCGAGGAGCGACCCAGAATCCGCAGCAGCCGCAAGCTGATTTTCTTCTTGGTGCTGCTGTTCATAACGCTGCTGGCCGTTTTGTTTTTCCGTTCTTCCTTGAGCAAAGTCGCGCAGATCGACATCCAGGGCAACTCCGCGCTGTCGGCCGAAGAGATCGGACAGGCAGCCGGTATCGAGAACGGCGACAACTTCTTCGGCTTCCGTTCGGCTGCCGTCGAAGCCCGTCTGCGCAAGCTGCCGGCTATCGAGAAAGCGACGGTGCGCAAAAAATTTCCCGGCTCGCTGACTCTCATCGTGGAAGAATACCCGCGCGTGGCGTTCCAGATCCGCCCGGACGGGCAGAAGGAAATGCTGCTCGCCAACGGTTTGGCGATTCCGGTCAAGGACAACGGCATCGTGGTGGACAAGCCGATTCTGTCCGGCTGGGAGGAAGGCAGCGAATGGAAGCTCAAGCTGTGTCAAACGCTACGCCTCATATCGGACAAGACGCTGGCGGAAATTTCGGAGATTAAGCCTTCGCCGACGTATACATACGAAGACAAAATCAAGATGTACACCCGCTCGCAATTCGAGGTATACACGACAGTGACGTATTTGCAGGACAAAATCCAGTATTTGAGCGAAATGATCGAGCAAATGTCGGACAAGTCCGTCGATTCGGGAGTCTTCGAGCTGCTGGAGGCAAACACGCATATTCCGTTCGAGCAGTATTACGGAACGGCCGATTCGTCGAAGAACGCGGACGGCAAAAAAGGCAATGCGCCCGCAGGCTCCAAAAAAGCGAACTGATCCGAATACTCTATGGAAGGCGCCTGTCCGCGAGGCGCTTTCCCGCTAATGAAACTTCGCGGTTCGAGGAGGGGGCATGAAGCCTCCTTTTCTTAGTAACGACGGCCTTTCGAAGGAGTTGAAGACTATGAAAAAACACTACTCAACTCTTTTAATAAATGGTAGAATTGTAATTATGGGATCGTGCGAACTTTTTTCGCTTTCTCCTGGCGAGTGGGCATATTTGGCAGCCGTAAAAAGGATAAAAAATTGTTAAAAAAAGAGGGAAACCATTAGCCGTGTGGAATAGGTATAGAGGTGTTTTGTGCAAGTTCACCAAACCATATGAATTACTGGGAGGTGCCAAGGGTTGAGCAGCAATGACATCATTGTGAGTCTGGACATCGGTACGTCCAAAGTGCGAGCGATTATCGGCGAATTGAATAACGGCGCCATTCATATAATCGGGGTCGGTTCTGCCGACTCGGAGGGCATTCGCAAGGGAGCTATCGTTGATATCGATCAGACCGTGCAGTCGATTCGGAACGCGATCGATCATGCCGAGCGAATGGTGGGCATTCAAATATCGGAAGTGTATGTCGGCATAGCCGGTAATCATATCGCTTTACAGACCAGCCATGGCGTGGTGGCCGTATCGAATGAGGACCGGGAAATCGGCGAAGAGGATATCGAGCGCGTTTTGCAGGCGTCCAGGGTGATCGCCCTTCCACCGGAGAGGGAAATTATCGGCGTAGTGCCGAAACAGTACGTGGTTGACGGTTTGGAGGGAATTCAGGACCCGAGAGGCATGATCGGCGTTCGGCTTGAAGTGGAAGCGACCATCATCACCGGCGCCAAAACATCTATACATAACCTGCTTCGCTGCGTCGAGAAGTCGGGATTGCGCGTATCCGGCGTCGTCCTCATGTCTCTGGCAGCAGGACAGCTTTGCTTATCCAAAGACGAGAAAACGATCGGCACGGTGCTGGTCGACGTCGGAGCGGGCGCGATTACGATCGCCGTGTTTGAAGAGGGCAGCTTGTGCGCCACTTCGACTTTGCCGCTCGGCGGAGAGTTCATTACGAACGACATCTCGATCGGCCTGCGGACCCAGTTGGACATCGCCGAGAAGATCAAGCTGAAGTTCGGCTGCGCCGTCGTCTATGACGCGGCGGAAGATCAGGTGTTCAAGGTGAACCGGATCGGCAGCAACGTCGACAAGCAATTTTCTCAAGTCGATTTGGCGCAAATTATCGAACCGAGGGTTCAGGAAATATTTCAATTGATCCGCGCCGAGGTGCACCGGCTGGGATTCAACGAGGTTTCCGGCGGTTACGTGCTGACCGGCGGAGCCGTATCAATGCCCGGCGTTCTTGAAATCGCTCAGGCCGAGCTGGAAAATTCGGTCAGGCTGGCGGTACCCGATTTCATCGGCGTGCGCGACCCCGCTTATACGAGCGGTGTCGGCATTATTCATTTCGTCTCCAAATTCGCGCGTGCACGAACGAGCACTGCCGTGAAGAAACTTCCGGTCGCGAACAAAAAGTCGTCGCCCAAAGAGAACAAGCCCGGGCTGTTCGAACGGATTAAAAATTATTTAAGCGAGTTCATTTAGCTTCGCGGCAAACGAACATGAGCACTTGAGGGAGGATAAAACTTTTATGTTTGAGATTGATGTGGAGATGGAATCGCTTGCCAAAATCAAGGTGATCGGGGTCGGCGGCGGCGGCAGCAATGCCGTGAACCGGATGATCGAGTTCGGCCTGAAAGGCGTCGAATTCATTACGGCCAATACAGACGCGCAGGCGCTGCAGACGGCCAAATCGGAAATCAAGCTGCAGCTTGGCGAGAAGCTGACCCGCGGTCTTGGAGCGGGGGCGAACCCCGATGTGGGCAAGAAAGCCGCGGAGGAATCCCGCGATTTGATTATTAACGCGCTGCGCGGCGCGGACATGGTATTCGTCACGGCCGGCATGGGCGGCGGAACGGGAACGGGCGCTGCGCCTGTTATTGCCGAGATCGCCAAAGAATGCGGAGCGTTGACCGTCGGGGTCGTTACCCGGCCGTTTACGTTCGAAGGCCGCAAGCGGGCCGGTCAGGCCGATCAGGGCATCAATGCGCTGAAGGAAAAAGTCGACACGCTGATCGTCATTCCGAACGACCGGCTGCTCGAAATTATCGATAAAAAGACGCCTATGCTGGAAGCGTTCCGCGAAGCGGACAACGTTCTTCGTCAAGGCGTCAAAGGCATTTCCGACTTGATCGCGGTTCCGGGGCTGATCAACCTCGACTTCGCCGATGTGAAGACGATCATGACCGAGCGCGGTTCGGCGCTGATGGGCATCGGCATCGCCACTGGCGAAAGCCGTGCGGCCGAAGCGGCCAAAAAAGCCATCATGAGCCCGCTGCTGGAAACGTCGATCGACGGGGCGCGCGGCGTACTGATGAATATTACCGGCGGCGCCAACCTCAGCCTGTACGAGGTCAACGAGGCTGCGGATATTGTCGCTTCGGCCTCCGACCCCGAGGTCAACATGATCTTCGGAGCGGGCATTGACGACAAGCTGACCGATGAGATTATGGTTACCGTTATCGCTACCGGCTTCGAGCATAAACCTTCGCCTATCCCGCAGCCGCAACGGCGCGGCGGAACCGGTTTATCCGGCCAATCCGGTGCGGAGCCGTTGGACAAGCCGGGAGGCGGAGTCCGTCCGTTCGGCAGCCAGCCTTCGGGCGATCAGCTCGATATCCCGACGTTTTTGCGCAACCGCGGCAAAAACAATCCGACAGGACGTTAATCGCATACTTGGTACACGAACGCAGTCCCGCATGCCCGGGGCTGTTTTTTTGTGCTTTTTTCGCTAAAAAAAGATGATTGAGGGTGACAAGTTTAGACAGACTTTGAAATATGCTTACTATATACTAAAGTCGATTTCACGATTCGAACGATGTCCGAACCGCCGCAGCGTCCTAGGGGCGTACAGGCTCTCCGCAGCCCGGCGCGTTCGCCGTCTTCGCATCGTGCACCGGGCGGGGGGAACGGAATGGTCGTCTACCTGGATCTGATCTTCCTGGCCAATTTTTTGATCGACGGAGTCATTCTATGCGTGACCGCCCGCGTCCGCCATATCCGGCCAAGCTGGTGGCGGCTCGGCGCATCGGCAGCTCTCGGCGCTTCCTATGTCGTGATGATGCTTGCGCCTTCCTTATCATTTATGTTTACGTTCGCGGTGAAATGCCTGTTTTCGCTGGCCATGGTCGCAATCGCTTTCGGCTTCGGCGGGCTGCAGTCCTTTTTGCGCAATGTAGGGACGTTTTATTTGGTCAGCTTCGCCGTGGCGGGCGGGATGTTCGGCATCCACTACTTCATGCAGTCGCCGGGCGAAGTCATGAACGGCATTGTCGTGACAAGCTCGGGAGGGCTGGCGCACTCGGTCAACGTGGGTATGCTGCTCGTCGTGCTCACGTTCGCGCCGCTTGTCTGGATGTTCAAGGTCGTATTCGTCAGCGCGAAGCGCAGGAAGGAGATGACGCATTACCTGGCGCAGGTGCGCATCCTCATCGACGATTTCGAAGCCGTTTGCACCGGCTTGATCGACACAGGCAATCAATTGTACGACCCGTTGACGCGTACGCCGGTCATGGTCGTGGAAGCGACCCAATGGATCGAGGTGCTGCCGGAATCGTGGCTGAAGCGAATCCGGGAATGCGAGGTCGATCAGCTCGTGGCTGCCATCGGCACGGAGACGTTCGTCTGGCAGGACCGGCTTCGACTTATTCCTTACCGGGGGGTGAACCGCGGAACGCAATTCATGTTGGCGCTAAAGCCCGACAAGGTTGTGATCGTACACAACGAAACGGAAATCGCAAACGAGAAAGTGCTTGTCGGACTCGATGGCGGCAAGCTGTGCGCGGACGGGTCGTATCAGGCGATCATTCACCCGACGCTGGTTCAGCTGGAAGCTTAAGCGCCCTACGAATATTCCGGCCTTTTCCCGAAATCGCGGTCCATCAGGGGCACAGATCGTTGAGAAGGCCGGGCGCGGCTCGTCGGGATCGGAAAAATGCCGGCTTTTCTCCGAAAAGCCCTCAGGAGGGAACTACATGCTACTCAAGTGGAAACTGATGGCTCAACTGCTCTACTACCGGCTTCTGTTCCTGCTCGGTCTGAAAAGCGACGAGATTTATTACATCGGCGGCAGCGAGGCGCTGCCTCCTCCCCTTACCCGGGAAGAGGAAGAGTATTTGCTCGGGAAGCTTCCTTCGGGGGATACGGCCATAAGGGCCATGCTGATCGAGCGAAACTTGCGGCTTGTCGTGTATATCGCCCGGAAGTTCGAGAACACCGGCATCAATATCGAGGATTTGGTATCGATCGGCGCGATCGGCCTGATCAAGGCGGTCAATACGTTCGATCCGGAGAAGAAAATCAAGCTGGCCACTTACGCTTCCCGCTGCATCGAGAACGAAATTTTGATGTACTTGCGGCGCAACAGCAAGGTGCGCACCGAAGTGTCGTTCGACGAGCCGCTGAACATCGATTGGGACGGCAACGAGCTGCTGCTTTCCGACGTGCTCGGCACCGAGAACGATACGATTTACCGCAACATCGAGGAGCAGGTGGACCGCAAGCTGTTACATAAAGCATTGGATAAGCTGACCGAACGGGAGAGAATCATTATGGAGCTCCGCTTCGGGCTGCAGGACGGGGAAGAGAAGACGCAGAAGGATGTGGCCGACATGCTCGGCATCTCACAATCGTACATATCCCGGCTGGAGAAACGGATTATCAAGAGACTGCGCAAGGAGTTCAACAAGATGGTATAAGGAGAAGCTGGGCGGGCTTCTCTTTTTTTGCCCCCTGTCGCTGCGACGAACCGCCGGCTGCCGACTTCGAAATTGCGGATTATTTTTACAGAAGGAGAGTGAACGGAGAGTAAGCTGTAAGCGATTTCCAAGGTGACAGGGGAACGTGTATTCCCGTACTGGAGCGCATAAAAAAAACTTCCAGGGAGATAATTAACAGTAATGTTTCTCCTTGGGAGGTATTCACGTTGACCCGAAACAAAGTCGAGATTTGTGGTGTTGATACTTCGAAACTGCCTGTTCTGACGAACACGGAAATGCGGGAATTGTTCGTACAGCTTCAGACGAGAAACGAACGAGCAGCAAGAGAGAAATTGGTTAACGGCAATTTGCGATTGGTCCTGAGCGTCATTCAGCGCTTCAATAACCGCGGCGAATTCGTCGATGATTTGTTTCAGGTCGGCTGTATCGGGCTCATGAAGGCGATCGACAATTTCGATTTGGGCCAGAATGTCAAATTTTCCACATACGCGGTGCCGATGATTATCGGGGAAATCCGGCGCTACTTGCGCGACAACAACCCGATCCGGGTATCCCGCTCGCTCCGCGATATCGCATATAAGGCGCTCCAGGTGCGCGATCAGCTGACCAACTCCAACTCGCGGGAGCCGACCGTTTACGAAATATCCGAGGCGCTCAACGTTCCTAAGGAGGATGTGGTGTTCGCCCTCGATGCGATTCAGGACCCGGTCTCGCTGTTCGAGCCGATCTATCATGACGGCGGCGATCCGATCTACGTGATGGATCAGATTAGCGACGACCGCAACAAGGACGTGTCATGGATCGAAGGAATCGCTTTGCGGGAGGCGATGCGGAAGCTGAACGACCGCGAGAAAATGATCTTGTCCATGCGTTTTTTCGAAGGCAAGACGCAGATGGAAGTGGCCGACGAGATCGGCATTTCGCAAGCCCAGGTGTCCCGTCTGGAAAAGTCGGCGATATCGCAAATGCAGAAGCACGTCAAAACATAACGAAACCGTCGGGGCGCCAAATCCGCGCCCGGAATGGACAACGGTCGTTGACCTTCAGATGAAGCTCAACGGCTTTTTCACGTTTTGCGATGAGGCATTTTCAGTAGTATCCCAAGAAATACAGCTTGTCATGACGCCGCGGCAGGACATTTTGGTGAATGCCCACATATAATGAAGTAGTACACAAGGGATGAAGGTCGGGCCGAAAGGGTCCGTCGGCCGAAACGACCGAAGCGCTCTGCCAACCGGTCCCGGTCGAGGGAACGACTCGCGCCCTTGTGCGGCAGAGCGATTAGGCTCGCAAAAACTTCAGGGATTCGTGGTGATTCGCCTTGAAAATATCCGATTTTCAATCAAAAGACGTCATCAATATCGTCGACGGCAAAAAGCTGGGGCAAATCAGCGATCTGGAGCTCGATTTGCGTCAAGGCCGCATTGACGCCATCGTCGTGCCGAACCACAGCAAGTTTTTCGGCATGTTCGGCGGGGGGGCCGATGTGGTCATCCCTTGGCGCAACATCGTCAAGATCGGCATGGACGTCGTGCTCGTCAAGCTGGAGGACGTCAAGGCGTACCGCGTCGAAGGGGATGCCGAGGCGGAGCTCGATTATTCGCAGCGGACGACCTACCGGGGGAGCTGATGCCGGCATGCCGCGCAACGGCAAGCTTGGCTTTCCGTTTCGGACATATGCTGTGGCACGGCCTGGGCGGCTAAGCTGTCCGGGCTCAGCGTCTGCCGATTTTTGCCAGGAAACATAACGGGCCTGGCTGCAGCGCGCCCCAGGTATGGTATACTGGAAAAGCTAAGGGAAGGGGAGGACACGCGTGGAGCCGTTTCAATTGACACAGCGGCCGGGCGAACCGGCCAGCTTGCATATAACCCGTTGGGAAAGCGGGCATCCGGGGCTGAGCGCCGGGTTTACGACGCGATTGGGCGGAGTGAGCCAAGCTCCGTACGATTCTCTGAATTGCGCGCTGCACATTCAGGACGATCCGTCCGTTGTGGCGGACAACCGCAAGCGGCTGGCGGCGTCTCTGAACGTTCCTTTCGAAGCGTGGACCTGCGGGGAGCAGGTGCACGGCTGCCAGGTGGCCGTCGTCGCCCGGAGCGACCGTGGGAGAGGGAGGCTGACCCGTGAAGATGCAATTCCCGACACGGACGCTCTGATTACGAACGAGCGGGGAATATGGCTGACTTCCTTTTATGCCGATTGCGTGCCGCTCTATTTTTTCGATCCGGTGCGTGAAGCCGTAGGTCTTGCCCATGCGGGCTGGAAAGGCACGGTGCTGCAAATTGCCCGCCGTACGGTGGAAGAGATGACGCGGTCGTTCGGCACGAATCCGGCGGACGTGCTGGCCGCCGTGGGGCCGTCTATCGGGCCATGCTGCTACGAGGTGGATTCGACCGTGACGGAGCGGATCGACGAATGCTTGACGGACATCGGAGCCGACGCTTCAATGCGCGAAGCGGTTTGCCGTCCGGGGCGGCCTGGCAAGACGATGCTCGGCTTGCAACAATTAAATGGACAAATTATGATAAAAGCAGGAATATTGCCGACGCATATCGAAATATGTGAGATGTGCACCGGATGCCGCACCGATCTGTTCTACTCTCATCGCAAGGAGCGGGGAAAGACGGGTCGCATGGCGTCGTGGATCGGGCTGGCGCTGTAAAGCCCGGGCGGTGCGCGAAGATATAAAGAACCATCGCGGGACGATGAAGGAAAGGGTTGGACAAGCTTGGGAATGCAGGAACGCATCCTTCAGGTCGAAGAACGGATCGGGCAGGCGTGCTTGCGCAGCGGCCGGAGACGCGAAGACGTGAACATGATCGCGGTTACGAAATACGTGTCCACGGATACGGCGAAGGAAGCGGTCGAGTGCGGCCTGCTCCACGTCGGAGAAAACCGCTGGCAGGATGCCGAGGCGAAATGGAATGCGATCGGCGCCGGAGCGGTGTGGCATTTTATCGGACATTTGCAGACGAACAAAGTGAAAGACGTTATCGGCAAGTTTGCCTACATACATTCGCTGGACCGGCTATCGCTGGCGGGGGAGCTGGACAAGCATGCCGCAAAGCTCGGCATCCGCGCCGAATGCTTTCTGCAAGTGAACGTGTCCGGCGAGCAGACCAAATACGGGCTCGCTCCGGAACAGCTTCTTGATTTTGCCGGACAGATTGCTTCTTATTCGTCCTTGCGCATCGCCGGACTGATGACGATGGCGCCTTACGAGGCCGAGGCCGAAGCGACGAGACCGGTATTCCGCGGGCTGCGGGAGCTGCGGGACAGACTGAATGCAGCCGGAACTCTCGGATATGAAGTGAAGCATCTCTCCATGGGGATGTCCAACGACTTCGAGGTTGCCATCGAGGAAGGCGCGACCTGGCTCCGTTTGGGCACCGTACTGGTGGGTAAAGAAGGATAAGTGACATCGGTCGCGTATGAAATTGATCACAAAGGAGGAAAATCGTAATGGGAGTTATGAACCGTTTTTTGAACTTTGTCGGTCTGCAGGACGAAGAAGAAGTCGTCGAACGCGACACGAGAACGACGGACGATCCGGATGATCATGAAACCGTTCCGGCGGACGCACGTAAATCTAATAAGGGAAACATCGTCAGCATTCATTCCCAGCGCAACGTCCGGGTCGTTCTGAACGAACCGCGCTCCTATGAGGAGACGCAGGAAATTGCCGACCATCTCCGCTCGCGGCGGCCGGTCGTGGTCAATTTGCAGCGCGTGCGGACCGAGCAGGCGATACGTATCGTCGACTTTTTAAGCGGTACGGTATATGCCCTGAACGGGGGCATTACGAAGATCGGCCCGAACATTTTTTTGTGCACGCCCGAGTCGGTGGAAATTCAGGGGGCCATCTCGGAAATGCTGAACGAACAAGATGAATATAATCGATAGAGGTGAATGTATTGAGTCCGGCAACGATCGATTCCATTCTCGGGTACATCGGCCAGTTGGGGACGGTATATACGTATCTGGTGATTGCGTATGTGCTGCTTTCCTGGCTGCCTAATGCCCGGGCCAGCTTTATCGGCGAAATATTGGGCAAGCTTGTCGAGCCTTACCTTTCGCTTTTCCGTCGGTTTATCCCGCCTATCGGCGGAATGATCGACATTTCTCCGATCGTCGCTTTGATCGCTCTTCGTTTTGTTATTGTCGGGCTGCAGGCGGTATTTGCGTACGTGCTCAGCGCATTCGGGTGATCGGGCCGTGGCGGATTTGTACTCCCATTTTCACCCCGACGAGCACCGTTTTGTAGACAAGGCACAGGAATGGATTGCGCGTGCGGTCGAGCAGCATGCGGTCAAGTTGACCGACTTTCTCGACCCGCGTCAGGCGTTTATCGTACAGTCGCTCGCCAACCGCGAAGGCGATGTTCAGGTCCGCTTCGACGGCGGATACGAACAAGCCGAGCGCAAGCGGGCGATCGTCGCTCCCGCATATCGGGATATCGACGAAGAGGAGCCCGGTATCGGGCTGCTTTGCATTACTTCGGACGACACCAAGTTCACGCAGCTGGACCACGGGGACTTTCTCGGTTCGCTGCTGGGCGTCGGCATCAAGCGTGACAAGCTTGGCGACATCCATGTCGGGGACGGAGCTTGCCATTGTCTGATTGCCAGCGAGATGATCGACTACGTTCATTTGCACTTGCAGCAGGTGCACCGGGCACACGTACAGACCGAGATGCTGCCGCTAGACCGTTTGCAGGCGGCGCTCCCGTCTTTGGAGACGATGGGGCTGACGGTCGCTTCTTTGCGTCTGGACGGCATTGTAAGCGATGTCTATCGCTTGAGCCGGGCCAAGGTGCTTCAGCCGATCAAGTCGGGCCGCTGCAAGGTGAACTGGAAACCCGAGGAAGACCCGTCCAAGCCGCTTAAAGAAGGGGATGTCGTTTCTTTCCAGGGCTTTGGCCGGTTCAAGCTGCTTGAGGTCGAGGGCGAGACGAAGAAAGGCAGAGTCCGCTTGAAAATTGGCAAATTCGTGTAGGGCGGTGCAGGAATTTCGTGATTCCCGTCGAAAGTTGTATATCGGGGATTGAAAGCGATTTTTCGCTCGTCATCATACACAGGAGGTGCGCCAATGCCGTTAACGCCATTGGATATACATAACAAGGAGTTCGGGCGACGTCTTCGCGGATATAACGAGGACGAGGTTAACGAATTTCTTGATCAAGTTATTAAAGATTTCGAGATTTACTTACGTGAAAATAAAGATTTGCAAAACCAGGTGGCCTCGCTGCAGGAGCGGCTCGATCATTTTGCCAACATCGAGGAAACGCTCAGCAAGACGATCATCGTCGCTCAGGAAGCAGCGGACGAGGTCCGCAGCAATGCCAAGAAGGAAGCGCAGCTGATCATTAAAGAGGCGGAGAAAAATGCCGACCGGATTATTAACGAATCGCTCGTCAAGTCGCGTAAAATCTCCCTCGAAACCGAGGAACTGAAAAAACAGGCGACCATTTACCGCACCCGGTTTCGGACCCTTGTCGAGGCGCAGATGGAAATGCTGGGCACCGATCAGTGGGACACGCTCGATCCGAAGGAAGAAAACGCATAGATTGCGCATAAGCATGCAGAGTGGCGCCGCGAGAGCAGCCTCTCGTCCGTACAAGGGCGAGAGGCTTTTCATCGTTTCGGCGATTCGTCGCCGAAGCGTCCCCGTAGGGAATGAGGCGGACCGGTTGCGGTAATAACTACTAAAGGCGATCCGATATCGAAGGGGGAATGGAGATGCCGGCTACCGACAAACCGGAACCGACTTCGCTTGACAATTTGAATACGAGACTGATCAAAATCGCCGATCAGCTGGAGAAGACGCAAATTGCCGATTACGTCATGCTGCTGAACCGGCCGCGGAAAATCATTTTCACCAATTTGTATGCGGGCGTCGCGCGAGGCGTCGGGATTGCGATCGGCTTCACCGTGTTCGCGGCGACCATCCTGTACGTGCTTCGTCTGCTCGGCGCGCTGAATTTGCCGATCATCGGCGACTTTATCGCCGATATAATCCAGATTGTCCAAGTGCAGCTGGAGGGCCGGGCCTTTTAAGAACGGACTTAGTTTAAACCGTCCTCCATATCCTGGTAAGGTTCCGGCTCGAGCAGCGGCTCGCCGTCTCCGCGCTCGATATATTCGCGGTATTGGCGGTTGCGCACGACCGTCACCTGTTGGCCGTACAAGTCGGTGGCGACGAAGCTTTCGTAAGACTCCACGAAGCCTTCGTTTTCGTCCGCTTCAATGTACATGGAGTCGTAATCGTGAACCTCCGGATTTTCCGCCATGGCCGGACTGTCCGAATTGCCCCAGCTTTCGACGATCTGCCAGGCGTCTTCGCCGTCGAATTCCGTCTCGTCCGAACGCTCGTCCATGCTCGTACGGCCGAACGGATGCTCCAGCACTTGTTCCTCGGCCGGACGCCGCAACGACAGTTCCCGGTCGGGAACGTGTTCGAAGCAATATTCCGTTGTGGGCATCGCCTCCAGTCGTTCGAACGGGATCGGGCTGCTGCATACGACGCACGTTCCGTACGTGCCTTCCCTGATCCGTTCGAGGGCGTCGTTTATATCGATCAGATGATGCTCGTCATGCTCGTTAAGGGCGATATCTTTGCCGCGTTCGAACAGCTCCGAGCCGAGATCGGCCGGATGATTGTCATAGGCGGACAGCTCCCCGGTCCCGGAGCCGAGCGAATCGGACAAGCCGTAGTGGCCGTTGTCCGCCAGCCGCTGCTCCAAGGAACGGCGTTCCTGTTCCAGAACATCCTTCAGTGCGGACCGCTGCTCCTCTGTTAGTGCTCTCATATAAAATCGTTTCCCCTTTCCGGCAACGTCTGCAATGCATTGCCATAGCAATACGTATATCGTTAACCGCCGCTTGCGGAAATATGAAAGCCAACATTTCCTTGCGAAGCGGTTCCGCCAAAAGACGATGGCGATCTTATCCATTCCATTGGACGGGCGGGCGACGGCTGTGCTACAATGCGAGTTGTCGGAACCATATGTCGCGGGGAGGAAGTCCATTGATTTATTACGTTTTGGCGCTCATCGTGTTTATACTCGAT
This sequence comes from Paenibacillus hodogayensis, assembly GCF_039536325.1. Classification (NCBI taxonomy): domain Bacteria; kingdom Bacillati; phylum Bacillota; class Bacilli; order Caryophanales; family Paenibacillaceae; genus Paenibacillus; species Paenibacillus hodogayensis. The sequence continues at coordinate 270,870 of NZ_BAAAYO010000005.1, forward strand.
CAGATTACCAAGAGGCTGATCGTCGTATACATGAACGAAGGAGATTCCTGGTCGGTCATCGGTGAATTTTTTTATTTGACCTCGCATCGGAACCGGGGCGCGGCTTTCGGCATTTTGCAGAACCAGCGCTGGTTTTTCATCATTGTGACCTCCATTGTCGTCATCGGCATCATCTGGTATTTGATGAAACTGCGCAAGGAACAATCGAAGACGCTCCTCAAGGTGGCGCTTGGCTTGCTGCTTGGCGGCGCGAGCGGTAATTTCCTCGACCGCGCCCTGTTTGGGGAAGTGGTGGATTTTATGCATTTCCGTTTCCAGTTTCCTTGGTTCGGACACGATGTCGACTACAGCTTTGCCATATTCAATCTGGCCGACTCGGCGATCGTCATCGGAGTCGCGCTTATTTTTCTCGATTCGCTGCTTTCCTGGCGCAAAGAAAGAAGAGGGTTAGTACATGAGCAAGATCAGGCATAAGGAAGAAAATCAGTTCCCGCCGCAACCGTTTGCGGGCGATACGAGCGTTGGCGCTCCGGAGGATCAGGATGGGTCGTTCGAGTGGATCGTTGAGCCGGGACAGAGCGGCGAACGGATCGACAAGTATGTAACCGAATCGGTCGAGGACGACATTTCCCGCTCGCAAATCCAGCTCTGGATCAAGCAAGGGGACGTGACCGTCAACGGCGCCGCCGTCAAACCGAACTACAAGCTGGCGGCCAACGATAAAGTGACGCTGGTCATCCCCGATCCGGTAGAGGTTCACATTGCTCCGGAGGCGATTCCGCTCGAGATCGTGTACGAGGATGCCGACATCGTCGTCGTCAACAAGCCGCGGGGAATGGTCGTCCATCCCGCTCCGGGGCATTATTCGGGGACTCTCGTCAACGCGCTGCTTTATCATTGCCGGGATTTGTCCGGCATTAACGGAGTGCTTCGGCCGGGCATCGTCCATCGGATCGACAAAGATACGTCCGGTCTGCTGATGGCGGCCAAAAACGACAAGGCTCATCTGTCTCTGGCCGCGCAGTTGAAGGCGCACAGCGTGACGCGCAAATACGTGGCGGTCGTGCACGGCAACGTCGCGCACGATCAAGGGACGATCGATGCGCCGATCGGCCGCGACTCCTCGGACCGCAAAAAGTATATGGTGACGGATAAAAACAGCAAGCGGGCGGTTACGCATTTTATCGTGCTGGAGCGCATTGCCGACTACACGGTGCTGCAGCTCAAGCTGGAGACGGGCCGGACGCATCAAATTCGCGTTCATATGAAATATATCGAACATCCGCTGGTCGGCGATCCGATGTACGGGCGCAGCAAAGGCAACCCTATCGAAGGGCAGGCGCTGCACGCCGAGCTGCTCGGCTTCGTGCATCCGACAAGCGGCGAGTATATGGAATTCGCGGCTGAGCTTCCGCAAGATATGAAACATCTGCTGGACGTCATCAAAACGTTGTAACGGGGGAGAAGAAATCGTGGAGCATCTGGTGAATTCCGCGGTGAAGGATATTCAAATATCGGGCATCCGCAAAATCGCGAATAAAGTGGCAGCTTACCCGGACGCGATCGCGCTGACGATCGGCCAGCCGGACTTTCCGACACCCGCCCATATCGCCGAGGCTGGCAAACGGGCGCTTGATCTGAACAAAACGGTATATACGCCGAATGCCGGCCTGCTCGAGCTGCGCCGCGCGGCGAGTCATTTTGTGGAGAAAAAGTACGGACTTCTGTACGAACCCGAGCAGGAAATTCTCGTGACGGCGGGAGCCAGCCAGGCGCTGGATATTTCGCTCCGCACGATTATCGGGCCGGGCAGCGAGGTGTTGATTCCGGGTCCGATCTATCCGGGCTACGAGCCGATAATCCGCCTGTGCGGCGGCGTGCCGATATATGTCGATACGCGGGAAACCGGCTTCAAGCTGACCGCCGAGCTTATTCGCGAGAAGCTGACCGAGCGGACGCGCGCCGTTATTTTGTGTTACCCGTCCAACCCGACAGGCCGGATTATGGCGGCGGAAGAGCTGGAGGCAGTCGCCGATTTGCTGCGCGGCAAGCCGGTCTTCATCATCTCCGATGAAATCTACAGCGAGCTGATTTATGACGCTCCCCACCGTTCCATTGCCGCTCTGCCGGGCATGAAGGAACAGACGATCGTGATCAACGGGCTGTCCAAGTCGCATTCGATGACCGGCTGGCGGATCGGCTTTACGTTTGCTCCTGCCGAGATCACTCGTCACATGGTGAAGGTGCATCAATACAATGTGACCTGCGCCAGCTCGATCAGCCAGTATGCCGCCATCGAAGCGCTGACTGCCGGCTTTGACGATGCGCTGCCGATGAAGCAGGAATACAAGGCCAGACGGGACTTTGTGTACGAGCGGCTGCAACGGATCGGGCTCGAGGCCGACAAGCCGGAAGGAGCCTTTTACATATTCCCGTCGATCCGCCGGTTCGGGCTGGGCTCGCTCGATTTTACGCTGAGGCTGTTGGATGAAGCGGGGGTCGCGGTCGTGCCGGGAGACGCGTTCTCCGAATACGGGGAAGGGTATATCCGGATTTCGTACGCCTATTCCATGGACGTGCTGGAGAGAGCGATGGATAAGCTGGAGCAGTTTACGGCAAAGCTCGGCTAAAAAATTTTTTGGCAATATTTCGATGGACCTGCAACATTTTCCCCCTCAGGCTCGTTTGGTAGGTTGAAAAAAACTTATTAGGGGAAAGTAGGGGACTTGATATGTTAACGGTTCGCAGTAAAAAATGGTTGATCGCAGGCGTAGCCGCCATGGCTTTGACGACTGCCCTGTACGCGCCAAACTTGCCGAGCTTCGGCCCGCAAAAGGTGCTGGCCGCTGAAGCCGGTTCCGTGCAAAATGTTATCACCGTAACCGGCCAAGGCGAGATGACGATCGCTCCCGATGTCGCTTATGTGAGTCTCGGCATTCGCACCGAGGCGGATACGGCCAAGGATGCCCAAGCCGCTAATGCCGCCGCTTACGAGAAGCTTCGCGCCGTCCTGTTCGACACGTACAAGCTGGCCGCCAAAGACGTGCAAACGTCCGGATTCCGCGTGCAGCCGGAGTATACGTACACCGAGCGCGATCCGAAAATTAAAGGCTACAGCGCCACCCAGATGCTTCAGGTGACGTATCGCGATCTTGCCAACCTCGGCACGTTCCTGGACGCGGCTTCGGCTGCCGGAGCGAACCAGATCGAAGGGGTCCGCTTCAGCACCGAGAAAGGGCAGGAATACGAGCTTCAAGTGATTGAGAAGGCGATGAACAACGCAAAAGCCAAAGCCGATGCGATCGCCAAATACGCCGGCAAGGAAGTGAAAGCTATAGTTGCCGTCAATCAGGGCGGGGGCGTAGCCATTCCTTCCCAGTTCAGCAATATCGCCATGGAGTCCAAAGCGATGGCGATGGACGCCGCGGGTTCGCCGACGAGTATTTCGACCGGAGAGCTGAAGGTTACTACGAACGTCACGGTACAGTACCAATTCTAAACAGATTGCGATTTGCAATCGACTCGTTAGCGAAAACCTCCTGCGCCTTTTGGCGACAGGAGGTTTTTGGTCGTTCGATGCAACTGTTCGAGACTTCGTGGCTAGATTTTGTCAAAAACGGTTCCCCAAGTCGTCCATCTTTCGCATATAGGTTCGCCTCCTATTATGATCGAATCCCCCGTCCATCCTAAAGTTACAGGAATATCGCTAATGTAAAACTCATGCTCGCTTTTAGGCAGAAGCTTTTTATGGGCGCCATGGGGAGTAAGGAGGATGTTATCCCGAACGAGCAGTTGCTGCTGGAGCTTGTCGTTCCGGTAGGTTCCGTTTGGAAACGTAGCCTCGGGACTCTCCACATCGTCCAAATTGAAAAAGGTCAACATCTCGTCGGTATAACCTTTCCAGTCGCCATCGGTAATGTCGATTGCCTTTTTCGGAAATGGGGTCCATTCGAACAATTTCATGGCCCAGCTGCGCAGAAAGTCTTTATAGCCTTCGGCACCTGCGGGACGAGTCTGATAATAGGGCCGGTGTCGATCTCTTAGCCAAATGGAGTGCAAGAAGGCCGATCCGCGAACCTTTTCCAAAAAACCGATCGTATCCTCCACATTGTCCCTGTACAAGTAAAGAAGAGTGGGCTGAAGAGCTTCTATCCGTTGAAAGACTGCTTTTAAAAAATGCCGGATTTGAGTAAAGGTCGCATTCGCGAGAAGAAAGGAATAAATCTGGAACTGGAATATGCTGCTATCCAGTAAAATGATTTCATCCGGTCTCCGGGCCTGTATGTCGGCAAAATGCTGCCATTTCTCCAAGGCAAGCTCGATGTAACGCTCCAGCGAAAAGTTCCAAACATTATATTTGCTCAATTCTTCGTATTCTTTCTGCCCAATCTCCTCCAAGCCATTCCATTCGACTTCAAGAAGATCTATACCGACTGTCGTTTTGCGTTTGATTCGAATGCGCTCCAAGTAATCCTTCACGTGGGGATGAAGACGAACAAAATGCGCGTATTCGGCTTCGCTTAAACCCGCTTCATAAAAAAACAATACGGGATGAGGCCGGGCAACTTCGTGAATCCATTTGGCCTTCAACCCATTCCGTTCTAGTTGAGCCAAGAGAATGCCGGAAGTGGTCGACTTTCCCGTAGAGGGAAGCCCTTCAACCAGAATGAGCCGGCTTGAGGAGCAAGTTTCCATTGTTATCGACGCTCCAAGAAAAAGGGATATATGAGCATTTTATCACGAACCCAGGAATAGCCGCCTGTCGAAAAAAGGATTTTTTTGTCCAAGGCCGAATAGTTCATACGTACAAAGCCGGGCACAGACCGGACTTTCTGGGAAAAGGTGGATCGAATGAAAAACAAACTGCAAGGTATGGTCATGGGCATCGTGATCGGCGTGCTGCTGTCGATTACGTTCGTCCAGGCATCGGGGACGGCGACTCCGATCCAGGTTTACTTCAAGGAGCTGGTGTTCAAATTCAACGGCGTGGAGAAAAAGCCGGAGCAGCCCAGCTTTATTTACGACGGGACAACGTATGTGCCGATCCGGTTCGTCAGCGAGTCGCTCGGCGTCCCCGTCAAGTATAACGGCGATACCGGGACGATTTCGCTCGGACAGACGTCGTATCCGGAATACCCGGCGATGAAGATCGATACGGGCAAGTCGTACGAAGCCGAAGTGAAAACGAACAAGGGTGACTTTACGATCGAGCTGTTCGCCAAGGACGCTCCGAAAACGGTAAACAGCTTCGCGTTTTTGGCGAACGATAACTTTTACGACGGCGTCGTGTTCCACCGCATTTTGCAAAGCTTCGTGATTCAGACCGGCGATCCGACCGGCACCGGCCGAGGCGGTCCGGGCTACACGTTCGCGGACGAGCTGAACAACGGCCATAAGTACGAGGTAGGAACCGTGGCGATGGCCAATGCGGGCCCGAACACGAATGGCAGCCAGTTTTTCATCTGTACCGGCGACGATTGCACGCAGTTGAACAGAGCGCCGAACTATACGATTTTCGGCAAAGTTTCAAAGGGCATGGACGTGGTTACGGCTATTGCCGCTACGCCGGTCCAGGCCAACGATTATGGGGATTTGAGCCAGCCGAAGGAAGAAGTGAAGATCGAGAGCATCAAAATTGTCGAGAGGTCTTCGGAAGGTACCTCATAATCGCTATTGCGAGCTTTCCTCCTTTCCTGCAGGGTAGGGGACAAGCTCTTTTTTTATGAAAATTAAATACATGTATAGAATAGGTATTTATATTATTGGGTTTTATTGCTACAATGTAGAGGCGGAAGCAATAAGCTGCGGAGGAGGGGATGAGCGCCAGAAGCAAGGACAAGACAGCCGGGATACTCCATCGGGTCGACAGACGCTATCGGAATCGATGACCGAAATGAAGGAGGAGTATGTAATGAAGCTATCGTCCAAATCATTGAAATGGGCGGCGATCGCTCTTGCCGCCTGCCTGGCACTCGGCCCCGCGACGGGCGCCGCAGCTTCTTCCAACGCCTGGTATGACACGTATTTGTCGGCGGAGAGCAGTTTGGGCAGCAGTTATTACACCAGCGACGACGGCGGGACTCTCGCCTGGGGCGAAAGCTATGTGTCGGAAAGCTATCTGGATCTATACGGGCTGACGAAGGACACAAGCTGGCTGGACAAGTTCGTGCTCCATACCGACACGATGATCGCAAACGCCGACGATAACGACAACGACGGCTATCTGGGTTGGAGCAGCTACCGTTATACGCCCGTGGAGGTTAACAACTGGGATTTTGAAACCGCCTCCAGCTCCGACAGTACGCTTCCGGCCAACTGGGTCCGCTTCCAGTCAACCAGCTCGACGGCGCGGCGTACGACCGAGCACGTCGGCGGCAGCTACGGGGTCGAGGTGCGGACCGAATCGACGGGCACGAAATGGCAAAGCTTGTACCAGCAATTGAACGATTACGAGCCCGATACGCTGTACGTGCTGCAATTTTACGGCAAGACGAACGGTTCGGCGGCCAAAGGGCACGCTTACTTGCGCGACAAAACGACGAATACGGTTATGTGCTCGGTTCCGTTCGAAAATACGAGCTGGGAATACAAGACGGCCGAATGCCGCACACCGGCGGCGAGCGGACATGTGCTGGAAGTATGGCTGGGCCACCAGACTTATACCGTTCCGGGCGGATCGGCTTTTTACGATAACGTCAAGGTGAACGCCAAGCTGCCGTTTATGGTGCACGACGGCGTCATCGGCACGCCGATCGCCCGGTTTATCAAGCTGGTTCGCGACAATGCCGCACTCCATACCGCTTATTTGAGCAAAGCGAACGGCTATCTCGACTTCCTCGAACACAATATCGTGCCGCGCTGGGAAAACAGCAGCTATATCGGCAATACGTGGTCGTCGATCAACTCCACAACCGGGATGTACAAGCAATCGGCCAAATTCGACGCCTTCTCGCACGGCTCGACCTGGACGTATTTGCCTTACAATCAAGCGCTTGCCTATGCCAATATGCTGATTTTGCTCTATGAATCGAACGGCAATGCGACTTACTTGGACCGGGCGAAGCGGACCGGGCAATATTTCAAAAACGCGCTGACGCTGAGCGGCTCGGCCTACAAGTGGAATTACGCCTACTACGCCTCGACGCCGGAGGACGCCTCGCACGCGAACGTCGACCTCGGCTTCGTGCTGGACATGTACCGCAACGGACAACTGTTCACCGGTACGGATATGGACCGGTTTATGAACACGCTCATGTCGGTCATGTGGAACGGCTCGACGACCGCGCCGACGCTGACGCATTACGTCAACGGCACCGGAGCGACCGATTTCAGCAAATATATGTCGCAATGGACGGAGCTGGCCCAGTTCAGCATGTCGCTGTATCCGGTCGCCGCCGAGCAGTACCGCGGATTTACGCCGAACAATACGGCCTACCTGCTGACGCTTTCGCGCATTATGAAGTGGGATCGCTCCAAGATTGTCAACCAAAGCTTTGAAATGACGACATCTACCGATACGACCCAGCCTGCCCAATGGAATCGCTTCGGCTCGACCGCGGCCACCGCTTATTTGGACAGCGCCAACGCCTACGAAGGTAAAAACGGGCTGACGATCAAGGCGGCCGGAGGAACCGACCAACAAGTGAACCAGACGTGGACGCACTGGCTGCCTTCGACCTCCTATACGATGTCGTTTGTCGGTAAAACGGACGGCAGCGGCGCCGGCGGCAAAGTGTACGTGAAGGACGAGACGGCCGGGACGATCCTCGCCTCGTTGTCGTTCAACGACACGAGCTGGACGCCGAAAACGATGACGTTTACGTCGCCGTCGAGCACCTCACACGTCGTTCGCACCTACATCACGAACGACAATCCGGCCGTGACGAACGGGACGGCCCATATCGACACGATCAAAATGAAAGTGTCGACCGACGCCTGGTAATACGCCGGGGAACAGCAATAAGCAGCACTTGCGCGCCATACGCGCGCGAGCGCTGCTTGTTGTTTTTGCCGATGACGGCGGTTAGCGGGTGGCCAATTATCGTTCCTTCCTGCGCATGAACGCCTTGACGGCGAAGACGGGCAGGACAAGCTGCCGCCGCCAGCGGGCCGGGTTCGATAGCAGCCGGTACAGCCACTCGATGTTCAAGCGGATCCAGAACTCGGGGGCGCGTTTGACTTTGCCTGCGAGGATGTCCAAACTTCCCCCTACGCCCATGGCGATCTTGACCGGAAGCTTCGGCTTGTTGCGGTAAATCCAACGTTCGGCATGAGGGGCGCCCATCGCCACGATCAGAAAATCGGGCTGGGCGGCGGCAATCTCCTCGACGACCGCAGGCTCCCGGTCCGCTCCGAAATAGCCGTTGTGGCGTCCGGCGATGCGCACGTTCGGGTAGCGGGCGGCGATCGTGTCGACGGCTTTGACGCTCGTTTCCTCATCGGTGCCGAGGAAATAAAACGACCAGCGGTGACGGTCCCCCAGTTCGAGCAGCCGCAGCAGCATATCGTAGCCGGTTACCCGGCCCGAAACGGGATCGCCCTTCCACTTGGCCGCCATCACGATCCCGATCCCGTCTGGCGTAATAAGCCCGGCCTCTTGAAGAATGCGCATCAGCTGCGGATCTTTTCCCGCGGACATGACGATTTCCGGGTTAGCGGTCACGACATGGCAGACGGGCTTCGCGGGGCCGTTTGCGATGGAGCTAAGATGGCCGATCGTTTCGTCCAGCGTCATTCTTGTGAACGGGACGCCCATAATATTCACTTTGTTCCCGGGGGCTCCGGCACGCTTGGCTGCTGCCTCGCTCATGGCTTGCCCCCTTCGCGGAGCGGTTGCTCCGACTTCCAGCGAATATAGCCGGTAACGGTGTCGATCGCCACGGGCATAGCCCGCTCGTCCGGCTCCAGCTTCGCATGGTGGAGGCCGTAAGGGGTATCGACGCCGAGCCAAAACATCAAGCCCGGTATACGCTCCAGAAAATAGCCGAAATCTTCCCCGGTCATCGCTTCCGTACACTCGATCAGCTTCGCGCCACCGGAGCCTTCCAGCCATTCCATAAACTCGCGGGTGATCGTCTCGTCGTTGTACACTTGCCGGTAGTTGGACCCGTAGTCGATCGACGCCGTGCATTCGAATGCCGTTTCCGCGCCGGCTACGAGCGCTTCGATCCGCTTTTTGACGAGCGTCATCGTCTCGGCGGACAGCGTCCGGATCGTCCCTTCGAGCCGTGCTTTCTCGGCAATAATGTTTTGCTTGGTGCCGCCTTCGATTTTGCCGACGGTGACGACCGCCGAATCGAGCGGATTGACGTTGCGGGCTACGATCGACTGCAGCTGCACGAGCAAATGGGCGGCGGCGACGACCATATCGTTGGCCCGGTGCGGGTAGGCAGCGTGGCCGCCCTTGCCGGTCAGATCGATAAACAGCTCTGACGTATTGGCGAACAAGATGCCCGGACGCGTGGCGATCGTGCCGACCTCATATTCCGGCGCCACGTGCAGGGCGACGATCAGATCGGGCAGCCAGTCGCGCAGCTCGGCGCTGTCCAGCATCGGCTTCGCGCCGCCCGGCCCTTCCTCGGCGGGCTGGAAGATGACGACCAGGTCGTCCGCCATCGGCTGCTCCACGAAGCGGGTCAGTACGCCAAGGCCGATCGCCATATGCATATCGTGGCCGCAAGCATGCATGTAACCGGGATGAACGGAGCGGAACGGATAGGAGGTATCCTCTTCGATCGGCAGGCCGTCCATATCGGCGCGGTAGCCGAAGGTGCGCTGTGGGGCGGTGCCCTTGACCTTCACGAGGATGCCGGTGCGCCACGTCCGGATTTCGATCCGGTCGGCAGGCAGCTCCGCGAGGCGGTCGAGCAGAAAGCGCTGGGTTTTGAATTCCGCAAAGCCGGGCTCTGGGATAAGGTGGAGCTGGCGGCGAAACTCGACGAACGTTTGAATTTCCGTACTCATGGTTCCTCCTGACCTGCGTAACTACGCCTTAATACCAAGTCAAGCCAGGGGAAACCCCTGGCTCGTCGGATTGGTCGAATCGGTTTACAGCTGGCGCAGCTCTTGCATAATTTCCGTTTTGGACTTCGTCTTGGCGTCGACCTTCTTGATCTCCCGGGCCGGCGTACCCGCCACGACCGTATATTCCGGCACGTCCTGGGTAACGACCGCGCCTGCGGCGACGACGGAGCCTTTGCCGATGCGCACGCCTTCGAGAATAACTGCGTTGGCGCCGACGAGCACGTCGTCTTCGATCACGACCGGCTGCGCCGAAGGCGGTTCGATGACGCCCGCGACGACCGAGCCGGCGCCGATGTGACACATGCTGCCGATCTGCGCGCGGCCCCCGACGACGACGTTCATGTCGATCATCGTGCCGGCGCCGATCGAAGCGCCGATATTGATCGTCGAGTTCATCATAATGACGGCGTTGTCGCCGATTCTCACTTTATCGCGAATAATCGCTCCCGGCTCGATGCGGGCGTTGATCGATTTCAGGTCGAGCAGCGGAATGGCCGAGTTGCGGCGGTCGTTCTCGATCTCGAAATCTTCGATCAGCGCTTGGTTTGCTTCCAGCGCCTCGGCGATGGCGGCTCCTTCGCCGAACAGCACGCCGCTTGTTCCGGATACGAAAGCGCGGACGCCTTCGCCGAATACGGCTTGTTCGAGATTGCCTTTCACATAAGCCTTAACAGGCGTTTTTTTCGTGCTGTTTTTAATAAAATTGATAATTTCCATTGTGTTCATTTCCGACATGAGGTTACATTCTCCTTTTCAACTCTGGAATAACGTATAAACCTTTTATAGCATAAAAGAATGGGGCAAGCAATGTCGGGTCGGCATTGACATCATTTGTCGAACGTGAGATAATACTCGGGAACTGAATAGTGCCTTTAAGCTGGTCCCGTGAGGCTGGCAAGGTGGTCGACGAAGAAAGTCGCGAGTAACGTGACGGACATGCACAGTGGAGAGCTGTCTGCGGGTTGGGTGGGTTATGCCCCGATTCCGGCGGATTGGCTTCGTGCGCTCCGATTCGTAAGTCCAGCTCCTTGCCTCCAGGCAAGGAGCTTTTTTTGCGCCATGGGGCCCAAAGAAGCGGCTGCCATGGACCGCAGCCATCGACTTGCGTTTCGCCGATGAGACTGGGGCAACAAAAGGAGGGCTCCCGACATGAATCCGGAGAAGCTCGTCATCATGGACGAGACAGCTATTCGCCGCGCCTTGACGCGCATCGCGCACGAAATTTTGGAAAAAAATAAAGGCGTTGGCGACAGCATCATGATCGGCATACGTACGCGCGGCATTTACTTTGCGAACCGGATTGCGGAGCGCATTCGCGAGATCGAAGGCGTGCCGGTGCCGGTAGGGGAGCTCGACATTACGTCGTACCGCGACGACAGGGTGCGCGCGCAAGGTACGGGCGACACCCAGACGCTGAAGGCGCCGGACATCGAGGACAAGCGGGTTATCCTGTGCGACGACGTGCTGTACACGGGACGGACGGTGCGGGCGGCGATGGACGCGCTGATCGACCTCGGCAGGCCGCGTATGATCCAACTGGCCGTGCTGGTCGACCGCGGGCACCGCGAGCTGCCGATCCGCCCGGATTACGTAGGGAAGAACGTACCGACCTCCAAACTGGAGCAGATCGAGGTCCGATTGAACGAAGTGGACCGCAAGGACGAAGTCGTCATCATTCAGCAAAGGGGATAACGGGTATGACGCAAACGAATATTGCCAGCGAAAGGCATTTGCTCGGACTCAGGCAGCTCGGCAAGGAGGAGATCGTCGGCATTCTCGACCGAGCCGCCCACTGGGAACGGCAAACGAACAAGGTGAATCCGGTCTTGGAGGGCAAATTCGTCGCCAACATGTTTTTCGAGAACAGCACGCGCACCCGGTTCTCGTTCGAAGTGGCGGAGAAGCGGCTCGGCGCTCAAGTGCTCAACTTCTCGGCTGCGGCGTCGAGCGTGGAGAAGGGCGAGTCGATCTATGACACGGTACGCACGCTGGAGTCGATGGGAATCGACGCGGGCGTCATCCGGATGAAGCCGATCGGTCTGCTGGCCGAGCTGGCGGACAAAATCAAGGTGCCGCTGATCAACGCGGGAGACGGCAACAACGAGCATCCGACGCAGGCTCTGCTCGATTTATATACGATGCGCAAGACGTTCGGAGAGATCAAAGGCTTGACCGTTTCGATCATCGGTGATATCCTGCATAGCCGGGTGGCGCGCTCCAATCTGTGGGGACTGCACAAGCTCGGCGCCAACGTGAAGTTTTGCGCGCCGGACAATATGCAGGCTCCGGACCTGAGCGAATACGCTCCGTACGTCGGCCTGGAAGAAGCGCTGCAGGCGGACGTCGTCATGGCGCTGCGCGTGCAGTTGGAGCGGCACGACAAGGGCTTTATCCGCTCGGCGGAAGAATATCGGGAGCATTACGGCCTGACGGTGGAACGGGCTGCGGCGATGCAGCCGCACGCCATCATCATGCATCCGGCCCCGGTCAACCGCGGCGTCGAGATCGACGACGAGCTGGTGGAGCACGAGAAATCGAAAATTTTCACGCAAATGAGCCATGGCGTACCGATCCGCATGGCGGTCATCGAACGGGCTCTTGCTTAACGAATACGGATCAGGAGGCGAACCATGGGAACCTGGATTATAAACGGAAGCGTGCCGGCACGCGGCCGCAACGAGCTGAAAAGCTTACACCTGTTCATCGAGGACGGCAAAATCGCGGCGATTCGGGATGCGTCGGAAGGCGCGCCGAACACGAACGGGCACGAGACGATCGACGCTGCGGGCAAGCTTGTATCGGCGGGATTCATCGATATGCACGTCCACCTGCGCGAGCCGGGCTTCGAATACAAGGAAACGATCGCCAGCGGAACGCGTTCCGCTGCGCGAGGGGGCTATACGGCGATCGCCTGCATGCCGAATACGCGCCCGGTCATCGATAAAGTCGAGACGGTCAACTACGTACTGGACAAAGCCGAGACGGAAGGAATCGTCCGCGTGCTGCCGTACGGCTGCATTTCCAAAAACCAGCTCGGCCGGGAGCTGACCGATTTCGCCGGACTGAAGGAAGCGGGCGTAGTCGGCTTTACGGACGACGGAGTAGGCGTGCAAAGCGCGCAAATGATGAAGGACGCGATGGCGCTGGCCGCCTCGCTCGATATGCCGGTCATCGCCCACTGCGAGGACAATACGCTCGTCGAGGGCGGTGCGGTAACCGAGGGCGAATTCGCCCGCCGCAACGGCATGAAGGGCATTCCGAACGAGTCCGAAGCGATTCATGTCGGACGGGACATTTTGCTGGCGGAAGCGACCGGCGTCCACTACCACGTCTGTCACGTCAGCGCGGAGCAGTCGGTGCGGCTCATTCGCCATGGCAAGCAGTTCGGCGTCAAGGTGACCTCGGAAGTATGCCCGCATCATCTGCTGCTGTCGGACGAAGATATTCCCGGCATGGACGCCGACTGGAAAATGAACCCGCCGCTGCGCACGCCTAAGGACGTCGAAGCGGTGATCGCAGGGCTTGAGGACGGCACGATCGACATTATCGTCACCGACCATGCGCCGCACAGCCAGGAAGAGAAGGCGCGCGGCATGCAGCTGGCGCCGTTCGGCATCGTCGGCTTCGAAACCGCGTTCCCGCTGCTCTATACGAAATTCGTTCGCACCGGGCGCTGGACGCTGGAGTTTTTGCTGGACCGGATGACGTCCAAGCCGGCCGAACTATTCGGACTGCCTTGGGGTGTGCTGGAAGTCGGCCGCGAGGCGGACCTGACGCTGGTCGATCTGGACACCGAGCGTGTGGTCGATCCGGAGCAATTTTTGAGCAAAGGTCGCAACACTCCGTTCACCGGCTGGAAGCTGTACGGCTGGCCGACGCTGACGATGGTTGCCGGAAAGACCGTTTGGAGCGAGTAAAATAACGACATAGATGACCGTTATGCCGCGGAATATTGGGGCGGCTTGGAAACACTAAACGCAACGAATACATCATGACCGCTATGAACGGCAGCGATTCGACTGGAGGAATGAAACGATGCAAGCAAGATTATTGTTGGAAGACGGCACGCTCTTTACGGGCAAAGCGTTCGGCAGCGAAGGCGAGTCGACGGGCGAAGTCGTATTCAATACCGGGATGACCGGCTATCAGGAAGTATTGTCCGACCCTTCGTACTGTGGACAAATCGTCACGATGACGTACCCGCTTATCGGCAACTACGGGATTACCCGCGACGACTTCGAGTCGATCCGCCCATTCATTCACGGGTTCGTCGTGCGCGAGCATGAAGAAGTGCCGAGCAACTGGCGCACGGATTATACGCTTGACAGCTTGTTGAAGGAATACGGCATCGTGGGCATCAGCGGCATCGACACCCGGATGCTGACCCGCATCATCCGCCATCACGGCGTCATGAAGGGCATGCTGACCACATCGAACCGGTCCGTAGAAGACATGCTGGAGCAATTGAAGGCGACTCGGCTCATTACGGATCAAGTATCCCGCGTCTCCACGAAGAGCGTATTCGGCTGCCCGGGCACGAAGGAGCGCATCGTCTTGGTGGATTTCGGCGCCAAGAGCGGCATTATCCGCGACTTGACCAAGCGCGGCTGCGACGTCGTCGTCGTGCCCCAGGATGCGACCGCCGACCAAATCCGCCGGCTGAAACCGGACGGCGTGCTTCTGTCGAACGGCCCCGGTGATCCGAAGGACGTTCCTCACGCAGTCGCGATGATCGCCGAGCTGCTCGGCGAAGTGCCGATCTTCGGCATCTGCTTGGGCCACCAGTTGTTCGCGCTCGCTTGCGGAGCCGATACGGAGAAGTTGAAATTCGGCCACCGCGGAGGCAACCACCCGGTCAAGGAACTCATATCCGGCCGCTGCTACATTACATCGCAAAATCACGGTTACACGGTCAAGGAAGATTCCATCGCCGGCACCGATCTGATCGTCACCCATATTAACAACAACGACAAAACGGTCGAAGGCTTGAAGCACAAAACCCACCCGGCTTTCTCGGTGCAATACCATCCGGAAGCCGCTCCGGGGCCGTTCGATTCGAGCTACCTGTTCGACGATTTTCTAACGATGATCCACAGCTTCAAGGAACAGCATCCACGCGCGCCGAGACAGGCGGAAATCGTGGCTGCGCACGGCGCATCCGCAGCGCAACGGAGAGGGGAACTCGCATATGCCAAAAAATAAATCGCTGAAAAAAATACTCGTTATTGGCTCCGGTCCGATCGTCATCGGTCAGGCCGCCGAGTTCGACTATGCCGGTACGCAAGCGTGCGAGGCGTTGAAGGAAGAAGGCTTGGAGGTCGTGCTGATCAACAGCAACCCGGCCACCATCATGACCGATACGAACATGGCCGACAAAGTATACATCGAGCCGATTACGCTGGAATTCGTATCCCAAATTATCCGTCAGGAAAAACCGGACGGCCTGCTGCCCACGCTTGGCGGCCAGACCGGTCTGAACATGGCGGTTGCGCTGGCCAAAGCCGGCGTGCTGGAGAGCGAAAATGTGAAGCTGCTCGGCACGCAGCTCAACTCGATCGAGAAAGCCGAAGACCGTGATCTGTTCCGCGATCTGATGCGCGAGCTGGATCAGCCGGTGCCGGCCAGCGTCATCGTGACGACGGTTCCACAAGCCGTCGATTTCGCCAACGAGATCGGCTATCCGATCATCGTGCGTCCGGCCTATACGCTGGGCGGCACGGGCGGGGGCATTTGCAACACCGAGGAAGAATTGGTGGAAATCGTCGCGTCCGGCCTCCGGTACAGCCCGATCGGGCAATGCCTCGTCGAGCGCAGCATCGCCGGCATGAAGGAAGTCGAATACGAAGTTATGCGCGATGCCAACGACAACTGTATCGTCGTCTGCAACATGGAAAACTTCGACCCGGTCGGCGTCCATACGGGCGACAGCATCGTCGTGGCGCCTAGCCAGACGCTGTCCGACCGCGAGTACCAAATGCTTCGCTCCGCTTCGCTCAAGATCATTCGCGCGCTGAACATCGAGGGCGGCTGCAACGTGCAATTCGCGCTCGATCCGCACAGCTTCCAATACTACGTTATTGAGGTTAACCCGCGCGTCAGCCGGTCGTCGGCGCTTGCTTCCAAGGCTACGGGCTACCCGATCGCCAAGATGGCGGCGAAGATTGCCGTCGGCTACACGCTCGACGAACTGGTCAATCCGGTTACCGGACAAACCTATGCCTGCTTCGAACCGACCTTGGACTACATCGTATCGAAAATTCCGCGCTGGCCGTTCGACAAGTTTACGAGCGCCAACCGCAAGCTCGGCACACAGATGAAAGCCACAGGCGAAGTCATGGCGATCGGCCGGACGTTCGAGGAATCGATCCAAAAGGCGATCCGCTCGCTGGAAATCGGCGTGCACCGTCTGTTCCTCAAAGGCACGGACGAGCTTGACACCGAGACGTTGGAGAACCGTCTGCGGAAGCCGGACGACGAGCGTCTGTTCCTGATCGCCGAAGCGTACCGCAGAGGCTACACGCTGCAGCAAATCCAGGATTTGACCCAAATCGACTGGTGGTTCCTCGGCAAGCTGGAAGGGCTGCTGCTTTTCGAATCGCAGCTGGGCGGCGAGCTGACGGACGAGCTGCTGCTCGAAGCGAAGCGCAAAGGCTTCACCGACCGCGCCATCGCCGAAATTCGTACGCTGGCCGGAGCGGACTCGCTGATCAAGGAAGCGGACATTCGCATTCACCGACTGGAACGCAAGATCAAGCCGGTATACAAAATGGTCGACACGTGCGCAGCCGAGTTCGAAGCGACGACGCCGTACTACTACTCGACCTATGAAACCGAAGACGAAGTGCTGGAGACAAGCAAGGAGAAGGTCGTCGTCCTCGGCTCCGGTCCGATCCGGATCGGCCAAGGGATCGAATTCGACTACTCGACCGTGCATGCCGTATGGGCCATTCAGGCGGCCGGCTACGAAGCGGTTATTATTAACAACAACCCTGAGACGGTATCGACCGACTTCAGCACGTCCGACCGTCTGTACTTCGAGCCGCTGTTCTTCGAGGACGTCATGAACGTCATCGAGCGCGAGAAGCCGATCGGGGTCATCGTGCAGTTCGGCGGCCAGACAGCGATCAATCTGGCGGCTCCGTTGACCAAAGCCGGCGTACGCATTCTCGGCAGCAGTCTGGAAAGCATCGACGCCGCGGAAGACCGCAAGAAGTTCGAAGCGCTCCTGCGCAGTCTGGACGTGGCCCAGCCTCCGGGCGGCACGGTTACCTCCGTCGACCAAGCGGTCGGAACGGCTTCGCAATTCGGCTATCCGGTGCTCGTCCGTCCGTCGTACGTACTCGGCGGCCGCGCGATGGAAATTGTCTATTCCGATGCGGAGCTGCTCAGCTACATGGAATACGCCGTGAAGATCAATCCGGAGCATCCGGTGCTGATCGACCGCTACATGCTTGGCAAGGAAGTGGAAGTCGATGCCATCTGCGACAAGGAAACGGTGCTCATTCCGGGCATCATGGAGCATATCGAGCGCGCCGGCGTCCACTCCGGGGACTCGATCTCGGTATACCCGCCGCAGACCGTTTCGGAAGAGCTGAAGCAGAAGATCGTCGACATCACGATCAAGATCGCGCGTGCTCTGGAAGTTGTCGGTCTGGTCAATATCCAGTTTGTCATCTATCAGGACGAAGTGTACGTCATCGAAGTAAACCCGCGTTCCTCGCGGACGGTTCCTTTCCTGAGCAAAGTGACGAACGTGCCGATGGCCAACGTCGCTACCCGGGTCATCATGGGCCAGAAGCTGGCGGACATGGGCTACGAGAACGGCTTGTGGCCGGAGGACGACCATGTCTCCGTCAAGGTGCCGGTATTCTCCTTCGCCAAGCTGCGCCGCGTCGAGCCAACGCTCGGTCCGGAAATGAAGTCGACCGGCGAGGTCATGGGCCGCGACCGCAACTTCGCCAAGGCGCTGTACAAGGGCTTTATCGGCTCGGGGATGAAAATTCCGCCGACCGGCGCGATTATCGCCACGATCGCCGACAAAGACAAGGAAGAAGCGGTCGAAATTTTGCGAGGCTTCTTCGAACTCGGCTACAAAATCGTTGCAACCGGCGGCACCGCCGATTCGTTGGAGAAAGCCGGCCTGCGCGTCGAGCGCGTCAATAAGCTGAGCGAAGGCTCGCCGAACATTCTCGATCTGATCCGCAACGGCGAGGCGCACTTCGTTGTCAACACGCTGACGAAGGGCAAGACGCCGGAGCGCGACGGCTTCCGCATCCGCCGCGAAGCGGTCGAGAACGGGGTCGTCTGCATGACCTCGCTCGATACGGTAAGCGCGCTGCTGCATGTGCTGAATACGATCAACTTCTCGTCGCGCGCTATGCCTTCCGGCCTTCCGACCGGGGCCGTCAAGTAAATCGCGCGAATCGAATAGAGCATTCCAATCAAGCCGGTTTTCGACCTATGCAAGCGGTCGGAGACCGGCTCTCGACTGACATCAAGTCGTCAAAGGAGGATTCGACGATGACAACGACCGCAAATCCGGCAGAGCGGATTATCATCGCTCTCGATTATCCCGACGTTCAGGGAGCGGAGCGGCTGCTGGATCAACTGGAAGGCATCCCTTGTTACATGAAGGTGGGCATGGAGCTGTTCTACGCCGCCGGGCCGCAGTTCGTGCTTCGGCTCAAGGAAGCGGGTTATCGCGTCTTTCTCGATCTGAAGCTGCACGATATTCCGAATACGGTCAAGGGCGGCTCGGCCAGCGTCGCCCGGCTCGGTGTCGATATGTTCAATGTGCATGCCGCAGGCGGCCGGGCCATGATGGAGGCGGCACGCGAAGGCGTCGATCAGGCGTTGTCCGGAAGTCCGGGCGCGCAGAAGCCTTTGCTGATCGGCGTGACGCAGCTGACGAGCACCAGCCGTCAAATGCTGAACGAAGAGATCGGCATCGACGGTCCGGTCGAGGACGCCGTGCTTCGCTATGCTTCATTGGCCAAGCGGGCCGGTCTCGACGGCGTTGTGGCCTCGCCGCTGGAGGTCGTACGGATCAAGGGGCAGTGCGGAGCGTCGTTCGCAACCGTCACGCCGGGCATCCGGCCGGCCGGTTCGGCCGTAGGCGACCAGTCGCGCATTATGACGCCGCGCGAAGCGATCGAGCAAGGCACCGACTATATCGTTATCGGCCGTCCGATTACGGCGGCTGCCGATCCGCGCCAGGCGCTGGAGCAGATCGTCGAATCGATTACCGCATAAGGAGAGGAGCAACCGTATGACGTTGCGCTATTTGGACGAACAAATTGCTGAAGCATTGCTTGAAATCGGGGCTGTGAGCCTGCGCCCGAGGCAGCCGTTTACATGGACGTCGGGCTTGAAATCGCCGATTTATTGCGACAACCGCGTCACGATCTCGCATCCGTCCGTCCGCGATCTGATCGCGCTCGGTTTTGCCGAAAAAATCCGTGAGCAATACCCGGAGGCCGAGGTGTTGGCCGGGATCGCGACCGGGGGTATCCCGCATGCGGCATTCGTGGCCCAGAAGCTGAATTTGCCAATGATTTACGTGCGCGACAAAGCGAAAGGCCACGGCAAGGAAAACGTCATCGAGGGCATCGTGAAGCCGGGGCAGAAGGTCGTCATGATCGAGGACCTGATCTCGACCGGCGGCAGCTCGGTGAAGGCCGCGCAAGCCGTCCGCGACTTCGGAGCGGACGTGCAGGGCGTTATCGCGATTTTCAATTACCAGTTGGAGAAGGCGACCGTCAACTTCGAACAGGCCAACTTCGCCTATGACTCGCTTTCCAACTACTCCGCACTGATCGACGTAGCCTTGAAGCTGGGCAAAATCGAGCAGGAGGACGTCGAGCTGCTGAAATCGTGGCGTTTGAATCCGGACAGCTACGGGGTTTAAAGGATCATTTACACGATCAACATAATGCGTATGATTGCTTGCGAAAAGTGAAATGATGTAGGATAGACATGTAACTCATTTTTCGCAAACAAAAGGAGCTGGGCAAATGGCTGTCGGAGCGTATTTAAATTTCAATGGAAACTGTCGCGAGGCTGTGGAGTTTTATGGAAAAGCGTTTGACACGGAGCCCCAGATCATGTCGTTCGGGGATGCGCCGCCCAATCCGGAGTATCCGCTTCCCGACGAGGCCAAAAGCTTGGTCATGCACGCCCGGATCCACGTCCACGGCAGCGATATCATGTTCTCCGATGTGTTTCCCGGCATGCCGTTCGTGGTGGGCAGCAATATCAGTCTTTCCGTCGTCACGGAAGACCTCGACGCCATCAAGAGCGCGTTTGAGCGTCTGAAGGAAGGCGGCACGATTATCATGGATCTTCAGGAAACGTTCTGGAGCAAAAGCTACGGCAGCTTGACGGACAAGTTCGGGGTGCAATGGCAATTTAACTACGGCACCGGCGAAATGTAACCCGCTTTTTTCTTTGCCTCTGAACGGCCAAGCCCTCCCGGCATTCGGTTATGTATCCA
This sequence comes from Paenibacillus hodogayensis, assembly GCF_039536325.1. Lineage (NCBI taxonomy): Bacteria > Bacillati > Bacillota > Bacilli > Caryophanales > Paenibacillaceae > Paenibacillus > Paenibacillus hodogayensis. The sequence goes on from NZ_BAAAYO010000005.1 coordinate 291,385, forward strand.
TAGCCGAGTGCCGGGAGGGCTTTTTTGGCGTTGACTCGAGTCTTACGTCAGCTGCGCTCCGCCTCCTGGACGGCGAAGCGGCCCAACTGGGCGATCGCCAAATCCTCCATCGGCGGATTGTGCAGTCCGAAGCGCACGTCGCGGTAAAGCCGTTGCAGCGGGTTCGAGCGCGCCAGGCTGTGCGCGCCGACGATCCGCATCGCTTTATCGACGACGGAGAGCGCCGTCTGGATCGCGTTGACCTTGACGGCCGCCAGCTCCGGTCCGAGCTCATCCGCCTCGGGCTTGCCGCGCAGCTGGTCCCAGCGTGCCGCCACCGCGTATAGGAAATGGCGCGAGGCGGTCAGCTCCAGATCGATCTGTCCAAGCTGCTGGCCGACATTCGGCGTATATAGAATCGGATGGGGGAGTGAGTTCGGCTGGTACGCTTTGGCGAATTTTATCGCTTCTTTGCGCGCGGCCAGCGCAATGCCCAGGTAGCAGGCCGGAATATGCAGCAAATAAGGATTGATCGGCTTGTGGTAAGCCTGGCTTGACCTATACACTAACGCTTCCTCGGGCACGACGACATCCTGGAGCACGAGATCGTGGCTGGCCGTTCCGCGCATCCCGACCATCCGCCATGTCGGATCGATGGTTAGTCCCGGGGTGTCCCTAGGGATGAGAAACTCCGTCTCGGCATCCTCCAGCACGGCCGTCACAATAAAATAGTCCAGCACGGGGGACAGCGTCGTGAACGTTTTGCGCCCATTCAGCCGGTAGCCGCCTGCGACCCGCTCCGCCGAGGTACCCGGCTTGCCGCCCCGCGAAGGGCTGCCCGTAGACGCTTCGGTCGCCGCCCGGTTAACCAGAGCGCCCCGTGCCGCCACATCGCGGCACATGGAGGCAAACAGCTCGCCCTCCCATGGCCTTTTCTCATTCAGATCGAAAATAACGCCCAGATGCCAGCCCATCCCGAGCGCGATCGCCGCGTCTCCTTGAGCCAGCCTTTCCTGATACAGCACGAATTCGTACAGCGATATGTCTTTGCCGCCCCATTCCACAGGGACGGTGTAGGCCGCGTACCCGATCTGCTGCAGCGCCTCTATATGATCGTACGAGAAGGCGTCGGTTTCATCCGCTTCCTGTGTCCCTGCGGCGAACGAATCGGCAACCTCGCCGATGACCGCCAGCCGCTCCTGCTGCTCCGTTGTGCGGACGAACATCTGCTCCAGCCTGCTCATAAGCTTTCTCCCCTTGTAGAATCTACAGTTGCCATAATGCGCTCCAACACCTTTCTTTCCAGTTGGGCAAAAGCCGGATCGGCCGTCGTTCTGGGACGGGGCAAAGGGTTGGTCACGTCGAGAGCGATCACCCCGTCCTCGATCAGCAAAATCCGGTCTGCCAGTTTGACCGCTTCGGTCACATCGTGGGTGACCAGCAGCGTCGTGAAGCGCTGCTCCTGCCACAGCCGCTCGATCAGCTTTTGCATATCCAGCCTCGTCAAAGCGTCCAGCGCCCCTAGCGGTTCGTCGAGCAGCAGCAGGCTGGGGTTGCGTACGAGCGCCCGCGCCAGGGCGACGCGCTGCTTCTGGCCGCCCGACAGGACGGAGGGCCAGTCTGCCGCACGGTCCTCCAGCCCGACCTGGCGAAGCCGGGACGCCGCAAGCGGCCGCCAATCTCCTTTCAGGCCGAGCCCGACGTTGTCGATGACCTTTTTCCACGGAAGCAGCCGGGAGTCCTGAAACATCACCGTCGTTCCGGCGGATGCGCCGGTCACCGGCCTTCCGTCAATGAGCACGGCTCCGTCGGCGGAGCGCTCCAGTCCCGCTACGAGCCGCAGCAGCGTGCTTTTGCCGCTGCCGCTGCGGCCGACGACGGCTACGAACTGGCCGGGAAGGAGCGTCAGATCGAGCTGGCGCAGTACCGGCTTGCCGTCGAAAGCGATCGAGAGCGATCTCAGCTCGACCTGCGCTCCGCTTGCTTCATAAGTATGGGGTTCGGTTGGAACCGTAATAACCGCGTCCTTCACGTATACCTCTCCTTCAAGCTCATGATTGATAAGCGGAGTTCCACTTCAGCAGGCGCCGTTCCAGCCACTTGGCGGCGATATCCGCAGCTTTGCCGAACAGCGCGTACAGGATGATGCTCAAAATAATAATATCGGCCTGCATGAATTCGCGCGCGTTCATCGCCAAATATCCGATGCCCTGGTTCGTGGCGATCGTCTCGGCTACGATCAGCGTAAGCCACATGACGCCAAGCGCATAGCGCAAGCCGACGAAGATGGACGGCAGCGCGCCCGGAAGCAGGATGTGGAAAAAAATATCCCGGGAGCGCAGGCCGTATACCTGCCCCATCTCGACCAGATCGCGGCCGACGTTTCTTACGCCATGGTACGTGTTTACGTAAATCGGAAACAGCACGCCCAAGGCGACTAGGAATACTTTCGGCGTCTCGCCGATGCCGATCCAAATAATGACGAGCGGTACGAGCGCCAGATGGGGAATGTTGCGGATCATCTGGATCGTCGTATCGAACAGCCGGTAGGACGTTTTGAACGCCGCGTTGGCGATGCCGAGCAGGAAGCCGACGCTTCCGCCGATTAGCAGTCCAAGCAGCGCCCGCTGCAAGCTGATCCCCATATGATGCGCCAGCTTGCCGGAAGCGAGCAGCTTCCAGCCCGCTTCGACAATCATGAGAGGCGTAGGGAACAGCTTGGCAGATACGAGATGCAGGGAAGCGGTGAGCTGCCAGGCAATGATCAAGAGAGCCGGTACGAGCCAAGGCAGCAGCAGATCCGCCATCGTGGACCGAATGTCCGGTTTACCAGTCCGTCCGTTCGTTTTGGCCATATCCTATATCCTTCTTTCCGTTATCGCTTCAAATTGGGTGCCCAAGGGGCGTCCACCGGCATCAGCTTGCTGACGTCCAGCTTCTCGGTAATGAGTCCGATGCGCAGAAACGTATCGGCCAGCTGCTGCTGCGGGGCGATAATGTCTTTCGTAATCGCTTCGACCCCGAACGTACGACGGTTAATCGCCGTGCGGATCGATTCCTCGTCGATGCCGAGCTCCTGCGTCAGCAGCTTCACGACCTCCGGCTTGTTCTGGTTCGCCCACTTGTCGGCTACGTCCGTTTCTTCGAGAATCAGCTTGACGAGATCGGCATGCTTTTGCGTAAATTCCGTCGTAGCGTAGTAGAACGTCCGGTTGGGAGAATATCCGGCTCCGTCGGTCAAGGTGACCGGCTTCAGATCGATCTGCACCGTAGCGAAGAACGGGTCCCACGAACCGAGCGCGTCCACTTTCTTCGTCTCGAATACGGCGCGTCCTTCCGAGGCGTCCTTGACGAACACGTACTCCACATCGTTGTCCTTCAGGCCTGCCTTTTCAAGCGCAAGCACGGTCAGGTAATGATGGTTGCCGCCTTTGACGACCGCGACCTTTTTGCCTTTCAGGTCGGCGATGGTCTTGATCGGGGAATCTTTATGCACCATGATGCCCATGCCTTCGGGATTTGGCAAATCGTTGCCGACGTAGACGAACGGCTTGCCGCTCGCCTGGGCGAATACGCCGGAGCCGTCGGCCGCATTGCCGTAGTCGATTTTACCCGAAGTCAATGCTTCCAGGACGGTCCCGCCGCTCGGAAACACGTTCCATTCGACGGCGATGCCGCGCTCTTTCAGCTTCTGGTCGAGGTTGGCTTTCACTTTCAACACATTCAGGGTATTGCCCTTCTGATAGCCGATGCGGACTACCTTCGGCTGTTCGGCCGCTCCCGCCTGCGTTTGCGTTGCGGGCGTATTGGAGGAGGCGGGCTTGCCGCTTTCCTTGGCGCCGCTTGCGCAGCCGGCAAGCAGCGCTGCCAGCAGGAAGGTTGCTCCGGTCAAAACGGCGGACGCCCGTATTTTACGATGATGGGTAAGGGAATTCATAAGTACACGCTCCTTGATCGATTCATTTGATGGAAGAAGGTAAAGAGAAAGCGGGCCAATCCAAATCCGATTCAGCTTGCCGGCCGGTCAGCGCCAGGCTCATCGCCTCGCCGATCGCGCTGGCGAACTTGAAGCCGTGGCCCGAGCCCCCGCCAGCGAACCAGACCCCGGTGCGGCCCGGGACTTCGCCGAGCCAAAAGCGTTCGCCGGGCGAACGCTCGTACAAGCACACTTGACCGTCGCGCAGACGGCCCGCGCCGGGAAGAAACCGTTCCAGAGCAAACCGCAGCTCGTCCTCGTCTTCTTTGTAGGTGCCGAACGCCGGGAGAGGCTGGCCGTACAAAACTTCCCGCCCGCCGTCGTGACGGCCGATCTTCAAGCCGCTCCCGTCGAGATCGGGGAAGCCGAAATATTCTTCGTCGCCGCCGTTATTGATGATAAAAACCGGCAGCCTTTCCGCCCCGTAGAGCGGGTTCGGAGCTTCAAACCAGCCGACTGCCTTGCGTATCGGCGTTACCGCGGCAAGCTCCGGGAACAGCCGTCCCGCCCAAGCTCCGGCACTAACCAATACCCGGTCGGCTGTAAAAGAGCCGTTCGACGTATGTACTGCATGTCCGCCCGACCCGGCTTCGATGCCGTGCACCTGCGTGTGGGCAAGCAGTTCGGCTCCTTGCGCAAGAGCGAGCTGGCGAAGGACGCGAATGATCCGTTCGCTGTACAGGACGCCGGCTTCCGGCTCGTACAGTCCTTCCATCGAGTCGGATACGGAGAGTCCCGGCCATTCTCGACGTATATCGGAAGCGGTCAGCAGGCGGTGCGGAATGCTGAACGCCGTGCAGCTGTCTGTTTTGCTTCGAATGAATGCAGAGCCTGACGGTCCGACGCTGATGGCGCCCGTACGCTCGAAGAGCGGCCCGTGGTACGCCTCGTCAGCGGTACGGAGTTCAGCGGATTGCTCCTCCAGCTGCTTCCACAGCTGCTGTGCCCGGAGTGCGAGCTTGACATAAGCGGCGCCCATCGTATAGGCGGTACGTACGATCCGGGTGCTGCCGTGGTGGCTTCCGAGCGAGTGTGGAGGATCCCCCGCATCGATCAGCAGGACGCGCACGCCCGCTAGGGCCAAGTAGTATCCGGCGCTCATGCCGAACGATCCGGCGCCCGCGATAATGACATCGTAATGGGAAGACATTTCGGTTTCACCCCCTGAAGTGCTTTACTTTATCCCTTTGCAACTATTATAATTCCAATAAGAAAACTTGGAAATAGCGCACTTTTACGATACCAAGTATCCTAAACGATACCATTCGGGAGGAACTTTTGATGAAACAGCAGCCCAAGCTATTTTTGTGCGAGAAGGAACTTACCCTATCGGTCATTTGCGGCAAGTGGAAGCCGCTCATTTTGTGGAATTTGGGCCAAGGTACGATGCGGTTTTGCGAGCTGAAAAAAATATTGCCGCCGGTGACGCAAAAAATATTGACGACCCAGCTGCGGGAAATGGAAGAGGATCTGCTCGTTCACCGCGAGGTGTACCCGGTCTTCCCGGCCAAGGTGGAATATTCGCTGACCGAGCACGGAAAGACGCTGATCCCGATTTTGCAGTCGATGATGGATTGGGGCAGGGTGTACAAGGGAGTGCTTCAGGAATACGAAGTGCTGAAGGATGCGGTTATGCAGGAGCCGAGCCAATAAGCTTGCGCGGGCTGAAAGGCATGATTAAGGGGGCGGCTGCTGTTTCTGCCGTTCTCTGTGCGTTCAAAAATAGCATGCTATTCAAGCAGAGCCGCCCTCCTAGCAGGGCGGTTTCTTTTCTAACCGGAAATAACCCCGTTTACTGACGGTCGCTTCTCCTCGAATGGGGCGCCAGTTATTAACCGTTGACAGGAATATCCTATTATCATACAATCGATTTATTATTCATTATTATGAATAAATATACATAAGAGGTGACCGCGTGAATCATTTGTTGTCCTTAAAAGAATTCGATAGGAATACTCTTCGGTCCATTATCCAAACGGGAGTAGAAATAAAGAAAAATCCGGAAAAGTACGATCATGCTTGCGAAAGAAAAGGTTTGCTGCTGCTCTTTCAAAAAACATCGACTCGTACCAACTTATCGTTTCAATCTGCCATCAACCAATTGGGCGGATACGCCGTCACCCTGGATTGGAATTCGAGTCATTTCACGATATCGCCCATCCAATACGAAGCACAGTATGTATCAAGGAATTGCCATGTCATCATGGCGAGATTAAACAAGCATGCGGATTTGCTTGAATTAGCTAAACATTCCAAAGTGCCGGTTATCAATGGTTGCTGCGATACGTACCACCCTTGTCAAGCATTGGCGGATTTGATGACGATCTATGAAGTATCCGGGACATTTGACGGAATAACCCTTACCTATGTCGGGATTCATAACAATGTGGCCAATTCTTTGATCGCCGGCTGTATGACAGTAGGGATCCGTCTTCTGCTCGTCACGCCGATCATCAACACTCCGTCGTGGGATGAAGAGCTGATGCAGGCCGCCTACCAAAGCGGCTTTGTGGAAAAAGTCAATTCCTTGTCCGAAGCTGTCCCCAGATCGGATTTTGTTTATACCGATACGTGGATCGACATGGAATTTTTCCATGACAGTCGGTATGAGGAGGAGAAGAACCGCAGGATCGAGCAAATGATGCCGTTTCAGCTGAATCGCGACAGCCTGAAGGGCTTCTCTCCTTACATCATGCACGATATGCCGATTCATCCCGGATTCGAGATTGAAGAAGAGTTAATTGAAAGCGAAAAGTCCGTCATCTACCGGCAGGCGGAAAACCGGATGCATGTCCAAAAGGCGCTGCTGCTGCACTTGCTCCATTCTTAGGATTGGAAGAGCGGTAAAGTCGGGCCGGGCCCTCATGGTAATGCCCGAAAAAGTCGCTTGCGCCCTCTGCAACAAATTGTTATAATCAGTTCTAATCATCGATTGGAAGGGATTTGAAGCTATGAACACCATCGTTTTGAATCAACTTCATCATCATCACAAAAAGCGTTAGCACACTCCTGTAAAAAAATTCAGGGTGGGCTAACGCTCTACGCGTTGGCCTCCCTGCGGCATAGGAAGCGCGCAGGACCATGGGGTCTTGCGCGTTTTTTTGTTGTATTCGACCAAAGAAAGGATTGACGGCTATGCAAAATGTAAAAGGCACGTACGATTTTTTCGGGCAAGAGCAGGCGATTCGAAGACAGGTTCGCTCGGTTTTGCAAGACGTATTCGAATGCTACGACTTCGATGAAATGGACTCGACGGTATTGAACGAGCTGGACTTGCTCACCTCCAAATATGCGGGCGGCGACGAGATCGTCAAGGAAATGTACCGCTTCACGGATCAGGGGAGCCGCAGCCTTGGCTTGCGCTATGACCTCACCGTCCCTTTTGCCAAAGTAATCGCTTTGAATCCGGGCATCCCCTTCCCTTACAAACGGTACGAGATCGGAAAAGTGTTTCGGGACGGTCCCGTAAAGCGGGGACGGCTGCGCGAGTTTCTGCAATGCGATGCGGACGTGGTCGGGGTCGAAGGGCCGGAAGCGGAGGCCGAGCTTATGCTGCTTGCGGCCGAGGTGTTCCGGAGATTGGATATCCCGATTACACTGCGGTGGAACAACCGAATGTTTCTAGGCGAACTTCTCGGAGCGATGGGGGTCGCAGCCGACGAGCAGCCGACGGTCATGCTGACGCTGGACAAAATCGATAAAATCGGTAAAGCCGCGGTCGTTCAGGAGCTGACGGACAAAGGTCTGCAAGCTCCAGTGGTCCGGGCCATAGCGGAATGGGCAGACATGGACGATCCCGGCTTCGAGTACCTGATCCAAGCTTACGGCATCGGCAATTCCAAAGGTTCCCTTGAAGCACGGGCGCTCCAGAAGCTGATCGGGGAGGTGGGGCTGGATGCCGTATGCCGGTTCGACCCGTTCCTGTCGCGTGGACTTTCCTTCTATACGGGAACCGTATACGAAATATTTGACGCCAGCCGGACATTCGCTTCCAGCCTAGGGGCAGGCGGGCGCTATGACGCGATCATCGGAAAGCTTGTCGGCCGGGAGGATATCCAGTATCCGACGGCGGGCATTTCCTTCGGAATGGAGTCGATCGTGGAGATGATCAAGAACCGCCCCCTTGCCTCGCGGCAGTCTGAAGTCGTCGTCATTCCGATCGGTGAAACGAATCCGGATGTTTTAAAGACCGCAGCGGCTTTTCGTTCCAACGGCATCCGTACGAGACTGGAGACGAGCGGGCGCAAGCTGAAAAAATCGCTTGCCGCGGCTGACGCTAGAGGAATTCGGTACGCGATCCTGATCGGTGAAGAGGAAGCATCTGCCGGGCAGATCCGGCTCAAGGATCTGAAGGAGATGACCGAAGTCGTTGTGCCGATGCAAGCCGCAATTGACCGGATCGCTCCCAAGCAGGCCGGATCGCGGGGAGGCGAGCGGTGATGTTTGTCCGATTCCATGCCAATTATGCAAGTCCCTTTACGAAACAGCCTTACGGCATCTTCGTGGCAATCTTTCATTTGAAGCGGGAGGGAATCTTGTCCCCCGCCGACACGGAGCTGTACGATCGCACGGTACAGTGGTTTGAAGAAAACTTGCCGAATCCGCCGTTCTATGAAGAACATCAAAACTCCAGAAGAGCGGTGACCTGGTTCAAGGATGGCGAAAGAACCCGACCGATGATCGCCAAGCTGGCCCCCTTTCTGGATATAGCGGCGAGGTACGAGATGGAGATCATCCGCTCAGTCGCCGTCGAGCTTCCCGGGACGCTTGTGTACGAAAACGACTATCAGATTGCGGTTACGATCTATCCGGCTGAAGGGTCGGATGGCGGGTGCGAACAATAAGGGGGCGTGGAGCATGAAGGCGATTTTCCTTGATTTTTACGGAACGTTAGTTCATGAGGACGATGCGATTATTCCGCTTATATGCGAGCAAATCAAGGCGGGCTCTGGCTGCGACTGCGATGTTAAGGATATCGGGACTTTCTGGTGGAAGGCTTTTTCTACAAAAGTCCGAGACAGTTTCGGAGATTCCTTTAAGAGTCAAAGAGCGATCGGAATGGGGTCATTGGAAGAAACGATCCGACATTTTCGTTCCGAAGCCATTGCCGAGGAGATCATTCAGCCGCAATTTGACCATTGGATGAGGCCAAGCATTTATGACGATACGTTTGCATTTCTAAAAGCATTTGAAGGAGTGCCCCTATATATCCTGTCGAATATCGATACGGCGGACCTGGAGTCAGCTATCTGTCACCATAATCTATCGGTTACGGATTGGATCACGAGTGAAGAGGCGAAATCGTACAAACCGCGACCGGACATGTTTCTCGAAGCGTTGGGGCGGTATCATTTGCTGCCGGATGACGTTATTCATATAGGCGATTCCTTCACCAATGACGTCAGGGGGGCAAGCCCGCTGGGAATCAAAACCGTTTGGTTGAATCGACTCGACAAACGACAGCCTGAAGCTGGGAGCGCCGATTATGTGTGCAAGGATCTATCGAGCGCCAAGCAAGTTCTTTGGGATGAATTTCAGTGGTAGTCAAGCAATCCCATGGCTTCTCCGAGACAGAGACAGGGAGCTCCAAAAGTCTAACAAGCAGCATCGGCTTATAAGAGATAACTACAGTCGTCAGAGCCCGGCAGCGATCACTCCAAGCTCCTGCCCCAAAACCAGAAGCGCCTCATACGGGTCCCCGGTCAATCCCAGAACCTGGGCAAAAGCCGGTTCGGTTTTGATTCCTTGTTTTTTTAGATTTATAATTTTAGTACGGATATCGGGGTGCCGAAGCAGAAGATGATGCTCCACAAGCATATGGAGATACGCGTGCTGACGTTCGACGGGGATCGGCTGAGCGAACAGTTCGAAGGCAAAGCCGTCGAACGAAAAGTTGGCTTTTTGCGAGGGAATCTGGCGGATCTGTTTTTCTTTGTAAACAAACGCCTCCTGCATGCCGTATAAAGCATGAACGTCGCGCTTAAACCGTTCGGGTTCATACACTTCCATAATGATATCCAGATCGGAGCCCTCTACATCGATCGAGATCGGCACGGTTCCGCATAGAACCGGACGATAGCGAGCGAGATCGCGCAGGATGCCCAATTCGGAGAGAGCCCGGAATGCGCGGCGCTGGGTCGTTTGACCCGATTGCAAGTAGGTGATGGTGGCAAAGATAAGCGTTCCTCCTTAAAGGCCGGTTACGGCTGATAGGAATGAGGATTGCATGCGTCGCATATAGCCATTGTACACAATTCATTCCGGAAAAGGGGAGAAACATGGATCAGGACGCCTACAAAGCGTTTTACGAGAAGGTCGGCAAAATCAACGGCTGGGATTTTAGCAGCGTGAAATGCCGCACGGAAGGAAAGCACTGGGACTTCTACAAGGAAGTTGCCCAAGCGTGCAAAAAGTCGGATCTGGTGCTCGACATCGGTACGGGCGGAGGAGAGTCGGCTTTACCGCTAGCCGATTCCGCGCTGCTTCTGGTCGGCATCGATCAAGCGTCCGGCATGATTGAAACCGCAGTAAGGAACGGCGCCGCGGCGGGTGTCTTGAACGTCCGCTACCTCCGGATGGAAGCCGGGAAGCTGGATTTTCCGGACCGTTTTTTTGACGTCGTCTCTTGCCGGCATTCGGATTTCTGCGCGAACGAGATAGCCCGAGTGCTGAGAGAGGGCGGCATTTTCCTGACGCAGCAAATCAGCGAAACCGACAAGCATAACCTGAAACAAGCGTTCGGAAGGGGCCAAGCTTGGGGAACAAAGGCCGGCACGCTGCGGGAGCGATACATGGCGGAATTAAACGAAGCGGGATTTGCGGACATCGAGTCGTTCGAATGGAACGTTACCGAGTTTTACGAGACGGCCGAAGATTTGATCTTTTTGTTGAAGCATACGCCGATTATTCCGGATTTCGGGCAAACGGAGGGTGATTTCCAAATACTGGATTCATTTATCCGGGAGTATCGGACGGATCGGGGCATTCGGACTTCTTCCGATCGTTTTATCATCAGAGTAAGAAGGTAAGGGCCGGAAGCGCGCGGAGGAGAAAAGCCCGTCGGGCGGCCGGCATCAGGCGGGGCGTCTCTGCGCGACGGGAGCGGTATGTGATGCGGAAGCGAGTCAGCCCTTCCTTTCTTAAGGTTTGATGAATGTGCGTAAAACGGTTTACAATTGCCCGCGGCAACTTTATTATGGAATTAACTGTTACTGGAAGGCCCCGCTCTTTCAAGCGGCGGTTCGTCTGCCAGAACTCCTTTAAGCTTCGATTGATTTTGAAATCGCTTTATTTGGAAAAGGATGGCTGAAATCGTTCCTGCTGCCCCGGGCGGCAAGCGCAAAGGAGGAGTTCTGATGGATATGCGGAGCAAAGCCAAAATCGCTGTTTTCCCTAAAGGATTCATGGATCAACGGATCGATCGCTCCATGGGCTTGTTCGAATGGATCGAGCAAGCCGGAACGCTGCGCGCCGACGGTCTGGAATTGCACCCGCTTTTTTTGGAACGGACGGATAAAGCCTATTTGCGGCAAGTGAAGGAAGCGGCCGCCAAAAGCAATCTGAAAATACCGCTGATGCGCACGTCTCCGGACTTTGCCAATCCCGACCCGGCGCACCGGGCCGGCGAACTGCAGAAGATGAAAGACATGATCGACGTCATGGCCTTCCTCGGCCCGTCCGAGTTCCGCAGCTGTCGCGTGCTGTTCGGCCTCCATCGGCCGGACGTAACCCGCGAGGACGGCATCCGCTCCACGGCCGCTGCCATTCGCGAGCTGCTGCCTTATGCGGAGCGGAACAACGTATGCCTGGTGATCGAAAACCATCCCGCCGTTGGGGCAGGACAGCAGCCGGAGTTCGAGCTATCCTCGGACCGGTTTCTGGAGATGATCGGGGGCGTTTCGTCGCCTTCGTTCGGCGTCGGCTTCAACCCGTCCCATGCGATTGCATCGGGCGAGGACCCTTTGAAGCTGCTGGAACGGGTAAAGCACCGATTGTTTACGGTGAACGCGAGCGACCGCTATTTGCCGGAGGGCAAAGGGAACTCGTCGGACGATCTGGAGCGCGATCGGGCTGGACGCCTTTCCGAGCAAATATTTTCGCTGCTCCGGCAAGCTCGCTTTCGCGGCTGGATTTCCGTCGGGGACGGCGCGAACGGACTGGAAGAGACGGCCTCATCGGTGCGGTTTTTACGCGAGAAGATCGGCGCCTACTTGCCGCAGTAAGCGAAGAAAGGGCTTACCCGGCTCATAACCGGATATCGGCTCCCGTAGGCGGAGCCGAGCCATCTTGTTGCCGACAACCGATCTTGGTATGATGGGAGGATAGGGGGCATTCGAATATGAGCGATCGTCGCGAAAGCATTAAACCGGAAGTATACGCTTACTTGGAGCGAATCGGCTACTCCGGTCCTTTGGACGGCAGCGCAGAGGCGCTGGCCGGCTTGCAGCACAGCCATCTGCATGCGGTGCCTTACGAAAACTTCGATATTTTGCGCGGCCGCCCGCTTTCTCTGGATATTCCCGACGTGTACGACAAGATCGTCGTCCGCCGCCGCGGCGGCTACTGCTTCGAGCTGAACGCGCTGTTCGGCTGGCTGCTGCGCGAACTGGGCTATACCGTCACCGATTATTTCGCCCGCTTCTGGCGGGACGAGCCCAACCCGCCGCCGATGCGCCGACACCATGTGCTGAAGGTCGAAGCCGCGGGCAGCGACTATTTGTGCGACGTGGGCGTTGGAGGCATCGTGCCGCGCGAGCCGATCAAGATGGTCGAACGGCTCGAGCACAGGCAGGGCGGGGAAAGCTACCGGCTGGAGCGCGACGACGAGTTCGGCTGGCTGCTGTGCGAGCTGAAGCGCGGCGAGTGGAGCCGCATTTACTCGTTCAGCGAGGAACCGCAGCTTGCCCGCGATTACGTCATGGCCAGCTACTGGTGCGAGCATTCGCCCGACTCGATTTTCGTTCAGGGCGCGATGGCGGCAATCCGCACGAAGGACGGCCGCAATACGATTGCCGGCGACGAGTTTCGGATTTTTAGCGCGGAAGGCGTCCGAGCCTTCACCCCCGTCACGAAGGAAGAGTACGACGAAGCATTGCGGACGCATTTTGGCATTATTCTCGATTAAAGCAGGAAGCAGGCACGGAAGCTATGCGAACGGACAGAGCCCACTCGAACGGGGGCTCCCGATGGTCGCATAGCTTTTTTTGTGCGGTATATTGACACGTTCGTCTGAATGTATATATACTGTTCATATACGATATAAACAGATATGAACAGTGAAAAGCTGTTCACAGGGTAGCGGGGTGGAACGATGAATCTCTCCGTATCGCTTGCGTCGGGAGAGCCGATTTACCAGCAGATCAAGGAGCAGATCAAGGAACATATTTTATCCGGACGGCTGCGGGAGGGAGAGGCGCTGCCGTCGATCCGCAATTTGGCGCATGATTTGCGGATCAGCGTCATTACGACGAAGCGGGCCTACGACGAGTTGGAGCAGGAAGGGCTCGTGGCGTCCGTGGCCGGCAAAGGCACCTTCGTGACGGAGAAAAACAAGGAGGCGATCCGCGAAGTCCGCTATCGGGAACTGGAGGAGCAGGTGAAGGAGATCGTCGCCAAAGGCAAAGCGCTCGGGCTCAGCAAGGGCGATTTGACCGAGCTGTTCGAACTATTTTACGGGGAGGTGCGCGAATGACGCCGGTCATCGAATTCCGCCATTTTACGAGAGGCAATGGGGCGTTTGTATTGCGCGATATGAATTTTCGGGTGGAGCGCGGCTACATTACCGGCCTGATCGGTCCGAACGGCTCCGGCAAGACGACGCTCATCCGTTCCATCATGAACATGATCCGGCCGGACGAAGGCGAGATTCGCGTATTCGGCGAGTCGTACCGGGACCGCGAGCGGGAGATCAAGCAGCGGATCGGCTTCGTGTACGACGAGGACTTTTTCTACAACCATCTGACCATCCGCGAGATGAAGAAAGTCGTCGCCTCCTTTTATCCGACGTGGAACGAGGGTGCCTTCCAAAGCTATATGCGCGAATTCGGCCTGCCCGAGCGCCGAAAAATCCGCGATCTGTCCAAAGGGATGAAGACGAAGTTCGCGCTCGCAGCCGCGCTCGCCCACGAGCCGGAGCTGCTCGTCATGGATGAGCCCACCTCGGGGCTGGACCCGGTGTTCCGCCGGGACATCCTGACGATCTTGAGCGCCTACATTCGCGACGGGAGCAAATCCGTACTGTTTTCGACCCATATTAGCACCGATCTGGAGCGGATAGCCGACTACATCGTATACATCGACGGCGGAGAGCTGCGGTTCTCGGGCACGAAGGAAGAATTGCTCGATGCGTATGTGCTCGTCAAAGGGCCTTTGGCGCTGCTGAAGAGCAACCGGGTTCCGTATGTCGGTCTGCGCCAGTCGCCGCTCGGCTTCGAGGCGCTGCTTGGCACGGAGCACGCGGCCGAGGGGGCGTTCGACAGCCCGTTTGTCGTGGAGAAGCCGACGCTGGACGATATCTTGATCTTTACGCAGGAGGGGAAGAGCCGTGCTCCAATTGCTCGTTAAAGATTTTCGCATTCAGAAGCGGTTCATCTGGCTCGGCTTTTTCTTCGTCGGCGTGTTCTTTTTCATCCTGGGCGCATTCGAGGGGATGCCGCTTGCGGTACCTGCCGCCATTTTCAGCCATTTCCTGATCGTCGTGGCCAGCAAGATGGACGAGAAAAACAATAACGGGCGCATGCTCGTTTCGTTCCCGCTGCGCCGCAGCGATATTGTGGCGGCCAAGTACGTCGGCATCGTGCTGTTTATGGGGTTGGCGTTCGCTTTGACAGCGCTTTGGCGGTTTGCCGCGGGACTCGTGCTGCCGGCCGGGGAGCTGCCGTGGTTTGATATGCGGTCTTTGGCGGTGGCGGTCGGGATGCTGCTGTTGTTTTATTCGATCTATTTTCCATTGTTTTTCGCTTTCGGTGCGCGTCTCGTGCAGGTGCTCGACGTGATCGTCATTTTTGTCGTCGGCGGGGCGGTCGTGCTCGGTCTGCGCATCGCGGAATGGTCGGGAGCGGATGCCGGCAAGTGGCTTCGCGCCGCGGCGGGGGCCGATCCGGAGGCGCTGGCGGTATGGGGAGTGATCGGATGTTTGGCTCTGCTGCTGGTATCCTTCGTTTTGTCGGTAACGTTGTATTCCCGCAAAAGCGTCTAGACGGCTCCAGCCGGGGTGGCTAGCCTCTTTGACCAAGGAGTCCTCCGTGCGGAGGGCTCCTTTCTTTACCAAGAAAAGTAACCTCTATAGCCATTCTAAAAATTCAAGGCGATTGCCGAAAGGGTCGTTTACATAGAAGCGTTTTACACCTTCATCTGCCCTTGCTTCATCATCGATGATCGGTATGTTTTGCTGAAGCAAATCGTTGCGCAGCTCGTCTAAGTTCTGTACATAAAGGAAATATCTATTCAAAATGAAAACAATCCTCTGCCGATGACATTGGCGGACACGGGCTCAATCCCGAGCTCTCTTGCCCAGACGGAGAGCTGACCCATATGGTGAATTTCATGCGCAATGACATGACGCAAAATTTCACCTTGGGTATAGCTCCCTTTCAACCACGGAACGGTCACCGTTTCTTTCTCCGAATCGGTTGACCAAGTCTGCAGGAACGATTGTGTCTCCTGAAGCCAGCAATCCGAAAGCTCCTTTACTTGCTGCAGGGTCCGATAGTTCTCGTACTGCACCTGGATATCCGGCTTGCCTTGTATGGCGCGAATCCAGCTGTACTCCACGTCCAAAATATGAAAAAAGGTATAAAGAATTGAGCCTGCCCCGCCGATGCGCGTACGCGACAATTCCTCGATCGGGATCTGCCTGCACCGTTCCAACCACTCATTCCTGACCATCCAGTTGTACCGAAACAACGTGATCACCATAAGCCCCCCTAATTGATTACTCGCTTTCTCCATAATAGAACAAATGTTCCGGTTCATCAAAATGTTTTTAAAACGTTCGGTTCGGGCAGCCGGACTTCGTTAAGGCGACCAAACTTTGCTGGCGAGCGCGGAACTTTTGTACGAAGAGGTTGACAAAGAAACGTTAAGCTCATATAGTTAGTTACATAAGTAATTAACCAGTTTGGTGGTGTGGTCATATGAACTTTCCGATTGATGACGGCCGCCCGATATTCGTGCAAATTGCCGAACGGATCGAGGACGACATAATCGCAGACAGATTGCCGGAGGAAGCGCAGGTACCGTCGACGAACCAGTTCGCCGCTTTTTATCAGATCAATCCGGCCACGGCGGCCAAAGGCGTCAATACGTTGGTGGATCAAGGCATTTTGTACAAGAAACGGGGGATTGGGATGTTCGTGGCGACGGGAGCGCGGGATGCGTTGATCGAGAAGCGCAAGGAGCAGTTTTACGAGCATTATGTCGTGACGATGGTGCGCGAGGCCGGCAAGCTGGGCATAACGGCAGAGCAGCTGGCAGAGATGATCCGGAGAGGAGAGGGCGGACAATGAACCCTATCGTGAAATTGAACAAGGTAACGAAAAAGTACGGAGCGGTGACAGCGGTGCAGGATATCAGCTTCACGATGGAATCGGAAAAAATTTACGGCTTGCTCGGCCGGAACGGAGCGGGCAAAACGACGATCATGCACATGATCGCCGCCCAATTGTTCCCTACAAGCGGGGAATTGCTCGTCTTCGGCGAAGCGCCTTACGAGAACCGCCATGTACTGAACCGATTGTGCTTCGTGAAGGAAAGCCAGAAATACCCGGAAAATTACAACGTCGAAGACGTGCTGGACATCGCCGGCTCGCTGTTTGAGAATTGGGACCGCGAGTACGCGCTGTCGCTGATCGACGACTTCGGACTTCCGCTCAAACGGCGGATCAAGAAGCTGTCGCGGGGGATGCTGTCGGCCGCGGGCATCGTCGTCGGCTTGGCCAGCCGGTCTCCGCTCACGATTTTCGACGAGCCTTATCTCGGTCTTGACGCCGTAGCGAGAACGTTGTTTTATGATCGGCTGCTGGAAGACTATGCCGCCCATCCGCGTACCGTCGTGCTCTCGACTCATTTGATCGACGAGGTCAGCCGTCTGCTGGAGCATATTATTGTGATCAACAACGGCAGGCTGCTGCTGGACGAAGATGCCGACGTCTTGCGCGGGCGGGCTTTCCAGGTCGTCGGTCCTGTCGGATCGATCGATGCGTTCGCATCGGACAAAGAAACGATCCACCGCGGAACGTTCGGCGGGTTCGCGACGGCTACGGTTATGGGCAATTTGTACGGCAAAGACCGGCAGCAGGCAGAGGCGCTCGGTCTGGAGATCGCGCCTGTTTCGCTGCAGCAGATGATCGTGCATTTGACCGGCAGAAAGTCGGGACATAAGGAGGAGGAGCTCGTATGAACCGGATTCAAGGTGTGATCCGTATACATCTGCGCGACAAGCTGTCGATTCTGTATTTGCCCTGGATCATCATGATGATCAGCTTCGCGGTCAATCTGATTATCGGCTTGCTGCTGCGCGGCGAGGAAGTGATCTATACGGGGGGGATCGCATCGCTTTACGTATACATGTTCGTGATCGGTATCCTCACGCTTAGTCAGACGTTCCCGTTCGCGCTCGGCTTCAGCGTCAGGAGAAAGGATTATTTCTGGGGGACGCTGCTGCTGATGGTCGGCATCAGCGCGGTTTTCTCCGCAGTGCTTCTGCTGCTCGGGATGACGGAAACGCATGTGATCGCAGGATGGGGCGTGGGCCTTCATTTCTTCGACATTCCTTACTTGAATGACGGCCCCGCATTAGCAAGACTATGGGTGCCTTTCGTATTGCTGCTGCACATGTTTTATCTCGGTTTTGTGATCAGCGGCGTCTTTCGCCGGTTCGGCAAGCTTGGCCTCTGGTCCGTCATGCTGGTCATGCTGGTGCTTTTCTCGGTCGGCATCTTCGCTTGCACCTACTACGGCTGGTGGGGGACGGTATTTGCCTGGTTTGCCGCCAATAGCATGGTTCAGCTGTCGCTTTGGCTGTTCGCGCTCGCGCTCGTCTATATGCTCGTTTCTTATTCGCTGCTGCGCCGGACCACGATCTAGTCGCAGACAGCCTGCAATAAAGCGGTTTTAAGCGTCCTTTTCCTCTCCATTATGATCCCAAAGCCGCAATGCGGGGCGTCGTTGCCAGAAACGCACATCCCCAAATAATGCAAGCATTGCCGCCAAAAAATCCATTGCCGCCGCTAAAGACAGTAGCTTACACTGTAGTGGTGCTGCAAATGAGAATCACTATCATAATGGAGGGGAACATCCGTGCAACGAAAAGCGAAATGG
This sequence comes from Paenibacillus hodogayensis, assembly GCF_039536325.1. Lineage (NCBI taxonomy): Bacteria > Bacillati > Bacillota > Bacilli > Caryophanales > Paenibacillaceae > Paenibacillus > Paenibacillus hodogayensis. The sequence continues at coordinate 309,659 of NZ_BAAAYO010000005.1, forward strand.
GCCGTCTGGCTGGGCGCGATCGTCCTGCTGTCGCTGCTCGCCGCCTGCGGAACGAAGAGCGAACAGCCGCAGTCGTCGGAGAACAAAGAAAGCAAAGCTGCAAACGATACAGGCAAGGAGGCGGCGCCTCAGTCGGCTACCCGCGTCATCAAGGACGATAAAGGACGCGAGGTGACAATCCCGACCAAGCCGGAAAGGGTTATCGCCCATTATTTCCCGGCAGAAGCCGTCGCGCTCGGTTTGAAGGCGGTCGGCACGAACTACGCGACGGCCAATCAGATGCTGACCAAGGAACAACTGCAAGGGACGGAAGATATTGCCGGTCAGGGCGTCAACCCGAATCTGGAGAAGGTGCTGTCGCTTAATCCCGATCTGATTCTCGTGCCGGATTTTCTCGAAGCGAACAGCATCGAGTCGCTGTCCAAAATAGCTCCAACCGTCATGCTCAGCTATGCGGGCGACTTGTTCGACCGGCTGAAGAAAATGGGCGACCTGTTGGGCAAAACGAAGGAAGCGGACGAATGGATCGCCCGCTACAACAAGAAGGCGCAGGACAAGCGCGACCAATTGAAGCCCTACGTCAAGCAGGGCGAGACGGCGACAGCGTTCGTGCTGTTCCAGGACAAGAAAATATACGTGTACGGAAATCAGCGTCTCGGCTCGACGATGTACAACGCGCTTGGATTCGTCCGTCCGGAGAAAGCCGCGAAGCTGTTCGAGAGCAATAAGGATGCGCTTTGGCAGACGATCTCGGAGGAGACGCTGGCGGATTATGCCGGGGACCGGATTTTTATCGTCGTCAACGACGCGAACCCGGATGTGAAAAAAGCGGCCGACGAATTGCTGAATTCGCCGGTGTGGAAAAACCTTCCTGCCGTAAAAGACGGCAAAGCCTACGTTGTCGGCAACAAGTGGTCGTTCTACGACCCGATCACGCTCGACTGGCTGCTTGACGAAATGCCGAAGCTGTTGATGAAATAATGCCGGACGCTTGGTCCGCGCCATTTCCGGGAAGCTTGTCTTTGTTGAAAAGACAGGCTTCTTTTTTAATGCGTATTCGCTTATAATGAGTTTTAATGAGAATGATTTACAATTGGATAAAAAAACGAAGGGGCGAGGAGATGAACGAACACGAGCTTGAGGGTGCGCCGACGCTATTCCCCCGCCGTCCGCCGCTATTTCGAATGACCGCCATTCAAGCGGTGGCCTGTATGGCAGGCGAGACGAGAGGCGACAAAGAACTGCTCGGAACGTACTGTCTGCTTGCTGTAGTCAAGGGTCAGGGCTCGATCTCGATCGACGGGATCGGGCTTCCGTTGTTTGCGGGTTCCTGCGTCATGCTCCTGCCCGGGATGATTGCGGAGTTGAATTACGCGGGAGCCGGGGGCATGGAGCTGTACCGGCTTTATTTCGAAGCGTTGTCGGAGGGGGAGTCGGAGGCGGACCGGCAAAGGGCGGCGGAGGCGCTGCTGGGCCGCGGGGAAGTGGAGTTCCGTCCCTTTTACCGGCTGGTCGAATTTCTGGAGGAGTTGTACGGCAAGCGGCATTGCGCGGGAGAATGGGAGTCGTTCCGGGCGAATGCGCAGTTGCAGGACATACTGGCCCGGCTGGCGGAGCAAAACCGTTCGCGGCCGGAGGGCGACAACGCGCTGCAAGCCGTCGAGCGCTCGATTGCTTTCATGCACCGCTCGCTGCACGAGGATATTGCTATCGAGCAGCTGGCGGAGGAAGCGGGCATCGGCCGTTGGCAATACAATGCGCTGTTCAAGTCGCTGACCGGGACGAAGCCGATCGATTATTTGACCGATCTGCGCATCCATCGCGCCAAGGAGCTGCTGCTGCTGCCGGGCCATACGTTGAAGGCCGTGGCGGCCAGAGCGGGCTTTCGCGACGAATATTATTTCAGCCGCCGCTTCAAGCAGACGGTGGGCGTATCCCCCAGGCAATATGCGGACAGCCAGGCGCGCCAGCCGCGAATTATGTCCTTGCAGTATTTGGGCGAAGTGTTGTCGCTCGGCATCAAGCCGGTGGCGGCCAGCCGCGGCGTGCTGGACCTGTTCCGGCCTCAGGCCGTCGACGTCGAGGGGATCGAAGAGCCGGTGGAGGCGGAGGCGCTGCTGAAGCTGAAGCCGGATCTGATTCTGTTCCCGAGCTATGTGCCCAAGCAGCTGGCCGAACAGCTCCGAAAGGTGGCCCCGGCCATGGAGATCGACTGGTTTGACGATATTTACACGAGGATGACGAAGATCGGCGGCATGCTGGGCAAGCAGCGCGAGGCCAAAAGCTGGATCCGCCGCTACGAGGCGAAGGCGAAGCAGACCCGGGAGGCGCTGTCCCCGTATGTTCGCGAAGGCGAGACGGCCACGGCGTTCATCTACGACGGGGCGCACCGCAAGCTGTTCGTGTACGGCGCGCATAATTTCGGGCATACGTTGTACCGGGCGCTGCAATTCGCTCCTCCGGACAAGGTCAAGACCCTGATCGGGCGGCACAAACGGTTTCGCTGGACGGCAATCGACGCCGAGGCCGTGACGGACTATGCCGGGGACCGGGTGTTCCTCGCCGTTACCCGCGACGAGCCGTCCAAGGAATGGGCTCGTGCTTTCACGGCCAGCGAGCTGTGGACGAAGCTGCCCGCCGTCCGCAACGGCCGCGCTTACGTGGTCGAGCCGAAGTGGGGGGCGTACGATCCGATTACGCTGGAAACCCATCTGGACGAAATGGTCAGGCTGTTAGCCGTCCCCTCGGCCGAACCGGGGAAAAGGGCGTAGCCGCCGGAACGCGGCACCAAACTGCGGTCATTTTTTCGCATTAGCTCCGATTAGAAGCCTTCCGCGCCATGGACTACGGGTGCGAAAGGCTTCTTTGTACGTTATGGCAGCGCAGCCGAGCGGGAAAGCAGCGTTACAAGCAGCCGGATTCGTTCGGCGGCGTGCCTGCGGGGGTTGACGGATATGGAAGTTATTCGCATAGAAATATAGAACATTTGTTCGTATTATGGTACTATCAATAGTAAAGTTTGCAATTTTGTTAAAAATAGTTGGCCAAACCGATAAGATTTGACCGGTGTCCAGACATTATACCTTATGAAGGGGAAAAAAGCCGCGTCAGCCGGCAAGGGGAGGAAGGGCGGCTATGGACTTCGAGGAGCTATTGGCATGCATATCCGAAGGAAGGTATGACGGGGAGGCCGTGGCGCAATTCGGACAGGAATGGCTGCCCGGTATCGTCAGACACTTGGCGGGCAGGGAAGCGCGTCTCCGGAACCGCCGTCTACGGCAGGACGATTATGCGGACATTGCCGCCAAGGTGCTGGAGATCGTCTTGCTGCGCTGCCGGCCCGGATTGGGCGAAGGCCGGGCGCTGCGCGCCTGGGTATGCCAGGTCGTTCAGAATGTGGCAAGGAACAAGCTCAGGGAAAGGCACCCGGTCCCGATTCCGCCCGGGACCGCTCAGGATTGGCTCGACCGGACGAATTCCGATCCGGCCGGGCAGCCGTTTGATGCGGGGCAGCTGGAAATATTGGAAGAAGCGATACGAGCGCTTCCGCATAATCAGCGCCAAGCAATCATATGGAGATATTGGAGAGGTTGTTCGGCGATGGAGACGGCGCGGCACATGCATTGCAGCCCCAACCAGGTCGATCAATGGGCGCATAAGGCGCGGACCACGCTGGCCCGGACGCTGGAGCCGTATTTTCCCCGGGACGGAGCGCGTTTGGCGCAGCATGCGTCGGAAGGGGATGGCGCTCGGGAGGCGGCGATGCGCTTGGCCCGCAATGGCGCGGATACGCTTCGCGAAAGCCGCGGCCTGTATGCGCCAGACTTGGCGGTCCGATTCGATGCGGCGGAGTTCGCGGAAGGTATGAAGCCGGCCTGCCATACCGTCGAGCCGCTCGTCATGGATAGCTTCCTGCTTATGCGATTTGCCTGGGAAGATGCCGTCCTTCGGTTGACAGAAGCGAGTCTGCTCGCGCGTATGATGCCCGGTCGGCTGTCCCGACTGCTGGCCGGGGAGCTGCATCTATGGGAGCTTGCCGATGAAGAGCGAAGTCTCCTGCTTCGGACATTGAACGTTCGCGATACCGCCCTGACCGCCGCCTTGAGCGCGGACTGGCGCGTCTTTACGGCCGCATGGCCGACACCCTATCACAATGTGGAGAGGAAGGATGCCTTTGTTCGCGGTATACTATGACACGAAGCGGCTGACGAAGCCGGGTACGGAGTACGAAGCGAGAATGGATCTGATACGGCTGCAAGCGATGTTTCTCAATCTGAAGATCGAGGAGTGCCGCAAAAGTCTGGCCGCACGAGCCGTCGTGCCGGGAAAGGGCGGGGCGGGCCGGTTTTGATCGAGTGCATGCCCCCGGCTGAATGACACAATCCGTAGAAAGAACGACAAAGTCTCCAGTACCGTCTTTACGACGGTCTGGAGACTTCTATTTGAGTCGATCCGATTTGAAGGGGCTTCGGCTATACTTCGGCTATAGCCTTGTGACGGCAACGCCCCCGGGAACGTCAAGCTCCGCCTGACCGTGCGCATACCGGAACCGGATCGTGCCCGTCGGCACGCGAAACTCCAGCTCTACCCGCTCGAGCGACGCCGGAAGCCGCGGCGCGAACGTCACGGACGTCCAGCCCGGAGCGGCCGGCTTGATACCGGCGATTTCTTCGATAAAAAGCGGAATCGGCGCGCTGGCCCACGGGTGGCAGAGGCTTGTATTCGGCTTCAGGTCTTTGGACCATACCTCGAAGCAGGCGGTCGCGCCTTCTTTGACCATCGTGCTCCACGAATGCAGATCCTCCGAGCGCATCAGCTCGTAGACGAGCTCGTGCTCACCGGCTTCGGCAAGCCCCTTCAGAACGAAGTACGCGACGTACACCCCGCAGCTCAGCCGCTTTTCGCGAATGAGTCCGATCGCCTCCGCCCGGTCGGCTGGCTCCGTCAGCCCGAACAGCAGCGGAAATGCATTAGCGTGCAAGGAACTGTGCGCCGAGCGTTCCGCGTCCACGAACCGGTTCGTGCGGGGATCCAGAAACGCCCGCCGGAACGATTGCTTGAAGCCGGGCAAATCGTAGGACGGATCGCCGGGTAGTCCGAGCTGGCGGCGGATGTCATCCATCGTGCGCATCGCTCCGTAATAGAACGCGTTCAGCACATTGTGGCAGCCTTCACCGACGGGAGGATCGAGCGGGAAATCGTATCCGTCCCGCATCGTCTTCGGCCAGTCGACGAGATTCGGCTTATCCCGGATGGAAATCAGGCCGTCCTCGCGGCGGAAGCCGGTGAAATAGCCGATCATCCGTTCGGCGGTCGGCAGCATGCGGCGCACGAACGTCTCGTCGCCGGATTGCCGGTAATATTCCAGCAGCTGCATCGGGTATTGCAGCGAATAATCGGCGAATTCCTGCATGAAATGCCCCGGCGCCACGGCCATCAGACCGGGGCAGACGCGCGCGGACAGCAGCGCGAAGTCGAGCAGCGCCTTGCGGGACAGGCGCAAGTCACCCGACACGTAAGCATGGGCATGCGCGATAATCGTATTGTCGCCCAAGTATTGCCCTTTCTCCCGGGACGGACAATCCACATACGTTTCCTGGGAGCCGTATTTCACGCCGTTTTTGCAAATGGACCAGATGGCGTCCAGCATCGGGTCGGAGCTGGCGAAGCGCAGGGCGCCGTCATCGAGCGGATAATGGCGGACGACGGCCGCGAAGCTGCCGGGATCGGCGCGAACGCCGGGCGACGGGAGCACCTCAACGTAGCGGAACGCCTTGTAATCGTACAGCTCCAACTCGTCGACGTCGGCGCCGGACAGCGTCCACAGCTCCCGGTACGTGCAGTTGCAGCGCATGGCGTACCGGACCCGCCCATCGCTCGCCAGCTCCTCGCCGCAGCGGATTTCGATCGTTTGGCCTGCTTCTCCGCTTGCGGTCATGCGGAACTGTCCGGTACGTTCCTCGCCGAAATCGAGCAAATAGCCTTCTTCCTTCGGGAGCGGCGTCACTTGAACCGGCTCGACCTCGTACACGGCAAGAGGCGGAGTAGGCTGAAGGAACAGCCGATGATCGTCGGCGATATGCTCAAGGGCATGGCTCCAGCCGCTGTCGTCGAAATCCGGCTCCTTCCAGCCGACCCGCTTCAGCCGGTTGTCGACGTTCTCCAAATACTGCGTATTGTACCCGATAATGCCTCCGTCCGCGTACTCCGAAGCCGGCGCGATCGTCCAGGACGCGTCGGTGCTTACGACCGTCCGCTCGTCGATGGCGAGCTCCGCAATTAACCCTTGACGATAGTCCCCGCTGTTGTAGGCTCGGCAAATCAGCCCCTGGTAATACACATGCACGGCGATGACGTTGAGCCCTTCCCGCAAATAAGCGGCGATGTCGTACCGGTTGTAAAAATAATGATAATGGTTTTCTTGCGCCGGCCCTTGGCCGACAAACCGGCCGTTCACATACAGCTTGTAATAGTCGTCGGCCGTAATGTCGAGGATGGCCGATTCGGCCGCTCCGCTTGACACGAACGTTTTGCGCGCCAGCATATGGCGGTTTTTCAAATCGTCGCGATGAGGGGGTCTTTCGCCGGGCGCCAGCTCCTTGCGATACGGATCGAGCGGCTTCAAGCCGATGAACGGCTCGTCCGTGATCCAGGATGCGGACCAATGTTTTTCCATGATTCAGTCATGCCTCCATTATCTCTCTTGTACATGGTTTGTTCGGCGTAAGACCATGCGGTTCGGGCCGCCTGCCCCCAGTGTATAGCAGGGGAGTCGCGGTTTCTTGGTCAATATGCCAAAAAATCACGTCGAATTGACACGTTTGGTCCGCAAGCGGAAACGCGCCGCCCATCGGCTCGCGCCGGTCCGTTGACGCCCGATACGGAATCTGCGTTGTAAAATGTGTGGCTGTCCTATACTATACATATAAGGAAGAACGCGGGTTACTGGCAAGGAAAGGTGAGAGTGGATGAGCAAGCTGCGATTTGCAACAAAACAAAAGGTAATTGAGCTCGGTCTCGCTTTTCTCGACGGAGCTGGCGCGGGACATGTCTGCAAGGTATGTATCGCAAGCGGAGGGTCCTGCTGCCAAAGCTGTATATTTTTGAAGGAAGGCGCGGGGTGCCAGAAAAGAAATACGAGCTGCACCGCCTGGCTGTGCGGGTTTTTGAAATATATTTTGTACGAGGCGGGCATGCTCCACGACTGGGAAGCGTTCTGGGAGCAGGTGCCGGGGCAGAAATTTCGGGAGGACGAGACACCACCCTTTTTCCCTGTCGACCGGTGGCTGGACGCTCCGGATGTCGTGTTCCTGTCGCAGGCGTTTGTCGAAGATCTGAATATGCTGCTGCCGTCCCGCAACATGCTTTGGATACACGAATTGAAAGAAACGCTTGACCGCTACGTGGATAAAATCATGGACAGCGGCGATCCGGAAACCGTTCGCAAAGTCGAGAAAAAAATCGACTACATGATGGCAGACTTCCGGCATTTTCGAACGGCGCTGGAGCGGTTGGCCTAGCAATCCTATACGGTCCGCACCCGGAGGGGCAACGCCCGTCTTTAAGCACAGGCGTCGACAGAACTGTCGTCGTCTACCGGCTTCTGGCGTGAGCCCTGGCCGAGCGGGGACGGGGAGAGCCGCTTGGCCGCGTAAAATTGCGCCGGGGAATGCGGACGGGCCCATTGACAAAATCGGCTGTTGCCGGAGGAATCTGCGCGCGGATGTCGAATCGTTAACACAAAAGAATTGTCTTTAAGGAAGGGTCACGCAGCGACACAAAAAGGTGAGGTGCGGCATGTATACATTGTTGATCGTCGACGGCAACCCGAATAGCCGCGAACGCGTAGCCGGCTTATTGAATTGGAGGGCGCTCGGATTTCAGGTGACCGGCTCGTTTTCCGATGGTTTGGAAGCGCTTCAGGAAGCGGAACGCTCCCGTCCCGATATCGTGCTGGCGGATATGCGGCTGACGGCGATGGGCGGTTGGGAGCTGGGACGCCGTATCCGCGAGCGGCATCCCGGGGTAAAACTGGTGCTGATGGGCGAGCGGAACGCGTTTGAGGAAAGCCGATCGGATATCGGTCTCGAGACGGAGCAGTGTGTATGGACGCCGTTCGGCGAAGAGGAACTGCGGGAAGCGGTCATGGCGGCTGCCGACGGACTGGCGCGCGAAAGGCAAGCGGCGGAGCGGGAGGAAGCGCTGCGCCGGGAGATGAAGCGATCGCTGCCGCTGCACCGGGAACGGCTGCTTCGCGAGCTGTTTCTCGGCTTCTGGGACGGTTTGCCCGCGGAGCGGCTGCGCAGCCGGCTGGCGTTCTGCGACATGAATTTGCCGGCAGCCGGCCGTTACCGGGTGCTCCTGCTGCAGTCGGATGATGGCGGAAGCGCCGGGGAGACGAGCCTGCCGGATAGTGCCCGGCTCGCGCGTGCGCTGGAGGAACGGTTCGCCGCCCGCGGGAACCTGGGCTGGCCGCAGCCCGTTCCGATGACGGACAGCGGCGTGGCGATGCTTGCCGGCGGGGAGGCGGAAGATCCCGATACGGAACTCCTGCTCCAACTGATCGGAGAAGCGGCGGAGCTCGTCGGCGAGCCGCTGCGGTCGGGGCTGTCGGTCGGCATCAGCCGTCCGGGTCCCTTGTCCGGGGTAGCTGGGCTGTACGCCGAGACGGTCCGATCGCTAGAAGCCGGTTCGTGCGGCGACGGGACGCGCGTCGTCGCGGCGGACGAGCAGCTCGGCGAATGCGACGACCGCTGCCGCGAGCTTGCCGGGAGCGCGGAGCGGATGGTGCGGGATATGCGCGGGCTGGTGTTTTCCGACAAAACCCCGGATACGGAGGCGCTATTGAAGCGTTATTTGGGCACAAGCGAAGCGGTGCTGCCGGACTCCGAGGCCAAGCCGTTCATGCTGCTGCTGTCCAGTGCGCTGCAGCGCGTTTACGTGGAATGCGGAAAGTCGGTCAACGGACATATTTTGCTGTTCCTCAGTTTGTGGAACAAGCTTGATACGGCGACCGGTCCGGTGCAGAGCCGCACCGTGATCGATCCGCTGATCGCCCTCGCCCGGCGGCAGCTGTTCGACGAGCATCGGGCAGTCTGCGAGCAGGCGGTGAAAGATATGAAGCGCTTTATCATGAAGCGGTTTATGGAGCCGATCACGGTTCGCCGCATTGCGGACGAAGCGAAGATGAGCGTCAACCACGCAAACGCCGTGTTTCAATACAAAACCGGGCGCAAGCTGCTCGACTATTTGACGGAATACCGCATGGAGAAAGCGAAGTCGCTGCTGCGCGGGACGGATCTCGACATGGCGGCCATTGCGGAGCAGACCGGATTCGGCGGCGGGGCGGCGCGCTTCGGTCTTGCATTTCAGGCATATGCGGGGCTTACGCCGGAAGCGTACCGCGAAGCGGTCGAGCAGTCGGAGCGTTGATCGGGCAAGCCGAGGGAGTATCAAGCGAATAGGCAACGGGAGGAAGGGCACATCGAGTGCCTATTCCTGCCCGTTTTTTTCTTGCTTCGGAAGGAGAATCGCAACTTAAAACGTCGCGGAGCCGGCGCTTTCAGCGGCACGCGGAGAAAGGAGCGATAGAGAAGAAGAGGAGCTTAGCCGGAAGTAAAGCCTCCTACCGGGCGCAGCCCGTTTTCGCGGTAATGCTGGGGCGAAATGCCAGAGATTTTTTTGAAAATACGACTGAAGTAAAACGGCTCGTGGAAGCCGACCTCAAGCGCGATCGTCTTCACGCTCTTGTCCGAATGCAGCAGCAGATGCTGGGCCCGCTGAACGCGCAGCTGTTGGATGTAATGATGGATGGTCGTCCCGGCGTATTTTTTGAACACCTGGCACAAATATTCGTACTTGCGGTCGATCGACCGTTCCAGCCATTCTTTCGTCAGCTCTTTCTCGTAGGCGTTGTTCAACAGGTTGACGAGCTTGCGAAACGTAATGTACGACATCGGAAAAGCGGTATCCAGGTGGCTTTTCTCTAGAAACTCGGTCGCAATGCCCTGCAGTAGCTCGGCCAGCAGCAGCGTAGCCTGGAAGCGGAAATACCCCTCCGGCCGATTCATCGTATCGACCAGCCGCTCGAACCGGTCAAGCAGCTTGTACCGGCTGCCGTTGCGATAACGGCGGGGAAGGATCAGCTGGTCTTCGTGGCTCACTTCGACGGTCCGCAGCTCGGTCCGCTCGGCATGGACAATATTAAGATCGGAGGCGCGATTCAGTACGAATTCGTTCATGCCGGGCGAGCAAGAGAACTGCACCCAGAAAAACTTGCCCTTGGCCTGATCCGGCCCCCACCCTCCGTGCGACTCCCACGGCTTGAGCAAGATGGAATCCCCCATGCCCAGCGTCAATCGGGTTTCGCCGACGCGCAGATTGACCGTTCCCTCCGCCGCTGCGATCAGCTCGTAGTACGGGTTGTAATGATCCTGATGGAAGCTCGTATTCGTTTGCGTGTCGAGCAGGTCCGCCCATTTCACGTCGAGTATGGACAGGCGGGACATGGCGTAGTACATGGATGGCTTCCTCCGATGTTTTTATTCCAAAAAACGCATTCGTGTTCATGGTTTGCTGGCGCTGCCGTTCCTATAATGATCGTGACGGCTTTATTATAACATCTCTATAACGATTGCAGGAGGGTTCGGCATGAGCGTAAGCCTATTGAACGAGCAAGACTATTATCGGATCGTGTACGGCGGCTGGCTGGGCAAAAATATCGGGGGAACGCTGGGTGCCCCGGTCGAAGGCACGAAAGAGCTGCTCGAGCTGACCTTTTACCCGAAGCTGCCCGACGGGCCGCTGGAAAACGACGATCTGGACTTGCAGCTTGTTTGGCTGCATGCCCTGGAGCAGTATGGTCCGGGTCTGACAGCTTCCCAGCTTGGACAGGAGTGGATGGAGCATGTGTTTTTTCCGTTCGACGAGTACGGCTACGCTTTGTCCAATCTGCGGCGCGGGCTGCTGCCGCCGGTTGCGGGCTGGTTCAACAATCCGCTTACCCACTGCATGGGATCGCCGATCCGTTCGGAAATATGGGCCATGGTCGCGCCGGGCGCGCCAGAGGTCGCGGCCCGTTATGCTTACGCGGACGCGATCGTCGACCATGCCGGAGGCGAAGGGGTATACGGCGAGATGTTCTTCGCCGCCTTGGAAAGCGCTATCTTCATGGAAAAAGATCGCGACCGGCTGATCGAGATCGGCATGCGCTGCATTCCCGCCGATTGCCGGACTGCGCTGGCCTTGAAAGATTTGCTCCGCTGGCACAAGGAAGGGCATAGCTGGACGGAAACGCGCAAGCTGATTCTGGAGCATCACGGCGACGACAACTTTACCGACGCTCCGCAAAATATCGCCTTCACTATTCTCGGCTGGCTGTACGGCGAAAGCTTCGAGGACGCCATCCTGAAATCGGTCAACTGCGGCTACGATACGGATTGCACCGCGGCAACGCTTGGCGCCATACTCGGCATGCTGCTCGGGCCGGAAGGTCTGCCCGAGAAATGGGTCGCTCCCGTAGGGGATCGCGTTGTCGTCAGCCCGCCGATCAAAGGATTCCCCGCTCCGAAAAACCTAGACGAGCTGACCCGCCGTACGATCCGCATGGGCAAGCAAATATTGGCCGCGTGCGATACCGGCATTGTGGTGCATCCCGAACTGCCCACCTCATGGAGCCGCGACGCCGCGATCGTGGACGAAAGCGCCATCCGGAGCTTGTGGGAGACGAAGCCGACGTCCAACCGCTATTTGCTGCCGCAGGGCACGATCGCCAGTCCGGATGCGGAGCTGATCATCGATTACGGCGACGCCGGGCCGGCGATCGGAACCGGGCAGCAGGCCGTTGTCGCCTTCGCCTTCACGAACCGTTCGCTTGTCGCTTTGGAAGGCACGCTCGCCTTGGCTGTGCCGCAAGGCTGGAAGGGGCCGACGGAGCTGCCCGTCGCCTTGCAGCCGGGGGAAACCGTGAACTGGACAGCAGAGATCGAAGCATCGGATACGGTGCAGAGCAGCAACCGTTTGGAATGGATCTGGACGCGGTCGCACGACAATTCCTTCTGGTCGGAGCAGCGGGTGGCCTTTACGCTCGTCCGCGCATCGCGCTGGACGTTCTCGGGGCCGGACGGCGCACTGCCACAAGAGGCTTATATAGCCGGCAACCGTTTGGATTGGGGTTGCGTGGGCGAACAACAGGACGGGGTATACCGGGCGAGCACGACGCTGTACAATCCGAGCGAGCGCGAGCTGAGGCTGATCGCCGCGGCTAACGGTCCGGTTACGCTCAAGCTGAACGGAGAAACCGTTATCGCCTGCGAAGAGACGCTGGAATTCATGCCGGCGTTCCATCGGGCGCCGCGCAAGCAGCTTGTCGAGCTTACGCTGCCGGCCGGCGTTCATGAAGTCGAAGTGGAGGCCAAGCGCTCCGGCAAACCGCTGGAGGTGTATGTGCTGCCGGTATCGGCGCGGCAGACGAGCTCGCCGGGACCGTTTTATTTCGTGACCGGCGTGCAGTGGGGCGTGTAAGGATGCGGATCGACGCCCACCAGCATTATTGGAAGCCGCAGCGCGGGGATTACGGCTGGCTGACGCCGGACACGGGCGTGCTGTATCGGGACTGGCTGCCGGAGCAGTTGGAGCCGCTGCTGCACAGTCACGGCATCGCGCGTACAGTCGTCGTCCAGGCGGCGCCGACCGTTGAGGAGACGCGCTACCTGCTCGCCTTGAGCGAAGCGCATTCTTCCATTGCCGGCGTCGTCGGCTGGATCGATTTTGAATCGCCGCACTTTGCGTCAGAGCTGGAACGGATGCGCCTTCACCCCCGGTTCGTCGGCTTGCGCCCGATGATTCAGGATTTGCCGAAGGACTGGATGCTGCGGGAACCGGTCGTCCGACATATGAAGGTGCTGGAGAAGGAACGTTTTCCGCTTGATTTGCAGCTGCGGCCCCACCTGCTGGACAGCGCGGCCCGGCTGATGGAGCAGGTTCCGCAGCTGCGGGCGGTTATCGATCATATCGCCAAGCCGGTATACGGCCAAGCTTTTGCCGAATGGAAAGCGGGGATCGAACGGCTGGCCGCCTATCCGGGCATGCTGTGCAAGCTGTCCGGCATGGTGCCGGAGCAGGGCGATACGGAGTGGTCCAGCGAGTTATGGAAGCCGTATGCGGAGACGATATTCGCCGCATTCGGTCCGGAGCGGATTATGTTCGGCAGCGACTGGCCGGTCTGCCTGATCTCGGCCTCGTACGACGAGGTGGTCGAGACGGCCGCCAGTTTGCTCCCATCCGGGTGGGGCGCTGCCGAGCTTGCCGGCGTATGGGGCTTGAACGCCGCGCGCTTTTACGGGCTGGAAGATTAACAAGGGTTACAGGCGTCGGAGCCGAGCCTGTGCACGAAGGCTCCTTTCGCTTAACGGCGGAAGGGGCTTTCTGGTGTTTTGCCCTTATAAGGTAAAATACATCGATCTGGCCATCGGCGACAGGGAGATCGATATTATCCCGGCGAACGAGCTCGGTATCCGTACATGTCTGTTTCAAAACCGTACACCGGGGGCCGATTATTATATCGATTCGTACGACCAATTCGAATCCGTGATCGGGTTCCGGAAATGACAAAGAAGACGCCCTCGGGGGCGTCTTCTTTGATTTCGGACTTCAGTGGCAGTCCGGAGCGTCGTTATAGACGATGGAGTCGCCGTTCAGGACGATCAGCGGCTGCGGAACGTAAGGCTTCGCTTCAACCACGCTCGGACGTTCTTTTTGACCGTATATGGCAATGACGACCGCGACGACAGCGATTAATGGAAAGGTGATCCACTTTTTTTTGTTCATGAGGCCCGGCCCCTTTTCTGCGTTGTTCATTCGATTAAAGTATACCCCATTTCATAGTAAATGACTAGGAATATTTTTGGGCGATTCTGATTGCCTTTCATGCAAATATATTAATCCTTTATAGCTGAAATTCCAAAATTTCCATAGTATACTAGAAAAGAATAATAGCTGACATGGAAGCCCCGAAACGGACCCGATCGCTTGTCCCGCAAGGGGCGGACTCCTTATGAAAGCAGCGCAGACGGTCTGATCTTGTCGTAGTTCCCCGTACCTATTTGTCTATTTGTGAGGGTAAGTTTTGCAAAAAAGTTGAAAACCGTGTAACTTTTTTCGTCGAACGTTCGTCTATACCTTTGGGTGTATTGGATATGAACTGAATATGAACGAAGAATGACGGGAGGGAGAGTCAGGGGATGGGTTGGCTGAAACGTTCCGCCGCACACACAAAAAAGGAAACAACACCGACCGGACCGCTGCCTGCAAACGCGGGAGACATGCCGGTCGAAGGCGGGCTGTCGGAAAGCGCCGCCGGTGTCGAAGCGGTGGTCCGTACGCCGTCGCCGGTGCCGATCTTGCAGCCGAACCGCAACGAATCGGCCGTTCTCGAACCGATTTTGACCGTGAGCGGTGTCGAACGGTCTTTTCAGGTGGGCGGACAGCAGCTTCATGTGCTTAAGGGCATAGACATGGAACTGCAACCGAATCGGCTCGTCATGCTCCGGGGCCGCTCGGGCTCGGGCAAGACGACGCTGCTCAACATGATCGGGGGGCTGGATCAGCCGAACCGCGGCGAAATTTTTTTTCTGGGACATCCGTTTCACCAGTGGAACGACGACAAGCGCACGCAAGTGAGAAGGAAACGAATCGGATTTATTTTCCAGTCTTTCGCGCTTATGCCGCTCCTGTCCGCCTGGGAAAACGTCGAGCTGGCGCTTCGCATGGCGGGAGTGCCGCGCTCGGAGTGGAAGCCGCGCGTTCAGCATTGCCTGGAGCTTGTCGGCCTCAGCAAACGGATGCATCACCGGCCGTTCGAGCTATCTGGGGGCGAGCAGCAACGCGTCGCCATCGCCAAGGCGATCGCTCACCGGCCGACGCTGCTGTTGGCGGACGAACCGACCGCCGAATTGGATTCGCAGATGGGGGCGCAGGTCATGGCCGTATTCCGGGAAATTATCGATACGGAGCAGGTGACCATCTGCATGACGACCCACGACCCTACGATTTTGGAGGTAGCCGACCATGTCTATCAAATGGTTGATGGAAAATTCATCACTACATAAAGCTTGTCTCTCGATTGCGTTGACCGCTTCCCTGGTTGCCGCCACCGGCTGCTCGCTGCTGCCGAAGGAGGCCGAGGAAGAGACGCTGCCGGCTATCACTCCGCCGAAGATGTCCGAGAAGCCCGAATACGAGGTCAAGACGACAACGCTTGAAACGAAGTTGCGCGGCTCGGGACGGTTGATGTCGACCAAAGAGGAGACTCTCTACTTTACCAATGAAGATTCGCGAAGAATCAAGGACATTTATGTGAAGACGGGGGATGCCGTCACCGCCGGTCAGCTGATCGCGGAGCTCGATGTATCCACCCTGGAAAGCGATTTGCGCCAGAAGCGGCTGCAGCAGCGCAGCGAAGAGCTGAAAATGATCGAGACGTTGCGCAAAAACGACGGCTCTCAATCCGCAGAAGAGCTGGAGCAAGCCAAAATCCAGTTCGAGCTGAAGAAAGAAGAGCTGACCAAGCTGGAGCAGACGATCGCCAAAGCGAAGCTGGTCGCGCCTTACAGCGGCACGATCGTCTCCATCGCGGTCAAGAAGGGCGACAACGCAAAGGCCTACGACGATATCGCGGTCATCGCCGACCTGACCCAGCTGACGGTAGCGGCCGACCTGAGCACGGACGATCTGAAGAAGGTTGCGCTCGGCATGGAGGTTCTCGTCGACATCAATTCCGCCGGTCAGCACAAGGGCAAGGTGAAGCAGCTGCCGCTGCCGAAGAAGGACAACAACAATAACGGAGGCAATATGCCGGGACAGCCGAAGACGCAGGACACCATCGAGAACTACCTGCTCGTCGAGCTCGATTCGTTTCCGCAAGGCTTGAACCGGGGAACGCCGCTCAGCGTTACAGTTATTGCCCAGCGCAAAGAGAATGCCGTCGTCATCCCGGCCGCTGCCTTGCGTACTTATTCCGGACGCAATTACGTGCAGGTGATTGACGAGAAAAAGAACAAACGCGAGGTTGACGTCGAAATCGGCCAGCAATCGTCCACGGAAGTGGAAATTGTCAAAGGCTTGCAGCCGGGGCAAAAAGTGGTGGGGAGATAACGCCTATGCCAATGCTCCGATTTCTGTACCGCAAAATGTGGAACAACCGCTGGATGACGCTAAGCACGCTCGTAGGGCTGATCGTGGCGGTGTCGTTCACGACGAGCATCCCGATGTACTCCGACGGTTCGCTCAAGCGCGTCGTCGCCAAAACGCTGCTGGACAATACGGACGGGCTTCCGCCGGGCTCCACGCTGATCCGCTACCAGGCGGTCGGCGCGGACAAAGCCGATCTGGAATCGCTCAAGGACGTTGACGCCTATATCCGTGAGGATATTCCGAAGCAGATCGGTTTCCCGGTCATGAGTGCAGTGCGAACGTATTCGATACGAAGCTCTCAGATAACGCCGGTCGATCCGAGCAAGACGGATCCGAGCAAGCGGCGCCAAATGACGATTTCTTCTTGGAGCGGCTTGGACGATCAAGTGGACATCTCGACTGGTGCCACCTTCTCGAACCAGGTGAAAAATGGGGTCATCGAGGCCCTCGTGCTGGAAGAGGCGATGTACCGCAACGATTTTCGCGTCGGCGACGAATTCAACTATCCGCTGACGGGCGGGCTCGGCATTCCTCCGCTCAAGGTGAAGGTTGTCGGCACGTTCAAGCCGAAGCAGGAGCAGGATGCTTACTGGTATCAGGGCTTCGAAGGACTGCTGAACAGCTTCCTCATCCATGAGGATGTGTTCCAGAACGACCTGCTCCAGCAGAAAAAAATTCCGCTCAATCTGGCCAACTGGTATTATGCGTTCGATTTGCGGGAGATCAAGACGAGTCAATTGGCGGATCTGACCCGCAAGCTCGACCGGCTCGATATTACGCTATACCAGAAGTTGAAGGAAACGAAGGTCGATTTCTCGTTTAAAGACATGCTTAACGAGTTTAAAAAGCAAAGCCTGCAAATGCAAATGATGCTGTTCACGCTAGCTGCGCCGATGATCGCCATGGTGTTTTATTACATAGTCATGAACGCTCGCCAGTCGCTGGACCGCCAGCGCAGCGATATCGCCGTGCTGCGCAGCCGGGGCGGAAGCACCGGTCAAATCGTGTGGGTGTATTTGCTGGAAGGGCTTATACTCGGAGCCGTCGCGATGGTGATCGGACCGATGATCGGCTGGCTGATGGCCAAAGGGATCGGTTCGTCGAACGGTTTTCTGGCCTTCGTCGACCGCAAGGCGGTGCCGGTCGGAGTAACCGGCGAGGCGCTGCTGTACGGAGTCGCCGCCGTCGTGCTCGCGATCGTGGCCAGCGTCATTCCGGCCGTATCGTTCGCCCGCTCGTCCATCGTCAGCTACAAGCAGAAGCTGGCCCGGTCCGACCGCAAGCCGGTTTGGCAGCGTTGGTTTCTGGATATTTTGCTGATCGCCCTGGTCGGTTACGGCTATTATTCGTTCCAAAATTACCAGGTTTTATCTGCAAAGACAGGATTATCGAACGATCAGTTGCAAGTGCATCCGCTGCTGTTTTTCGTTCCGGCTTTATCGATTTTCGCCCTCGGGCTGTTCTTTTTGCGCGTATTTCCATGGCTGCTCCGGCTTGCCAACTGGCTTGGCAAAACGTTTCTGCCGGTGCCGATATACTTGACGCTCGCTCAGCTGTCGCGCTCGTCCAAGGCGTATTACCCGCTGATGCTGCTGCTTATCCTGACGCTGGGGCTCGGCGTGTACAATTCCTCGGCGGCGCGGACGATCGATCTCAATTCGACCGAACGGACGTTGTATCAATACGGAACCGACGTCGTGCTGCAAACCGCCTGGGAAGGCTACTCGGAGTTTACTCCTCCGAAAGCCGGACAGGGAGGCCAAGGCGGACAGGGAGGTCAAGGAGGGCAGGGCGGTTCTGGTGGCAACCCGGGTGGTAACCCAGGAGGCAATCCAGGTGGCAACCCGGGCGGAGAACAAAACTCGAAGACGCTTTATACCGAGCCGCCGTTTCAAATGTACCGGGAGATGGAGGGCGTCGCTCACGCGGCACGGGTTCTTCAGACGAAGGGGAACATCGTCGTGTCCGGCAAATCGCTCGGTCAAGGAACCGTTATGGGCATCGACAATGACCAATTCGCCGAGGTGGCCTGGTTCCGTAACGATCTGTTCCCGGCTCATCCGCGCGCCTATCTGAACTTGCTCGGCTCGTACGAGCAGGCGGTCATTATTCCGGAGTCGTTCGCCAAGAAACACCAGCTCAAGCCCGGCGACCTGCTGTCTATTGCTATTCAACAGCAAATGGTCGAGTTCGTTGTGGTTGGCATTTTGCCTTACTGGCCATCGCAATATCCGGAGCAATCGCCGTTCTTTATCGCCAATCTCGATTACATATTCGATCAGTCGCCGATCACGCCGTATGAAGTGTGGCTGAAGATGAAGGAAGGCGCGAAGCTGACGCCGGTCATTGAAGAGATACAGGCGAAGGGTATTCAGATTGTCAGCTACAAGGACGTGCGCAACGAATTGATTACGCAAGCCAAGCATCCGTCGCGAGGCGGCGTGTTCGGTATTCTGAGTCTGGGCTTCCTCGTTTCGGTGCTCGTCTCGCTGATCGGCTACGTGCTGTACTGGTTTTTCAATTTGTCCAGCCGGGTCGTGCAGTTCGGGGTGCTTCGCGCTATGGGCTTGTCGCGCAGGCAGCTGACAGGCATGCTGCTGCTCGAACAAGTGTTTACGGCCGGTCTGTCGATCGTGCTCGGCTTCGCCATCGGCAAGCTGACGAGCTACCTGTTCCTGCCATTCCTGCAAACGGCCGAGAACGCCAAGGTCCAGGTGCCGCCGTTCCGGGTCGTCTTTGAAGCCAAAGACATGTACCAGTTGTACGGCGTCGTGGCGTTCATGCTGGTCACCGGCGCGACGCTGCTTCTGCTGCACATCCGCCGGCTGAGGGTTCACCAGGCCGTCAAGCTGGGAGAGGAGCGGTAACCGATGATCACGTGCGAAGGACTCGTCAAAATTTACAAAACCGACGAAATCGAGGTCGTCGCGCTGCAAGGGCTGAACATTCACGTAGATCCCGGCGAGATGATGGCGATCATCGGCAACAGCGGCAGCGGGAAGTCGACCCTGCTCAACATCTTGGGCGGGCTGGACCGCCCGTCTGCCGGGCAGGTGCGCGTCGGCGATTGGGATTTGCTGAAAATTACCGACGATCAGCTCGTCGACTACAAACGCAAGACGGTCGGCTTCATTTGGCAAAACAATGCTCGCAACCTGCTGCCCTATTTGACCGCGCTGGAAAATGTGGAAATGCCGATGATGCTTAACGGCAAAATCGACCGTGCCTACGCCAAACAGCTGCTTGAATGGGTCGGGCTGAAGGAGCGGCTGAACAACAAACTGTATCAGCTGTCCGGGGGTGAACAGCAGCGTGTCGCTATCGCGATTTCGCTGTCCAACCGGCCGTCCCTTCTGCTCGCCGACGAGCCTACCGGCTCGGTCGACACGCAGACGTCGGATATGATTATGAATATTTTCCGCCGGCTCAACAAGGAGATTGGCGTAACGATCGTCATCGTTACCCATGACTTGTCGCTGGCCAGCAAGGTGGATCGTGTCGTCGCCATCCGCGACGGGATGACCAGCACCGAGTTTGTCAAGCGCAATGCGAACTTGGGTGCGGACGAACGGGTCAGCATGAAGGAAGGCCACGAGGAGTACGTCGTCCTCGACCGCGCAGGACGGCTGCAGATCCCGAAGGATTACTTGCAGGCGCTGGGCATTACGAACAAAGCTTCGATGGAATTCGACGGCAAAACGATTACGATCAAATCACCGAATCAATTGGGGGAAACCAAAGATGACTAAACCAAAGTCAAAATTGTTGCGCACCGTAGGCGGCCTGACGCTGATCGCTACCTTGACGGTACCGGTGCTGGCGGCCTGCAACAAAGGCAGCGGCGACAACGACAAGACGGAGCGGGTGCTGCGAATCGCTACCCAATATTATGGGGAAGAGGACGAATATTTCCGTCAGCAGTTCACCGAAATTTTCGAATACAACAACCCGAACATCAAGATCGAGATCGTCTCGGCCATGGACCCGGGCCGGTACCGGTACGGCAACAACCCTGAGAACGAGAAGCCGGAAGATCCGAACGAGAAAATGAAAGAGCTGATCAACGGCGCGAACCCGCCCGACATCGTTATGTTGAATTTCGAACAGCTTCCCGACCTGATCCAGAACAATATGCTTCAACAGCTAGACACGAATATTACGAAGGACAAATTCGATCTGTCCGATGTCGTCCCGGCCGTCATAGAAGGCCTCAAGTCCGCCGGGGACGGCAAGTTGTTCGCTCTTGCGCCTACGTTCTCCTCGCAGGTGCTGTTGTACAACAAGAAGCCGTTCGATGATGCAGGCGTCAAATATCCGACGGACGGCATGACTTGGGATGAGATATTCGATCTGGCCCGCCGGGTTTCCAAAGGCGATGGAGAAGACCGCGTCTATGGTTTCGGGTTCAGCCAGTACAGCTACGGATCGAAGGAAAACCTGTTCTATGAAATGAACAATTACTCCGCGCCGCTTCAGCTGCGCATGTTCAATGATACGGCGGACAAAATGACGGTCGACTCCGATGGCTGGGAAAAAGTATGGTCGACCATGATCCAACTGAGCAAGGAAAAAATATTCCCGGAACCGATCGATTACAACAAGATGGATGGGCTCCGTCGCGCGGCCATGGACAACGGTTCGTACAACCCGTTCCAGGGCAATCCGTTCATGAGCGGCAAGCTGGCGATGTCGCTCGGCCAGCAGTATACCTTGAATGAACTGATCCAAGCGAACAAAAACGCGCAAAACATTAAAGGCTATACCCCGATCGATTGGGACATTGTCTCGATGCCGACGCACCCCGAAGCGAAGGGAATTGGCGGCAACGTGTATTTGAACGGGCTGATGGGGATCAATGCCAAGGCGCAAAACCCGAACGACGCTTGGAAATTCATCAAGTTCATCAACGGCGAGGATTGGGCGAGATTGAAGTCCAAGAGCGTGAACCAGCTCGTGTCCCGCACCAAATACATCCAGCCTCGCGACGGCCTGCAGTATAACATCAAGGCGTTCTATGCGACTAAGCCGGTGCCGATCGAGAGCGAAATGAGCAGACTGTACCGTCAATATCCGAACATCGGTCAAGTGAACCAAATGGGGATGCAATATTTCAAGAAAGCGATCGACGGCACGTCCACGGTGCGCGACGCGCTCAAGGAATGGCAGACGGCCGGTGATGCCGCGCTCAAGCAGTTGAAGGAGAATCCGAACGCCCAGATCGATATGTCGGGCGGCATGGGCGCCGCGTCGGCAATGCCCAGGTAACGAAAGCCGATTTAACCAAGTAAGTTGAGACGATTGAAAAGCCGGCCGCAGCGATGCGGACCGGCTTTTCGCGCGCCTGGCATCGAATTATCCCGCCGGACTAGCCGAACCGTGCTATAATGGAACTAATCGGACATCAAGGGGGAGACAAGCTATGGCAAAGCGCGTGCACAGCAAGGAAGTCAAGGAGGCCGTGTTCCGAAAGCTTGAAGAGCGCGGCGTCGGGCTGGACGATATCGCGCAGATCGTCTTTGAAATGCAGTCTCCGTACAATGCCGGCCTGACAATGGATAAATGTCTGGAAAGCGTATATGCGGTATTGGAGAAGCGCGAGCTGCAGCATGCTCTGCTTGTCGGCATCGAGCTGGACCAGTTGGCCGAGCGGAACATGCTGTCCGAGCCGCTGCAATCGATCGTCGCCACCGACGAAGGGTTGTTCGGCTGCGACGAGACGCTCGCCCTCGGCTCCGTATTCGGCTATGGCAGCATTGCCGTAACGACATTCGGCCATTTGGACAAACATAAGGTCGGCATCATCAAACGCCTCGACACGAAAAGCGGGACAGGCGTCCACACGTTTCTGGACGATCTCGTAGCAAGCATCGCAGCTTCAGCGGCCAGCCGGATCGCGCATCGGCTGCGCGACGAGGAGGAGCGTGACGAGCAGTTGGCGCAAACGGCCGCCGCACGTGAGGAAACCGCGATTTAAACGGATTGGGGCTCCGATTCGGGAGTCGCCGAATGTTTATGCACTTTATACGGTTTTACGATCCCCGAACCCGGTTCGGGGATTTTTTGTTCCTGTCTGGCATATTTTCGTAAAAAAACGCCTCTTGTGGGATATGCTAATACAAAGGAATGGAATTCAGGAAAGGGATGAACGGGTCATGATGAGATGGGTGTATTGGGTCAAGCTGTACGAAAGCAAATTTCAAGCAGGCTGCTTGGCCAAGCGGATGGAGGAAGACTGGTGGATATACGGATATGAATGCCCGCAGACGGTAGAGGTTTACCGTTCCAAAAAAGGCCGCTTCGGCGTACGGTACCAGCTGTAGCCGAAGTGTGAATTTTTTTGTTGACATGCGGTTGAAGAATAGTGTATATTTAACTTTGTCGCTGTTCGAGGACAGGTCAGATTTACCAACGACGCGGGGTGGAGCAGCCCGGTAGCTCGTCGGGCTCATAACCCGAAGGCCGCAGGTTCAAATCCTGCCCCCGCAATAATGCTTTTCAGAATTAAGGGCCCTTAGCTCAGTTGGTTAGAGCGGTCGGCTCATAACCGATTGGTCGGGGGTTCGAGTCCCTCAGGGCCCATCCTCACAATCCTGTACGCCAGGATATCTAGACTGCCGAGAAAGCTTCGGCAGTCTTTTTAGTTTTTACCGCGATCCATAAACGACTGAAGACAATGAAATCGTCCGGATCGATCCTATTATTGTCCCGATCGGCCATGACGATGAGGGTTGCAGTGATTATGATGGAGATAGGAAAGCGATTCATCATGATGCAACGACGAGACGTTCGTCCGAAGCGGGCATAAGGCAGTGTAACCGTGTGGGATTCCTAAGGTCGCAGTCGCACCGCTGTCCCGCAGGCAAACACTGGCCCGGATGGCAGGCTGGAGCAAGCGGCGCTTCAAGAAGGCGTAGGGTTGCTCGGGCGGGACGATAACGGTCTCATTGTAAGCGATTTCATTATATTCGTAAAAAAGAGAGGCAGGTGATGCTTCCGTTGTCCGGTTCGGGCGAGCGGAAGCGCTAACGATGGCACTGAAAATCGGGATTGTAGGATTGAACGGCATCGGCAAAAACCATGCGGCTTGTTACCAGGAGGAAGAGCTGGCCGACCTGATCGCCGTATGCGACGTGGTCAAGGAACGCGCCGATGCGGTAGCGGAGAAGTACGGGGTCAAAGCGTATTACAGCTTGAAGGATATGATCGAGAACGAACCCGATCTGCAGATCGTCGACGTCACGACCGGTGGTATCGACAACGGAAGCTGGCACTTCGAACCGGCAATGGAGGCGGTCGCCGCCGGGAAGCACGTGCTGGTGGAGAAGCCGATCTGTCACGATATCCGCCAAGCGCGCGAGCTGGTCGCCTTTGCCGAAAAGCAGAAGGTGTATCTCGGCTGCAATTTGAATCATTACTTCACGCCTCCGGCCGAGAAGGCGAAGCAATATATCGACAACGGCGAGATCGGGGAGCTTGTGTATTGCTTGGCGAAAATGGGCTTTAACGGCGGCGAGCTGAATTATGCGCTGGCCAAGTCGCCGAAAATCAAAGGCCATCCGTATTTTCATATGAAGGCGTTTCTTACCCATCCGTTCAGCGTCATGCGGCACTTCTGCGGGGATATCACCCACATCCAGACGTTCTCCGACCGTCCTGGCTTCCGGCGCAGCGCAGGCGACGTCATGGTATCGGTCAACAGCATTCACGTCAAGTTCGCCAACGGCGGCGTCGGGTATCTGCTCAGTCAAAGAGGAGATGCGGCATACGGCCTCGGCGGCTGGTGGAGCGTAGAGGTTGCGGGAACCAAGGGTACGTTCTGCATCGAGAATTGCGTCGAGAAGGTATCGTTCTGGAAAGCCGAGAAGGGCATACCGGCTATAAGCGTACAGCCACAGCCGGAAGTGACCGATTACGGCACCAACGATTTCAACCGCACGTTCAACAACCGGCTGCACGCCTTCCTGGAAGATATCTCGAACGGCGTGCCGCGCGACCAGCTGCGGGCGAACGGCCGGGATGCGCTGGCCGTGCTGGAGTATACGTTTGCCGTCATCGAATCGTACGAAAGCGGCGGCGAGCTTGTCAGACCGCACGCGCTGCCTGCCTTGACCGGCGATCCGCATTTTATGAAATAACGACCACATGGGAGGAAACGAACCGATGATCAAGCTTGGCGTCAATTCCGTATTGTTCAAACAGTTTGACTTCGCGACAGCGGCAAAGCAAATTGCGCTTTGCGGCTATGACGGAGTGGAGATAGCGGCCATCAAGGGGATGTGCGAGCATCTGGATCTGAGCCGGTGGAAGGAGCAGAGCGGCGAGCTGCGGGCGATCGTCGAGGACAACGGGCTGGAGCTGCTGTCGACCGAGGTGGCGTCGCTTAGCGAGGAGCGGCTGCTGCCGGCCTTCGAGGCGGCGGCGGAGCTCGGCATACCGGTCATCAATGTCGGGCCGGGCGGCAAGCTGGGGGTGGAGGAGGACGTGCAAGCCTCCATCGAGACATTAGCGCGGCTGTCCGAGAAAGCGGCGGCTTACGGAGTCGTTCTGTGCGTCAAGGCGCATGTCGGCAACGCGATCCACAATACCCCGACGACGCTGCGGGCGATGCGGGAGATCGCTTCCTCCGCATTCGGCATCGACATGGACCCGAGCCATATTCACCGTGCCGGCGAAAATGCCGAAGAGGCGCTGCCGGCCGTGCTCAGCCGGGTCAAGCATGTGCACATCCGCGACTGCAAAGGCCGCGAGCAGGGCCCCGGTCCGATCGGGCTGCAGGCGTGCGGACGCGGCGACATCGATCTGTTCGGCTACTGCAAGGCGATGGTCGACGGAGGCTATGACGGTCCGGTCGTCCTGGAGGTAATCGGCGCCGGTCCCGATCATTCGCTGGACCAAGTGTCTATCGTAGCGGCCGAATCGTACGGCTATTTGAATTCATGTCTCAAAAAACTCGGAGCCCGCTGACACGTTTGGGCAGGCGCCGCAACGAAATCAGTCTTCCCGACGGGAAGCTAACAGGAGGATACCGCCATGGCATCGAATAAATCCAATATCATCGTTTTTGGCATCGACAGCTTGCGCCGCGATCATATGAGCTCGTACGGCTATTCCCGGCTTACGACGCCGCATCTCGACAAAATCGCCTCCGAGGGCGTTCTGTTCGAGCAGCATTTCAGCCCGAGCATCCCGACGACACCCGCTTACGCTTCGATGCTTACCGGCATGGACACGTTCGGCACCGACGTGGTCGCGCTCCGTCACAAGGGACCGCTTGGCGCGCATGTCCGGACTTTGCCTGAGGTGCTTCGCGACAACGGCTACAACACGACGTGCATCGGTTTTACCGGCAATCCGTCGTCGCGAGGCTTCGATACGTACCTCAACTACGAGTCGTGGCTCCCCGACGACACGGGGCGGTCGCCGAAGGCCCATAAATTGAACGAGGTCGCCATCCCCGAGCTGGAGAGGCTGGCAGCCGACGACAAGCCGTTCTTTCTGTTCCTGCGGCATATGGACCCGCATTCGCCTTATTTGCCGCCGCAGCCGTACGAGCGGGCTTTCTACGGCAGCGATGAGAAGGACCCGGATAATCGGGGCATGGAGCCGGTGTACGATTTCAAGCCGTTCGCCGATTTCCTGAAATCGTGGATACCGGAGGGCGTTACCGATCCCGATTACGTGAGCGCCCAATACGACGGGGCCGTAGCCTATATGGATGCTTGTATCCAGCGGCTGTTCGCGAAACTGGAAGCCCTTGGGCTTACCGAAGAAACGCTGATCGTCATCACGTCCGACCATGGCGAGACGCTGTACGAGCACGACTGCTATTTCGACCACCATGGCTTATACGACTGCACGCTGGTCGTCCCGCTCATTATTAAATTTCCCGGCGTCGTGCCGGCAGGCAAGCGCGTAGCGGACGTCTCGCTCATTCACGATATTATGCCGACCGTGCTCGATCTGCTCGGCGTGGAGAGCGGCATCGAGTTCGACGGACAAAACCTGGCCCGCGGCCTGCGCGGCGAGGCGACCGACAAGATCAGCGAGTTTTACATTACCGAATGCACTTGGATGCGGAAGCACGGCTGGCGCACCCCGGAGTGGAAGCTGATTCGCGCGCTGGAGCCGGATTTTCATTTCAAGCCCGAGGTGGAGCTGTACAACCTGATCCGGGACCCCGGGGAGAACGTCAATGTGGCGGAGCAGGAGCCGGAGGTCGTTGCCTTGCTGGAGAAAAGGATGCTTGATTATATAGCCAAACGGGAAGGCCAGACGCAGCGGCAAAATCCGATCTATACGAACCTGAACTGGCACGGCAAAGGCAAGACGTTCGCCTCGTCGCAGGAAGCGTATGACGCGATGCATATCGGATCGATCGGCAACGCCCGTTCCTTGCAGGAGAAAAAATAACGACAGCCGAAAGCGGCGGGAAGGATGGATGACGATGATTCGTGTGGCGGTGATCGGCGTCAACCATATAGGAAACATTCATTGCCGCGCGTACCGGCAGCATCCGGATACGGAGCTTGCCGCCGTATGCGATCTGCTTCCCGAGCGTGCGGAGAAGGCCGGGCTGGAGCATGGCGTTCCCGCCTATACCGACATGCGGGAGATGCTGGACAAGGAACAGATCGACGCGGTTATCGTCGCTACGGCGGGCGTCGAGAAGGGCAGCCACCATTTCGCGCCCGTTATGGCCGCTATCGAGGCGGGTAAGGACGTCTTTGTCGAGAAGCCGATATCCAACCGGATCGAGGAAGCCAGACAGATGGTCGCTTTCGCTCGCGAGAAAGGGGTAAGGTTCGCCTGCAATCTGAACCACCGATTCTCGCCCGCCGCTTACCGCGCCAAGGAGCTGGCGACGGAAGGGAAGCTCGGCTCGCTGTTGTTTCTGAATATGCGGCTGACGATTCGCAACGGACAGGACGAGACGGAATGGTTCCATATGCGTGCGCTCCACCCGCATTCGATCGACGTGCTGCGTTATTTCGGCGGGGATATCGCCCGGGTTCAGGCGTTTATGACCAAAGCGCCGGACCGGAAGACATGGTCGACCGTATCGGTCAATCTGCAATTCGCTTCCGGGGCCGTCGGGCATTTGACCGGCAGCTATGACATGTCCATGCGCCATCCGATCGAATGCTGCGAGGTGGCCGGCAGCGAGGGGCGGCTCGTCCTCGACAACGTATACGAGAGCATGACCTATTACCCGCATCATTCGCACGAGCTGACCGTATACCGCAACCCGATATTCGGCGGCATGCAAGGCTTCGACGATACGTTCCGGCAGCGGATCAACCGGTTCGTCGAGCAGCTCAAGGCGGGAGATGCCCCGGATGAGATCGAGGCTTCCGGAGCGGACGCGCTGGCCGCGCAGGAAGTGATCGAGGCGGCGATCCGCTCGCATCAGCTTGGCGGGGCTCCGGTCGACGTGCCGGCTATGGCGACCTAACATACCGACATAACAAACATGAGGAGAGCTTATGAGCGCGCAAGGAAACGTACTTTGGTTTACCGGCTTGTCCGGTTCAGGGAAAACGACGACGGCGGCATTCGTGCGGAACGAACTGCTTGCCCAAAGCCGCCGCGTCGAGCTGTTGGACGGCGACGAGCTGCGGCAGACGATATGCAAGGGACTCGGCTTTACCCGCGAGGAGCGGATGGAGAATATCAAACGCATCGTGTACGTGGCCGGCTTGCTGGCCAAGCACGGCGTGGACGTGCTCGTTTCCGCGATAACTCCTTATGCGGAGATGCGCGAATACGCGCGGGAGAAGCTCCCCGGCTACATGGAAATTTTCGTGCAATGCCCGCTCGACGAATGCGAGCGGCGCGATGTCAAAGGGCTGTACGCCAAGGCGCGCCGCGGCGAGCTCAACCATTTTACAGGCATATCCGATCCGTACGACATCCCGCTTAACCCGGATATTACGATCTGTACCGCGTCGGCTTCGCTCGAGCAAAATAATGCGGTCATCCTGGCGCGGCTTGGTTACAAGTAAACTTGACGCCGCAGCCCGTTTGGAGGACACTTAATGAAAGTGATATTGATTTCGCTCGATACGCTTCGGGCGTCGCGACTAGGCAGCTACGGGTACGGGAAGCCGACGAGCCCGCATCTGGATCGGATTGCCGCCCAAGGGGCGCTGTTCGAGCGCGCATACGCGGCGGACATCCCGACCGAGGTGGCGCATACCGGCATTTTTACCGGCAAAGTGGGCTTGACGACCGGCGTCGTCTCTCACGGCTCGGAGCTGACGCACTTGCCGAAGTCGACGGCCTGGCTCCCGACCTTGCTGCGCTCCGCCGGCTTCACGACCGGCGCGGTAGACAATCTGTACCAGCTTAAGGAATGGTTCGCGCGCGGCTATCGCTACTATATCAACAGCGTCGGGGGCGCGCGGGCGATCGACGGCAAAACCATCAATGGGCTTGCTTTGCCTTGGCTGGAGGAGCATAAGGACGAATCGTTTTTTCTGTTCCTGCATTACTGGGACACTCATACGCCGTATTTGCCTCCGCAGTCGCATATTTCCCGGTTTTACGAGGCCGGGCGCGATCCGTTCGATCCGGCGAATACGAGCATGGAACGGGCCTACAATCATCTGGCTTATCCGTTCTTCAAGCATCATCATTACGACTTGATCGGCGAGGTGACCGACAGCGATTATTACGACGCGCTGTACGATGCGGAAATCCGTTATTTGGACGACCGGCTGAAGGAGCTGGACGATCATCTGGAGGCGCTCGGCATTCGCGACGATACGCTGCTCGTCCTGTTCGGCGATCATGGGGAAAGCTTGACCGAGCACGATATATACTGGGATCATTGCGGTCTGTACGAGCCGACGGTACACGTTCCGGTCATCATGCGCTGGCCCGGCCGCATCCCCGAGGGGAGACGCATTCCCGGTTTCGTCCAGCAGGTCGATCTGCTTCCGACGCTGCTGGAGGCGATCCGCAAGGAAGCGCCGGAGGGCATCGACACGGCGAAGCTGGCCGATCCTTCCGGTCTGGACGGGAAAAGCTTGTGGCCGGCGATCGGCGGAGCTGCGGACGGGACGCACGATACGCTCTACATGAGCGAATGCGCTTGGCAGGCGGCCCGCGCGATCCGCACGGAACGGTACAAATTAATCCGCACGTACGACGCGGGACTATTCCGGCGTCCGCCGCGCGAGCTGTACGATCTGGCAAACGATCCGGCGGAAACGGTTAATCTCGCCGACGCCCAGCCGGAGCTGGCAGACCGGCTCGAGCGCCAGCTCGACGAATGGGTATGCCGCAAGCTGGACGGGAGGCCCGATCCGCTGAAGCGGCAGCTCGAGGAAGCGGGATTGCCGTTTCGCCGGCGGATCGAGCATATTTTGCAAGGCGTCGGCATGAACTGGGAAGACTGGCAACGCGACCCGAGGAGGGAGCGGTTCGACAGCGCTGCGGCCCGCAAGGCTGGCTCCTCATGAAGCCGGACCGGGAACGTTCGCCGGTCGGAAACACTGCGGAGAGCGTTTATCGGAATCGGTAAAGCAATCCGCGCGTCGTTCGGACGATCGGTGCAGGGCATGAATCGTGGCAGTCGCGTAACAGAAAGGGGGAGACCGGTAATGAAAAGCATGATTCGCAGCAGCTCTCTAATGAAGGATGAATTTCCGTTCTGGATCACGCGGCTGGCGCAAGGGGATGTGCCGGAGCACGGGCACGAATTCGTCGAGCTCGTCTACGTCGTGCGCGGCGAAGGGCTTCATATATTCGAAGGGACGGAGTATGAGCTGACGGCCGGCAACGTATTTATAATCAACCCCGGCGAAACCCACGCCTATACCGTTCCGAACGGAGAGCCGATGGAAATCGTCAACTGTCTGTTCATGCCGTCGTTCATTCCCGACGCGCTGCTGAAGGAGCTGGAAATTACCGCTTCCATGGACTATTTCTACGTGCACCCTTTCATGAAGCAGGACGTCCGCTTCAACCACCATCTGACGCTGCACGGGCAGGACGCGGTATCGGTGCTGGTGCTGCTGGACAGCATGATCCGCGAGATCGGCAACCGGGCTCCCGGCCATATGACGATCATCCGGCTGCAGATGATCGAGCTGCTTGTGCTGCTCTCCCGCTACTATTCGCTGATGCATCAGCGCGGTGCGCCGTCTTCGCCGCGCCGACTGGAGCGGGAAATAACCGCACGACGCATTCAC
Organism: Paenibacillus hodogayensis; assembly: GCF_039536325.1. NCBI lineage: Bacteria > Bacillati > Bacillota > Bacilli > Caryophanales > Paenibacillaceae > Paenibacillus > Paenibacillus hodogayensis. The sequence continues at coordinate 340,045 of NZ_BAAAYO010000005.1, forward strand.
GGCTATATGGAGCGCAATTTCGATAAAAAAATGACGCTGGAGTCGCTGGCAGGCTTGTTTAACGTGAGCATGCGCCAGTTGAACCGGCTCGTCCGCCAGGAGTTCGACCAAAGCGTCATCGACCTGCTGCACAGCATTCGCATCGAGCAGGCGAAACGGATGTTGACGGAGTCCGACGAGAAGGTCATTACCGTGGCCGCGCTGGTCGGCTACGACGATCCGTCGTTCTTCAGCAGACTGTTCCTGCGCCGCGTCGGCTGTCCGCCCAGCCAGTACCGGCAAGCGCTCGATGTGCATGCGGTATATCGGGAGAGCAACTGAACGAAAAGGGGCCGCACTGGCCGGAAGCGGCTTGACAGCCCCCATGGAGGGATCGCTTATGAACGGCAAACGGCCGAATGTGCTGCTTATTACGGCAGACCAGCTCCGCTATGACTGTCTCGGCGCAAGCGGCCGTTACCCGGTGCGGACGCCGCATCTGGATGCGCTGGCCGGGGAAGGCGCTATGTTCACAAGCGCCTTTTCGCATTTCCCGGTATGTGGTCCGGCCCGGCAGTCGCTGCTGCACGGCAGGCGGGCGGAGACGTTCGGCGCGCTGTGGAACTTCAGCGGAGCGCTGCCGACCGGCTCCCTGCAGCCGGAGGCGTATACGTGGTCCCGCGCTTTGGCGGAGGATGGCTATACGTCGGCTTTTCTGGGTAAATGGGGCGTTCATCCGACGCTCGGGCCGCAAGCGTTCGGGTACCACTCCTATATAAGCGAAGCAGATTACGCCCGGTTTGCCCGAAGCCGTTATCCCGAAGCGGCGTATTCGAACGGATTTTTCGGAGAGACGAATCCGATTCCGCTGGAGCACGCCCAGACGCATTGGCTGGCCGACCGGGCGACGGAGACGATGGAGAAGCTCGAGGAGGGGGGCGGTCCCTGGCATATGGCGCTGCATTTTCCCGAGCCGCATCTGCCCTGCCGTCCTTCCGACCGCTTCGCCGCCATGTACGATCCGGCAGAAGTCCGGGAGTGGGACGGGTTCCGCGAGACGTTCGCCGGCAAGCCGTACATCCAGCGACAGCAGCTGTATAATTGGGGGATCGAACGCTACGAATGGGACGACTGGGCACCGGTCGTGGCGCGTTACTATGGCATCATCAGCCAAATGGACGAAGCGGTCGGCCGGGTGCTGGAGAAGCTCCGGCGCATCGGGGCGGCCGATCGAACCATCGTTGTCTTTACCGCCGATCATGGAGATATGTGCGGCTCCCACCGGATGATGGATAAGCATTACATCATGTATGACGATGTCGTGCATGTGCCTTTGCTGCTGCGGTGGCCGCAGGTCGTGCAGGGCGGGACGCGCAGAGACGAGCTTGTCTACAATTTACTAGATATACCGCCGACCCTTCTCGAGCTTTCAGGCGCGGAGCCTCCGCCGCCCGGCCATTGGCATGGCGCTTCCCTCGTTCCGCTGCTGTCCGGGCAGCAGCATCGCTCGCCGTCATGGCGCGACGAGGTCGTCGCTTCCTATAACGGCCAGCAGTTTGGCCTGTATTCGCAGCGCATGATCCGCACCGACGCGTGGAAGTACGTATGGAACTGCACCGACATCGACGAACTGTACGATTTGACCGCCGACCCAGCCGAGCTCGTCAATCGGATCGGCGACAAGCGCCATGCAGACCTGACGGCTTCGCTTCGCCGGCGTCTGTACGAGCGTCTGCTCGCCGATGGCGACGCCCTTGTGGCGAACGAATGGATGCGCCATCAACTGCTCCATGGCGCTAAGCACGACCCGGCGGAGCCGTTCCGGGCGGGGCGCGGCTGACGGTTCGCCGTCGATGGGCCGACTGTGAACGGAGCGGTCCTGGAGCCTTGAGCCGGTGCGGAGGCTCTCTCCCGGTAGTCCGTTAACCGTGGCGATCGAAGCTCCGAATCAAGCCTGCAACGTTGTTTTTCGCCGTCCGGATTTATGGCGATTCATGTAAATCTTTTGTTGACTCGTCCTGCTGCTCCGTGGTAATATGTAATTCGTTGGCTTATTTATTGACTATAGTCAACGTTTGCACGAAGTGCGACTCAGACGAGCAGTCGGATGAACGAGCGCTTTTCCCATGCCGGGGTGGTGGAATGGCAGACACAGCAGACTTAAAATCTGCCGGGAGCAATCCCGTACCGGTTCGAGTCCGGTTCTCGGCAGTATAGCACCTTATTCCGTAAGGAAGCATAAATACCTCTTTGGCTAGTATCTGACATCATTCAGATTAGGCTAAGGAGGTTTTTATTTTGGCCGTATAAATGACCAGAATGAAGAGGGGCCTTACCCTGAGTAGGTCATTGGGAGAACTTATCATGTAATTGAGTTTGTCTGTTTCAAGTTGAAGTAAAGGGTCTGGAGAGAGGTGTGGCGTTGTATGTATCCCTTAGAGGAGATTCATTGGGTAGCCAAGGACGAGGCTATTGACGACTTGCTTGAAGCTCGACAAACTGTGCTGCCTGCTGGATTAGAGGCTGATGTATGGAAATTAAGCACGCCCACCAATGAATATGTGCTTAAAATCTGGTGCAAGGACTCCAAGCCGGACGTCTCTTATCAGTATGCGATGTTGCAGACGCTCCACGCCATAGGCGTATCGGTCTCCCGAGCGTTTGGCTGGGGAATGGATCATAATCAGCATAAAGTGCTGCTTACCAGCTATGACGGCAGAGCCCTGGCACAGGGGGATGACATACAGCGGGTTTCCAAGCTATTGGCCGAGCTGCACCGAATCCCAATCGATCGTTACCCTGTCCGGCTTCGCAGGCAACCCGATTTTGTGAAGTACTTCTTTCCTCGCATCGACGAACATCCTGATATAGCAGAAGCGTTACATCTCCTATTGGAGACAGCAAATATGAAGTACACCACGATGATCCATGGCGATTACAATCTGGGCAATGTCCTCGCTGGTCCGGCTTCATACACGATCATCGATTGGACGAATGCGCAGTTGGGCGATCCCAGATATGATTTTTGTTGGGCCAGTTTCCTCATTCGAATAGATAACGATAAGGTGTTGTACCAAACATTTATACGTACATACTTACTAGAGATTCCGACTTCCAGAGAAGATTTGGCTCGTTTTGAATCTATAGCGTGCTTGCGATGGCTTTTGCTTAATCGCATTGGGAATGTACCAAAGAATGTAGATACGGATAGGCGCATACAGGAGTTCTTGCTCCAGGATAGCTTGATTCCCAAAAGGCTGTCTTTGTTTATTTAGTCATGCGCGAACAGTTTAATAGGGGAGAAAAATAAAAAATAACATATGAAAAAGATTCTTATTATTGGGATTGTTGCTAGTGGCAAGACAACACTGGCAAAGCGGTTATCAGAAAGGATCGATGTTCCTTGGTACGAACTAGATTGTATCGTACATCATCAGACAGCAACAGAGAGATACAAACGCACAGCAAATGAGCAAGTCCAGGTTATTATGGATATTGATAAAAATGGACCTTGGATATTTGAAGGCACAGATCGAGAATCATATCACTGTTTATTTGAAATGGCAGATACCATCCTATTTCTTGATACGCCACTCTGGAAGCGTAGAATAAGAATTTTTACTCGGTTCCTGAAACAAAAGATTGGTATTGAACAATGTCATTATAAACCCGATATTGTGATGCTAAAACTAATGTATAAATGGACACGAGATTTTGAAAACAACAGAGAAAGCTTTGAAGCTAAATTACAATCGTATAAAAACAAAGTTATTAGACTGTACGACAATAAAAACTTGGATTTTATTAGAGCGTGTCTTCAAACCTGATCCAGACATAGCAGAATAAAGATGCCGACAAAAAGACACGATATAGGGTTTTAACCGCCTTTTTTTTCAAAGGCGGCTTTTTTCGTAGCCGTGTATGCAGCCGCAGCCTATTTTCGTGAAGACCCACCGGAGAGAACACGAGTTTAGATTTTTGTAAGATGTATCGGTTACAATATTCAACAAGAACGGTTCATCATGAATAATTAACGAATCATTGAGCTAGTACAAAGTCAGAGCTAATCCTGTGTATTCGGGAAGGCCCGATCCCTTTAGGTGCAAGGGATACAATCTATTCCAAGAATACCGTTTAAGGTCTGACTTTGTACTAGCGGCTGCATAGGCCCGAATTACAGGCGGAAAGTAGGTCGGTCAGTCATGAGCCATAAAGTGCTGATAGTGGATGATGAAACGAATATTACGGACGTGTGCAGTCGCTATTTGCAGCGCGAAGGTTATCAGGTCATAGCGGCGCATGACGGGGAGGACGCTTTGGCGTTATGGAGAAGGGAGCAGCCGGACTTGCTGATCCTGGATGTCATGCTTCCCCGGAAAAACGGTTGGGAGCTTTGCGAGCAAATTCGCAGCGAACAGGACGTGCCGATTGTGATGCTGACGGCGCGCGGCGAAGAGATGGACCGATTGCTCGGATTGACGCTCGGGGCAGATGATTACATGACCAAGCCGTTTAGCCCGAGAGAACTGGTGCTGCGCGTCAAAGCCATTTTGCGCCGCTACTATATGCCCGGCCCCATGGGTGGGACAGCAGGCTCGGCAGCAGGGGAAGGTGAGACGGAGGAAGGGGAATTTATTCGTTACCCGGGACTGGAGATCGACTTGCGGCAAAGAATCGTTCTCGTCGGGGAGCGGGCTGTCGAGCTGACGTTGAAGGAATTTGAGGTGCTTACGCTGCTTGCTTCCCATCCGGGTCAAGTGTTCTCGCGCCACCAGATTCTGAATAAGGTGTGGGACATCGATTATTTCGGCGATACGACGACGGTAACGGTGCATATCCGCAGATTGCGGGAGAAGATCGAGCCCGTCCCTTCCGAGCCGCAATGGGTCAAGACTGTATGGGGCGTCGGCTACAAGTTCCAGAAGGGCGAGCCCTCATGAAATTAAGAACTTACTTGTTCCTGTCTAACCTGGCGAGTCTGATTGCGGTGCTGGTCTGTCTGTTCGTTATTTACCATTTTATGCTGCTTACGTGGGACGATGTGATCTTGCTCATGTCCGTGACCCTGATTGCAGCCGTGTTTTCTATCTTGGTGCATGCGCTGGTCATTCGGCCGATCGTCAGATCGATCAGCAATCTTAGCGAAGCAAGCGGAAAGCTGGCGGAGGGCGATTTTCAAGGAGATGTGCCGCTGACAGGGCCGAAGGAGTTTCGCATGCTGGCCGCCCGGTTCAACGCCATGAAGTCGCAGCTGAAAGAAAGCATTCAAACCCTTACCAATTCGGAGAAATCGCGAAAGGAGCTGGTCGCGAACGTTTCGCACGACCTGCGAACCCCGCTTGCGTCCATTCAGTCGTATGTCGAAGCGCTTCAAGATCGCGTCATTGAGGACGAGGCGGACTTTCAAACCTATTTGCAGACGATCAAGAAAGAGACGGTTCGACTTAGCAGGCTCATCGACGATTTGTTCCAGCTGTCACGCATGGATGCAGGTGCGTATGCCTTTCAACCGCAGCCGTATCCGCTCGATACGTTGATCGTGGAAACGCTTCAAAGCCAATCGTTCTTGCTGGAAGAGAAGCAGTTGAATGTAGAGACCCGCGTGCCGGACGATCTGCCGCCCGTTTGGATCATGCCGTATGAAATCCAACGCGTGCTCGGCAATTTGCTGCAAAACGCCATTCACTTTTCCCCGGTGCAAGGGGAGATCCGAGTTGAGGCGAGACAGAAGGATGGCCAAGTAGAGCTGATCGTCGAAGACCAGGGCGAAGGCATTCCGGAGGAGGAGCAGGAGCGGATTTTTGAGCGGTTCTACCGGATTGATAAATCGCGCAACCGGTACAGCGGCGGAGCAGGCTTGGGGCTGGCGATTTCCAAATCGATTATGGAGCTGCACGGAGGCACGATCCGTCTTCTCCGCACGGGCCGTCCGGGAACCGCCTTTTGCTTGACGCTGCCGATCGCCGACCATACGGAGCGCTTCCGTTAATACTTATTTAATATTGCTGTTAGTTGGGTGTAAGGTCCTTCCTTTATTGTGAAGACAAGGCATCAGGAAGGGAGAACGGCTATGACGGAACAGCTTTATACGGGAGGCGTCTGGGCGGCAGGCGTGTTATCTTTCTTCTCGCCGTGCATCTTGCCGGTGCTTCCCGTCTATCTCGCCTATTTGGGCAGCTCGGACTCGGGAGAGAAAGGGCAGCGTTGGAAGCTGGGCAGGATCGGCATTTCCCCGATTCTTGTCCTCCGTACGCTGTTGTTTATTGTGGGACTGTCCACGGTCTTCGTGCTGTTGGGCTTCGGCGCCGGCGCCCTGGGGAGCGTATTGAACAGCTCGTGGTTCATTGCCGCATGCGGGGTTGTCGTGATTGCGTTTGGCATCTATCAGACAGGGGTCGTCCCGCTTTCCTTCCTGGCCAGGGAACGAAAGCTTGAGGTTCGACGGCGGAATGGTTACCTTGGCGCCTTCTTGCTCGGCTTTACATTCAGCTTCGGCTGGACGCCCTGCATCGGGCCCGTGCTGGCAGCCGTTTTCAGCCTCTCGGCCAGCGAAGGCTCACCTGCCGCGGGCGGCTTCTATATGCTGATCTATACGTCGGGGCTGGCCATTCCGTTTTTGACCATGGCGCTGCTTTCCGATTCGCTGCTTGTCCGGCTGCGCAAGGTTCATCGATATTTGCCCGTACTCAAAGTTATATCCGGTGTCGTGCTCATAGCCATGGGCATTCTGCTAATTACGAACAAGCTGAACGGGCTGGCGACATTATTCCTATAATCGGGAGAGGAATGAGGAACAATGGCAAGCAAGAGGAAATGGGCGTGGGTTGCGGGCGTCGCTGCGATTGTAGCGATTGGCTTCTGGGGTTTGTACAGCAGCGGTGCCGTCCAGCGGGCCGCGACTTCTTCGGCGGCAAGCGGCTTAACGGGGAATGCGGGTAAGCCGGCCCCGAGCTTCCGGCTTACCGATTTGCAGAATCGGCCGGTAGCTCTGGCGGATTTCAAAGGGCAGAAGGTGTATGTGAAGTATTGGGCCTCCTGGTGTCCGATTTGTCTCGCGGGACTGGATGAATTGAATCAGCTGTCCGGAGAACCGCATGATTACAAAGTGCTGTCCATTGTCAGTCCGGCCTTCAACGGCGAGCAATCGCGGGACGATTTTGTTAACTGGTTCTCCAAGCGGGGATACGGCAATGTGGAGGTGCTGCTCGACGATGGGGGCACCTGGGCGAAGGAATTCGGAGTCAAAGGGTACCCGACGTCTTATTATATCGGCTCCGACGGGATTCTGGTCAAGGGCGCGCCGGGGCATCAGTCCAACGAAGCGATCGAGCAAGCGTTCCAGACCATTCATTGACCGCAGCGTCATAACGAGGAGGAAATCTTTATGAGAATAGCAGGTTTTATCGGCTCGCTGCTGCTCGTGCTGCTGCTGGCGGCTTGCTCCACGGCAAACATCGGCTCCTCGCTGGGCGGGGGAGAGGTACATGCGACGACGGCCACCCTGCCTAACCCGAACAAAGGGATCGACTACTCGGGCAGCCAACTGATGACGATTTATTTGGCCGGCGGCTGCTTCTGGGGCGTGGAGGCGTATATGTCCCGAATTTACGGAGTCAGCGATGTCGTTTCCGGTTATGCCAACGGCACGGGGGAAAACCCGTCTTACGAGGACGTCGTGCGAGGGAATCGCGGCTTTGCCGAGACGGTCAAGGTGAGCTATGACCCGGCGCGGGTGACGTTGAAGCAGCTGCTCGCCGACTATTTCAAGGTTATTGATCCGACCAGCGTCAATAAGCAAGGGAACGACCGGGGCATTCAGTACCGGACCGGCATCTACTATGAGGACAACGGGGAGCTTCCCGTCATTCAAGCCGCCGTCGAGCAGGAGCGGCAAAAGTATGAGAAGCCGATCGTGACGGAGGTAAAGCCGCTGGACAATTACTATTTGGCGGAGGAGTATCATCAGGACTATCTGGAAAAGCATCCGGACGGGTACTGTCATATCGACTTGAATGTGCTGAAGGATCAGGAGCTGAAGATCGATCCTTCCTTATACCCGCGGCCAAGCGACGAGGAACTGAAGAAGAAGCTGACTCCGATCCAATACCGGGTCGCGGTGCTTGCGGATACCGAGCACGCCTTCTCCAACGAGTATTGGGATTCGTTCGATCCCGGCGTCTATGTCGATGTAACGACCGGCGAACCGCTCTTCTCCAGCAGGGACAAATACGATGCAGGATGCGGCTGGCCGAGCTTTACGAAGCCGATTGCGGCAGACGTCGTCACCTACGACGAGGATAAAAGCTTCGGCATGGTGCGAACCGAGGTGCGCAGCCGGGCGGGGGATATTCATTTGGGTCATGTGTTCAACGACGGTCCTGCGGACAAAGGCGGGAAACGGTATTGCATCAACAGCGCATCCATCAAATTCGTGGCGAAAGCGGATATGGAGAAGCAAGGGTACGGTTTTTTGCTGACGGTAATTGAATAGCGGCGACAGACGCGGCTGCCGGGAGAGTACCCGGCAGTGATGCCCGTCGAGTCTGACTTCTTATTTGTGATTTGCAAGGGTGCGGGCGCCGATCAAGGCCAGCGTCAAAATGATCAACACTACCGGCAGAGCGATACGGAAAGCTTTGCCTCCGCCAAGCGCGATTCCGATATGATTCATGACGTCACCCCCTTCCCGCGAGGAGGGGAGCCGAGCAATGACAGTTGGAACAGGGCTATTTGCAGCAGCTGCTTCACGTTCGGAGCGAACAAGAGAGCTTTTGCTTGCCGACGAAGCTCTTTGGGCACGGAAAGGACCACGATCAGCAGCAGTTTGATAAAAGTCGGGTCATCCGCCGGATGCTCCGTGTTGCATATTTCGCCGAGCAGCTTGATGTAGTCCCCGGCAAGCGGAATGTGCCCGGGGTTGGGGAAAACTTGCGATATGTCAGCCCAATACTCCGTCATTTTGCCGATAAGCTGGTAGATTTCCTCGTAATCTTGAGGGGCAGACCGGTTAATCGATCGGGCCAGCCCCGATAATTGCAATTGTTCAAGCGTATTTTCGTATACCTCCTGGACAATTGGCAACGGTGCGGAACCAAAGCTGGTCAGAAATCTGCTCAAGGTTTGAAAAGAGAGAGAATCCAGCTTGGAAAATTCGGTGATTAGCTTGACAGTCATCAGCCGCTGCCGGGTTCCTTTATCGATCATGTTTTGTTTCCATTGTTTTTGCGTGTTCGAGGGTCTTCCGCTCTTTTGGACGGGGATGCTTTTCTCCGCCAATTTCAATGCGGCATCATGGATGTCGTCCTTTTCCGGATGCTCGGCGATTTTGCGAAAATTGGCGGTGAAGGCATGGACGAATTGCTGCAACTGTTCCTTCATCTTGTCCAAATGAACCGGATAGCCCCTCCAGAACAGGAGGAAAATCATGTCCTTCTGGCTAATTTCCAACCGTTCCTCCAGTTTTTTGATCTCGCGGATGACGCGAAGTGAAGACTCGTCATAGCGGGCCGATACTCCCTTTCGCCCTTCTCCTTCTCGTTGGGAAAGAACAAGCCCGTATTCCACGAACCTTCGCAACATGCTTTCCGTCAGGTGAATATGTTCCGACTTGGCTTGTTCCAGCAATGTATGTTTTCGCATACGCTCAACCTCCTTGTCCTTATAGTAAAGGGGAGCGGTCCCGGAAACCATATGGCTTACATGCGCAAATGAAAAGCCAGTGACGATTGCTCAGCGCCAGTGGAGTTCGGAACAAGGAGACGTTCACCATTGCATGTTTTCCCTCAGTGCGGCGATCTGCGCGATATGATGCCGGTCGTGCCAGACGAAGCGTTGAAGGGCAATGTCAAGACTCATCGTCCCATGCGAGGGACTCGTAAAGGCGCGAGCATAATCGGACGGCTGCAGGAAGCGCAGTACCGCCGCAAAACGAATATGTACGGATTCCAGCAGAAGGATCGAAGCTTCGACGGGCAGGCGATAATCGGGCAGCTCCGCCCACAAGTCTTCCCGGTATGAGCTTGCAGCCGGGCAATCCTCGGTCAGCGCTCGCTTAAAGCGAATAAAGGCGTTCATATCATTATCAGCCATATGGTGAATGACCTGCTGGACCGTCCAACCGCCCGGTCGATACGGAGTAAGCAGCTGCTCTCGGGACAGGGGTTCTACCGTCTGCCTAAGAACGGCAGCCATTTCCGTGACGGCTTCTCTCCAGACCGCCCGTTGCTCCGTCGTCGGGCTCGGTACCGGTTCGAATGCTCCAAGGGGATAACGCAGCTTGTCCATAGCTCACCTTCCTAGTACAGGTTATTTGATACTGAGTATAAACGAATAGGCACGAATTTCCCATCGGGCTTAAGCCGGGCATTCCGGCTAAATGGAAAGAACCCGGAGAAAACCTTGAATGATCAAGGTCTCTTCCGGGTTCTATTTTATCGTATAAGCGGCGTGCTAATCGATCGGCTTTACTGAGGCGAATTCAGCACCGGTTTGTAAGCCGACGACACATAAGTATCGACTTTCGCTTCAGAGATCACTTGCGGATACATTTTGTCCGGATCCGGCTCGTGAATGGCGTAGGTGATGACCGCGTTGCCGTTATCCATGAACTCGATGCTTGAGACCGTGATGCCATAGCCCGGATTCGGTCTGTCGCTCCAGGTGAGCGTCACTTTATTCACATCGTCCGTCACTCGGGTCACGGACAAGGTAACGTTCGCTTGTTCCTGAGGCACCGGGGGAACCGGTTTATGGGTATTGGCGAAATCGATAGCCGCTTGCAGCATGCTTGCCGCCTCCCCTCGGGTCAGCTCCTGCTTCGGGTGAAAATACCCGTTATCCAACTCGACCATTTTGCCGAGTACGAGATTTTGGATGCTGCTCATATAGGCTTGGGTAACGTCCTTTTCGTCTTTGAGCTCGACAAACATTTTCACAAAGGCGTAGTCGCCCTTCGCCGTAAGCGCGTGGAACAATAGATCGGCAAACTGCTCCTTCGTCACATTGGCCGTCGGGTCGACGTCTTTGGGCAGCGGCAGCCCGTTCAACTGTGCGTACAGAAAGGGCGTTGCGTACCAAGCGTCATCGGCGATGCCGGTAAAATAGTCGCTTGCCTTCGGCTGCTTAATAAAGCTGATATGGTTAATGTTGAGGTCGAACGCCTTGACCAGCATCGCTACGCTTTGGGCCATCGTCACTTTGCCTTTTGGCGCAAACTGCTCGGCCGTTACGCCGCTGATGATGCCGGCTTGCTGAAGAGAGATGATCTGGGTTTCGTTCGGATCGCCTTTAATATCGGAGAATGCATACGCGGAACCGCCCAGTATGGTAGTCAGCGCAAGTGCGGCTGTTGCGGTCCATGTCAGTTTTTGTTTCATTTCGGTCACCTGCCTATTCGTAGTATGGCTTGCCTTTTCACCCTTATGAACGGTCGCGATTAGGAAAAAGTTGCACTTGGCCGTGTTTTTTTGTCTTGAAGAGGTTAGACATATTAAAAAAAACGCTTCGCAAAAGCGTACAGCCGCCCGCCAATCCTTGATTAGCGGATTGTTGAAACAAAAAAAATGCTCCCATCCGAGAGGAAGCGAGCCGCCGAAGCCACCGCCCTCTGGAAGGAGCATTTGTTGTTTGAAAGTTGTAAATCGGTTGATGGTCAGAGGGACGGGGCCGAATTTTCCGGCGAGTCGCCTGCCGAGTCGGACAGTGCGTAGGCGATTAGGGTGACGTCGTCGCCGGTCTGCTCCTTCAGGCGACGTTCCAGGCTAACGATTTCTTCCACAAGAGCCGGCTTCCCGTTTAAATCCGCGAATGTATAATCGTTACGGGTTGTCATGGGGTCACTCTCCTTTGTTGCATAGTATGATCCTGTCCCTGTCTCGCTATCCTGCAAACTTCAGGGCAATCGTCGAACCCGCTCGCGTTTGAACGAAGACTGTCGAATATGGTATGCTTAAAGTCCGTTCAACGGATTAAGCTATCGCATATTCATTCATTGGAGCAGAGTGGCATTATGATCGTATCGGAAAATATTATGGGCAGACTGGACGCCATGGCCGGACAAGTTCGGGAACTGATGGCGATCCTGAAAGTAAGGCAAAACCCCGAAGGGATCAGCAGCATCCCGCTGAAAGAGATTGCCGCAGCACTGGACATGACCCGGCAGGAGGCCAAGATACGCATCGATCGTCTGATCGAATTCGGGATGATCGTCAAGGCGGGCTTCAACGGATACCGGATCATCGAAGCGGATCTGGAGCAGACGCCGTTCGGAACGGCGCGCGTGCTGGCCCGCACGATCGAGGATATGCCGAATTCGACCTACGAGGAGCAGGCTGCCGCTCTCCGGCTCACCGACAAAGAGCTGGAAGCTGCTTACGGACTGCTTGTTTACCTGCTTCGCACCTAATACGAGAAGCCCCGGGACGCATCGTCTCGGGGCTTCCTTCTTATGGCGCAATGGGCCGGAACGGTTTTTACTGCCGATTGCGAAAGCGGCGGTTTTCGGGAGCTCGCAGCTGTTTTTTGGCGACGATGACAATGCCCGTTATGGCAACGACGATTAGTGCGCAGCTTTCGAGAAATGAAATGTAGCCGTCATTTGCCCACATGAATGCCAAAAACAACAGCAGCCACATGTTCACATAGATGTACTCATACAGCAGTCTCAGCATTTCAACCCTCCTGCCGTTCGTTGTTCAAGACTATTGTATATAAATTTCGTCGAAAAATGAAGGGTCAACCTATTTTTTGTCAGCCCATCATCGGACAGCCCGCGGATTCATATAGTAGTAATTAGGGTCGGCCAATGCTGAGGTGATGCGATATGGAACGAAACGGCTCCGCATTCCGGGGCTTGCTGTTTGCGGTCGTGCTAGTCGTGCCGATATGGGCTTTTGTAGCATGGCTGGTGGGCCGCTCGTAATTTATGAATCGCAGCAAAAAAAGCTGTGCTTTTAGCCTTCAGCGGCTTCGGGCACAGCTTTCATGTAGTTGGAAGAAGTGCGGTTAGTCGTTAAACAAAGACTCTTCCACGCGGTCCAGCCTATACCGGCCCACTGGCCCCGGCGCACGGTTGATCCATTTGCCTTTTGTAAAATCAGGAATGCTGACCGGAGTGCTGCCTAGCGCTATCGAATCTTCGGAGAGTGCGGTAATCGCCATCCACACAGCGGTATCGTAGACGTCGATCGGCGTGTCCGTCCGGTTCATGACACTCTCGGCGAATGCGCGGAGCACCAGATGGTCCATGCCGCCGTGACCGCCTTTGACCCCGTCGCGCAAAAATTGCTTCCATATCGGATGCTCATATTCCTCGCGATAGCCGGCGAACGGTTCCCATTGGTGATGCGGGCTTCTTCCCTCGATATGAATCGAGTTGTTGTCCTCCATCCACAGCCCTTTCGTGCCTTGCACCCGGCCCGCCCGGGAGTATGGGCGGGGAAGCGTCGTATCGTGTATGATGGATATCGTCTCGCCGCCGGCGCATTTGATCATCGTCGTGACAATATCGCCTTGGGCGAACTCGGTTTTGGCCAGAGGATCGTTTTCCCCGAATTTGTCCGTCGCCCACTGCCGAATGCCGCGCGCTTTCGAAGACATCGAGGTTAAGGTCATAAGCCGGTTCCCACGGTTAATATTCAATACTTTGGATACCGGGCCGAGTCCGTGGACCGGATACAGCTCTCCGTTCCGGTGCAGATAGTTGCGGTATCGGTTATGGCGGTTCTGTTCGCCGAGCGCCACCTGGTTACGCAAGTCATGCTCATAGCCGCACTGGCAATGAATCAGTTCGCCGAACAACCCCTGTTTTACTATATTGAGGACGGCGAGTTCTTCCCGTCCATAGCAGCAGTTTTCCAGCAGCATGCACGGCATTCCGGTTTGCTCCGAAGTCCGGACCAACTCCCAGCACTCTTCCAGGGATGCAGCTCCGCCGACCTCGATCCCTGCGTATTTACCGGCTTTCATAGCCGCAATAGCGATCTCGGCATGCGTAATCCAAGTTGTGGCAATAATAACGCCTTGTATGTCGTCGCGAGCAAGCAACTGATTGTAATCCGAATATCCTTCCGCCTTTGGCCGTCCTGTCTGCTCAACGATGTCCAACGCCTTCTGCAGACGGTCCTCATAAGGATCGGATACAGCAGGTATTTCCACGTCGTCCATGACCAGAAGGTTTTTAAGCAAACCAGCTCCTCTTCCGCCAAGTCCAATTACTCCCAGTTTAACCTTTGACCGTGTTTGCACGAACGTTTCCTCCCTTTCCAGGCTAGTCTACTATCTCTTTTCTACAAAAGGGATCATTTTCCTTTCTCGGCTATTTCTTTGTTCGCTGCTTCTTCTGCTTCTCGTATGGCGGTGTTGACGTCGATTTCGCCGTTTAGTACCCGTGTGAGTGCTTTGTTGACATGTGAGAGCACATAGGCATTATTGGTATGCGGAGCGACCGGCGCAGCAAACTGGCTCTTAAAGACGGCTTTACTATTTTTTCCTTTCAGCGATTTCATATTGTTGCCATACATTTCTTTGATCGATTGGTCGCTGAGCGCGGTGAACCGACCATGGTCCGTAATCAATTTCTGTACTTCCGATGAGCCGAGCATTTCAATAACCTTGAATGCATCTTCTTTGTGCTTGCCGAGCGAGGACAGCAATAGGAAATGGCCGGACGATGCGACCGTTGTATTCGGCTTTTCCTTGAAGCTCGGGAATTGGGTGAGATCCCAGTTGAAGTCTTGAGGCGTTCCATACAGTTTCTCCAACGCAGCAATCCGAGCATCATAACTGATGGCCATCGCAACCTTCTGATCTTTTAGAAACCCGTTGGTCAACGTCGTCGCTGTAGAAGCGTCTGTGTTGTTCGGAATATCATTAAATGCTTTATACAGATCGAATAGTTTCTTCCAACCATCTTGGGAGGCCAAATTCGCTTTGCCTGTTTTCGGGTCGACGAGAGGCAGACTCAATTGTGTAGCGACATCGCCGATCCCCTGTACGAAAGCGCCTTTATACTCAATGCCTTCCATAACACGCGACATCTTTTTCGTTGTGTCAAGGGCATCGTCCCATGTCATGCCGTCTTTCGGATAAGGAACGCCAAATCTATCGAAGAGGTCTTTGTTGTAAAACGTAGCTGTAAAGTTAAGCGAAAACGGAAGCGCATACAGTTTACCGTCGCCTGAGTATACTTGTGCGGTTTGAAGAGCGGCGGGATCGTATTTCTTCAAATCGATTTTGTTATTAGCGACAAACGGATTCAAATCCTCGACCGTCTTCAAATCCCGATGGTTCGTAATGCGTGGGTACGTGCTGAAGATCAAGTCCGGAAATTCGCCGGAGGCAATGAAATCTTGAACGCCTGCGTCGGCTTTGCTGTTGATGACCAGCTCTACGGTGATATGGGGGTATTTGGCTTTGACAGGGGCGGCGATCAGAGTTTCGAATTCCTCCTTCGTAATGGTGGCGCCATCCTGCATCATAATGAGCTTCACCGGTGCCGGCGGTTCGCTCGTTTTTTGAGCAACAGAATTGTCATTTCCTCCTGCCGCCGGTGTCGTTGCGCCGCTGCAAGCAGTTAAGAGGGCTCCTAGCATGCCGAGCGATACAATACTGCACATCGTTTGTTTCCAAACCATGGTGAGTTATCCCCTTTTTCTAAGTATGTAATCGATTTCTATACTCATAAGTCTAGTTGTAAATCATGGAAAAAATCGTTGATCCTTGTCATTGGTTCTCGACTATATGCTGAGGGAGTTGTTTCCTACCCCGTCAAACCGGTCATGCGGATGATCTGGATCCAGCAAGTAACGGGAAACGTTGCCGTTTGCAATGGCGATGCAATCGATATCGATCAGAACCCCTTTCATTTTCGGAGAGGCGGTTGGTGTGTTGATTTGCTTGTTGTTATCGAAGACGACGAGTGAAGAAGCATCATTCATGGACAGTTTGACCGAGCAACTGTAGCTGGCGAATGCGCTAGAAGCGTTATCCTCGAACCAATTGTTTGTGATGTATAGAGAACGGATTTTCAAGTTGGCATCGGGTGTATTGTTGAATATTCCGGCTACTCCGTTGCGTATAAATTTGTTTCCTGTCACGAGCAGACCGTCGCTGCTATAGAGGAACAATCCGATCTGTACATTGTCGACGAACAAGTTGTTGCTGATCAATTCGACGTTTCGGCCAACGACTCGTATGCCATACTTGTTTTTTGTAAGAATATTATTGACGATGACGACGTTTGTGCAGAGCGGTTGATTATTCCCTGTTTCGATGTTTAGAGCCGTTCCGATACCATCATGTATAAGGTTGCCGTCTATTAAAATATGATGCTGATCCGAGCCGCCAAAGCTAATTTCGTAGACTCCTGCACTTCCGGTCACGGTGTTATTGCGCAGAATGACATTTCGGCTGCTCCCCGGCCAGGACGGGTTGGGCTCCACATCTATGCCTACCATGGGCTTAGTCCCTTGGATGGCCCCGGCTTGATCAATCAGACAATTCATCATCGTGACGCCGTCTTGCGCGACGAGCGATACATTGTTACGACGACATTTGGTTATTGTGCAGGAATCAATCACGATTTGCTTGCTCACTTGTACTTGACGTGTCGGTGCGGTCTGATAAATCCCTGTGACGGTAATGCCATCGGTCATTCCTTCCGTGATGATACAGTTGCGTACAGTCACATTGGTGCAGCCTTTGATTTTGAGACAAGTCTGGAAGCTTTCTCCTCCTGCAAGAGCGATCCGATTCGAGATGTTGCCATGGAGCTGCAGCCCCTCTATCGTCATATTCGTGCAATTTTGCAAATAGAGCAGCGTATAGTTGTCGACGGAAGTGGTATAAACGCTGTCTTGCTGCTTGCGAATATCCGGTACGCCATTTTTGATTTTCAGCGTCGCATGAGCGGAGAAGATGTGGATGTTATTTCGATCGCTAAGCCATAAACCGCCAGTTTCCAACGAATAGAAGGCAGTTGCCGGCGGAATGTACAACGTGCCGCCTTCTGGCGGGATCGCATCGATTGTTGCTTGCAAAGCAGGCGTATCATTGGTAACGCCGTCACCTTTGGCGCCAAACCAGGTGACATTATAGGTGTGCTGGTCCATGTTGCGTTTGTAGCGAGCGCCGCTAGAGGAGACCAGAATGGTACCTGTGTTGTCGAGAGAGGATGTATCGGCGGAATCGTAATGGAAATGCCCTTCATGGCCGGGATCGGTAATGTAGTACTGCTCATCTGGTTGTGGCGTTGTGTAGCTGCGCAGTTGTGCGAGGGTCATTGGGATGATGCAATGGCTTGGGCTCTGTGTAGGAGAGGGCGGGGTGCCGCTGCCTGCGCCGTGATTTGGAATGCCGCCTTTGTCGGCATACACGGTCGTTGGCCGTACGACACCGGCCGGCAACAGTTGCGCGGCGGTTAGTGTCACTCCTGCTGCTCCAAGCATGGTAAGCATTTTGCGTCTGCTTACTCCTGTCCTCGTCATCGTTTCGTCCGTGATTGTGCCGGTCGTCGCGGGTTGAGGGGATGCGTGGTGCTCAAGCTGATTTCTATCCTCTTCAAAATCCCCCACATGCGTGATGCTGTTCCTCTTGTCCATCGTGCTCGCCTCCATAATAATCGATTAATGCAGACTGCAAGGATGATAAGCGCTTTCATGAGTAACATTACAACACGGAGAGGGGGAGTGTCAATGAAAAAGTATCGCACGTTATAAATAAATAACTAACGTTATTTAAATCATTATCGTGTTCGATGCAAAGTGCCATTGCCAAGAAATTCGACTTTGTTGAGGTACAATGTAGTTGCTTTGTCCTCCGTAAGAAGACCTTGGATCTGTTTCATCATTGCTTGTATCATCTCTTCCGAGTCGGTTCGCACGCTTGACAAAACAGGTACACTCGCCGTAATCAAGCTAGTGGCACCGAATCCAAGCAAGCTGACTTGCTCCGGAACCGCGACGGAGTTATCTTTGTGCCATTGCAGTGCGGCGAACTCAACGATCGTATTGCAGCACAAAATCGCCGTATAGGGTTCTTCATAGATACGCAGTCGGCGGCACAATTCATAGCCGTCTTCTTCTTTACAAGATTGCACTAGCCCCGTATTAGGGGTAATTCCATGATCGACCAAGGCCTGGCGATAACCACGCAACGTTACCACGTGGACCAGCAGGTCAATACGTCCGAGAAACAATGCGATTTGCTTATGACCGAGATCGATCAACTTCTTTGTCGCGGTATACGCCACGTGGGATTGATCGTAAACAATTTGCCGCATGTTGTTGGAGGGGGCCGGCGAATGCTCCTGGAATGATTGCACCAAGTACGGAACGGATGCTTGTTCCAATGCTTGAATCGTCTCGGGGTTATGAGGACCGCGTACAATGATGCCGGCAAGATCGGTCGTATGCAGAAACTGGGTTAATTGTGCAATGGAATCGTTCGTTTGCGGAATATACTTGAATAATAGGTCGCACTGCATCTGATCCGCAGCACGCGTAACGACATCGAGCCGCGACATAAAACGCGGGTCATCGATTTCCATATTGATGAGCAAGAGGCAGAGACGATAGCGTGGAGTCGTATCTTTGTAACCCAGTTCTCTGGCAGCTTGCAGGATGCGGTCTCGTGTCTCTTGTGAGATGCTGCTGGATGGTGAATTGTTCAGAACTAGCGAAACGGCGGTACGGGAAATGCCGAGATGATCGGCGATTTGTTTTTTGGTTACACTCATGCAGCACTCATCCTTTGTTTAACAATTTAAATTTCGCTATAGAGAGCCGAGTCGGGATAGGAAGTTGGCGTACCCGATAAGTCACCGCGTTTGCCAAGCGAAGAATGGAGGAACTTGAGTTTCGCCGTTACAAAGCGCAGTTTCGGTGAACAGCGCCTACATGGTCGATACATTTCTAGTCGTGTTCAACCTTTTAAGCGTAGTATTATTGCAAGTATAACACTCGTTACTTGAAGTGTGCAATCGAGATTGGGAACGGCTGAGTCGACTCATCGAAAGAAACCGAACGCGGGTATGCGAACACGAAGAGATGCAATAAATTATAAACGATATTCCAGCCACTGGTAAAACAATAGCCGAGGATCTTCCGCTCGTTGCAGCACAGCACGCAACAGGCGGTCGAGATCCGGTATGTTCGTCGAGGCGCGCTTAATTGGTTTTTCGGAATGGAATTAGAGTAGGGGAACTCATCGGCTCCTCGCGCTATAAATCAACGTTGCTATGAATCCTTAAACCGTATATGTAAAATGGCCCGATCCCTTGCTTAGCAAGAGGTCGGGCCATTCCAAATACACACAATTAGCGGACTATGTACTCGTACAAAGTCAGACCTTAAACCGTTATTCGTCCATTCCACGAATACACAGGATTAGCTCTGACTTTGTACTAGTGCGTAAAGTCGAAGCGGGTGCCGACGAAATAGCCGAGGGTAATAAAGAAAAGACACCAGAACAGTGCGCCGAACCCGGCGTAGAGCAAATATTTGCGCTGAGTCATGCCGCTGACGCCGGACAGGTAGCATGTCAGATGCCGGATACCGGGGATAAAGTAGCCGAAGCTGACCGTCCACGGTCCGTACCGGCGGAACCAGCGCTCCGCTTTGCGCAGCCTCTTCGGCGTCAGCTTGACCCATTTGCCGTATTTGCGCAGCGCCGGCTTACCCAGCCTGCGACCGGCCCAGTAGCTGACCATCATGCCCGTCATCGCGCCCATCAGACTGACGCCGACCGAGAGGGAGTAGTCGAACATACCGAGCGACGCCAAATAGCCAACGAAGGTAAGCAGCAGCTCGTCCGGAACGGGGATGCCGACGATGCCTAGAGCGAGCAGCAAATATAGAGCCAAATATCCGTATTGGGCGATCATGTCTTGTACGAAACTCAAGTCGATTCACTCCGTTGCGCTAGGTTGAAGCCGAAGCAAGCTGCCGGTCTCGCCGGATGAGTCTATTCCGCATGCAGCCGCCGTTCACGGCGCAGGATGCTCCTCGGTTTTGTCCGTCTTCTGGCCTGGCGGTTTGCCGATCGATTGAACCTCCAGAATATCCAGGAGAAAGACGAAGGTCGGAATCCCGACGATCAACCCCCAGACGCCGAAAAAATGCTCGGAGAACAGCAGGACGACAAAGGTGAAAAACATCGGCAGATTCGTCTTCGACGCCATCAGCCGCGGGTTTAACACATAAGCTTCGATCGCATGAATGATCGTGACCACGATCAGCAGGTAGACGATATAGAGCAGGCCCCCGATGCTGTAAGCGATGGCGCAAAGCGGAACCAGCGAGAGGAACACGCCCGCTACCGGGACAAGCCCGAGTGCAAAGACGAGCAGCGCCAAGGCGATCAAATTGGGAAAGCCCATAATCCACAGAGCCAAAGTAGTCAATACGCAGTTGATCAGCGCGATCAGCAGCTGCGTTTCGATAACTTTGCCGAACGTGTGGATGAATTTGCGTCCGAAAAATTCGACTTCGTTGAACAGCCAGCCGAGTTTGCTGGTGCGGAACTGCTTGGAGAAGCGGATGACGCTGTCTTTGCCGAGCAAGAGGAACAGGCTGAGCAGCAGCGCCAGGAATAGGTGGAAGCCGATGCTGCTGACCCGCATGACGAAATCAAGCCCGTGCTTGACCATACCCTGAATGTTGAGCGTGTCCAAGAAGGACATCAGGTAGACGACGATTTCATTATCCTGCGGAAGCGTATTGGCGCGCTTCACCAGCTCGATCAATTGTCCGCCCTGGTTGATCAGCGCCGGGAACAGCTTCAGTCCGCCCGCCACAAGCAGGGTGCCGAGCAGTATATATAGCAGGGAAAGGATAAGCTTGGAATTAACCGGAACGACGCGGTTGATCTGGCGGGTCACGTATTGATGAATGCGGTCCATCAGGAATGTAAGCAGAAAGGTGAGCAAGATGACGTTGAGCATACTGCGGAGTAAGTATAGGAGCAGACAGAACAGAGCCAGTATGGAAAAACGTCGAACGTCTCGATTTTGCAGGTAGGCTACAATGAAGTTCATGAAAACATCCTTTCTGCGAAGACAGTCTTCTGAGGTAAATGAAGTATAGCAAACGGCTGTGTATTTCATGTGTTCATTTCTTATTCATATTCATTCATTTTACCTTGAAAAGGGAGGACATACAAAGAACACAATCATCGGTTATACTTATACCAATGACGGAGTACCCGAACACACACTTGACGGAAAGACTGGAGGGCCGTTGATATGAAAAGAACGATCCTGCTCATCGAGGACGAAAACCGGATCCGCGAGATCGTGGCCGACTATTTTCTTCAGGAGCAGTGGGACGTGCACGAGGCGGAGAACGGCCGACAGGCGCTGGACATGCTGCAAACGCTAAAGCCCGACCTGGTCGTGCTCGATATTCTGATGCCCGAGCTGGATGGCTGGACCGTCTGCCGGCGCATTCGCGATAAGTCCGACGTGCCGATCATCATGCTGACGGCCAAGTCGGAGGACGACGACAAGCTGCTCGGCTTCGAGCTTGGCGCCGACGATTACGTGACGAAGCCGTTCAGTCCGCGGCTGCTCGTCGCCCGGGCCAAGACGCTCGTCCGGCGGGTCGAGGGGACGGTCGGCAAGGACGACCAGCGAATCCGCTTCGGCGATGTCGTCATCAACAAGCGGGCGCACCGCGTCGAAATCGGCGGCAGCAGCATCGAGCTTTCTCCCAAGGAATACGAGCTTCTGCTATATTTATACAAAAACGCCGGAATTGTGCTGTCGCGGGAAGCGATACTGGACGCTTTATGGGGCTTCGACTATTTCGGCGATTCTCGGGTCGTGGACACGCATATCAAAAAACTGCGGAGCAAGCTGGGCGACGAGGCGAGGCACATCCGCACGGTAATCCGGGCCGGCTACAAGTTCGAGGAGGACCGATGAGAAGGCGCGGAGTGGTCGTCAAGCTGTTCGCGATTACCGCCTCGTTGTTTTTGCTGTTTTATGCGATCGTGCTCATTAGTCAGCTTACGTTTTTCGAGCAGTTTTACGAGCACCACAAGCTGTCCGTGCTGGGCAAAAAGCTGAAAACGTTCAGCCAGCAGTACACCGGGCTTCACGGGGACAAGGACGGGATTTCCCGGGAAATCGCCACCTTCATCAACAAAAACAAATCCCAGCTCGCGATCCTTACGCCGGAAGGACGGACGTTGTACGACAATCCGTTCCGCATCGTCATCCGTCAGAAGGACGGGCATATGGTGAAAATCTCGCTGTCGACGTTCGCATCGGCGAAAGGCAGGGAACTGCAGGCGGCCAAGCTGAAGCGGGGAGACCGGGTGGAGGTCGAGGGGTTTTTCGAGGACGACGTGGCGCGCGACTGGTTCTACCCGGTAGCCATCCGGAAGGAGGGCGTCACGGACATTCGCGGTCCGGAAGGGATCGAGACGCCTTATCCGAAAGAGCGGGTGACAGGAGAGATTACGGAAATGCTGCTGCCCGGTTTGAAGCAGTGGAATTTGCGGCAGGGGATGCTCTCGCTTGCACTCGAGGAATGGTTTCCGCTGTCCGAGGCGCACTCGGCCATCTTGAAAAACGGAGACCGGATCGAGGAGGAATGGACGGACGCATGGAGCGGGGTGCGCAGCTTCATCGCCATCCAGCCGATCATGCGCGACGGCGACCTGGCCGAGCTGGTATTCACCTTCACCTCGCTGCAGCAG
Source organism: Paenibacillus hodogayensis (assembly GCF_039536325.1). NCBI lineage: Bacteria > Bacillati > Bacillota > Bacilli > Caryophanales > Paenibacillaceae > Paenibacillus > Paenibacillus hodogayensis. Next base: position 362,722 of record NZ_BAAAYO010000005.1, read on the forward strand.
ATCAGCGAAGCGTACGATGCGCTGCAATTGTTTTACATTTACATCGGAATCGGGGGTTTCGCGCTCATTCTGCTGCTGTCGATCGTCTTTTCCCGTATCGTGTCCAAGCCGATCCTGTCGCTCAACAGCGTGGCGCTCCGCATGGCCAAGCTCGATTTCTCGGCCAAGTCGCCGATCCGCCGCAACGACGAGATCGGCAGTTTGTCCAACAGCCTGAACAGCTTGTCGGAGGCGCTCGATGTGACGCTATTGGAGCTGAAGCAGGCTAACGGCCAGCTGCGGGAGGAAATGGACCGCAAGCAGATGATCGAGCATATGCAGAAGGAGTTCATGTCGAACGCCTCGCATGAGCTGAAGACGCCGCTCAGCGTCGTCAGAGGATTCGCCGAAGGGCTGAAGGACGGAGTGGGCGAGAGCAAGCGGGACCGATATATCGAGGTCATTCTGGACGAAACGGAGAAGATGGAGGAGCTTGTCCGCGATATGCTCGACCTGACGAAGCTGGAGTCGAAGACGATCAAGCTAAGGAAAAGCGTATTTTCCATCAGCGAGATGATGGAGGATATCGTCGACAAGCTGTATCACCATCTGAACGAAAAAGAGCTCAAGGTCGTCACCATCTCCGCCAACGAACAGTCGGTGAACGCCGATCCGGTCAAGATCGAGCAAGTGCTGTTCAATATGATGATGAACGCGATCCGCCATGCCGTGCCCGGCAGCGAGATTACGGTAAGAATCGACAGCGAGCAAGAGCGGGTCAGCGTGGCGATCGAGAACGAGGGGGAGCCGATTCCGGACGATCAGATGGATCTGATCTGGGAGCGCTTCTTCCGGGGAGAACGGTCGCGCAATCGGAAAACCGGAGGGACGGGGCTCGGACTGGCCATCGTCAAGCTGATTCTGGAGCTGCACGAGAGCCGGTTCGGGGTCGTCAACACCGAGCGCGGCGTATCGTTTTATTTCGATTTATAAGTACCTCTCTCCCCGCGTTATCGGTTATAATAGGGAGTATTCAAGAGGAAAGGAGAGAATGGCGAATGGGAGATATGCTTGCGCCTTCTCATATCATTACGATCATTTTAGTCGCCTTGCTGCTGTTCGGGCCGAAGAAACTGCCGGAGCTCGGACGCGGAGCGGGCATGATGATGCGGGAATTCAAGAACGGCTTGCGGGTCGGCGACCCGGACGAGCGTCCGGCGGAACAGCCAAAGCAGCTGACGGAATCCGCTCCGTCCAAAGACTAATCTATACAGGGACATAAGCCGCAACGAGGCGTACATCCGAGCGATTGCCGAGACATCCGAGAGGGTGTCTTTCTTTTTTCTTTTAGCGATTCTTTCCCTTGAACGGTCCCGCCCGGACGACTAGAATGAAAACTTGCTTCTATTAAAAGAGTTCGGAAGCGGACGAACGGTTCAACTATGGTTAGGGAGGCGAAGAGACAACGTGATTTCCGTTGAAGGGTTAAGCAAATCGTTTCAGGTGGCCAAGCGTTCCAAGGGGCTCGGACAAGCGTTCAAGGCGCTGTTCGTGCGGGAGCATACGACGGTCCAGGCAATCCAGAACATCTCCTTTTCCATACCGCAGGGAGAGATCGTCGGATACATTGGCCCGAACGGTGCGGGAAAATCGACCACGATCAAAATGTTAAGCGGCATTCTCGTACCGGATTCGGGCTCGTGCAGCATCATGGGCTATACACCCTGGAAGGAGCGCACCGCTTACGTGAAGCATATTGGCGTCGTCTTCGGCCAGCGTTCCCAGCTCTGGTGGGACGTACCGGTCATCGATTCGTTCGAGCTGCTGAAAGACATCTACCGGATTCCCGCCGCTTCGTACCGGGCCACCTGCGATTTGCTTATAGAAGCGCTCGATCTGCAAGGCATCCTGCACACGCCGGTCCGCCAGCTGAGCCTCGGCCAGCGGATGCGCTGCGAGATTGCCGCTTCGCTGCTTCACAGTCCGGACATCCTGTTCCTTGACGAGCCGACCATCGGGCTTGACGCCGTCTCCAAAATCGCCGTCCGCCAGTTTATCCAGACGATCAACAAGGAGAGGGGCGTCACGGTCATCCTGACGACCCACGACATGAACGATATCGAGGCGCTGGCGAGCCGCATCCTGCTGATCGGCAAAGGCTCCCTGCTGTATGACGGGAGGCTTGGCGAGTTAAGGGCCCGGTTCGGCACGCATAAAACGATTACGGTCGATTACCGCGAAACGAACCGCCCGATCGCCATACCCGGCGTCACCCTGCTGTCGCGCACCCCCGGCCGGGCCGTCCTGTCCGTCGATATGGAACGGGCGCGCATTTCCAGCGTGATCGGCGAACTGTCCGAGCAGGTCGATCTGCTGGACGTCGCCATCGAGGCGCAGTCCATCGAGGAGGTTATCGTGAGGTTATATAAGGAGCACCAAATATGAGAGCTTACTATTCCGTGCTGAAGCTTCGCCTGATCCTCGGCATGCAGTACCGGGCGGCCGCTCTTGCGGGCGTGGCGACGCAGTTTTTTTTCGGCTTCCTGTACATTATGCTGTTCGAAGCGTTCTACGCCCAATCCGGGGTAGAGCCGCCGATGTCGTTTCCTGAGCTTGTGACCTATTTATGGTTAAAGCAGGCGTTTTTGGCATTCGTCGTGCTCTGGTTTCGGGACAACGAGCTGTTCAATCTGATCACGACCGGCAATATCGCCTACGAGCTGTGCCGGCCTGCCGACATTTACGGATACTGGTATGCCAAGCTGATTGCCCAACGACTGTCGAGCGCGCTGCTGCGCTGCCTGCCGATTCTTCTCGTTGCCATGCTGCTGCCCAAACCTTACCGGATGACGGTGCCCTCGTCGTGGACGACATTCGCCCTATTCGTCGTCTCCCTGCTGCTCGGCTTGATGCTGCTGGTTGCCATCGGCATGTTTATTTACCTTTCCGTGTTTTACACGATGTCGCCGACCGGCTCTATTCTGCTGTTCGGGGTACTGGGAGAGTTTCTGGCCGGCATGGTCGTTCCCGTACCGATGATGCCGGATTGGATGCAGAACATCGTCGTTTGCCTGCCCTTTCATTTAACCGGCGACTTTCCGTTCCGGGTATATTCCGGGCATATCGCGGGCTCCGCCGTCGGGCTGGGCATCGTTCAGCAGCTGATCTGGCTGGCCGCGCTGCTTGTTCTCGGACGAGTCGCATTCGGCCGGGCTTTGCGCCGGGTCGTCATACAAGGAGGGTAACGGGACGATGAGACTCTTTTTCCACTATTTGCTCATTTTGCTCAAGTCGCAATTGCAGTACCGGGCTTCGTTCCTGCTCCTGACGATCGGGCAATTTTTCGTGCCGTTTTCGATGTTTGCCGGCCTGTACTTTCTATTCGAGCGGTTCGGGCAGATCCAGGGATGGGATTTTTACGAGGTGGCGCTATGCTTCGGCATTATTCATATGGGGTTTGCGATTAGCGAATGCTTCGCCCGGGGGTTTGACGCTTTTCCGAGTCTGGTCGTCAGCGGCGAATTCGACCGGCTGCTTGTCCGACCGCGGGGAACGGTGATCCAAGTGCTCGGCTCCAAATTCGAGTTTACCCGCTTCGGCCGCTTACTGCAAAGCGCGCTCGTGCTTGGAGTGGCGCTATCCGGCTTGACGGTCCACTGGAGCGCACTTAAGCTGCTCACCCTGCTGTTTATGATCGCAAGCGGCGTGCTGATCTTCACCGGCATTTTCATTCTTGCGGCCACGCTCAGCTTCTGGACGATTCAAGGGATGGAGGTGGCGAACATTTTTACGGACGGGGGGCGGGAAATGTCGCAATATCCGCTCAGCATTTATCACAAATGGGTGACCCGTTTCTTTACCTTCGTCATTCCGTTTGGCTGCGTCAACTACTTGCCGCTTATGTACGTGCTCGACAAGGTGGAGGGCAGCGGGGTGCTGTACATGCTTACGCCGCTCGCGGGCATGGTATTCATCGTGCCGTGCCTGCTCGTATGGCGGTTTGGGGTCAAGCGGTACCGTTCGACAGGCTCTTGACTCGATCTCTATGCCGAATGGCGGGGGGATCGCTCTGCGCGAGTTGTTTTTGAACGGATATACCGGCGAAAAAAAATTTGTGTTGTGGATAAAAACCGCGAAAGCTTACCGCTTCGCGGTTTTTGTTTATTTACTATCCGCGTTTTTCATTATTCTTTTATTGGGCTGCGGTAGACTTGATTTCAGGATGCACATCTTTCCATCTGCGAAATCAGCGTCCCTGCGAAACCTCCTTGAAACAATCAAGGAAAGGAATAGACCGAGAGGAGAAAGAGGAATGCAGAAAGCAAGACATAAAGGAGTCATACTGATACTTACGATAATGATCATATTCGGCACGCTGCCCGGAACCTTTTGGGGAAACGGCAAAGCATTCGCCGCAGGGGACTTTTCCGGGAGCGGGACGTCCGCGGCTCCTTACCTGATTGGTACGGCCGAACAGTTGAATAAGATCAGGGGCCCCTATTTAAACGCCAACCTTTATTTCAAATTGACAAGCAACATAGATTTGAGCGGTTACGCCGATTGGGCTTCGATCGGAAACAGCGACACCCCGTTTAAAGGCCATATCGATGGCGACGTTTATAAAATAACGGGACTTGCGATCCGTAAAGTCGAAGACGAGTATGTGGGATTATTCGGTTACATCGATAGCGGCAGTTCCCTCACTCGTATGAAGCTGGAGAATGCATCGGTCCAGGGGATGCAGTTTGTGGGCGCATTGGTAGGCTATAACGATGGAGGGACGGTAAGCGCCAGTTACGTTTCAGGGAACGTGAGCGGAGTTTACAATACAGGCGGTCTGGTCGGATACAGCTACAACGGAACGATTAGCGACAGTCATGCCGCTGGAACCGTAAGCGCCGGAGACGATAGCGCAAGTATAGGCGGCTTGGTCGGGTACTCCGTGGGGGATGACGGGTCCATCATCAGCAGCTATGCCTCCGTAGATGTAACCGTCGGAAAGAACAGCGAAGACGTAGGCGGCTTGGTAGGCTGGATCAACAGTGGCGAGATCGTAAACAGCTACGCACTTGGGAAAGTGACTGCCGGAAGAAGGAGCAAAGATATAGGCGGCTTGGTCGGTTCCGACGAATCCGTAACCTTCAGCAACAACTATGCATCGGGAGATGTGAGCGGAACTCGAAACGTAGGCGGGTTGATCGGCAATAAAACGAGCAACTATGAGATTAATCAAAGTTATGCAACGGGGAACGTGAGCGGAGACGGTTCGGTAGGCGGCTTGGTCGGTCGCAACTATCTGGGAAAGATCAACCGCAGCTACGCCACCGGGGAAGTGAACGGAAATGATGGAAGCAGCGTAGGCGGGCTGGTCGGCGACAACATAAACGGACCGATCCGAGACAGCCATGCTTCTGGGAATGTGATTGGAAAGGACCAGAGTTTTTTTGTAGGCGGCTTGGTCGGCTGGAGCCAGCCGTTGGATATTAGCGGGAGCTATGCTTCGGGGAATGTAAGCGGAGGTAATGATCTGGGCGGTTTGGTCGGTTACGGCATAGACGGAGAGATCAGCCATAGCCGCGCCTTTGGGAATGTGAGCGGCGGTTACGAAAGTCAGTCTCTGGGCGGTTTGATCGGCGGATTGGCGGATGCTGTTATTAGCAAGAGCTACGCTGCGGGAGAGATAAGCGGTGGAGATGAAAGTTCTTATGTAGGCGGTTTGGCTGGAAACTTCACTGGAGAAATCAACAACAGTTATGCCCTTGGCAAAGTAGACGGATTCTACTACGTAGGCGGCTTGGTTGGGTACGACTCCGATGGGACGGTCAGCACCAGCTACGCTTCGGGCGATGTGAGCGGAAAGACAGGTGTAGGCGGACTTGTCGGGTACAACGTCCAAAAAACGATCAGCGACAGCTATGCGACAGGGAAAGTAAGCGGGAAAGCCAGTAGCGATTATGTAGGCGGCTTGCTAGGCTACAACATCTACGGAACCATCAGCAGAACTTATGCCACAGGGAAAGTGAGCGGAGATGGAGAAACAGGCGGCTTGATCGGTGCGGGCTACATAGGAACGACGATAAACAGTTTTTATGACATAACGACAACCGGACAAACGGTTTCTTACGGAGGCGACGGCCAGTCGACAGCCGCTATGCAAAGTAAGAGCACGTACGAAGCGGATCAAGCGAACAGGTGGGATTTTTCGAATACATGGACGATAGATTCCGTGCATAATGGAGGATATCCTTATTTGCCGAACATTCAGGCTTATTTGGACTATGACGGGAATGGGAGCACAAACGGGACCGTTCCGTTCAGTCGCTCGTATATGCCGGGAGTCACAGCGAGCGTTTATTCGGGGACGTTGGACTTAACCAAGACGGGGTACCGGTTCGACGGATGGAACACTCTGGCGAACGGGACGGGTACGCTTTATAAGCCGGGAGATCCGTACACCATACTGTCCAACACGACATTGTATGCAAATTGGCAGGCATTAAGCGCTATTGCTACGATTACTTCCACGATCGGAATCGTCAGCACAGGCGGAACGTCGAGCGAAAGCATAACGGGCATCCCATACGGGACGACGCTAGCTGAATTGAAGACAGCGATCACGCCGGCTCCATATGCGACGTTCGAGGTGTATGAGGCGGACGGATTGACTGTGGCGACCGCTTTAGCTTCCGGCAATAAGGTTATAGTAACAGCGCAGGACGGAATCACAAAGGTGACGTACACCGTGAGCGTGGCAGCGAGCAGTGCGAAGGACCTCACGGCGTTCAGCTTCGCAGGTTTTTCGCCGGCGGCGGTAGGAACGATCAATGGGACCAATGTTGAAGTGACGGTTCCCTTTGGCACACCGGTAACTTCGCTGATTGCGACGTTTACGAGCTCCCCAAGTTCGACGGTGACGGTAGGAGTAGTTCCGCAACTAAGCGGACTGACGCCGAACGACTTTACGTCGCCGGTTGTCTACACGGTCACGGCTCAGGACGGGACAACGAAGAATTACACGGTGACGGTAACTGTGGCAGCGAGCAGCGCGAAGGACCTCACGGCGTTCAGCTTC
>NZ_BAAAYO010000006.1:0-521509 GCF_039536325.1 Paenibacillus hodogayensis
AACAGTTTACCGGGTTGACGGCTCTTTTTCTACCATTTTGTGGTTATTCAACAGGCCTGCAATAATTTCAAAAGCAAAATCACCTTTAAGCGTAGCTTGAATTACTCTTTCCTGTTCAATCAAATCAATGAGATCACGACTTGCATCCGCATTATAATGTCCTCCGCCATTTGCGTAGCGTTTCTGGTTCATGTATGCGAACAGATTATTAAACTGCATATGAAATATTGCAAACAACTCTTTAAGCCTTTCATCAGCAATATCATCGTAGAACCCACGGAAGAGTGCCACTTTATCTGAAAGGTGCCTCGAAGCCACTTGGTTCAGTTTTAATTGCAGGTATTTTGTTGGATCAGTAATATAGATCTCCTCCGTAAGTACGTATATGGGAAAAATATCCACATTACTATTATACTAAATACCTACAAATTTTTCACCCCTTATTCGGGCATCTGTGAGAACTCATTCAATCTCTGCTTGGGTGAATGGGTGATCCAAACAAAATACCCCATGTACGAGAGATGGTTCGCACATGGGGCTATCTGAAGGAGCTGGCACGTTCGAATTTATCAGCTCCACTTAGTATGTATTTTGATCATCCGTTGGATCTTGAAAATCGCCAAGGTCTACCCCCGATCCGAGCAGGTGAGGAGTGCAGAACACCTAGTGCAAATCCGGATTAACATCTTCTTTCAAAAAAGAATCAATCCTCTTTTTGTGATCTGTTCTTCTATGAGGTGTTCTAGTCGGGACATATGAGCGAATAATGATATTTTTGTAGGGTTCTTCTAGACAATTGTCCTTTAGGAAATCCAATGCAAAACTCCTTGTAAAATCAGATTTCGTTCTAATCTGCCTTGCATGTAGTCAAACTGATGATTAAAATGCTACGCATTCCCTGTATGCTTTATAGATAATATATAGTGACCATCTGGACCAGGAACTTTATACTCCCATATTTCAAGGAGACCTTGCACATCGCAAGAGTCCCCTTCAACGTAGACTTGAGCAGTACTGTCACATCTCATTACGCATCAGCAATATTAGGCACTCCACATGTTTCGAATTCTTATTGTACACGCGTTAGATAGTGATTATTTTACTACTTACACCCCCGCAGGCAGCGGATTCCAAAATAAGTGGATATTAAATCAATCTTATCGCGTTCAATCAAACGCTAAACGTTATAATTAGCTATATATGTGTAAAAGGAGTTGTTTCGGCATGATCATCCACACCTACAAACCGCCTGGGTTATTATCGGCATTCGTGGATTATTTTTGGTACATGGAAAGCCAAAATACGGCATGTCAAAATGAGCTTTCCTTACCGGACGGCTCCGTCGATCTCATTATTGATTTAACTGCTGATCAAGTCCTCATGGCAACCGCGTCGAACGAGACATTGCGACTCAACCCTGTATTTGTCTGTGGACCTCATTCTAGACATTTCGTAATCTGCAATTCGCTAGTAACGAGAGTGATTGGAATCCATTTCAAACCGGGTGGCGCCTATCCATTTATTGGTTATCCGCTCGATCAATTACATAATGTCATGCTGTCGATGGATGCGATTTGGGGGCATTTGGCCGGAAAACTGCGTGAGGAACTGCTCGAATTGCCAACTTTCGAACAAATGTTTCATCGTCTTCACGATCGGTTGCTGCAATTGGCGGTCAAGCCACTTGATAGACATCCGGCGGTTCAATATGCGATTGAGCATGTAAGCAAGAAAAACGCACAGACGGATCACGTTCAACACATTGTTGACCAAATCGGCATCAGTCACAGACGATTTATCGAACTGTTCCAGAGGGAAACCGGCTATACACCCAAACGTTATAGCCGTATCCGACGATTTCAAGAAGTGCTAAGGGAAAGGAATGAACGACAAAAAATGACAGATTGGTCAGCTATCGCATTGGATTGCGGGTATTACGATCAGTCTCATTTTATTAAGGATTTCCGCGCTTTTTCCGGCTTGAGCCCGACTGATTATGTAACGATTCCCGGTAGACATCACAATCATGTTCACTTATGACGGATGGGGTCAATTATTTACAATACAACGTGTGATGGTTGTTGTAACATTTATTGATGAACAGAGCACAAACCAGCTTATCGCTGAATGCCTTTCACACTTTAACAAGAGGAGGACATTAAGATGGGAAACGAGTGGACCCCTAAAAGCTATTCTTCAGTTGTTCCCACACTGCGTGCGGAGCACGCCGATCGATTGTTGGATTTTATGCAAGCCGTTTTCGATGCGGAAGTGCTTCACCGCACGACGGATGAAAAGGGGAAGGTTACCCATGCCGAGGTGCGAATCGGACATGGGATCGTCGAAGTATCGGATGCTAATGAGGCTTGGCCGGCCAATGAAACTTCATTGCATGTTTTTGTCCGCAACACGGATGAGTGCTACAGGCGAGCCTTGAAAGCGGGAGCGGTTTCTCTGTATGAACCTGCGGACATGCCGTATGGAGAACGAAACGGCGGTATTAAAGATGAATTCGGAAACAGTTGGTTTATTGCAACCTTTCAAAGAGGCGAAGGGCGTGGCTATTACGATTAACGATGTGCGCCAAATCGCGTTCTCCTTTCCGAAAACGGATGAAGTGGACCATGGGGACAAATTGTTCTTTCGGGTCAACGGGAACGGCTGCATGACATGATCGTCCATACGGAGCGCATTCGGAAGGACGAATTTCGCTCCGTCCTCGTCCGCGCTTGGCGATTGATTTCTTCGAACCTTCAATTGACCGACTCCACATGCATCGGGTAGATAGCGAAAATAACCGCATCCGCATCTAGGAGATATCCAGTTTATCCTAGCTATGCAAACCTCCCTCCAGACGGGGACGGGGAAGGCAGCAGCCGATCGGGATCTGGACAAGGGTAGTTCGTCCATGCCTGGACATCCGGTAAAGCTCGTCGCACGCTCCGGCCTGAAAGCCAAGCAGCGGACGCCCGCTCAAGCCGAGAGCGGACGCCGCCAGCAGCAGGCGCTGCAGGAGCATGCCGGCTTCCATCTGCTGAATACGGTACCCTCTATACCCCAATTGCGGAATCAGGTGATCGTCATCACCCGCGATGTGCAAACAGATCGGCACTTGAAACAAATTGACGTTGTGCAGGGTCATCCCCTGCTGCAGCCGGGGCCGATGATCGCCGGCCAGTTCGCGCCGGAGAGCGTGGGCGGCTGCGTCATAACGATAAGCACCGTCCGGTACGCCTTCGACGTTATAGAAGCATCCGTATAACGCGACACGATGCGGAGGCGCCTCTCTCTCGCCATCCAAATCGTTGCGATACGCGAAGGAAGCCGCTGCTTCCTGCAGCAGCGCGGCGAGCTGCTCCGCCGTTACACGGCTCAAGACGAATTCGCTTTCGGGCGAATGCCGGGCTCGGCTGGTCGCCGCCAGATCGAAGTTTAGCCGCTTCACCGGTGGCAAATAGACAGTCTGAAGTCCGCTTTCCGTCCGATGGACGGGCTCGAAGCGGCGAAACGGCGACAGCGTATCGAGCTTCGCCGCTTCGTTCATCTGGGTCAGCTGCGGAATCTTCTTAACGGATCTCGAACGCACGTAATAATCATGCTGAACGGCCGGAAGCTCACGGCACAGCTCATCGGCTGCGACTTGCATCGGCGTACCGCCGGCATCGTCGATCCTTGCGATGTCGCGCTTTACCGAAAGAGGTATGACCGCATAAACGTTCTCCTCCGAGCCGGATAGCCCGAGCAGATGGCCCACGGCTCGGTCCAGAAACCGGAAATGCACGCTGGATGCATAACCGAACCGTTTCGCCGCTTCTTGAAGCTGCCCTAGCAGTACGCCCGAATCAAGCCCTTGCAGACGATAGGCAAAGGTGTTGTATTTGAAAGCATTTTTCCAAGTCATTGTCGATACAAACACAACGCCGAAGCATGAGGATAGATCACAGCGGCTGCCAAGAGCCCGGGCCAAATACGAATCGTAATCGCCTTCGCGCAGCTGCACCAGACGGTGATGCGCTGCATCGTAATGGTAGAGTCCATGAACGCCTGCTTCTTTGCGGAGGTATACGTACAATTCGTTCGGGTACAGCCCTCCGCCGGAAGGGACGAATCTGCGGTACGTTCGCAACGGTGCCGCTGTCGAATCGCTTACTTGCGTCAGCCCGTAGACGTACCAGAGAAAATGGCCGATGTCTTTCAGGCTCGGTTCAACAGGCGTTGTCCGCTCTTCCAACGTCATCGGGATATCCGAGGACAGCGGAAGAGTCGGCAAGCCGCGATACAGCTTATAGGCAAGCGGCGCATCGTCCCAATCGACCTCCCAGCCGGGCAGCCCGCTCGTATTGCCGTCGGCATGAAGCTGGCTAAGAAACGCTTCCAGACTCATCCTGCTTCCCCCTCCCTGTAGTGATACCGCGGTTTGGCATTAGCCGACATGGGCCCGCTCATTTAAGGGAACGGATGCGGATGAGCATTGAGCTCCTCCGGACGCAAAGGCCGATCCGTGTACCCGAGTTCGCTCGGCACTCGAAGCGCCCTCTCCAGCCCCGCCAACCGGGTAAACGGGTAGCCGAACGTCATCGGAAGCATGCCGGGTATCAACACTTTTACGCAGTGCAGCCCGTTACGCCTCAACTCCGGTGTCGACTGGTCAACCACGATTACGTCCAAATGCAGCCGGAGAAACTTATCGATCATCGCCTTCAGGTCTTCGGTCAAATCCTGGTTCTTTGCAGCGGGTCCAAATTCTTGTGCGAACGTTCGCATCGGCCGGTTTTCCTCCAGCAAAAAGCTCAGCCGCGGCTCCGCCTCCGGCAGGGCGTACAGCATGGAATGGTCCTCCATGCCCCCAACCAGCGAAGGATTGTGGAGCATCCGCACATAGTCCTCCCGGTTCTCCTCGAATTTGTGGTCTAGTGTGAGCATCATCCCCGACAGCTCGTGAACTGCCCCTTTCGCTGCCCGTACCGGGTCCGGGTGCGCTCCGGCTGCGCAGATAAGATTCAATCCATTAGCCTTTCTATTTTTCCCCACCGCCCAAATGCTAGGAATCCCATTTTCCATCGTCGCGTTAAACAAGAACACGTCAAAACCGGCAACGGCCCGCAACCGGTCCGCCATAAGCTGCAGGTCGCGGTCTCCGGAGGATTGTAGGTCTACTCGGGGAAGCGGCAGCTGCGCGTACCATGTCAGCAAGAACGAATCGCGCTCCACGACCTCCAGCATCCCGTATAGGATCGCTTCCTCCAAGCTTCCGCCCAAGGCGCAGCCGTTGGATGTCTCGTACACGAAGCCTTGACGGCATGGAGAGCTGTAATATGCAAGCCACTGCGGCACCAAAATCGGGCGTTCTTGCGCAAACGAGTACCCCCAGACCCAATCGGTCTCGGCATCGGGATCGAACGGTCTAAAAGGAAATCCAGGCAGCTCGTACTGCTCCTTCGCATATAGCCCGACCGTCACGGGATCGAGCGCCTCCCCCGCCAGTTGCCGATAGCTGCCGCGAACAACCGGCTGCTTGCCGCGCGGCGCCATGCCGCAATAACGCTCCAAGCCCTCCAGAATAGCCGACAGCTCGCTATCGGCATAGCTATTCGTCCGGCCTGCCGTCACCTCGTCCTGCTCTAACATCGGAAGATTTACGGTCGCATCGGCCAAGGGCGAAACCAGATCCAGCATTTTTCCGTTCAGAAATCCGATCTTGTAATCGAGATAGTCCCTGGTCAGAAATGCTTTCAGCTCTTGAAGCGATCGGCTGCGGTAGATGTTTTCTCCGACTTTCGGAGACGGCTTCAGCGAGATCCGGGCCGCATCCCGCGAATCTTCAGGCAGACGTCCGCATACGGGACACAACGGGTCCGGCAGGAAGAAATGGCTGGAGCTATTCAACGTCTTGAGATTGACCAAAACCACGCGCTCTTCCGTTCGGGAACGGATACCCCGCAGCACGTTCCGCGATTCCGTCGCAAGCAGATGCGCCATCTGCAGGAGTCCCGTGCGAGATGCCCATGCATCAGACTGGATTCCCCCGCTCTCCGTCAACCGCTGCTGCAGTCCCCACATTTCCCTTCGGTCGCGCCCCGCTATAAGCCGCCGGGTATCGGCGCACCTGGAGCATCCAGACTGGCCAGGCCTGACGAGCGGCCCGATAACGCCTTCGCCGATAGCGACGAAACCGCGAAGCCACGGAATGCCGGCCGCCTGCAGCTCCTCTTCCACCTCGCGGTGAACGGCTGGATGCCAGGCATCGTTCAGCACAAGGGCAAATTCCGCATCTTCCGGCAAGCCCTCCCCGATATGGGCCAAACGAACGATTCGGCACTCGGAGATCAGCTCCCCGCACACCAGCTCCGCCAGCACTCCTTCTCCGACAACGGCTACGACCGCACTCATCCGGCTTCCCCCTCTCCCAGCAGCACGCCGAAGACAGCTGCAGGACCGTCACGCAAAAACGGCTCCACCGCCAAATCTATTAAGAAAAATTCCCGGCCGTTTCTTTTCAGCTCCCGCATCGCGTCCCTGACCCGATCCGGCTTCGCCTCCGACTCCTCGGCCGGGACGGAAAGCTCCAGCTGGGCGCCCGAATCAAGCAGCGCGGCACTCGCCTCCACGGCCTGCGGCACGCGGCATGCGGATCCGTTTTGCGCCTTCATCAGCGACGCTTGCAAAGCCCTGCGCAGCGCCGTTGTCACGGTCAAGCCGGTGCCAGCGAACCATCCATCCTCCGTGCCTGCCCATACGACGGGAAATCCGCACACCTCTTCTCCAAGCCCGATCGTCGGTGTGCCCCGCAACGTGGTCAGCGCCTGTAAATAAAACCGGCATGGCTCGTCGTCAATCTGGCCGAGCCGAACCCGAACGACAGACGGCTTCCGGTCTGTCAGCCGCGCCTCCAAATGCTTCGTCAAGCAAGCCTGCAGTCCGCGAGTCGCGCCTTCTGCGGCCGTCTCCCCGATACCGACCCCGATCAGCTGCTCGGTATTGACGAGAAGCCCCGCAAGACGCGACACATACGCCTCAAGACCGGCCAGCCCCGCTTCACGCCGTGCCTCCCCATGCGTTAATCCCGAACAAACGATGTCCGGCAGCAGCCCGGCTGGTCCTTCCGACAGCGGATCGACTGCCTGAACCCGGCACTGTGACAAGGGCAGCTGGCCAAGTTCCCCCTCCTCCCAGCTATGGAAAATTCCCGTGCGGTCCGAAGTCAACTTGCTGAAGTACGCAAACAGACCGTTCACTGCGCCGCTTTTCGGCCCTTCCTCGAGCCGCAGCTCCACGTCATCCACCCAGTTAGCTGCGGCGTTGAATGTTCCAGTAGCAAACGGATGCGGCAGTAAGGGGTGCCAGCCTCCTTCCAATGTTTCCAAATCAAGCAGATACAGCGAGTTTCTCAGCTCCGGCTCGGCGGTGCCCGTTACATTCTTGAACAGTTCGAACACAATCACATTCGCGAGCAGCGCCCCCGCGGTTGAGGAGAAAGCAAACCTCTCCTGATCTTTGAACACTTCGGACTCGTGGATGCGCCGCCATGCAGATTCCCAACAGACCGTACTCTCCGGCTGCACGAACGGGCCCGCGAGGCCGGCCTGATGCGTACGCACGGCGGGAAGCAGCGTTTTGTGTTCCGCTTGGCATGCCTGATGAAGAAGCCGCAGCTCCTCGCAATCGCCCTGCTCGGAAACATAAAGGACCGTTTGGAACGGCCGCACGGCTTCCCTCCAACCATCGATACCCTTGTTCGGCAGTACAGCTTCCCCGATCTCCACTTCGGGGTCCGTCAGGCGAGCGTGCTCCGCCAAAGCCGAAAGCCGATACCGATCCGTCGGCAGCGGATCCGTAATCAGCATGCGGAACCGGGGCAGACCCGATTCAAGCAGCGACGACACAAGCGCGGAAAAGATCTGGCCAGAGCCGACCGCGAGCACCTCGGCCTGCCGGTAATGCTGAAACCGGTAAGCGCCGGAATCGCCGAAGCTGTCTAGAAAAGCGATTTGCCCTGCATACCTGCGGACCGTTTGCTCCGAAAGAGCGTGCGGGCGATCCTGGCTCACATCCCGCACAAAGCCTTTTTCCCTAAGCGCTTCCGCGATTTCGTACACCCGGTCCCGGTACGGGCTGGATAGCCCGTCCGTCAATTCCGCCAGTGTATGCTCTCCGTTGAACATGGGGACGAGCTTTTCCAGCCAGCGGTCAATCATCTCGCCTTTCATGTGGAACGTGCCGACATTGTTTCGGAAATAGACGCCGTCATTCTGAACCGGCAAAAAAAAGGTATCCGCCTTTACCTGAAGGCGCGCAGACGGGGTCAACTTTGACATCTCAGCCCTCCTAGCCAAACGCTGTACTCCAATTTGCAATCGTCGTTCTACATCATATGTACTTCTATATGTCCATCATGTCAGACATCTCCTAGGGAATAGAAAATCGCCCCTGCACAGTGCCGTGCAGGGGCGATCGGTTTACTGCAATCCGAAAGAGAAGACGAAGGCGTCAGCGGCAGCGGTGGCCGCCACCGCATTGATGGCAGAAGCCCCCGCCCCCGCAATTATGACAGCGAACGCCGCCGCAGAAGCCGCCGCAAAACCCGCCACAAGTTCCGGCGCAAAACCCGCCGCAAAATCCGGAGCAAAATCCGACACAAGATCCGGCGCAAAATCCGACGCAAAGACGCGACGGGTCCACCGGCACTTGGCCGTTCGGATACTGGCCAGCAAAATATTGAGCCTGCTGCTGCTGCTCCCAAGGCGTCATTTCAGTTGCTTGGAACTGCGAAACATCCAACTGCTGAAGCTCATTTTGAAAATTGGTCATGTGAAAAACCTCCAGTAATTTTTTTCTTATTGACATGATCCCAGCTTATGGTCGACACTCCGCGTTTGTTACTGAGTCAATAGCCCATTTTTTGGGCATCTGTCCCAAAACGTCCGAACACGCAAAAAAAGCCGGCCCTCGGGTACCTCTGAGGGCCGGCTCACTTTCTCTAGAAAATCTTTTCAAACTTCCGCTTTATCGGTTACGCTCAATGTTTGTTCCACTATTGCAGATCTTCGACGCATGGATAAAGCATAAATAGCCGGGATGAGTCCGATTGCGACGCCAACTCCACCAAACCAACCGACTGCTGAAAGAGAGATGCTTTCTACAATGACGCCCCCGATTACAGCCCCTACAGCCATGCCCAACTGCACGATAGAATTGTTCAAACTCAGGATGATCCCCGAAGCCTGAGGAGCCATGCCGATTAAATAAACTTGTTGAACCGGCCCCGTCGACCAAGCGAAAAAGGACCAAAACATAAGCAAAGGTAACACGAACATGGACGAATGGGAGAACGCCGTCAGTAAAAATAATATGCCGGAGTGGAAGAGCAAGCCTCCTATCATCGTGCGGTGGACGCCCCATTTATCTGCACCGTAGCCGCCAACTTGGGAGCCCAGGAGACTGGCCAGTCCAAACACAAACAACCCGATGCTTACCATCCGTTCGCTCATCCCCGTAATGGTCAGAAGAAACGGCGTTATATAAGTGTACAGAATCATATATCCCAATATCCAGAAAAAACTGATGGACAGCGCGACTGAGATTCGGGGATTTTTTAACAAGGCGAGCTGTTCCCGGATAGGAACGGGAGCCTCTCCTTCCGATTTCGGAATCGTCGGCAAAAGGACCAACATCGCGATCAAGCTAAGAACGCCGATCCCCGTGAAGATGATTCTCCAATCATACGAGTCCGCAATGATCCTCCCAAGCGGGACCCCGAGAATGAGCGCGAGGTTAAAGCCCAAGAGAACCGTAGCGATAGCGCTGCCCTGTCTTCCAGGATGAGATATCTTGGCCGCAAAGGTCAGAGCGACAACCATAAAGACCCCCGTGCTTATCGCCAAAATAATTCTTGCTCCGATCAGCATGCCGTAGCCTGTAGTTGTGACAGTGATCAAGTTCCCTACGAAAAATAATCCCAAAGCCGACAGCATAAGCTTTCTTCGATCCATTTTTGCCGTGAGTGCAATAAGAATCGGAGTACCGATGGCATAAGCAAGCGAGTAGACCGTTATCAGCTGCCCGGCCGCCGCTACCGAAACTCCAACATCACTTGCAAGCCTATCCAGAATGCCGGCAATGACGAACTCCGAAGTTCCGACTAAAAAGCTGATCATGGCCAGAATATAAATTTTCCATGAGTTTTTCATAATATTGTTTGTCTCCTTTTCATTTCTACAGTTCTAAATATGTGGAACTCATGATTAAAAAAATAAGTTACTCGTTTTGCCAACGCCATTTCTTGGCCTAGTCAGTCTCTTTGCTCCCACGCTCGTCCGCTGTTTTAATCGTTACGGCCAGACGTCTGACGGGCGAGCTCCTTACGGACAATCGGGGCTACTTTAGTGCCGAGCAGCTCTATCGTCCGCAGCAAGTCGCGATGCGGCAACGAGCTGAAATCGACGTACATCAGAAATCGAGTCAAGCCTAGGTTGTTGTGCAGTAGTACGATCTTCTCTGCTACATATTCGGGGTCCCCGACATAAAGAGCGCCATGAAGGCTGCAGGATGCATCGTACGAGTCGCGTGTATAAGGCGCCCAGCCTCGTTCTCGTCCAATCTGGTTCATTTGGGAAGCCATGACCGGATAAAACCGTTCTGTTGCTTCTTGTGTTGTATCCGAAATAAAGCCATGCGAATGCGTAGCAATTTGCAGCTTATTCGGATCGTGACCTGCTTTCACGGCGGCTTCCTTATAAAGCTTCACCAGGGTTGCGAATCTCTGCGGCATCCCGCCCAGGATCGAGAAGACAACCGGAAGTCCCAGCAAGCCGGCCCGAACAGCCGATTCCGGGTTGCCGCCTGTGCCGATCCAGACAGGTATAGGCTCCTGTTGTGCGCGAGGATAAATGCCCATATTGTCCATCGCCGGGCGATGACTGCCGCGCCAGGTCACCTTATCGGAAGCACGGATCTTCAGCAGCAGTTCCAGTTTTTCTTCAAACAATTCCTCGTAATCTTTCAGGTCATAGCCGAATAGCGGAAACGATTCGATGAATGACCCCCGTCCGGCCATGATCTCCGCCCGTCCGTTCGACAGACCGTCCAGCGTTGCAAAGTCCTGATATACCCTCACCGGATCATCCGAAGAGAGCACCGTCACTGCGCTCGAGAGCCGGATCCGCTTCGTTGCAGCGGCAGCGGCGGCCAGAATGACGGCTGGCGACGAGCTTGTGTAGTCGATTCGATGATGTTCGCCGATGGCATAGACGTCAAGGCCGACTTGATCTGCCAATTGAATCTCTTCTATCGCTTGGCGCAGCCTCTGGGCGTGTGTGACACCATTTCCGGGATTTGCATGGAGGAATGTGCTAATTCCAATCTCCATCGTATTCGTTTGACCGCTCATCATCATTCTCTCCTTCATTAACAATTCTATATTTCTAAATCTGTAGAACTCATGTTTAAAAAAATTACGCCAACAAATAGGGCGCGAATTTTTCTGCCATTTCTCGATTGACGTTATAGTGAATAAACGATCCATTCTTACGAAAATGAATCAAGCCAGAGTCCGTCAATTGCTTCAGATGATGCGATAGCGTAGAGCCTGCAACCGATTCAAGCTTTTCACCGATGGCGGTGAAGCATAAATTACTCTCTTTCGCGAGCAGTAAGACGATTTTCAATCGGGTAGGTTCCCCCAAAGCTTTATACAGTTTAACGGCTTGCCCCATATCTTCTTGATTTTCTCCCATTCGTATCACCTCCCGAATCTATTCAGCAGTTCTATAACTATCGAAGTCGATAATATCACCATTCCGATCAAAAGTAAATGGAATTCATTGGGTTCATCATCCGGCTTCGTTACAAATTAAGGTCAAGGTTTCAGATGTGGCAAGTAGGAGCTTCGCACGAATCAGATGGGAGCTCCTTTTATTTTTTGTAGCGGCACGATACTTTATGCTTTATTTTGAGTGTCGGCAGTATTATGCTTAATAATTGCATGTTTGAAATTAATGCGGGATAAATAGTGTGAACGGCCGCCCCCCTCGGGGCAGCCGTTTGAATTTCCAGTCGCAGACACGCTGCAACTAACGTTATTGGGTTCGGTACAGCTGGCCGCACGCCGCGTTAATGTCCGATCCGAATTGAGTGCGAACCGTGATGCTGATCCCCTTCGACTTCAATACCTGGACAAACGCCTCAATCTGAAGCGCATCGGATGCCCGGTAGCGTTCAGGCGTAACTTCGGTCGAATTGTAAGGAATCAGGTTGACATGGTACAGATGCTCCCCCGGTCCCCGCCCTCGCAACAACCCGGCAACCGCTTCCGCATGCTTGATCGAGTCGTTGACCCCTCGAAGTAGAATATACGCAATGTACACCTTCCTGCCCGTATGTCGGATATGGCGATCCAAGGCATTCAGTACATCGGGAATCGGGAAACGATCGTTGATCGGCATCAATTCGCTTCGCTGATCGTCGAAGGGCGAATGCAGCGAGAAAGTGAGATTGACCTGCGGAAACTCCCTCGTCAATTTGTCGATCCCCGGCAATAAGCCGATCGTGGAAATCGTAATACGCCGATGTCCTAAACCAAAAAGTTTCGGGTCGGTCAATATCGTTAGTGCCGTAAACACATTCGGGTTGGCAAGCGCCTCTCCCATACCCATGAAAGAGACGCTGTCCAAGGCATGTCCGTTCAAACGGAAGTGCAGCAATTGGTCGGTAATTTCGTCGGCAGTCAGATTTCGTTTCAAGCCGATGGTGCCGGTAGCGCAAAATTTGCATCCGAATCCGCAGCCGCACTGACTGGAAATACAATAAGATTTCCACCCTCGTTCATAAGTAAGCTGTACGGCCTCTACGAACTCGCCGCCCTTTGTGGCGTAGAGCACTTTACTGACCTGACTCGACGTGATCTCCTTAACCGGAGCCATGCTGCAAACGCGCGGACCGAGCGTCCGGGTCAACTCATTGCGTAAAGATTGGGGCAGCATCGTCATTCGTTCATATTCACCGATGCTCTGTTTGAAGATCGCATCTATTACTTGTTTATATCGAAACAACGGCTGTTTGAGATCGATCAGCAGCTGCCGAATCGTTTCATATTTTGAGACCAGCTTCATGTCTTCTCCTTTACCGCCGGAGAAAACGTCAGGAACGCCACCGTATAGCGGTGCCTTCCCCCATCATGAGCCAACTACGCAGGTTCCGCACGAAACGCTTGGAGACCGATCGCTACGTGTACCTGTCGATCGTTTGGTGACTCTCCGGCATGCGAATGTTTTGGGGTGAACCAACCGCCGGGAACCGGCTCACCCGATCATCTGCGACCGCAATCAACCTCATCGTTCCTTCTCCTCCAATCGAGTTAGTCGTTCGTTTCGCCTTGTCCATGGACACAAAAGAAAGAGCGGGAAGAAAGTGACCTTTCTTCCCGCTCAAAAACGGAAATTCCCAAAAAAGGGGAATATAGAGAACCCGTGATTGGAGTGAAAAGAATCAGGTAACGTTCTTGCCAAAAAGAATAAAACAAATTCCGCTCTATTCTTTAACAGGGCAAGTCTATTACATGATCCTCTTCATCTCCTTACGTTCCATGTTAGCGAAATTCTAACATATCTATTATTTTGGTGCAACATCCGGTCACACTTCAGTGCTTCATTCGCAACCGCGTCCGTACCCCTGCGAGGCTGGTGCAGACGTATCGGCCGCTCGCGATGTCGCCCTGTATGTCCGACGAACGGACTTCCTTATCCTTCGATAAAGCTGTTCGTCGCTGCCCCGACTTCCTTCAACACTGGCAGCGAGACGTACAAAATCGAGCCGGCCGAGGCGGATATTTTGCGCAGGCCGAACGAAACGGTGCCGCTCGCCGGCATCAGATCGACGTAGCTGATCAGACGCCAGTTCGTATCCGGCGTATAAGCCGTTGTGTTCATGCTCAACTGGCTCGTATACGCGACGGCTCCGGTGCTCGCCGCAGACGCGCGGGCGTAGAAGGCAATGTACACGTACTTGCCGGCAAGCCGCGGGTAATCTGCGAGATTGATCGAGAAGCCGAACACATCGGTGTTCGCCGCGCCGCTCAGCTCGTATACGTCGTTGCCGTTAAACTTGGTTGCCGAAGGCGCGATCGCCCCACCGCCTCCGCTAAAGACGGACGTGAACGTCGACGGGGCTGGCGCATAGTTCGGCTCCGGCACACCTTGAAGCCAGGCGCTGTGCAGCAATGTCGTCGCTTGTCCCAAATCCTCAATCCACAACGTCTTGAGCGTCATGGCCGTTTTATGGTTCTCCCATACGCCGTTTCCATAAATGCGCAAGTTGTTGACCTTCGCGCCGAGTCCGGTCTTGCTTGTCCCCGTGCGCAGTAAAGAGTAAGTTACTGCTGGCGTCTTGTAACGGACGAACGTGTTGTTGCCGATCTCCAGACTGCTTCCTGCCGAGTAGCAGGCGACGAACGACTCGTCCGACGAGACGGACACGATATTGTTCGTGATCCGTACCGCTCCGGTCGGATACGCGTTAGCGATAATGTTCGGCGCCGTATTTCCGTTGATGATGATACAAGAGCGGATGAGCCGGTTCGGGTTTTGCAGCTGGTAGCCGACCGATCCGTTGTCTTCGAAATAGCAGTCCGAGATGTCGAGCGGCGTATTGAGCATTTTGGTGTATATGCCGCCGACTTTGTTTTTCTCAATGGAACAACCGTTGAAGCGGACGGTCAGCGAGCTGTTGGCCAGATTGGCGGCAAAGCCGTCATTGGAGAACAGCTTCGTATTGACGACGTTCAGCATGTTCACATTGTCGGCGGTGAAGAAGATGCCGTCTCCGAAGTTGAATGATAGCTCGCACGTCTCGATATCGTTGCACCAGCCGTAACCGATACCGATAGCCGCAACCTTCGTCTGCACGACCCGGATACGCCGGAACAGCGAATGGGAAATCTTCTTCGTATAAATGCCGTACTCGAACTTGCCGGTTTCCCCTTGAATGACGATATCCGAAAACTCGAACCGTTCCGCAACCTTCGAATCGTCGAATAGGAACGCGGCTTTCAGCGGTGCTGCAGGCGTAATCGAGGAATGGGCGCGAATCCAGGAGCCCTTGTGATAGCCGTCTCCGACAATGCGGATCGACCGCTTGGAGGCGCCGATGACGATCGGGGCGGAGATCATGTAGTCCGCCGTCGGCAAGTACAGCGTATCTCCCCGGTCCTGGGCGATATCGACGGCTTTTTGCAAAGCCGCCGTGTCGTCGCTGACTCCGTCGCCCTTGGCGCCGAACCACTTGGCGTTCAACGCTCCGGAATACAATCTCTTGAAACGCAGACCGGATGCGGATACGAGAACCGTTCCCGTGTTGTCCGCCGTCGTCGTATCGCTCGAATCGTAGCGGAAATGCCCTTCTTGCGCCAGGTCCCGCACGAAATGGACATGATCCGGATTGGCGGCCGTTGCGGCGCGCAGGACGGCGATCGTCGTATTGATGACGAATTCGTCCGGGGAGCAGCATCCGTCCTCGGCCAGTCCATAGACCGAACCGGTTACGCTTTCAAAAGCGGC
The DNA here is from genome assembly GCF_039536325.1 of Paenibacillus hodogayensis. Lineage (NCBI taxonomy): Bacteria > Bacillati > Bacillota > Bacilli > Caryophanales > Paenibacillaceae > Paenibacillus > Paenibacillus hodogayensis. The sequence continues at coordinate 15,549 of NZ_BAAAYO010000006.1, forward strand.
CGCATCGGTTCGCTGCGTGATCAAGCTGCCTGCTGCCAGCGCCGCTCCGGCGATGCCGAGCGACTTCAGCAGCTTTCTGCGGCTCATGGCCTGCTCACCCTGCTCTTCCATTACCAGCGTGACGTCCGTACGATTGTTGGTCTCCATCGGGATTCCTCCTATATGTAGTCGTTTCATATAGATTCCTTCACGTATGTCGAGTCCCCGATGTCTTGGCATACAGGCGGCCGCCGAAGCGACCGCCGTCTGGACCAGCGCTAACCGTTATTTCAACAAACCTTGCTCCTTCAACTGCTTCTCTGCGGATTCCGTGTACAGTTTGTACTTGAACGTTTCCTCCAGTGTCTTGAGGAACGCCGGATACTCGGACAGCGGACGTTTGCCGAAGATGAACTTTACCATTTCCTCCTTTGCGTAGCGGTCGGCGTCAGCCTTGTTAAACCCATCCGGCGGAATAACCGAGCTGTCGAGCAGACGAATCCGCTTCGCGTTCGCTGCCGCCGCGCTGACTTCCTTCTGGTTGGGGAATTTGTTCGCCAGATAAGACTCGTTCGGACGACCAGTCAGTTGGTACAGCGTGAAATAGTTGCCTTCCTTGGTCATCAGCTCGGTTAGCACGAACTTGCCGTCCTGCTTGTTGTAGTGCTTTCCTTCGATGCCATACATGACCAGTTCGTTGCCTTCCTTCGAGGAGACGTAGTTGATCAGATCGAATACTTTTTGCAGCTTCGCCTTATCCTTCTCCAGCGTCTTCGGAATGGCGAGCAACCGTCCCGGTCTGTCGTAATCGAACGCTCCGTCGAACTGGCCTGCAGGTCCCGACGGTGACGGAATGTTGATCCACTCCGCCTTCGGATTGACCGTCTTGTACTGCGTCACGAACTCGTCCTTGACGATCCCCGTCCAAGGGTAATTGACGATACCTCCTTTGCCCTGGAATGCTTTTTGCTGAATTTCGTTGGATTTATTCGTCATAATCTCCGGATCGACCACGCCGGCATCGATCAATTTCTTCATCGCCGCAAGCGCTTCCGGCATACCCGGATCATAGAACGCGTTCATCAACTTCTCGTCTTTCTTATAGAATGCTCCGGCAAACGGGTTGCTTGTGCCGTAGGCGCCGAGCACTTGCGCAAAAGCGGAAAACTCGCCGCCTAGGATGCCGTACGTATCTTTTTTGCCGTTGCCGTCGGGATCGTTGTCGGTAAATGCCTTCGAAACGGCGAGCAGCTCATCCAGCGTTGTGGGCGCTTTCAGGTTTAGCTTGTCGAGCCAGTCCTTGCGAATCCAAAAGGCGTCGAACGGAGCGTCCCCGTTGCGCGGAACCGCATACACTTTGCCGTTGTAGGAAGCTTTCTTCAACAGCTCGCTGCCGAGCGACGTAACGAAGTCGCCGGCCGGCTTCAGCTCTTTGCCGAAGTAAGGCGTCAGATCGAGCAGCAGCCCTTTGTCGGCATATTCTTTCAGCTCGGGATACGTAACCTGGAACAAATCCGGATAGTTGCCCGCAGAGATGCGAAGCCGGATCTGCTTCGAGTAATCGTCCGGCGTTTGAAAAGGCGCCAAGGTCAAATCGATTCCCAGCTTCTTGTCCAACTGCTGCTTGATCACGTCCGATTCGGGCATCGGCAGGCCGGTTCCGGTCAGCGTGACGTTAAGGGCGACCGGCGCGGCCGGCTTGCCCCCGCTGCCCGACGCGTTGTCGCCGCCTGTGGCGGAGGTGCCCGATCCCGAGCTGCCGCAGGCGGACAACAGCGCCGCCGTCAAAGCCAGCGCTGTCGTAGCGACAGCGCCTTTCTTGTTTTTTACCATGGTAATGTTCCCCTCTCTATCTTCACGTGCGTCATATATTGAAATTGGGGCATACCCAAACTCAACCTTTGATGGAGCCAAGAAGCATGCCTTGGGTGAAATGCTTCTGCAAGAACGGATAGACGATAAAAACCGGTAGGCTGGCGGCTACAACGGCGCTCATCTGCATCGTGACAGTCGGAACCATATTCTCCGCACTATCCAGTGGCTGCTGGGCCATAGTCAAAATTTCCCGGACGACGACCTGCAGCGGATACAGACGACGGTCGGTCACATACATGATCGCGGCGAAAAACTGGTTCCAGTGAGCGACGGCATAGAACAGCCCGATCGTAATAAAAGACGGCATCGACAGCGGTACGACGATCTGCCGCAAAATTCTAAATTCCTTCGCCCCGTCGATGCGGGCGGACTCGAAGAGCTCTTCAGGCAAGTTTTCGAAAAAGCTTTTCATTAGCAGGACGTTGAAGCTGGATATGGCACTCGGAAGGATGAGCGCCCATACCGAATCGAGCAGCCCCGTCGCTTTGACGATCAGGTAAGTCGGGATAATGCCTCCGCTGAACAACAGCGTAAACACAATCATGTAAAGGAACAGCGCGCGTCCCGGCATGTTTTTGCGGCTCAAGGCGTAGGCGGTCAACGCCGTCAGCGTCAGGTTGACGAACGTGCCAACGACGGTAATGAACACCGTAACGCCGAAGGAGCGCATAATATTCGACGTTTCGAACAGCTTGCGGTACGCCTCCAACGTAACGGATTTGGGCAGCAGCACGTATCCGCCGTTTTTCAGCACTTCGCCGTAAGGCGTCAAGGAAACCGAGAATACGTACAAGAGCGGGAGCACCGCGGCCAGTCCGACCAGCGCCAGCAGCACGTAAACGACAGTATTGAAAATACGATCCGAAGCGGAGTTTACCATATGCTTTCCCCCCATCGTTTGGCCAGCGCGTTCGAACCGAGCACGAGCACAAGACCGATCAGCGATTTGAACAAACCGACGGCGGAGGCAAGGCTGAAGTTAAACTGTTCGAGACCTGTTCGGAATACCCACGTATCCAGAATATCGGCTACCGGATAGACGTGTACGTTGTAGAGCATGTAGATTTGGTCGAACCCTGCGTCGAGCAGATGGCCCAATCGCAGAATGAGCAGCAGGATGATCACCGTGCGGATGCCCGGCAGCGTAATGTGCCAGATCATGCGCATCCGGCCTGCTCCGTCCACCCTCGCCGCTTCGTAAAGCGTAGGATCGATGCCGGCCATCGCGGCCAGATAGATGATGGCGCCCCAGCCGAGATTTTGCCATACTTCCGAGCTGACCAGTACCGTACGAAACCATTCCGTGGAGCTGAGGAACGGAATGGCCTGTCCGCCGGCCTCCACGATCCATCGGTTGATAATTCCGGAGTTTTGCGACATGAGCACGATCAAGATCCCGTATATAATGACCCAAGACAAAAAATGCGGCATATAGCTCAGCGTCTGCACGATCCGCTTCAGCCAGGTGACCCGGCATTCGTTCAGCAGCAGCGCCAGCGCGATTGGCGGAGCCATGCCGAAAAATAGTTTGTATACGCTGATCAACAGCGTATTGGTCAAAAGCTGGCTAAAATACGGCGATTCGTAAAACTGCTGAAAATATTTGAACCACGGGTCCGCCCACGGACTGCCCAAAATCCCTTCGATAATGTCATAGTCCTTAAAGGCAATGACCAAACCGTAAATGGGCACATACTTATAAACGATGTAATACAGTACCCCCGGCAGCAGCATCACGTAAAATGCGCGAAAGCTCCACACCTTCTTCCAGTAAGCAGCCGACTGTTCCAACCTGCACCTTCCCTTTCCACTCTGTCTGTCTTCTATCCTAACAGGGGGAGGAGGCGAGATTAAGGAACATTGTTGTCCGGTTATTAGAACGAAATTATCCGTTTGAGCCGAACCGTTTGCGGTATTCGCTCGGGGTAAGTCCGGTCGTGCGCTTGAATATTTTGTTGAAATAATTATCGCTGGCAAAGCCGACGCTGCGGCCGACGTCTCCGACGTTCATATCGGTTTCGGTCAAATACACCTTCGCCCGGTCGACCCGGTACTGCTGCAAATAATGGATCAGCGACTCGCCGACCTTTTTCTTGAACAGTCTGCTGACGTAATGCTCTTCCATCGCCACATGCAGCGCGGTCGACTTGAGCGTGATCGGACTGTCGTAATGCTGGCGGATGTAGCGGATCATCTTGTTCACTTCCTCGTGATCGGTCATCCGCTCTTCGGACAGCGCAAGGCGCTCCAAGTACGCCGACATCCGATTGGCGAACACGGTTATGGCCGCAGTGAAGGAAGCGGCTTCCGTCAGCTCCCCGGGAGGGAGAGGCGGCAGCGCGGAGATGCGAGCGAACACTTGATCCAGCCGCAGCATCGTCGCTTTGGCGAGCACGAGCGGATAACGGAGCCGGCGCATTTCGTCCCACATTCGCGCAAGCGTGTCCGCGCAGGCGTTCGTCTTGGACTGCTCGAACTGCCGCAGCAGCTCTTTCTCGTACGACCAGGAGAGCGCCGGCGTGTCGCTGCCGGATTCGGACGCGATATCGGCGTATTGAAGTCCCCGCCGGTCGTCGTACCAGACCCGGTCCGCGGCTCGCAGCAGTCCGGCCCAGACGTCCGGCAGATCGGTGATCGCCACCGGTCGGGCGTAAATGGCGGCATACGAATGCGGTCCGGGATCGTTTACGGTCGGAACGTTCCAGCGCGGCGGCTCGCTGCCGAAGGCGAACACGGTCGTGACGCCCGAAGCCGTAAAGGAGGTAAGCACGAGACGCCCTTCCCCGCCAGCGAAGCCGCGGCGCCGCACTTCGCCAACGCAAAAGTCTGCGGAGCCGTCAAGAAACGCTCCGAACCATACATAGCCCACCTCCCGCCGCAGTCTCGCCGCTGCGGCCTCCCGTTCTTCCGGAGGCGTATTGTGATAATACATTCCATCCCATAGGACAGGGAACAACTGCTCGTAAGCATGCATGCGCGTACGCGCCTGCAGCTCCCGGATCTCCGAGCGGCTTTCCAGCTCCCTCCGGATCTTGAGCAGCGCGGTCTGCAGCGTCTCCACGTCCATCGACAGCTTCAGCACGTAGGCGGACGCCCCGTACTCCAAAGCCTGCCGCGCATATTCGAACTCGCTCATGCACGTCAGCATCAGGAAGCGGCATTCTTGCCCTTCCTCGCGCGTCCGCTTCAGCAGCTCGATACCGTCTACGAGCGGCATGACGATATCCGCGATGACCAGATCGGGGCTATGTTCCCGGATCAGCCGCAGCGCATCCTCGCCGTTCTCCGCTTCGCCAACGATTTCGAAGCCCAGCCCCGGCCAGTCGATCTTCTGCCGGATCGTGCGGCGCACCATAGGCTCGTCCTCGGCGATAATCAGCTTCCACATCACGAATCCTCCTTCTGTCGGTAAGGTACGGCGAGCAGCAGCGGGAATGTCGCTCTCGTAAGCGTCCCCTGCTCGCGCTCGATCAGCAGCAGCTCCGTATCCCGCTTGAACAGCAGCTGCAGCCGTTCGCGGACGTTGGTCAGCCCGATGCCTTTGCGTATCCGCTTCTGCTTCCACTTCTCCGCCTCGACGATGCCTTGCCCGTTATCCTCGACCTCCATGACGACGTTGCCGGCTTCCCGGTACACGCGAACCGTTATGACGCCCTGCTCTTCCAGGCGCGGAAACCCGTGCACGATCGAATTTTCCACAAGCGGCTGCAGACTCAGCTTCGGCACGAGCGCATAGAGCAGCTCGTCCTCGTAGTCGAAGCGGACGACGAACCGGTCGTCGTAGCGGAAATTTTGGATGCGCACGTAAGCCTGCACCAGCTCAATCTCCTCTTTCAAGTGGATCAAATCCGCTTCGACGTTCAAGCTCGTTTCCAGCAGCTTGCCGAGCTGCTTGCAAATGTCCGCCGCCTTCTCGTCTTCCTTGTCGATCGCATGCCACTTTAGCGTATTCAGCGTGTTCAGCAGAAAATGCGGGTCCATCTGACTGAGCAGCATCTGGAATCGCGCCGCTTCCCGCTGCCGCTCCTCCCGCTTCAGCCGTTCGACCATCAGGTTCATATCCGTCACCATCCGGTTGAACGAGCGGGACAAGGCGGACAGCTCTCCGTCGTACGGCTGCTCGGGCAAAAACGTTTTCATATCCGCGCGGACCATGCCCTCCATCTTGTTCTTCAACAGCTTCAGCGGCCGCGTTACCGAGGAGGAAATGACAAAAGTCAGCATGACGAATACGACCATAAGCACAAGAAAGGTAAGGAAAAATTGCAATTCCAGCTGCTTCAGATCGCCGAAATAAAAGCTCAGCGGAAACGCGCCGACAATTTGCCAGCGCTGCGGAAGCAGAAACGTCGAGCCGTACAGCATCGTATCGCTTTCGTCGTACCAGAACGCCGGACTGCCTGCGGACGGATCGAACTTTCCGCTGATGTCCGGCCGATCCGCGCCGATCCGCTCCGTTCGGGCCAGCTCTTTGCCGTTCGCGTCGAACAGGTGATACATCTGGAGCACCGGAAAGTTTTTGGCCGCATCTTTCAGCCATGCTTCGTAATCGAAGCTGATCCGGATTGTTCCGAGCCGTGCCCCGTTCTCCCGAACCGCGCCGATCAGCGTGAGCAGCTTGCGGCTGCCGGTAACGCCGGACGGCAAATAATTCGGGTCCTCGTCTATCCAGCGGTAGTTTTCCCCAAGATGATCCATCTCGTCGGCGACGCTCAGGCTCCAGCTTCCATAGGAGGTGCCGGACGTCTCGTAACTGCCGTACAACTGCTCGCTCCTGTCGGCAACGGAATAATACAAATAACGGCTCTGTGGCAGAAAGCGGTTGCGCACATGGTCAACCTGTTCCTTGAGCACCTCGCCTCGCCGCTCCTTGCCGGCTGCGCCGTCCTCTCTCTTCGGACTGTCAGTAGGCTGCAAAGCCTCGATCAGCTCGCGGTTGCGCTCCAGCTCGATCCATTGCAAAAACGCAATATTGGTCATGGAGTTAAAATCGGCCTTCATGATGCTTAACTGCTGTCCGTTCTGTTCTTTGATCTTGTCTACGATCAGACGCTCCGTACGGCTGAAGTAGTAAAGCTGGAGCAGGAAGAACGGGATCAGGATGACGATAACGAAGCTGAAGAAAAACCGGTATTTGATCTTTTGGGGCAGCAGTCTGCGCAATGCTTGACCCATCGTTACACCTCTTCCATTCGCTTTTGCAGCCGGAATGGGCCATAGTAGCCCTATATTACCGTAACCGATCGGCTTTGAATACGTACGATATTGTCGGATCGCCCTCACGTTTTTATCTTTCTTAGCCGCGCCGCGCTGATTCATGACCTGCGTCGCCGGTTAAGAGAGAAGGAGAAGATTCAAGGGAGGCGGACGAGATGACGAACAAAACCATATACGACGTGTCGGTTTCGGCGGGGACCATTACGGAACAGGCCGCCCGGTTCGAGCAGCCCGACCGGACTTACGAGTTTAGCGTGGAAGCGACCGACGACGAAATCGGGGAGCTGCGCCGTTTGCTCGATTCATACGCCGACCAAGATATGCACGCTCTTCGACGCGCGCCCGTGCCTTACAAGTCAGCCGATCACGACGAAGCTACCGAGTCGTTCAACAACCGGACGTACCAGCTGTACGCCGCCTTGTATGCGCTCGGCACGACGGAAACGCGCGACTATATCGAGCAGTCCCAGATGCTCGCCAAACTGCGCAATCCCGACTACGAGCATCCGGGATACGAACGCCGGTAATAAAAAAAGAGAAAACCTCCAAAGCATGCAGACTCTGCAGCTTTGGAGGTTTCATTATGTGGTTTACGAATGGAAATCTTGCCCAGAGCGTACTTCTTTGACGTATCCGGCGCGAATGACGAAATCGCCGAAATGCTCGCCCTCCGAACGTTCCTTCGCATAGCGCGACACGATCGGTTTCAACGATTCGAGAATTTCCTCTTCGCCGATGTTTTCTTTGTATAGCTTGTTCAGACGGTTGCCGGTGAAGCCGCCGCCCAAATACATGTTGTATTTGCCAGGCGCTTTGCCGATAAAAGCAAGCTCAGCAAGCATCGGCCGGGCGCATCCGTTCGGGCAGCCGGTCATGCGGATGACGATATCTTCCTCGCGCAGTCCCGCTTCGTCGAGCATCGGCTCGATTTTATCCAGCAGCTCGGGCAAGTAGCGCTCCGATTCGGCCATTGCCAGTCCGCACGTCGGCAGCGCTACGCATGCCATGGCATTTCTCCGCAAGGCCGAATGCTGACCGCCTTCGGTAATGCCGTATTCTTTGAACAACTCTTCCATTTTTTTCTTCTTTTGACTGCTGATATTGCCGATGATGAGATTTTGGTTCGCCGTCAGACGGAAATCGCCGTTGTGCGTCTTGGCAATTTCCCGCAGCCCGGTCATCAGCCGGATGTCGCCGTCGTCCTTGATACGGCCGTTCTGGACGAACAGCGTGAAGTGCCACTTGCCGTTGCTTCCCTTCACCCAGCCGTAACGATCGCCGTTATGGTCGAAATGATAGGCGCGGGCCGGCTCCAGGCTCCAGCCGAGACGGTTGTGCAGCTCGCCGATGAACCAGTCGATGCCGCGGTCGTCGATCGTATATTTGAACCGAGCGTGCTTGCGCACCGCGCGGTCTCCGTAGTCGCGCTGTATCGTCACCGTCTTCTCGGCGACGTCGACGACTTGATCCGGGGTGCAAAAGCCGATTACCTGAGCAACCTGCGGGTACGTCTTCGTATCGCCGTGCGTCATGCCCATGCCGCCGCCGACCGTTACGTTAAAGCCCTTCAGACGGCCGTCCTCGATGATCGCGATGTAGCCGAGATCCTGCGAGAACACGTCCACGTCGTTCGACGGCGGAACGGCCATGCCGATTTTAAACTTCCGCGGCAAGTAGACCGGGCCGTAGATCGGCTCTTGCGTCTCGCCGTTGTCCAAGCTGTCCAGCACCTTCTCGCCGTCCAGCCATATTTCGTGGTACGCCTTCGTATGCGGGTTCAGGTGTTCGCTGATTTTGCCGGCCCACTCGTAAACCTCGGCATGCACGTCGGACTGATAAGGGTTCGGGTTGCACATAACGTTGCGGTTGACGTCTCCGCATGCGGCCAGCGTCGTCAGCAGCGCGTCGTTCACTTCTTTGATCGTCTGCTTCATATTCCATTTGATAACGCCGTGCAGTTGAAACGACTGACGGGTCGTCAGACGGATCGTATCGTTGCCGTACTTCTGCGCGATGCGGTCCATCATCAGCCATTGGTCCGGAGTGACGACTCCGCCGGCTGCGCGTACCCGCAGCATGAACTGGTAGGCCGGCTCCAGCTTTTGCTTGTTCCGTTCGTTGCGCAAGTCGCGGTCGTCCTGCATGTAGCTGCCGTGAAATTTCATCAGGCGGTTATCGTCTTCGGGGATCGACCCCGTTATCGTATTTTCAAGCGTCTCCGCAAGGCTGCCCCGCAAATAATTGCTTCTGCGTTTGATGTCTTCCACATCGCTATGCGGAGCGCTGTTCGGGGAAAGTAGGTTGTTGTCCGACATGCTTGCTGTCTCCTCTCGCTTCTCCTGGGCTTTCGGCTTAATAGACGTCCCGCTGGTATCGTTTTTGCTGCTGCAACCGGAGCAAATACTCGGTCGCTTCCTCCGGGCTCAAGCCGCCCTCTTGTTCGAGGATCGTGGCCAAGGCCGCATGAACGTCATGCGCCATCTTCTTCTCGTCGCCGCAAACATAGACATATGCCCCGTCCTGCAGCCATTGGTAAAGTTCCTTGCTTCTTTGCATCATCCGGTGCTGGACGTATACTTTCTTGTCGGTGTCTCGCGAGAAAGCGACATCCATGCGCGTCAGTACGCCGTCTTTCAGCCACCGCTGCCATTCCAACTGGTACAGGAAATCGGTGGAGAAATGCTGATCGCCATAGAACAGCCAAGACTTCCCTTCGGCTCCGAGCTCCTCCCGTTCGCCGAGGAATGCCCGGAACGGAGCGACGCCGGTGCCCGGGCCGATCATGATGATCGGGGTATCCGGATTATCCGGCAGCTTGAAGTTCGAATTGTGTTGAATGTATACCGGCAGCGCGTCGCCCGGCTTGATCCGTTCGGCAAGCTGGACCGAGCATACGCCGTAACGCTCGCGGCCTTTCGACTCATAGCGGACCGTGCGGACCGTTACGTGCACTTCGTCCGGATACGCTTTCGGGCTGCTGGCGATCGAGTACAGCCGGCCCGGGATTTTGCGCAAGATCGATACGAAATCGGCGGCGCGGACCCCTTTCAGCGCATGATCCTGCACCAGATCGAGCAGATCCCGCTCCTGAATATAAGCCCTCAGCTCCTGCTCGCGTCCCGCCTGCACAAGCTCCTTCAACGCGCTTCCCGCCGTAGCGAGCTGCGCCGCCTGCTCGAGCAGCGGCTTGGTCAGCACAGTAATCTCGTAATGCTTCAGCAGCGCGTCGCGCAGCGACTTCGGCTCGGCGCCTTTCACCGGCACAAGCTCGTCCGCCTTCCAGCCCATAGCCTCGATCAATTCGTCGACGAGACGGGGATGGTTTTCCGGATAGATGCCGATGCTGTCGCCCGGTTCATACTGTAAATTCGACCCTTCGAGGGAAATTTCCAAATGACGAGTTTCCCGGTCGGAGCCGCGTCCGTTCAAATTCAAATTTTCCAGCACTTCGGCCTGGAACGGATTCGTACGCGAATATTCCGATTCTCCCGCTTCAACGACGGCGGACGCGCTTGCGGCCGACGAAGCCGAAGCCGCGCCGCCCGCTCCGAGTGCGCCGATCACGCTTGCGACCCATTCCGCGGCGGGCTGATCGTAATCGACGTCGCAGTCGACGCGAGGCACGATCCGCTTCGCTCCCAGCTCGGCGAGACGATTGTCGAAATCTTTGCCGGTCTGGCAGAAAAACTCGTAGGACGTATCACCAAGCGCCAGCACGGAATACTGTAAGCTTTCCAGCTGAGGCGCCCGCTTGCTGTTCAGAAATTCGTGGAACGCAATCGCGTTATCCGGCGGTTCCCCTTCCCCGTGGGTGCTTACGAGGATCAGCAGGTTTTGCAGCTTTTTCAGACCGTTCGGCTTGAAATCGCTCATGGAGGAAAGCGCGACCAGGAAGCCCTGTTCTTCCAGCTTCTTGGACAATTTCTTGGCCAGTCCGTGGCAGTTGCCGGTTTGCGATCCGAAAAGCACGGTCACCTCTTTGGAGACCGGCGGAGCGGACGGGATTGCGCCCGCGGCGGGGCTCGCCTGGGGAGTGGCGGCGGAAGGCGCGGCGGATGCTCCGTTAACGGCCGCGAGATAACCGCTCAGCCAAATCCGCTGCGATTCCGTCAATGTCGGCAAAAGGCGATTGAGCAGCTCGACCTGCTCCTGATGAAAAGGACTGTTCGTAACTTGAAATTCCAACAATATCCACCTCGGCTGCATACGAATGAGTATAAATCCCAGTAATCGTATATCGTTAATTTTTCACTTTCTTGAACGTAACACAGTACCTGGAAGGGGTCAATTAGAATGATCTTATAGATATTATCAGATATATTGATAAATAGGGTCGAATTTCGCTGTCGAAGCCGGACAGAAGACGATTCCGCTACCCGCTTGCCGTCGGCCGAAGAAAGTCGCTGCCTTGCCAGCAAGGCGTTTCAGTCGTCCCGGCACTGCAAACCGCCAACGCCAAAAACGCCTCCAACCGCCGCCGCAGCGGGGATGGAGACGTTCTTTTGCATCAATCGCGCGTACAGATACGTTGGCGAACGGTCCGCCTAGCGAACAAGCCGCTCCCTTACCCTTGGGCGACCGCGCTCTCGTCCATATAAATGACTTCCCACAAGTGGCCGTCGATGTCTTGGAAGCTCCAGGCGTACATAAATCCATGATCCGTCTTGTCTTTGCTCGGCTTCCCGCCCGTGGACAACGCTTTGTTGACGATTTCGTCGACCTGTTCCCGGCTGGACGCCGATAGAGCGACGATCACTTCCGCCGTTCGGGATGCGTCGGCGACTTCCTTCGTCGTGAACGTGCGGAAAAAAGGTTCGACGAGCAGCATGGCGAAAATATGCTCGCTGATCACCATACAAGCTGCATTGTCGTCCGTAAATTGCGGGTTGAACTCAAACCCGAGGCCGGAAAAGAAAGCCATCGTTTGCTTCAAATCTTTGACCGGTAAATTCACGAATATTTTATCTGCTGTCGTTGCCATACCAGAATCACCTCGATCGTAGAATGTGTTTCGCCGTTTCACCCCTTTAGTTTACCATACGGCGGGATGTCGGATTTCTCTTCGATTGCGATTTTGCTTTCGCCGTGCCTTACTTCTCCAACACCTTCACTCCGACGCTTACGTCGAGCGTATGGCGTCCGCCGCGGTATACCCCTTGCAGCGGGCTGACGTCGCCATAATCGCGTCCGGTTCCGACGCGGATATGGGAGCCAAGCGCCTCCACGTTGTTCGTCGGGTCAAGCCCCACCCAGCCGATGCCGGGAATCATTACCTCGACCCAAGCGTGCGTGGCGGCGTCGCCGACAAAAGCCGAGTCTTCTCCTATGTACAAATAACCGCTCACATACCGGGTCGGCACGCCCTGCGACCGCAAAACCCCGATCATGATGTGGGCAAAGTCCTGGCATACCCCTCTTTTTAGGGTATACGCTTCGTTCGCCTTTGTATCGACGTTCGTCGCCTTCGCGTCATAGCCGAACGTTTCGTGAATGTAGCTCATCAGCCTCAACGAAAGGCGGACCGGATTGTCCACCGAGCCGACGTCCGACATGATCGCCGCGATCTGCCCGTCTTCCATAAAGGTATAGGACGTTTCGTTCAAGAAGGCCAAATAGTGCTGGCGGAACAGAGCCGAGCCGAATATGTCGCGCATCTCCGGAGAATTCTCGATCTTGCCGATAAACGGGCTCCGCTGCACGCTGACCGTAGACGTCGTCTTCACCTTCAGCGTCTGGTGCTGCTCGGGAATGAAAAACGTCTCCACCTGGTTGCCCCACAGGTCCGTATATTCCTTGGACATCGACGCAGGGCTGATCTCGGTCCGGTACGACACCACCTTCTGGCAAACGTCGGTTCGCGGCTTCAGCCGGACGTGGTTCAAGCTTTGATCCACCGGCGTTTCATAATGAAACGTATTCGTATGCTCGATTCGATAAATCATGAACAGAGTCACTCCTGTATGTATATCATCGCGTCGCGTTCCACGGTCACGCCGCCCGAATGCAGCGCTTCGGTCAACAGCGCCCCCGCCGCATTGCAGTCGTTTTGGACGCGGTCCAAAAACTTCTCCAGATCGTATAAAGGCCACTCCCGGATGCGAGCTTCGCCGGATTGCTCGATCAAGCCGCGAAGCGCTTCGCCGATTTTCACCGATTCGAACGAAACCCCTTCCTCTCCGAGCCGCTCGAGCCCCTGAATGGCATGCTCCACGCAGTAGCGGATCGACCGCGGGAACGCCGGATCGGCCACCAGAAAGGCCAGCACGTCCTGCGTATTCATATAAGGCGGATACTGCCGCAAAAAGGCGTCGTAGCCCCCGACCAGCTCAAGCGCAGTCAGCCAGTGGTAATATTGCCGGGAATGGGGCCACTCGCCGGGCTTTGTCGCGTTGGAGCAGACGACGTTCAGAATGCGCGCCGTTTTCTCGGCCCGCTCCAGCCATTTGCCGAGCTGAACGAACAAGTACGGGGCCCCGCGCGGCATTAGCGATTCGATCACCCCTTGGGTCGTGAACGAGCTTTGCTTGACCCCCTGCAGAAACGAATGCAGGTCCCCGGTAGCCAGCGGTTCGTCCTCGGCCTGCTTGACGTTCCAGTACATGTCGTTCAGCGCTTCCCACAGTTCGCGGGGGATGGCGTCGCTCGCCGAGCGTGCGTTGCTGCGGGCGCAAGCAACGCAGTTCAAGACCGAATTCGGATTGTGCGCGGAGACGGTCAAATAACGCAAAATCGCTTCAAGCTCCATCGGCAGCCCCGTATCACGGTAGTCGGCCAGCGAAGCGCATATTTCCAGCAAATCCTCCCATTCCCTCTCCCCGCCCAGGCTGTCCGTCCCGAGATCGGCAGCGGCCTCCTTTTCGTCCGGACGATGGTCCGGATTCGCGGTTGTCCGCAAGTACACGGTTGCCGCCGCCGCTTCCTCCCACGAGCCGGGAATGCGGCCGAGCCGTACGGCGATAATGCGCGCATTGTTTTCCGCCCGCTCGATATTGCGCGCCATCCAGTAAAACGTGCCGGCGACCCGCCTCAGCATACGAGGCCGCCCCTTTCCTGCAGCACCCAGGTGTCCTTGCCGCCGCCTCCTTGGGACGAATTGACGACCAGCGAGCCTTCCTTGAGCGCTACCCGCGACAGCCCTCCCGGCAGCACATGCGTATGGTCGCCGCCGCGCATCGCGAAGACGCGCAGATCGATATGGCACGGGTACACCCGGTCGTCGTGCTGGTGCAGCGTCGGCGCCCGCGACAGCTTGACCGTTGGCTGGGCGATATACTGCTCGGGGTTGGCCATCATTTTCTCCCGGAACAGGACGATTTCCTCTTCAGTCGCGTGAGGTCCGATCAGCATGTCGTAACCGCCCGATGCCCCTACGTTTTTGATAACCAGCCTGTCCATTCGTTCGAATACATATTCCCTTTGCTCCGGATCGTTCAGCAGCAGCGTCGGAACGTTCGGAATAATCGGCTCCTCGTTCAAATAATAGCGGATCATGTCCGGGACGTAGGCGTATACGCCTTTATGGTCGGCTATGCCGTTGCCAAGCCCGTTCAGAATGGAAACGTTACCCCGGCAATGGGCGTCGAACAGACCGGGCACGCCGATCATGGAATCCGGGCGAAATGCCAGCGGGTCCAGAAAATCGTCGTCGATGCGCCGGTATATAATATCGACCCGCTGCAGCCCGCGGATCGTCCTCTCGTATACATAGCCGTCCAGTACGGCCAGATCGCCGCCCTCGACCAGCTCGATGCCCATCTGACGGGCCAGAAACGCATGATCGTAGTAGGCCGAGTTGTACGGACCCGGCGTCAGCAGCACGGCGCGCGGAAGGCCAGGGCCACGAAACCCAGCCGGGGCGTGATTGAGCATCGTCTCGTGCAGCACCCCGAACTGGTGTTCGATCGACATAATCTGCTGGCTGCGGAACAGCTCCGGGAACACGTGCCGCATTACGTTGCGGTTCTCGTAGACGTAGGCGATGCCCGAAGGGTTGCGCAGATTGTCCTCCAGCACCCGGTATTCGCCGAAGTCGTCGCGGATCAGGTCGATGCCCGCCAGAAAAATCCGGCTATTGCGCGGCGCGCACGAATGGCCGGCAACCTCGGGCCGGTAAGCCGGGTTGTCCAGCACCAGCTTCTCGGGTATGATGCCGTCCCGGACAATAAACTGTTCCCCGTACACATCCTCCAAAAAACAATTTAACGCGCTTACGCGCTGAATCATCCCTTGCTCGATACGCGCCCACTGCGCGGAAGGCACGATAATCGGAATCGGATCGAAAGGCATAGTCCGCTCCGCTCCGGCGTTATCGTTATATACCGTAAAGGTAACGCCCTGGCGCAAAAAGCGGTTCTGGGCCGTCTCATGCTTGCGGCGCAGCTCGTCGGCGGGCAGCTGGTGAAGCGCCCGATAAACCGTCTCGTAGTGCGTCTTCGGCGTGCCGCAGGGTTCCAACATTTCATCGTAAAATGATCCGGTTTCATAGAGCATGTGCATGATCGATTCGGCTCCTCCCGATACGTGGATAGCTTTACAAGCACTCATTACCCGTATCGGCCGTTTTTTAAACAAACCGGACCTTCCCGCTGCCGTGCGGAGACGGCCGCGCTAGTGCGCTTCCTGCGCTTTCTGAACCGGGAGAGCCGCCTTCTTGCCGAAGGTGGAGAAATACAGCAGCGCGCTCGCAATAACGACCAAACTGAGGATCAGAATCAGATTGCCGTATAAAAGCGTTTGCTCGCTCGCCAGCAGCGGATGAAGTGGGAATGCCAGCAGCCGGCGTTCCATCGCTTTAGCGACCAAAGCCGTGACGACCGCTCCGGATATCGTCGACGTCATATTGAACAGTCCCATGCCGACGCCGATTTGGAGCCCGGGCAATATTTGCGTCACGCTTTCGGTCAAAGCCGTCTGGAGGAAAGAAAAACCGATGTACATCAAGATGAGCGCCGCTCCGATATACCATACCCACAGTCCCACGGAGGACGATTGCGCGAGCAGGCTGAGAGCGATCAAGCCGAGGCCGGCATAGACGACGAACTTGCATCCGCGCTTGACCGTCAGATGGCCGGCGACTTTGCCGAAGATGACCGCGCTGATCGCTCCCGGAAACATCAGAAGCCCGATCTGCTCCGTATTCAGCGCGTAGACGTGATGAAGCATCAGCGGAATGACGAACATCACCGACATGACTGTGCCGAAGATAAGAAAACCGATCAGAAGCCCGCTGCGGTACAGGCGGTTGGAGAACAGGGCCGGGTCGACGAACGGCTCCTTCGCCCGGCGGATGCGGAAGATAAACAGGATCAACCCCAGCAAGGCCGCAAGCAAATACAACCCGTTCGCCTCCGTCGTAAACAGGATAACCGTCGTCACTACGCTGCAAAGCAGCGCCGCTCCGATAATATCCAGCCGCCCCGGACCGCGCTCCTCTTCGGGCAGCCGCTTGCGGAAAAACGGAACGGCAACGAGCGCCGGCAGCGGAACGAGAAACAGAAACGACCAATGGAACGAGCCGGCGATATACCCGCCCAGCACCGGTCCGATCCCGACAGCGAACGAAGCGATCGATGTGATGATGCCGAACATCCTTCCCCGCTGCTCTGCCGTGAAGAATCGGGCCACCATCACGAAGATAAGCGCCGGGATGGCCGAGCCTCCGGCACCTTGAACGGCTCTCGCGGCCAGGATGGCCGGATACCACGATTGGCACACGAATCCGAGCAGCGAACCCACGCCATACAGGATGATGCCGATCGTTATGAGCCTCCTTATGCTGTACATATCGGAGAGCTTTCCGAACACGACCATGCCCATCCCGAACGCGATGAAGAAGATCGTGACGACCCAGCTTACGCCCGAAGCGTCGAGGCCGAACTGGGCGGCGATGTTGGGCGTGGATACATTGAACACCGACTCGTTCAGTACGGCGAAAAAGATGACATAATAAATCCAGGGCACGCTTCGCTTCATCCCCTCCGTACTTGCAGCCGGTCTCGCACCGGCGGAGACTTCCGGAACATTCATAACGGGCGACTTCCTTCCTAATCCTTAGATTGATCGCATCACGACCGCTCTCTATTCTAGCATTGGCCCTCGAAACGGATTTCTTATCGATTGCGGTATTAGCCCAAGAAAAAAAGCCCGCCGCCCGACGAGCTTTGCCTATAACCTATTAAGAACTTCTAGCAAAATCATTAAAGACTCCTAGCAATGAACAAAAACGTTCTGCGGGAAATTTACATGGATGTTTGGCGCTGCGCCATCCGGCTCAAAAACCGGTTCATGAGCAAGGGCAGCGAGATCAGAATAGGGGGATCGTCCAGACGCGGAGGATACAGCATCACTTCCTGATAAGGAACGGCGCTGAAGGGCTTGACGACGATCGGCTCTCGCGAACGGGTGCGAAGCGTCGAGTGCGGAAGCAGGACGTCCACGGACTGCGTTCCCCACGATACCGAGGTCGCCATCATATAATAGGTGCCCGGCTTTACGCCGGTAAAGCAAAAAGAACCGAGTGCAGACAATACCGTACCGTACAACGGAATGCCTTCCGGAATCGGCCTGGCGAACAAACCGATCAGTATGACGCCTTGAAACGGTTCCGTGGCCTGCACGGTTCCCTCCACTTTGCCGTAAGGGCTTGCAAGCGGAAACAGCGCTTCGCGCCAGCTATCGAGCTGCTGCAGCGAGTGCAGATGGCGGTCCGCCAGCAGTGTGGAATTGCGGAACTGAGCCGGCGTAACCCCTATCCGCTCGGTAAAACGCGACGTGAACGTGCCCAGGCTTTGCTGGCCGATCTCCAGACCGATATCGCGGACGCTCAGCCGGGTGCGGAGCAGCAAATCTTTCGCCTTCTGGAGGCGCAGGGCGGACACGTAATAAAGCGGAGACAGTCCGATTCTTTCTTTGAATATGCGCGTGAAATGGTACGGGCTGTAGCCCGCGTATTTGGCAAGGCTGGAAAGCGGTAGCGGGTCATAAATGTGCTCGTGAATGTAAGCGATCACCCCGTCTATTTCGGAATATCGGTAAGACACGAATCCTCCACCTTCCTCAGCCGTTGCGGGCAGCGCCCCTTCAGGCTCATTATACAGAACTGATGTTCGCATTCATAGTACCATATCTTTCATGAGGATGGAACCGCTTGAATAAAAAAAAGACCCATCGTCCAGAGGGAACCGGACAAAAGGGTCTTCGATAAGAAATGCCAATCGTTCGAATGGAACGGCAGCCGGCGTTTAGCCGACCAGTTGGAGCGCCTTCTTCAAGGCGCCGGACGCGCCGAAGCCGTCATGATAGTCGATTTTTTTGCCATGCTTCTCGGCCAGCTCGCGCACCGCCCACATAGATGTATGCTTGATCGCGCCTTTTAATATAATAATAACGTCCGCTTTATTGATGATCCGTTGAAAATAGTGCTCTACAGAGCCTCCGCCCGTCTTGCCGTCATGATGCTCGACGATCAAGCCGTTCTTCTCGCCCAATTTCTTGAACGTATCCGTCTGACTTCCTCCGATAATCGCTACCGTCTTCATGCCGACTCCTCCTATAAGTAAAATGGCTTAGCTTGCTCCGGCTTCCCTTGGTTCTATCTTTATATTAACTCAAAATTACCAAATGTCAATTGGAATAGTCGGAATTATTTTTTTATCCTACCTTCCTTGCCCCGTCCGTACAAATCCGTGACGTATCCCTGCTCATCGGGTACAATAAAAATTGGAAAAAACCGGATTTTTCAGGGAGGAACGATACGTTGAACAAACAAAATCGACGAGTCCCCGACCTTACATCTTCGACGGGCAAGAAGGACTCCACCATTACGCAGACGCAAAATAGACCTGATCTGGCCGATTTGCCGCCGATCGAGCTGCTGCAGCGTTCGATCGGCAATCGGGCAACGGGCATGCTGATTCAGCGCAAGCTTACCAATATCTCTTCCGACACTTTAGAGTCGCCAGCCGGAGCGATCCGCTCCGCGCTTGGCAACCTCCCCGTCAGCAAAATGCTGCTGCCCGGCTCTCAGCCGGCCGAGGATCAGGAACGTCCGAAGAAGGTCGAAGCGGAGATAACGAAGAAGACGCTGCGGGATTCGGATCGGAAAAACAGCGGCAATCTGAGCAAGGTGACGACGATGGCGCGTGCGGAGCAAGTGCTTTTGCAGGGAGCGGACGTCAAAAAGTTTTACGACGCCGGGCATCTCGTCGCCGATCAGTTAGTCGGAGGCACGGACGATTCGTTCACGATGTGGAATTTGGCGCCGCAAGCGTCGGAGTTTAATGCTCCCGCCTACGCCCAGGTGATGGAGGAGGAGGTCAAGAAAGCGGCCAAGGGCGGCCGAACCGTCAAGGTCGAAGTCGAGGTAGACTATCCCGACGGCGGCAGCTATGATGTTCGGATCGGGGACCTGCTGAAGCGCAATATCGTTCCTTGGGAAAAGTTCGGCACCGACCATGTCCGGATCGGCAGCAAGCTGTTCCCGAATACAAAGCTGGATGAAGCGATCTCCATTCCCCGGCGTATTCCGACCGACTGGAAGATGGATGCGACGGTCGTGTCCGGCAAACCGCTCCCGGCTGCCGAGAAACCGGCATCCTCCGGGGAGAACGCCGCCAAGTCCGTCCCTCCGAGCGTTTGGGGCAGCGCGAATCCGACGATCGGCGAGCCGTATGCGTTCTCCGTAAGCGATTCCGCCCGTACGCACGACAAGCTGGTCATGGACCAGACCGGGAAACGGACGCTGATCGCCAAGCAGTGGGCTCCGTCCGTCGGCGGCGCGAGAGCGGAGGATGTCGCTTCCCTCGTCTCCCATACGTTCCCCGATTTGGGGAGCAACGACGAGATCATCGCCAAGCTGATGACGGACGGAGGCATCGTAGAACTGCTGCACAAGGCGGCCACCGACGTATCCGAATCGCTGAAGAGCGCATTGACTGGCATGACCAAGCTGCTAGACCCTACCCTGTTGGACGAATCGGTCATGGAATACGGGGACAAGATCCAGAAGCTTCTACAAGACAGCCACACCGCACGGCAAACCAAGGATTTGAAAAACGCCGTCGATTTCCTGGTCCGCGCAAAGCAGATGGCGGAAGACATGATCGAAGAGATTCGGAAGGCGGAGAAGGAGCAGGCGGAGACGTTCACATTCCCCCTATCGACAGCCCGGGAGCTGGAAAGGTGGAATGCGGAGTTCGTGACGCCGAAGGAACGGGAATCCGTGAATTTGACGGAAGCGAGCAAACAGTTCAAAGGCGGCTCCTATGAGCCGCTCTACTTGAACGATAAAGGCGGAGAATTCCGCTTCTTTTCTTTCGGCGTCCCGGCGGATATAAATGAGGCGATCCGGGTCGGACCGCCGATCGCCCCCTTCGATATGGTTGTCGTTACCTCGTCGGTGTTCCAAGAAAGCCCCGGGTTGTGGCGCATCGCCTACAAGCACCCCGGCTCCTTGTAAGCTTATACGTCGCGCCGCAAAGCGCGCAGCACATCCACCTGAGTAGCGCGCTTCGCCGGACGAGCGCCGGACAATACGGCTACGCCTAGCGAGATGACGGCCGCCAAGACGGCCAGCAGCGGCGGGATCAGCGAGAAGCGGAAATCGCCGGGCACCTGCTCGTTCAGAAACGAGCGGATCAAGAGCGGCAGCGCGGCGTTCACCGTCATTGACAGCGCGTAGGAGACGATGATGCCGATTGCCGCGCCCAGCAAGCCGATAAACCCGCTTTCCAGCAGGAAAATACGGCGGATGGCCGACGGATGCGCGCCGATCGCTTTCATAATGCCGATATCCTGCGCGCGCTCGGTTACGGCCATCGTCATCGTATTGAAAATGCCGATCGAGGCAATGAGAATGGCAATCGTGCCGACGAAGACAAGCCCGATCTTCATAATGAGAAACACCATATTGATCTGCTCCAGCTCATTGGCGATCGAATGATTGAAGTACCCTTCGGCGCGAATCTGCTCGCCGATCGCTTTCACATATTGGCCGCCTTCCGCAATGACCTGTACTCCATTGTACTGGCGCGGCTCGCTGTAAGGTCTGATCCTCTCCATACCGGGATCGTCCTTGTTCTTGGGCATCACCGCTCCGAGCCTTGTTCCGGTGATGGACTCGATCTTGTCGAGCAGCCGCTCGTCCATGTATATGTTGCGGTCTTTGTTCCATTCGCGCGTCGGCTCCTTCGCTACCCCGACTACGGTAGCCGTAAGCTTCGTCTTCTGCTCGACGTCGTTCACGCGCTGCATAACCTCCAGCTGCACGGTTTTGCCGATCCAGTCCTTGGCCGGCGGAATCTCGGGTTTCGTCTGAACGGGAGCGGAAGCGACTTGACCCGCTTCGCTTGCCTCCGGAAGAGGTTCGCGTATGTTGTAGCCGATCACGACCTCGTCGGCGGCCTGCGGCAGCCTCCCGGCGACAAGACCGAAGCCGGCCTTCGTCTCGGCGTCGAAGTCGAGCGCGATCATCGCGCCGCCGCTAACGACTTTCCCCTCCACCGTAGGCTGCGGAATTTGCTGCAAAACATGGCGGTACGTCACCGCCTTTACCTTAGGGAGCGACCGCAGGTAGGCGATATCCTCGGGGGTCATGCTGTTGACCGTTTTGCCGTTCGTTTGTTTGCCCCATACGTCGATGGCGGTCACGAGCCGGTCGCCGACCATTTTGTCGACAATGCTTTGCTGCAGGCCAAAACCGACGGAGGCCAGCACGATCAGAAACGCGCACCCCATGGCAGTCGCGAGCACGGTCATAAACAGCCGCGATTTGTTCTTTTTCATATTTTGCCGGACGAACCGGACCTGATCGTTCCACTTCATCGGTTGTTCCCCTCTTCAATCAGACTTGCCGTCCATCCTGCCGGTTGAGCGGCCGGAATGCCTTGCCCATTCATCCCGTCGCGGCTCGGACGCGGACGGATACGGCCGTCCTGCAGCAGGACGGTGCGGTGGGCTACCTCGGCGACCTGTTCGTCGTGCGTAATCATTAAAAAAGTGATGCCGTTCTCCCTGTTCAGCTCCCGGATCAACGTTAGCAATTGCCGCTCGTTGTCGCTGTCCAGGCTTCCCGTAGGCTCGTCTGCCAGCACGATGGGCGGCTGCAGGACGAGCGCACGCGCCACTGAGACGCGCTGCTGCTGACCGCCCGACAGCTCGCCCGGATAATGGCTGGCACAGTCGGACAAGCCGACCCGTTCCAGCAGGACATCCACCCGCTTCTTGCGCACGGCCAGATCGATCCCTTTAAGCACGAGCGGCAGCTCCACATTTTCGAAGGCCGTCATGCTCGGAATGAGCTGGAAGCTCTGAAACATAAAGCCGAAATGCCCGAGCCGAAAATCCGCCCACTGCCCTTCGCTAAGCTTGGTCACCGTCCTCCCGGCGATCCGGATCTCCCCGAGCGTAGGACGTATATACCCGGAGATCAGATTGAGCAGCGTCGATTTTCCCGAACCGCTCCGTCCGACGATGGCGACAATTTCCCCTTGCTCCACGCGCATATCGATTTGATGAAGGACCGGAATAATCCGCTCTCTTCCTTTTTTGCCAATGGCGAATTGATGGCTGACTCCTTGAACCTCGATCATCGCGAACCCTCGTTTCCATTCGTAATACTCCCGCGTTTGTCCGCCCAAGCGGAACGCAAGTACAACTATACCGGACAACACTTAAGCAATATGTAACGAAATGTTAAAAATATCTTAAGTTAATCTGTAGAAAACCGTAGGACCGCAAATCGGGATAAGCGCAAAGTCGAACCCAGAGCTTGTGCGCGGCGAATATCGAGCTACAATTAATTTGTCAAAGCTCCAAGCTTAAGGAGGGCAACACGTGAAAAAAATCGGATTTATCGACTATTATTTGGACGAATGGCACGCGAACAAATACCCCGGGTGGATCGAGCAGGCTACGAACGGCGCCATGCGGGTCGCTTTCGCCTATGGCAAGCAGGACGCGCCCGGCGGGCGGACGAATGCCGACTGGTGCCGGGACAACGGCATTGAGCTGCTGAGAACCATCGAAGAGGTTGTGGAGCGCAGCGATTATTTGATCGTGCTGTCGCCCGACCATCCGGAATTTCACGAGGAGCTGGCGACGCTGCCGCTGCAATCGGGCAAGCCGACTTACGTCGACAAGACGTTCGCGCCAGACCGGGGAACCGCGCTGCGCCTGTTCGCAACGGCGCGGAATCACGGTACGCCGGTCTATTCATCCTCAGCTCTCCGATTTGCCGCCGAATACGAACGAATCGACCGGACCGGCATCGACATGGTTTGCAGCTTCGGGCCGGGCGCATACGCCAACTATTCGGTCCATCAGATCGAGCCGATCGTCAGTCTGATGGGCAGCGAAGCCGAACGGATCATGTTCGTCGGCACGGAACGCTCGCCCGCATGGCTGATCGGCTTCCGGGACGGACGGCAAGCGTCGATGCACCATTTCGGCAGCGCCGCGTTCAGCATGTCGATTCATTACGGAGCGGGCAAGTCGGAGGCGGTCCGGATCGAATCGGATTTTTTTGCGGCATTCATCCGCAGCCTGACGCGCTTTTTCGCAACCGGCGAAGTGCCGGTAGACCCGGCGGAGACGATCGCGATCATGACGATCATCGAGCAAGGCCTGCTGGCGATAGCCTCTCCCTTCCAATGGATGGCGCTTCCGACCGACGACGGATATGGGGTTTAAGGAGCATGCCGGAGCCGGCTGTCTGTTTCATTTCGATAACGTATTCGCGGCAGGCGAGTCTACGTTCGGCTGCATCGATCTGTACCAGATCGGGGAAATTTGCTGCGAAGGCGGACACGAGATCTCCTCTCATCGGCAGAAATGTCTGGAGCTGAGCTATATCGTGTCCGGGAGCGGCGTGTTTTACTGCGATGGCAAGGCCGTCAAAGTGACCCAAGGAGATATCGTCTGCAATGCGTTCGGCCATATGCATGCGATCGCGGCGGATGCCTCCAGCCTGCTGCGGTTCGTTTACATGGGCTTTATGTTCAACGACAAGACGGATGAGGAACTGGCGAGCATCCGCTCATTTCTGCAGGCCTCCCCTTACCACCATGCGAAAGATACGTATGGGCTTATGATTCCGTTTATGCGCAACATCGACGAATTCTACGCCCACAAGCCTTACTCGCGCACGATGATCCGCAATTACTTGGAGGAGGTCATCGTGCTTTCCTACCGTTCCTTTACCGAAACGAGCGGCAGAACGGTTCCGTACAGCCCGCAAAAATCGGCCAATTCGGTCGGGTATACGGTATATTCGGTCATACGCTACGTGGAGAAGCATATTTTCGGGCTGAAAACGATCCGCACGATCGCCGACGATCTCGGTTACAGCTACACGTATTTGTCGCATACGTTCAAAGACAAGACGGGCATGACGCTGCAGCGGTATATCAACCACAAAAAAGCGGAGAAGGCGCTCGAGCTGCTGAAATACGGCAATTTGTCGATACGGCAAATCGCCGAACAGCTTCACTACGAAACAGCCCAATCGTTCAGCAAAGCGTTCTCGCGCATTATGGGCTGCCCTCCCTCGCACTACAGCTCGACGCAAGGCAAAAAGACCGGTTCCCCTTAACCGGTCTTTTCACTGTCGCGAACATTTCGGATCGCGTACCTTTTCTCTGCGCGTGTTACGTTGTATGACGGTCGACAACAGGGATCACTCCGGACGTAACCAGGCTCGAATCGCGTCGGGCAGCTTCGCTTCGGTATGCCCCACATAATAACGGTCCCCGCTGACAACAAGCCGGTGCTGAATGCCCAAACCGCCCGGCAGCTCATAGACGACCACATAGCGAAGGTTCCGGTCCGGTCCGGCTGACCTGTCCTCGACCGCCTGGTCGAACAGTGCCAGGAAGGCGGGAATATCGCCGCCCCGTATCGTCCGGACATGCTTGCCGTGCAGTACGTTTGGATTCGCGACCTCATATAATTGAATACTCGCGACATCTTTGGCTTGAAGCTCCACTGGAGCTCTCTGGTCTTGCCGGTACACGCGGTATCCATTGAATGCGCCGTCCACGGCGGCCGCAACCAGCGAATGATCGGACACTCCCTTAATGGCGAACACCCGGGTGCCAGCAGGCAAAAACGCCGCGTCTCCGTCCTTCGTTTTGTAGCGCGAATTGTTCTTGTGCTTTGAGGCAGCTAACTCGAATTTCACTTCCCCGACCGGTTCACCAATGCTGCTCGCATCGACGATGACCGTCTGCCAATCACCCGTATATGAAACTCCGTTCAGCTTCAGGAAATCCGCCCAATCGACGACGACCTGCCCACAGCCTGCCAGACAGCAGCACAGGACCGGAATAAGCCACAGCCAGCGTTTGATTTTCATACGATTTCTCCCCCTCTTTGTCGATACATCGACAACCTCCCCTGACTATCACAACAAACCCTATACCATACCTTTACAGCCTTAGGCAAGTCATCCTCGACCCGACCAAAGGCATTATACAATCAAGGTTGTTGGCGGGTTTACAAACGAATCAAGGCAGCAGCTTCTGCTTGTTTTGGATCGGAATATACAGATCGACTTCGCAATAGTCCTCGCTGGCCAGGCCAACATCGATATATTCGAAATAATACGGAGCGCTCTGCTCGTATATGGAGTGCGGAAGCCACCCGTCTATGTAATTCCAAATGTGCTCCAGTTGGACAAACGTAAGCTGCCTGGGGTGAAAATCGCCTACATATTTGAAAACCATATATTTGTGTGCAGGGAGAACGGTCGTATCCCACGATTCGAATTGGCCTTCCAAGGAATGGACCTCGGCAGAGGGAATATAGTCTGACGTGACCGAATTCTTAATAAACTGGGTAAGCCCAATATACAGATTCTCATTCACTTTATTCGGGATTTTGGGGTGATCGTTGTAAAAGAAACGGTTGCCCGCCGCATTGGCCGTATGCTTATAATAGTTCTCCTCCATATGGACCTCGCCCTTCTTGCCGACCAAATAAGTAACGGGCTTGACGACGACCGTCGGTTCAAAAACAAGGCCCTCTGCCACGTTTTCCAGCTTGGAGAGATCCATTTTTTCCGTCAGCGTAATGGGAGCAAAGACCTTGCGCAAATAGGAAGGCGTCGCCCCGAACAAACGCTTGAAAGAACGAATGTAGGATTGCTCGTGCTCAAAGCCGAATTCGGTGGCGATATCGATAATATTCCAGTCGGTGTTCAGCAAATAATCCACGCTTCTGCTCAATTTCCTTGCCCGTATATACGCAACCAGCGGCTGGCCCGTCGTGTGCCGGATAAGCCGGTGAAGATGGAATTTGGAAACATTCAAAGAAGCGGACAGATCATCCAAGGAGATCGGCGTCTTCATATTTTCCTCAATATAAGCGACGGTCTGCTCGATGATCCGGTAGACGGATGTTTTATAGGGGCGATTCATGAGGGCTCCTTCTCAAAATAAGCAATAAATGTGCATAACGACAAGCAGACATCTTGTAAACTATCAAATGTCCCTATTTCAAGATTATCAGGTACGGCTGAAACACGCCACTGGAAACCCATTGGTACATGCTGCAAGGTTCAGGAGGGTCATGAGATGAGTACCATTATTTTAGTTCACGGGTCATGGCACGGAGCCTGGTGTTGGAGCGATCTTGCAAGGCGGCTTGCGGAAAAGGGGCACTCCGTCCTTGCGCGGGATTTGCCTGGACATGGCGAGGACAAGACCGCCTTGCAGCTTCTGACTTTAGAGGGCTACGTGCAAAGCGTTATTGCGACGATCGATTCCGTTAAAGGACCGGTCATTCTTCTGGGGCACAGCTTCGGAGGGCTGGTCATCAGCCAAGCGGCGGAATACCGTGCGAACCGTATTCAGGCTCTGGTTTATTTGAGCGCTTATTTGCCCCGCAACGGTGAGTCCGCATCCGATCTGACTATGCAGGACAAGGACTCGCGGGTTCCTTCCCATCTGCTCTTCGCCGATGACTACAGCTCCTTCCATATTAACCCGGAGACCGTGGAAAAAGTGTTCTATGAAGATTGCGGACCGGAGAATCTGATGCTGGCCAAATCGCGTTTACAACCTGAAGCGATGGGACCCTTCCGGGAAAAAGCAAGATTAACCGACGCCAACTTCGGAAGCATCGAGCGCATTTATATGACGACTCTATATGACCATGCGATCAGCCCCGAGCTTCAAAAAAAGATGTATACGCTCACCCCTTGCGAACAAGTCATCTCGCTTCGCGCAGCTCATTGTACGTTTGTCTTCGACAGCGAAGAACTGCTGAGCCGGCTGGTCCAGTTGTTTCCTGCGTAAGCGATCTCGCATGAATCCGAAGCCCGGATAACGATACGAAACCCGGAGGCCATCCCGATGTATACGAAAAGGTCCAGTTTCCTGCCAAGCCGGGGCTCGAACATTCAAGAGCCGGGATGGCCTGCTTAGTTGCCGTTTGCAAAAAAATCCGCGCAGCATGCACGGATTTTTTTGACGTTTGCCGGTCTTCAGCGGGCTCAATCGGTCCCTTCGGCTTGCGGCAGCGCAAGCGCCTCCGCCTGCTCGTCCCACCTCCACCGTGCCGAGCAGCCTTGCTCGTGCACGCCGCCGTACCAAGCGTCGATGCCGTTCAACGTTACGGCGTCCGCCTCGCCAGCAAGCACGCTTGCGCCCTGCTCGGTAAGCGTAACGACGCAGCTTCCGAAGTCGGGAACCGCCCGCTTATAATCGGGAAACGCGGTCAGCCCGGCGATATGCAGAAGCGGATGCGGCCCCCGAGTCAGCTTGGCCAACACATGCCAATATTGCAAATCGCCCATTCCCAGATGATGAAGCCGATCTCCTGCCTGCTTGAACAATTCCAGCGGCGATCGAACGCCGTCACGCACCAGCTCGAGCGTAGTCTGCCCAACGATTCCGAGCCCGTTGCGGGTGGACGGAAAACGCGCCAGATGACGCATAAAAGCGCTGTGCGCATACGGCAGAGCGGACGTATCGCCGGTCACGAGCCGCTGCAGCCCTTCCGGGTCGGGGGCCGCGTAAGCTTCCCACAGCGCGCTTCCGAGCCGAAGCTCCTCCTGACCGACCGTCTGCCACGTCCCCGACAAACCGGACAGCTGAGCCGGAGACAGCTGTCCCAAGCCGCGAAACGGCTCGATGCCGGGATAAGCGCCGATGCACAGCAGATTCAGCTTCGCGTCTCCGGTTCCGTGCTTGGCGAACCAGTGGAGCAAGTAACACAGCATTGTCTGGTCGAACAAATCGTGCTCGAACCAAAGCACCACCTCTTCGTATTGGCCGCAATTCGCCAATATGCGCTCCTGTTCCTCCGCAGTCCGGATAAACTCCGCTGCGGGAATTCCCAGCGTCCGCTCCAAATCATGCGCGCGGACGGCACGGGCGGACGGCTCTGCCGGGTCGGGGAACACCGGTCCTTCCGGGTAAACTTCCCTCCAGACGAGGATATCCCCCTTGACGGCGCCTTGCCTCAGCTTGTCGGCGACCGAATCTCCATTGACGATATGCAGCATGCGAGTACCTCCTTCATACAAGTGACGGATGACCGAGACGAAATCGGCTACGGGGAGCTTGCCCTTCAGCTTGCGACGAGCGTCGAACAGCCTTTTCTTCAAGGTAGGCGCCGGCGTCCCGAGGCAAGCGGATATTTCCCGGAGCGAATATCCCTGGAAATAGAACAGCTGCACGGCCAGGCGCATATTGGGCGACAAGGCAGCCACGCCGGCGCGGAGAGCTCGCTCCATCTCCCTCCGTTCGGCAATATCGGCCGCGCTGGCGCCGGAAGCCCCCTCCGGTTCGGGCAGCTCCCGGAAAGGCACCGCCTCCTGCCGACGCTGGCGCAGAAGCCGGCGGCTTCGGCGGATCACAATCGTCTTGAACCATCCGGGGAACGCTTCCGGCTTATGCAGACTCCCCAGATGGAGAAACGCCTCGGTGAACGCCTCCTGCGCCGCATCCTCGGCCTCGTGCGCATCGCGCAGGTGTTCGTATGCCACGGCATACGCCATGCCGGAAAACCGTCCGACCAGCCGGTCGAAGGCGGAGCGTTCTCCTTGCATCGCGGCCCCGACCCATACTGTCCATTCCTCCATGACCAGCTCCCCTTTCTTCCGCTCTGTCTACAAGTGCCGCCTAACGGCAGAAAGGTTACGTGCTTCGCATTATTATTTTCCCTATCGCTCGCCCGTCCCCGCCCTAGCGCTCCTGCGTCCGTTGCAGCTCGCGGACGGTCCCGTCCCGGAAGCCTACGATCACCTGGCTCGCCATCTGCATAAACAAGCCGTTCTCCACGACACCCGGAATCGCGTTCAGCCGTTCGTGCAGCTGCCGGTGCCCGTGAATCGCTCCGATGCGGCAGTCGGCGATATAATGGCCGCCGTCCGTAACGAAGGGCCGGTTGTCGCTCAGCCGCAGAACGGGCCGGCAGCCTAGACGCTCCAGCGCCTGGATCGTCAGCTCGTGACCGAAGGAGACGACTTCGACCGGCAGCGGAAAAGCGCCCAGCCGGCGCACCAGCTTGCTTTCGTCGACGACGACGATCAGCCGTCCGCTCGCTGCGGCGACAATCTTCTCGCGCAGCAAGGCGCCTCCGCCGCCCTTGATCAGGTTCCAATGCGGATCGACCTCATCCGCCCCGTCGATCGTTACATCGATGCGCTGCACCTCCGCGAACGGCACAAGTGAAATGCCCGAAGCCTCCGCCAGCCGCTCCGACTCGACGGACGTCGCTACCGCCCGTATGCTCAGCCCTTCCCTTACCCGCTCGCCCAGACGCTTGATCGCCCAGGAAGCGGTCGAGCCGGTCCCCAATCCGACCGTCATTCCGTCCCGCACATAGGACGCCGCCTTCTCCGCGGCCAATCGTTTCGCTTCCATCGCACCGTCCCTCGCTTTCCGCTTCGTTTTCTTGAGATGGATTGTACACCGATCCGCCAGCGTCTGCAACTCCCCGGTATGCGCCGGATATGCATCCGGCAGCGGCGGGCGACTTCGTACCATACGGCAAAAAGCCGGCTCCCGCCTGCAGAGAGGCTCGGAACCGGCTTGCCGTATACGGTATGGATGAAGGATGCCTGTAAACGGTTTGTGATCGATTGCGCCGGTTGACGACCGTCGTCACTCGGAACGGCAGCCGTCGTTACCGGCTTTGCCGCATTTTTTCCAAATGCTTGACGGTCGGCGTCAGGTTCGCCATAAAATACGCTTCCCGCAGCCGCCTCGAAGCGCTGCTGCTCTGCATGTAGCCGGCGCTTCCGGCATGCAGCATCCCCGACTGGACCGCCCTCAAGGTCAAATAGACGACTTCCAGACGAATACGCACAGCCTCGTCCCAAGCCAGCTCCTGCTCCGGTCTGGCGGCGAACCGATACAACTCCTCCCGCAGCAGCTGCCATTCCTCCTCGAGCTGCTCGGGCTGATCGCGCAGAAACCGGCTGCAGCCGTTCTGTCTGTTCTTCAGCTTCTTCATCGAGCGGACGGCTGCAGCCGTGACGCCGAGCCCGAGCGGGATTTGATACAGCAAAAATTGGGATCGAACGCCGAATACGAACTCGTCGGCCTGCTCGGACAAGATCCATCGCTCAGGAACGTGCACCTCGTTGAACTCGCACATGAACGTCGCGCTTCCGTTGAGCCCGAGATAATTCGATTTTTCCTTCAACGACAGCCCCGGCGACGAGCAAGGGACCAAAGCCATCACTCGCGTATGCTCATCCGCCTCCGCCACGATACCGAAGACGTGGTCCGGACCGAGGTTGGAGACACTCGGCAGCTTGCCGGTCACGATATACCCGTCGCCGGACTTCCTCGCCTTCAGGCACAGGCTTTCCAGACACGCGTAATATTTCATCGGGTTGGACAGTCCGGTCGCCCCCAGCATCCGGCCTGTTTCCAGGAGCGGGAGAATGTCGTTTTGCAAAAAGGAATTGCCGCTCGCCCTCACATAAGTCATCGCCGCCAAATGACACCATAGGTTAAAGGCGGTCGTCATGCACGTCCGGGCCGTCTGCTCGACCAGCGACAACTGCACGGCGCGAATATCCGCCTCCGGCATCGGGCGGGCGGGGAGCAGCCCGGTTCGGCCGAGCCCGGTCAAATACTCCTCCGGATAATACGCTTCGGCGTCGATTTTGTGCACAACCGGCTTCAAGGAGCGCTGGATGAGCTGGTTCAAGAGCTTGCCGTGTTCCGTATCGTTCAAGATCATATCATTCAACCCCAGATCCGCTGCTCGCGTGTTAAGTTCCCGAAATAATTTCCGTAATCGAGTCGATCGGCGCCTTCACGGCCGCGCGGGCTTTCTTCACCGCCGCTTCGCCGGGAGCGTCGTAGAAGCATAGACACTTGGTCATATCCTCGCATACATACGTACGGGAGAAGGCGACCTCCGGCACTTCCGCGTAATGGGCGGAATTCGTTTTCTTGCGCTCCAAGTACTGCTCCATCGTCAAATGCTCCGGCAAGTTCCACTCGACCAAATAATTGACCGTCTCCGACTGTTCCTTCACTTGCTCCAGCTCCTGGCCGATCAGCCGCACCGGCTTGCTCAGGACGACCGGGATGCCCGCTTGGCGCAGTCCTTCCAGCAGGCTGTCGCGCCCGGACGTTTCGAAAATAAAGAAGGCCCGGCTGAAATCCTTGGACACCTGCACCTCGATCAAGCTCGCTTCGCGGGTCGCCAACTCCTCGCGGAGCGCGGCCAGCTTGCTCTCCAGGCTTTCCTTGTCCTTTGCCACCGCCGCCAGGGCGGACTCTACCAAATACAACGACATGTTCGTTCTCCTCCAGTAAGTATATTTTTAAAACCTACTATCCAATGGTAATATTAGATTACTTGGTTGCAAAAATCAACTTACTAGCCGCATAATTGTGGTATGATACTTACAAAACGGCCGATGGAGGTTATTCGATGAAAGACCGATACGACTTGCCCTGCAATATCGCCCAAACGCTGAACATTATCGGCGACCGCTGGACGCTGCTCATTATTCACGAGGTGCTGGTCGGACGCACGACGTTCAACGAAATCAAAAAATCGCTGGAAGGCGTCTCCTCGCGGCTTCTGTCGGAGCGGCTGAAATATTTGGAAGAAGCCGGCCTGATCGTGTCGCGGCTGTACTCCGAGCACCCGCCCCGCTACGAATATACGGCAACGGAAAGCGGCCAGGCGCTGGAGCACGTGTTTCATTCGCTCGTGCTGTGGGGGCGCGAGCATTTGCAGAAGTGCTACAAAAAGCTGGTGCATCAGACTTGCGGCCACGAGGTGAGCATCGCCTATTACTGTTCGCATTGCGACACCCATGTCACGGATTTGAAGGTAACCGAGTTGTCGGCGTCCGAGTCCGCTCCCGCGCCGACTCCGGTCGGCTGACGGGCCGGCTCGGTCCTAGCGCCCCCACTGCCGCTCGATCCATCTCTCCAGCAGACCGACGGCTTTATCCAGCAGAAGGCCGCACAGCCCAATGCAGATGATGCCCGCGAACACGAGATCGAGCCGTAAATAATTGCGCGCATCGACGATCAGAAAGCCGAGGCCGGACTGAGCTCCGACCATCTCGCCGGAGACAAGGAAAATCCACGACGTGCCGATCGCGATATGCAGACCGTTTGCAATATAGGGAAACGATGCCGGTAAAATGATTTTGGCGACGAGCGGGAACCGCCGCATCTCCAGATTGCGGGCCACCTTCAAATAAATCGGCTCCACTTTGCGCACGGCCGATACGGTCGACAGCAGCACCGGAAAGAAGGCGGCCAAAAAAATGATGACGATCGCCGGGGCGTTGCCGATGCCGAACCACAGCACGATAAAGGGCGACCAGGCGATCGGCGATACCGGCCGCAACACTTGCACGATCGGATCGATATAGACCCACAGGCGCGGCAGCAGCCCGAACGTCAGGCCGAGCGCGACCGCCGATACGACGGCGGTCGAATAGCCGATGCCGAACCGCAGCAGGCTGACTTGCAGGTGCGTCCACAGGCTGCCGTTCTCGATGAGCGAGACAATCGCTTTCCCCACCTTAAGCGGCGGCGGAAACAGCGATTCCTCGAACCCTCCGATCAGCACCGTCACCTGCCAGAACGCCAGCAGGAGGACGAAACCGATCAGCACGTGGGACGTCTTCGTCAGCTGCCTGATCATCGCTTCATCGCCTCGTCAATAAAAGAATTGTCTACGAAATCTTCGAACGACGGCGGATTCGGAATGAGTCCCATTTCCTTCATGTATGTTTGCAGCTCTTTGTACGATCCCGCGTCCAGCTTCAACTCGTCGTACTTGATCCATTGCAGCGACAAGTCCAGCACCTTGTCTTCCACGCTCATGTATTTGGACAAAATCTGCTTCGCCTGCGCATCCTTGCGCTCCGCGACCGCTCCGGCCTTGACGTATTCCGCGACGAATTCGGCGACGGCGTCTTTGTTGCTGCGGATGAAGTCTCCGCGCAGGACAAGCCCGCAATCGACGGAATCGTTCCACAGCTGCTCGGACTGGAACAGCACCTTGCCTTTCTGAATCGCCACCGACCTCGCTCCGAACGGCTCGGCCACGACATATCCTGCGATCCGCTTCTCGGCGAGTGCGGCCGGCATCTCCGCCGGAGGCAGCTCCACCACGTTCAAGTCGGACAGCTTCATGCCGCTCTGTTTCAGCATCAGGTAAAGCAGCACATTATGCGTGGAAAACTTGTGCGGGATGGCAAAGCTTTTTCCTTTCAGATCGGCGACCTGCTGGATGTCGTTGGCGGTGACGACGACGTTCCCGTCCTTGTGCCCGAGCGCAACCGCCTTCAAATCAATGCCCTGCTCCTTCGCCCGCATGGCCAGCTCGATCAGCACCGAAGCTCCTTGAATATTGCCGGTGTTCAGGGCATCCATCAGATCCGGCCACGAGCCGAACTTGACCAGCTGCAGCTCGAACTGCTTGAACTTGCTTTTTCCCAGCTCCTCCTCAATAAACAGCGGCGCGGCGTGGGTAATCGGCAAATAACCGATTTTAATGACCGGTTTCTTGCTGTCCTTCCCTGCCGGCGCTTCCGCCTGTTTGACGCCTTGCCCGCATGCGGCTACCATGACGGTTAATATCAGCAAGACGGCCCATGCCCTGTACGTGCGCAAGCCCAACCTCATCCTCATATCCCCCTTACGTGATGCGGAGCGGTCGAGCGCTCCGTCTGGCGCAACGCTAAATGCTGTACTCCGCTGGCGACGGGGGGCGGTCGAAGTGAAACTGCTCAAGAATCTGCTTTCGGTAATGCTGGAATTCCCCGTCCCCCCTGTCTCTCGGTCTAGCCGCCTGGATGCGTATTTCTTTGTCCAGACGACCGGGATTGGCGCTCATGATCAGAATCCGGTCGGACAAATACACCGCTTCGTCGATATCGTGCGTGACGAGAATGATCGTCATCTTGGTCTGCTTCCGGATGCGCAGCAGCTCGTCCTGCAAGTAATAGCGCGTGAACGTGTCCAGCGCCGCGAACGGCTCGTCCATGAGAATGATCTCCGGCTCCAGGGCGAGCGCACGCGCCAACGCCACCCGCTGCTGCATGCCGCCGGACAACTCGCGGGGAAAATGGTCCTGCTTGTCGTCCAGGCCGACAAGCCGCAAATAGTCGCGCGCCCGCTGCCTGCGTCGCGAGGCGTCCAAACCCGAGTCCTCCAGGCCCAGCTCCACGTTCTTCAACACCGTCCGCCACGGCAGAAGGCCATAATGCTGGAAAAGCATGACGCATTTGCGGTTTGGACGGGCCGCCGGCTGGCCGGCCATGACGATCTGACCGCTATCCTGCTTCTCGAAGCCGCCGATCATGTTCAGCAGCGTGCTCTTGCCGCATCCGCTTTGCCCGAGCAGCGAGACGAGCTCCCCTTTTTCCACGCTGAACGAAATATCGCTCAATACCGGCTCTGAATCGCCCCGATCGGACCCAAAGCTTTTACACAGGTCGAGCACCCGGACTGCTGCGGAATCGCTCACCAGCGGATTCACCCCTTCCCCTTCTCTCCTTAACTCATAATTCATACCTGATTAGTATGAATTGTTGTCGATAGTTATTTTATTATACTTTGTATAAAAATACAACCATTATTTGATAAAAGATCCGGACACGCCGGAATGCCTGTCCGTCCTTTATATTACCGGATCATTCGAGGCCCGTAACCAGCCAATCGGGCAAAATCCGGCTCCGCCACTTGGAGCGGATTTCCGATGCTACCCGCCAGCAAGCTGAATGGATTCCGATGTCGGCACGGGAAAAATTCAATTTGCAACGCCAAAAGAGCATTCTCTTCTCCGAGGATGCTCTTCTGCTTCGCCCCTACTCTGATAAGCTTCGAACCGATGACCCAAGCCAATGCGTTGCGGCTCCATCCAATTTACTTACATCCATCTCGAATTTCAATAATTTGTTCCATATGTCTTTGTTCATGCAAGTACAGCGATCTGACCCATTCAATCAATAACATCTCTTTAAAGACCGGGTGTGTAAAGTATCTTCTGCTCAGCACGGACGGGTCCTCTACGGTGTTCAATAGTTCATTTAGCTTCTCTCTTGAAAGGTTTAGTTTATCGATGATGTCTTTATATTCAAAAATTTCATCCGTTGGTTTAGCAATATCAGGAGCTTCCAACTTGTTACTTCGATCGAGCAAAAAATCCAATGGTTTACGTTCCAGAAATGAATCTTCCTTGCTCCTTAATCCTCTCCTTATGGCTGCGGCATATAATTCTTCTGTTTTAACCAAGTGCTGACACACCTGACCAATACTCCAGCTGTAGGCATCTTTCCGTTTGTTTAATTGATCTGCACTCAATCCATTAAGAATTTCCAGTAATTCGTCTCTCGTTTCTTTTAATTTTTGATTGATTTCTTGAAGTTCCATGAAAACCTCCCTTTCTATAATTCCTAAAAGTTGTATTCTCGGTTGCAAAGCCCAATACCTGCTGCCGGCGGGATCGGCTTTACCAATACCGCAGCGAGTTTCCATCCTAGATTATATGCGTCCTGCATGCCTGTATTGCGTTTACCAGTGGCAAATAGGAAACGAATCAAGCCTTGGCCGACTAGCGGCCAAGGCTATTTGCATTAGGAGCGGATTGGGCTCTGATTCCGTCAATAGGTTGCTTCCTCATACAAATTCGCAGGCAATGCCTGCACGAACGGTGTCCAATCCCCTGTTGTATAAAGCAGCAGTTGA
This sequence comes from Paenibacillus hodogayensis, assembly GCF_039536325.1. Lineage (NCBI taxonomy): Bacteria > Bacillati > Bacillota > Bacilli > Caryophanales > Paenibacillaceae > Paenibacillus > Paenibacillus hodogayensis. The sequence goes on from NZ_BAAAYO010000006.1 coordinate 51,803, forward strand.
TGCATGGCTCGCGTACATGCGGTGTACAGAAGCTTGCGATCGTTTTCCCGGCCGTAAGCTTGAGACGAAGCCTCATAAATCAGAACGGCATCGAACTCAACACCCTTGGCGAGATATATTGGAATAACCATTACTCCTTTCTCAAAGGTAACCGTCTCCTTCGTAATGAGCTGCAGCGCTTCGCTTCCTTGCATCTGTAATGATTCAAAGGCTATGCGGCTTTCAGCCGCGGTCTTCGTAATGATGGCAATAGAGTCGAAGCCCTTGGCTTTAAGCGCCGCGATGTCTTTCCATATGCGCGCGTCACGCTTCTCTCCGCCTTCTAACCTGGTTAGAAGAGGCTTCGGTCCGCCCCTTTCAAAGGGTACGATTTCCGACTCATCCGAAAGCAATACTTTCGTAAATTCCACAATCTCCCGAGTCGAACGATAACTGCGCACAAGGCGGATCAAGCTTGTTTCGTCCTCGCCATAAAGCCGAACGAGCGGCGAATCGGACTCCTGCAGTTTTGTCTCCTGCGTAAAGATCGCCTGTCCGAAATCGCCGAGAACAGTCATGCGGGCACGCGGGAACAGTTTTTTGAGATACTCGTATTGAAATGTCGAATAATCCTGCCCCTCATCGACGACGACATGACGAATCTCCGTGTTCGTGCGAACGCCTTCGATCAGTTCTTTGATATACAAATACGGAGTCGCATCCTCATAACATAATTCGAACCGGTCCAGCTTTCCTTTGGTTTGTTTGCAGATTTCAGCCCATAGAACAGGGATCTCGTCTTCATCCGTCCTCTCCCGGTAAGCAGCTTCATCGCCGAACAATTGGGCGTATACGCCTTGAATATCGATAAACGATAATTTCCTTACGCTTTGCCTTAGCGGTTTGAAGCTCATCTTCACGATTGCTTCGCTGAGCAACTTCTGCTCTCGCTCGGCAAAGTCAAAGTCGCCTTCATCTTCCCGGGACTTATTGGTAATTTTCTCCCTAACTACGGCGTAATGCTCGGCAATGTCAAACACTTCCTTGTCCTTGTGCAGCAGGCCGAAAACTTCCGCATATTGCTCGCTCTCGAGATAATTCAACTCCTCCTCTACCCAAGAAGCCGTTCGTTCCTTGCGTTCCAGTAATGACAGCTCCTTCAAGAGCCATTTTTGCAGGAGATCGACACGATTGGCCAAGCGCAAGGAGGGGTTGTAGCTGTAAAATTGCGATCTCATCTGCTCCGCGGTAATCAGATCACGGTCCCGAAATCGGATGCCTTTGAAAAGCATGCCTTCCCGTCCCAGCCACTGCGCATAGTTCTGCAAGGCTCTCAAGAAAGACTCCGACGCCTTATACTTGATCCCCTGAAGACGAGCCTCGTAATTTGGCGTTGACTGTGCGGTCAGCACAAATTCGATCTGATCGAAGGGATCCTCCAGACTTAAGGATGACCCTAGCCAATAATCGAGATATTCCTGCAAGGTCGTCTGCTGCATATTCTCCTCGCCGAGCTCGGGAAGGACGGAGGATACATAACTGTTAAAGATCGGATTCGGCGAGAAAAGAACGATCTGATCGGCCTTAAGTGAATCGCGGTGTTTGTAAAGCAAATACGCCACACGCTGCAAGGCCGCAGAGGTCTTTCCGCTGCCGGCCGCTCCTTGCACAATAAGCAGCCGGCTATTATCGTTACGGATGATGGCGTTCTGCTCTTTCTGGATGGTGGAGACGATGCTCTTCATCTGCGAGTCCGCGCCTTTGCTCAGCATTTGCTGGAGCAGCTCGTCGCCGATCGTTACGCTGGCATCAAACATATTACGGATTTGTCCGTTGTGAATCTGATACTGCCGTTTCAGCTCCATCGTACCCGTGATCTGCCCGACTGGCGTGACGTACGAGGCCGGACCGGGGGAATAGTCATAGTACAAACTCGCGATGGGCGTGCGCCAGTCGTACACCAGGAAGCTCAATCCATCTTCGTCGAGGAAGGAGGATACGCCGATATATATCTGCTCGCTCAGGTTCAGTCCGTCCTCTAGAAAGTCGATGCGTCCGAAATACGGAGAAGGGAGCAGCCGATTTAAGCTCCTCCATTGTTGCGTCATATGCCGGTGGCGGCGCTCCCGTTCGGATAACACCGCAGCCTGTTGTTTGATCGTATAAAAGGTTTCTTCAAAATCTTCGTCCGTGCTTGTGTTTACGGTAACTTCTTCCCAGAATCGCCTGCGAATTTCCGCAGCCTGATCGCGCAGACCGGTAACTACCGGTTCCAACTCGTCGATCCTCGCTTTCAGCTTTTCCCTAACCTGATCCAGCCGTTCTTGTTCTGTCCGCCATTCCTTCGCTTCCATGGTTTTATGAACACTCCTTTTCAGTCCAGATTGGATAAAAAGAGCATTGACAAATCAGAGGTTACTGGTGTACACTAAAATTAGGGAAAGTAAGTGGGACACCATTATTAACATGATTTTCGATTGCGCCATCCATTATATCATGGCGTTTTTTTGCGTTCAATTATTTTCTGTCTCTTGGCTTCATTTGCCAAGCTTTTTTTTATTTTCTTCCCCTCTTGATCCCCAACATGGTTGTTCCTATCACCCCTTGATCATTTTTTCAAGAAGTGCATGCGATTGAGACATAGTCTGTTTAATAAGTGTACCTGCAGAATGATCGGTTGCTAATCTAAGCCCCTGACCTGCCCATAGCGACATATACTCCGGATTATTCGTTTTAGCCGCTGCCTGTCGAATATCTCTTTTCATCGCGTTCTGAATTGGAAAAGCAGGAATGACTCCGGGATATTGATCCATCTCTCTAATAAATTTAGTCTGAATACCACGAGCCGCTCTACCTGAGTATGCACGCGTAACTACAGTGGAGTCTTCGTTTGCCGAAAGAATTGCCTTTTTATAAACAGTATAAGCACCACTTTCCATACACGCTAGAAATGCAGTACCCATTTGTACGGCAGATGCTCCTAATGTAAGACTCGCTACGAGGCCTCTTCCATCCATAATCCCGCCTGATGCTATAACAGGAACGGCTACTTGATCCACAATCTGAGGAACTAGAGCCATTGTTCCTATTAAAACATCCGCAGTCCTTCTCAGAAACGTTGCTCGATGCCCTCCAGCTTCGCTTCCCTGCGCTACAATGGCATCTACCCCTGCCAACTCCAACTGCTTGGCTTCTTCAACAATAGATGCTGTTCCTATCACAGTTGTCCCCTGCTTTACGTTAATCGATTGACTTGCGTAGTTAAACCTTTTTTAGAGTTTTCCCATTGGACACAACATGACCCACTATCATTACAATTACAGCAATAACAAGTACCAAGGCAGCAAGAGCCAAGGATATGTCGTAACGATTTGTTGTACTCAAAACAAAGCCTGCCCCTACGGGACCAAGGATTTGTCCAGTCCCAAAAAAACCAGTCATCAACGCAATGGCTTGATTGCCGCTCGTTGGTTTTAGTGCTCGAGCCGCGGTAATTGCAAGCATGGAAATCCCCATAAAGGTCCCGCCAAACAGAATTGAACCCAGAGTTACACCGAAAATATTAGGTAGTAATACAGGCGATATAACTCCGATAGCCTGGAGAATAAGCGCAAGTATCAATGGCTTTACATAACCCATCTTACCCATACACCAAGACCAGAATATAGTCGAGGGCACCGCCGCTACGCCGACGATAATCCAGCTATAATCCGAAAAAAACTCCATATTCGGAATTTGTTTGACATAAGAAACTAAAAACGTCGCACTGACAATATAGCCCAAGCCTTCAAGACCATAAACAATAAGCAAATAAACGAATAAATGGGTTTCTTTTATAAAAGAAGCTTTAGCGCTGCCCTTTAGAGGCAGGTGTTGCTTTTGGGGCTCCTGGACAGATCTCCAAATCATGGCCACAAGAATGATACTAACAACCAAGAGCCCTATCCATGCTCCCCTCCAGGAGTGAAGTCCGAATAAGGGAACAAGTAACCCCGATAAAGCAATACCGAATCCAACCCCGCCGTAAAAAATACCGATCCATTTTTCACGTTTGTCCGCGAGAAGCGCATCCAAAACTAAACTTGAGGCAAGGACAAAAATAAAACCGCTGCTCAAGCCCGCTATGAAACGGAGTATCATCCACCAAGAAAACGAAGACGTAACCCCCATTAATCCTGTTGTTACCATGCATAACACCAACTGAATTCGCAGATGAGTAGATCTTCGCGCTCCGGATGTAATGAAACCCGCGCAAAAAGCTGCAACCAAGTAACCCAAATTATTAATTGCCGCCAAATAACCAGCTTCTGTTATGGATAAGTTCATTTGTGACTGCATAAATGGGAGTATCGAGGTATATGAAAAACGACTGATCCCCATTGCAATAGTTAGCATAACAAATCCGCCAATTAAGATTTTTGTCGAAGCAGCTTTGCTTTTTACTTGTATATCTGAATGTGTCAATGGATCTCCCCCTCCGGTTTTCATTTTAACTCCATCATGATATTGTGTAAAATGAAGGTATGCGATACTTTGCATTAAAAAAATCAATACAAGAAAGAGAGAATGTTTATGGAAATCCGCGACATGCACATTTTTTTGACTGTCGCCAACGAAGGCAGCATTACACGTGCTGCCGAGAAATTGGAATATGTTCAGTCGAGTATAAGCATACGTATTCAACAGCTTGAACATGAACTGAATACCGTTTTGTTTTTTAGGCAGCGTCAAGGAGTTCGGCTCACTACATCGGGACAGATCCTTAAATCCTATGTAGAGAAAATTTTATCTCTTACGCAAGAGGCGAAACAAGTCGTATCGGATAGATCAACACCACAAGGACCGCTTCGAGTAGGATGCCTTGAAACTACAGCTGCCATTCGTTTGCCGAATATTCTCGCCGATTATCATAGTTCCTATCCAGAGGTCGATTTAACATTGAAAACGGGCACTACGGACGAACTTACTAAGCTAGTCCTGAAGTTTGAATTGGACGGTGCATTCGTATCCGCGCCAATGGGGCATGAAGAGTTAGAAACAACGACGATCGGTTATGAAGAACTTGTGCTCGTAACAGGAGGACAACATTTATCCATGGAACGAATGGAAGAGTTACAAAACCAAACTCTACTCGTTTTTAGAACGGGGTGCTCCTACCGTCAAAAATATGAAGATTGGTTAAGTCTCAAAGGAATAAAGCCGGCCAAAATTATGGAGTTCGGTACAGTTGAAGGAATCCTTGGATGTATTCATGCGGGGCTTGGCATTTCACTATTACCCCATTCAGTTGTGGAGAGAGCGAAAGAACACTATCGTCTTCAAATTCAAAAAATAGCGGAGAAATCATTCAAAACGGCGACTTTATTTGTTCGCCGCAAAGATTCATACTATACTCCGGCCGTATCGGAGTTAATACGTATAGCAAAAGAAAGATTTATTTAACTCCACTTGTATAAGCCCTCAAGCAGTTCAAACGAAAAAAAGTCATCACAAAACTGTGATAACTTCGTTATTTCTTCATTTCATTAGTAAATGGATTATCGCATCATAGCAGGATTTCTTGAACACCGCATGCAGTTCGTCCCTGTCAGACATCAGCCACTGAATCAGACAGCCATCGATGATCGCGCGGATAATCGGAGCCGTACTTTCTGGAGAGAGATGTTCAGCGAAAATCCTCTCCTGTTGACCAAGTAACACAATTTCTGTACTAATACTTGCACAATTGTCATAGAATCTCTGGTTTATTTCACGATAAGCTAAAACTCGATTGGCCCGTGCCAGAAAATCCAGATAGACACGGTAGAAAGAACGATTTTCCTCTGGTGAAATAAATACAGAATTTAGAAAAGATTCCAATTTCCCGAGTGCTGTATCCTGCTCCTGAGTAGCTGCACGTTCTTTTAAGTAAATTTTGAGCGTCAGCCACTCCAGAAGCTCGACCAAAATGGCCTCTTTATTATCGAAATAATAATGTACAACCCCTTTGCTCAATTGAGCATTATCTGCAATGATCTGTAAGGTTACTGTCTCAAATCCATAATCGGACAGGGCCTTAAAAGCAGCGAAAAGGATTTGTTTACGTCTTTCCTCCGATTTCTTGTAGCGTACCATACATCCTCCATGAGTTCAGAATAGTATAGTTATTCTAACACATAAAAAGTTGACCGGTCAGAATAAATATTGTATAACTTTGTTATCTTGATACATAAGAGGTCATAAAAATGAAACCATACATGCCAGATACATTTCAGGCACTCGTAGTCAATAAGACTGCTACCTCTTTTTCAGTCGATACTCAACCCTTGACATTGGAAGACCTGCCAACGGGAGAAGTCGTTATCCAGGTAGCATACTCCAGTGTTAACTATAAGGATGGGTTAGCCAGTATTCCAGATGGTAAAATCGTCAAATCCTATCCCTTTGTTCCTGGAGTCGATCTATCGGGTTATGTAGTCTCCTCCAGCGATAAACGCTTTACTCAAGGTCAGCCTGTACTAGCTACCGGCTATGATATGGGTGTTTCTCATTATGGCGGCTTCAGTCAATATGTGCGTATTCCTGCTAATTGGATTATCCCTCTTCCCGAGGGACTTACTTTAAAAGAAGCTATGATCTTGGGAACTGCCGGCTTCACAGCAGCTTTGTCTATTCAAAGTCTTGAATCGAATGGAATTTCCCCTGATCAAGGCAAAGTGCTTGTCACGGGCGCTACCGGTGGGGTAGGCGGAGCCGCCATAGCCATGCTCGCCAAAAATGGTTATCATGTCGATGCTAGTACTGGTAATGCTAAAGCCGTAGACTACCTCAAAGCGCTAGGTGCCGAAGAAATCCTCTCTCGCGAAGATGTATTAGGGCAATCCGATAAGCCCCTAAACAAGCAATTATGGCAAGCCGCTGTCGATTCTGTTGGCGGAGCTACACTTGCGGCCATCCTGAGTAAGATTGCTTACCGCGGTGCCGTAGCTGCAAGCGGTTTAACAGGAGGAGTATCCCTCCCTACTACCGTACTGCCCTTTATTCTGCGCGGAGTCCGTCTCCTGGGCATTGACTCCGTGTTCTGCGACAGCGATACTCGTACTAAAGTGTGGAACCGTATGGCTACTGATCTGAAACCTAATCATCTGGAGATTTTAATGGATCGGGAAGTAACGCTGCGAGAACTTCCTGAAGCTTTGAAAGATATCTTGCAGTCCCGTACCCTCGGTCGGATTGTAGTTGCATTAAACTAAACTTATAAAAATGGGCGTTCTTCGCCTTCAGGAAGATTCCTCCATTCTTCTGAAGGCGGAATCTTTCGTGTTGTCCATCGTTGGAACATTTAAAGTCTTGGCCTGTTTGATAAAGAAACCGGTTGCCAAAGCGATCAAAGAAATGATTAAGCCGGCAAAAAAGGCGTCTTGCATGCCTGCGACAAATCCGTTCATCGCTTCAGTTGGAGAAGTCGGGTCTTCGGAAATATTCATGTAAGCCTTCGTTCCCGATGACATAATACTGATGAACAAAGCGGTGCCGATTGCGCCGGCAACTTGCTGCAGCGTGTTTATGATCGCCGTTCCGTGCGGGTATAGATGATGAGGCAGTTGATTCAGCCCTGTTGTTTGCGCTGGCATCATCACCATGGAAAATCCGCCAAGCAACATGACATGAAGGATAATCAAATACCACGCATCTGCGCCGGTTCCGACTCCGATGAACAACCCGGTGGACAGAACGGCCAGAACAAGACCCGGTATAACCAAAGCCTGAGGACCGAACTTATCGAACAGTTTGCCAGAAAGCGGCGCCATCATGCCATTAAGGATACCGCCCGGCATCAAGGCCAGCCCTGAATTGAAAGCTGTCATAAGCAATACGGTCTGAAAATACAACGGAAGTATAATCATGACTGCAAATATCATCATCATCAGAAGGAGAATGAGCACCATAGCCAATGAGAACAGAGGGTATTTGAACACCCGAAGCTCAAGTATAGGCTCCTTCACGACCAACTGACGCCATATGAACAAAATAATCGATACGCCCCCTGCAATGATCGTCCCATATACTTCCGGTTCCGACCATGAACCTTCCCCCGCTTGGCTGAACCCGTAAACGATTCCTCCGAATCCGATAGAGGAGAGCAGAATAGACACCAGATCCACTTTCGGTTTTGTCAATTCGGATACGTTTTTTAGGTAACTCGCGGCAAAAACAATGGAAAACACAGCCAATGGAGTGACAAGATAGAACAACCAGCGCCACGACAACGAGTCGACGATCATGCCTGATAACGTCGGTCCGATTGCTGGAGCGAACATGATGACAAGACCGATCAGCCCCATCGCTCCGCCCCGTTTTTCCGGAGGGAACATAACAAGTATCGTGGTCATCAATACGGGCAACATAAGTCCCGTTCCCAACGCCTGAACGATCCGTCCGAATAAAAGCATGCCGAACCAGGGGGCCGCCGCGCAAACAATCGTCCCTGCCAGAAAGATTGTCATGGCGGACAAGAACATTTGTCTCGTAGTAAACCATTGCTGAAGAAGCGCCGTTACCGGTACAAGGATGCCAATAACGAGCATATAGCCGGTAGACAACCATTGAATGGTTGAAGCCGTTACGTCGAATTGTTTCATCATCTCCGGATAAGCAATATTCAACAACGTTTCATTCAAGATCGAGACAAATGCGCCGATAATCAAAGCCGCTACGATAGGTCCTCTCTTTATCCCGCTTACATCTGCGGATGAAGCTTTTTTCCCTGCAATTCCTGTGTTCATCTTTTCCTCCCCTGTCCATCCTTATTTTCAGTTGGGTCATATATCCATTCATTATAGTTAACTAGCAGTAAATGTATATCGGATTAGCTCAGGAGAGGAAATCGTTTTTGAAACAAGCAAGATGGAAGAACGACAAAAAAAGAACAGGAAAACTAAACCTGTTCCTTCTTTGCTTAAACGCCGCAACAACGATCAATCATCACTGAACTTGGGAGCGCTTGCTATGCATCTCGGATTCGCCAATGCCATACGGATTTTCGACACCATTGACCATCCGGTTTGATAGCTGATTTCGAGCTGTTTTGCGATTTGCGCTGTGGATACCTGCTTATCTTGAACGACTAAAAAAATCGCTGCGAACCAGGTTGTGATATCCGTATGTGTCTTCTCTAAAATGGTACCGACGGTAAGGGTCGTCTGGTTGCCGCACCTCCTGCATTCATAAAGCGGGGAGTTGCGAGTCACTATGACATAGTAAGCCGTATGCCGACATTTGGAACACTGAAAACCTTCAGGCCATTTCATATTGTATAGATACTCCAAGCAAGACTTCTCCGTAAGGAAATGCTTCTGATATTGTGAAAATGTAATAACAGGTTTATTGTCCAAAGTGATCACTCCCCGGCTAAAATCTCTATTTTTGCCCCCAGTATCATCAAGGAACCGGGTTACTTTTACAGTTACTGTATTTTCATTTTCATAATGTACTACGCCGTAGTTCATAAAAATACTGCACACTTGGATGCTTTACCTTCATCTTCTCGGTCATGTTTAAAATTCGCTTTTTTCCGACTCGTCTGTCCACCAAAGCTAGAATATTCAATAAGATCTCATTGCTCTCTATGCTTTCCTCAATTGAAATGGATAAAAACTTATTAGCTACTTCGATAAAATTTGATTTACTTAATGATGACTGCGCCGACAACAGCTCCTTTGCATATTCTGATATTTTTCTTCTTCTTGCCATCACGATTAGACGATCCTCCGGAACTGTCCCCTTGGTATCATTTCTGACTGCTTCAATTTCTTCATTGTTGATAGGAATTTGGATAGTTGAATCATTCTTAATTTCCAGCTCCGTCTGATACCATCGGATTAAGGTAGTTGTATCACTCATATTGAGTACGTTCTTTTTATCTACCGCAATATAACAAAGCCCAGCTTTATCAGGTAAATAACGGTAGCTGGTTGCACGGTATTCAACCCTTCCGTATAACGCAGGACAGAGAAAACTCTCCAGATTTTGTTTCAATTTGCTCCAGGACATGTACTCCTCCTATGTTCTGTGTTACATAAATGCTACAATCAACTCAATTTCTTAATCACTTTCTCCACTCGCTTGCGTTTTGTGTCTTTTTCAATATCGTCGAGTCGTGAGAAAAGCGTCTTTATGAAAGAGGCTTTGTTGGTATCGTTAACGATGGATATTGCATTCTCCGCATACATGGGAAGTTGATTTGTCGGACATCTCTCAAGCTGTTCGATGAGTAATGGGAATGCATGATCCGCATAAGGTTTGACCGAACAAAGTTTAATCAGAATATGGACTCCGTGATCTTTGGTGATTACCGACCCTTTGTCCGTAACGTCAATAATTTTGGCAAGTGCTGCATATATGACTTCCGGATTTTCAAGAGTTATCGCATCTAATGCTGTCATAGCTCCCCAAACCAATCGATTGTTCCCATGATCAAGCAATGTTACGAACTCTTTGCTGTATGCGGCAACTAACGACGGTTTGAGATTTCCAATTTCATAGAGCACTTTCATGCAATCGCTTTGAATGTTCTTGTCTTTGTTATGCAACAAGTGATCAACAAGTTCTTTCACAGCTTCTCTATCATCCCGGTCGGCAATTTCTTTCGCCAGTTCCTGATTAGGAGCTTCGTCTTTGCGGTTGAGTCCAGTTGCTAATTTATCGATTATGGTCATCTGTTTTCTCCTTCATGGTTCAGACATCTCACTTTATTAGATAACCTTATAGGATTTAAGGTAAATGTGCTACATAAAATTGTTCACCGTTTTTAGCTGGAGCGATACTGTCACCTCTCATCTTTTCTTTTCTTTCAGAACCATCAATTACCTTTAACTCAACTCTCTGCATTACCAGAATGCGCGATACGCATCACCGTTCTGTCTGAAGCGAGCTAAAAAATCAGTAAAACCAGAGTGGCTTTTGTCCCTCCGGTCTTACTGATTTTGTTCGCTTTACACTATTGGCAAGTGATCTCCGATTATTCGGAAATGAATAGGCAAACCCGCCTTGCCGGACTCAAATCTCTCTCGTGTACATGTTCTGATCCTGCAATCGAATCAGTACCTTGCCAAAACGTCCGCCTTCATGGATGACGACTTTTCCGGACGGATAGGCTTGCTCCAAATAGTCGGCAATGATGTTCCGGTTCCGCTCATCAACAGGCAGACGGTGATGGCCCAGCCAAGTCATCGCTTCCTGCAACGCTGCTTCTCTGGAGACTTCCGTCGTTTTCGCTTCCCGCGTGATCAGCGATTCGAATGCGTAGCCTTTAAGATAGAGCAAATGCAGCAAATATCCCATTTCCATATGTTTCGTATGGTAAGGCTGACCGGTGATGATCGGCCAAATTTCATTCACCAGGCTGTGTTCCGCAGGACTTACCGGCATACTGATATAACAGAACTTTCGAGCGCACTGGAGCACCTTCTCCACGCTCTCCCAATTGTGAATGACCGGGCTCATCGACACAAAGACGAGATCGAAGACCTGATTCCAGCCATGGGCCTTTACGTCAATATCTTCAAACGGTACGGGTACAATTTTTACCTGTTGTTCGGCGAAGCTCGAGATGTTTTCTTGCAACAATTCAATCTGCGGGGGAGAGGTCTCGACGGCGGTTACAATGGCCCCTCGCTCCGCAAACGGTACCGAGAACACGCCCGTAGCGGCACCAATATCCAGAATGGAGCTATTTTCGAATCGAACTCCTTGTCCTTCCAGCCAGTTCATGATTCGTTTGGTTCGCTTTCTTCCCTCTTCGCTAAACGATTGTTCGTTGAAGGTTTTGGCCTTATGGTCGAAAGATCGGGTAGGATCGATTCCGTTCTTTTTCATCCTGTCGATTTTCAAATCGGACTCGTCTTTCCATGCTTTTTCCCATATGGCTGCATTAAAAAAATCGTTCATGTGCATTCCCCACGCTTTCCTTATATTTTATCGATTCCCCTAATGGAACGGCCTGATTCATCCTGCTGCCTGTTCCTGTTCCTGTTCCGACGATCTCCCTTTACGAAGAAAAAGACCAAGTACGAGCGCAACGAGCGCGATGATGACGCCGAACCAGAACGCGTTGTTAATACCGGCAGCGAGCCCATTGGCGATTTCCGCCGGAGCTTGCGGATCGTTCACTCCGCTCAAGTACTGCTTCTGTCCGCCCGACATAATACTGATGTACAGGGCAGTACCGATTGCGCCAGACACCTGCTGCAGCGTATTCAAGATCGCCGTCCCATGCGGGTGCAGATGGCTTGGCAGCTGGTTGAGCCCGGCTGTCTGTGCGGGCATCATGACCAGCGCGATGCCAATCATCAGGGCGATGTGAACGGCGACGAGGAAGCCGGTGCTCGTCGCTTCGTCGAATCGGGTGAACTGCCACAACGAGACGACGGCAATGGCCAGTCCCGGGATAACCAGAACGCGAGGCCCAAACTTGTCAAACAACTTGCCGGAGACCGGGGCCATGAACCCGTTCACAATCCCGCCGGGGAGAAGGATCAAACCGGACTTGAATGCCGTTACCAAGAGCACGCCTTGCATAAACATCGGAAGCATGATCGCCGATGAGAAGAAGGTCATCATAAGCACAAACAGCAGCACCGCGACGAGCGCAAATGTCGGATACCGAAACGCACGTAAATCCATGACAGGCTGCTTTAACAATAGCTGCCTCCAGACGAACAGCAACAAGGAAACCCCGCCCGCGGCGATCGTCCAGATGACTTCCGGTTCCGACCAACCGTGTTCGCCTGCACTGCTGAACCCATAGACAATTCCGCCGAAGCCGATCGTCGACAACACGATGGATAAGAAGTCCACTCGCGGCTTGGTGACTTCCGACACATTTTTCAAGACAGCGGCACCTATAATAATGGAGAGCAGCGCAAACGGTGTCACAAGGTAAAACAGCCAGCGCCATGAAAGCCCGTCAACGATTAAACCCGATATAGTCGGGCCTATCGCCGGCGCGAACATGACGACGAGCCCTAACATCCCCATTGCGCCTCCCCGTTTTTCCGGCGGATAAATGGTCATGATTACGTTCATGACAAGGGGCAGCAGCATGCCGGTTCCTATCGCTTGAATAATGCGCCCGACCAGCAGCACGCCGAATTCCGGAGACACCGCCGAGGTGACCGTACCGACGAAGAACAGACTCATCGCCGACAGAAAGATTTGCCGGGTCGTGAACCATTGCTGCAGAATTGCCGTCACCGGAACTAGCACGCCAACGACGAGCATGTAAGCGGTGGAAAGCCACTGGGCCGTTGCCGCAGACACGCCAAACGATTTCATCAATTCGGGAAGGGCATTGCCCATTAGCGTCTCGTTCAAAGCGGCGACGAACATGCCGATAATTAGGGCAAACATGATCGGACCGCGCTTCATATTAGTTAAATCAATCATCCGTTTCTCCCCCAAGCCTCGTATTTAGCTCATTGTTGATGACCGCGGCGTTGAACCCAGCCGGTCCGCCGCCAATAGTGTCAATATCGAAAAGTTGTTTTTCCATTCTATATACACCTACATGGATCTAAGATATCCATAATTAAAGCGCAAGAAGCGTATCACTTCTTGCTTGCCCCATGGTTGCAGCGCTTGAAAGCTTCATCCAGCAACGACTGGATCGTGTGCTCCCGCAAGTATTGGTGCAGATGCTGCTCCGCGCCCTCCATCACCTTCTCGATCATGCATTCGCTCTTTCCTGAACGCTCCTGATCCTGATCCCGCTCCCGCCGGGCACTCCCCTCTTCCGCCAACAACCGATGCTGCTGCGACTTCGTATTGGAACATTCGAACATCTTCTGTCTTCCTTCAATCACTTGAATCACATCAAGAAACGTAATCTGTTCAGCCAGCCTGGCAAGCTCGTAACCGCCGTTCACCCCTGGCACAGCACGTACGATTCCATCCTGCCTTAGCTTGGACATGATTTTGGATAAATAGCTTTCGGAAACACCAAGCGTTGAAGATAATTCCTTGATTCCGACATTGTTGCAACGCTCCGGGTGTCCCAGATGAACTAAAGCGTGTAGAGCGTAATCTGTACTTTTGGAGAACTGCAAATTCCCCTCCTCCCTTCTCATGATCATCATTATTGCGGACCTGTAGTGTCCATAATAAACGATCCGATTCCAAATTGCAATGATATTCTTCCCTACTTCAGTTTTGACTTGCATTCCATCACTTATTACACTATTACAGATGGGTGTTTAATCTACGAGCTGGAAAATCAAAAAGAAGCATGAGGTGAAACACAAATGGGCTTGCCTGTTGTTAATGAACAATTGGCTAAACGTATACAGCAATCCGAAGTGGATTACTTTTCCTCAAGAGTTAGCTCTATTGGAGAGCGAAGCGGCAATCCGGAAGGTGTCGAAATCAGAACATTTGGAAACGCTACTGCCTTCTACATAAAAACAATGCCCTGGGGGCTGTTCAATTCAGTAAAGGGCTTCTCCCACAATGACGTGGATACATTAGAAGAAATTATTGACTTCTACCGCGTAAGAGAAAGAACATTTCAGCTAGACATCAATCCTGTCGGTCTTACTCCCCATACGTTAAGGCGTTTAGCCGAAAATGGTCTGTTTCAACATAGTTTTCACTCCGTCCTATACGGTTTGCCCAGTAGGGAGCTACCCAAAATCCCCTCCGGCATCAAAATACGTGAAATTGATAATGAAGTAGATTTCGACCTCTATGCGGGTATTCATTGCGTCGGATCTGGAATGGATATTGCTCATAAACATCACTTTATTAACAACAATATAGGTTTGCTGAATCGTGCCGGCTGGAAATTGTTTTTAGCATACTGGAATGATATCCCCGCAGCTGTAGCTGTTATGCACATCGGCAACCATATCGCCTCGTACACTTTAGCCGCAACAGTTCCTGAATGTAGACGGAACGGTCTGCAAACTTCGCTTTTGCTATGGCGAATGCACGAGGCTCATAAAGCTCACTGTGAACTTGTAGTAGCTCAAGCAAGCTTCGGAAGCTCGAGTCAAAACAATATGGAACGAGTCGGTATGCAAATGGCTTGGACACGAGCAGTCTGGGCACCACTTCACTCATCATGAAGAGGATATTGGTCAAGCGAAACAGCAGGCAAGCCTCCGTCCCCGCTTTTGTCGCGGTTGTAGAGGCTTGCTTGGGGTATCACTAGTTATGAGGTTAACGCTGTACTGCACTTAAAAATCCGGTGGAATTCTCGGGAACAACGTTCATGCCAGGGTCGATCACCGCGGCTTCAATGTAGCCCATACCCGCAGCTCGGCTACCTCGGCGTAATTGCCGGTTTTGACATAACGGATGTACGGGTAGCTTCCCGGCTGCGCCAAATCGTAGCGCTTGATTTCCTTGAAGGCAAGCGCAGTCGCTCCTTGGCTGGCCAGCAGCGTTGACGTCGTGAAGGCAGAGTTGCTCGAACCATAGATGTCGAAGTTTCTGCGCGGCGACTGAAGATCCGCATCTTGCCTGGTCACGACCTCAATCGCGACGATGTCATAGTAACGGTACGAGTCGGCCATATCGAGCTGCAAATAGCCTGGCACGTTCGTCGCCCACATGGTGTTGTTTAAGCCATCAACCGCCCTTGTCGTTGCATGCGGGGAAACGTATCCCACGTTCGAAGACGTTTCTCTGCCTCTCGCCACATTCACTTCCGTCGGACGGGCTTGACTCGCCGAGAATACGTAGACGTCCAATCGGCTTGAGTAGGTGTTGCCGTTTAGCGTGGCGCTCAAAGCAATTTGCGTTTGCCCGCCAACGCCGGTGCTGAGAGCCGTTACGACGCCATCGCTGTTTACGGTAGCGACGGTCGTATTCGAGGAGGAAAATTGCCATGTTGACGCCCCCCACTTAACGGGACGGTTATCGGCGTTTTTCACTAACGGCTTAAGCGTTACATTTTCGCCCGCCAACATGATGGGCGTGCCGTCCCATGTCAAGTCCAAATAGTAGCCCGACCAGCTTGGATTAATCGTGACGGATGGACCGTTCGAGCTGGTGCCGTATGCGTTCTCGGCTTGAACGGTCGCCTGAAGCGGCGTTCCTTCCGTCACGTTGTCGATCAAGTAGGAATAGACGCTGCCGCTTACCGTAACAGGCGCTCCCCCGTTGAAGGATATACGGTAGCCGGTTATGTCGTAAAAGTCGCTTGGCGGGGACCAAATAAGACGCACTTGCCCTGGCGCCTCTTCTGCCGCGTCCAGCTTGGCGAACATCGGCCATTGCGGAGTCGAATCAGCTTGACGATAAGACGCATTCACCCGCAATTCGGCCAACACCGCATACCCTCCGTTCTTGACGAAGCGAATAAAGCGATACGACTGCGGCTGCGTCAAGTTAATATCCAACGTACCCCCGAACGGCAGCTCTATATCCCCTTGCCCCCCCAATACCGTATACGTCAAGAAATCGCGCGTATTGGACGCTTGGACTTCGAAGTTTCGTCTCGGCGTTTTTTGGTCGAAATCGGTCCGTGTTGCTACCTGAACTTGTTCAATGTCGTACAAGGCATACGTATCGCCCAAATCGACGGTCAGCGTCCCTTCGGTACTGAGCGCCCATACGGTGCCCATAGTTCCGTCGACAGCATTCTCCGGCCCATAGTTAACTCCCGCGCTTGTTCCCGTCGCCGTTACGGCCTTCTTTTCGGCTATGTTAACCAGCCTAGGGACGGTTTCTCCCGCAGCAAAAACGAATATGTCGAGATGCGTCGCAACCGGAACGGAAACGATGTCGCCGACAAGAGCAGAAATCGTCACTTCGGTTTTACCCGCGCTTATTGCCCGCACTTGTCCGGTACTGTCCACGGTCGCGATCGCCGGGTTAGCCGATGCGAACTGCCAGTGGGCCGGCCCCGGTATGACCGGCGTTCCTTCGATTGTGTATACGGACGGAGCACTATATACCGTATCCCCTACCGTCATGATCGGCGATCCGGTTATATCCAGATGAATGACGTACGGGCTCTCCACGTCGCGGGTATCGACCTCGAACGAGGCCAGCGGAGCGTTCGTATTCCAGCTTGCATCCCGCACCGCCGCTTCGGCCAGCGAAAGCGTGACCGGCTGTTTGTATGGCAGCCTCTCGCTCAGTAGAAGTCGAACCGCATTGTTGGCCGGCACATTCGTATCCAGCTCCGCAGTGGTGACGACGGCGCTGGCTCCGCCGAGCGTAAATCCGCTCGCTTGCAGCATGCCCGGATCGATCGCTTCGCTGAACGTCAAGACGATCTGACGTCCTATAGGATCGGCAATGGCGCTCACCAGCGTAGGCTGCCTGGAATCGTACGCATGGACGGAATTGCGGAGCGAACGAAACTCCTGTTGCAACCCGGCGTTGCTCTTGACGGCTTCGTCATGTCCGTCGTTCCCGATGTACTGATTGCTTCCGTACTTGAACCGGTTGGCAAACAACGGCGTCGGCACATTCTCGATGACGTTGCGGGCCACCGTAAAGCCGGCACTGTTGAGATCCAAGTAAATGCCGCCGACCGCGTAATGGTTTTTGGTCGGGTCCACGTACGGCGCTGCCCAAGGGGAACGAACATTGTCGTGGACGTAGTTTTCCGTGATTTGCGAATTGGGCTGCTTGGAAAGCGTGTAAATTCCTGCTCCGTCCACCATTAGCTGCATCGCATGATGGATATCGTTATAACGGACGATGTTGTTTTTGAGCGCCGTATCGTTGGAGGTCCACCCCCAACCGAGCGAAATGCCGCTGTACGGCACATAAGCGATTTCGTTATGCTCCATAGTAAGCGCTTCCGGATAACCGGCAAATATAGCTACGGAGCCGTAGTAGTCTTGGCCGATTTTCGTTATATAATTGTTCGAGACGAGCGTCCGCTTGACGATCGTTCTCGTATCGGCCGGCACGACCCGGTCCCGAGGCAGCGTGCTTTCGACGTTCATACCGTTGCCGGATATGTCGGCGAACACGTTTCCGACAATGCGGACATCAGCCGTACCCGACACCAAATCGAGTCCCGCTCCGCCAAGCCGCTCGAACCGGTTATGCTCGAACGAGATGTTTTGGGCGTTCTTGACGATGACCGCGGCCGGCATCTTCCTCTCCCAGCCTGCGTTATATTCGTAAACGGTCGCTTGTTTGTTCAAATAGCCTTCCTCGGTAGGGACGTTCCAGCCGCTGTGCTGAAACGACAGTCCTTCGAATCGGATGTTGCTTGCCGGCTCGTTGAGCGTCCCTTCCAGATTGAGCAGCGTGACGAGCTGCGGCGCGACGACTATCGCCTGCGACATGTCTTCACCGAAACGAGGTCTGTAGTACAGTACATTGCCGGGACGATCGAGATAAAACTCGGCATTCGTATCCAGAAATTCAAGCGCGTTCTCAACATGATACGACGCCCCCGGATCGTTGCCCGGGTTCGCTCGGCCGAACAACGTATTCCGTTCGTGCACCCTCGTGTCGATAGAAGCCTGGTGGCCGTTTGTAACGACGGACTCCACCTTCAGATGCTGATCCGACCATTGTGTCTGAATGACGATCTCCACATTGGAATTGCCGCCAAGCGTCGGGAAGTTCGCTACGTCATGCGAATCGACGACGAACAGCTTGTTCGTCTTGTCCCATTCCTGAATACGGAAAAATTCGCCGACGTTCGGCGTACGCGCGCGAACGGCCCGTTGGTCGTTAACATACAACTGCCGGAAATCGAGACCGCCGGAGTTCGCTGTATATACGCCATTCCCCTGATTCACCCAGCCGGAAATTTCTTTGCCTCCGCTAATCATTGGCCTTTCTCCCGGATAGGCGCGGTAGACGACCTCGTAGCCGTTGCGGCCCGAATCTCGGGCGTCGAGCGCTAACGTTTCCGTAAGCCAATACGCTCCTCCCCGCAAGTAGACGACAATGTCTCCCATCATCGTACCGGAATGGAGCAAGCTTCTTACCGAATCGCGCGCTTTGCTTGGCGTGCGGAAGGGTGCTTGCTCTGTCCCGTTGCCCGTTGTGTCCGAACCGTTCGGCGATACGTAAAGCGCTTCCATAATCGGTCGGCTATTCCCCCCTCCAGCTTCTGCAAGCAACAAGCTAGGGCACGCCAACAGTGTGAGGAGAGCAATAACGATAACTGCAACGCTGAATCTGCGAGCACCGGCTTTCCCGCTTTTGTGTGCATAAATGTCCAACCTAATCCACGCTCCTTCGCTCATGAATGAATTGCTACCCCATTATAGCTTGGTGCTCCCGCCATTTACATGAATGAAACAATTATCCATTTGCATGATTTGCTGAAACGATAACAAATAACCCGAGCGGGCTGTGGATAGCTCCGATCGGGTTTTGTTGTTCAGCCTTTACCAGAAAACTGCCCTTTGGCCAACGCCGCTGCCGGCAGTCAGGCTGCGCTTTGTCGTTCGTACGGCTTGAGCTGGAGCGAGAGCCGGCTACCCTTGATGTAACTTACGTTCGGGTGTATACAGAAATTGTACAAAACAAATACGTACCATTCGAAAATATTCAACTTGCTATTTAACCGTCCCGCCTTTCAAAAAAGCCGTGAAAATTCCAAAGCGCCACAAAAAAAGCAGCGACAATCAAGGACACCCATACAAGGTCCAGGGTTGCCGCTGCATCGTTTAACTTCCGAGCCATATTTCCTAAGCGCTGCTTATGACAGCAACCCCCGTGCGAGCATCGATTCCGCGAGCAGAACGGCGCCTTTTCCCGCACCCATCTTCGTATTGTGGGAGACCAGCACATACTTGACTCCGCCCAGTACCGGCTCCTCCTCCAACCTTCCCATACTGGTTGTCATTCCGCCTCCGAGTTCGCGATCCAAGCGAGGTTGAGGGCGAAAAGGGTCATCGAAAATATGAATCATGCGTTCCGGAGCGGAATGGAAGCCGCAGTTATCGAACGGATTATAGCTATGGATGGCTTCTTTAATTTCAGATAAGCCGGCTTGTTTCTTCAAACCGACAAATACGGATTCCGTGTGCCCATCCAGCACGTTCGCTCTCGTACATATACAGTTGACGTTGATTTCCGCGGGTGTAATACCGTCGCCGGAATAATCGCCTAGTATTTTTAGAAGCTCTTTTCGTACTTTTCCTTCTTCGTTCGGGATGTACGGGATAATATTATCTAAAATATCCAATGTGCGTACCCCGGGACTTCTTCCCGCACCGCTAACCGATTGCATGGAAACCATAAGCACATTTTGAATGCCAAAACGCTCATGAAGCGGTTTTAACGTTATGGCCAGCCCGGTAACCGTACAGTTGGGAACAGCCAGCACGTATCCCCTCCAACCCCGTTCTTGCTGCTGCTTGCGAATCAAATCGGCATGATCGTCGTTCACTCCGGTTATGAGGAGCGGAGTATCGTCGAAATAACGAAAAGCGGATGCCGTCGAAAAGGTCGGAGTCGTCTGAGCAAACCAAGGCTCCAATTGCTTGGCAAGATCGGATTCGATCGCCGTAAAAATAACATCGACGGTGTCCGGACGAAAATCCTTGGAAGAGACGACCGGAACGTCCAACATGTCATCCGGAACGGGCGTATGTTGCGTCCATCTGGACGAACCGTCGGATTCCAATAACGCTTGCTTATAAGTGCTCAACGTTCTGGATGTAACCATAACGTCAACTTGAAAATTCGGGTGATTGGATAAAGCCTGCACGAACTGTTGTCCGGCCATTCCCGTTGCTCCAACAATTGCCGCTCTTAACCGAGACATAGAAATCACTCCTTGGTTTAATATTAATCGGTCCGACTCGCGATAGCGGAAATAAAAAAAATCCCACCCCCAAGACTATAGTCTCAGGGACGAGATTTGTATGCTCGTGGTACCACCCGGGTTCGCCGATATGTCGCCATATCCGCCTCTTCAAGTACGGCATCTTCAAGGAAGATGCTTATACTCTAGCTCTATAACAGGAGCTCCTGTTACGCCATCCCCTCTTCGGATCCGGCGTACTGCTCAGAGGCTTTCTTCAATCAAGAATTCTTCGCTCCTTTTCAGCTGCCGGAGCTCTCTGTGGAAGAACGCTTCAATTTACTTTTCTCTTCATCGCATTTTTTGAAATATTGAAAACAGGATATCAAGGAATTGAAGTAGAGTAAAGATATTTTTGCTTTTTTTTCGTTTTTCGTTACCGGCGTCCGCCGCTTCCGAAAGGTCTGTCAAATATAAACGACTCGCTTGCGTCATTCAGCTCTCGCATAACGTCTTCGGACAAATCGAGCTGCACCGCCTTCAAGTTGTCGTCGATTTGCGATTCGCGGGTAGCGCCGGCAATGACCGTGCATACGGTCGGCTTGTGCATGAGCCAGGCGAGAGAAAGAGCGGTAGCGGTCGTCCCGATCTCAGCCGCAATCTGGACCACCCGGTCGCCAAGCTTCATCCGGTCGACATCCATGCGGTCTGCAAAATTCGGATTTTTCTCCAACTGCGAGCCGCTTGGAACGGAGCCCCCGGCATATTTGCCGGTCAAGATGCCTCCTGCCAGGGGGAAATAAGGGATTAGTCCGATTCCCTGATCCAGGCAGAAAGGCACCAACTCCCTTTCCGCTCCGCGGTCGGCAAGCGAATAACCCGGTTGAACCGTTACGTAAGCGTTCAAGCCTTGGCTTTTACTGACTGCCAATGCTTTCATCATTTGCCACGCCGAGTAGTTGGATGCGCCGATGTATCTCACCTTGCCGGAGGTAATCAGATCGTCCAATGCCCGAAGCGTCTCTTCAAGCGGAGTTTTCGGATCGAAAGCGTGAATTTGATACAAATCGACGTAATCGGTGCGCAGACGGCGCAAGCTTCCTTCCAGCTCCCGGATAATATGATAACGCGAGGAGCCGCTGTCGTTTGGCCCTTGTCCCCGCTTCATCCCGGCCTTCGTTGCCAGAATCACCTCTTCGCGCCGGCCTTCGAACGCTTCGCCGATAATTTCTTCGGATTTCGTTCCGGTGTAGATGTTAGCCGTATCGATGAAATTAATTCCATGAGCTGCGGCATGATGGAGTACACGGATGGACGTCTCTTTATCGGCACGACCGCCGAACGCATTCGTGCCCAACCCCAGAATCGAAACCTGCAAACCGCTTGTTCCCAAACTCCGATATCGCATTCCAAATTCCTCCTGTTCTCTCGCGCCATAGCTGCAGATTGGATTTCCACTCCCAAATAACATTCTACAAAATCCATTGAATTCCTGTGCTCGAGCCGAGACAAGGCTCACGATTTGTATTTTCTCGATATTTTAGCGAAAATAGAGATGAGGTGAACGATAACATGTGCGGACGATTTACGATAACGGTTACGATCGAGGAGCTTCTTCTGCGGTACGGCATCGATGCGGCTTCCAGCCTGTTCCACGAGCCGAGATACAATATCGCTCCCGGGCAGCCGGTGCCGGCGGTGATTAGCGACGGAATACGCAACCGGATCGGCCCCCTGATGTGGGGGCTCGTCCCGGAATGGCTCGGCGAAGCTTCGAAAGGGCCGCCCTTGTTCAATGCGCGGGGGGAGACGGTCGCGGAGAAGCCGGCTTTCCGGACGGCTTTTCGGCAAAAGCGCTGTCTCGTCCCGGCAGACAGCTTCTACGAATGGAAGAAAAGCAGCGATGGCAAACGCAAGCAGCCGATGCGCATTCTGCTCAAGGACGGCTCGCTCTTCTCGATGGCCGGCTTGTATGAATCGTGGACAACGCCGGACGGACGCAAAATATCCACCTGCACCGTCATTACGACTACTCCGAACGAGCTGATGGCCGATATTCACGACCGGATGCCGGTTATTTTGCGCAACCGGGACGATGAACGGAAATGGCTGGACAAAAGCCAAAAAGCCGAGCAGCTAATGATGCTGCTTCAGCCTTATCCTACCGAAGAGATGCAGGCCTATCCCGTCTCCAGTACAGTTGGCAACGTTCGAAACGATACGGAGGCATGCATATTGCGGGTACCGGAGCTTTTACCTCCCCTATAGCCCTTCTGGCTTGCCGCTGTTCAACGGTCGCGCCAGTTCCACAACCGCACCTCGCCGACGTGGAAATCGCGAATCCACGACTCCTCGCGCAGCTTCAACAGCTCCTTGACCGGGCCGGTGACGACGGCCCCGTATAGCTGGACGCCATTCTCTTCGACATAACCGACCGCTGCGTCAATGTCGGTGAAAGGGGCCGTTTTACGGGCAATCGACCGGTACTCTTGCAGCAAACGAAGCGTCTTGAGAAAGTTTTCGTTGCGCAACGCCCCGCTTCCGTAAGCGGCTACCGACGGGTACGACCCTCCGCTCGACACGATTTTGCCGAACAGGCCCGACCGTTTTTCTTCGTAATGCTCGATCTTGAGATCGTCCGGATGCCACATCGGCCGATACGGAAATCCGACGGGAAACGCCACTGCACCGCCGTAACTCCGGTACGATTCCGGACCGGTATTGACGGCAAACCAGACGGGCAGCAGGTTCGCGGGCTCGAATCGGGCGAGCAGCTCGTCCGTAGCGAACAGCCGGTCGAATGAAAGGTACGCTTCGGCGACGGTCCCTTCGGGAAGCTTCTCCAAAGTTTTCCATCCCGTCTGATCCTGCTCTTCTTTCCGGCGCTCCACCCCCTCGTGAGCATCCGCAGAAAGATTGTAACCCGGATGGCGGAACGTATAGAAACCCGTATTCCCTTCTTCGAGACGCGTCTCCTGAGGAACCGAAGCGCCCCCTAACAGAAACTTCATGGAGAAATCGCCGACGGCATAGTCCTTGTCTCCCACCTGCTTGTTCATTTTGCCGGATAAATTCAGCGTAAGCATGTTACTCTGGCTGTTCACATTAAGCGATACGTTAGGCCGGGAGACGGCAACCGTCGAAACGACAATGTCCCGGTACATCGTCCTGCGTTCCGGATTGCCGCTGTCGTAATACAGGGAGGTCAGAACGGAACCGACGATCATGACGATAATCAGCAGAGCCAGCACATTCCACGTAGTGACGATGCGAGCCCTCCACTTGCCCTTGCGTAAAATACGCTTCTCGTCGATTGGCGTTTCCGGCTCGGCAGGGTATCCGGCCCGCTGCGATTCGGGCAGGGCGGCTGCCTGCTTTCGGTCCCCTCCCATCGCGTCCTCCAAATACGTCTGATACGCCTCCATTTTATCCATTTCCCGCTCGACTTCTTCCCTTTCGCTCTCCGGCAAAGTGCCGTCCGCATACTGCTTCAACTTGCGCCTGAATTCCTCGCTCATCGTTCCACGTCCTTTCGTTCGGCCTCGCGCAGCCGCTGCCTGGCCCGGAACAGCAGCACCTTGAAGTGGGACAGGCTGACGCCCATCCGTTCAGCCGCCTCCTGGTATGACAGCCCGCGAAAATCGTACAGCAGCAGCGCGTCCCTCTGTTTGTCCGGAAGCTGTGCGATAGCCCTTCCCAGCTCGTGCCGACGCTCATCCCGCAGCGCCGCCTTCTCCGGCGTATCGGAATGGCCGCGGTTCCGGAAATAGTCCGGTCCCTGCACGCTGCTGCGGCTCTCCTTGCGTCTGTAGTCCACAAACGCATTGTAGGCGACGCGGAACAGCCATGGCTTGATCTTCTCTTCCCGGCAGTCCTCCAAATATAAATAAGCGCGGTAGAACGTCTCTTGCATCAGATCTTCCGCCGCATGATGGTCGTAACAGAGGGAGAGCAGATAACGGTAAACATCCTTCATATAATGCCGGTATAATTCATCCAGATGATTTGGCTTCATCCCCTCCCTCCCAATCGAACTACGTACGGATAAACGAAAAGTTACAGACGCAGCTAAAATGTTCAAGTATCGTACACCGTTACTTTTCCTATCATGCAAAAGACCGCCTCGCGGCGGCCTTGCCTCATCGTTATCCAGCTCTTCCTTGCTTTTACATCATCCGAACTCCGAGATACCGTTATTTTTTCCCCATCGCCTTGACGATTTCCTCGATACCGTCGATTTTGGCGAGCGCCATCGGGCCGGGCAGCGAAGGATCGGCCAGCTCGTACACCTGATTGGCGCGAACCGCCTTCAGGCTGTTCCATACTTTGTTGTCCTTGAGCGCTTCCTTGACCCCTCCTTGGACGGGAGTTTGCCAGTTGTTGATAATGAACAGATGGTCCGGATCGAGCGCGGCCAAGCTCTCCAGCGACAATTGCCCCGTTGTTTTGCTGCCTTCCACAGGCTTCAGACCCAACCCTTTGTAGAACGGATCGAACCGCCCGTCATTCCATGTCGTGAACTGCTCCTTGCCGCTATACATGGCGAACAGCACCGGTTCGTCCTTGCGAAAGGCCAGCTTTTCTTTGTACTCCGCGGATTTGCGGTCAAATTCGGCCAGCACGGCCTTCGCCTTTTCCTCCTTGCCGATCGTTTCGGCCAGCTGCAGCAGCGTCTCGCGCCAGTCTCCGGCTTGCGGGAAGACGACTGTGGGGGCGATCTGCGATAGCCTGTCGTACTGCTCCTTCATATCGTCCGCGGCGATAATAAGGTCGGGCTGAACGGCCAACAATTTCTCCAGATCAACCTGCATGCCCAGATCGGCGATCGTCTTGCCGGTCAAACGCTTGCTCAGGCTCGGAAAATTGCGCTGAATCGTGGATACGCCCTGCGCAGCCATAGGATATTCGTCCAGCACCGCCAAATAGTCGACGAAGGCGATATAGGGCGTAGCGATCTTAAGCGGTTTGGCCGGAATAGCCGTTTTCCCCGCCAGATGCGTCACCGTTCGCGGAAAAGCCGTCGCCTTCTGCTGGCCCGGATCGGCTGTGCCCTGCGCGTTGGAGACAGGAGGCGTCGTTCCGTTCTGATGATTTGCCGTACCTGCATCGGAGCAGGCTGTCGTCCAGACGATCGCTGTCAAGACGAGGAGGAGCCCTGCTTGTTTGACCATGTCGTTTCGATTCCCCTTCTTGATATAAATGAGATTGATTATCAACGAGAATTATCATACGGCAGCGGTATGCCCCCATGCGACCAGTTGGCGGAATCGGCTGCTGGTTGGACGGATAAAATTGCCGGAACAACAAAAAATCGCTCCTGCGAGCGATTCGAATCGTTGCAATATAGATTGTTGCAGCAGTCAGGGGCGGAACTGGCCGGGATTGAAGCCATATTTGTCCCGGAACGCCTCGGCGAAATAGCTGGCGTTCGCATAACCGACCGCACAGGCGATTTCGTTCACATTCATCTGTCCCTGCTGGAGCAGCAGGAACGCCTTTTCCAGCCTTTTGTCACGCAAATAGCCGAAGACGGTCGTTCCATACACGGCCTTGAACCCGACCTTCAGCTTGTAATCGTTAAGTCCGATCAGACGGGATAAACCGATCAACGACGGCGGATCGGTCATGCGCTCCATCATCATGTCGCGAGCCTGGCGTATTTTATCTACGTCGCTTCGCGACAAATTCGGATGCGCGGGCGGATCTTCGGCTAAAAACGAGCGGAAAGCCATAGAAAGAAGCTCGAGCACGCAGCATTCCGTCTCGATATTGCGCATCCCGGGCGTTTGCGACGCTTGCAGCAGCCGCTCCACGATGACGCCCGCAGCCGGACTGATCGCTTCCCGGAATAGCCGAAACGCGCTGCGCCCTAATATCCGCGAAAAATCGGCGGAACCCGCTTCACCGTCTTTGCCCAGAAATCGTTGAAACGCGGACACCGGAATGCCGATTCCGAGCATGTGCCATGGCTCGTTTTCCTTAAACCAGAACCGCGCTTCCCCGGGCTTCATAAATTGCAGCGTGCAGTCGCCCCGCGCATATTCGTACGTCGAACCGCCGACCTGCAATTCCCGAGAGCCTTGCAGGCAGTAATTAAGCTCGACCATCGGTACATCGGTCTCTAATGGCATCCCGAAGCGGCGGGAGAATGTCACATTGGCAATCGCGACACTCATATCGTCACGCGGCACCAGTCGCAGCATGTAGCCGTTCCCCAGCTGCGGGCGCAGCCGCACGAAGCCGTTCGTCTCCGAGCTCGATCCGGAAACGCCAAGATTGTCAAAAAACTGGTTAAAATTTTCATGAATTCCGCCGCCGTTCATCATCCTGCCCCCGGTCGATACTTTCTGGTTACTGACAGAAAGTGATAATCATTCTCATTATATCGAAACCGGGTTCATTTGACTATCCCTATTCGGTCAAGCAGGCAGACCCCACTTCTCGGTCGTTAACCAGTTTCGTCCAGCCGCTTGAATTCGTAGCCCTGCTGACGCGCATAGTCGATGATGGCTCCCATCGCCCCCGCGTTGTCGGAGGAAATCGCGTGCAGCAGCAACACCGCTCCCGGGTGAAGCTGGCTTGTCACTTTATCGTAGGCGTGTTTCCAACCGTTCTGCTTCTTCACATCCCAGTCGACGTACGCCACCGACCAGAATACGTTCGTGTACCCAAGGTTACGGCTAACTGCCAGCGTGCGTTCGCTGAATATACCGCGAGGCGGGCGCAAATAAAGCATCTCCTTCTGCCCCGTGACCACTTCGACGCGTTCCTTCACCTGTGACAGTTCTTTGGTGATCCGCTCATCGGAAATTTGCGTCATATCCGGATGGCTCCACGAATGGTTACCGATCAGATGGCCTTCATCGGCCATTCGCTTCAACAGCTCCGGCTGGCTTTCGATATAGTGGCCCGTCACGAAAAAGACCGCCGGCACCCGCTTTTCCTTCAGCACGTCCAAAATTCGCGCCGTATAGCCGTTCTCGTAGCCGTTGTCGAACGTCAAATAAAGCACCTTGCGCGAGTCGTCCTTGCGGAAAATGGCGCCATACTGGTCGATGACGGGCTTGAACCCTTCCTCGTCGATCGTAGCGGGACTGCCGTTCCTGCTTTTTTTGAAGCCAAAATGATAAGGCCGGTCGTCGGACGCGAATACGGCCGTCGTTCCGAACGCGCTCAACAGCGCGCATACCGTCGCGATGCGCAATAGTTTCGCCAGCGCTGCCATCGATCTTCTCCCACCCTTTTTTCGGTTTTTGTCGCAGCCCTTTAAACCGGTCTGCACCCATTTTTCTTCCCTAGTATGGCGAGATGCTTTCTTTTCTACTCCTGCAAACATTTTCCTTGTTTTTCAAACGTCCCGGAGGAGAACAATAAGCGTACTTTTTATGCCAAAGGATGACAGCCTACCATGAACATGAAACGAATCGGCCTGTGTATGACCGCATTGGTTCTGCTGTTGGCAGCGCCGCAGCCAATCGGGGCGGAGAACGGTCCGGAAGCTGTCCGGGTCCGCAGAGCGGCGATCGTCATTGACGATTTTGGCAACAATATGAAGGGAACGGAAGAAATGCTGAAGGTGCCGTTTACGCTTACGGTAGCCGTCATGCCGTTCCTGCCTTCAACGAAGAAGGATGCAGAGGAAGCTCATCGCAACGGACACGACGTAATCGTCCATCTGCCGATGGAACCGCTAAAGGGCAACAAAAGCTGGCTGGGACCGGGAGCGATTACGTGCGATTTGTCCGACGAGGAAATCCGCAAACGGGTCGGAGCGGCGATTGACGAGGTGCCTTACGCCATCGGGCTTAACAACCATATGGGGTCGAAGGCGACAGTAGACGAGCGGGTCATGCGGATCGTGCTGGAAGTTTGCAAAGAGCGGCAAATGCTGTTTCTGGACAGCCATACGAACTACCGGAGCATTGTGGGGAAACTGGCGCGGGAAATCGGCGTACCTTGTTTGGAAAACCATATTTTTCTGGACGATATCAAGACGAAGCTGCACGTATTGAATCAGGTCAAGCAGCTGCAAAAACATTTGTCCGAGCACGATACTTGCATCGCGATCGGTCATGTCGGGGGCGGCGGCAAAAATACGGCAGAGGTCGTCGCTCAGCTGCCGCGTACGCTCACCGGCGTGGAGCTTGTCGGCATCTCGAAGCTCGCCGCGGAAGTCCGTTAATCATGTCTAACCACATGGGAGGTACGAAGCGCGTGAAGCAGCTTCCGTACCTCCTCTTTGCCGTACGCAGCAGCACCCGGCGCGGCAAATCGTACAACTATTCCGCAGCTTGGGTCAGCTTCTAATAACGCTCTTGTTCGATCAGAACGGGATGCTCTCCACGCCGGTTACAAGCTTGAAGATCCCTCTGGCTAGGCGTCGGACGGTTGAGCTTCTTGCGATTGCCCCGTCTTCTTGGACGACACCTTCCATTCCGCCGTCTCCTGCTGAAGCCGCCAAAGCCGCGCGTACAGCCCGTTCAGAGCCAGCAGCTCGTCGTGACGGCCCTGCTCCTCCACCCGGCCTTCGTTCAACACGATAATCCGCTCGGCGCTGCGGATCGTTTTCAACCGATGGGCGATTACGATGACCGTGCGACCTTGAATCAGTTCGTCGATGGCGCGCTGAATGTCCAGCTCGTTCTCCGGATCGAGCGAAGCGGTCGCTTCGTCGAGCAGCACGATTGGGGCGTTCTTCAGCATGGCCCGGGCGATGCTGATCCGCTGCTTCTCGCCCCCGGACAGCGTGCTCCCGCCTTCGCCGACAGGCGTATCGTAACCTTGCGGCAGCCTCATGATAAAGTCGTGGCAGCGCGCCGCTTTCGCCGCAGCTTCGATCTCCTCGCGCGTAGCGTCTGCTTTACCGAAGCGGATGTTGTTCTCGATCGTATCCTGGAACAAATAGACGTCTTGGAACACCATGGACACTTTGCGCAGCAGCGCCTCGGGCTCCAGCCCGCGCACGTCTGTCCCGCCCAGCAGCACCTGGCCGCCTTCCGCGTCGTAGAAACGCGCGGCGAGCCGCAGCACCGTGCTCTTGCCGCTTCCCGACGGGCCGACCAGCGCGGTCAAGGAGCCTGCCGGCATACGGATGCTGACATCGTGCAGCACAGGCCGCCCGGCGTAACCGAACGTCACGTTCCGCAGCTCCACGTCGTGCCCTCCGGACGGAATGCCTTCCCCGGACATGACCGGCTCTTGCAGCAGCCGGACGATCCGTTCTCCGGCTTGCTCGTGGTAACGGAACTCGGCATAGTTGACCAGAGCCGTCGTCAGCGGATCGAACACGCGGGTACCGATAAGCAGGAACACGACCAGCGTGATGACGTCAAGCGTACCGCCAAGCAGCAGATTGATTCCGACGATGATTATAATCGTCAACCCCGACCGGATCAGCGCCACGGCGCTCAGCACGATCGGTCCCATCAGCCCCTCGATGCGGATGCTTCGCCTCATCAATTCCTTGAAAGCCTGCTCCAGACGGACGAAGCGGGTACCGGTCAAATGGTACGCTTTAATGACGCGGATGCCGTTCAAATACTCCTGCAGCCGATTCGCGGCGTCGATCTTGGCGCGCATATGGCGCTCCCCCAGCTTGCGCTGAATGCCCGATGTGGCGAGTACAATGGCGATCGCCGCCGGAAAGGCGACAAACATGGCTACCGCCATCCGCCAGTCGAGGAAGACAAGTCCGGCAAAAGCGAGGAAAGGCAGCAGCAGCGCGCCGATCATTTGCGGGAACAAATGGGAGATACCATGCTCCACCATCGTAAAATCGCCCATCATCATATTGGCCAGATCGCCGGGATCGCGCTTGTTGAGAAAACCGAGCGGCAGCTTGCGTAAATGCTCCGCCAAATGCGCTCTCCCTTCCGCCGCCGTGCCGTAAGCGCCGCGAAACTGCGAACGGTAGGCGGGAATTTCGCACATATAGACGACCGCCATCGCCGCAATCAGTCCGCCGCACAGCCACCACAGGCCAGTCGTGTTTAGCGCTGCCCCGGGATGAACGAAAGGCTCGAAGATCAACCTCGCCGCGGCGACAAGCAGGGCGAAGGGCAAAATGCCGGCGAGATTGGAGACGATCGTATACAGCACCGGCTTTATGAGCTTGCGCGGCTTGCCGGCGGTAATGTTGCTCATCATGTTCATCATGCTCATACTCGCACCCCTCCTGTCCCCAGCTTCCATTGCCCCGCGTCGGCGTAAGCGTTCCACATCCGCGCATACAGCCCGTTCTCCCGAAGCAGACCGTCGTGGGTACCCTGCTCGCGCAGGCGTCCTTCTTCCAGGACGACGATCCGGTCCGCGTCGCGGATGGACGACAACCGGTGCGCGATGATGATAACCGTTTTGCGGCTCATCAGCGCTTTGAGCGCCTGCTGCATTTCGTGCTCGTTCTCCGGATCGGCGAAGGCGGTCGCTTCGTCCAGCACCAGTATCGGGGCGTTTTTCAAAATCGCCCGCGCTACGGCAATGCGCTGCTCTTCGCCGCCGGACAAGTACACGCCGCCTTCGCCGATAAGCGTATCATACCCTTGCGGCAGATTGAGGATAAAATCGTGGCAGCGTGCCGCTTTCGCCGCAGCGTACACGTCCTCCGGAACAGCGTCGGGACAGCCGACCGAAATATTGTTGTACAGCGTATCGTAGAAGAGGAACGTATCCTGAAACACGAAAGCGACAGTGCGCATCAGCTCCGCGGACGGGATGTCGCGCACGTCTACGCCGCCGATGCGGATTTGCCCGCTATCTACGTCCCAGAAGCGCGGAACCAAGTTGGCAATCGTCGACTTGCCGGAGCCGGACGGACCCACCAGTGCGGTTACGGTCCCTTGCAAGGCCGTAAACGTTACCGAAGACAGCGCCTCCCGGCGCGCAGCCATGTCAGCTTGACCGTAAGCGAACGATACGTTCTCGAACGCCACGTCGTAACGGCTCGGCAGCTTGGGCTGCTGCGGCTCGGGGATCGGCTGTTCGGCAAAGATCCGGTCGAACCGGGCGACGCCCTCGTTAATATCCCGGAGCGCGGAGGACAAAAACAAAATTTTGAACATCGGCGCCGACACGCCCGGAGCCATCACCAGAAAAAACAGCAGCTTAGCGGAGAAAGCCGTGCTTCCCGGATTCCGGTCTAGCAGAAACACCCCGACGGGAAGCACGAACGCCGCAAACGAGCCGATAAGCACCTTGAACAGCAAATATCCATTCTGGAACCGGTCCGTATGCTGAACGCAGTAATCGCGGTAAGCGATCATATCGGCGTGAAATTTGCGGAACGAGCGCACCGTCTGTCCGAACACCTTCACGGCAGGCATGCCCCTCACGTATTGCACGGCCGAGCCGCTCATCCGTTCCAGCGAATCGTGATACCGCTGCATGTTGCGCTTCGCCTCCTCGCCGCTCATTAATGCGGCCTGTACAGCAAAGCCGGCGATGATCGGTACGAGACAGGCGAGCCCCATCCATACGTTCAAATAAAGCATGACGGAAATCATGACAACCGTCGTCACCGCCACATGAACCAAGTCCGGCAGCTGGTGGGCGACGAACGTCTCCACCTTCTCGACGTTTTGCTCCAGCGTTTTCTTGATCGCCCCCGTGGACGTGCCGTTCAGCCAGCCGAGCGGTAGTCCGCCGATATGCTCGGAAAGCTTGACGCGCAGTCCGTACAAAATACGAAAAGCGGCCGCATGCGAAGCCATCCCGCCCGCATACAAGGCAACAAAGCCGCCGAGAAGCCCGAGCAGGGCGATGACGCCCGAGCGGATCATCAGCCCTTTGTCAGCCGAGGCCGGATCGGTCGCATGCTCGAGCAGCTCCTTCAGGACGACATATACTGCCGCATAAGGAACGAGCATGCAGACCGCGCTGACTGACGACAAGACGCAGGCGACGATAAGCAGCCCTTTTTTCTCTCCCGCTATTTCCAAAAGCCGGGCGAAGCCGGATTTGGGTTTCCGTCTATGATTCAAATCGTATCCCTCCTCAAGTGTCTCCTTGAGAAAGGTTATCACCATTTGGACGCGTTTGTCCCCCCGCAGACGGATAAAAACTGCGGTTGTACGGATTTTTTAACATCGAACTTTGCCAAACAAAGAAAAAAAGCCGTTCGGGGGAAGAACGACTTCATCTTACAGGGTGAGGAAGCTATGAGTTTACGAGAGCTTCATGGAAGTGCAGCTACGCAGAAGGCGGCGCCTTTCGACGGCCTGCGATCAAGCGATTGTGCCGCTTCCCCCGCTTCGGACCAGTCCGGCTGCTTGTCTTCTCGCGGCAATCGCCTCCGCGATCGCCGGCCCGTGCAGCCGGCCGTCGTCGATAAACACCGTATTCGTAATGCCTGCCGTCACCACGCCCGCTACATAGACGCCCGGCGCGTCCGTCTCGTAGGTGAACGGGTCGAACCTCGGTGACTTCGTCTCCTCGTCGATGCCGATGTCCAGCCGCCGCAGGAGAGCGATATCCGGCTGGTAGCCGATCAGCGAGAATACGAAATCGTTCGGCACTTCCACCTCGCCCTCCTCCGTAAGGAGACGCACATAGTCCTCCTCAATGCGAAGCACGTGCGATTGGGGATAGAAACGAATGCGCTGCTTCTCGATCATATTGCGGATATCGAGCATCAAGGTCGGCTTGATGCCCTTCAATACCGTATCGCCGCGATGAACGAGCGTTACGTCCGCACCGTTGCGATACAGATCGATCGCGGCCTCGACGGCGGAATTTTTGCCCCCGACGACCAGCACCCGCATGCCTGCATACGAATGGCCCTCGGTATAGTAGTGGCGCACCTTGGGCAATTGCTCCCCGGGCGCTTCGATGAGCCGCGGCTGATCGTACGTCCCGGTGGCGATGACGACTTCGTCCGCCTCGAACGATACGTCCCGGCCATGCTGGTCGGCCGCCCGCACCTCAAAGCCGCCACCCGTACGGACGACGTCCGTTACCCGGTGAAACGTGCGGATAGCAATTCCGAGTCTCGCCGTCAGCAAGCGGTAATACCGCATCACTTCGTTGCGGGTCGGGCGCTCCTCCTCGGACAGAAACGGCACCCCGCCGATTTCCAGCCGGTCGCTTGTACTGTACAGCCGCATATTCGCCGGAAACGCCGCAATCGAGTTGACGATGCCGCCTTTCTCCAGCACGAGGCATGCGATGCCCCGTTCCTGCAGCGATGCCGCAACGGAAAGGCCGCAAGGCCCTCCGCCTATTACGATGACTTGTCCCATGCTGTTCGTGCCGCCTTATCAATGGATTGGACACGGCCGATTGCCGGCCTGTGCCACGTTCACATTATAATGTAGCACTTGCCGTCGCAACTGTAAAGGCGGAGCCCTGCGGGAAACAAGGGAATCGCTCTGGAAACCGGCTGCAAATCGGGCTTGACTCCGTACTCCTCCAATCGGTGCGCTACCGCTTCGCTTTCCCGGCGATATCCTTGGCAAGCTGCTCCAGCAGCGCTTTTTTGCCGAGTGCGGTGAACGCTTCGTTGTAATTTTGGACGGTGGTCAGCTTGTAGACGTTGCCCGCCTTGACCGCCTTGAGACCGCTCCACACCTTGCTCTGCTGAAGCACATTCTGCTCGCTGTCGGCCATCAGCACGATATGATCCGGATCGAGCTCCGACAGTCCCTCGAGACTCGTCACCTTGCCGCCCCATTTGTCCGGCTCCGGCGTCCCCGGCGCCTTCGGCAGCTTCAGATCGCCGAAGACCATGCCAGCTACGCCCGTCGTCGCATAAATGCGGATTTCCTTGGCCGTCGCCTCGATCACGGCGAAATTGCCGTTATGCGTCGCGGCGGCGAGCGTTTTCCCGAGCTCCGACGCCCGTTCATCGTACTGTTTCAGCCAAGCTTCCATCTCCGGCTTCTTGCCGAGCGTATCCGCCACGAAAGCGAACCGCTCGCGGAAGGCGTTAAAATCGTAAGGCACCATGACCGTCGGTGCGATTTTGGACAGCTGCTCGTAGAGCTTTTCCTGACGCGGTCCGGCCAAAATCAGGTCGGGATTGGCGGAGACGAGCTGCTCGATGTTGACTTCGGAGGCGTACCAGCCTGTGTTGATCGTGCCCGCCGGCAGCTTCTGCTTCAAAATCGGCGTGAACGCGGAGGCGTTGGCCATATCCGTGTTGCCGCTGGCGATCGGCGTGAAGCCGAGCGTCAGCAGCTCCTCCGTGGAGCCGGAAATATCGGCGATCCGCTGCGGTTTCACCGGGATCCGCACCTCGCCTTGCGCAACTTTGATGGTGCGGAACTCCGGCTCGCTCGCCACAGCCTTCGAGCCGACGGATGCACTCGCATCGCCGCCGACCCGGTCCGTCTCCCCGCAGCCGAACAGCAGCAGCGGCACGAGCGCGGCGCCAAGCCAAACAAGCGTCTTTCTGATCAATCGGTTCATTGAAAATCGGGACCTCCCATGATGATAATAATTCTCAACAAGACAATCCCGATTATACGCATGAGAAGACCGGACCACTACCGGGGCGCGGAGAAAATGACGGTTGTGCGGATTTTTTCTGAAAAGAGAATTCCCCTTACCGGTTATCCCGCCGTATATCCGACGGGCGAATGCCGAACTGCTTCCGGAACGTTTCAGCAAAATGGCTGAAATTCGCATAGCCGACCATGACCGAAGCCTGGCTGACGCTGATCTCCCCCGTTTGCAGCAGACTCCACGCTTTCTCCAACCGTCTGTCCCGCAGGTAGGCGAATACACTTTTGCCATACTGTTCCTTGAAGCCGATCTTGAGCTTGTAATCGTTCAGGCCGACGAGACGTGACAGCTCGAGCAGCGAAGGGGGGGCTTCCATCCGGCCGAGCAGCAGCTCCTCCGCCTCCCTCACCTTCTCGCGGTCGCTGCGGGACAAACCCGATGCCGGAGAACCGCTCGGCCCCTCTCCGAACAGAAACGTCTCGATGCTGCCGGCGAGCAGTTCCAGCGCTTTTCCCTCCAAATACATATGGCGCATGACCGACATATAGGAGCAGTCCAGCATTTGCAAAATCAGTCTTGACGAGCGCGAATCTATGCTCTTGCGGAACATCCGGAACGGCCGCTCGCCCAGCAAGCCGGCGAACGTCGCCCCCGCGCTCGCTCTCCTAGTTGGTCCCGCCCCGCCGCCGCTCATGTACGCCTCGAATAGCGCCACCGGTACACCAATCGCTACCGTGCGGATCGGCTGCTCCGACGGATAGCGGAACGTCGCCTCGAACCCTTGCATCAGATGTAGAGAGCAGTTGCCGGGCAGCAGCTCGTGCGTCTCCCCCGACACGTCTACCTCTCCTCCGCCTTGCATGCAAAAGCTCAGCTCGACCATGGCTTCGTCGGAGCGGAACCGGCACAGCCGCTCGGCTTGAAAGCAATGATCGCTCAAGACAATCTCGATGCCGGATGGCGTCACGAGACGACTTACCGCTCCCGCTCCAGCCGAGGACGGCACCTCCAGCCGTTCCCCCGCATTGTCCGACGGAACGCGCGAAAGCAATAAGGAATCGAAATAACGGTTATAGATTTGATGAAACGAAGTGGACATCCGGCATACAGCCTCCTGCACAAGATCGATAATGATAATTATTATCACTATAACACAAAAAGAGCGCCCGGTCCCCATCTGTCTGGCGCCCGGACGCTCCTCTTTTAGCGACAAGCCTTTTGTAGCATGCCTACCTGTTCAATGCTTTTTCGCGCGTGACTATGTAGCAATGGGGCTTTTACAGGCCTCCTAGCCCTCGGTAAACGGCCTCATCTTCTTGATCGCCCAGCGAAATACGAGCTCCGAGCGACCGAAAGGTGCCGATCAGATCACCGTAGCCCCGTTCCAGATGCTCGACCCCGGTAATCCGCGTGCGGCCTTCGGCAGCTAATCCGGCCAAGACGAGGCACATGCCGGCCCGCACATCGGTCGCATGCACCCAATCGCCCGTTAGCGGGCGGCCTCCCCGAATAAAGGCGCTCTCTTTGCGCTGCTCGATGTCCGCGCCGAGTCGCCGCAGTTGACCCACGTGGTTGAACCGGTGTGGGAACACTTTGTCCGTCACGATGCTTTTGCCCCTGGCCATCAGCAGGAGCGCCGTCATCGGCTGCTGCAGGTCGGTGGCGAAGCCCGGATACATGGCTGCCCGGATGCGCGTCGCCCGGATGGTGCCACTCCCGTCGGCCGTTATATAGCCGTCCCCCACCTCGATCCCGAGTCCGACTTCACGCAGCTTCGCCACGCATGAGCCGAGATGCTCGGGAATGACCTCGTTGACGGTCACCCGTCCGCCCGTTATGCCGGCAGCCATCAGATACGAGCCCGCTACCAGCCTGTCGGGTATGACCGTATGACGGCCGCCGTTCAGGTAAGGCACCCCTTCGATGCGAATATGATCCGTACCCGCCCCGTAAATACGTGCGCCCAGTTGGCTCAGCAGCGCGGCCGTATCGACCACCTCCGGATCGACCGAGGCATGGTACAGATTCGTGCGGCCCCGGGCGCGTACGGCGGCAAGCATCGCGTTGATTGTAGCTCCGCTCGTCACCATATCGAAGTAAATGTCCGCCCCGCGCAGCTCCGCCGCCTCGACGATATAGTGATCGTCATGCATCGTCGCCTTCGCACCCATCGCCTCGAACGCTTTAATATGCTGCTCGAACGGCCGCGACTTGAAATCGTCGCCGCCCGGATAGCCGAGCGTGACGCGACCGAACTTGGCGAGCAGCGCCCCGACGAAATAATACGAGGCGCGGTAAGCGGAAGCCTTGCCGGGGTCTAACGCCGCGCCGTGAATGTAGCGCGGGTCCAGCTCCATGTCGCCGTTGTCGAGCCTTCGCATCGCGAGGCCGATATGATCGGCGATACCGGCGATCGGCTTCAAATCCTCGATGTCGGGAACGCCCTCTAGCGTCACGACATCGTCGGCCAGACAGGCTGCGGCCAAAAGCGCGAGCGAGCTATTTTTCGAGCCGGGTATTGTAACGGAGCCG
Source organism: Paenibacillus hodogayensis (assembly GCF_039536325.1). Taxonomy (NCBI): domain Bacteria; kingdom Bacillati; phylum Bacillota; class Bacilli; order Caryophanales; family Paenibacillaceae; genus Paenibacillus; species Paenibacillus hodogayensis. The sequence goes on from NZ_BAAAYO010000006.1 coordinate 89,463, forward strand.
TACAGCGCTCCGGCATGTTCTACTTGAATATATCGCATATGGTCAGCCTCCGCTTCCGGTTAACTTAGTGCGTATCGAGCTCCAATATGTAGCCGCTGCCCCTTACGGCGCTGATGAGAAACGTATCCTTGCCGTATTTTTTGCGAACCCGGTACAGCAGAGCGTTCAATTCGTCCATGCTTACATCCGGTATTCCTTTCGGACCCAGAGCCCGGTCGTACCATACGGTTTGTTTAATGTCGTTAATCGCTACGAGCGTATTGGCATGCTTGTACAACAAGTGAATGAACAAATATTCCTTCTCGGACATCACGATCCGCTTGCCGCCGACGACGCATTCCCGTTTCTCCCATTGGATCGACAGCTCTCCCTGCGGCTCTTCCAGCTGCTGGGTGACGGAGAGCGGCTCCAGCTCCAGCGTCTGCTCGCCGAACAGGTAAGAGAAATGGATGACATTCATCCCTCTGGCCAGCTTGATCATATCGGACGTTTGCAGCGTATACGGCTTATGGGGCTCGGCGCGAACGCCGTTGATCTCCGTGCCGTGACGGCTTCCCAAATCGTACAGCACGGCGGCATCCCCTTCCTTGCGGATCAAAAGATGCTTTCGCGAAATAAACGCATTCGTAAACGAAAAATCAGGCAAAAACCCGGCGCTCATCCTGCCGATTACCGTCTCGGCGGCAGACAGATTTAAGCAAGTGCCGGGCCGGAAAGGATCGCCCCGGACGATATACAGACAAGCAAATGGTTCCAGAAGCCTTCCCTCCGCTCAATCGTGCAGTCGTGTTCACTCTTTATCATAACGCAAACGGGCAAGAAATAACATTACGCGTCACTGACGCTTCCCTCATAATCCGCTTATGGAACGGGGAAAAACCCGGAGCAGACCGCTGCCGGGTTATTGCTATTTGCATTGCAGTGACGGCCTTGGCTTGCCTTCATTCACGCCGTAGGCAGCTTCAGCCATTGATACGGAGTCTCAGCCGCCTTCAGGCCGTATTCGATAATCGTAATGATCGCCACCGTCTCGGCCGGGTCGACCGCGCCTTCTCCGGTTTGAAAGAAACGAATCAGGTTGCGGATAAACGCCTGAAAAAATTCCGATTCGATCTTGACCGTTCGCGCGTTGCCGGATCGGTAGTTGGCAATCATCCCAAAGGAAGCTCCATCGCCGAAATGATTGACCGTCGCCTGTCTGCCGTGGGCGAACCCGATGAGCAGCGCTGGCGATTCCGCCGTGCCGGTAAACATGACCTGCCGGACGTCCGTACCCATCAAAGCGACGATCGGCTCGATCTGATGAATCGAATAATTGGCGAATTTGCCCGGGCCGACGGATAAGATCGTCTCAATGCCGTCCCTGTCCATCGTTTCGTATTCAGCGGCAAACCGCAGCGCGGACGAAGAGTACATCGGCGTCCCTGACTGACGGGCGCGCTCAAACAACAGCAGGGCGGTCTCTCGGTCCGGCGCAAACGTTTTGTCGATATACACCGGCTTGCCCGATTGCAGCGGCAGCCGGGACAGCTCCTCGTGATACTCCGGAAAATCCGGCGATAGCACGATCAAGAAGTCGCTCTTGTCCACGACCGCTTCGATCGTCGGAAGCAGCTCGATGCCTTTGCGCTCGCACCACTGGGCATTCGTCAAACCGCCGGGCTTATCCGTCATGCCGTAAGCGTAAGCGACCCGCAGCTCCCCTCCCGAGGCGGCTTCAATCCAGGCTGGGTATTTCTCCGCATGCCATTCGTCGAGAAAATAGTCAATAAATCCGATTGTTTTCAAGGCATTCACCTCTTCTTCGTCCGATTTCGTTGTTTTATGATTTCGCAGCAATCCAACCCTCATTATAGCAGAATGGAATATTCTTTTCTAAAATAGTTATGAATTTCGGTGAAATTCTCCACAACTCCCCAATACGTTACACGCCAAAAAGCCCGAGCTCGCGCCAGGGCGATTCGGGCTTTTATGATCCGGTCAATTGCAATTTACAGGCTGTTGAACGTATCGGTCAATACCGGCACGATTTGCGATTTGCGCGAGACGACGCCTTTCAGCACAGCCTTGTTGTCGGCCAGCGTGACGTTGTACGCTTTCTCTACGGCATGTGCGGCGCTGCCGAGAGCAAGCGCAACCGAATCGTTATTCAGAATGTCGGTGACAACGAGCACGAACAGGTCCAACCCCTTGTCGGCGATAATCGTCGACAAAGCGGCTTCCAGCTCGACTTGGCGGCTTAGCACGTCGTTCGTATCGACGGCGTTCACTTGCGCGATCTCGACCTTGCGGCCGCCCATGGAGAACTCCTTGGAGTCGAGCGAGATCAGTTGGGCGATCGTCTTGTCGCTCAAGTCCGCGCCGGCTTTCAGCATGTCCAATCCGTACGCTTCCGCGCTCACGCCGGCGATCTCGGCCAGCTCGCGGGCGGCGGCAACGTCCTGCTCGGTGCAGGTAGGCGATTTGAAAAGAAGAGAATCGGAAATAATGGCGGAAAGCATCAGGCCGGCAATCGGCTTGGAAATGGCGATTCCGTTTTCCTTGTAAAGCTTATTCAAAATTGTAGCCGTACATCCGACCGGTTCGGCGCGGTAGTACAGCGGATGGCTTGTCTCGAAATTGGCGATCCGGTGGTGGTCGATGACTTCCAGCACGCGAACCTGATCGATGTCAGCGGCGCTTTGCTGGCGCTCGTTATGGTCGACCAAAATGACGTTTTTCGCTTCCCCTGCAACGGTTTCAACGAGGCGCGGCGCTTCTACGCCGAAAAAGTTCAGTGCGTATTGGGTTTCTCCGTTAATGTCGCCGAGACGAACGGCTTCCACGTCTTGTCCGAGTTTGCTCTTCAAGTCGGCATAAGCAATCGCCGAGCCGATCGTGTCGGTATCCGGGTTTTTGTGTCCGAAAATAAGTACTTTTTCCATCGTAGGGCTCCTCTATAATAGGATGTGGTCAAGCTACCCTTCATTATACCTTTAATTCCTATGCTTTTACAGAGGTTTTTTTGGCATACGTTGGGATTGCCCTTACTCCAGGAAATCTTTCAATCTCTTGCTGCGGCTCGGATGGCGGAGCTTGCGCAGCGCTTTCGCCTCGATCTGACGAATCCGCTCGCGGGTAACCCCGAATACTTGACCCACTTCCTCCAGCGTGCGCGTACGTCCGTCGTCAAGGCCGAAGCGCAGACGGAGCACGTTCTCCTCCCTCTCGGTCAGCGTATCGAGAACGTCCTCGAGCTGTTCCTTGAGCAATTCGAATGCCGCGGCATCGGCCGGAGCGGTCGCGTCCTGATCCTCAATAAAATCGCCGAGGTTGGAATCGTTCTCTTCGCCGATCGGCGTCTCGAGGGAAATCGGATCTTGCGCTACCTTCATAATTTCCCGTACTTTCTCGTGGCTGATATCCATTTCTTTGGCGATTTCTTCAGGCGTCGGCTCGCGACCCAGCTCCTGAAGCAGCTGACGGGAAATCCGGATCAGCTTGTTGATCGTTTCGACCATATGTACCGGCACGCGGATCGTTCTGGCTTGGTCCGCGATCGCCCGCGTAATGGCCTGCCGTATCCACCAGGTCGCATAGGTGCTAAATTTGAAGCCTTTGGAATAATCGAATTTCTCGACCGCCTTGATCAAGCCCATATTGCCTTCCTGAATCAGATCCAAAAACAGCATGCCTCTGCCGACATACCGTCTGGCGATGCTGACAACAAGCCGCAAATTCGCTTCCGCGAGCTGCCGCTTTGCATCTTCGTCCCCTTCGTTAATCCGTTTGGCAAGCTCCACCTCGGCCTCGCCGGAGAGCAGCTGCACACGGCCGATTTCCTTCAAATACATGCGGACCGGGTCGTTGATGCCAATACCCGGCGGCAGCGACAGATCGTGCTCCGCAGTGAAGTCGTTGCGGTCCTCGTCGTGCCCGATGGACTCCCTGTTGTTTTTGTCTAGCGATAGCATATTCTCAGATCCCGAACGTTCGTCGTTCGCCATAATCCGGCTCCATCCTCCTTGGAAAGTAGAACGTAATGTACAAGCGGGTCCATCGATTCTTATGATTGACAAAACCACAAGATTATGGTAGTGTATTTTTGATTGAGTGTAAAAAACGGTTTAAATTCTATCCGGCATTATATCATGATTATTTACAACTTTCAATACAATTATATACGACTTGTAAACAATTAAACGTATTCCCCTGATCGTCCAGGCGGAATACGTTTTGTTTTATAGGGCCCCCGTCCCGGAAAACCGCTCAGGGACAAGGCTTCGGCGCCATTGCATGATCTGGCGAAGCCGCGCATATAGTGGAAACAGTCATGCCGATTGATGCACCACAACACCATGCCGAAGGAGGATAAGCGCATGCCTGCCATTTTATTGGGAGCGATCAAAATAACCGGGGCTAACGGCAACGTTACGTTCGGCGATGTCCTGCAAATATCGCCGAACAGCTCGTCGAAAACGTATACCGGCTCGGGCGGGGGCAACACCGGCGATTTCTCGCAAGCTATCTCGCTGCTCAGCTTTACGATCACCTCCGATCCGGACGTGATCGATTCGGTCTCCGCACTGAAAGGCTAATCAAACTCCGTCGAACGAAGACGCCAGACCTCATCTGTACCCGGTCTGGCGTTTGTTGTCCGGCCACGCATTTCTTGACGCTAGGCAAGGTTTTCCGCCTTCGAGATCGGGCAGAAGGAGCTCGGCCGGGGGCAATCGCTACTCAAAGTAACGGACATGAACCTCATGCATGCGCTCGTTGCCTTTCCGTTTCTTCATATGAAGCTGGAGCACGCCGTCCCGGTAAACGGCCTTGCAGCTGTCGGGAATAACAGGAGACGTCAAATGCACGGTCTGTCCTTCCTCGTCCGCACCCTCCAGCACAAGCCGGTTGGCGGAAAGCGCCGGTCTGATGTTGCGGGCTTGCTCCTTATCGGGAATATAAACCTTGATGATCACATTATTGTGCGTCTCGAACACCTCTGTTCGGAATTGTCTGGCCAGCACACTGGCTTCGACCCCGCCCGGGAACGCCTTGGTCATGACGTCCTTGACCACGTTTCCGACCCAGGACGCATCCTGCTTCACGCCTGTCGGCGTCAGCGGAAAGGTGCCGCCGAAAAACTGTTCGAAGCTTTTCCAGTCGAAGTTGGCGAAAAAATCTTTTCTCGGATCGTCCACGATAATCCCACCCCTCACCCTTCTATGCACCAGTATATGTCGCGGACGATAGCGCAATTCCACGCCAGCGCTTCCGATCGGCAGCTTCCGTTAGAACCGAAATATCATACCCGAATGGCCCTATACATACAATGACAGTACGACATGCGACAAGGATGTGACCGGATGCCCGCCATCGTCGGTAGCATAAAAATAGTGAACGTGGGTCCGAGCTCCATCGTACATATCGGCGATTCCATCCAGCTTGCTCCGCAAAGCGCCTCAAAGACGTTTGCCGGAGCGGGCTCCTTCAACACAGGAGATTCCGTGCAGAATTACAATGCGGTCAGCAGCACCGTCACATACGATTCCGATATCGCCGATGCGAATGCGGTATCGGCCAACGGGGTAGGTGTCCTTTAGCGATGAACCTGATCGTTCACCAAAGCATCGTCATTCACCAGTTGAAGGTCGATTCCGTCGCCAACTCCTCTGTCCTGCAGATCGGCAGCGCCGGCATGATCAAAGGGCTGTCTAATTTGTACAATACAGGCGGCTTTACCGGCCCCGCCCCTTCCGCGCTCGCCACAGTCGGCGCAGAAACGCTCGTTCCGCTTCCTTCCCCTACGTGAAAGACTAGGGTGCCGGGCGTACCGCAGAAGCCGCCGATATGTTCGCCAGAAAGGAGAAACGAGCAATGAACGAGCTGCCGCCGCCTTCCTACTTCCAGGAGCTGGGCGCCTGCTTGCAATGGCAAGCGCAGATGCTGCAGCAATTGGAAAGCAAGGTCGCGCAGCTGGAAAGCAAGGTCACGCAGCTGGAAAGCAAAGTCGCGCAGATGCAGCAGCAGTTGGATGCGCTCGGCAAGCAGCGGACGATGAACGTCGAGAAAATCGAATACAAATTTGACCAGCTGAAGATTGAAAAACTGGACGGTACGCTCCATATCGGCATTTCCCCCGAGCTCGGGCAATCAATTGAGGATTTTACGGCAAACGGCAGTCCGCTGCAATTTCCGATGACATCCAAGCAGCCGGATACCCGCTCTCGCATCCGCGATCGCATCGACCGGTTTCTGAACGAAGAGTGCCGGCAGCTGATCCGGGAACGGGAAGGGCATTATCGGCTCGTGCTCGGCAGCGACTACGTGGAGGTTATGATTCAGGATATGGCCGGCCAGATCGACCAGCGAATTTCTCATTATATGCAATCCGTTCCAGAGGGCACTCCCTCTCAAGGAATCCCGTCTTACCCGCACTCTGCCAGGGAAGATCTGATTGTGGAGAAAATCAAAGCGGATATTACGGTTGCGATTGACCGGCATCTGCAGACGCACAAAAAAGGAGATGACGCATGATGAATATGCAAGTGGAAAACCGGCAGCTGTCGGTGGGGCTGATCCGGATCATTGGCGTTGCCAGCTCCTCGGTCGTCCTGATCGGCGACACGAAGGAAATCACCTTGTCTTCCATTTTCGATACCCCGCCCGAATCGCTGATTATCGGTCCGCTCGTCCCGCTGGCTGCGGAGCGATGAATGCAAGCTGCTCACACTTCGACAAAGGAGGCGGATGGAAACGCGAACGTCAACCGTCTGGCATATCCATATCAAGGAGGTCGGTCTCGCCTCGACTTGCCTGATCGGCGATTGCATCGAAGTCAAGCCTGTCAGCAAAGCGTTGGCAGTGCAGCGCCAAACGTCCGTTTTCAGCGGTAACGAAGGGTCTTACGATCAGTTCCCTCTATTTTCCAGAAGCTTGGCTATGCCCGAGCCTTCCCCGATGGACGACGTGCGGATGGACGTCTCGACCCGCGATCCGTTTATTCGCGTCCAGGCCGTCGATATCATCTCGGTCTCCTCCTCCTCGGTCCTGCAGGTCGGTTCCAACTGCGCCATTCGCTCGGAAGTCCGCGTGAAGCATATTCGCCAGCTTCAGCACCGCCCGGGAGCCGCCGGGTCGCAAACGGGCGGATCGGCAACCGTGGACGATCAGACCGTAGCGACGGATTCTTAGAACCGCAAACCGCCGGTTGAGTCAAAACGTCTGCCTGCGGTCTCAACGGTATTCAACGCAAAAAAAGCTTGATCGCTCAAGCTTTTTTTTGCGTTTTTCCGCGGTCAAGCATCGTCCGACGAGCGCCTTTAGGCGAACGTATTGTAAATGTCCGCCCGCAACAGCCTCGCCAGCAAGTCGATCTCTCTCTTGCTTTGACTACAGCCATCCTGTCACCTCTTGGAATGGGTCATACAGCCGACTTTATCCATCGGACTGTTATAACCGCATTGAATTACCTGGAACCCGGATAGGTGACCGCGGAGGCCCTGCCAAATCCGGTATATGCCCAGACCAAGGCGTAAACCCAGCAGCCGCTGGCCAAATATCCGCCGATGACGTCGCTCGGGTAATGCACCCCCAAATAAATCCGGCTGATGCCGATAATCAATATAAACAGAGAGCTGACCAAGATCAGGATAACCCGCCCTGACGCGCTGGGAATATGTCTCCACAGCAAATAGGCGATCGTGGCGTATAAACTGAATGCCGCCATCGAATGTCCGCTCGGGAAGCTGTAGCCGTTCACCTCCATAATCCGGTGAATGTTCGGTCTCGCCCGTTGAAAGGCCAGCTTCAATAAATAATTCAGCAGTCCGGATCCGGCCATCGCGATGCCGAGCAGCAGCAGCTCGCGCCGATGCCCCAGCGCTGAATAGAGCACCCAGCCAACAATCACCGTCAAGACGGCTATAGGCAAGCCCGTTCCCAACCATGTGAACATCTTCATGACTTTCGTCAACGAATCGGACTCCATCCCTTGAATAAAGCCAATCACGGCCGAATCGAAAGCGTCCATCCGATTGACGCCGACAAGCAGGGCGATGCCGCCAAACCCGACCGCGCAAACGAAACTGATGGCCAACGCGTAGGTCACCCGCTTTAATACGTGCTCGAAGATCATGAAATCTTGCCCTCCCACCAAGCTCAAAACCAGACAGTCCCCGTATTTGGTTATTGTCAAGTAAAAATTCGTTTTCAATTCTAATGAATTTCTCATTATAGCAGCCGACGTCCGGCGAGACAAGGATCTTGCCGGGACGATCCAAATTATGTTTGTTTTTTTATGTGTTATGGTAGTTGCATGCTTATTCGCGAGTCCACAACATTACGAGGAGGAATACTGCAATGACTATAGCCAAAAAACGCTTCAGCCGCGCCACTGTCGCCATAGGATTGAGCGTGACCCTCTTCTTGTCCGGAAACCTGATCTTTAATGCTTCCTCGGCCCATGCGGCCAACCGCGACAACAGCTCCGCCAGTCGTTGGGATTTTAATTGGGGGAACTGGGGAGGTTCCGGTAACGGGAACACCGGCTCCGGCTCGAATTCGGGCGGGAATCAATCCGGTTCGGGCTCCAATTCCGGGTCGACATCCGGCTCCGCCTCGCAGACGGCCAGCGATATTATTGCCAAAGGCAAAACGTTCATGGGCGTTCGCTACGACTTTGGCGCCAAAACCGGCAATACGAAGTCGTTCGACTGTTCGTCCTTCACCCAATATTTGTATGAGTTGAAAGGCGTTACTTTGCCCCGGACATCCAAAGAGCAGTCCAAGGCGGGCACGTACGTACCGCGAAGCCAGCTTCAACCCGGCGATCTGGTATTCTTCTATTCGCCCGTGCACCATGTCGGCATCTATATCGGCAACGGCAAAGTGCTGCACACGTACGGCGATCCCGGCGTGACGATCGACGATCTCAATTCCGGCTGGTGGGACGAGCATTATACGACCGCTCGCCGCGTAATCGGACAATAGAGCACGCTTTTTCGCTCGCCATGAAAAAACAGGCGGTCTTCCCTACTCGGAAGATCGCCTGTTTTTTGTCCGATACGAATCCAAGTGCGCTTGTGCCTTGCCCCGCATGCATCGCGCATTGCACGCCTCGCGGCCGTATGATACGATTCTGTCATCTGGACCTGACCTGTCATGTAAAGGCGGTGCTTACCCTGATACGCGGACGATTCGCCCCCACGCCTTCCGGGCGGCTGCACATCGGCAACGCCCGGAGCGCCCTGCTCGCCTGGCTGCATATACGCGCTGCGGAAGGGCAGTTTATTCTCCGAATCGAAGATATCGACAAATCCCGGTCCCGGGCGGCTTACGCCGAACAGATGACGAACGAGCTGCGTTGGCTCGGTCTCGACTGGGACGAAGGACCGGACATAGGCGGACCGTACGGGCCTTACGTGCAAAGCTTGCGGGAGGAACGGTTCCAGCATGCTTTGGAGACGCTCGGCTTGAACGGCAAGCTGTACCCTTGCTTTTGCAGCCGCGCCGAGCTGGCGGCCATCGCCAGCGCCCCGCACGGGCTGGAATCGGAAGGGCCGGCTTATCCGGGCACATGCCGGCATCATACAGAAGAGGATCGCGCATCGCGAGCCGCAGCGAAGCAGCCGTCGCTGCGCTTCGCGATGCCCGAGCGCGAAATCGCTTTCGATGACATGGCAATGGGACCGCAGCGGTTCGCCCCAGGCGCTGGCGGCGACTTTGTCGTCAAGCGCGCCGACGGCGTCATCGGGTACCAGTTGGCGGTCGTCGTGGACGATGCGGCCATGGGCGTAACTCATGTCGTACGAGGCTGCGATCTGCTCGATTCGACCCCGCGGCAAATGGCCCTTTACGAATCGTTCGGCTGGCCAATCCCGCGCTTCGGCCACATCCCTTTGTTGGTCGGTACGGACGGGCGAAGGCTGGCCAAACGCGACGACGCCGTCATGCTCGGCGAGATAAGGGCCGCCGGAACGAAGCCGGAGCGGGTAGTCGGCTGGCTGGCCTACTGGAGCGGACTGACCGACCGGCCGGAACCGCTTGCCGCCGCCGAACTCATACCTCTCTTCGATTGGGCGAGCGTGTCGCGCGATACGGTCGTCGTAACCCCGGAAGCGCTGCGGGAGCTTGCCTGCGTTTAAGCAAGGGCATAAACCCGCTTTAGCCGCCTGCCGAAAATACTCTCTCCGTTGCCGCCCTGCCCACTGCCCAGTCCCGGTTACTCCGGCCAGCCGGTGAGCTCCACGCCCTCCGGCAGTACCGAGACAATCTGCGAGCGCAGCTCGGGCTGTTCGTGCATCCGCTCGTCCAGGAGGACGATATGCCCGCTGTCGTCGCGGCCGCGGACCAGGCGGCCGATCCCTTGCCTGAGCCGCAGCAGCATATAAGGCAGATCGACCTCCTCGTAAGGCGAATTCGCATCTTGCCGTTTGGCCATAATAACTGGGTCCGGCGCCGGGAAGGGCAGCGACCAGATCAATACGTTAGACAGCGAAGGCCCGGGCACGTCAAGCCCTTCCCATAGACTAACCGCCCCCAGAACGCTCTCCTCGTCGTGCTGGAAATCGGATATCAGACCGCTTATTTCCCCGTCGCCTTCGAAGACGAACCGGATCGCGGCGCATTCCGCATATCGGGAAATACCCTCCTTGAAACGAAGAAGCTCCCTCTGCTCGGAGAACAGCAGCAGCGCCCGGCCTCCGGTGCGGCTTAACCAGCGCGCGGCCAGTCTCAGCTTGCGTTCGAATGCGTCTCCGGGCTCCGCCGCCGGAGCGACGACCTGCATCTGCCGCTCGTAATCGTAGGGAGACGCCACCGTGAAGGAAAGGCCGTCCTCCATGCCCAGATTGTCGGCAATGAAGCGGAACGAACCGTTCACCGAGAGCGTTGCTGACGAGAACACGATCGGCATTTTGGCGGAAAACACCCTTTCCCGCAGTACTTCCTTAACTGTTCTCGGCATAATGGACAGCGTCAGATCCGCCCCCTCGTATTCCGTCCAGCAAATGAGTGTCTCCAGCTTATCGAACAGCGTCAACGCCTTGTTCATCATATCCAGATGCTCTTCGACGATTCGCAGGTGGTATTCGCTGATCGTAAACAATCCGCTCTCGAACACCAGTTCCTCTTCGATCGTCGCCAACAGCGTGCGGAACCGTATCACCTCGCCCACCAGCTCCCCGGCCAGCTCGATCCGCTTTCGTTCGGAGCCGTGAATCGTCGAGCTGTGACGGGCCAGCGACTCGAACATGACCTCGCTTTGCGCGATCGCTTCGTCGATCAGGACGGCCAGCGACTCCCGGATCGTCCCTCCGAGCAGGCGGGTAATTTGCTCTTCGAACACGGAATGCTTGAGCCGGTACGCCAGCGCTTTCTGAGCGGCGTATTCCAGCAGATGGCCTTCGTCGAACACGACCGCCGCGTGGTCGGGCAGCAGCGGCAGCTGTCCTTCCCGTTTGCGGGCATCGTACGTCCAGACATGCTCCATATAAAAATCGTGGGAGCAGACGATCAGATCCGTCGACCTCCGGTAGGCGTCGCGGGAAAGCGTCATGCCGCAGCGGTGCCTTCTGTCGCAGACGAAGCAGTCTTGGAAGGAATCCCAGCTGATCCGGCTCCATTGCGCGTCGTTCAGCTCGGGGTAATGCTTGCGGTCGCCGTAAGCGTGGAAAGACTGCATCGCCTCGCGGGTGCGGACGAATTCCGGCAAACCCCGGTACAGCTTCTCGTAACGCTCAGACTCCTCGTCGCGGAACCTTGCCTCGTCCAGCTTGACGAGACAGACGAACTGATCCGGGGATTTCCCCAGTCTGGCGTCGATCTCGAGATCCAGAATACGCGACAGCTTGTCGATATCCCCGCCGGGCTTGACGAGCTGTTCAATCAGCGATTCGTTCGCGCAGGCGATAATGACCGGCTTGCGCATATAACGGGCGTAGCAGATCGAATAGAGCAAATAGACGAGCGTTTTCCCCGTACCCACTCCCGCTTCGGCAAAAAGCGGCCGCTTCTCCGCGAACGCTTTCTCCAGCTGAAACGCCATGTATATTTGCTCGTCGCGCAGCTCGAAGCCGTGCTCCGGCAGCAAATCGTAAAATATATCCGCAATCCAGGCTCCCGCCTGCTTCATGTAGGGCTGGGACGGATCGTAATCGAACGGGTGTTTTTTCATCGGTATGGTCTTGCCTCCTTGCGAATCTTGACTTGAACAGTCTACACTGAAACGCGCCGCACATCCAGTCCGATTTTTTTCGCAAAAGGCTTTGTTCATGCTGAATGGAACTAATATGAAAAAAAGACAAGGACGGCGGAGCGGCTCCGCAGCCTCTTGTCTTGATTCGTTTGCGTCATCCGGCAGGCCGGTTTCAGACGGGGGCGATCATCCAGTCCGGGCCGTCTCCGCCTGCCGCTTCCTCCAGCGCCAGTGAAGGAGCGCGGTCGGTAACGACGCAGTGCACCTCCGTCAGGGAGGCGAAGGAATGCAGCGTCCGCTCCCCGAACTTGGTCGCATCCGCGACGACGTTGACGCGGTGAGCCCGGCGCATCGCCTGGCGCTTCAGCTCGGCCTCGAACGAGTTGGAATTGCTGAAGCCGTGCTCGGCCGTAATGCCCGTCGTGCCGAGAAACACCTGATCGAACGCCATCGCGCCAAGCGTGCCGATCGCGATCGGACCGACCATCGAACCGGTTTTCTCCAGCAGCATGCCGCCGGCTACGATCGTATGGATGCCTTTGTCCAGCAGCACCGCCGCCACGTTCAAGGCGTTCGTGACGACCGTAATCGAGCTATCGGGATGGATATGCCGGGCAACCTGCAGCGTCGTCGTACCGCCGTCGATAAACACCGCCTGATTCGGCCGGATGAGCGAAGCGGCCGCTTTACCGATCCGGGCCTTCTCGTCCGTCCGCACCGTATCCCGTTCCTGCAGCGAGACGTCCAGCGTAACGGGAATCGCCCCCCCGAACGTGCGGCGCACGAGACCGAGCGACTCCAGCTTCTCCAGATCGCGGCGGATCGTCATATCGGTGACGGCATATTGTTCCTTCAGCTCGCTGATCTTCGCCTCCCCGTCCCGCTGGATGGCATTCCATATATCGTTTTGCCGGTCGTTCAAATTCAGACGCATGCCCTCACGTTCACTCCGTTCCTCGTTTCCTTTCATTATACCGAATTGGCATGGCGTTTGTCATACGGCCCGATCCAGACGGCCCCCCGATCCGCGCTTCTCCAGCCTTCCAAAGGCAGAGACGTGCTGCGACGCTCCCAGCCTGCCTCTATCCGCCGCAGCACGTCGGACCAAGGCACGAGACCGCCTGTGGCGTCGAGGGCCTCTACGCTGCACGCTCCGACGCCTACAGCGGCCGTCATCGCCCGCTCCGGCGGCAAGCCGTGCAGCAAGCCGCACAGCAGCCCGGCAATCGTGCAATCGCCTGCGCCCGTCGTGCCGGCAACTTCGGTCACAAAGCACGGGACGAGCAGCTCCCGGCCTTCCCACTGATCGGCATCGTCCGGCCGGCAGGCGCCGAAAGCCTGCAGTCTCTCCTTGTCGCTCGTCGTGCGGACGTACAGCCCTTCCTCGCCGATCTTAATGCCTACCACTGCGGCGCCCATGTCGAGCAGTTGGCCGGACAGCTCGGCAAGAGCCGCTCCGCTTGGCGGCGTATCGCAGCCGGAGGCCGTCAGGCTGCCCGCGCCCAGCATGAACGCGGTCTCTTCCCAGCTAGGCAAATACAGATCCACGTAAGGCAAAACGCGGCTCAGCAGCGACCGCCAATCCACTTGGCCCGCCGGGGAGTCGGGATCGGGCCGCGACATGTCCAGCGACACGGTAAGTCCCTGTCCCTTCGCCTTGGCCAGCAGCTTCTCCAGTTCCCGTCCGTCCTGCGCATACATTTCTTTCATAAGCGGCGGGTAGCCGAAATGGAACAGTCCCGCCCCCGCCAGCGAATCGGCGGAAACGTCGTCCGCCACAAACGTATCGTTCGCACCCGGACAATGCAGGAAGATGCGGTCCGAGCCGCGCGGGCTGATGACAAGGCTGTACGAGCTTTGCTCGCCCTCGCCGACGATCATGCCGTCCGCGATACCGGCTCCGTGACGCTCCAGCGTCTCCGCGATCAGGCGGCCAAAGGCATCGTTCCCGATCTTGCCCATCAACTTAGCCGGAACGCCCAGGCGGTTCAGCGCCAGCCCCGAATTCGCGACCGCTCCGCCGGTGGACAGCAGAGCGCCTCCGACATTAATGAGCGCGCCGGGAACGCTTAATGCCGACAGACCGGTGCCGCCCATATCCGGTATAACGTCGAGACAAATATGTCCGGCTACGATAACGCCCGGCCGTTCCCGGTTCCCGGCCGGCTGCGGCTCAAATCCCGGCTGACCGTGCGGCTGCTTCAAGCGAATCCCTCCCGCCGATCCGCACCGTCTGACCGGTGCGGTCCGATTCCAGCGCCGCCGTGAACAGCTCGTGGCTGGCCGCCGCTTCTTCCGGCGTAGCGCAATAAAGCGGCTGGCTCATCCCGTCGCGATTCACCAGCTCGTCGCAGAAGGCGGCCCACATTTGCAATATCGAGTCCGAGAAGCCGAATTCGAAAATGCCGCCGGTAATCGTGGAATAAGCCGTCTGGTAAGGCACATCGAGCGTATGCCACGCCTGCTCCCCGCCCGGCTTGTAAGGCAGCGAGCGAATCTGCTTCGGATTTTTCGTGGAATATTCGGCCGAAAGCTCGGTGCCGTTGATGCGGATGAACCACGTATTGGCGTGGCCGGGAGCGATCCGCTTCGTCGACAGCACCATCGGAAACCGCTGGTCCTCGCGTTTGACGTCGCAAGCCAAAATCGCATTGTCCCACGTCTCGCAAGGCACCATGCCGCCTTTGCCGTCCGGACGCTGATCCACGGTTTTCTGCAGCAGGGCGCGCACGCTGTCCGGCTGCCAGCCGAAGCGCAGCGGCAAGTGCAGCACATGCATGCCGAGATCGCCCATACAGCCGTATTCGCCGTTCGTGGCGATGCGTCTCTTCCAATTGATCGGCTTTAGCGGGTCCAGGTCGCTGCTGTGCCAGAAGCCGGCCTCCACCTCGATAATGCGCCCGAATCGCCCTTCGCGCACCCATTGACCGATCCGGTAAGCGCCGGGGAAGAACGGAAACTCCGAAGAGCAGCGCACGAGCACGTCCGGACGTTTAGCCATCTCGGCAACGATGCGGGCATTGGCCTCCCGGTCGATCCCGAACGGCTTTTCGCCGAGCAGATGCTTACCGGCGCGGATAATATCGATATACAAGTCGGCATGCAGGTTATGGGGCACCGCGCAATAGATTGCGTCGATGTCCGGATCGGCCAGCAGCTCGCGGTAGTCGGTCGTCGTCTTGCTCACGCTCGGCACCTGGCGGACGAACCATTCCGCAGCGGCCGGATTGGCGTCGCATACCGCCGTAATGCGCGGCTCGAAGCCGACGTCGGTCAAATGGCACCAGCGGGCTGCGGCGCTCGCAAACTCTTTGCCCATCAAACCGCAGCCGATGACACCGAAGCGTACGATCGTTTTATCCATTCGCTTATTCCCCCTCCAAAAGCGCCATCGCCTGCCGGACCGACGCTCCTTCGTGCACGATCGCCATGAATGCCCGCGTCATCCGGTCTGGCGTCGCATGCTGAATGACGTTGCGGCCGTATACGATGCCGGAAGCGCCCTGCTGCATCAGCGTGTGCGTGCGCGACAAAATTTCCTCGTCCGCCGCACGACCGCCGCCGCGCGGAAGAACCGGCTTGCCGGAAGCGGCCTCGACGACTTTGTGGTACTCCTCGAGGTTATCGCAAGGGTCCGCTTTGATAATATCCGCTCCGAGCTCTACGCCTTGACGGACGAGCGGTACGATTTTGCTTAAATCGCCATCCACCATATATCCGCCGTGCTTATCGTTCGGGAGCATCACCAGCGGCTCCACCATAAGCGGCATGCCGTAACGCTCGCATTGCGGCTTAAGCTCGGATACGTTTTTGACGCATTGATGGTACAGCTCCGGCTGATTCGGCAGCAGCAGCAGATTGACGACGACACACGCCGCATCGAGCGCGAGCGCCTGCTCCACCGGATTGTGAACAAGCTGACTGAACAGATGGGACGGCAGCGCCTTACCGTAAATATTCGCCACGTCGGTGCGCAGCACGAGCGAAGGCTTCTTCTTGCCCGGTATGCTTTGCAGCAGCTTCGCCTGGCCGGGACTGAGCTGAATGGCGTCCGGGTCGGCGGCTACGATCGTTTCGATCGCCTGCTTCATATTTTCAATCCCGCTTAAAAACGAAACCTCATTGAAAAAGCCGTGGTCGATCGCTACGTCGAAACATTTGCCGTCTTCGCCGAACAGACGGTTCATTCTGGGCATGATGGACATAAGAAAGGCCTCCTGATCGAATTGCATATTATAAAATGTTTGTTTTCAACATTTATTATGTTATATTCAAACAATTTTGTCCAGAACAAAATGTCGCCGTCCGCCCGTCGCCTGCATGCGGCCGTTCCTCAAGAGCGCCAAGTTGCGATAGGTTTGCGATCGAAAACGAGTTCCCGACCGTACGTGCATGCCAAAAAAAGCCTCCCGCGCCTTGTTCGCCAAAGCGGGGAGACTTCCTATGCGGTTTGCGGATCTGCCGGAGCGCCGCCTGTGGAGCTTCCGCCCAGGACGCCCGAACGGCCGTTTCCTCCACGAGGCCGCTCGCGTTTTACACCAGCCTCCGGTAACCAGCCGCCAGACGAGCCTTGTCGTCATCTGTGCCGAGCGAAGACATATAGACGATATCCGCCTCCGACCCGGACGAACATTCGGAGGTGCCTTCCAGCTCCAGGATGCGCATCATCTGCTTGACCGTCCCGTCGTTGCCGTCCATCAGCAGTACGTCGGGCGGGAGCATCGTGCGGATCGTCTCGCGGAAAAAGACGAAATGCGTGCAGCCGAGCACGACAGCGCCGTAACGCTCCAGCTCGAAGGGAGCGAACGACTCGCGCAAATAAGCTTCCACCTCCGTACCTTCGAACACGCCGCGCTCGGCAAATTCCACGAGACCGGGAAGACCGACCGCATCGACCTGGCTCGGCGCCTCCAGCTTGCGCAGCAGCTGCTGGAATTTGTGCTCCTTCAGCGTCAGCGGCGTAGCCGTAACCAGCACGCGCTTGCCCGATTCGCGGACCGTTGCCAATGCCGGCTTGACGGCCGGCTCCATGCCGATCACCGGGAACGCGTAGCGCTTGCGCAGCTCGTCGACAGCCGCGCTCGTCGCCGTATTGCAGGCAACGACGATCGCGCGCACCGGATGGCTGCGCAGCATGTCGTCGATGCAGCCGACGACGAACCCGTATACTTCCTCTTTCGTATGTACGCCGTATGGCACGTTTTGCGTATCCGCATAGTACAGGAACGATTCGGCAGGCAGCCTGCGGCACGCTTCCCGCAGCACCGTAAGCCCCCCGACGCCCGAATCGAAAAAGACGATTCTCATAGTACGCTCCTTCTCCAACCCAACCCCCTCCGATCTCGTACGCTCCCCGACCGGTCGGGGCTAAAGGGCCTCATCGCCCGGGCGATTATGTGATTGCCCGGTATGCTTATAAACTTATGTATATTCGTCCGGCGTCCATCGCAATACCTCAGTTGTCGCCGCGCTCGCGCTTGTTCGTCCAGCCGCTGTCCGGCAGCAGGTCGGAGCCGAGCGGCGTCTCGAACGCCTCGGCCCGCCAGTTTCGCCGCACCGTCTTCCGCGGCCGCTCCTGCCGCGGCTGCACCGTCTGCGCATACGCAAGGCTTTCCAGCAGCGACTTGCCCATCCCGGCCGGCCCGGCGCCGGGCCGGTCCGCTTCTTCGCGGCTTGCCGGCTGCCGTGCGGCCGGAGCCGCCGACCGGCGCAGATCGCGCAGACGAAGCTGGAGCAGCTCGACTTCCGCGCTCCAGTCCGTATGGGTCGCTTTCCCTCCGGCCGTCGCACCCGGCTGCTCGCCGGCCGGTCGTATCCGCTCGTTCACCGGCATCCCCCGCCCCATCCAAAGTCTCGCATTGCCCGTTTTTTTTCCGTTTCCCGAACTGTTTCACGGTTCTATTCTAGCATGAAAAGCCCGTCCCGTGCGCGAACATTTCGCTTCGGCTCGACGACCGCCTCTGGCGCGCGTCCGGCTTTTCCCCCTACCGAGGTCCAGATTTGGTTCCCGTCGCCAGTCGGTTCCGGCTAAGGCAGCGTTCTTTTACAATAAAATCAACAAGTTGACAGAGGTGTGGATGAACGATGCAGGACAAGAAACGGTTGTACATTGTTCTGACCGACACGGGAACCTGGCTGACCAAAGTAATCAAAAGCTACACGAAGGAGCCGTTCAATCACGCCTCCCTTGCCTTCGACAAGGAGCTGCGCGAGGTGTACAGCTTCGGCCGCAAGGAACAATCCACCCCGCTGAGCGGAGGCTTCGTGCGGGAAAATATGCTCGGCTCGCTGTTCCTCGACGAGCAGCGAAACACGACCTGCGCGGTTTACGAATACGAGGTGGGCAGAGCCGCCTACGAACGCATCCGGCAAACCGTAGCCGCCATGCGGCAGAGGGAGAACGAATACCGTTACAATGCCCTCGGCCTGCTCGGCGTCGCGTTGAACACCCCGGTCAAGCGGCGAAACGCCTACTTCTGCTCGCAATTCGTCGCAGCCGTCTTCCAGACCGGAGGCATTTCGCTGTCCGGCAAATGCCCCGAGCTGACGACGCCCGGGGATTTGGGCAGATCGTCTCGCGCCACTCTGATCTATACCGGCACCGTGCGGGACTATACGCCACTGCGCAGACGTATTGCCGACATGCCGGCATGCCGCGAAGCTCAACCGGTTTCCGTGTAAAGGCGGGCAGCCTCTCAGACGCGCGGCTTCGCCCGGTGAGTGGGAGCCGCCGTCAAGGGATCGTCCGGCCAATAATGCTTCGGATAACGGCCTTTCAAATCTTTTTTTACTTCGAAATAGGCATCCTTCCAAAAGCTGGACAAATCGCGTGTCACCTGCACGGGCCGCTGGGCCGGAGAAAGCAGATGCATGGTGATCGGCACCCGGCCTCCGGCAATCTTCGGCGTTTCCGTCATGCCGAACAGCTCCTGGAGCCGAACAGCCAGCGCCGGAGCGGCCGGGTCCGCGTAGTCGACCGGAACGCGCGTGCCGCTGGGCACGACGATATGCGTCGGCGCCTGGTCGTCGAGCCTCCTCCGCCGCTCCCAGCTCAGCGCCGCTTCCAGCACCGACGCCACATTCAGCTTCTGGACATCGTTGCGGCTCCGCATTCCGTAGAGATGCGGCTTCAGCCACTCGTCCAGCGTCGCAACAAGCGCTTCATCGGACCAATCGGGCCAGCCGCTGTCGAAGCGGTGCATAAATACGACGCGCTGCTGCAATTTTCTGGCCGTATTCGTCCACGGCAGCATGCCGGTTCCTTCCGACTCCACCGCGCCGAGCAGCGCCGCGGCCAGCCGGTCCGGGTCCGGACGCTGCTGGGGCTTGTCGCTGAGCACAATAGCGCCTAGACGGCGTCTATGCCGCGCCCGCACCGTCTGCGCCGTGCTATCCCATTCCACGAGCGCTTCCTCCTCGATCAGCCCCGGCAGGGCGGCTTCCAGCTGAGCCGCATCGACGGGGGCGGCCAGCATGATCCGGCTGTCCGTGCCGGCATCGTCCAGCTCGGCCGCTACGAGGTAGGCGGCCCCGGATAACGTCTGCGACTCGGAGAATACCGCCCCTCTGCCGTTGCTGAGCAGGAAGCGCCCGTCTCCCCTGCCCTGCGCGATCCGATCCGGGAACGCCAGCGCCAGCAGCAGCCCGCACGCCTCGCTGTCCGTCCGCTTGCCGGTCGCGCCAAGCGCCCGCCTTCCGTTCTCCGCCTCCAAGCGAACCCTTTTCAAAGCGGCGGCGTCCACGGAATGCGCGCCCGCATCGGCGCGCCCGAGCGCTTCCAGCCGCAGCCGCAAGTCGGCCGCGGACGAGCCGGTGAACGACTGGCGGAACAAATCCCGCTCGTTCAGCAAGGCCGCCAAATCGCACGCCGTCGCCGCCAGACCGAGCGGCACGGAACGAAGCGACATCTGGGCCAGTCTCGGATGCAGCCCGATCTCGGCCATACGCGCGCCATGCGGCGTGATCGCCCCTTGTCCGTCGAGGGCGCCGAACAGCTCCAGAAGCTCTCTGGCCTGCCGGTAGGCGCCTGCGGGAGGCTCGTCCAGCCAACGCAGCTCGCTCGGATCGGCTGTTCCCCAGACGGCCAGCTCGAGCGCCAGCGGAGCCAGATCCGCCTCTTCGATCTCCGGCGTGCCGTGCGGCTCCAAGTAAGCTTGCTCCTGCTGCGTCCATAAGCGGTAGCAGACGCCCGGCCCGAGACGCCCGGCCCGGCCTCTGCGCTGATCGGCGGAGGCTGCCGATACGCGCACCGTGTCGAGCCGGCTCATCCCGGTCTGCGGCGAAAACCGCGGCACGCGCATCCAGCCGCTGTCGATGACGACCTTCGTGCCCTCGATCGTCAAGCTCGTCTCGGCGATCGAGGTCGCCAGCACGACCTTGCGCGTGCCGGGAACGGACGCTTGGATCGCCCGGTCCTGGGCGTCCTGGGGCATGCTGCCATGCAGCTGCAGCACCTGGACGTCCGGCACCGTCGCCTGTCCGGCGAGCAGCGAAGCGACGCGGCGTATTTCCTTCATGCCGGGCAAAAACACCAGCACATCGCCGGCCTGCTCGGCAAGCGCCCTCAGCACGGCGCGGGCTGCCATATCTTCCATGCGGCCCTCGGGCTTGCGCGGCAAATAATGCGTCTCCACCGGGTAGACGCGTCCGGGGCTCTCCACGACCGGAGCGCCGCCAAGTATGTCCGCCACGGCCGCCGCGTCCAGCGTCGCCGACATGACGAGCAGCCGCAGATCGTCGCGGAACAGCTCGCAGGCTTGCAGGCACAAGGCCAGCCCGAGATCGGCGTGAAGGCTGCGCTCGTGAAATTCGTCGAAGATGATCAGTCCGACCTGCTCCAGCGCCGGATCGGACTGGAGCATCCGCGTCAATACTCCTTCGGTGATGACTTCGATTCGCGTAGCCGGCCCTACACGAGTATCCTGCTTCATTCGGTAGCCGACCGTTCGGCCGACCTCCTCGCCGAGTCCGGCCGCCATATACCGCGCAGCCGAGCGTGCGGCGAGCCGTCTCGGTTCGAGCATGACGATCTTCTTGCCGTCAAGCCACGGCGAATCCAGCAGCGCAAGCGGCACCCGCGTCGTTTTGCCTGCACCGGGCTGCGCGACGAGCACGGCGCGGCCGGCGTCCCCGAGCAGTCTTGCGAGCTCGGGGAGTACGGAATCGATCGGAACTGCGCTCAACATCGGTTTCCCCCATTATCGTTTCACCCGGCCTCGGCCGGTTGAATGCGTTTATCAAATAAATCCAGTATACCGAACGATCGGGACAAGCTTCAAGCATTCCCTGCACGGCCTCTCTTGGTGTATAATAGTAGCATTACCGGGAAAGGAATAACGCAATGTCGTTCGCCAACAAACGCAAATTCCATCGCCTCATGCTGGCCGAGCCGTTGTACGGCACGTTGAAGATCGTCGGCCTAAACGAGAAGAAGCTCGATTCCAAGCTGGCTCACATGTTCATACTCGATCTCGGCGCCGGCGGAGTGCGCATTCATTCCGTGCACAGCTTTCCGGTTACGCCCGATCTGCTGCTTGAATTCGGCTTTACCCTCTTCCATACGGATCATCGCTATCTGGGCACGATTACACGCAAATCGTCCCATTCCGATAAAGTTTTCGAATACGGCATCGCCTTCTCTCTGGACGAAACGGAGCGTCAGCGGCTCCTGCAAAGCATTCATCTGCTGAGCATCCGGCTCCGTCAAGGCGCGGAGCTGTCCAGCTGCAGCTTTTGCAACGACGAGCAGTACGCTTCCTTCTACGGCGTTTCCTTGAGCGAATCCATCTCGGCGGACAGGCCGGGCCGAATAAGCAGATAAAGACGCGTTCCCATGACGGGACGCGTCTTTTTTGCGCGCAATCGTTCCATGACCGCCGACTCCCCCTTGCAGAAGACCGCAAGCCGCAGGCCGGCTCCAATCTCGGCAGGATCGGCCTTTGCGCGTCCGGTTGGCTTTTCGCTCCATGGATAATACTGCCGTTCGAGGGGAATCTTCTTAAAGATGAAAGCCATTAACGGAGGTGTCGCACCGATGAACGAACTGATCCGCAAAGCGTTGTCGCTCGGAGTTGGCATTACGGTCGCCAGCAAGGAAAAAATCGAAAGCGTCGTCGACGAGCTGGTCAAAAAAGGCGAGGTGGCCCCCGCCGAATCCGGCGAGCTGATCGCCAGTCTGATCGCCAAGGGCGAAGAAGGCCAGAGCGAGATGAAACGTCTGGCGCGAGAGCAGCTGCAGAAGCTGCTCGCCGAGCTGCACGTCGCCACGAGAAGCGATATCGAGCGGCTCGAGCAGCGCATCGCCAAGCTGGAAGGAACGCCGGAAGCGCCGGAGACGGCCCCGCCTCCGCTGTAACAAGCTCGCCCGGCCCGCAAGATATCCCCCGAAGGGAATGATGCCGCGTGATCGGCAAACGGCTTCGCCATATTAACCGGTACCGGGACATCGCCCTCGCGCTCACCCGGCACGGCTTCGGCTTCGTCGTCGAGGAGATGGACATTTTTCACCTGCTGTCGATTCCGGAGCGGCTCGGTTGGAAAGCCGCCAGAACGGACCGGAAGACGGTCGGCGAGCGCATCCGCAACGTACTCGAGGAGCTGGGTCCGACCTTCGTCAAGCTCGGCCAAATCGCCAGCACCCGTTCCGACCTGATCCCGAAGCCGATTCTGAAGGAGCTGGAGAAGCTGCAGGACGATGTGCCGCCCTTCTCCTTCCACGAAGCCCGAACCATTATCGAGGCCGAGCTCGGCTCGGAGCTGGAGCATGCTTTCGCCTCGTTCGATGCCGAACCGCTCGCGGCCGCTTCGATCGGCCAGGTGTACGTCGCCGTGCTCAAAACCGGGGAGAAGGTCGCGGTTAAAGTACAGCGTCCGGCGATAGCCGAGACGATTCGCACCGATCTGGCCATATTGCAAAACCTGGCCGTACTGGCCGAAGCCCGCTTCGAATGGGCCAAACGGTTCCAGCTCCAGCATATGCTCGAAAATCTGGGCAAGGCGCTGATCGACGAGTTGGATTATTCCATCGAGGCACGCAACGCCGACGTCCTGTTCAACCGGTTCCGCCACAACCCGCATATCCGCATCCCTCGCGCCCATGCCCGCTATTGTTCGAGAACGGTGCTGACGAGCGAGTTTGTGGACGGAATGAAGCTGAACCGGCCCGATCGTCTGCGCGCCATGGGGCACGATCCGCAAGCGATCGCCGAACGGCTCATGCAGGCGGTGCTCCAGCAAATTTGCATCGACGGCTTCTTCCACGCCGACCCGCATCCCGGCAATATTATGGTGCTCGCGGACGGAACCGTCGCCTTTCTCGACTTCGGGATGGTCGGCCGGCTCACTCCGGACATGAAGGACCATTTTGCCGCTCTGATCATCGCCCTGATGCGTCAAAGCACGACCGGAATCATCAATGCGGTGCTGCGCATGGGGATCGTGACCGACGAGGTGGACATGCAGGAGCTCCGGCGCGACGTAGACCGGCTGAGGGACAAGTACGTGGGGGTCCCGCTCGGCGAGATCAGCCTCGGCGAGGCGGTCAACGATCTGCTGGACGTGGCGTACCGGCACCGCATCCGGATTCCGACCGACTTCATCCTGATCGGCAAGGCGCTGGTCACGATCGAAGGGCTGGTCAGCCAGCTCGATCCCGGAATCAGCATCGTCCGCATCGCCGAGCCGTTCGGCAAACGGCTTCTCTTGGAGCAGATCCGTCCGCGCAAGCTGGCGGCCGGCTTGTGGGAGCAGCTGGGGGAGTTTGGCGAGCTGTTCCTGCATATGCCGAAGCATCTGAAGGACATGATGACCACGCTCAAAAAGGGCCGGCTGGAAATCGCCGTACCCGATTTTGACAAATTTCTGCGCAAGCTCGACCGGATCATCAACCGCATCTCGTTCAGCATCGTGCTGCTGTCGTTCAGCATTATTATGACCGGGCTGATTATCGGCTCGTCGCTGAACCGCCAGTCCAGCATGCTGTGGCACGTCCCTGCGCTCGAAATCGGCTTCGTGATCGCCATCTTTCTCGTCCTGTGGCTCATTCATTCCATTTTCAAATCCGGACGGTTCTAGTGTGCAAAGTCGCCTTGAATTAGACAAGCACCTTCATGAAGCGGTCGGGCGTCGTGCCCGGCTCCATCGCGAACGAGACGTGAACGCTCCGGCCGTCGGGATGCTCGAAATATTGGCCGGCAAGCTCGTAGCCTTTCTGCTGGGCGATCCGGTACAGCTTCGGGAACGTCTGGGCGACGCCGATCGCCTCTTCCTTGTTCGGATAAGCGTGGAGAACGATCGGCTCGGGCTCGGCATATAGATTAATGACAACATGGTAGCGGCGCGCTGCGGTTTCCTCGACGTACAGCTCGTACCGGTGGTCAAAAGCATGAAATACGTTTCCCATCGAGAACGATCATCCTTTCTTCGTATATGAGTGCAACATTCGACACGGACAGCGGCTACTCCTGCCCAAACGTGTGACGAACCTGCAAATCATCCGGCTGCCCGTCCCCATCTTTATGGAAATCCGGCCAGGGCCTGCCCTATCATCCACCGAAGCTGCTCCACAAGCGCCGGACGGCAAAAAGCAGCCAAGATTGTCTCCCGGCTGCTCGATCGTAGATGGCCCTCGGCCAAATCGTCCTCGCGGTTATGCAGAAGTTATTGCAGCAGCTGCTTTAGCCGTTCGAGATGCTGCGACGTGCCGACCGCCTCCAACGCATGGGCATCCGTCCCCAGGTGGAACACTACGCCGACTTCCTTGCCGATACGCCAATACCGTTTCGAAAATTCTGGATCGCCGAACAACGCCGGAACGTTGAGCTCCCAAGCGACCTGACTGCGCTTTCCTTTCTCCAATATGTCCCCCAGCTCGTTATCCGTCATCTCCCTGGTGACCGATGTCCGGTCCTCAAGCGTGCGGATGAACCTGCCTATAAAAGGATGGGCGATACAGTCGGCCCGGCTCGTCGCGAACAACGACTCCAGCACTTGCAGCGCATGGCGCACATACCCCCGCGGCGACTTGTCTTCGGGATGCTCCCAATAGTCCAGATGATAATGATTGTAGGAATAAAGCCTGTAGTCCAACGCTTCGTTGACGGCAAGATCGTCGAGAAATTTGCCGACCCCGTAAGCCGAAAGCTCCGCCGCATAAAGCACCTTCAGATCGGCGCCGCATTCCTCCACTTGCTTCTTCAAGTCCAGACTGATGTCCAGAATATTGAAGTCGCTGCTATTAAAATGATCGGTAAAGGCGATGACCCGAATGTTGTCCTTGACGGCCGTCTCCACGATATCGCGCACGACCATCTCGCGGCTGGCGCAAGGCGAATGAATCGTATGGATATGCAGATTTTGGCGGACGAGCTGTTCGAGGTCGTAGTTGGGTTCCGTTTTGTACAAGAGCCGCTTCCTCCCTTTCCCTGTATTAACTTAATCAATAAATTAAATTAATTCTAGGCGAAAAAGGGGATCGTGTCAACTCGGTTATCTCCAGTTCCAGATTTCCACCTGACCGAGCTTGAACTCGTAAAACTGCTCCTCGCGCTTCAGCTTCTCCAGCTCGCGGACCGGACCGGTCACTACCGCGCCGTACACTTCAATGCCGTTCTTCTTCAAATAGTCCAGGCGCAGCGCATCCTTGTCGTCTCCCCAGTAGCTCCCCTCGGCCAGCAGCCATTCGATATCGTCCAGCAGACCGGATTGGGCTTCCGCAATGTTTTCCCGGATCAGAGAAGAGGAATAGCCTGATACCGAATGATCGTTGGCAAACTTCATTGGGGGCTGCAGCGTCAAATGCTCCACCCAGTTCAGATCGCCGCCGGCCGAGCTGGAGAAGTTCGGCCGGAACTCGCGCACTTCGCCGGCATAAACCGGCATGCTGAGCAGCCTCAGGTCATACCCTTCCAGCAGCGCGAGCAGCTCCTCCGGCTTCATGCCTCTTCTCGTAGAGAAACCCATCTCGGCGACATAGCCGTCCGGGAAATGAGCCATCTGCTCCCACACGCCGTTAGAGGGCCGCGCGGCGGTCGAGGCGGACGGATTGCCCTGCAGCAAGCTTGGCGGAACGACGAAGTTGAAGCTGTCGTTTCCGTCTATATATTTCGAATCCTTGACGACACTGTAAGTATAACCGTTCAGCAGCGTCTTCCTGCCCTTCACCTCGCCGGCCTTCACCTTCCAATCGCCAACCGTCCGATACAGCTTCAGGTCGACTCGTTGGGTGAACCAGCCGGTTATGTCTGCCCAGGTATTAGCCGAGACATCCGCCCGCAGCCCTTGCATATGCGTATTTGTCATCGTGATCGCGTAGCGCGCCAACTTCTTATCCCCATTGGTTCCATGATAAGTCAAGGAGACTCCCATCATGTAGAGGGAATACAAAAAGAACAGCAGCAAACCGGTCGCCACGACGCTGCGGACCACCGCAAACCTTGTCCGCCAAATCATTCTTTTAAAATGCTTCTCATTTAATTTCAGCTGCCGGTTATCGTCCGTGTCCACGCTCTCCCAGGCTTTTAAATTCAACGAAATTTCCCGCTCGACGTCCTGTTCGATTGCCCGGTCATCCCTGTTTCCTTGTCCGTCTCGTTCATCCATTCCGGCTGCCCTCCTCCAGTTTGGCCGCGATTTCCCTGAATTTTTTGCGCCCCCGGTGCAAATTGACCTTTACCTGATCGACGCTTAGTCCGAGCAGCTCCGCAAGCTCGGCGTAAGAGAAGCCGTCCACCTCCCGGAGGTAGACGATGGTCCGGTACTGCTCCGGCAGACAAAGCAGAACGCGCTCCATCCGTTGAAGCTGCTCCTTTTCCTCCAATGCTTTCTCGGGGGACCCCAAGCTGCTGATCCCGCTTGCCTGCTTCTCGAGCTTTTGCATAGCCTGCTGCTCCGTATGATGCCTGCGGTACCAATCGATGTACAAATGGCGCGCCACCTTATAGAGCCAAGCCCGCGCCATATTCAGATGCTCGGTGCGAAGCGAAAGCATGGAACGGTAAAAGGTTTCCTGCAGCAGCTCCTCCGCCGTTTCCTTGGAGCCGCACATTCGGTACAGGTAGCGGTATAGAGCCTGATGATACGATCGGAACAGCTCCGCATAGGTTTCGTTCTTCACCTGCCGCCCCCTTCCCTGAGTGGTATAACGGACGGAGAGCGTTTTTGTTACACGCCTGCCGAGATTTTTTTCAAAAAGGAACACGGAAAAAAGCGCCCGCATCGGACAAGTTTAGTCGGTATACCCTCGATCTACTATTGCCTAACGAAAATTTGCCGCACTTGGCTCAAAAAGGAGATGATGCGCTTGGGCGTCTCCAAGCTGGACTTGGACGAAGCTGTGCACATCGTCAATTTGTTGGGCGACCGGCTGCGGGACGCTTTGGACCCGCGGAGCCGAAGGACAAGACAGAGTATTTCGGTCCGATTCCATAAAACCGCCCCGGCGCCCACGAAAACGATTCTACGCTTCCCCGTTCGGGCGGCGCAGCTCGCCGATCGAATGCGGGAACAGCGGCTCGCTAAGCTCCAGGATCGCCTTGGCGTACTCCTGGATTTCCCGCTGGGCGTCGTGCTCCAACCGCTGGTCGAGAAAATGGCATACCGCTTGCAGCGACGACGTCCAATACCAGCGCACATACATGCCGTAAGACGGAAGGAACAGCCTCGCCTGCTCGGCGCATACGCCGTCGGCGAGGGCGGCCTCGTACTTCCGCAGCCCCTCCTCGATATAGCGCATCAGCTCGTCGGTATGCTTCTGCCCGATTTCCCATTCGAGCGCATCCCCGCTGCCCTGCTTCGAATTTTCCGGCTTGCCCCGCCATTGCCCGGCGCCCGGCACGTAAAAAGCCGGCTCCTCGGTAATGTAGCGGCGGCTCGATTCGTTCCACGCATCCAGACTGTCCCCGGTGCCTTCCATATGGGAGGAGCCGATTACATATTTCCACCACTGCCTCGCTACCATGAGCGGAGCGTAAATCTCGAACTGAAGCATGACATGGCGAAACGGAGACGTATGCCCTTCGCGGGCCAGAAACCGAATCAGCTTGATATCCCTTTCGCTCAGCTCTTTGGATTCCTTGGCGTACGAGACGCGAGCGGCATTGACCACCGTCAGGTCCGACCCCATATGATTGACAAGCCTGACATATCCTTGGTCCAGCACAGTTAACATCGACAACGGGCCTCTTCCTTTCTTTAAAAAGCGATTCCTTTAGTTGGCTTTCCCCATTAAAAATTTCAACAACGGACCGCCGATTTCCTGCCTTGCCGCCAACCTCCGGCCGCTCAACAAAAAGACCGCACACCGGAAATACCCGGTATGCGGCCAGCCGCCCGTCAAACGGACGACAAGTTTTTACTTGTAGCGGTTAATAAAGTCCACGGCTTTGCGGATATCGATCTCGGGCTGGTCGCCGACTTCGCGCTCGATCGTCAGATAGCCGGTAAAGCCGATATCGACAAGCGCCTGGAAGTAAGCGTCGAAATCGACCTTGCCTTCGCCGAGCGGAACTTCCTTGAAGATTTCTCCGGAACGGACCATCTCGGCGATTTTGCCGTGATCCATCGGCTCGTAGCCAAGCGCCCCGTAAATTTCCCGCGGATCGACTTCCTTGTAGCGAATGCCGTCCTTCACGTGCGTATGGACGATATAATCCTTCAAGGTATGTACGCCTTGAACCGGATCGTCCCCGGTGACCATGACCATGTTCGCGGGGTCGAAGTTGACGGATACGCCTTTGCTCGACAGCGTATCGAGGAAGCCCTTCAGATGCGCCGACGTCTCCGGACCGGTCTCGATCGCGAAATAGCCCTGCATGCTGCTGGCGTATTGGCTCAGCTCTTCACAGGCGCCCTGCATGGCGTCGAACACTTCGCCGCTATGGTCGTGCGGCACGATGCCAATATGCGTCGTGACGATGCTTGTGCCGAGGTCCTTGGCCAGATCGAGAATCCGCTTGGACTTCTCTACCTTGGCGGCGTTGGCCGCTCTGTCCTGGAAGCCGTGGCCCCCGAGGTCGCCGCACAATGCGGATATTTCCAAACCGAGCGATTCGATATATGATTTCAGCTCGCGGCGCGCCGCCGGGGACAAGTTATCCGGGTCCATTTCGCCCTTGACGGCGTAGATTTGCACGCCTTGCGCCCCTACCTCTTTGGCCTTCTTCAACCCTTCGCGCACGCCGATGCCGAAGCTGTCAACGATGACGCCGATCTTGTTCGTCAATTTCAACCGGAATCTCTCCTTCATTCTTGGATTTGCCCTCCGGACGGGCGGTACCCGCCGGCTTCGGCAAAAGCTTCCACAATTTCATTCCATGCAGAACCTAATCTCCATTGTACTAGAAAAGGGGGGAAGAAGTCACGCCGCAGTTTGCGGTTTTCCGAAGGCTGCTTCCAGTTTGCGAGCCGGTCGGCGCAAACCTCGTGCGGTCCTCGCACGGGCGCTCCAATCCAGAACAGGCCCGCCCTCCCGGTATGGGGAGGCGGACCGTCTTTTCCGAAACGATATCGGTTTTTACGAGCCGCCGAACGAGCGGCTTACTTTATGCAGCGCATCTGCTACCTCGCGAACGGCCTGCTCGTCGGAGAGCAGCACGTTTTGCGACAGCCAGACGGCCTCCTTCTCGCACATCGACTCGCAGACCGGGCATTCATAGATGCGGTCCTCGCCGGTCCACATGCGGGTGGTCTCGATCACGGATACGTTGCGGTTGAGCGGAATATATCCGGACGCGAGCGGCACCCCTTCGGCATTCGCCCTGCGTATAAATTCATTCTTGTCCGTCACTATCGGGTCCAGCTTGAACATATACAAATGATAGGCGTGCCGGGTTATACGCGGGTCTTGCCGCAGCAGACGAATGCCCTTGACCCCGTCCAGCAGCTCGTTCAGCAGTGCGGCATGGCGCTCTCGCCTGCCCATCTGTTCTTCAAGGCGGGTCATCTGGGCCAACGCGATCGCCGCCTGAAACTCCGTCATCCGGTAGTTTTGACCGAATCTTTCATGCTGATACCAGCCTCCGTCCGGAATGCGGCCGACGTTGCAGATGGACCAGGCGTTCTCCCAATAGTCGCGATTGTTTGTCGTTAGAATGCCGCCTTCCCCTGCATTCAAGTTTTTGCTCGATTGCAGGCTGAACGTCCCGATGTCGCCGATTGAGCCGACTCCCCGCCCTTCCCAGGTCGCCCCGACCGCCTGCGCGGCATCCTCAATCAGCGCCAGCCCGTGCTTGTCGGCAATTTCCTGCAACCGCGTCATATTCGCCGGAGCTCCCGCCAAATGAACGGCAATAATCCCTTTCGTCCTCGGCGTAATCCGTTCCTCGATCTTCTCGGGATCGATCAGCAGCGTATCCGCCTCAATATCGGCAAAGACGGGAATGATGCCGAAGGCGAGCGCCGCCGAGGCGGTGGCGATAAACGTATATGGAGGCACGATCACCTCGTCGCCCGGCTTCAAGCCGGCCGCCTGCAAAGCAACCGTGATCGCCACCGTGCCGTTCACGACGCTGACAGCGTAAGCCGCATCCTGCAGCTCGGCAAATTTCCGCTCCAGCGCAGGCAGCTTCGGCTCGTAGCCGGCTTTTGCCGCGCCTGCGGCGCCCCCCCACTTGCCCGATTCCAGCACTTCCTTCAACAGCTCCAGCTCCAGCTCCCCCGCTATCGGCCATGACGCGAACGGCGTCGTCCGTGTGGGCGTTCCTCCGTCGATTGCCAGCTTCTCCATCTTCCTCGCTCCCCTTCTGTGCAGACTGTTCTGGTCTTTGTACCAGCACATTACGCATCCAGCGTACAACAGAGGAGGAGAGGCCGAATGCCATATTCTGCACTGGACCGGACATTCTATGTCAAGGAACAACTAAAAACCGCCCTGCGGGCGACCCTGTGACAGGGTGCGCGCAAAGCGGCTGAGAAACGCATGCTCAGATGCGGTTGTAATTGTCCGCCAGTTGTTGCTGGGCCATCCGGATCATTTCGCGAACCATCGTTCCGCCGATTTCGCCGCCGATTTTGCCGGCTTCCTCGGTCGTGAGCTGGCCGTTGTTCCCGGGAGTCAACGAAATCCCCATGGATCGGGCCACCTCGAACTTGACGTTATTCGGTTCCGCCGGATTGACGGCATAACCCGCTTGCTGCATAACCGTCGCCTTGAACGAGTCCAGGCTTTGCCCGGCCCCGGGTACGACTAACGAACGTCGGCTTCGTCTTCTGGCCATCGTTTGGATCACCTCATGAATAAGGTATCCAACCGTTTCCCGGCTTATACGGCATCTATTGTTTTGCTAGGGGTACTTCTGCACTCGTTGAAGATGGCGGTGCTATTTGGCCGCCTCCTCCTCGATCGCCTTCTTCACCTTTTCGTCGGTATTGCGCAGCGCCGTGTTGACATCCTGCTTGCCGATGATGACGTCATTGAACTCGCGGGCCAGAATCGTCGCCGGGTCGGTGGAAACGGCCGAATTGAGGGCCGGAGTCGGAGCGAATTGGTTGAAGTAGACCGCCGACGTATTTTTGCCGGACAACGCCGCGGTTTGCTGGCCGAACGTTTTGCGCACTTCCGTGTCCTTCAGACTGGTCAATTGGCCTTCCTTGTTATTCTTGACCTGTACCTCGTCGGATAGCAGATGAGCGACTGCCTTGAACGCCTGCTCCCTGTTCTTGCCGCCCGATATAAAATAAATGCGCGGCTCGGCCTGAAAGCCGGTCTGCGGCATATCCGCAAATGTCGGGGCAGATACCATATCCCAGTTCACCTTCTGGAACCCATCGCGGTTGTATGAGGACAACGGGGACATAAGCATAGCCATCGTATTTTCCGTCAGGAAGGCGTTCAGATCGGAGTTTCCTCCATCGGTGCCGGGTTTGAAACCGCTCAGATTGCCTTCTATTTCATAGAAGCGTTTGACATTGTCCAGTATTCGCTTCCAGCCTGGAGTGGCGGAGGCCAGCGGTTTAGCGCTTACCGTGTCGATCAAAGGCAGCGAAAGCTGATTGCCGTTGAACACGAGCCTGTAAAACATCCCCATCCCGCGGTAGGAAACTCCGCTTTCCGTACGCGTCATTTTGCGGGAAAGCTCGTAAACCGCGTCCCAGGTCATCCCGTTAACCGGATACGGGACGCCGAAGCGGTCGAAGATGTCTTTGTTGTAAAACAGGACAATCGGATTGAACGAATCGGGCAAGCCGAACAGTTTACCGTCCCCGGATACGTTCTTAATCGTCTGCACTGCTGCCGGATCGAACCGGCTCAAATCGTATTTGTTTTTCGCGATAAGGTCCGAAATGTCCGACTGCAGCCGGTATTGAAGCAGCGTCGAGCGCATTTCCGTCAGCGTGAGCCAATAGATGTCCGGTACGGTGCCCGTTGCGATCAGATCGCTTATTTTGGAGTTGGGCGCGATGTACTGGACCGTATAATGCGGATACTTTTGCTGCACCGGCTTGCCGATTTTCTCGTCAAACAGCGGCTTCGTCATCGAGGTGCTGGCCGCGTAGAAGGAAAGCTCGGCCGGCTCGTTCGACTCGGCAACCCCCTGATCCGCTCCTTTCGCTTCCGGCGTCTTCCCCTCGCCCCCGCAGCCTAGCAGCAGTACGGTTATCGCCGCCGAAGCAAGCGCCCCCTTCCACCAGCCGTTTGGAAATTCCAAGCTTTCATGTAAGCGCTTAATCATGAATGTCCAAGCCCCCTATTTACTTCGATAATGAGAACTGGATCGCAGCCTCCCTTTCAGTATTGAGGAAAATTGGCTACGGCGTAAATAGAAAAAAGATCGAACAATATGGAATATTGATCGATCTTCAACAATCAACTATTTTTCCATATGTTTCGAACGATGGTCCATTTACTCCTGGTTTGGTTCAAATATAATTAAACTTAGCAATCCACCAAAATCCCATATCTCCGAAAAGGGGGTACCCGAACTGCTGCACGCTTTCCTTGACCGCCTGCATCTGCGCATTATCGACGTTCTGCAGCGGGACTGCACGTACGCCGAAACGATGGGATACGAAATCCGCAGCCGCTCCACGCACGTACGCAGCTTTCTGTATGCCTACGACGGCATGGCCAAGATGGAGCTGGACGGTGTCGCGTATTCGCTTTACCCCGGCTGCGTGTTCCACTTCCCGCTGAACCAAAGCCTGGTCATCCACAGCTCGCGGGAGCAGCCGTTCTGTTATTTCACGGTCAGGCACGATTACAAATTCATTGAATGGGAGGGCACATCGATCCGCTGCAGCGAGCCGGAGGATCAGGTGTTTCCGTTCGACTGCGTCGTTCCGATGCCGGATAAGGAAACGATGCTGCGCGATATGCAAAACCTGCACGGCTTGTGGAACGGCAAAAAAACGGGCTACGAATGGGAGACGAAGCTCGCATTCCTGAATATCCTTCAGCGCGTAGGGGAGCAGCAGCACGAGCAAAACGACGCCGCATCGCAATCGATCGTGCAGTCCATGGACTACATCCGCAACCATTACCGCGAGCCCCTGGAACGGGAAACGCTGGCCCGGCAGGCTTCCCTGTCCAGCAGCTATTTCTCCGTCCTGTTCAAAAAGCACGCCGGTTGCTCGCCGGTTCAGTACATTACGAAAATCCGTCTCGATCAGGCCAAGCTGCTGCTGCGCCGCAAATCGTTGTCCATCTCCGAAGTGGCCCGCGAAGTCGGTTACCAGGACCCGCTTTACTTCGCCAAAGTGTTCACGCACGAAATCGGCGTCTCTCCGCGGGCTTACCGGAATATGTAAGCCTCGGAGGCTCGCCCACCTTTGCAGAAAGAAGGAATGCCATATGACGCATCCCCACTACCCGCTGCTTGTCTACGGAGCGACGTCGGCCGGCCTCGGCTTGACAGTCGCCGCCCCGGCAGGAACCCTGCTGGTCGAGCGTTCCTCGCTCGTCGGGCACGAATTCGTCGCCGCCTATAACCCCGGTCACCGTTGGGAGCGGCGGCTCGACTCCGCCGCAGCCGAGCTGCTGCGCACCGAGCTGCTCGAGCGAGGGCTGTTGACGCCGGAAGGCCGCGTTCACCTGCCGGCCATCGCGCCCGTGCTGTTCCGGCTAATCCGCCAACACTGCCTGCATGTGCAAATGATGACGGAAATCGTGGAGGTCGTCCCGGACCGGAACGGGTACGC
The DNA here is from genome assembly GCF_039536325.1 of Paenibacillus hodogayensis. Taxonomy (NCBI): domain Bacteria; kingdom Bacillati; phylum Bacillota; class Bacilli; order Caryophanales; family Paenibacillaceae; genus Paenibacillus; species Paenibacillus hodogayensis. Next base: position 123,766 of record NZ_BAAAYO010000006.1, read on the forward strand.
GGTCACCCTGCTGAATGCCTCCGGATTGACCCGGGTGACGGCCGGACGGCTGATCGACACGACCCCGCTTTGCTCGTCATTGGGGGCCCGCCGCATGACGCCCATCGCCAAAAGCATCAACGCCATGCTGCATGCGCCGGGAACGGCGGAGTTACCGCCCTCTCCGCTGCCGGAGCCGCTTGACGGACGCGTCTCCCTGCTGGACGGACTGTACCCCGGGGAACGCATCCTTCGCCTTGAACTGGATGCCGGGGACGGCTGGCTTACGGCGCGCGAGAAGCTGCACCGTTACTGGGCCGACCATTATACGGCCTTCGCCCCGTGGACAATAGCCGCTTTGGCCGATGCCTTCGACATCCGCACGACCGAGCTCGACCGGGACATCGCCGATCGCTGGAGCTGGTTCCCTTCGTCCTCCTACGCCAATCTGCTGGAAGCTTACGACGCCGGCTATACGAAAGGGTGTTTGCTCCATGAAACTACTGTATCGGCTTGATAAACAAGGAATGGAACAGCCGGTCCCCGCGGGCCATTCGTTTCCGGAAGCATATGATATCGCGGTCGTCGGACTCGGCACGGCGGGAGCCCTTGCCGCCATATCCGCCGCCCGGCGCGGACATCGGGTGCTCGGCATCGAGAGGCTGAACTGCATGGGCGGAACAGGCACCGCCGGCACGGTGCAGGGCTATTATTTCGGGTCCAGAGGCGGGCTGTACGAGGCGCTGGACGAGGAGGTGGCGGCGCTCGGGCATCACGGCTTTACGAAAACGGGCGGGGTCAACGGCGAGCTGAAAAAGGCGGTGCTGGAAAAGCATGCCTCCGAAGCCGGTGTCACCGTTCTTTACGAATGCTCGGTAATCGGAGTATACATGGACGGAGAAAAAACAGTCGGCTTGCGCTGGCTCGGTCCGGATGGCTTATGCGAAGCCGGCGCCCGGGTCATTATCGACTGCACCGGGGACGCCGAGGTGTGCGTGACGGCCGGAGGCGCTTTCCGCATGGGCAGATCGTCCGACGGGCAATGCCAGCCGTTCTCCAACGTCATCAAGCAGGTGACCGGGTATGGCGTGCATCAGTTTTACACCGATTCCGGCTATGTCGACCCGACTGACGGGGACAGCATCTCGCAGGCGATTATCGATTCCGCCTTGCGCACGACGCATTTGAAGGACCGCTACGAAGCCAAGGACCGTTTGATTTACGTAGCCCCGCAGCTTGGCATTCGCGAAGGCCGATTTATCGACGGGGAATACAACATAACGCTGGACGATTTCCTCCAGGACCGGTTAAGCGATCAGCCCGTCTTCTATGCCTATTCGAACCTCGATAACCATAGCAAGGACGTCGCGCTGGAAAGCGAGTCGTACCAGGACTGGATCGTCGCCGCCAGCCTGTGGGGGCTGAACGTATCCGTCCCGGTTCCGCTCGGAGCGTTGATTCCGCGGCAGATGGACGGCATGCTGGTTGCCGGACGGTGCATCGCCCTCGACCACGATATGGCCACCTTGGTGCGGATGAAGCGGGATATGCAAAAATGCGGCGAAGCGGCAGGCATCGCGGCCTCCCTGGCGATCGAGCTGGATGTGCCGCTGCGCGGCGTCCCGCATGCCGCCCTGTCCGCTCTGCTGCGCAGCACCGGCTGTCTGGACGAGCGCAATCATGTCGGCCTCCGTCTGCCCGATCCGGCCAAAAACGATCTCGGCACGGATCCGCGCTGGCTGGCGGAGATTCCGGCGATCCGCCTGGCTTTGGCCAGCGATCGGCCGGGCATCGCCATCTGGTCCGCCAAGCGGCTGGGCGCCCGCATCAACGACGAGCTGAGACAATGGCTGCTGAGCGGCGAATCGGACGAGCAGCTACGGCGCCACAGCGCCATCGCTCTGGCGCTGCAAGAAGATCGGGCCGCCGTTCCGCTACTGCGGCAGATGGTCCGGGAACGCGACAGCTACGTGCCCCGCACGAGCCGCAAATACAACCAGGTTCGCGGCTATGCCGCCATCTACTTGCTGGGCAGACTGGCCGATGCCGAGATCGTGCCAGAGCTGCTGAATATTTTGTCAGACCGCGACTCGTTCGCCAACGTCTCGACCGACGTCGAATTTATTAATAGTGACGAGGAGTATTACTTTCAGTTTTTCACCTTTTCCTTGACGGCCTTGTTCCGTATCGGAGACAAGCATGTGGAAACGCGCCAGGCGATTGCCCGGGCGGTGGGCGAGCTCGTCGTACAGCCGGACTTTGCGTTGTCCGTTACGTTGAAGCCGAGCAAGGATCAGCATTACGAGATGACCGGAACGATTCTCCGGCTGGTCGAATCCAAGCTGCGGCAATGGGGGGAAAGCGAGCTCCCCGCCCCGGGTACTGCGCCTGTCGGCCGGTCCGGGTAACGGTCAGGCGCTCCGACCGCACATCGCCCGCACTCCGCTTTGCAGGCGTGGGACAGCGATGGTCTGAACTCGAAGAAAAGGACGGCCGATGCGGTACCGGTCGTCCTTTTTCCGTTCGATAAGACGAGGAATCATATCCCGATTTCCCTCATGCTCGCCGTTACGTTCTCCATCCTGCCCTCCATGTCCGTCCCGGCAAACTTTGGAAGCTTCAGATCGCTTACGATTGTTCCGTCGCTCATAGAAAAAAATTTTCGGAAGGATTTTCGGCTCAAAACCGAAATCAGTGCTTGACCCAAGATGATGTTGACTGGAGCGCGCAGGGAGAGAAGGTCGTTGGAAGGAAGGCCGCCGCTTTGTACGATATTTCACACAGGAAACGATTTTTTCCAGGCAATGCCGAGTGTTTTATATGAAATATCGTACAAATTTTCGCTTTTTGTATGCCGCGTCTTGCTTTTTGTACGATTTTTCGCACAACAGGCATGAATTGGATTCGCTTTGGAGACCACTTGTGTGAAAAATCGTACAAATCTCTTCAGCAAACAACGCCCCCGAATATTACCTACAAAATTCAGGAGCTGCATGTCAACGAACTGAAAGGTACGTTGAACATCGGTCTGACATCCACCGGAACCGCCGAACAATTGCGAGACATGATCGAGAAAATGAAAACCGATCAGGGACATATCGCCGAAAACATGGCCTTTTCGCCGAGTACGGATAACCCTCGTAAGTCTGCCTTGATTTTTGCGATGCCCCGTGATGCTGCGGATGTTTTAAAGTTTCCATCCCCTTGTACATTAGTCAGAAGACCCATTTCCCTGTATAATAGAACAGAGACCAAATTAGGGTAAGGGGTAACCGGATGAATATAGCCTTTTTTCTTATACCGAAACACGAAGTGATCTGCCTCACTTCGCAGTCGACGCTACGGCAAGCTTTGGAGCGCATGGAATTCCACCGTTACACAGCCGTGCCGGTCCTCTCCGACGAGGGCCATTATCTCGGCACGATTACGGAGGGAGACCTGCTCTGGTTTTTCAAAAACACGCCCGACGTCACGTTCGAAAACGCCCACCGCCACCTGCTCTCGTCCGTACCGATGAGAATGCATAACGCGCCGGTTCATATCGACGCCAATATGAACGATCTGATCTCCAAAGCCAAAGCGCAAAACTTCGTTCCGGTCACGGACGACCGCCAGCACTTTATCGGGATCGTCCGCCGCAGCGACATTATCGAATACTGCGCCTCGCAGCTGTTTACTGCGGCAGCGAAGCAATAACGGCAAGAAACAGCAAAGCCGCGATCCCCGGAGGGTCGCGGCTTTGTCTTTGTTCGTTAAAACCGGAAATCGTCGTCAGTCAGATGCTCCACGTTGGTCGTCCGTACGTAGCCGTTCCCTTTTTTGGAGAAAAAGTCGTGCTGCTTCGTCCGCGTGCTGATCCCGTTGAGCACGATCGGATTGACTTCCTCATCGGGGAAAATCGGATCAAGCCCCAAGTTCATGAGCGCCTTGTTGGCGTTGTAGCCTACGAATTTCTTCACTTCGTCCACGAGGCCTAGAGACGAATACAGCTCCTCGGTATACTGCTCCTCGTTGCGGTGCAAATATTGCAGCAGGCCATTGAAAATTTCCAGCGCGTCCTTCTGCTCGTCGGGCTCCAATTCGGCGTACACCTCTTGGGCCAAGACGCCTACATACAACCCGTGAATGCTTTCGTCGCGCAAAATAAGATCGATGATCTCGCCGCTGCTCGTCATCTTGCCCTGACCGGCCAAGTACAGCGGATAGAAAAAGCCGCTGTAGAACAAGTAGCTTTCCAGCAGCACGGAAGCCGCCATCGCCAAATACAGGTCCTTGCGCGTCTCGATCGAGCGGTAATATTGAGCGATCGTCTCCGCCTTCGTCTGCAGGCAGCGATTGTTCTCCACCCAGCGGAACACGTCGTCGATTTCCTCGGTCGTCGCCAGCGTCGTGAAGATGCTGCTGTACGATTTGGCGTGAATCTGCTCCATCATGCCCATAAAGCCGAGCACGGCTTTGCGTTGAAGCCCGTCGACATGCTCCATGATCTTCGGCATCCCGACGCCGCCCTGCACCGTGTCAAGCAAGGTCAGGCCGCCAAGCACCTTCATGTAGAGCTCGCGCTCGCTATCGGTTAACGTCATCCACGACATTTTGTCGTCGGACAACGGAATTTCCTCGTCCGTCCAAAACTGCATAATATTTTGACTCCAGAACGTATTCGTGAAGTCGTCGTCAGGGCGATTCCAGTTGACGGCTTTCATCGGCCCTTTGCCGTTCGTATTCATATAGTTGCGTTCTCCTTTTTCGCCCAGCTGCGTCGAGAGCCGTTACACCGAACAGCTGATGCATTCTTCGACGGACAGCCGGTTCGTCCGGGTGTAATAAAGCGACTTCAGCCCTTTTTTGGCCGCATAGATGTAATAACGGGCCAGCTGGCGCGTCGTGACGTCGCTGTTTACGTGCAGAACGGTCGAGATGCCTTGATCGACATGGGATTGAATTTCGGCGATCAGATCGAGCACCTTGAACTGGTCCATATTGTAAGCCGATTTGTAGTAGAAGAAGTTGTCGCGGCTCAAGTAAGGCATTGGGTAATAAGTCGTCGAGTTCGCATACGTCCGGGTTTCGATCTGTTCCACGATCGGCATGACGCTCGAGGTTGCGTTTTGAATATACGAAATGCTTTGCGTCGGCGCGATCGCCAGACGGTAGGCATGATACAGGCCATGCTGCTGCACGAGTCCCTTCAAGCGGGTCCAATCCTCCGGCGTCGGCAGGTCGATCCCTTCGAACAGCTCCTGAACTTTCTCGGATACCGGACGGTAATCATCGCGCTCGTAGCGCTCGAAGTACGTGCCCTTGGCATATTCGGACCGTTCGAACCCGTCGAATACGACGCCGCGCGAGCGGGCGATATCCATGCTCTTTTCCAGCGAATAGAAGTTCATCGCCATGAAGAACGCCCGTGCGAACTGAATCGCTTCTACGCTGTCGTAAGCAATGCAGTTTTTGGCCAAATAGCCGTGCAGGTTCATCGCGCCGAGTCCGACCGAATGCAGCTCGCGGTTCGCCTTGGCGACGCCTGGCGCGTTGAGAATGTGGGTCATGTCGCTCACGGCGGTCAAGGCGATCATGCCTTCGTGCACCGATTCGCGGATTTTGCGGTGTTCCATCACGTTGGCGATGTTGAGCGAAGCCAGGTTGCAGCTGATGTCGCGGCGGATGATATCCGCCTGACCGTAGTCGCCGATCTCCGACGTTTCCTGCAGCTGGAATATTTCCGTGCATAGATTGGACATTTTGATCGCGCCGATATCTTTGAGCGCATGGACGCGGTTGGCGTTGCTGCGGTTCATGATATACGGATAACCGGATTCGAGCTGAATCGTGGCGATTTTGACCAGCATATCGCGAGCGCTCATGACGACCTTCTTGCGTACGCGGCTGTCCGCGAGCAGCGTGTCGTACATCGCTTCCATGTCCATATCGTCGAGATGCTCGCCGTAGGCGGCATACACGGAATAAGGCGCGAACACGTGAAGCGGCTCGCTGCGCTCGGCCAGCTCGTAAAATTTGTTCGGCACGATCAGCCCGATCGAAAGCGTCTTGAGCCGCGTCTTCTCGTCGGCGTTAATCTTTTTGCTATCGAGAAACTCCATGACGTCCCAGCCGAAGATGTTGTAATAGCCTGCGCCCGATCCTTTGCGCTGCCCCATCTGGTCGGCGTAGGAGAACGCGTCCTCCATCAGCTTGAGCACCGGCATGATGCCTTTGGCCGCGCCTTCGACGCCCTTGATCGGCTCGCCGCGACCGCGCAGCTTGGACAGGTTGACCGCCACTCCGCCGCCGATCTTCGACAGCTGCATGCATGTGCCGATGCCGTAGTTGATCGAATTCAGCGAATCGTCCAGCTCCAGCAAGAAGCAGGATACCATCTCGCCCCTTCTGCTCTTGCCCGCGTTCAGGAACGTCGGGGTGGCCGGCTGCAGCCGGCGCTCCATCATCGATTCGGCGAGCGAGCGGGCCGAGTCCATATCGCCGCGCGCCAGATGAAGCGCCACGATCGCCACGCGGTCGGCGTAATGCTCCAGATAGAGCGACCGGTCGTTGCTCTTGACGGCATAGTCGGTGTAAAACTTCGAGGCCGCCATGTACGAAGGGAACTCGAACTTGTACCCGTGAGTGATGCCATATATGTATTCCACCTGCTCCAGCGTGTACTGCTCGAGCACGTTCTCATAAAAGTCCTGATCGATCATGTAGCGGATTTTCTCCGCCGTATCGGCAAAACGAACGCTCTTGCGAGCCACTTCTTCCATGAACGCTTCTACCGCTTCCCGATCTTTGTCCAGTTGAAAAAATCCGTCCTCATTACGCTGCATCAGCATGTTATTCAGCTCAATATGCCGCAACTGCGTTCACCTCCCGCATGAATCGTTCCACATCGTTCGTCGTGCCGGCCAGCTCGAACTTGCTCAGAATCGGCACGTCGTACATATTCGCTATGCGGTCCGCGCTTTTCGCGAACCCTTCGCCCCAGTTGCGATTGCCGCTCGCAGACACCCCGACCAATTTGGCATAATTGCGCTTCAGAAAAGACAACGTCTTCTCCGGCGCCTGGCCGAACCCGGTCGTATAGGTAACGAGCACAAACGGCTCGTCGATGGTCATGTCGCTTTCGATCGGTACAACCGGCATATTCAGTTTGCCGACGAACCGGCGCACATTCCCTGTCTTTGAATCGTATACAATCAACATCTAGTGGCATCTCCTCTCGACATCCCCGGCGCGACTATATGTACGCGCGCAGCCCAAAGACAACGTCTGCCATCATCACAATGACGCGGACGCTTTCCTATCGACTGTAGGGTTCATATTTTTGCAACAGACCGTGCCGGCTACGTGCGCCGCGCTTCCTGCCTCGTGTTTTGCGTCCAGCTGGCTGCTAGACGAAAAAGTCACCGTCACAACAATATGTAGTTTGTATTTAATAATTTATATCAAGATGTTGTGCATGTCAATGCGGGGAGGTGCCTATTTTTCTAGCAAACGGGGTTGACTTTTTGCGAACGCGCTCCCTGTCTGCCTTCCCGGGCCAAAATGAAAATGAGCCCGACTATTTTCAAAGTGTGCGTAAAAAGAGCCCCCCAAATTTTTCCGGTGGGGGGTTTTGGCCGGAAAACGGCCGTTCAAATGACGTAATCGAGCACATATTCATCGGCTTCCGCGTACGTCTTCGTCCCGGTCAAAGGAGGGGCGTACAGGTGCAGGGACACGGTCCGCCCCGCGCCCGGATTGCGCATCCGGTGAATGAGTCCGGCCGGCGCAGACAAGCATTGTCCGGAACGGACGCGCTCCTCCGAAGCGTATATTGCATCTCCGCGCCCATCCGTGCGGAATACCGTATTGATAAGCTCTCCTTCCACCACGATGGCACAGCCGAGCGAGTCGCCATGGTCGTGGATGAACGTCCCGGTCCGCGCCGGCAAGTGCACCAGAATCGCTTCGACCTCGGTATTGCGGAACAGCACCGTCCGTCCGTAGGGCAGCCGGTCGGGCTGCGCGACATGAGGCTCCGCCTGACGGGGCGTACAGCCGACCGCAGACAGCGTCTCCTTCAAATCGCGCATATCGGGCCGTCGCAGGCTCGCCAGCGCCTCTTCCAATCGTGTCATGAACAGCATGTGGGACACTCTCCCCGCGTATAATGGGGGCGAATTACCGCCTTGCCTATGTATATGCGCCCGGTGCGCGCCCGGTTCGGCTGCATGGCGGGGGGACCGTATACCTGTTTATCCGTTCGCCGAAAGGCCGGGCACGGGCAGCTCGTTCCCGCCCGTCGCTTCGCGGTAGCCGTAAGCGAGCAGCAGCGCCGTCTCGTGCCATTGAAGCCGCTCCAGCAGACTTACAGCCTGCGGGTCCCGTTCTCGCGTTACTTGCCGCTCCACGGCGTCCACAAACCGGCGCGGGTCCCATGCGCGCGCCTCCGCAAGCGCGGTCAGCTCGTCCCGACTGCGGACGGCTCCTCCGGGCAGCGCCGTTTCCGCCGAGCTTTTCAATAGCCCGACCGCGATCCGGTGCAGGTCAGCATAGAGCGGATGGTCGCCGGCGCGGGCGAACCAGTATTTCGCGTTTCCGTAGTCGCCCTCCATCCGGTGCATGATGCCGTGCCACAAGCTGCCCGTGGGCGTCTCGATATGCTGCGAGATCGCATGCGAGACGTCCAGGCTGTCGTTCCACAAATGCAGGCCCGCCCAAAAAGCCAGCGCCTCGTCGCCCCTCTTTCCCTTCGCCGTGCCGGACCGCCCTACGGCAGCCCTGGCCTGTGCGATGGCGTCGTCGAGCTCCGCGCTCCATACGCCGCCGACGGGCTTCAGCCGCTGAAGCGGTCTCCGCTCCGCCAGCCGCTGCACGAGGCTTATCGTTTGCTCCATCCCGTCCATCCCCTCTCCATTTCCGTTTTGGCTCCAGTATAGCATAGCGCCTTTATGGACCTTCCCGCCGAATCAGATGCGGCTCGCGCCCGGCACAAGACAAACAGGCGGCGCCCCGTCCAGCGGGCACCGCCTGTCCCTATCGTCGACGACTGACTACAAGGCACGCACCATGCCCCCGTCGACCAAAACCGCCTGCCCGGTGACGTACGTATTGGCGAACGAGCCGAGGTAAACGATCGTCTTGGCGAATTCCTCGGCCGTGCCATACCGTCCGAGCGGAATTTGCGCCGCAAGCCGCGAGCGCACCTGCTCCTCGGTCGAGCCCGTCTGCTCCGCCGCGCGGCTGTCCAGTTCGCGGATGCGGTCCGTCTCGATGCAGCCGGGACCAACCGTGTTGACCAGGATCGCGTCCTTGCCCAGCTCCGCGGACAAGCTCTTGGTCAGCGCATAAACGCCTGCGCGAAAGACGTTCGACAAAATCAGATCGGGAATAGGCTGCTTGACCGATACCGAGGTCAGATTGACGATCCGTCCGCCCCCCTGCAGCCGCATATGAGGCAGCGCCTCGCGGATCAGACGGACGACGCTCATCAGGTTTTGCTGGAAGGCCGCCTCCCATGCGTCGTCTCCGAACTGGTCGAAGCCGCCTCCCGGCGGTCCGCCGGCATTCGTGACGAGCACGTCGAGACGACCGGTCCAACCGACCGCCGCGCGGATCACCCGTGCGGTATCTTCCTTGCGGCTGACGTCGGCTTGCACGGTCAGCGCTTCCTTTCCCGTCAGACTGGCGATATCCGCCTTCGCCTGCTCCAGATGCCCGGCATCGCGGCTGGCGATGACCACGTTGGCCCCTTCGCGCGCAAATTCGACAGCGCTCGCCTTGCCCAAGCCTTTGCTGCCTGCGGTTACGATGACCGTCCGGTCATGCAGCTGCAAGTCCATATCGCTCCGCTCCTAAAAGATCGTATTTTTTTCCTGCTGCGTCAGCTTGCGCGCCGGAATGTCCAGCACAAGTCTGCCTCCGGCCAATCCCCATATCCGCGAAGCGTTTCGCTCGGCCATCTCCAAATTTTGCATGGCTGCGATGACGATCATGTCCTGCTCCTTGCACAGGGCGCGCAAATCCTGCAGCACCTTCGTGGCCGACTCGGGGTCCAGCCCCTTCGTAGGCTCGTCCGCGAGGATGACCTTGGCGCCCTGAGCCAGCGCTCTCGCAATCGCTACGCGCTGCTGCTCGCCGCCGCTCAGCTTCTCGGCGGGCAGCATCTTCGCCTTGTCCAGCAGGCCGACCCGTTCCAGATAGTCCATCGCCCGTATATGCTCGTCCGTCGATATCGTTCCCGTCAGCTTGCGCCACAGCGGCAGTTGGTAAAAACGGCCGCTGAACACGTTTTTGAGCGCATTTTTGCGCGGATTCAGCGCAGGCCGTTCCTCCATGAACGCCCAATCTTTGCGCAGACTGAACTTGTCCGACCATTTGGAGCCGGACAGCTCCGTCCCATCGATAATAAGCTGCCCTTCGGTCCACTTTTGCTGGAGCGCCATGCAGCTCAGCAGCGTCGACTTCCCGCTCCCGCTCGCCCCGATCAATACGACGAACTCGCCTTTATCGACCTGAAAGCTTACCTTGGACAGTATCGTTTGACCGTCGATCAATGTTTTCGTTAAGTTGCGTACGATGATCATTCCCGTATCAGGACTCCTTTTGCCTCGGCGACTGCCGTTCGTTTGCCGGATGAAGGCATTTCCCGTCTATTATACCATGATTGGCTTCATCAAGTCCGGTCCAGCCGGAGAATGTTGCCGCTTGTCCGGCGTATCGCCCCTCTGCGTCGGTCAAATTCCAGACCGTCGCATTCTCGATGCGGAACCGCCGGCCCGTAAGGGCAATGCGAACCCCTGCATAGCGATCCGAATAGCCATGCAGGCGAACCTGCTCCAGCAGCCGTTCCCGCCCCTCGCGCAGCATCGGCTCCGCCGTCAGCCGCGACGGCATCGACGTAAACGTGTCCCGGTCGGTTTCCCATAAGGCAAGCGCCAGCCTGTTTCCGTAGTTGAGCACCGGGTCGCTCTCCGTCCCGTGCGACAAAATGACGAACGGCGCTTCGTCCAGCTGCTCCGCCAGCGGCTCGTCCGGCACGACCGCCAGCAGCTCGCGCCCCGTCGTCTTCCGGTAGCTGTCAAGAAGCAGGCGAGCGTGTTCCTCCCCATTGTCGTTCCGATGATGATCCTCCATGCGCGCACTCCCTCCGCCTCTATCATAGCAAAGAAAAGCGCCTGCGGAAACGAAACCGGCAGCGCTTTCGCACTTTTGCGCCGAAAGCCGATTAGACGGCTCCCTTTACGGGTAAAGATGCATAAATACAACAGTCTAAAGGAGGAACCGCTATGCCTTGGACCAAGGACGATTATCCCGATTCGCTAAAGCACTTTATGGCCCCGATCCGTCACAAGGCGATCGAGATCGCCAACGCCCTGCTCGAGGACGGCTACGGGGAAAGCCGGGCCATCTCGATCGCCACTGCCCAAGCCAAGGAATGGGGCGAGAACCGGCATATGCGCATCCGCAAAAAAGGACACTGACGGTGCGCGCGGCAACAAATGCCGCAGCTGCTGTCCCCAAGCAGAAGTTTGTCAGAGCCATAAGCAAAACCGCCCGCCCCCTTAAGGGACGGACGGCTAATTTGACGCATATCCAGCGATCATTATGGTGAAAATGGCATGCATTCCGTGAGCGCTTCTTCTATTAAAGGAATCCCTGAATTCGCGATCAGGAAACCGGATCAGTTCCTCTATGAAATGGGAACTATTAGAATTGAACAATACTCCATCCTACTTCCGCTGCTCATAAATGCCCTTCACAATTTCCTCGATACTCGGTTCCTTGATCTGGAGATCGATTACGCGGTTTTTCTCGGTCAGCTTCTGAATAACCTCGGTGACCGGAATCGCTTCTTTTTGGAACAACACCGTCTTGCGAATACCCTCGTCCTTGTACAGCGTCAGTCGGGGATCGTCGAGCTGAAACGCCTCCGTCTCCAGATCGACCGTAATGAGATGGCCGCCGGTGTGCTCCTGTTTGAAAGCCGCGAGCGAGCCGTCATAAATGATGCGGCCGTGATCGATCATGATGATCCGGTTGCAAATCTGCTCGATATCGTCCATATCGTGGGTCGTGAGCATCAACGTAATGTTTTTCTCTTTGTTGATCTCGCGGATGAACGTGCGGATTTTCGTTTTGGCGATAATGTCCAGACCGATCGTCGGCTCGTCCAGATAGACGACTTGCGGATCATGCAGCAGGGCGACGGCCAAGTTGGCCCTCATCTTTTGTCCCAGACTCAGTTGGCGGACGGGCCGGGTCAGAAACTCCTGCATTTCCAGCAGTTCCACGTAAAAATCGACATTATGTTTGTAGCGGCGCTCCTCGATCTTATACATTTTCTTGTACAGATCAAACGTATCCTCCATCGCCAAATCCCAGTACAGCTGGGAGCGCTGTCCGAATACGACGCCCATGCGCATCGCATTGCGCCTGCGCTCGCGGTACGGTACGATGCCGCCCACCTCGATCGTACCGCCGGTCGGCTGCAAAATACCGGAAAGCATCTTGATCGTCGTCGATTTGCCCGCTCCGTTCGGTCCGATATAGGCAACAAGCTCCCCTTGGCCGATTGTAAAATTAACATCCTGCACCGCCTGTTTGATCGACTGCTCCCGTCTGACTAGCGATTTGAGCGAAGGCAGGAATCCTTTAGCTTTGTTGTAGACGACAAACTCCTTCGAGACTTGCTTCACCTCGATAAACGCCACTTTGTTTCCCCCACTCTACGAGCCTGTACTCTTGTAGTGCCTTATCCCCAGCTGCCAAAACCCGTAAGCGCCGATAAGGAGCACCAGCCCCACGACCGGCGTCAAATACTGAAAGACCGGATGAAAAAATAAAAAGTCCGATTTGCCGAGGAAATATTGAGCCGGGTAAAAATTGACAAACGCATAAGGGAGCACCAGCGTCAACACCACCTGCACGCCCGCGTGGTAGATGGAAATCGGGTAGCGGATAAACCCCCGCAGATCGAACACAAAGCCGCTAATCGCCTGATTTTGCACCATCCAGAATACCGGAACCGACGTGTACAGAAAAGCCGAAGCCTGAATCATCGCTCCGCCGGCGACGACAAGCACCAGATAACAAGCGCTCACCCATGTAAATGTAAGATCCAGCCGTTGATAGCACAGCACGAGGATGAAGATCGACACGGCAATATGACTGGCATACTGGTAAGCGAAACGATGACCGATCATATACAGCAGCGGATTCATCGGTTTGGTCAGCACTTCGTCAAAGCTCCCGCTCTGCACCATGCTCGGCAGTTGGAATGCCGTGCTGTATACAAAGCTGCCGGCGATCGAGTAAGAAAGCAAATTCAAAGCATATAAGAACAACACCTCATAGGGCAGCCAGCCGTTGATCGTCTGAAACTGGCTGATCACTATCCACAGCACGACAAACTCCGCCATGTAGGAAGCAGCCTGACAGATGCCCTGCAAAAAAAAGGCGCCCCGGTATTCCAGCATCGCCTTCATCTTAAGGCGAACAAAGGCAGCATACAGCGCCAAACGGCTTCACCCTCCCTGAATAATGACTTTCTTCTGCACTTGCCGCCATACCGCTTTCTCCAGAAGCAGCAAGACAAAAATCCAGACCAATTGCATAGCGGCCACCTGTACACTCGCCGCAAGCGTCGTCTTGCCCAGAAAGATAGCAAGCGGCTCGAAGGAGATAAAGCGAAAGGGCAGCAGCATCGCCAGCTTGTACAACAGATCGGGGTAAAACCACAGCGGCACGACGGAACCGGCGAACAGTTCCATCAAGGCGCTCAGCATCCAGTTCGTATACATCGAAGTTTTCAGCCAAAACACTAATAAACCGACTACATAATGAATTTGATAAACGAGCCACATCCCGAACAGCAGCGTAAGCGCAAACATCGCCCATTGCCACGGCTCGTCCGGCCAACGAAACTGCAAGAACAGCACACTGATTACACAAACCGGAATAATATGAAAAACCGCGCTGTACAGATTTTCACCCATCTGCTCCGAAATCAAATAATACTTCAGGCTGACCGGCCGGATAAAATCGGTGGCGATTGTCCCGTCCTCGAAGCGCTGGGCCAATTTGTTGCCGATATTGGAGCGCGTCATGGACAGCACAACCATATTGATTACCACAAACGCCGTCATGTCCTCCAGCGTCGTTCCTTTGACGACCTGCCCCTCGCCCAGCAGCGCCGTCCACAGGCTGATCAAAATGGACAGGCGCAAGATCGAACTGATGATATAAAAATAGGAGTTGGCTCGATAGACGAACCGCTGTCGGAACGACTTCTCAGCAAAGCTGACGTATACGTTTTTCAGAATATCACCCCCCTTTTTATAGTAGTTTCTATATGAATTTCTTTTTTGATTCATATAAATAAATTTTTTATGAATCAATAGATTCATACTAATAATATATTAACTTCATTTCATATTAATGCCATAAAATACCTTTGTCAAACCCTTTTTTATAGATCAAAATCACCTGAATAGTTATTTTATGAACCAGATGTGGAGTTTTCAATCTCCCCTTCCCCGTGAAATCGATTTAAGATACTTGGCGTAGCGCGCTTAGCTGGCGCCCAAGAAAAAAAGCAGCCTGCTTGGCTGCTTTTTGGCTTACCTGATGGGTTATCAGAGAGTGATCGTTTCTTTACTGGACATGACGTGGCAAGCAATATCGTGCTCGGCCAGCATGGCGGCGAACTTGCCAGCGTCCTGGCGTATCGGCGGAAACGTATTGTAATGAAGCGGAATCACCTGCTTGGCGCACAGCCAGCGGGCAGCGTACACCGCTTCCTCCGGCCCCATCGTAAAGTTGTCGCCGATCGGCAGCGCCGCCAGAGCAATCGGGTTCATCTCGCCGATCAGCTTCATGTCGCTGTACAGGGACGTATCGCCAGCATGGAAAATCGTCTTGTCGCCCATCGTCAGCAGGATGCCCGCCGGCTGCCCGGCATACAAATACTGATCCCCTTCGCGCAAGGAAGATCCGTGAAACGCCTGCGTAAATTTGACGCGGAAACCGTCAAATGAATAGCTGCCGCCAATATTCATCGCATGCGCCTTCGCCCCCAGACGGATACAGTGCATAGCCAGCTCGAATACCGCCACGATCGGACAGTCGTTGCGCTTGGCGATCTCGATACTGTCTCCGAAATGGTCGTCATGCGCATGCGTGAGCAGCACCGCGTCTGCTTCGATCTCGTCTGGCGATATGCCGGAGGCCGGATTGCCGGACAAAAAAGGGTCGATAATCACTTTCGTTCCGCCGTTCTCCACATACAAGCAGGAGTGGCCGTAATACGTAATGTTCATGTCGAAAACCTCGTTTCATCCATATAATGGGACACTCCTTTATTGTACCTAAAATGCCGCATCGAAGCCAACGCCATGCGGACGGGCGCAGCCAAAAAAGCCCCGCGGCGATAAGCGCACGGGGATCGGAAAATGGCAGACGCTCACACCGCCGGAGAGGCGGAACAAACGACGCATAGGATACAAACGCACGCTAAGCGGCTCCCCCGCTTCGGGAAGGAGCCGCTTAGCCGGACTAGACCGGTCAGTCGGCCTTTTGCCGGAAAAAGTTCCAGCCGCCGAGCTTCTCGGGATTGCCCGAATCGCCTGCCAGCAAATCGTTGTATTGCAGCGCCGCTTTGCGGAACGCCTCCACGTACTGGTCGATAATGGCCGGCTCGTAATGCTTGAACCACGGAATGGAATACACACGAGCCGCGATGCCCTCGGACACCGGCAAGCTGCCCTTCGGCTGGCGCAGGTCGCGGGAAGCGTTGGCGATAATCGTCGGTTTGCCATGGCCGTATACGTCGGCGTCGTGCTGCAGCGAATGCAGGTGCAGCGGCAGGTTGCAGCCCGGTCCGATCGGCACGCCTTCGGAGCGCACCGCTTCGCAGAAACGGGTGACCGACAGACCGCCCAGTTCTTCGGGCACATAGTGGCCGTGGGTCGCGTACCAGCCGCCCATCGTGCTGCCCGAGCCGGGAGCCGGCCGATGCGCTCGCAAGCCCGGCACTCCCTCGAGACGGTCCCAGAAATAGTTCATCGCCTTGTCGATCTCGTTGATCCGCTCGTCGTAATATTTCAGCTGCACGCGGCCGACGGCCGAGCTGATCTGGTGCATGCGGAATTTGTAGCCGCCCAGAGGCAGACCGGCATGCGGCTGGAGATACGGCGTCTTGATCTCCTCGTTGTACCGCTCGTAATGGCCCAAAGCGATCGCCCGCTCATAAATTTCACGGTCGTTCGTGACGAAGATGCCGCCCTCGCCGATGGCGAACGATTTGCCCGCCATGAGCGACATCGCCCCGACGTCGCCGATCGTGCCGACCCGGCGTCCTTTGTAAAAGCCGCCCTGGGCATGGGACACGTCCTCGATCACCTTCAGGTTATGCTTTCTGGCGATCTCCATAATCGGGTCCATATCCGCCGGATGGCCCAAATAATGGACGACCACGATCGCTTTCGTCTTCTCGCTGATATGCCGCTCGATGTCGTTCGGATCGAGGCAAAGCGTGACCGGATCGATCTCCGCGAACACGATGGAGGCGCCCAGCGCATAAGCCGGCAATGCCGTCGCCCAATAGGTCACGCTCGGACAGATGACCTCGTCGCCGATCCCGACCCCGCAGCCGTAAAACGCGCCCAAAAGCGAGTTCGTGCCGTTGTTGAAAGCGAGCGCGTAGTCCATGTTCAGCCATTCGGCGAATTCCTGCTCGAATTGTTTCGTAATGTTCGTGCCGGACATCGCTCCGTCTCGCAGAACCTGCAAAGCCGCAGCCTCGTCCTCTTCGGTAATAATCGGCCATTTGAACATCGGCTCGTGCGATTCGCGCACCGCCTTCGGTCCGCCTAACAAAGAAAGCTTTTCCGTTCCGATCATATTCGCTCACTCCTGATTTTTGTATGGTTTTCCGCCTAACAGACTGATGATGTTGTCGTACTCGTCGCGGCGCGTATAGGCTGCGGTTGTGCCGTCGCTGCGGTAGCGGATTTCCCGCCGGAACGGGGCTTCCGTCTTCAACAAAGTGAATGGTTCGCGGTTGTCGGCAAATCTTCTGGCCGCTTTTTCCGCGCCTTCGCGTATGTGGGCCCGGGCAACCTCCGGGTGAAGATGGATGGCCCCGTTATTGCGCTCCTTGTACCCTTCCGTATTGAATTCGTCGCCGCTGCCCGGGACTAGCCCGCGCTTGACGGAGACCGTCTCGATGCCCGGAACAAGTTCGGCCGCTTCTTTGGCGAACGCCTCGTCCCCCGCGCCGAAAATCGAACGGACGCCATAGGACGCTGCGCATAAAGCCACTTGGCCGAATTCGCCGACGGACACGCCATTGATCGTGCAGTCGATGACGTTAAACCAGCCCGTATGGGCCATCTGCGCGTAAGGCGTACCCGCTTTCGCATGCTGACCGACCCAGACGATCGCGTCGAACGACGGGTTCAGCAGCGTGTACAGATTGCCGTCGTAGGGACCGCGCGCGAACTGCGCCCGCGGGTCCAGCAGCAAATGGTTGACGCCTCCGTAGCCGTGCCCGTCCACGACCAGAAATTCGGTGAAGCCTCCGGCCGCCAAGCCTTCGATCGCCGCATTCGTCTCCAGCGTCAGCAGCTTCTTGCCTTCCTCGTAATAGCGGGCTCCGGGCACGACCCAATCGTCGTGATTGATCATTCCCGCCACGCCCTCCATGTCCGTCATGACCATGACTTTCATGCTCGAATCTCTCCCTGAACCGCATATTGAACGAACATGCCTTGCCCTCTGCCAGGCAGCAAATAGGGGCTTTCCTTTCTCACTGGTAACTATATAATAAAGGGAACAGAGACGTATGACAGAAACGTCCTTGCGAGCTGTCATTTTTTTCACGGGGTGGGACGGCCATGCCGAAGACGAACTATCCGGAATACCAGGATCATATAGGCGGACTGCCGATGAGCGCGGACGGGCAGCAGCGTTTCTTCATTAATGTCGGCGAGGTTGTTTATACGCCGCTGCACCATCACGACTATGCCGAGCTGTCTTATTTCGTGGAAGGGAACGGCACCGAATCGATCAATGGGGCGGTGCACCGGATCCGGCCGGGCACGGTTTCCTTCCTGCTGCCGCATCATATGCACAAGCTGGAAAGCGATTCCGAGCGGCCGATGACCAAATACCGCTGCATGTTCGACCTGCCGCTGCTGTTCGGCGATCGCGAAGACCCCGAGTTTTCACGGCTGCTGTACGGTATCGGGACGACCTCGTCCTCCTTCGCCGACTTCGAAGGAACCGCAGCCGAACGGATGCTGACGACACTGGAGCAGCTTCACGAGGAATACGCGCTCCCGGACAGCCCCGGCAAACGCCAAATGATCCGCTGCAAGCTGATCGAGGCGATGCTGCTGTTTATTCGGGCCGGTACTCGCGCCCCCGCCGCAGCGACGTCCGGCGAGACCGAGGAGAAGGTGAAGCTTTCTCCCCTTTTGCAATATGTGCATACGCATTATTCCGAGACGCTGACGCTCGAGCATCTGTCCCATACGTTCCGCTACAGCGTGCCCCACATCAGCCGCTTGTTCAAGGAGCATACCGGAAAAAGGTTCCACGATTATGTCAAGCAGCTGCGCATGGAAAGCGCGGCTACCCTGCTGCTGCATACCAACATGTATGTAACCGATATTGCCGCCGCCACCGGCTTTGATTCGTTCCGCACGTTCGCCCGCGCCTTCCGCGAGATGTACGGACAGACGGCCAGCGAATTCCGCAGCGCCATGCGAACGGACCGCGACCCGCGGCAGCCTTAGCGTCCGATGGGAGGTTCCTATTGGGGTTCGCGCAGGCCTTCCTCTCGCGGATTCGTCGGTCGTTTAGGAATCAACGACAAAAAACGCTCATCCGGTACGCCTCGAAAGCGTAACCGGGTGAGCGTTTTTATGCAATAGCGATATCGCGCGTGTTCAGTACAGCTTGTCCAGAACGGCTTTGGCCGTCATCTCCAAAGCTTCGTACGTCCGCTCCTTCTGGCCGAGCGCCACGGCGGTGGACAGTACGTCCAGCGCGTGGATTTGTGACATTTTGGAAGAAAACGAGCCTCCTTGAAGCGGGCTTTCCTTGGAAGCGGTCAGCAGCACCACGTCGGCAAACTGCGTAATAGGAGAACGGGCATGGCTGGTCAGGCACAAAATGCGTGCGCCTCTCCGCTTGGCGATTTCCAGCGCGTCCACCAGATCCTTCGTGCTGCCGGACGTCGATACGCCTACCACCACGTCGCCTTTCTTCAACAGAGCCGCGTTCATGGCGATAATATGGGCGTCATTCTCGGCCGAGCACTCGTACCCGAGCCGCATGAACCGGTATTTGCCGTCAAGCGCGGTGATGCCGGAGGAGCCGACGCCGAAAAAAAACAGCTTCTTCGCCTCGCGAATGATCGCGATCGCCTTGCGCAAGCTTTCCTCGTCGAGCAGCGTCGTCGTATTCTCGATGTTTTGCCGGTTCATGGCGCTGATTTTCTGCACGACAACGGATAACTCGTCTTCGTCCTGAATGTCGCCATGGATGTTTTGCGACGGGGTCGACAAGTTTTGGGCGACGGACAGCTTGAATTCCTGGTACCCTTTAAACCCCAGCTTCCGGCAAAACCGGATGACCGACGTTTCGCCGACGCCGGCCTTCTCCGAAAGATCGGTAATCGTGTAGAATACCGCAGCTTCGGGCTCTTTCATGACGACATCCGCGACTTTTTGCTCCGACTTCGTCAAGGACGTATAAATGCTGGATATTTTCAGCAGCGTATTGTTCAGATCCGGTATTTTCGCATGTTTCATAGACGTTTCACGAACGGCTTACACTTCGTTCCATATACGGAACGCATTGTCCAGAGCCGTTTTCGTCCCCCATTTGCATTCCTCTTTGCCCTCGAATTCGATCGAGATATAGCCGTCATACCCCGACTCCTTCACGAGACGGATCACCTCGTACATGTCGATATCGCCCTGTCCGACCACCGCTCCGCGCAAATAGTTGCCGCTTGCGGAACGGAACCAGCCGTCGCCCGGGTTGCGGTAGGACGGACGCACGTAGAAGTCTTTGAAATGGACCATCGAAGCGTACGGCAAACTTTTCTTGACGGCCGACACCGGATTCTCGTCCGCGCACAAGAAATTGCCGATATCGATCGTATGGCGGAAGTTGGGACGGTTAACCGCCTCGATCACCCGGTGTACCCGCTCGGTCGCTTGAACGAGGAAGCCGTGGTTTTCGATACTGGTGACGATGCCGAATTGGCTGGCGTAATCGGCGAGCTCTATGCTGGCCTTGACGATGATATCGAAATCTTTTTCGAATTGCGCGGTTGTCGTATCGGGAATCGGACGGCTGGCCACATCGTGACGCATCCGCTTGACGCCGAGCCGGTTGGCTACGTCGACATGCTTTTTGATGCGCTCGATCTCGGCGCGGTAGCCCGCTTCGTCCAGATCAATGAACTTGGCTCCGATCGCGTAGTTGGAAATGTCGATTCCGACTTCAGCCGCTTTGTTGACGATGGCGTCGGTCAGGTCGGTGTCATTATCCAGCGAAAATCCGATCGGTACGATCTCGACATGCTGGCCTCCGTTGTCGGCGATCCATTGGATAGCGCCAAGCACATCGAATTCGTTGGCCGCTATCGCCCTTGACAAGCTATAAGTGCTTACTCCTAGTTTCATGTTTAATCCCTCCGATTGATTTTATCCTTTATCATTGTAACCGGAGCATGGCGGTTTGTCTGCCATTTTTTTCACCGGAAGCTCTCCGGGACTGTTCCTTTTCTTCCTTATAAAGGAGGCGATACTTTGCCGCACTTCCGAAAAGAACAGACGCTCACCGCTGTTCCTGCCGGAAAAAACGACTATACCGGAAGTCGGATTTCCTTTTCTCCCCGCTGTATGGTAGTATGAAGGTCTGTTTTTTAAAAGAACGTCAAGCCGAACGGTTGGAGGTAACTGAATTGGAGATTCAAAGTGCCTATCAAGAGGAATTGGAAAAGCTGGAGCGTACGTCGGCCTGGATCGACCGGAAGCTGAGCGACCTGCAAGCTGTTCCGCGGTATTTCGGAGACAATCTGACCGAGCAAGTGCTCGAATCGATTCGCGAGACGGCGCGGCGCAACTTGGCCGGAGCCACTGACGAGCCTTACTTCGGCCGTCTCGATTTTCAGGAACAACGGGAAGGGTCCGCACGGCCGCTCTACATCGGCAAATTCGGCGTAGAGAACGACTCGACCGGCGATCCGCTCGTGATCGACTGGCGCGCCCCCGTGGCCAGCCTCTTCTATTCGTTCACCGGAGGCGAAGGCCCTGCCGTTTATGAAGCGCCGGAAGGCGTGATCGAAGGGCTCGTTTATTTAAAGCGCAACCTGGTCGTCCGCAAGCAGATCCTGCAGCGCGTCGTCGATACGTACGACCGCAGCAGCGGCAGTCCGGCGGTAACCGACGAGTTTTTGCTGTACCGGCTCGGCGAGAACAAGGACAACAAGCTGCGCGATATCGTCTCGACGATCCAGGCCGAGCAAGACCGGATTATCCGTTCGGCAAAAAATACGGCGCTCGTCATTCAAGGGGTCGCCGGTAGCGGCAAGACGACCGTGGCGCTGCATCGTCTCGCCTATTTGCTGTATCAATACCGGGAACAAATCCGCGCCGAGCGGATGATTATTTTCGCGCCCAACCGGATGTTCCTTGACTATATTTCCTCCGTGCTGCCCGAGCTCGGGGTCGGCCACATTCAGCAGACGACGTTCGAGGATTGGGCGCTGGAGGCCATTGGAGAACGGGTGACGCTGGCCGACGAAACGGAACGCCGCGAGCGCTGGTTCGCCTACGGGACCGAAAAGCCGGTAATCGACGACACCGCGCCGGGGCGGTTCAAAGGTTCCGTAAGCTTCATGCGGGCGATCGAAGCCGCCTTGCGCGAATACGAGCGGACTTTCGTGCCGGAAGCGGCGGATTTCGAAGCATGGCCGGGCCGCACCTTGCAGGCCGGCACCGTCCGCGAATGGTTTTACGAGGAATACCGGCACTATCCTTTAATGAAGCGCAAAGAGCGTCTCGAGTCGAGAATCAAGCGCTGGCTGGAAATGGCGCTGAACGACGTGCGCGACCCGAACGTCCGGAAGGATCGCAAGAAAAAGGCGTCCCAGAAGCTGAAAACGTACTGGAAGTCGTGGCCGGATGAAACGCCCCTGTCCTTCTACAGGTCGCTGTTCCCGGACGAGACCGGCACGAAGTCGGCAGCAGCGATGCCGGATGGCTGGACGATGCCCGCGGCTATCGCGGAGGAGTCGTTGAAGGCTTTTGCCAAAAAGAAACTATTTCCCGAAGATCTCGCCCCGCTTATGCTGATCCGGGAGTTCATGCACGGCGCCGAAGGGGAACGCACGTTCGATCACGTCGTGATCGACGAGGCGCAGGACTTTTCCCCATTCCAGGTCGCCCTCTTGCACCGGCACGTGAAAAGCGGTTCGTTCACCATTCTGGGCGACTTGTCCCAAGGCATACACGCCTACAAGGGAATTCGCTCCTGGGACGAGTTTCTCGGCCTGTTCGACGCCGAAGCCCGCGCCTACTATCAGATGGAGCGCAGCTACCGCTCGACGATGGAAATTATCCGGTTCGCCAACGTCATTCTGGCCAACGGCTTGCCGGAGGCGATGCAGGCGGTCCCGGTATTCCGCAGCGGCGACAAAGTGAAGGTCGTCCGTCACGACGCGGACAAGCGGATCGAGACGATCGTCCGGACGATCCGCAAGCTGGAGGACGGCCCGTCCGCGACGATCGCCGTTATCGGCCGGACGGAACGGGAATGCAAGGAGCTGCATACGGCGCTGCTCCATGCGGATATATCGGCCACCTTGATCGACGCGCAGCATCACAAGTATGAAGGCGGTTTGTCCGTCGTGCCCGTGCACCTTGCCAAAGGCTTGGAATTCGACGCGGTCGTGCTTATCGATGCCGACGACACGCGGTACGGGGGCGGCGAGCACGATGCGAAGCTGCTCTATGTCGGCTGTACGCGCGCCTTGCACGACTTGTGGGTGCTGTACGTCGGACAGCCTTCCCCGCTGCTTGACGGCGCCGACGGGGACTGCGCGAAGCACATCGAAGCGTAAGCCGCAGGGGCAAGCTGGCCGCGCAGTAAACTTTCATTCTCCGCCCCGATCGGGTACAATGAACAGAACAGAACCAATCGGGGAGGTTTCGCATGAGGTATTCCGTTCGCGAGGAAATCGCCAACGCGATCAGCCATGGAATCGGCGCCATGCTGAGCGCCGCCGCCTTGGCTATACTGGTCGTGTTCGCCTGCATGCACGGCGACGTCTGGCACATTGTCAGTTTCAGCATATTCGGAACGACGCTTGTCCTGCTGTATACGTGCTCGACGCTGCTGCACAGCTTCCGGGAAGGCAAGGTCAAGCATATTTTCGAAATACTCGACCATTCGGCCATCTATCTGCTGATCGCCGGCACGTACACGCCCTTCCTGCTCGTTACGCTGCGCGGACCGCTAGGCTGGACGATTTTCGGTATCGTATGGGGGCTGGCGGTTGCCGGGATCGTGTTCAAGGCGTATTTCGTCGATAAGTTCATTATGCTGTCCACCCTGTTCTACATCGGCATGGGCTGGCTGATCGTATTCGCCATCAAGCCGCTGTACGAGCAGTTGCCCTGGAACGGCTTGCTGTGGCTGGTCGGCGGCGGCATCCTGTACACGGTAGGAACCGTCTTCTACGTGTGGCGCAAAGTGCCGTACCATCATGCGATTTGGCATACGTTCGTAATCGGCGGAAGCGTCTGCCATTTTATCGCCATCCTGTTCTATGTGCTGCCGATGCCGGGCGCGGCGGTTTGATGCGGAACCGGCTTAAAGAAAGACCGTTTAAAGCCATGACAGGCTTAAAACGGTCTTTTCTGCATCTAAGGCGAACAAACTTTGTCAGTGGTTCGACAGGGAGAACAGTTTCGGTGATCGCGAAATCGCTTACAGTCATTGGGTCGTTGTTTTCCTCTGAAACTCCATCTGCTCCAGCGTTACCGCATGCCGATCCCATATGAAGCTCATGTCGTATGCGTACGTGTCGTTCTGAATCCATCGGTAAATGAGAGCGATCACAGCGCCAAAAAACACGAAGCAGCCAAGCATGACGAATACGAACGTGACCATCGCAACACCGTCTCCTTCCGGACCTTCGAATACGGGCTTACTCTACTCTATGAAGCCGTCCGGCGAAAGTGTCATCCAATGTTCACGAACCAACGGTATTTTTTCGACCTGCAGCTTGCTCCATCGATCCTGCTGCCATTACGGGTTCATGTCAGCGCCTAACGGCAAGGGGTCGGTCAACGACAAGAAGCGCCTTGCAACAAGGCGCTTCCCTGCACATGCTATGCGAACTAGCGTTACACGTTCTCGGCGACCATGCGGTTCGTAATGCGGCCGAGCTTCTCGATCTCTACCGTCACGACGTCGCCCGGCTGCAAATACACGCGTTTTTCCGGCGGGTATCCGAGCACGACCCCTTCCGGCGTTCCGGTCAAAATAATATCGCCCGGCTCCAGCGTCAGATGGCGGGACAAGTAGCTGATAATTTCTTTGCAGTTGAAAATCATGTCCGACGTATTGGAGTTTTGACGTTGTACGCCGTTTACTTCGCAGCGGATCTGCAGGTTGTTCGGATCGGGCACTTCATCCGCCGTGACCAGCTCCGGTCCGATCGGCGCGAAGCCGTCGCTGACTTTGCCCAGCATCCATTGATTCGTGCGCAGCTGCAAATCGCGGGCGGACAAATCGTTCGCGCTGCAATAGCCGAATACGTAGTCGAGCGCCTGCTCTTCGGTCACGTGCTTCGTGCGGCGGCCGATAACGATGGCCAGCTCGGCTTCGTAGTCGACTTCCTTGGAGGTTACCGGTAACTCCACGTCGTGTCCATGGCCGGTCAAGGCGTTATTGAACTTGTTGAACAAAATCGGGTATTCGGGAATTTTGGCGTTCGTTTCTTCCGCATGCTTGCGGTAGTTCAGCCCGACACAAATGATTTTTTGCGGACGGGTTACGCATGGGCCGTAAACGACCGATGCCGCATCCAGCCACTCGGCGGAACCGGCTTCGGCTTCGCTTACGAACGATTCCACCGCCTGGCGGGCTGCCGCTCCCCCTTCGATCAGCTCATGAATCGATTGCGGCAGCGAACCGCCTTTGCCTGCAAGGGCCGCAGCCGTAATGTCCAAAATGCCGCGTTCTGTTTTGACGCCCAGGTGATCCTGATTATTGGTTTGGATAGTGACGAGTTTCACCGTGAGTTCCTCCCTGTAATGTCCTTCTTGCGCACGTTCCGCCGCCGCTGCTCCGGGAATGCAAACGTGTTCCGGCAAATGCGGTTAGCCCGACAGTTGCTCGATCCGCCAGCCCCCCGTTTCAAGACGACTCGATTGGGCGCTTGTACTTGTTTCCGGTTTCATGATTTGTGCCAAAAACGACAGACGTCGGCTCGCTGCCGGCGAATGTCGCCCCGTCGGGATACGATCTTGCCTGCCTACTCCGATGAAGGGAGCTATGCCGTACCTGTCGCGATCGCGAATCGCACAAGGACCGGCAGCCCGCGGCCGTCGTCCTTGTACGTGTATGCAAGCCGTTCGTCATCGGCGTTCCGGCCTTCAAGCTCCAGTCGGTTCGTCCGGTCATCCTCTATCGTAGCCGAACCGAAGCGGCGTGTAAACTACATTTGCCGATTTTTTGTGTCGGAATTACGGAATATAGGACAGCTTCGTGCTCATTTCTTTGGCTCCCTGGACGACCGCCCGGCTGATCCGCTCCCATATCTCGGGCTCCCAGCGCGATTCCGGCATCGATATGCCGAGCGAGGAGGAGATTTGTCCTTGGGCTCCGAAGATCGGCGCGGCCACACAGCGGATGCCGTGGACCGATTCCCCCGCGCTGAAGCCGATGCCGTCCACGCGGATTTGGCGGATTTGCCGCATAAGCTCGGCAAAATCGGTAATCGTCGTATCGGTCAGCTTGCCGAGCAATCCGTCGGGATACAGCTTCCCGATCTCGTCGTCGGACATGCCGCTCAGCAGTACTTTGCCCATCGCCGTAGCGTGCAGCGGGAGCTGCATGCCGAGATGCGAGACGAAGCGCACCGGATGGGTGCTCTGCTTCTCGGCGATATAGAGCGCCATCTCGCCGTTGCGGATCGTCAGGAAAACCGATTCGTTCAGCTCGTCGATCATTTTTTGCGCAGCCAGCTGGAATTCCCCGGAAAGGTCGGTGCGCTGGGCGTATTTGCTGCCGATCTCGAACAGTTTATGGCCGAGACGAAACGTCTTGCCCTGCTTGTCGGACTCCAAGTATCCGCGGGCCAGCAAATTTTGCAGCAGCTTGTGGGCGCTGCTGGCCGGCATATCCAGCTCCCGGGACAGCTCGGTCAGATTGATCGGATCGTGCCGCTCGGCGAACAGCTCGAATATGTCCAGCACCCGGTCGGCTGATTTTACGGTGGCGACTTGCTTGTCGGTTTCTTTCATTGGAATCCCCCTCTCCGGGCGCTATGGTTCGGCTTGTCGCTCGGGCGGCCCCGATCGCGGGCAACCGCCGTATTCGTCAAGATCAAGAAAGCTTGATCACTTGACCGCCGTCGACGACCATCGTCGTGCCGGTTACGTAAGAAGCTTCGTCCGAAGCCAGGAACAATGCGGCAGCGGCGATCTCGTCCGGTTGACCGACGCGATTCATCGGGACCGTGCGCAAGTAATCTGCGATCGCCGGCGGGTTGTCGATCAACGGCTTCGTCAGCCGGGTCTCGATAAAGCCCGGGCACAACGCATTGACGCGAATGCCGTGCGGCGCCAATTCCAGCGCCATCGACATCGACAGGTTGATCATGCCGCCCTTGGTCGTATTATAGTGAACCTGATCGGCTTCTGCCTGAATGCCGTTGACGCTCGACATTTGAATAATCGAGCCGCCTTCGCCTTGACGGACCATTTCCCGCGCCGCCCGTTGGCTGACGAGGAAGGCGCCCTTCAGGTTAATGTTCATATGGCGGTCCCACTGGTCCTCGGTAATGTCCAAGAAAGGGGACACTTCGCAAATACCGGCGTTGTTGACGGCAATATCCAGCCGCCCCCATTGTCCAAGCACGCCGTCGACCAGACGGTCGACCTGCGCTTTGTCCGAAACGTCCGTCTCGAACGCCAGCGCTTCGCCGCCCGCTTCGCGGATGAGCGCGACGGTCTCGTCCAGCGCCGCCTTCCCTCTGCCGCACAAGCCGACTTTGGCCCCTTCGCGGGCAAACCGGATGGCGACCGCTTGGCCGATTCCGTGCGAGCCGCCCGTTACTATCGCTACTTTACCGGAAAGCCTCATGGTCAGTTCCCCTCCGCCAGCCGCACGAAGACGCGGTCGATCGCCTGCAGCGTCGCGTCGATATGGGACGACTCGTGAACCGCGGAGATGTACCACAGTCCGTTCGGACGAACCAGCACACCCTCCTCAAGCATCAGCTGCGCGAATTTGGCGTATTTGCCGGAATCGCGCTTTTGGAACGTGTCGAAATGGTTCACTTCGTCTTCGTCGATGAACATGAAATGGAACACCGGGCCAATCTGGTTCACCACGCCGCGAATGTCGTGCTTGGCGAAGAGCGAACGGATGCCTCCCACGAGCTTCAGCGCATTGTCTTCCATTGTACCATAAACCGCGCCGTCGTTCTCGGTCATCAGCTCCAGAACGGCGAGGCCTGCCGCAGTCGCTACGCCGTTGCCGTTTAACGTGCCAAGGTGGCTCACTTGCTCCGTATCGATCAGCTCGAAAATCTCTTTGCTGCCGCCTACCGCGCTGACCGCGATACCGCCGCCGAGCGCCTTGCCGACCGTAACGAGGTCAGGCGTAATGCCGAAGCGGCCGTGAGCGCCGCCTGCGCCCAAACGGAAGCCGGTGATGACTTCATCCATGATGAAGACGATGCCCAACTCGCGGGTCAGCTCGCGGATTTTCTCCAGATAACCCGGCTTCGGCAAAATGCAGCCGGAGTTGCACATGACCGGCTCGGAGATGACGGCGGCGATGTCGCTTGCGTTCGCGCGCAGCGCCGCTTCAAGCGCTTCGGGCTCGTTCCACGGCAGCAGGATAACGTCCTGCAAGCTCAGCT
Source organism: Paenibacillus hodogayensis (assembly GCF_039536325.1). NCBI lineage: Bacteria > Bacillati > Bacillota > Bacilli > Caryophanales > Paenibacillaceae > Paenibacillus > Paenibacillus hodogayensis. The sequence continues at coordinate 151,904 of NZ_BAAAYO010000006.1, forward strand.
CGCTTTGCCCTTTCGTGCCCGGAGGAACGCTGTCCGCCGCGGCGGACGTCGCCTTCTGCATCATGTCGGGGCTCGGGAACGAGGTGAAGATGGAATCGGACCAGCCGTGGTAATGACCGTGGAAGCGGACGACCTTCCGCTTGCCTGTATAAGCCCGGGACAGACGCAGCGCCAGCATGACCGCCTCGGTGCCGGAGCCGCTAAGAACGACCTTGTCGGCGCAAGGCAGCACTTCGGTCAGCCTGCGGGCCAGCTCGATTTCGCCGTCGTGCTGCAAGCCGTACGTAATGCCTTTGGCCATCGCGTTGGCGATTCTTTCGTTGAAGCCCGCATGGGCATGACCGAGAATAAGCGGTCCGTAAGCGAGCTGATAGTCGATATATTCATTGCCGTCCACGTCCTTGACGATGACGCCGGAAGCCGATTCGACGTACAGCGGCGTCGGCTTCATCGAGCCGCGCAGCGTACTGGCCACCCCTCCGGCGAGCACCTGCTTCGCTTCCGCAAGCTTGGCGCGGGATTTGTCATAAGTAGGCATAAGGAAATGCTCCTCTCCGTTGTCTGTTTATTGAATTTCGTCGAGCGGATAAATCGGGCGCTGAAGAGCCGTGTACGTGAAGCGATGCAGATTGGCCGTGCAGCATCCGGGCGTGTCGACCTCGATCGTATGCTTGGCAATGTCGCCGAATGCCGTTCTCCAGGCGATCGCAGACTTGACCACGATCATATGGAACTGCTCCGGAATGAGCCCGACAAACTTCACGTGGCCGGGGTCCCATGGGGCTACCCGCTTCTCGGTCAAAATGATGGTGACGTTGCCGCATTCGAGAACCGCGGTCAGTCCCATGCGGGCGTACTGGCCGGTCATGTAAGCGCCGATATGGCGGTAGTTGCCGTCGAACAATGTGCGGATCAAGCCCCGCACGAGGACCGGCTCGCCGTGCACATCGTCGCTCTTGCCGCCGATCGCATACTCCAGCACGGCGCCAATGCCAAGCTTGGCGGCTTGGCGAACCGCCTCCTCATCGCGGATAACAATAAGGCTTTTCTTCGGAGCGGCGAGCAAATGCGGCAGCAGGTGCGTGGCGTCGGCGGGCGAGCCTCCCCCGACGTTGTCCGAGCTTTCAATCAAGATAACCGGTCCTTCGGGATGGCGTACGGCAAGCTCCACCGCTTCGGCGGCTTCGGCCTGTCGGACGACGAACCGTTCGCGGCGCTCCCAGGCGGCGGCCCGCAGCCTCTTCCCGCAGCTATCGGCAAGTGCGGCGTCGTTGTCTACGACGACGACGAACGTCATCCCCGCATCCGCTACGTCGCTGTAAGGAAACCCGCCGGCAACGCCGATATTCAGCACGCCCGGCTCCTTCTCCATCTCGAACGCGATATCCATCATTTCCTTCATGACGCCGGACGACGTCAGCATCGCCTGCGGCGCAACAAGCATCCGCGTATGCACAAGCTTTTGCACCGGACGAATCGCTCCCTTGACCGTGCCGTTCAGTAAATAAACCGCTTCGACCGCCCGTTCGTAAGGATCGATGTGCGGATACGTATCGTAAATGACGGTCAGGTCGGAAAACCCGACCATCTCCGGGCTGATGTTGCCGTGCAGATCGAGCGTGACGGCGACCGGCAGCTCGCGGCCGACCTTCTCGCGCACTCTGCGCAAAATTTCGCCTTCAGCGTCGGGATACGAGGCGGCGACCATCGCTCCGTGCAGGATGACGACAAGGCCGTCGATGCCGGGCTCGATCGAATCGACCATGCCGTCGACGATCGCGCCGAACGCCTCGTCGGTTACCAAGCCGCTCGGCGTCGCTTGCGTATAAAAGCCGGGGAATAGCTCCGCACCCAACTCCTGACAGGCGGCGATCACGCCGCCCATCGACGTTTTCGTACCGGTGTACCGCTCGCAGAACGCTTCCTTGCCGACGATCCAGTCTTTCCGGAAGGCGTCCAGTCCGGTCAAGCCGGGAGCAAAAGTATTCGTTTCGTGAACGACGCCGATGACGCCGATCTTGGCCACTTCGTTCGCAGACCGCTCTGCCATAAGATCATTCCCCTTCCGTTCCGCACCAGTCGACCATGATCTCGGCAAACCAGCGGATAAGCTTGTAGTAGCTGTCCAGCTCCATGTACTCGTCGGCGGCGTGGGCATTGGAGCCGGACGGACCAAGAACGAGCGCCGGAGTCGGACTGTGCAGATTGAACATAAAGCCGTCGCAAGCGAACGGCGAACCTTTGCGCGGAGCCGGTTCCCGCTCCAGAGCGGTCGTGCCCGTCCGGTTGACCGTCTCCAGAAACGTATCGGTCGGCTCGCCGGCCGGCATCTCGCTGCCGGACAAGTAGCGGATGAGCGGCGTTATGCGCGGACGGCATTTGGCCAATATCGGGTAATTTGGCAATTCGCTTTCGTAATACGCCCACAGCATGGAAAGAATTTGCTCTTCGGTCATGCCCGGGTAGCCTTCGATCCAAAAATTGAGCTTGCCGTCCGCCGGCAGCTTCTCCTGCAGCTCTCGCTTCGTGTCGCCGGAAAGGATCGACAAGACGACGACCTCCAGAGCCCGGCCCGATTCGCTCCAAAGCGGATGCGGCTCGACCAGCTCGTTCAGTCTGGCGGCGAACTTTTGCAGCAGCATGGCAAAAGCGACCGTGGCGTCAAGCGCGCTGATCAGTTCCTCGCCGTTAAAGCCAATGCCGCTCTTTCCGGAAAACTCGGCCTTCCATATGCCTCCGCCCAAATGAGCAGGATACGGAACGAGATTCGTCGGTTCGGGGATGATCGCCATGTCGGGATTGACGCCTGCCAGTCGTCCGGCCAGCGTGCCGTTCGCCCCGCCATGCTCCTCGTCGACGACGCTCTCGATGAAGACGTCGCCCTTCAGCCGAATTCCGGCATCCTGCAGACAGCGAACCGCCTCCATCGCTGCCGCCATGCCGCCCTTCATATCGTAAGAGCCACGGCCGTACAACCGGCCGTCGCGGATCGTCCCTTCGAACGGGCCGTCCTGCCAAGGCTCCGTGCCCTCATATACCGTGTCGCCATGACCGGAGAAGACGAGCGAACGTCCTTCCCCGCTGCCCGGGAACTGTCCGTGCACATTGGGACGGTTCGTATAGTCGCGCCCCTTCATATAAGCGGGATGCTCGGTCAATCCGGCAATATCGGCCAGATCGTACATGGTCACGTCCGCCCCAAGATCACGCAATCGATCGGCAAAAAAAGACTGGTAAGCGAGTTCATTTCCAACTGGAGGGTGATTCACGCTCGGAATCCGGACCAGCTGCGAGGCCAAGGCGGCGGATTCCGCCTTGTGCCCCTCGATCCATTGCCCGATTCGTGCAGAGATCGCGCTGCGGTCCATGTTAGCCTTCTCCTCTGCGGGTTGGAGCGTAAGCGATGACGTCGATCTCGATCAAATAAGTGCCGATGCCGCTTACGACGGTCGTTCTTGTCGGGTACGGCTTGCTGAACATCGTTTCGTACGCTTTATTGTAGGCGGGAATGTCGGCTCCGTTGGACAGGTGGGCGTTCGCCTTGATCACATGATCCAGCGTCAGACCCGCCGCCTCCAGGATCGTCTCCAAGTTGCGGATGCATTGCACCGTCTGCTCCTCGATCGTCGAACCGACGATTTCGAGCGTCTCGGGATTGACTCCGACCTGGCCGGAGACGTAAACGAAATCGCCGGCGCGCAGCGCGTGCGAGAACGGAAGCGGAAATTGCGGAGCTTTGGGAGCTTTGATTTCAATAGACATGATAGGTTAACATCCCTTCGTCGTATAAGTAATGAATTGATATTATTCCGTACAAGCGCGTTATTAGCGTACCCGTCCTCTTGCATCGACGGTCATCCATTTCTCGAAACGTCCGCCTCGCACGCCGAGCAAACGGTCGTGCAGGTTGGTGACGACACAGCAATGGTTCGGCACGATCTGCACCTGCTGCCCGATCTCGAAAACGCTGTTGTCCGGGACCGTCACGATGCCGTGCTCTTCGCTCAGCCGCTCGATGATCGCATCCTCGTGACCGAGAATATGTCCGTAGCCGGCATGGTACTTGCTTACGTCGCTGCTGAGCGTCTTCGTGCCCGAGTCGATGATGATCGTGCCCGGACGCGGACGTCCGACGACCGTCGCAACGATGGTCATCGCCAGCTGCTCCTGCCCGATCAGGCCCATCGTCCACTGCGTGCCGTCGCCGAACACGTAAGCGCCCGGACGCATTTCCGTAACGCCCATGCCCGCAACATCCGCTACGTATTTCGACGTCGGCGTGGACCCCACGCTGACCTCCTCGATGACGATGCCGGCTTCCTCGGCCTTGCGCTTGGTGAGCAGCAGGCTTTCCGCCTCCTGCTTGGCGATCTCGCGGAGAGCCGCGTCGTCGTTAAAGCCGTAAGCGTGTCCGGAGTGGGTCATCAGGCCCGTTACGCGGATGTTCGGCAGCTGCGCGATCTGCTTGATCAGCTCCGCCGATTGCTCGCCGGGCTCCTTGCCACAGCGGTTCAGACCGGTGTTCACATCGACGTACAGCAAAATGTCGCGGTTAATGCTCGTGCCGAACGAGGAAAGCTGCCGGGCCACGTCGAGATCGTCGGTGCTGAGCGTAATCTTGGCTTTGTCGAGCAGGCGGGCGAGCCGCTCCAGCTTCGGCGCGCCGATTACCGGGAACGCGATCAGAATGTCCTCGATGCCGGCTTCGGCCATCACTTCCGCTTCGCCGAGCTTCGCCACCGTAATGCCGCAGGCTCCGTAACGGAGCTGCTCCTTGGCAATCCAGACGCTTTTATGCGTCTTTGTATGCGGTCTCAAGCGCACTCCCGCTCTAGCCGCCGCATTTGCCGTTTCACGTAAATTGCGGTCCAAGACGTCCAAATCGATCAGGACGGATGGAGTATCCCACTGCTCCATGGCTTCGATCCACTCCCCAATAGGTTGACGCGCTCCGGCTCGTTTCGAGTCGAATAACGCTTTTCGCGATCATCGTATCACAGCGAAACTTTCACATCAAGAAAAACTTTTTCTAAATAGAAAAAAGCCTGTCGGCACCAAAAGGTACCGAACAGGCTTTGCGGCGACTCCCTTATCCTTTAATGGAGCCAAGCAGCATTCCTTTGACGAAATACTTTTGCAGGAATGGATACACGATCAATATCGGCAAAATCGCCACGACCACGGTCGCCATCTTGATCGTTTCCGGCGGCAGTTGGTTGATCTCGCTGGCGTTGACGTTCAGCTCGGAGCTGACGCTCGGCGAGACGATCATATTCCGCAGCACGACCTGGATCGGCATCAATTCCTTGTCGGTCAAGTACATGATCCCGTTGAAGTAGGCGTTCCAGTGGCCGACTCCGTAGAACAAGCCGAGCGTAGCCATAATCGGCATCGACAGCGGAAGCACGATGCGGAACAGCGTCTGCACGTCGCTGCAGCCGTCGACCTTCGCGGCTTCCTCGATCTCGGCCGGCAAGTTCTCGAAATACGTCTTCATGATGAGCATATTGAAGGAGGAGACGAGTCCCGGAATGATGAGCGCCCAGATCGTATTCAGCAAATGGGTCTCCTTCACCACGATATAAAGCGGAATCAGTCCTCCGGAGAACAGCATCGTGAAGACGATGCCCATCAGGACGATATTCCGTCCGGGCAGAAACCGTTTGGACAACGGATAAGCCAAAAAGGTGGTGATAAGCAAGTTACAGAACGTGCCGATCAGCGTAACCCGGATGGATACCCACAAAGCGGTCGGAATCCGGTTGCTGCTGAATACGAACTTGTACGCATCCATCGTCACTTGCTCGGGCCAGATGACGAACCCGCCGTTGCGCAGCACTTCCGCGATCGGCGTAATGGACATGACGAATACATAATAGAGCGGGAACAGCGTAGCAAGCCCGAACAAAGTCATGGCCAAATAGATGAGAAAATCGACGACATAGTCGGATTTTGTTTTTTTGAGTATAAATGACATTGTTTTGGACCTCCTACCAGATTCCGGACCCGCCGAGTTTTTTGGAAATCTTGTTCGCGGAAACGACCAATGCAAATCCGATGACGGATTTGAAGAAGCCGACTGCCGAAGCGACGCTAAAGTCGAGCTGCTCGATACCGCGTCGGAATACCCACGTATCGATAATATCCCCAACCTCGTACACCCGTGCGTTCAAGAAAATGTACACCTGCTCGAAGCCGGCGTCCAAAATGTGGCCGATGCGCAAAATCAGCAGAAGAACGAAAACTTCGCGGATGCCCGGCAGCGTAATATGCCATATTTGCCGCCAACGCCCCGCTCCATCCACGACGGCCGCCTCGTACAGCTCGTTGTTGATAGTAGCGAGGGCTGCCAAATAAATGATGGCGCCGTAGCCGGTGCTTTTCCAAATATCGGTCAAAATCAAAATCGGTCTGAACCAATCCTTATCGGTCAGCAGGTTCAGAGTCTCGCCGGTATGATCGCGCCACCAGGTGCTAATCAATCCGGCATCCGGAGCCAGGAAAGAGAATACGAGACCGTATACGATAATCCACGACAAGAAGTACGGACCGTACGTAATCGTTTGAATCGCCCGTTTAAACCATTCCAGCCGGATTTCGTTCAAGATAAGCGCCAGCAGCACGTCCGGAATCATATTGAATAAAATCCGGTACAAGCTGATCAGAAGCGTATTGCGGATAATGCTGAAAAAATCCGGAGACGAAAAAACGGTTCGGAAATTGTCGAATCCGACCCAATCGCTTCCCGTAATGCCCTTGCTCAAATTGTACTTCTGAAAAGCGATCATCAGACCGCCCATCGGGATGTACTGGTAAATAATGTAGTACAGCACGCCGGGCAGCATCATCAGGTAAAACCATTTGTAGCGATTCAGCGCCTTGCCTATAAGTCGAAAACGATGTTTCAAGCCATTGTCCGCGCTACCTGTTGCAACATGACCAGTCTTCACTCCTGCATTCCTCCTGTTTTGGTCGTAATTTCATGTCGAAACGGTTAAGCGTTTACAAGACTACCCCATACTTACAATGATATTCGTAATGATTTCCGATTACAAGACTTGCATGACGCAAAATACGTCTTTAATTGGTCTTTATTACGACATGGGCTGCGAACTTGGCGAACTCATATCCGCATTACCTTTTTGTGGCAGGGGATGCCGTGCAGCTCAACCGTCCCATCGCCGCAATCGCCTGTGGCGTCTGGAACTGCGGGAATATAGACGACGATGTCGTGACTGGACGAAGGACCTTCCAAACGAAGGGTTCCATCTTGGGAAATGGTAGCGCTTAACGTTCTCCGGTACCGCTCCCAATCGTTCACTTTTTTCCCTGTCCAAAATTCAAAACCGAGTTGACGCGCTTCTCCCACCAAAAGCCGGATCGAATCCCGCACCGCTTCCCTGGTATGGATATGCACCTGGTGGTAAAGGAAGTGAGCCACCCCGCCTACGCGCTTCACCTGCTCCAGAAACGGCCGGATGACGGAATTGTCGGATAACGTCGGCAGCTCCAGATCCTGTGTCAGAAAGCTCGTCTCCAGCACGTCGTACATCCGGTTGCCGTCGTTCGCCCAAGCGATCGGGAAGTATGGATGGCACGTGCCGAACAGAAACCCGACATTGCCCTTCTTGCTCGGTCCGCGCGTCTGGTCGGCGGCGATGCCATGCCGCTCGCACCATTCGAACAGCTCGCCCCAGCCTTCGAAGCGAGTATAATGGTTTTTGTTGGAGGTCACTTCCGTCAGTCCGGCCGCCTCCTTCAGCCATTGCAGCTGCCGCGCGAACGCTTCCTCGGACCAGACGCCCTGCTGGGCCTGCAGGCCGTTATAGTGAAACGCCAGCTCGTGACCGGCCGCTTTCACCAGATCGTAGATAGGTTTTCCATATCCAGGCTCCAGCATGCACCACGTCGTCCGCATATCCAGTTCCTTCATCAGCTCCAGCGTTTGGAGCGCATGTTCGTCCCGGTTTATATCGCTATCGTGGGACATCATGAACACGTGCGTAATTCCGTCCGGATACGGGCCGACGAACGGCAGCGTTTTTCCGGTCGCCACGATCGCTTCCAGCAGGGACCCAAGGAACGCTTCCCTCCATAGGTCCGCATACGGATGGGCAAAATAAAGCATCCCCGTCTCCGTCGTCCGGCGGTCCAAGTCCCAATCCATCGCCGCCTGATCGTCAGCCTTGAGAATATCGTCGTTCACCGCCCCGGTGCCGTCCGGCGCCGGCTCTCCGTCCTCGAGCACCGGGCCTTTACCCTGCTGCATCCGTACGATCGTATCCCAGATATCGACGGACCAGCGGTACAGCTTGCCGGCTCCGACCGGGAACGATTGAAGCGCCGCTCCGGCCTGCGCTCCGTCGGGGGAGAAGCGGGTTATGACACCTTTCTCGGCAATTGGAAGCGTGCGATCGTCCCGGACCGGCTGCCACGGAACTGCCCGCAAAAAGCGCAGCGGCACATCGCTGCCGGCCGCACCCGCATCCCCGGCATATCCGGCGGACAATTCCGCGGCTTTGCCGTATCCGAGCTTGACGCCCAGAGCGTTCAAGCCCGCGCAGTTGAATACGAGCCCTCCACGTTCCATGTAAGCGGTTAAATAGTCAACCGTCTGGCGGTCTTCCGCGGCTGCCGCGACAAGCAGCACGTCGCAATCGCTCGCCGTTGCCTCAGCGATGTCTTCGTACGCCGCATAACTCATTCCCGCGTGGGCCAACACCTCGCCCGCATAATGTCCGAACGCATTCAAACCAAACCGGTGCAGCGTCGAAACGGCTTCCCGATCATACAGTACGGCAATCTTCGCTAACGATGTCATGACATTCTTCTCCTCCTCGATTTGACCGACGCATGCGAGCGGCTATCGCCCCGGCATGTTTATAATCTGTATTATACATGTATTTAATAAGGGGCACAACGATGGTAACACATGTCGGGCATCGGAGCAACAAGAAAAATGCGGATCGTCCGGTCTATTTAAGTCGAACGCATGATTGGAAGTCCGTTACATTCCGAAAGGGATGGCCTTGCTGCTCAGACATGTTGTTTTCAACTCCTGGATGGAAAAAGATTCAGCGGATTGGAGTTGAAAGCCAAAACTCGCTGCAAGGCCATTCCCTTTCTCCATTGCACTCGCCCTTTCCTTGAAGTTACTTCGTTCAACTTAATAGGGATTAAAAAAACAACGAAGGAACGAATGTCCCTCCGCTGCTTGATCAGGAAGTATACCTTGCTTGCGGACTATACTTCGGGTCCGGCTTGAACGACAGCGGGTAGACGCTATCCCTGCTGCATTCCTGACAGATGTGCGTGTAGCACTCCGACAGCTCCTCCATCGCGGAACCGCATTTACAGCAATGCTTCTGCGGGAGCGTGTCGAAAAATTGGTTAACCTTGGGCAGCATCGGGCCGTTCACACCTTTCCTCGCATTGTACTATTACAGATTATTATTTGTATCATTATTATATAACAACATTCTTGGAATTGCGAAACATTTTTTGCCCCTATCCGCCTTTGTCCCGTCAAATAGAAAAAAACCGCGCCGACGGCACGGTCACGGTTATACTTGCGGTCCTTTCCCGTCCTTCGGCGCATCGTCGGCCAATACGCGGAAGGAGCCGCTGCCCCACGAGCCAATCCGCCCTTGACAATCCTCGACTTTGCCGGAAACGGTCAGCATCCGCCGCGTTTGATGGATCAGCTCAGCCGAAACAGTCACTTTACCCGGTGCCAGGGGAAACAAATAGTGGATGTTCAAATGGCTCGTGACGACTTTGTCGTCCGGCCTGGCCGCCATGGCCGTAATGCCCATCGCCTGGTCCAGCAAGGATGCATGCACTCCGCCATGCAGCATGCCGATACCGTTCAGATGACGGGCCCCGGCCTCCAGAACGATGACCGTCCTGCCGGGCTCGATATGCTCCAGCTCGCAGCCGAGCTCCTCCCAAAACGTGCCTGCTGCCGCTTGCGCCAGCCTGCTCACGAATCGCTCCAGATCGCTGTCCGTCATGCTTTTCGTTCCCTCCAATTGCCGCCGGCCCGGCCGGATCGCCCATCCTTGTGGCGGCCGGTTCCCGCGTCACTTCCAGTCTATTGCACGACGTAGCGCGCCGCGTCCTTCACCCTGTCGGCGATTTGCCGCTTCAGCCGGATCGTGTCCGGCGGCGTATGGCGGGTCCATTTCCGCAGAACGGATAGCTGAAGGGCAAGCAGATCCCCGTCCGCCATCGCCGCCACGGCCTGCCTGGCATCCAGCTCGAGCAGCGCAAACGCTTCGTGCGCGTAGACGCTCGCCATGGCGGCCGCCAGCTCACCCTTTCCGGACCCGGAGCGAGCCGATATTTTCTCCGCTCGGAGCAGGGCGCTCTCCATGGCGTACAGCCGGATCATCATATCCGACAAGCGGGCGAGCACCTCCTGTTCCTCTTCCAGCGCCAAGCCGTACGTCTGCACCGCTTGCCCGCCGACCAGCAAAAAGATTTGCTTGGCGGTGGAGAGAAGCTGGCGTTCGGCCGCAAACCGCTCCCCTGATGCGTCCCGTTCCATCGGCTCGAGCATTTTGGCCTGAACTTTCCCGGCATGCTCCATCAGCGGCAGCTCGCCCTTCATCGCTTTTTTCAGCAGCGTTCCGGGGATGAGCAGCCGGTTGATTTCGTTCGTCCCTTCGAAAATGCGGTTAATGCGCGAATCGCGGTAAATCCGTTCGATTTTGTATTCCTGAATGTATCCGTAGCCGCCGTGAATTTGCACGCCTTCGTCGGCGACGAAATCGAGCGCCTCCGTGCCGAACACCTTGTTGATCGAGCATTCCAGCGCATATTCGGCGATGCCTTTGGCCGACTGTATGCCGGCCTGCTCGCTGTCGTGATCGATCGTTTGCAGCGCCGAATCGATCAGACCCGCCGTGCGGTACACCATGCTCTCCAGCACATAAGCGGCAATGTTCATATCCGCCAGCTTCTCCCCGATCAGCGGGAAGGAAGCGATCGGCTTGCCGAATTGCGTCCGTTCCGCGGCATATGCGGCGCTAAGCCCGATCGCCTCCTTGGCCGCCCCGAGACAGCCCGCCGCCAGCTTGAACCGTCCGATATTCAATATATTGAAAGCGATAACGTGTCCCTTGCCCGGCTCTCCCAGCAGATTGGCCGCCGGGACGCGCACCTGATCGAGAATGAGCGGGCAGGTGGACGAGCCTTTAATGCCCATCTTCTTCTCTTCCGGCCCGATGCTCACCCCTTCCATCGTTCGTTCGACGATAAAGGCGGAAAACTGCTTGCCGTCGATTTTCGCATAGACAATAAACAGATCGGCAAAACCGGCGTTCGTAATAAACTGCTTCGCCCCATTCAGCACATAATGCGTCCGGTCGGCAGACAGCGTTGCCGTCGTCTTCGCGCCGAGCGCGTCGGAACCGGAGGAAGGCTCGGTCAGACAATAGGCGGCAATCTTCGTGCCGTCGGCCAAGTCCGGCAAATAGGTCCGCTTCTGCTCGGGCGTTCCGAAAAACACGATCGGCAGCGTGCCGATGCCGACGTGGGCGCCGACCGATAAGGCGAACGACGAGCCTTTGGCCAGCTTCTCGCTGATGAGCGTCGAGCTGACTTTATCGAGACCGAGCCCCCCGTACCGTTCGGGAACGTCCACGCCGAGCAACCCCAAGGACCCCGCCTTGCCGATCAGCTCCACGGTCAACTTGTAATCGAGCTTCTCCAGCTCACCGTCGCGCGGCAGCACCTCGCTGTCGATAAAATGCTCGGCCGCGTCCGCAATCATGACCTGCTCCTCGCTCAAATCCTCCGGCGTCATGGTCGACTCCCATGAGATCGATTCCACAACAAAGCTGCCGCCCTTCACCCACGCCGTCATCCCGTCAGCCTCCCCTCATTCGCCGTATACTTCGAATACGCCGGCCGCGCCCATCCCGCCGCCGATACACATCGACACCACGCCGTAGCCGCCTCCCCGCCGCCCCAGCTCGCCGATCAGCGTGGCGGCCAGCTTGGCGCCCGTGCAGCCGAGCGGATGGCCGAGCGCGATCGCCCCGCCGTTCACGTTGACCTTCTCCGGATCGAGCTCGAGCTGGCGAATCACCTGGATGCATTGCGAGGCAAACGCCTCGTTGATTTCGTACAAGGCGATATCGTCCTTGCCGAGTCCCACCAGCTTCAATGCTTTCGGAATCGCCTCCACCGGACCGATGCCCATCACCTCCGGCTCCACCCCCGCTACCGCAAAGCCGCGAAAAGCCGCAAGCGGCCTCAAGCCGAGCCGTTCCGCCCCGCTGCGGCTCATCACGGTCAGCGCGGCCGCCCCGTCACTGACCGGCGAGGCGTTGCCGGCCGTAACCGTCCCCCCGGCCGAGAATGCCGGCTTGAGCCGGGACAAAGCGTCAAGCGTCGTCTCCGGCCGGATGCATTCGTCCGCCTCGAAGACGATCGGCTTGGTCCACGCGCCCGCCTCCGCATCGTAGCCGTCAATCTTCGTCCGTACCGGCACGATCTCTGCGGCGAATTTCCCGGCAGCCTGCGCCGCGTGCGCTTTGCGGTGGCTTTCCAGAGCGAACCGGTCCTGCTCTTCGCGGGTGATGCCGTAGCGCGTCGCAACCTTCTCGGCCGTATGCCCCATACTCATGTACACTTCCGGCATCCGCTCGACAAGATCCGGATGTGGGGACAGCTTGAAGCCGGTCATTGGAATATGGCTCATGCTCTCCACCCCGCCGGCAATGACGGCCTCCGCATAACCGAGCATGATCCGCTCCGCCGCATAGGCGATCGCCTGCAAGCCGGAGGAGCAAAACCGGTTGACCGTAATCGCCGGGACCGCAACCGGAAAGCCGGCGTAGAGCGCCATTGTCCGGGCGAAATTGAGCCCCTGCTCGCCCTCCGGCATGGCGCAGCCGATAACGATATCGTCGATCTGCTCCTTCCCGAGTCCCGGAGTCCTCTCGATCGCCGCCTCCAGCACGCATTTGCCCAAATCCTCAGCCCGCGTATGCGCCAGCGCGCCCCGCTTTCCCCGTCCGACGGCGGTCCGCGCCGCCGACACGATGACCGCTTCTTCCATCACGCATCGCCTCCTCTCCCGCGCCCGGGAACGGTAGCGGCAGCTATTGGCGACTGCCGGCCGCCCCGTAGCTTACGGTATCCCCGTCGAAGTTCCGGGGATACGTATGACAATCCCGCCCTGGCGCGAACCGCCGCTCCGACAGTCCGGCTTTAATTGCGCAGCGGCTTGCCCTTGGCCAGCATATGCTGCATCCGCGCCCTTGTCTTCGGCTCGCCGCACAAGCTCAGGAACGCCTCGCGCTCCAGATCGAGCAAATACCGTTCGGATACGGCAGCCCCCGCGGGGACATCCCCGCCGGACAGCACATGGGCCAGCTTGCCGGCGATTTTGCAATCGTGCTCGCTGATATACCCGCCCTCCCGCATCGTCAAAGCCGCCAGTTGCAGTACCGCCTTGCCTTCGCGGCCGACGACCCGGATCAAGCTGTCCCCGGGGGCGTCCAAGCCGTCCCGCTCCAGCTCCAGCACAGCGCGCCTCGCTTCATACAGCTGCCGGTCCCGGCTCATGACCGAGCGGTCCGTCCCCCGCAGCAGCCCGAGCCACTGCGCATCGGGGGCGCTGCCAGACACCTTCGCCATCCCGATCGTCTCAAACGCCCGGTTCACGGCCGTTTGCAGCTCCCCGTCCGCGCCGGCCGACAACGCGGCGCGCAGCGCCATCTCTTTCGTGCCGCCACCGGCCGGAATCAGGCCGACGCCCGCCTCCACGAGCCCGTAATACGTCTCGGCATGGGCGACGACCCGGTCCGCCGCCATGCATGCCTCGACCCCGCCGCCGAGCGTCATCCGGTGCGGCGCGGCTACGACCGGCTTCTCCAGCCTTTTCAATTCCAGCATCGCCGTCTGGAACAGCCGGATGATGCGGTCCACTTCGTCCCATTCCTCTTCCTGCGCTTCCATCAGCAGCAGCATCAGATTCGCGCCGACGCAGAAGTTGCGCCCTTCGTTGGCGATGACGAGCCCCCGGTAATTGCGCCTGACCTCCTCGACGCTGCTGCGGATCAAGCCGAGAATGTCCGCTCCGATCGCATTGTTCGGCGAATGGAACTCCAGGCAGGCGACCTCCTCCCCGATATCGACGAGACTCGCTCCTCCGTTGGACAGGACGGTACGGCCCGCGGACTTGAGCGCGCGCAGCGATAGGTGCTCCGGCGGCTCGCGCCATACTGCCCGGTCGCCGTTATGAGCGTAAAGCAGCGCCCCTTCTCGACGCGAATAGAACGTCTCGTTGCCCTCCGCCAGCCAGTTTGTTACCCATTCCGGAAGCGCCACGCCTTCGGCGTCCATCCTCGCCGCCGATTGCCGCAGCCCGATCGCGTCCCACAATTCGAACGGACCGAGCTCCCAATTGAAGCCGAGCCGCATCGCTTTGTCTACGTCGGCGATCGAATCCGCGATCTCGAACGCCTTGTCGGCGGCGTACGCCAGCGTCCGCTTGAGCACGTCCCAAGCGAGCTGCGAATACCGGTCGCCGCCGGACAGCAGCGCCCTGCATTTGGCGGCGGCGCCATTGGCCGCCTTCGCCGCGTCGAGCGAAGCCGAACGGATCGTCTGCGCCGGGCGGTAGTCCATCGCGGCCGGATCGAGGGCGAGGATACGACTGCCCTGGTCCGATTTCACTTTTTTGTAATAGCCCTGCCCGCTCTTCTCCCCGAGCCATCCCCGACTTACGAGATCGGTCAAAATCGCCGGGACGGCAAAAGCCCGCCTCTCCTCCGGATCAACCGCCCGGCCGGCCACGTTGTCCGCCACATGCACGAACGTGTCCAGACCGACCAGATCGAGCGTGCGAAACGTCGCGCTCTTCGGGCGGCCGAGCGCCGGCCCGGTGACGGCGTCGATCTCCTCAACCGAATAGCCCTTCTCCGCCATGAGCGAGAGCGTCGCAAGCAGGCCGAACGTACCGATCCGGTTGGCGATGAAATTCGGCGTATCCTTGGCCACTACGACCCCTTTGCCGAGCCGGATTTCGAGCCATTCCTTCATCTCGGCCACGATGCCCGCTTCCGTCGCTGCGCCCGGAATAAGCTCGACGAGCGGCATATAGCGCGGCGGATTGAAAAAATGCGTACCCAGAAAGTGGCGCCGCATCGGCTCGCCGACCGATTGCGCCATCGCCTCGATCGAGATGCCCGACGTATTGGAGCTGACGACGGCGCCAGGCGTCCATACGGCTTCGAGTCGGGCCAGAAGCGCCTGCTTCAGCTCCAGCCGCTCGGTGATCGCCTCGATGATCCAGTCCGCCTCCGCCAGCCGTTCCCATTCGTCCTCGACGTTTCCCGGCTCGATGCGGGACGCGTAGCGTTCGTCATAGAAAGGCGCCGGATTCGTCCGGGATAGACGCGCCAGCGCATCGGCCGCCAGCCGGTTGCGGACATCCGGATGCTCCAGACTTCGGCCGGCGGCTTCCTCCTGCGCAGTCAAACGTTCGGGCACGCGGTCGAGCAGCCGGACCCGGACGCCCGCATTCGCCAGATGCGCGGCAATGCCGGCGCCCATGACGCCCGAGCCGATTACCGCCGCCGTACGGATCGTTCTCATCGCTTCATCCTCCTTCGTCGGATGGACCGTCAGGCCCGAATACGGCCGCGGCAAGCAGCTCCGCAACATCTTTCGCGCCGGTGCGCCCTTCCGCGCCGAGCAGCTTCGTGCCGTCCTCCATCATGGTCAGGCAGTACGGGCAGGCACTCGCGATCACCGTCGGTGCGACGGCCAACGCCTGTTCCACCCGGGCCGCGTTGATTCGTTTGCCCGCCCTCTCCTCCAGCCACATCAGCCCGCCCCCCGCGCCGCAGCACATCGCGTCGGCGCCCGACCGCTCCATCTCGGCCAGCTCCAGGCCGGGAATGGCGCGCAATATCGCCCGGGGTGGATCGTAAGCGCCGTTGTACCGGCCAAGATAACAGGAGTCGTGGAATACGGCCCTCTCCCGCACCGGGTGCCGCGGGGCCAGCCTCCCTTCGCGGAGCAGCTGCGCCAGCAGCTCGGTATGATGGACCACCTCCGCCCCCAGCCCGAAATCGGGGTATTCGTTTTTCAGCGTGTTGTAAGTATGCGGACACGCCGTCACGATTTTACGGACGTTATACCGGCGGAATAACGCGATATTGTCGTCGCAGCATTGCCGGAACAGCAGCTCGTTGCCCATGCGACGCGCGGTGTCGCCGGAGCTTCGCTCCTCGTTGCCGAGAATGGCGAAGCGAACGCCGGCCCGGGCGAGCAGCCGGACGGCGGCGATCGTTACTTTGCGGGTCCGATTATCGTAAGAGCCCATGGAGCCGACGAACAGCAAATAGTCGAAATCCGGCTGCTCCCGCACCGTCGGCACGCGGACCCCATCCAATTCGTCCAGCCAGCCGGTCCGATCCGCCCTGCTGATCCCCCACGGATTGCCCTGCCGCTCGATCTGCTGGAGCGCGCGCTGCCCGTCGACCGGCAGTCGGCCTTCGGTCAGAACGAGATAGCGGCGCATGTCGATAATTTTATCCACATGCTCGTTGCCGACCGGACACTGATCCTCGCAGTTGCGGCATGTCGTGCACGCCCACAGCTCCTCCTCGGTAATGACTCCGCCGATCAGAGCCGTCTCATCGGTCTCGTCCACGCCCGCCCCCGGACCGCCAGCAGACCGGACACCCCCGTCTCGCTCCGTTCCGGCTCCGGCCGTCCTCTGCGCGTTCGCAGCACTGCTCCTGCGGCCCCAGCCGTGCTTTTGCCACTCCATCGTCGGACCGATATCCGTCACCCCCTCGCCCTGCCAGCGCTGCCGGACCGATTCGTCTTCCGGGTCGAATACGGTCGGGGCTTCGGACTGGCCGGCAAAGGCGAACGCCGGTATCCACGGCGTCTTCGACGTAATCGCCGCCCCTCTTTCGGTCAGATGGTCTCGCAGCTTGACGATCAGGTGCATCGGCGACAGCAGCTTGCCGGTTCCAGCCGCCGGGCATACGTTCGTGCAGCGCCCGCATTCGACGCAAGCGTACAGGTCGAGCAGTTGCTTGCGGGTGAATTGCTCCACGGCACCGACGCCGAACGACTCGGCGTCCTCGTCCTCCAGATCGAGCGTACGCAGCTTGCCCGGCGGACTTTGACGAGCCAATGCCAGATTGACCGGGGCCGTGATCAGATGAAAATGCTTGGATTGCGGCACATAGACGAGAAAAGCGAGCAAGATCAGCAAATGCGCCCACCAGCACGCATAATAAAGCGCTTTCCCGAGTACCGGCCCCACGATGCCTTGGAAGGCGGCCGCGAGAGACGAAGCGATCGGAGCAAGCAGGGAGAACGGCTCGCCGCGCCAAATCCGCTCGAAGGCGGATACGAGCAGCACCGAAAGCATCAGCCCGCCGATAAAAAACAGCACCAGGCTCGGCTTCCAGCCCCGCTTCAACCGCTTCAGCCTCTCGCCGTATCTCCGGTACCCGGCATAGCCGATAGCCAGAACGATAACGACGACTACAACTTCCTGGGAAAGCACGAACCAGTCGTAAGCCGGGACCGGGATATGAACGCCGAACAAGCCTTTCAGCACAATATCGAGCGCCCCCAATTGAACGACGATAAAGCCGTAAAAGATCGCCGCATGCATCCAACCGCTTTTCCGGTCGCGCAGCAGCTTGCGGTGCCCGAACGTCTGAGCCGCCCATTCGCGCAGCCGGGCGCGGTCGAAGCGGGCTCGCTCCTCGGTCCGTCCGAGGCGGATGTATGCAGCGCGGCGGCTGACCGCCAATGCAAAACCGCAAATGGCGCAGCCGGTCGCGCAGATGAACAGAACGAGATTGACGACGAAGCCCGCCATGGCGATCCGCTCCTTTTTATGCCCGGCACCCGGACCGCCGGTTTATTCCCGCCGCCCGCGTCATATACATCAGTACGCCTGCTTGGCTGCGGCACGTTTCATTTCGCGTTACTTGCATTGTATTACCGACCGGGCTGGTCCCATACCTATATTCCCGTCCAGTCCCGGCTCAGAAAGGAGATAGCCGATGCGTATTGTGGCATTGCTGAAGCAGACGTTCGATACGGAGGAAAAGGTGAGGATACGCGGCGGAGCTTTCGAGGAGGATGGCGTGAAGTTCGTCATTAACCCGTATGACGAATATGCCGTCGAGGAGGCGCTGCGGCTGAGGGAACGGCATGGCGGACACGTCGTCGTCGTCTCCGTCGGACCGGAGCGCTGCGCCGAGGCGCTGCGCACCGCTCTGGCGATGGGAGCGGACGAAGCGGTGCTGCTGGAGGAGCCGCCGGAAGGCGCGGACGAGGCGGTCTTGTCCCGCTTGCTGGCCGCCTATATCCGTTCGCAGCCGTTCGACATCGTGCTCGCCGGACATGTCTCTGTCGACCGCGGCGGCGGCCAAGTCGCCCTCCGCGTCGCCGAGCTGCTCGATATCCCGCACGTGGCGACGGTAATACGGATCGAGGCCGACGAGGCGGCGGGGATCGCCGTTGCCGTCCGCGATATGGAGGGCGACGAGGCTTCCGTGGAGACGCCGCTTCCCGCCTGTTTTACTGCGCAGCAAGGGCTGAACGAACCGCGATATCCGACGTTGCCGGGCATTATGAAAGCCAAAAAAAAGCCGCTTTCCCGCCTGACGGCGGAGGACTTGGGCTTGACTGCAGCGGAGCTGGCGCCGCTGACGCGCGCAACCGCTCTGTATCCGCCGGCGCCGCGGCAGGCTGGCCGGCTGATCGAGGGCGGAAGTCCGGCCGAACGGGCCCGCGCGCTCGTGAAGTCGCTGCGCGAGGAGGCGAAGCTGCTGTGAACGATAAAGCTTGCGCGAGGAGGTACAATCGATGAGCCGACATATTCTGGTCGTCGCCGAGCTGCGGGAAGGAGTGCTGCGCCAGGTGAGCTTGGAGGCGGTGGCTGCCGCCCGCCTGCTCGCCGGAGCGAGCGGGACGGTCTCCGCGCTGCTGGCCGGGCCGCCCGATTCGCACGGGCAGGCGCTGCTGGCCGCCGGAGCGGACCGCGTCGTCCATACGCCGGAGCGCGACGATATCGGCCCGGCCCATACCGAACGGGCTTTGCAGGCCGCGGCCGAGGCGGTCGGGCAGCTTCGCCCGGACGCAATCGTGCTCGGCCATACCGCGCTGGGCAAAGATATCGCCCCGCGGCTGGCCGCCCGGCTGAATGCCGGACAAATCGCCGACGTCATCGCCATCGAACCGGACGGCGAATCGTTCGCCTTCACCCGACCGATCTACGCCGGCAAGGCGTTCGAGAAACGCATGTTCACGGAGACGCCATGGGTCGTCACGATTCGTCCGAACAATTTCCCGCCGCTCGCGCGCGCCGGTGCCGCTTCCGCCGACGTCGCAGCAGGAGAAGCGGCCCTGCTGGCTACTGCGGGGAAACCCGACTTACGCACGGTCGTGCGCGGGGTGATGAAGCGCGCCGCCGGAAAGACCGATCTCGCCGAGGCGAAGGTGATCGTCTCCGGCGGGCGGGGCGTGCGCGGGGCGGACGGCTTCAAGCCGCTGGCCGAGCTGGCAGAGGCATTGAACGGCGCGGTGGGTGCCTCGCGCGGAGCCTGCGACGCCGGCTACTGCGATTATTCGCTGCAGATCGGGCAGACCGGCAAGGTCGTGACGCCCGAGCTGTACATCGCCTGCGGCATCAGCGGGGCGATCCAGCATGTAGCGGGCATGAGCGGTTCGCGCGTCATCGTCGCGATCAACAAAGATCCGGAGGCGCCCATATTCAAAATCGCCGATTACGGCATCGTCGGCGATTTGTTCGAGGTCGTCCCTTTGCTGACCGAGGAAATCAGGCGTCTCCCGGCATCCCGTTAAACAAGTAGCCAAGGGTATGGACCCGCTCCGCCATGAGGCGGTAGCCTTCCGCATTCGGATGAAACCGGTCCTCGCTCAACAGATCGTCCTCCCTACCCAGGAACGAGTCGTATACGTCGACGACGTGGACCGGACCGGCATGGAGCGCATGCAGATGCTCGTTGAACTTGTGAACCCAGAAGACGGCTTCCTCGAATTCGGGGAGCGGATTGTACAGCCCGAGCACCCGCACGGCGTAATCCCCGCTCCCCGCCTTCAAGCCGCGAATGGCGTCCAAAATATGCGACATATTGCGCTGGTACTGCTTCAAAGCCAACGTCAGATGCCGCTTGTCGCTATCGAAAAAAAACCGTTTGGCCGCCTGAATCAGGTCGTTGCCCCCGGCGGTGAGCGTGATGAACTCGGATCGAACGACCGCGTCGCGCACTTGCTCGTCCGTTAAAACAAGCTGCAAAATTTCTGTTGTCGTCGCCCCGCTCTTGCCCGCATTTTCGGTCAGCACGGACAAGCCCAGCTGCGATTCGGCAAGCCGGCTGTACTGGCTCACAAAGCTGCTTTCCGGGGGCGCTCCATTGCCCGCCGTCAACGAATCCCCCAACGCCAAATAAACGAGTTCCCGCTTCATGAAACCAGCCTCCGATCGTAAACGTCCCTTTTGCTATCAGCATATTCAGCCGCTCTCCGATTGGGCCCTGTTTTACGACTAATTTTCGCGGCGGCGCTTGCTTTTTCCGCCTTCGGCGGTATGATCGCGCCTTTGCTGACTTGCGCGCGACAACAAAAAGAGGAGCGATCTCTACCGCTCCCCTCCTGTTCTCCTCGCCTGATGCATATTCCCCTTTGTACATTGGCTTCCAAACGGACCGCTACGAGTCCAGCACGTACGCCAGAAGCAATGCCGCCGTACCGGCGATCGCCAGCTCGTGCGTCCGCTCCATCCCGTGGGAAGCGTGCACGCCCGGGCCGATAAGCGCCGCGCGAATATTGCTGCCGCCCTTTAGCGCCGCCGAAGCGTCTGAGCCATAGTGCGGATAAATATCGACGGCATGTGCGATACCCTCGCGCTTCGCCAGCTCGATCAGTCTCGTCGTCATCCCGTAGTCGTATGGACCGGAGGAATCTTTGGCGCAGATGGACACGTCCGTCTCCGTACAGCTCAGATCGTCGCCCATCGCCCCCATATCGACCGCAATGAGCTCACGGATGGCCGGAGGCAAGTACGCCGCGCCGTGGCCGACCTCCTCGTAAACGGTAATGACGACGTTCAGCGTCCGTACGGGGATCGTGCCGGAGTCGCGCAGCGCCTTAAGCATGGCGAATACGGCGGCTACTCCCGCCTTGTCGTCGAGATGACGGGACTTGACGTAGCCGTTGGCCAGCACCCTTGTTCTAGGCTCCCAAGATATAAAGTCGCCGACGGATATGCCCAGCGCAAGTACGTCTTCCTTGGACGCGACTCGCTCATCGACGCGAATTTCCATCGACGATTCCTCGCGCTTCAACTCCCGGGCGTCGCCGTATACGTGTACGGACGGCTTAACCGGCAGAACGGTCCCTTCGTATTCGCGGCCATCGCGCGTATGAATGCGGCAATACTCATTTTCGACAGACTGCATCATGTAGCCGCCCACCGGCGTGAACCGGATCGCGCCGTTCGGCTTGATCGCCCGGACCATACCGCCAAGCGTGTCTACATGCGCGGACAAGCCTAACGTCTCTTCCCTTTGACCCGGCACCGTCACGATGATGTTGCCTTTGGGCGTCCGCTCGGTGCCAAAGCCGAGCGCAGCGGCTTCCTGCTCCACGAGCGCGGCGATGCGTCCGCAATAGCCGGACGGGCTGGGCGTACCCAGCAGCTTCTCCAAAAGCGCCATCATATACGCGCCATCGATCTTCATTCTGAACTCGCTTCCTTTCAGACGGGCAGCCAATCGAGCACGCGGCCGATATACTTGTCCCAGTATTCCCAGTTATGGTTCCCCGGACCTTCCTCGTAATGCAAATCGAGCTTGAGCGAACGCGCATGCTGCAAAAAGGCCTGATTGGCCTCGTACAGAAAATCTTCCGTGCCGCATGCTTGAAACAGCTTCGGCTTTGGCCCTTCGCCGGCGGCCACTTGTTCGGCAAGCTTCAGCAGATCGTCCTCCGGAGGGACGGTGCTGCCTTCACCGAATATGTACGCAAAATCCCGTCCCCAGTTCGGCTTGTTCGCGATGTCGAGCGCGCCGGACAGGCTGGCCGCTGCCGCGAACAGATCCGGACGGCGCAGCGCCAGCTTGAACGCGCCGTAGCCGCCCATCGACAAACCCGCTGCGAACGTCTCTTCGCGTTTGCGGGAGAGCGGAAACATGGCCCGGGTGACGTCCAGCAGTTCCTCGCTGACGAACGTCCAATACGGATATCCGCCCACCATGTCCGTATAGAAGCTGCGGTTAACCGCAGGCATGACGATGGCCACTTCCTTGTTTCGCGCATAACGCTCGAGCGACGTCCAGCGCATCCAGGCCGTATGATCGTCCGACAGCCCATGCAGCAAATAGACGGTCGGATATTTGTAGTCCTCCGGCTGGTCCGGCTTCGGGTCCGGCAGCAGCACGTTTACCGATACGCCGACCTGCAGCGTTCTGGATGAAAAATTACATTGAATGAATGCCATTTCGTTAACCAACCTCTCTTTATATCCCAGTCATGTTCCATTATAAAAGTTGAACGAATTTCGCGCTATTCTTATTTTACGCATAAAAAAAGAACGGGAAGACCGCTTCGAGCCTCTCCCATTCCTTCTTTTCCCGATATCCGCATTAACGCGTTCTTGCCGTGGCTGGCTTAGAAACGGTCCCAGGACACAACGTCCTCAAGCGGCAGACGTGTTGTCGGATGCCCTTCATTCGTCGCCTTGCCGAGCGCGATCAGCATAACCGGCACGTAGTCGGCCGGAATACGGAATTCCTCGATCAATTTTGCAGCATCGTATCCGCCCATCGGAACCGTATCGTACCCTTTCGCCTTCGCCGCAAGCATCAACTGCATCGACAGCAGCCCGCCATCGGTGAGTACGATGCCTCTCCGTTTTTCTTCCGGAAGCGATTGATACAGTTGAACCGTACGTTTGGCGAAATTCTGCTTCACTTCTTCCGTCATAAAGCCGGCTGCGACCGCTGCGCCGTAAATCTGCTCCGCCCTCTCATACCCTTTCATATCCCCCAACACGACGATGACAGCCGAAGCGTCCACGACCTGCTGTTGGTTGAAGGCGATCGGCAGCAACTTCTGCTTAAGCTCGGCGTCCTGCAGCACCAGCAGCCGCCAAGGCTGTATGTTCGAAGAGGAAGGCGCCCGTGTAGCGGTGGTCAAAATGTCGCGGAGTTCTTCTTCCGGTATGCTCCATTGCGGGTCAAACGTTCTTACCGAGCGGCGCCCGTGGGCGACGGCGAAAAAATCGGTTTGCGACGATGCCTGAGTCGTTGTGGGTGTTGGTGTAGACATGAGAATTCCTCCAGTGCGTGTTTTCTTATTATGCTGAATCATAATGATCGCTAACCATTGAAACGGTTATACTGTTCAAATCTATGCACAGTATATATCCTAACTGTTTCGGAGTCAATCACAGTTTTATGAAAAAAAATTAAAATTTCCGCCATATTGCCCATAGGGATTGTCCAACCTGTATTTAACTTGTACAATGTTTTGGAGAACCGATCCCTATTCCTTTACAAAGCGAGGTTTCGCGCAATGATCATCGATTGCCATAATCACCCGGATTGGTACGGGTACGACATCTCCCGCTACCTGGACAACATGAAGCAGTACCGTATCGACAAAACCTGGCTGCTCAGCTGGGAATGCCCCGATGACGAGTACAATCCCGCCTACAAGAAAAACATTCCGGACGCGGGGCTGCCGGACGGACCGATCTCGTTCCGCCGCTGTGCAGCTTATGCGGAGCAATATCCCGACAAGTTCATTCTCGGCTACGCCCCGGACCCGCGACGCCCGGATGCGATCGATAAGCTCGACCACGCTATCCGGCTCTACGGGGTACGCGTCTATGGGGAAATCAAGCTGCGGATGATGTACGATAATCCCGATGCGATCCGGCTGTTCCGTTTTTGCGGAAAAAAAGGATTGCCCGTTACCGTCCATATCGACTACGAATTCGACAGCGGCTCTGCCTATCCGCGTCCGAACTGGTGGTACGGAGGCGGCATCGATTCGTTCGAACGCGCCGTCCGTGCTTGTCCGGACACGACGTTCCTCGGCCACGCTCCCGGATTCTGGGCGCATATCTCTGGAGACGATCAATACGACAAGACGGCGTACCCGAACGGTAAGGTCGCTCCCGGGGGCAAAGTCGGCGAGATGCTGCGCAAGTACCCGAACTTGTACTGCGACATATCCGCCGGTTCGGGCGCAAACGCATTCAAACGCGATCCGGAGTTCGCCCGCTCGTTCCTGCTGGAGTTCCAGGACCGCATCTTGTATGGACGCGACTACTTCGACAACGTGCATCAAGAAGTGCTGGAATCGCTCGACCTGCCCGCCGACGTGCTCGGCAAAATTTATTCGGGCAACGCCCTGAAGCTTGTTCCGTTGTCCTGATTTCTCTGCCTTGGCATTTCATCCGCTGGGATAGACCTTGGTTGTTCTCAAGGTCTTCCCTGTTTAAGACGAACGTCCGCTCAGTTGTTCTTTCCTGAAATCTTGGGGACTTCTGTCCATCCATTTCTTAAACACCTTGGCAAAATAAGAAAAATTCGAAAACCCGACCGATACGGCAATCGCGCTGATCGGCATTTCGGTTTTCGTCAGCATCTGCTGGGCCATATCTACACGCAGCTTGGCCGTATAATCGGTTACCGACATTCCCGTCTCCTTCTTGAACAGCTTCGAGGCGTAATCGGGATTCAGCCCGGCTGCTTCCCCCAACTGCTCCCGGGACACATGCTGGTCCAGTTGCTCCGCGATACAACGCTTCATCCGTTCAATGATCGGCTGGGAAACGGCCGATGTCCGAACCGCCGCCGGAACGGCCGGTGGATCGTCACTTAGTCCGAGCACGCGGCCGGGAGGATGGGCGTTAGCCTTCTCCATCGCTTTCAGCCGTTCGAAAGCTTGTCTGATGCCCTCTGCCGGCACGTATTCTCCGATGCAGCAGTTCAACTCGCAATAAAAATATTGGCTGCACGCTTCGATATATTGATGGCAAGCCTCCCGCCATTTCTCCGGCTCCGCATCGGCCTCGCCGTCTCCTGCGGCGATAGCGAGCAAGCCGCCCTCCTCCAGCGACACGACCTGGCTGAGATGGCCCGCTGCGCTTAGCATGCGCTCCGCCGTATCGCGCATCGCAAACTCCATCGTCTGCCGTTCCGGAAAAGAAAACGGCCGTTCCCAGTTCCGCAACTGAATGTAGATCGGAAGAAATCGGTTATTGCGAGTAGCGAGCCCGCTCCCCGCCTCTTCAAGCGGCAGCGCATATATGCCGTTGTCGCCGGAAGCGAGCAACCGCCGCCAATACAGCTCGTTTATCGACGGCTCGTGGCTCTGCCACCGTTGATAATAGTGCTCATAGATCGCTTTGTAGTGGAGAGCGGCCTTGCTTTTTGCCAAATGGGCGACCGCCTTCACCATCGCTTGCTTCAATTCCCCATCCTCCGCGGGCTTCAGCAAATAGTCCAAACTGCCGAGCTTGACCGCTTGCTTGGCATAATGAAAATCCGCATGGCAGGTCAGCAATATCGAGACCGTGTGCGGATGTGCCCGGCCAACCCAGCTCAACAGCTCCAGTCCGTTCTCCTGCGGCATCTCGATATCGCATAACAGAATGTCCACCGTACGCGTGCCGAATATTTGCCTGGCTTGGTTCGCGCTTTGCGCTTCGAGCACTTCCCCGATTCCGAGCAAGTCCCAGTCCAGGCTGGCTCGAATGCCGCGGGCGATATGAACCTCGTCGTCTACGATCAACAAACTATATTTCATGCTCGGACCCCTCCTTGTCCTCTGTACGCCGCTTCTGAGGAAACCAAATCTGAACGAGCGCTCCTCCCTCCGGATGATTCCCGAACGAAATCCGCGCCGCTGCCGGGAAAGCGAGGAGCAGCCTCCGCGTCGTGTTCCAGATGCCGATCCCCTCGCCCGTATCGTTGACGGATTGCTCGTCCGTCCGCAGCAGCCGGAGGATTTCTTCCCCGAAGCCTTTGCCGTTATCCCGCACCGTTAACGTACACATGCCCTCCGGATCGAGCGGGTCGGATTGTGCCCGTACGCTCAATTGCGTAAAACGGTCCAGATCGACGGCATGCTTGATCGTATTTTCCACGAAGGTGTGAATGAGCAGCGGCGGAATGAGACAATCGGCCACAGCCTCCTCCACCGAGATCGCAAACGTCAAGTTTTGCGGAAATCGCACTTCCTGTATGTGCAAATAGTGATGAATGTGGTTGAATTCCTCGCGCAGCGATACGAACGGCGTGCCGCTGCGAAACATATAACGGAAATATTGAATCAATGATAGCGACAGCTTGCGTATCATCTCATAGTTTTGAGATTGAGCAAAGTAATAAACGGTATTCAGGGCGTTCAGGAAAAAATGGGGGTTGATTTGCATCTGCAAATGTTTCAGCTCTGCATTCTGGAAGCGCAGCTTCTCCTCGTAAATGTGAATCTTCAGCTCTCCGATCTCCGCCATCATATCGTTGAATGCCTTGTTCATAATCTGAAATTCCTTCGCTCCGCTGCCGGACGACGCTCTGACGTTGAGGTAGCCCTCCTGGGCCCTCTTCATCACGCCAATCAATCTGTAGATAGGCAGGAGGAACACCCGCCGGTAATAGAAGAAGACGACGGGAAGCAGAATGATCGAGGAAATCGTGACACCGGATATGATCTGCTTGAAATGCGGCAGACTCTCCAGCACGCGGCTTTCGGGGACTAGCGCATTCAAGTAGAACGAGCCTTCCTCGGACTTCCGGCGGATGGACAAATACCGCCCGTCAGCCCCTTTCAAAGTATCCCCATCGCGGTCTCTTGTCCAGTCGATTTCGTTCTGGCGAATATACGATTGCGCCCCGATCGGCCGGCCGTCGCCGCTGACGAAAAACGTTTTGCCGTTGCGTCCCGTATCGATCTGCTGCAAAGGCTCGGCAAAATGCTCGATCCCCATCCAGGCCCCCACATATACGTTCCCCGTCCGGACGATCCGAACCATGTAATCCGTTCCGCCGATCTCCATCGTCAGCCATTCCTCGTTATCCGATGAGACCGGGTGCGAGATGCGCCCGATCAGCGCCTCCTTGATGAGCTCGCTGCGCTCGAAATTCCCAGAAGGCCTGCGGGAGCTGATATATTCGCCGTTGCTTTGGGAATAGACGAAGAAAGAATCCAGGTACCGGTAATTCGTAATATCCGAGGATAGCCGGTTAAGTAAACGTACCTTTGCAAAATGATAGTCCGTATCGTCCTCGGACCGAACGGAGTCCAGCAGCAGCAGGTCGGTCTCGCGCACGATCAGATCGTACAAGTAGTCGTCCGCGATGCTCAGGCTTTGGTCCACTTGCTTCATGTACAAGGCGGTTAAATCCGCATAGGTGTACGCGACCTGGTTGCGCACGACATGAATGGCATAGAAATTATTGTAGATAAGAAGAACGGAAAGCGGAATTATGACGACAAGGAAGCCGCCTATGAGTTTAAAGCCGAGGGATGATACAAAATCCAGACGCCGAATATCCATCCAAGAGAAGCCTCCCAGCCGTGCCTAAGGTGTGCTTCCAGAATACCACGAGAGCTGACCTTTCGGTCAGCCCTCTTTTATTACCGTCCGGTACCGATCAGGTGACGGACTCCAGCCGACCCAGCTCGTCCTCGTACTGCTTCAGCAGCGTACGGAACGACTGCATGCTGGACAACAATCCGCCCGCCCGATTGCGCATATGCCACAATCGCTCGTATTCGGCGATCGTCTTGCGCAGCTTGTCGATAATCTCCTGTAAAAACGCCTTTTCCGCAGTTACGTCCTGAAGGCCGATCCGGTACATATACCGGTGGAGACCGACCCCCTGTTCGATGAGCCGGATCGTATTCTCCAGCTCCGCCGCGACCGTATTCGCATCTTCGACGGACATACGTACTTCCTTCAGCCGAAGACTCATCCGCTCCAGCCATTCGATCAGAGCCTCGTATTGATAATCGATGGCGTACTCCAGCTGAACTCCGCCCATCATCGAGAATACCTGAATCAGATCCTTTAGCCCCTGCTCCAGCTCCTCGACCGAAAGCAGTCCTCTCGTCAGCACATAATTCGTATACGTCATATTCATCAGCGTGCTGCGCTCCAGATGGTAATAGTCGCCCAGCTCCATCAGGAACGCCCCTATGACTCCGCTGCGGTCCTGAAAAATGGCATCGTTCAAATACGTCTCCATCTCGTGCTCGCGGTTCGCCTCCACCTGCCAGCTCACACCCGCTGCATACACATAGCCGGGATAGCTGACCGGCAGCGACTGCCAGTGGCCCATATCGCCCCAATCGGTGACGATCAGTCCGCCTGCGCCGTATTTGAGGCCGTTCTCCGCCGCATCGAGAATGTTCTTCTTCATGTTCGCCGTCCGCCCGGACAGCGTCGTCCACGAGCTGGTTCCGGGACATACATAGAATGAGATTCCGTTGTCCCGCAGCAGCCGGCAATGATTCTCGAACGAGCTTGCGCCCTCGTAATTCCAATCCAGCACGATTACGTCCTTCGGCAGAGACGGAATCACTTCCGGGTGCCGGGTGACGATATCGCCCCACATAAGCGTTTTCTTGCCATGCTTGCGAACTGCATCGAACACTTTGGAGGCGAACTCCATATACAGGCTGCCGACACCAATCTCGGCTGCGCGTTCCTTACTTTTGCCCATACCCAATTCGAAGGGCTCATCCATATTCACGTTGACAAAGGACGAAGTGAAGTTCGGAAGAAGCTCATCGAACAAGTCCGTTACAAGCTCGATCGACCGCGGGTCCAGCGGATTCAAGGTAGAAGCCGGCATATGCCAGGCAGGCGTAATCGCAAACCCTTCGGGAAGCTCGGCCAGCTCTTGGAACCCTTCCTTCGCCAGCCAAGGTGCCATATGACCGAAGCAATTCTGATTCGGCACCAGATCGACGAACCGCTTCTTGGCGTACGCGTCCAGTTCCTGGAATTCCTTGGCCGTAATCGGCGTCTCCTCGGGAAACAGTTCGCTGTACTTCTCGTATTCGAAGCAATACCCTTCCATGTACAGTTGAAGATGGTTCAGCTTCAACTCGGTCATCTTGTCGATCAGGGCGTACAGCGTCTCCATCTTGGGAATTTTGTTCCGGCCGATATCCAGCATGATCCCCCGGACCTCCAGATCCGGCTCGTCCTCGATGGCGCAATTCGGCAGCGAGCCGCCATAACGGCGCAGCAGCTGTTCAAAGGTAATTACCGCATAGTGTAGTCCCGCTGCCCCGCTGTACGTTATCTCGACCCGGTTGCCGCTCAGTTCGAGCCGATACCCTTGCGGATGCAAGTCCGGGCGCCGGCGGACGGTGACCTGCGTATCGTCCACCGGGCCGCCGCTATCCTGCGTATACCGCTCCAACGCGGAACAGATCCGTTCCTCTGCCCGCACGTCCGACACTGCACTCTCTTCAGCTTCGGTCGTTTCCATGCTAATGTTTACGCGGCTTTTAAAGGAGGTTTGCCCCTCCGTCCGATAAACTCCTCGCGGTTGGGGATACAGGTATAAAGAATCGATCATATTCATCTCTCCTCTTTTCGTTGCGGATTACGGCTTGGCGGCCGCCCATGCATTCAACTGCTTTTGCTTCTCGGCAATGACCTTGTCGATGCCGGCTATCTTCAGCTTTTCGATAAATTGCGGGAGCACCTTCTTGGTATCGACGGAGCCGGTTTCCAGGCTGGTCGCGTACTGGGACGTCACATTCATCAGGGCTGCAATCTCCGTCTTCACCGGCGAGGTGTCGAACGAAAACCCGAGCGCCTTGGACTTCGTCGCTTCATTATTGAAATTTTTCAGCTTGTCCCAAAGCGCCGGGTCATTGCCTTCCCATATATGGCTGAGCGTCTGGTTACCGAACAGAAAGCTGAACGAGCTATTGTTGTAGCCGACTGTCGCAGCGCTGACTCCGTCCGGGTAGGCGATCAGACCGTCGGGTTTCACGGTGTAATGCTTCCCGGCCACTCCCCAATCGAACAAATTGACGATATCGGCATCGGCGTACATCAGATTCAGGAACTGCATCGCTTTATCCGCGTTTTTCGTGTTGCGGGCAATACCGAATTGCGCAACCGTAATATTGCTCGTGGACGTATAAGCCCCGCCCAATCGGGCCGCCACCAGCTCGACTCCCGCCGCCAGCGATTCTTGCCTCTCGATGCCCGGCTTCATGCTGGCGAAATAAGCAAACGCTTGCTTCGAGCGGAACAAATCGTAGGCGTTTACGTTGCTGGTCGCTACGTCCCTCGACAAATAACCGGCCGTATACCAGTTCCGCATCGTGTCCAAGTAACCGGCATATTGGTCGGACTCGTACCAATCCACGACCTTCAACCCGTTATCGTACCCGGGAAGCGCTCCGAACAGATCGCCCAGCCCGTCCACAGCCCCTCTTGCCAGAAAAAAGACAGGCGTAGCGCCGGTCAGATTGGCCAAAGGCGTAATGCCCGGCTCCTTCTGCTTGATCATATCCAGCACTTTCCCTACGTCGTCCAGCGTGCGGATGGACGATACGTCGATGTTGTATTTGGCGACCAGATCCTTGCGCATCAGAACGCCCGATCCGGCAGCAAAATCCCTGACGCTTGGAACCGCGTACAGCTTCCCGTTGATTTCGGCGCCTTTGAGGTAAGCTTTTCCGACCGCATTTTTAATATCGGAGCCGTGCTTGTCAATCAGATCGTTCAGCGGCAGCAGGCTGCCTTTTACGGTATCCGTGGTGTATTCGGACCCGAGCGTGACGATCAGATCGAGCTTCTCGTTGCCCGCAATCATCAGGTTTTTTTGCTGTGCCCAAGCACTGAACGAGATCGGCAGCAGCTTGACGGTGGCATTGATTTTTCTCAAAGCGATCTGATTGATCGCGTCTTGAACCAGCGACAGATCCTTCTGATTTTCGCCCGGGTAGGCGATCGTAAGCTCGTAAGGCTTCCCCATCTCTCCCGATCCGGAGACGGCTTCCTTGCCGCCCTCCGTTTTGCTCCCGGAAGAGCATCCCCCGAGCACCATGACGACAATAAGACTGATGAATGCGAACGTGCGCTTTCTTCTGATCATGCCCATCTCCCCGCTTGATTTGTTTATGCTCATCAGCGATTGCTGAGTGAAACCTACCCTTTGACTGCGCCTACCGTCAGCCCTTTGACAAAAAAACGCTGGAAGAACGGATAGGCCATAATTAGCGGCAGCGTGCCAATGACGGCCATCGCCATCTGAATCGACTCGCTCGGGGTATCCGCCGCCAAGCGGGACGCCTCGCCCATCGTACTGTTGTTTTTCAAATACTGCATGTCCATCAGAATGCGGTTGAGCAGGTTTTGCAGGCTGAACAGCTTGTTGTCGGTAACATAGATCAAACCGTTGAACCAATCGTTCCAATATCCGATCATTTGCGTAAGGCCGGTCGTGGCCAGTATCGGAAGCGAAAGCGGCAGCACCATTTTATAAAAAATTTTGAACTCCCCGGCCCCGTCCACATAAGCGGATTCGAGAATCGGCACGGGAATGGACGTCGTGAAAAACGTCCGCAGCAGCAAAATGATAAAGCCGTTCGTCAGCAGACCGGGGATCAGAAGCGCCCAAAGCGTGTTTTTGATATCGAAAATTTGCGTATACACGAGGTAAGTAGGAACCAGCCCTCCGTTGAACAGCAGCGTGAAAAAGATTGCAAACATCCAGAAGTTTTTGAAGGGCAGGCCGTTCCGAGATAGAGGATAAGCCAGCAAGGCCGAAATCGCGATGCCAGCCACGGTGCCCGTAACCGTAACGAAGATCGAGATGCCGTAGCCCCGCATGACCGCCTCGGATTGATTCCAGATGTACCGGTAAGCATCCAAACTCGCCTTGCTTGGCACAAAAGTGAACCCGTGAGCGAGCAATGCGCTCTTTTCGGTCAAGGAAGCAGATATGAGCAGCCATAAAGGCAGCATGGACAGCAAGCACAAAAGCAGCAAACCCGCGTGCAGCGAGAAGCGCCAAACCCCGTTCGATTTTGTCATGTGGTGCTCCTTTCATAGCGGTATGGTTTAGAACAGCGCGTTGTCTTTGCTTATTTTGCGTACGACATAGTTGGACAGGATGACGAGCACGAACCCGACGGTCGCCTGATACAACCCCGCGGCAGAGCTCATCCCCGTATCTCCGAGCGTGATCAGCGAACGGTACACATACGTATCGATCACATCGGTTACGTTGTGCAGTGGCCCCGAGTTGAGCGGAACCTGGAAGAACAACCCGAAGTCGGAATAAAAAATGCGTCCGATCTGCAGCAAGGTCAGCATAATGATAACCGGCATAATCGAAGGGATTGTAATGCTGGTCAGTTGTCTCCACTTGCCCGCTCCGTCTATCGTTGCGGCTTCGTAGTATTCTTTGTCGATCCCGATGATCGCCGCCAGATAGATGATGCTGTAATAGCCGACGCTTTTCCATACTTGGACCAGTGTCAGAATATAAGGCCAATATTTCGATTCAAGGTACCAAGAGATTTCATCGAGCCCCAGCAGCGGGAGGACGGTTTTGTTCATCAATCCGTTCTGGACGTTTAAAAACGCATACACCAGGTAGCCGACAACAACCATCGAGATCAGGAAAGGCAGCAGCAGCACGCTTTGATAAAAGCTTTTCATCACTTTATTTTTGACTTCGTTAATCAAGATGGCGAGGCCGATGGCTGCGACGAGGTCGAGAACGAGAAAAGCTCCGTTGTACAGCAGCGTGTTTCGCGTAATGACGAAAGCGTCGTCCGTCTTGAACAAATACTCGAAGTTTTTAAATCCGACCCACTCGCTTCCCCAGATGCCCTGCGCATAGTTAATGTTCTTGAAAGCGATCACGACGCCGAACATGGGCAAGTAATTGTTAATCAAAAGGTAGGCCAAGCCGGGCACCATCATGAGCAGCAACACTCTGAACCGCTTCCATTGGCGGAGACGCCTCGTCCATGTCAATATTTATAACACCCCTTGTTCATTTATTGTTTTCTCAGTATAAATTTATTTTGCATGCGCTTCCACCACAATACGGTCATTGCAATAACAAAAACTAGACAACGTTGGGGAGGCAACCGGGAGGGCGTCTAGCTTGGGTATAAGTTACCGTCCGGAAGGGGACAATCACGCTAAGAAAAGCCAAAAGGAGCGGACTCCGATGAACCGATATCCCCCCGAATACCGCCCCGGCCTTTTCCCGTCCGGCGGCAGCCCTCCCTTCCGGGACAACGGATGGCTCCAGCTTCTCGTCGGCGCCTTTGTCCTCTATTGGGCGTTTATGGCCCTATGGCCTGTGCAGCGGTCGCTCTGGATAGCGGAAAACGTGCTGCTCGTCTGCCTGGCCGCCGCGCTAGTCTGGACGTACCGGTGGTTCCGGTTCAGCAATCGGTCATATTTGTTTATCGTGCTGTTCTTGTCCCTGCATACTTATGCGGCGCATTACTCGTATGAAGCGAACCCCCTCGACGCATGGCTGAAAGCCGTCTTTCATTTCCAGCGCAGCTATTATGACCGAATAGTGCATTTCGCCTTCGGCTTGTTCTGGATCTATCCGTTCGCGGAGCTGTATGCCCGGCTGACCGGACGGCGTGGCGTGTGGCTGTTCCTCGTTCCCCTTGCTGCCGTGCTCGGGTTGAGCGCCTTGTTCGAGATTGTGGAGATGACAGCGGCCAGTTGGTCGGGGCAAGGGCAGAACAGCGAGCAATTCCTCGGGATGCAGGGGGACCTGTTCGATACGCAAAAGGATATGATGGTCGCCTTATTCGGGGCTTTGATCGCCCTCGGTCTGCTCGTATGGAGTGTATGGAATCGCAAGAAGGCGGGCGTATAGCGAGGATAAACGAGATAACCGCAAAAAAGCCGCTTCAGCAGCCAAAACGGCTTGCGGAAGCGGCTTTATGCCGCAAAGCGGCGAAGTGTCGAGCGTCAGGCATGAATCGTTTCCGCCTCGGCCGCCCCTTTGCGCAAATCGACTTTGGCCAGCAGCCAAATGCCCACGATGAAGAATACGGCCAAGGCCAATATGCCCAGACGGCTCGATCCCGTGGCCAAACCGACCACGGAAAAAACGAAAGGTCCGACAATCGCGGAAAATTTGCTGGAAACGCTCAGGAAGCCGAAAAACTCGACCGGGCGATCCGATGGGACCAGACGGCTGTAAATCGAACGAGCGATCGCCTGACTGCCTCCCTGAACCATCCCCACCACACAGGCCAGCGCATAAAACTGCCACGCCTGGGTCATGAAATATCCGAACACGACAATTAGAACATAGACGCCGAGCGAAATGTAGAGAGAAATTTTAGAACCAAGCCGCTGGGCGATTTTACCGAACAACAGCGTGAACGGAATACCGACAAACTGCGTGATGACGAGCGCGGCGATCAGGCTGAACGAATCGAGCCCGATCTCGGTGCCGTAGATCGTGGCCATCGTAATGATCGTGCTGATTCCGTCATTGAAGAACCAGTAGGCAATCAAATATTTGAGCAGCTCCGGGTAACGTCTGATGCGTTTAAACGTATGTATGATGCGCGAAAATCCGATCTTGGCATATTGTCCGATCGTATGCGACGAACCCGTCCTTGTGTCTTTGACCCGGCGAAACAGCGGCAAGGAAAAGACGAACCACCACACCGCAACCGAGGCAAACGACAGATGCGTACCCGCCAAGCTGTCGGGCAGCCCGAACCATTCGAACTTCTGAATCATCAACAGGTTAAGAATAAGCAGCACGCCGCCGCCGATATAGCCGTAGGCGTAGCCTCTGGACGATATGTAGTCGCGCTTCTCAGGCTCGACCAGATCGTTCAGCAGCGCATCGTAGAAAGCATTGCCTCCGGTAAAGCCGATCGTCCCCAGTATGAACAGAAACGAGGCGAGCACATAGTCGCCCTTGCCTACAAAGACGAAGCAAAGGGAAGCGAGTATGCCCAAATACGAAAACAGCCGCAAAAACCGTACCTTGAAGCCGCTGTAGTCGGCGATCGCCCCCAGGATGGGCGTCAGCACCGCCACAATCAGCATCGCGATGGACTGCGTCATTCCCCAGTACGAGGTCGCCATCTGCTCGTTCGGCAGCGTCGAGGCGGCTACCCCGCTGTAAAAGATCGGAAGCACCGCCGCTATCATCGTCGTCGCGAACGCGGAGTTAGCCCAATCGTACATGACCCATGCCCGAACCTTATGCCGATCCATCGGACTCCTCCTCTCCCGTAACCGCCGCTGATGCGACGATTCCCATCCATTGTAACACCGCGCCGCGAAGCCGACTACGGACATTTTGAGCCGACAGCCACAAATGGGTACAAGAACTAGGCGCTAACACATTCCCCGGCAGACGGGGAGTCATATAATATCCCGTATCCCGACATAAAGGAGATGAATTTATAAAATGTCTCATTGCCCAAAACCGTTGTGTCCGACCAGTAATGTCTTCGATCCGCCAAAAGTGGTATACCGCGACCACTACCACCCGCAAATCGTTAACGTCATTCATCAAGTCGAGGTGGTCAACCGCCATCATTGCGTGCCCGTACCTCGCCACGTCTATTGCTATTCCGAGAGAAACGAATATCCTTCGGCGTCAGCAATGCCTTTCGGTCCGTATCGCCGCGGCCGCTGATCGCTGTCGCGCTCCTTACCGAAGATGCTCCGGGCTTTATGCCCGGAGCATCTCTTTTTCGTGCACCCTTTCGGGGCTTACTCCTTGGATCCATCGTCCTCCGTCCGTTCCCCCTCCCTCAGCTCCCGGCGCAGCACCTTGCCGACCATCGTCTTCGGCAGCGAATCGCGAAACTCGTATACGCGCGGCACCTTGTAGGCAGCCAGCTTCGATCGGCAGAAGCCGTTCAGCGCTTGCTCGGAGACGTCCGTCCCCGGCTTCCGGACGACAAATGCTTTCACCGTCTCGCCTCGGTACTCGTCGGGAATGCCGATAACCGCCGCCTCCTGCACGTCCGGATGCTCGAACAGCACCTCCTCTACCTCCCGCGGGAAAATGTTGAAGCCCCCGGCGATAATCATATCCTTCCTGCGGTCGACAATATGGAAATAGCCTTCTTCGTCCATAAAGGCCATATCTCCCGTTCGCACCCAGCCGTCGACAAGCGTCTTTGCCGTTTCCTCCGGCTTGTTCCAGTACCCTTTCATCACTTGAGGGCCGCGGACAAACAGTTCGCCGATCTCCTGAGGCGCAAGCGGCTCGAGCGTATCCGGATCGACGATTTTCGCATCGGTATCGGACCAGGGCAAGCCGATACTGCCGCTCTTGCTGCGTCCCCACATCGGATTCACGTGCGTCACTGGGGAGCATTCCGACAAGCCGTACCCTTCGACCAATCGCCCTCCGGTCAGCCTCTCAAACTGCTGCTGCACTTCTTGGGGCAGCGGCGCGGAACCGCTGATACAGCAGCGGATCGAAGACAGCCTGTATTTGACCGCCGCTGCGGGATGATGATTAATCGCAAGGTACATCGTAGGTGCCCCGGGAAAAATAGTCGGCTTGAAGCGATGAATCGTTTTCAGCAAAGACTCGATTTCAAATTTGGGCACCAATAGGAGATTCGCTCCGATGGACAAGCCGAAGTTCATGCACACGGTCATTCCGTAAACGTGAAAAAGCGGCACCGCGGTCAGCATCACTTCTTGCCCGCCCTCCACTTTGTACAGCCACGCCCGGCATTGGCTCACGTTGGCCGTTAAATTGGCGTGAGTCAGCATCACTCCTTTGGCGATGCCGGTCGTGCCTCCGGTATATTGCAGCACCGCCACGTCGGTTTCCGGCTCGATGTCGACAGCCGGGAGAACGGGCTTGGCAGTACGAAGCAAACGCCGGAACTCGAACAGTTGCTCCCCCTCCGCATCGTAGCTCCGCGCATCCCGGTCCTTTTTCTGAACGAGCGGATAAAGCGCTTTCTTAACGGCGGGCAGCTCCTCGCGGATGCCGGTTACGATAATACGCTTCAAGCCGGCCTTCTCGCGAATGCGGCGGATGCGCGGCAGAAGGAGGTCCAGACATACGATTGTCTCCGCCCCCGCGTCCGTGATGTGACGCAGCAGCTCGCGCTCGACGTTCAGCGGATTCAGCTGGACTACGACGCCGCCGGCAAATAGCGTGCCGTAGAAGCCGATTACGTATTGCGGAATGTTGGGCAGCAGCAGTCCGACGCGATCCCCCGGTCGAACCCCGAGACGTTGCAGAGCGTCGGCGAACCGGTATGCGCGGTCGAGCAAGTGGCGGTAAGTCGTTTTTTTGCCGAAAAACGTCATAGCCGTCCGGTCAGGGTACCGGTCGGCCGCTTCCTGCAGCAAAGCTGCCAGCGGCGCGGACGAATAATCGAGAACGGGCGGCACCTCTTGCGGGTAATGGGAATGCCAGGGTCGCGGGTCCATGCGTCATCCACCTTCCTGTGCGCTTGAGCCGCATGGGACGCGGCTCTTTCCGATTAAACGCGCTTTGTAAAGGATATGGGGCGACGCTTGTTCAAGATGCCCGAGATTATGCACAAATTCTGGTACATAACTGACAAATTACGACTTATTTTTTGATTATTTTATCGAATAAAGTCGAAAAAACAATAACAAAATCACTACTTTTCAGCTATAATGGGTGTAGCTGGCATCTTGCCTGTTCGCCTATTCTGTTGCCGCGGCAGGACTGCCCGTGCGACTACTTATCGGGGTGTTTCATGCAACCGAGATCGCCTTTCCTGTATATCGTGTTTGTAAGTATAGTGCTTATGCTCTTTTTTAATAACGTCATGTTTTATTATACGATTAAGAACAAGCTCGTCGACCATGTCGAGCAGCAATCGCTGCAGGCCGCCTATCATTTGCGCGATTCCATTGACCGGTATAAAACAAGCGTACGATACATCGAAAGCATGGTTGGGCAGCAGCTGCGCATCGCCGCCATCGCGGCCAAAGACCGGCTGCCCCCGCGGGCGGAAAACGTCAGCAACGCCCAGCTGGAACAGCTAAGCAGCGAGCTCGGCGTCTCCCACATTGCGCTCCTTCAGCGGCGGGGGGACGATTTTGTCCCGGTTCGCTCCTCTGATCCGATGGAGCTTATGGCGGGTGCGGAAAAGTGGGGCTATTGGTATACAGCCCTTCAGCAGCTGCTGGAAAACCGGAACGTGACGATCCCCGAAGGGCAGAAGCTGCCCAATTACTGGTCCGATTCGATCGAGCTTGCCGATCCTTCCCTAATGACCAAGTGGGGGTATTTTTACGATGGCACGACGGATTATATCGTCAGCCCTTACGTCGAAGACGTCCAGATCGAGCAATACGATCGGCTCGTCGGCCCTGACGCCATTTTGCACCGCATGATCGTAGACAATCCGGGGATGCTGGAGATGACCGGCTTCAACGTGAATACGTTTGGGAAACCGCTCGCCTTGTCCAAATCGCCGAAAGGTCGCCCCTATGTCCCGTTGAACCAGCGTCCGATTCCATTCGGCACTTATGTATACAGCGAGCGGACCAGCGATGCCGCCTTTGTCCGGGAAGCGTACGATTCGAACAAGCCGATTACACGCCTGGCCGAGCTGAACGGGCATAAAGTGGTGAAGAGCTTCGTCCCTGCACCTAACTCTTCGCCGGCAGCCGAAGACGATTACCCGTATGTGATCGGAGTCGTGTTCGATTCCAACGTCATTCACGAGGCTCTCAGCGTGCAAGCCCGTTGGATCGTCAGCCGGCTCGTGACGACAACGGCGATCAGTCTCGTGCTGCTGTTTATCGTGTTCCAGGCGATCCGGCGGAGCAAAGACGAGGCGGTTCGGGTTACCCAGGAGGCGTACATCGACGAAGTCAACGATATGTTTACGACCATTCGCGGACAAAGACACGATTTTCTGAACCATGTGCAGACGATCCATACGTTTCTTCAGCTGAAAAAATACGACGACCTGCACCGCTATACCGGAGAACTGGTCGGGGGAATTCGTCAGACAAACGATATTATTCAAATCGGCCATCCCGCCTTGGCGGCAATCGTTCAATCCAAGGTCGTGACCGCGATGGACAAACATATCGATTTCCGTCACCAGTTCGCCCCGATCGGCAGCCTGAACCTGGGCGTCACCTCGGTCGATATCGTGATCATTATCGGCAATTTGATCGACAATGCCTTTGACGAGGTGGCAGGGCTGCCTGTCCGGGAGCGCTGGGTCGAGCTGAGCGGCTCCTATCGCGAAGGGTCGATGATCATCGCCGTACGCAACCCGGGACGAACGCTGACTGACGCCGAGAAATCGAAAATATTCGAGCCGGGATACAGCACCAAAGGAACCGATGCCCATTCCGGCATCGGTCTGGCGGTTACGAAAAAAAGAGTCCATGCCTACAGAGGCAGCATTACGGTAGAAAGCAACGAGGAGAACGGAACGACGTTCACCGTCTCCATTCCGCTCAACCGGTTCGGTTAGCCCGAAAAACGAAAAAATCCGGTCTCTCGAAAGGAGAACCGGATTTTTTCGTTTCGATTTTGCACGGCATCGAGACGGCTTAACGTTCTTCGTCCCGCTCCATCGTTCGGTCGATCTGCTCCAGCAGCCGTTTGACCGATTCGGAATCGTACGTCCCCCGTCTCTTCCATTCGCCCAGCATGCCGACCACTTCCCGGGCCAGCTTCTCCTGCCCTTCCGCCGCTCCCTCGAACGACTGCGAGGGATCAAACCAGACGTAGGTGCCATCCGGACCGTTGCGCAAGTATGGGCTGCGCCAATGATCGGGATAGGCATACGGCTGCCCTCCGAATAGAATCCCCAGCACGTTGTCGCTGTCGAGCGGCAGCAGCTGGTGGTACGTCTGCTCCTCGCCGTCCGCGACCGTCAGGTGCATGTAGGCGTAGTGCAAATAATGGTCGCCCGTATCCGCATCCTTGACAATCTCGTACAGCTCTGCCGCCCGCTCGTCTCCGGCCAACGTTTTAACCGATTGAAGCCGATCCTGCAGCTGCTGCTGCGGAACTTGGCTCATCGACGTCCATGATTCGCTCAACCGGTCCACTTCCTCTCTTACCCGATCTTCAAATAGGTCTGGATGCGAGAAGCGAGCAGTCCGATCGCGATTTCGTTCTGGCCGCCTTCGGGAACGATCAGATCGGCGAACCGTTTGGAAGGCTCCACGAAGGCGTCATGCATCGGCTTCACTGTATTCAAATATTGGTGGAACACCGAATCGAACGACCGTCCCCGCTCCTGAATATCGCGCGACATCCGTCTCAGCACCCGCACGTCGGCATCCGTATCGACAAACACCTTAATATCGAGCTCCTGCCGAATCGCCGGATCGGCGAAAATGAGAATACCCTCCAGAATGACGACGGACTTCGGCTGAATGTTCACGGTCTCGTCGATTCGCGTATGGCTGGAAAAATCGTATATAGGCATATCGATCGCCTGACGGCTGCGCAGCATGCGCAGGTGGCTCAGCAGCAAATCGCCGTCGACCGAATCCGGATGATCGTAATTGACGCGCTCCCGTTCCTGTATGGATAGATGCCGGTTGTCGGCATAATACGAGTCCTGGGAAAGCAGAACGACGTCCTGCGGTCCGAGCGATTCGACCAGACGCTCCGCCACCGTTGTTTTACCCGAGCCGGTTCCTCCGGCTATTCCGATTGTCAGCATGCACAAGCTCCTCCATTTCGACCCATTGTCGCATTATTGCTATATTGTATCATTTTTTTATCCCCAATAGTCTTTCTCCAGCTGGCGCAGATTGTGCAGCGCTTTACGAGCCCATTCCTTCAGCCCGGGACCGCCCTCGTGCGCGTCCTCGCCCTCAGCCAGTCTGCCCGTCTCTTGGACCAGTTCCTCCCACGCCCGGCGCAGCGATTCGGCATAAGGGGGAATGTCGCCTTCGTATGGCTTGGCCGCATTCGTCGGGACCCACACTTTCTCCCGGTATGCGGACGCTCTCCGTTCGTGAAACAGCGGCACGTCCGGATCGTATGGGTGGTGCAGATCACCCTGTAAAGGATGCCGCTCGACGCCGACGATTTCCACCAGCGTACGCGGCGGGGACGTCTCGACCGTCTTGGCGATATACGCGCCGGTCTTATGCTCGATCCGGACATAGGTTTCATTGCTGCTCATCGGTTTTCATCCTTCCTATTCGTCTTCTCGTACAAAGGCTCCAGGAAAGCGAGCACCGTTTCCACCGACGCAAAAGCATAGAGCCTGCGTTGTACCGCGCCCCCCTCGATATGCAGCAGGCACGGGACGCTTTCCACCTGCCATTGCTGAGCAAGCTTGGGTAGCTCGTTCACATTGACCCGGACAGGCGCGTATGCGGGCCGCATCGCCTCTACGATCTCCAGCATGCGGGCCGCGACCTTGCAGGTTCCGCACAGCGGCGTATACATATATACGGCGAACGGCTCGCCGCTCTCCGTCTGCTTGCGCAGTTCGGCCTCCGAACGTTCCGGCATTCGTTTACTCCTCCGTATGATAAGGCTCCAACTGCCGCAGCGTGCGCACCGTATGCTCCAGCAGGTCGGGGATGTCGCTCACCTGACTTTCCCCGATTTTACGGTCGAACCGGACTGCGATTTCGTTATGGCAGCGCGATCCGTCATCGCCATACCGGAAGGACAGCGTCTGGACGACCGCAGTGCCGATATCCCATATTTGCTGCAAAATATCCTGAATGTTGCGGCAAGCCGTTACCGGGTTGCGCAGCATAAGCGAAAACACGATTTCCAGGCCGCAGCCCGGCCGGGCGTTGCGCCATTCCAGCTTCTCTCCCGCCAGATCGGTCAGACCGGCGGACAGGCGGATTTCCGCCGAGCTATGCCCGTCCTTGAGCCTGAAGCGTATGGCATAGCTTCTGGACATCGCGGCCAGATCCATCAGGTCGGCACGATGAATGACGACGATTTGCCCGTCCAGATCGAGATCGTAAACGGCTCCTTCGAACACGACTTTCAAATTTTCATAGATCGTCGGGTCGAACATACGATCCTCTCCTTCCGGTTCCCGGCCCCTTTAGCGACGCCCCGTCGGCAAGTCTAAACTGTCATATTACCATATTTCCATATATATTACGACACAGAGGCCGCCCATCCTTCTTTTTCGCCCCGTTTCTTCAAAAAGACGGAAGGGAAGCCGTTCCGATAGCTTGTCGCTGCGATCAACAAAAAAAACGGGAGAACATTGTAAAGTTCCCCCGCCGCAATTTAAACGTAAAGCGTTTCGCGCAGCTTGCTCACGTCGGCATTGCTCAAATACTCTTCGTACGTCATCTGCCGGTCGATCAGACCGTTCGGGGTAATCTCGATAATCCGGTTGGCGACCGTCTGGATAAACTGCCAGTCATGCGAGACGAACAGCATCGTCACGTCGGTGTCGATCAAGCCGTTGTTAAGCGCGGTAATGGACTCGAGATCGAGATGGTTCGTCGGCTCGTCGAGCATCAGCACGTTGGCTCCGCTCAGCATCATTTTGGACAGCATGCAGCGGACTTTCTCTCCCCCGGATAGCACCGATGCTTTCTTGAGCGATTCTTCGCCGGAGAACAGCATCCGGCCGAGGAAGCCGCGGATAAAGGTCTCGTCCTGATCCTTCGAATATTGGCGCAGCCAGTCGACCAAAGTCAGGTCAACGCCGTCGAAATAAGTAGCGTTGTCCTTGGGAAAATAGGCTTGGGTCGTCGTGACGCCCCATACGAATTCGCCCTGATCGGCCTCGATCTCGCCCGCAAGTACCTGGAACAAGGTCGATTTGGCGGACCCGTTCGGACCGACAAGCGCGATTTTGTCCCCTTTGTTGACGACAAAGCTGATATTGTTAAGCAGCTTTTCGCCGTCCGCCGTCTTGCTGAGCCGGTCGACCGTCAATATGTTTTTCCCGGCTTCGCGCTCCGGTTTGAAATTGATATATGGGTATTTCCGGTTGGAAGGCTTGATGTCGTCGAGCGTCAGCTTCTCCAGCTGCTTTTTGCGGGAGGTAGCCTGCTTCGACTTGGACGCATTGGCGCTGAATCGGGCGATAAACGTCTCCAGCTCTTTGCGCTTCTCGTCCACCTTCTTGTTGGCGTCGCGCATCAGCTTGATCGCCAATTGGCTGGATTCGTACCAGAAATCGTAGTTGCCGACATACAGCTGGATTTTGCCGAAGTCGATATCGGCAATATGCGAACAAACTTCGTTCAGGAAGTGGCGGTCATGGGATACGACGATAACGGTGCCTTCGAAGCGGCCCAAGAAGTTGACCAGCCAGTTGATCGATTCGATGTCCAAATGGTTGGTGGGCTCGTCAAGCAGCAGGTTTTGCGGGCTGCCGAACAGCGCCTGCGCCAGCAGCACGCGTACTTTCTCGTTGCCGCTCAGCTCCTTCATTTGTTTGTCGTGCAGGTCGGTGCCGATACCCAGGCCGAGCAGCAGCGATGCCGCATCCGACTCCGCCTCCCAGCCGTTCAGCTCC
Organism: Paenibacillus hodogayensis; assembly: GCF_039536325.1. Lineage (NCBI taxonomy): Bacteria > Bacillati > Bacillota > Bacilli > Caryophanales > Paenibacillaceae > Paenibacillus > Paenibacillus hodogayensis. The sequence continues at coordinate 195,434 of NZ_BAAAYO010000006.1, forward strand.
TGAAATTCGCCCTCCAGCTCGGCGGCGCGCATGCCGTCTTCCTCGGAGAAGTCCGGCTTTGCATACAGCGCGTCCTTCTCTTCCATAATAGAGTATAGTTCCCGGTGGCCCATTACGACCGTCTTCAATACTTGAACGTCGTCGAATTCGAAATGGTTTTGCTTGAGCACGGCCAACCGCTCGCCGGGCGTAACGAATACCTCGCCGCTGTTCGCCTCGATTTCGCCGGACAAAATTTTCAGAAACGTCGATTTGCCGGCCCCGTTTGCACCAATTAAACCGTAGCAATTGCCCGGCGTGAACTTTATGTTAACGTCTTCGAACAAGGCGCGTTTGCCGTAACGCAGCGTAACGTTGCTTGTACTGATCATGTAGCGAATCCCCCTTATCGAATCTTGCCATCAAATCGTTAGTATAGCATAATTTGGGGCCGCTTCAAAGGGAAAGCTCGGGAATTTGCCGATAAAATCGCCACTCGCGTCCACATATTGGTTTTTGCCGGCGATTGGTATACACTGATGGAGCAACAGAAAAGTCGTCCACCACTCTGTAGCTTTGAAGGAGGCCATCATCGTGAGCGAAGGAAACAAGCAGTTAATCACGGGGAAAAGTATTATTTTGCGTCTTGAAATCGACACCAACCGGATCCGATTCAGCGATATCGTATCCGCCATTGCCGATGAAGGCGGAGACTTGGTCGCGATTGACGTCATCCAGACGAAGCAAGAGCTGTCGATTCGCGACTTGACGGTCAATGTGGCCGATACGTTATTCACATCGAAAATCGTGGATAAGATTAAGGAACTCGACGGGGTCGCTCTCGTTAACGTGTCCGACCGGACGTTTCTCTTGCATCTAGGCGGCAAAATCGAGACGAAGCTGAAAAGCCCGATCCAAAACCGGGACGATTTGTCCCGCGTCTATACGCCTGACGTAGCCCGCGTATGCTTGGCCATCAAAGAGGACCCGCGCAAAGCTTACTCCTTGACGATCAAGCGCAATACGGTTGCCGTCGTCTCCGATGGCACGGCGGTGCTCGGACTCGGCAACATCGGCCCGTACGCCGCCATGCCGGTTATGGAAGGCAAAGCGATGCTGTTTAAACAGTTCGCCGATGTGGACGCTTTTCCGGTTTGCCTCGATACGCAGGACACGGAAGAAATCATTCGCACGATCAAAGCGATCGCTCCCGCTTTCGGGGGCATTAATCTGGAAGACATCGCGTCTCCCCGCTGCTTCGAGATCGAAGAACGGCTGAAGCGCGAGCTGGACATCCCCGTATTCCACGACGACCAGCACGGAACAGCGGTCGTGCTGTATGCCGGACTGATCAGCGCACTCAAGCTGGTCGGCAAGTCGATCGATTCGATCAAGGTCGTGGTCTGTGGTATCGGCGCAGCCGGTATCGCCTGCAGTAAAATATTGCTCGCAGCCGGCGTCAAGGAACTGATCGGCGTCGACCGGGATGGCGCGCTCGTATCGGGCCGGAACTATGACAACCCAATGTGGGCCTGGTATGCGGAGAATACGAATCCGAACAAAACGACCGGCTCGTTGCAAGAAGTGTTGGCAGGTGCCGACGTGTTTATCGGCGTGTCCGCGGCAGGCTTGCTGAAGCGCGAGGACGTGCTGAGCATGGCGGCCGACCCGATCGTATTCGCCATGGCCAACCCGAATCCGGAAATCAGACCGGAGGAGATCGAGGATATAGCCGCCGTCGTGGCGACGGGTCGCTCGGACTACCCGAACCAGATCAACAATGTGCTCTGCTTCCCCGGCATATTCCGCGGGGCGCTCGACTGCCGGGCAACGGACATCAACGAAGAGATGAAGCTAGCTGCCGCCGAAGCGATCGCCTCGGTTATTACCGACGAAGAGCGCAACAAGCTGTACGTTATCCCGAGCGCCTTTAATCAGAAAGTGGCCAAACTGATCCGCGACCGCGTCGTGGAAGCGGCTATCCGTACCGGCGTAGCCCGCCGCATTCCGCGGGAATACCGGTAATCTCATAAAGCAGTCCAGCTACAGGAAGCGCGCCCCTTGCCACTCATCGGTATCGACCGTAAGGTCTACCGATGTTCGCGAGGGACGCGCTTCCTTGCGTACGGGAGCTTTCGAGCTGTCAGTCGGACTCCGGCAGGCGGAACGTAAAGCGCGTGCCGATCACCTGGAGCGTATCCCCGTTTGCCAATGGATAGCGCTTGTAAGGAACCATCGGCTCGTTGTTCCATAACGTCCCGTTTTTGGAGCCGAGGTCTTTGGCAAAGTAGTCGGACTGCTCGCGGGCGATTTCCAAGTGCAGCTTCGATACTCCGGCGGCTTCTTCTACATAATCGACCGCATCGCGCTCTCGGCCGATCAGAAACCGTTCTCCGGCAAGCGGGAGCCGCTCGGCCTTTCCGCTCTTGGCGACCTCCAGCACGGGAGGCCGCTTCCCATCCGCTCCGTCTTCCGCTTGTCCGGACAGACGGGACGTCCCCGGCCGCAGCAGCACGGTCGCATCGGGCTGGCGCAGCAGCGTCGTGGACGCAGCTCCATACGACTCCACGGGCTGCGGCAAGACAGACTCCTGCCCCTCAGGACGCCGCAGCGCAGGTTCCTGACCGGCAGGCAGCCAAGGCTTCGGACGATCGGCGCGCGGAGCCGGGGCGACGGCCGACGGCTGTGCGGAAGGCTGTACGGAAGGACGTGCGGAGAGCAGGCCGGTCAGGCCGGTCATTTCCCGCTCCTCCATCTCCTTGTAGGACCGGGCCAACGACTCCAGGCCGGACGGCAGCGGCAAAGACGGTCCGAGCCGCAGCCAGACGAACAGCGCATCGAGCAGCAGCACCGTCAGTCCGGACCATATGCTGAGAAACCCTTCCGCTGCGTCCGGCGGATAAAAGCTCCAGATCAGCAAAACCAACGCTGCCGCAGCCCCCGCCCCGAGCGCGGCTTGCTTGCGGGTCCGCGGCGTTGCGGCGGTCGCGGCCGATACCTCTGCCGGGGTGCTCCCTTCGCCGGACCAAGGCTCTGGGCCGGGCTCCTCGTCAGGGGAACGCATGCGCGAATGAAGCGGCTTTGCGGATGAAATCCATGACGGCAAGACCGGACGCGCTTCTTCCTCCGATCCCGATACCGGCAGCGCGGAGAACGGTCGAGGCGAATCGGCGGGCTCGTTTCGCGAACTGGAGGACAGGCGTTGCGAGACGGCGGAGAAGGGTGACGGCTCGTGCTCCCTCTGCGGCGGAGCGGGAGTCGCGGCAACAGGCTCCGGTTCGAAACCGGACGCATAACGGGCGGATTCGCGCGACGCCTCCGGATCGAGCAGACCGGCAAGCAGCGAACGGATATCGCGGAATTCGAACCGGTCGCGGTTCAAAGCGGCCATCAGAGCCGTGAAGCCCCCACCCTCGATCCGTTCGATGCAGGCCGACAACCGAAGCGCCAGCTCCTTGAACTGCACCCGAACCGGCGGTTTATTGTCCGCATCGCGGACCGGTACGTAAAGCAGCGATAAATCCCCGGCAATATCATTGTCGCTGCCGACAAAAATAAACTCATCGTGGAGCCAATAACCATCCTCGCGCAGCATATACGTTTGACTGTCGTCGATCGTGCCCGCGCAGCCGAGCAGCAACCGGTAGTAAGACGCAAGCGTAAGCTTGCCGGTCTTCATCCACTGCGACAGCATCCGCTTGCCTGTAATATCGTAGCGGAGACGTACGTTCAGATCGATTTCCTCGGCCTCGAACGGCAGCAGGCCGGGAATAGCGTCGCCCTCCAGCATCCGCAGCTCGATCCGCTCGAGTTGGCCAAAACTAAGCGGTTTCGTTCCGGATAAGACAAGGCAGGTGCCTCGATGCCGGACGAAGTCGTAATGAAAGCCGTATAAAGATTGATTCATGGGAGTCCAAGTCCCTCCTTCAAGTCAGCGGAGAGCAGTAGGTAGAGGTCAGCGCCATGGCCGGCAATACGGCATACATGAACGGAAACGTGGCCGCCTTGCTCTTGTAGGCAAGCATGCCCTTGACGTCTCGGAGCAGCAGCAGGTTGAACACGAGCGCAAACGTATGACGCAGCCGGTGCAACAGCTCGCCGCGGAAAGCGACGAGGACCAGCCCGATCACAGCGGCCAAAACAATGGAGTTGAATGCGCCGTTTACAACAAAGACCCCTCCGGTCATCGCGCCGATGGCGCCGAACAGCTTGACGTCCCCCGCCCCTACGGCACGCATGGCATACAGCGCAAGCATAATGCCGAAGCCGGCAGCAAAGCCGATTGCGGCATGCGCCAGACCGTCCCAGCCTCCGCTCCAGCCTTGGTACGACAGGCCAAGCGCAATACCGGATACCGTATAGCGGTTCGGGATTTTACTTTCCTTGCAATCGTGATAAAAACATATCGCCAGCAATACAATCAATCCGGCAATCATCGCCCTAAGCTCCTCTCTCTCGTCAAAAGCGCGGCCAGTCCGTTCGCCCCGTCGCCGGTACTTTTTCACCTGTTCTGCTCATTCCGATAAAAATCTGTTCGGGCTCCCTTCGTTCCGGAGACGTTCCGCAGCCGCCCGCTTACGCTCCCGTCCAAATTCGCTCCACCGCCGTTTTTCGCAGCGTAATCGTCTTTCTCACGAACGGAATCGGCAGCTTGACGGTATATTCCGCCGTTATTCCGATCAACCGGTTGTCGTCGCTTCCGAAACGGGGCAGCACAACACGAGTTACGCTTAGCTTGTCCGCCTTCAAAACGCCTTCATCGGCATAATGCATGACCGCCTGCTTGAAGGCGGCATGAACAAGCGGAGTGATCCGCTCGGCCACGAACCGTTCGGCCTCGTCCAAGGCCATCTGCGCGGTTTTCTCTCTAATCTCCCGCTCCCATTCCACCAAATTGACCATAAAATCGGGTATGTACGCTTTGTAGTCTTCAACCCACTGTTCCCCTTGCTCTAGCTTGTCCCTCGCCGCACCAATCTGCCCGAGCCACTCGCTAGCCTTCTGGCCGACGCCGCTCTGCGCGTAAGCCTGAATCGCTTCTTCGGCAAGCTGGTCCACCGGATAGGCGCTGGCTGCCATCTGTTTGGTCGTCTCGGCCACCGCGCTTTGCAGCGCCATATCCGCTACCGTTAGTTTGATCAGGCATGCCAGCGCAAGCACAAAGGCGAGGAAAAAGGGCAGCGCCACCGTCGCCTCCAGGCTGACGCTGCCGCTCACGTCGCGGGCCAACGATCGGACCAAGCCTGTCGCCGACGGGGCCTTCGTCTTGCGGGCAGCTGTATAGGAAGCGCTCGCCGTTTTGTTTACACTCCTCTCCCCCTTTCCGGCCGTCGCAGCAACATCAATAAGACAGGACGACGGATTTGGCTATAACCGCCTTGTTGCCTTCGGTCGGGTATCCGAAAGCGGTCATCGTGTAGGGCATAAACCACAAGCCCAGCTTCGTTTCGGTGCGGGCCTGCATTTGCGAGACCGCTTGGCGCAAGTCGCATCCCGTATTCAGATCGATCAGGCTTTGCATGCGGGCCGTCATCGGGTCGCGCTTCGTTTGGATCAGCATAAAAAGGCGCAAGTAGTCTTTGTAGCCCATCGTCAACATCGGTGGCGCCTTGGACGATACGACCACCTCTTCGCCGTTGACAAGCTTCGTCATATCGATAAACGCTTTTCCGGCTCCCTCCGCAAGCGCCCACAGCAGCGTCAGCAAAGGATTGCCGAACGTGACGATTTTCGATTCGGGAGCCATCAGCGCCTCTGCCGTGCGAATCGCCAGCCGGATCGCGAACATTTCCGTATAGGCGGCCGATTGGTTTTTAAGGCAGGAGCCGAGCCCGTACAGCAAATATTCCGCCTCCTGCCCTTGCAGTTGATGGCTGTCCCTCTGTGATGCTCCATACTCTTTTTTGGGCTGTCCGTCCGGCTCCTTTTCTTTGCCGTATGTCCGGTAATTGAAAGTCGTCAGCGCATATTCATTGATATACAGCTCGTCGCGGAATGCGCCGGCCGCGTTCGAAATGCCTTCCAGCAGCTTGTCGATCATGCCCGTCGTCTGCTTCATCGCCTTGTCGGCGTCGCCCATCTCGTCCACTCCGGCAGCAACAACCGGTTCGGTCCGGTTATACTCGGCGTACTTGCGGTAAAGCGCAGCCTCGCCGGAAGCGGGATTGCCGGTTTCCAGCCGCGCATACGCATCCGAGTCGCCGTTTCCGCAAGCCGCCCATAGTTTACGGGCTTCATCCCAAACGCCGGCGAACTTCGTTTTTTGCTCTTTTTTTCTTTTGGCTATTTCGCTGCGCGACGCGTTCCCGCGCTCCTCCTCCGCTCCTTGGGCGGCGGCAAACTGCTCGGCTTTCGCTCCGTAAGCGTTATTCGAATCCGACAGCACCTGCATACGAACCGAATCGAACTTGGCGGCTCCGACGAACAGCGTCGTTGCGTCCAGAGCGGCTTCGAAGCCGTTGAACAAAGCCCCGATGCCCCCGACACCGGTTTTGTACTGCATGTAATAAGAATCCGGCTTGGACGCTACCGCCCAGACTTCCGGAGATAATTCGGCCGTGGACGACGCGCTGGCGCCTGCCTGCTCGCGTATTCGTTCGTCCAGCGCCTTGGCCCGGTCGAGACGCTGGAAAATGTCCGCCGTTAGTGCGGATACCGTCTGCTGATCGCGCTTCGCCTCCAGCTTCGTCGTCTGGAGCAGCAGCGTATATTCGGCAATATACCGCAAAATCGTCTCCAAATCGCCGATCTGCCGGTTCATCTCGCCAAGACTGCGCTCCAGCTCGTTGATCGATTGCTGGATGGCGGCAATCGCCTCGGCGGCCTGAACGCCGGCTTGCAGCATTCCCGCCAACCCGGCCTGTCTCTCGGCGATCGACCGCCGAACCGCTTCAGCCTGCGCTTTGAGCGATTGGATGGAACGGGTTACTTCCTCGGCATCACGCAAGCCGATAAGCCGGCACAGCTCGTCAAGCCTTTCCAGCTTGCGAGCATAGTAGGCGCGAAACAGTCCGGCTTTCTCTACAAGCCGCTGCGAGCTCGTCCAGGCTTCGTCCAGTTCGTCGTCGCGTTGTTCCAGCAGCTGCTCGATCGCTTGCGCCTGCTTCGTAAAAGACGACACCCCGGACAGCATGGACGTCGCTCCCGATTTGTTTTTCAACTTATCGGTAACGCTCAAGGCGAATTCGATGGGTGCCCGGTACTTCATCTCTTCGAGCACCTGCCGCTGAAATACCGCCTTGTTGCCGAGCGTATACAGAGGCTGTAGCGTGGTGGACGAAGCCGCCGGAACAATAAGCCGATACGCCCCGTCTGCTCCGCCTGCATCCAGATTGTCCTTGAACACCTGCCCGAATAGCTCGCGGCTTTCCTCCGGGCTTTGGCCGATGGCGAACAAACCGTAGTTGCGCAAGGACGGATCGTATGCGGACAGCACGGAGCGGAGTGCGGCCTTGGCGGCCGCTTCCGTCTGGCGCTCGCCCATCTTCGCCCGCGCGGCGTCGATCAGTGCGGCATGGAAGGCGAACATCGGGGCCAGCAGCAGGATAAGCGACAACGAAACCGTGCCGGCCCGGGATTTCCACATGATGACTTTGCCCCCTCGTTTCGTTATTGATGGATAACGACGATGATGCCCCGCTGCTCCAAATAATCGCGCAGCGGCTTGGACGGCCCGATCTTGCCGTCTTTTTCTTTACGAAAGAAGTGCCAGACGACGCCCTTTACTTCCGAGCTTTGCCGCATCAATTCAAGATCTTTATCGACCTGAGACTGGATATCTTTCGCTTTGGACGTGTATCCCAGCTTCACCTCGTGCATTAAACCGTCAGCATCAAGCGAATCGAGCTGCCGATCTCCGCTCGGCGCGCTCACCCATTTCTTGACGCCTCCGGTGATCCCCCTCACGTAGACCGCTGCTTCCTCAGCCCGGGCGAACACAAGCTTCTTCTGTTCCGGCGGAGGCTCCCGCGGCACCGTTTCCCCCGCCTTGGATACGGTGATCAAATCCTTGACCCGTACGACAAACGTCCGGACAAAATCGACGTTGCGTATAAGTTCGACCGGCTCGGTAACAATGGATTTGACCTGCGCCTGCATATAGGAGCTGTCCCACTGCGAGGCCAGAAAGGGCAGCAGGCCGCGGCGGCCGAGCCGGGCCGTCACTTCACGATCGATCAAGCCGTGACGGTACGTCAGCTCGCCCGTTACATCGGCCGGCAGTCCTTCGGCGGCTCTTGTCAGCTTCGCCTTCGGACCTTGCCCCCCGGATGAGCCGTCTGCGGGCAGCAGCACCTTCTGCAGTCCAAGGGCGGAGCCGAAGGCAAACATGCCGCCTATCCCGTCACTGCCGGTTCTCCAGTACAAGCCGTCGTATTGCCCTGGGGCGACATTGCCCGTCGTCCAGTCCTTGCGCGTATTGTCCCAACTATAAGCGGCCCGCTCCGCCGTCATCGACGCCGTGTAATACAACACTGATTTCTCATAAAGAAACAGGCTCATAAACACGATGGAAACAAGCGCCAATAAAATCGTCGGGTAAATGAGCGCGGACTCCAGCGTATAGCTGCCGCGTTCAGAACGGACGAACCGCTGCAGCGCGGCGGCTCCTTTCGCTGCGTTCCCCATAAGACGCGCGCCGCTCCGTCTCATGGGCCTCAAGTTCAAGTTCCTCGCATTGCCTAAGTCCGGCCGGAGTGCGGAAGAGGGAGCATAAGCCATGGGATGGCCGCGTCTGATCATTACGGTAATTTGGTGCAAGTGTCCGGAGTGCTGAAGCAGTTATCCTGGACTCCTTTATTGTCCAGTTCCGTATTGGCCTCCCCAAACAATTTCCTAATAAAAGCAAGAATCCACTTGCGGAACGCGACCGCTACGATAACCAGAACCGCTACGATCAGCAGAAGCTCCAGCGTGCCCAAACCTTCCTCGTCATGCCAAAAGCCCAGCAGGCGTTTGCCCAGCTGTTTCATATTCATTCCTCCCCTTCTTCTCGACGGTCAATCCATCAGCATAACCGCAGGCGCCGCGACAATCGCCATAACGGCCAACAAAATAAGCAGCATTGGAAAAATAAGCTTCGCGGACGCTTCCTCGCCTAGAATGCGCGTCATCGCCTTGCGTTTTTCCCACATATCGCGGTTCAGGGCACGCAGCGACATGACGAACTGTTCGCCTCCCCGCCGGTAATTCATCAGCACCGTTGTCGTAAAAACCGATACTTCGGCGACCGAGCATCTTCGGCTCAGCTTCTCCATCGCGATCGGGAACGACTCGTTGTTGCCGAGCCGGTTCGCCAGCATCATCAATTCGGCTTGCAGCGGGCCCGAGCTTCCGGAGGCGCCGTAAGCTTCCGCGCAGCGTACGATCGCTCCTTGCACCGTTTCGCCTGCATTGACAAGAAGCGTCAGCTTGTTCAAAAATTCCGGGAGCTCCATGATCAGCTTTCTTTTTTTATCGGCGATTTGCTTATCGAGCCTCTGCACCATAACGAACGGGCACAAAGCCAGAGCGGCGAGCAGCGCTCCGATCAAGTAGACGTCTCCGCCCGTAGCCGCGGCGCAACCGACCAACAGAAGCGCGCACAGCAGAACGGCAGACACGAGATCGGCGGCAAACCGTTTCGTATGCCGCATGTCGGCATCGTCCCCGTGCAGGGCGATCATCTTCTGATAAATATTCCAGCGGCTGGAGGACAGCCGTTCCGCCAGCTTCATCCTGGCTGCGATCGATGCCGACAGCGGGGACATAAACCGAAGAATATCCATCGTTTCACGTCCCGATATTCATAATTTTGCGGGCCAGCCACTGGCTTGCCGCCAATATGCCCAGAGCCCCCGTCATGACGAGATGCCCGGCGCCCCCGTACAACGGCTCCATATAGTCCGGAGAGCTGAAGGCCAGAAACGCGACGATGATGAACGGGATGAAGCCGAGCGCTCTCGCTTCGAACTTTTTTTGCGCCACCATAACGGAGATATCCTGTTCAATCTCCATCTTCTCCCCGATCATATTGGACGTCCTTCGCATCACCTCGACCAGGTCCCCACCCGTCCGCTTGCACGCCGCAAACGCCTCTGCGAACTGAAGAACGTCCTCGATGCCGCTGCGGCGTCCGAAATCGAGCAGCGATTTTTCCACCGGCTCTCCGTTTTCCGTGCGCCGGTTAATGCGCGCCAGCTCACGCTGCATATCCGTCGCTGCGTCCGGATAAAGCATCCGCAGGTCGCCGTCCGCCTCGCGGAACGCGTTCTCCACCGATCGGCCCGCAGACAGCGCGGTGGACAGCGAGTATAGCGCATGCTTGAATTGGCGGCGCAGCTCGTCTTTTCGTTTGCGGATCATTTGCTTACGCCGGATTTTCGGAAAATAAAGACCGGCCATAGCGAGCACGAGGCAAATGCCGATGTTCTTGTAGAACAAAAACCCGATAGCGAACAAAACCGCGCCTGCAATCGCGCATACCGTAACCGTCTCGGTCTTCGACATCAAATAATGGTCGTAGTCGCCCGCTTCGCGGAAGCCTGCGCTGCGAGCCTCCTTCGCTCGTTTGACCGCGGCCCGCTCGGCAGCACGCGATTCTGACGGATTTTCAGCCTGATGGCGCAGGGGGCGCTTCGTCAAGCGGCCGACCAGCCAATAGACGGCATAAGCCGCCCCCCCGCCCAAGAGCGCAATCGCTACGCCCCACATGTCGATCGATCACCTCCTTTCATCGTTAGGCCAGTCCGGCCAGCTTCAGCTTCTCCACACCGAGCAGCGGATTGGCGGTACGCTCCAGACCGCCGATCACCCGGCCCATCTCGTCCTCTCCACGCTCCACGAATACGAACAGCGGATTCAGACGCAGCTCGCCCTCCTCCATCCCGTCCAGCTCGGTAATTTCCGTCACCCGGCGGCTCCGGTCGCGAAATCGCGACAGGTGGATCATCACATCGAGCGCGGAATCGATCTGCTTGCGCACAACCCCGACCGGCAGCGCCGCGCCGCTCAGCACCATCGTTTCCAGCCGGCTCAGCATATCCGCCACGGAATTGGCATGGCCGGTCGAGAGGCTGCCGTCATGTCCCGTGTTCATCGCCTGGAGCATATCGAAAGCCTCGGCGCCCCGCACTTCGCCGACAATGACGCGGTTCGGCCGCATCCGCAGGGAAGCCCGGATCAGCTCGCGGATCGAAATGGCCCCTTTGCCTTCCGTATTGGCGTTGCGCGTCTCCAGCCGCACCCAGTTCGGCACGCCCCGAATTTGCAGCTCGGCGGAATCCTCGATCGTCACGATCCGCTCGTCGGCAGGAACGAAGGCGCACAGGGCGTTGAGAAACGTCGTTTTTCCCGAGCCGGTCCCTCCCCCGATAAACAGATTGTATTTGGCCCGCACCAGCTTGATCAGAAATTCGGCGGCTTCCGTCCCGATCGCCCCGCGGGCGACCAGATCGTCCATCAGCAGAGGGCTGGCCGGAAATTTGCGGATCGTCATCGCCGGACCTTTTAGCGCGATCGGCGGCAGCACCACATTGACCCGCGAGCCATCGGGCAGCCGGGCGTCGACGATCGGACTGGACTCGTTGACGACCCGGTTCACTTTGGCCACGATCGTCTGGATGACGTCCTCCAGTTTCTCCGCCGATTCGAACGCCCCCGGCGCCCGCTCGATGCGTCCCTCCAGCTCGATGAAAATTTCATCGTGGGCATTGACCATTACTTCCGTAATCGCCGGGTTGTCGATCAGCGGCTGGAGCACGTCCAGCCCCCGGAATGAATGATAGATGGCCGTTACGATATCCCTCCGGTCCTTGGCCGATAAGTAAAAATCCGGAGAATAGCGAAGCACCGTCTCTTCGATCATGCGCATAAAGCTGTCGTCCGTATGGGAGCCGGACAGATCGATCTGCTCGCGGATTCGTTCGCGAAGCGAACGGACAATGGGCTCGATCATCGAAAACCGTCGCCTCCTTCGGAAGAGCGGATCGTCTCCGCCAGTCTGGCCATTCCCGCCTCGAACAACGGCTCGGGCCGCTGCCGCCTTGCGCCGTGGCTCTGCTTCCAGCCGGAAACGTACGGCAGCTTGACCGCGATCGGAAGGCTGAGGGCCGTTCCCGCGCCGCCGGGAATCGGCAGCATATGGCCGTCGAAGCCGGTATGCTTATTCATCACCAGCCGAATCCCGCCCCTGCCCGCGCCGGCTTGCGGTTCCGGACCGCGCAGCTCCTCAAGCTCCGCCAGCAGCTTTCCGGTGCGCTCCGCAGACTGCCCGTCCTCCGTCACGAGCCAGACAATCGCTTCGCTCTCCGCGAGCGCCCCCAGCACGCGATCGTGCATCGTTGCTTCCAGATCGAACACGACCGCATCGTAGTTGCCAGTCCGTCTGAGACACGCAACGAGCTTGCCCACATCGTCCCTGGTCAGCTCCAGCGCCTCGCGCGCTTTACGAAAGCCCGGAAAATAATCAATCCCGGAATCGGCCCGGTACACAAGACCGGGCAGACAGTCTGCCGCCCAAGCCGCATCGCTCCGCAATCCGTAAACAAACCGCGCGGTCAGCTCCGCATCCGCCTCTTGCGGAAATATCGCTGCGGGGACCAGCTCCATGCTCCAATACAGGCACCGTCCGCCCCGATCGGCGAGCGCTCGGGCCAGATGGACCGCTACGGTCGTTTTCCCGGCCCCTCCGGATGCGGAGAACACCGAATATATCGACGCCCCTTCCGTCCGCAGCCGCTGCTCCTTGTTCGGGGAGCCGGCCCTGTACAGCTCCATCATCCGCCCGAGCAACTGGTGCAGCGGCTGGTATTTATAAATGCCGGCGGCTTCGGAGGTCGTATCCTCCGCTTCCCGCTTCATCTCGCACAATCGGATGCGGCAGGCTCCGCCCGGCTCGATGTCCCCGAAATCGACATGGACCAGAACGAGCATGGCCGGTCGGCTGCGGATCAGCTCCGGCAGCATCTCCGGTCTCGTCACCTGCCGCACCGTCAGCCTGCGGCTCCAATCGGTATCGCGGATATAGTGGGCCAGCAGCCTCAAAAACTCCGCGTCCCGGTCCGCGACGATCAGTTCCAGCTTATCCGTCAACACTCATCACCTCCTTTCACCAAGCTGTTTACGGACCGTACAAGCTCCACAAGCCTGCCACGATCAGCACCAATCCCGCAGCGGCTCCGCCGACCGCTACGCCGATCGTTTGCTTTCGATTCATCCGGGTCCCTCCTCGCCGCCTTGCCATTCCTATCCGGAGAGCCCGTCTGGCGCGCAGACGAGATCCCGCTCCACCGGAGTGCTTGGTCACGACAAAAAGCACCGCAAACGACGGTAATCGATACCGTTGCTTGCGGTGCTTCCGCATATGGCATATTCAAATTTATCCTGATTATACCATACCCTCCCAATTGTTCAAGAGCGCAATGAAAAAATTTTGCCCAGCCAGCCTTTGCCGGACGCTCCGTTCCGAGACTGGCGGGCTTGCGCCGCCGTTTTGCCAAGCCACGGCCCGAGCGCTTTATGCAGCTGCGGCTTCACGCCGGGCTGCTGCTGCACCGGCTCGCCCTTCCACAGGCTGCGCACGATTTCCTCGAACGGAATGCTTGGAATGACCGCGGCCGGTTTCAACGGAAAAGAGCCGAGCCACTCCTTGCTTCCCTGAAAGGATGCCGATTTATTGGCAATAAAGGCCACATGTCTCCCCGCCTCGTGCAGCCTTTGCAGGAGATCCGCGCAGCCCCGGGCGGAAGGCAGCATCCAGCGAGACGGCACGGGGTCCGCGACGGCCACCAGGATGTCCGCCTCGTCGAGCAGCTCGGCTACGTCCGGCTCCAGCCAGCGGTCTCCGATGTCGATAATCGTAACGGCCGCTTGAATCCGGTAAAGCCTCTGCTCCATGTTCCCGGGAGAGACGGCTGGCGGCGGCTGACGCGGGTCCAGCGCCACCCATTCCGTGTGCCGGCTCGTCCACGAGGCTTCACCCGCGTCATGCCTGGCCGACCAATAGTCGTAACGGGCAGGCGCATTCCGGTCTCCGTCGAGCATCCCGAATAAGTCCGGACGGACGCCGGGATGCTCCACAACCGCATTGGCGATGCCAGCATCGCCTAGCAATACGGCAAGCGCCACTGCCGTAAACGTCGCCCCCGCTCCCGCATACAGGCCTCCGACCACGATGCGCAGCCGGCGACCGCTGTACAGCGGAGCCTGGGAGTTCGCCGCGGAATCCGCCGCGCGTCCTCTCTCCGATTCGAGACACTGTTCGAGCATGGACCGGACCGCGGAAGCCGAAGGCGGCCGCTGCATGGGATCGTTGTCGAGCAGTTTTCCCACCAGCTCGCCCAACAGGCGCTCGCGTTCTCCCCCAGCCAGTTCGAGCGGCTTGCGGATCGCATGGTACGTACGTCCCTCGCTAAGCAAATAATACAAAGTCGCGCCGAGCGAATACAGATCGGAGCGGTAATCCGAGCTGCCGTGCTCCAGCAACTCCGGTGCGGCAAAGCCGATCGTGCCGAGCGCCACTGTATCGGCCGCCCGCCCCGGCGTCTGCCTGCGGGCAATGCCGAAATCGATCAGCCGCACGTGATCGCGAGCGTCGATCATAATGTTCGACGGCTTGATATCGCGGAAGATGACGGGCCCGGAGTCCAACTCGTGCATATACTGGAGCAGCTCGCACAGCTGCATCGCATAACGGATCACCGCTTTGGGCGGCAGCGTTCCGCCATGGCTGTCGAACAATTGCTGCAGCGTCGAGCCTTCGATGTATTCCATGACCAGATGGCTGAAGCCTTCTTCGTCCGGAGGAAAAAAATCGACGACATGCGGCAGATACGGATGGCTCAGCTTCATCAGCACGGCCGCTTCGCGGGCGGCGGACAGCTCGGATATCCCTTGCTCGCGAGTCCGTTTGACCGCCCATCGTTTGCCCGGAAGCTTCAGATCGTCGGCTAAAAATACGGTGCTCATGCCGCCTTCCCCAAGCGGCCGGACGATCCGGTAACGCCCCCCGAAGACCGTGCCGACGATCCGGACGAGGTCGGGCGCCTCGTCAAAAAAACGATTCATGATGTCCCTCCGTTTCCAATGGAAGATATACCCATTATAACGGATGACCCCTTGTCGTTTCCACCGCAATCTCGCCTACTCCGGGATAAACCTCCGGGCTCCCGCAAATTCCTTGGCATAAGCCGGCGTATCCAGCGCAATCGTCTCGACGGAACGACGGGAATTCGGGGAATGAATCATCTGTCCGTCGCCGGCGTACATCCCGACGTGATGCACCTTTCCTTTGCCATTCGCGTCGGCGAAAAAGAGCAGGTCTCCCGGCCGCAGCGCCCCCCGGTCGACCGGCGCGCCTTGTTTTGCCTGATCGGAAGCGTCCCGCGGAATGTCGATGCCGTAGAAGCTGTGAAGCGAATGCGTAAAACCGGAGCAATCGAAGCCGAATCCGGATATGCCGGACCATAAGTAGGGCAGCCCGAGAAACTGCTTCGCCGTTTCGACAATCCGTTCGCCGGAGGGCGGAGCGCTTTGCTCCCTTTCGGCAGTCGTAAAAGCATCTGCCTTCATCATGTACTTGGGGCCGTCTGTCGGCGTTTGCACAACGTAGGACTCCCCGTCCTCGCGCAATAGAGGCAGCCGTGTATTAAAGCTGAGCTCTAGAAACGGCACCGTTCCCTCTGCATCGTCGAACAAAAAGGCCGTGGCCGCCCGGATGACCAGCACCGGACAAGCGGCATGGTCCAGCCTGATCGCACTTTCCGCCAGCTGAACACGGGGCATCCACCCCGGGTAGCCTTCGGTATGGCGCGAAGTCGATTGTCCGAGCACGATGACCTTCGTCCATTCGCCCCGTTCCTCCACAAGGCTTACGGGTTGGCCGAACAGCGCCTGCGTCTCCAGCTTGCCGACGAGCCACAGCCGATCCTCGGCATTCAACTTGTCCGTCCACTTGCGCGTATCGGCTAACGCAGCTTGACCGGGCTTATCCTTGGCCCGACCTAGCCCCGGACCGGTCCATAGCGTGGCGACCGGCGCATTGACCAGCCATTCCTTCCCTTGCGTCTCCAGCTTGCCGCAGCCGCCGCTATCCGTCTCCTCCGCCTGCCGGCCGATCGACGTCCCCATCCCCGTTTCCACGAATAATGCATCCCCTTCCTTCATCTCGGACTCGGTCGCGCTGTTTGCGATAACGTCCGGTTCGTCGACGGAGTAGTCGTGGGCCGCAAGACCGACCGCGTCCGTATAACCGAAAACGCCCGTTCCCGAGGGGGACACCTCCCGGATCGTCCATTCCGCCGCCGACGGCAATGCCGACTCCCGCGCGGAATCGCCGCAGGCCGGCAGCACCGCCAGGAGTGCCAAGCCGATAAGCATCCATTTCTTATACACCATGCGTTTCCCCGCTTTATCGTCTATGTTGCTCTTTATGCGAGCCTCTCCGCCTTTATGTCAGACCGCTGAATCGAACCTTTCAAGCATGGTGGAGCGTCTGCGTCTGCGGACCCAACGTATGCGCCCAACGCAGCAGATCGAGATTGCCTCCGCTCAGGACGAGCGCCACCTTCTTGCCTTCCAACCCGAGAGAGCGGTGCATAACCGCGGCAAGAGCTACCGCGCCGGCCCCTTCGGCAAGCATCTTCGTCCGCTCCAGCAGCATGATCATCGCTCGGGCGATTTCTTCTTCGGATACGAGCGCAAACTCGTCCACGTAGCGCAGCATCATCTGCAAATTCAGCGCGCCGGGCTGCTTGACGAGCAAGCCGTCGGCGACGGAGACCGGCCGCTCCGCGCGGCTGATCTTCCCGCTTTGCCAGGAATCGAAGCCGGAGCTGGCCGTCTCCGGCTGGACCCCGATTATCCGGATAGCCGGACAGACGCTCTTGACCGCTAACGCGATGCCGGATATTAGCCCGCCTCCCCCGACGGGAACGACAATCGCATCCACATCAGGCAAATCGTCCACGATCTCCATGCCGATCGTGCCTTGCCCGGCAACGACGGACGGATCGTCAAACGCATGAATGAGCGTCGCTCCCGTGGCGCGGGCAATTCGTCCCGCTTCTTCAAACGCATCGTCATAACCGGACCCGTGTAAAATAACGTCGGACCCATAGCCTTCGGTGGCCGCTATTTTGGCATGCGGCGCCCCGCATGGCATGACCACCGTAGACGGAATGCCCGCTTGAGCGGCGGCAAGCGCCACGCCCTGCGCATGGTTACCCGCTGACGCGGTTACGACGCCGGCAGCCCGTTCGGCCGCCGACAAAGCGGCGACTTTGTTCATCGCCCCGCGCACCTTGAATGCGCCCGTTTTTTGCATATTTTCCAGCTTCAGATACAGCTCCGTCCCCGTCAACCGGCTGAACGTCTGCGAATGGACGAGCGGCGTGCGGTGCACGTGCCCGCGCAAGCGAAAGGTAGCTTGCACGATATCCTTGTACGTTACTGAGCAATCCCCAACTAAACCACCCCGTTATAGTGTAATGAACAACAAAAAAAGCCCTCATCCCAAAAGGGACGAGAGCATTCTCGCGGTACCACCCTAATTCCGATCGTCGTTCTCCCCGTCTAAAGGCGGAAAACGGTGCATCGGCGCTTCATTCGGCATACCATCATATGCCGTTCCTGGTAACGGTGGACATCCGTGTTCCCTACTTGCGTTCGGGTTCCATCTCCGAGGTGATTTTCCACGCCGTCTGCACATCGGCTCGCACCATACCGCCGACTCTCTGGGAACAGGGGAAAGCATGTACTCTTCCTCTTCATCGAATTTGCTCATTGGATTTGAATCTCAATATAGCATAACGCTGCGGGAAGTTCAACGTCTTTTGCGCAAATAAACGGTCAGCTCGTCGCGGTTGTGGAACAACTGCTTCGCCTTGTGCAGCTCCATGTCCGGCTGCATTGCCCGAACCGAATCCTTTACCGTCTGGAACGGCTTGCCGTGCATCAGCTTCAGCGTAATGACGGCCGTTCCGCCTGGCTGCAGCGCAGCGAGCAGCGGAAGCAGCAGCTTGATCATCTGCTTCGGGCTCCAGCTCATATCGCATACGAGCAAATCGAACGTATCGGGAGGAAACTGCACGTCGCCCGCATTGCGCTTCAGGTGGGTGAGCCGCGGGTGGGTGAGCAGCTCGGGATGCAGCACCGCCGGATCGACGGCCGTAACCTCCGCCCCCCGCTCCAGCAGTAAGGATGTCCAGCCGCCGGGGGCCGCTCCGATATCAAGCGCCTTCCGGAAGCCGGACAAGTCAAGGCCAAAGGCGTATTCCGCCTCCAGCAGCTTGAATTTGGCCCGCGACGCCTGCCCTTCCTCCTTGCGAAACCGAACGGCTCCGCCCGGCCAATCGGACAAATTGTACTCAGGCGGCGAAATGCCGATATACGCGACTCCGTTGTTCAAGAAGACGGAAACAATCCGCTTCGCGTCCTTGACGACCATCTCCGTTTCGTTTGCTTCCTTCAACGCCGCGGATACCGCATCCCGCAGCGCGCCCGTTTCATAGCCGGGGTGGAAGCCTTCCGCCTTGCGGATCTGCACGGCGATTGCCGCCCCGCGGTCTGCCGGATCGTAGAGCCGCACGATCGCCGAGACAATCGGCGCTATATCTCCGTCCGTGCCCGCGCAGGCTATCTCGGCGTCGATCGGATGCATATGCCGCAGGAAAATCGGCTCCTGCCGCAAAACCGCGGCGATCGCTTCCTCGCGCCCGAGCGGAATGCGCATCGCATACGTTTCCCCGGCGATCAGTTCCGCGAATTTCGTTCCCGGCGCGAGCGCCCGCAGCTCGTCCTGCGCATAGGCCGCGAAGCCGCGGTTGGACGTGACGACGAATTGCGAGGCACCGGCGGGATGGGACTGTTCGATCATCTTCGACGCACCTCGACTTTTTGGTTTATGACTTTAATGATTAATGGCATTAAACAACGTGAATCCACGGGCGGCCGCCGTGCCAATCGATCTCTACTGGCACTTGGTAGGCGTCCCGGAGCAGTTGGGCGGTGAGGACGTCGTTTTTCTTGCCCTGTGCCACGATCTTGCCTTGGTCCATCAAGGCGATATGGGTGAACACCGGCACGATCTCCTCGATATGGTGCGTGACATAAACCATCAGCAGTCCGGTTTTGCCCAGCTCTTCGATATCGGTCAGCAGCTGCTCACGCTCGTACAGATCGAGCCCGGAACAAGGCTCGTCCAAAATAAGCACCGACGGATCGGTCATCAGCGCGCGAGCCAGCATAATTTTTTTGCGCTCGCCTTGGGAAAGCGTACCGAGCGGCTGCTCCGCCACATGCGGCAGCCGAACCTGCTCCAGCTTTTCGATCGCCTTGCGCTTCACCTCGTCGGGAATATCCTGATAGAAGCGGAGGAAGCCGTACTCGCCCGTCGCCACCACTTCCCAGACCGGGTCGCGCATGGTCAGCTTTTCCATCAGCGACTGGCTGATGTAGCCGATTTTGTTGCGAACAAGCCGCAGATCGATTTCCCCGTAAGGCTGACCCAAGACGCGCACCTTGCCCGAGCTCGGGAACTGGTAGCCCGTGATCAGCTCCAGCACCGTCGTCTTGCCGGAGCCGTTTTTCCCCAATATAACCCAATTCTCGCCCTGCTTCATATGCAAATTCACATCGTTCAATATCGTGCGCTCGCCGCGAATAAAATGAATGTTGTCCAACCGGATCATGCTTCGCGTTTCCCCTCTCTCCCGCCAATGTCCTTTCCTTTGCCGATAGCCGGAACGAGTCCGTTCCTCGCGCTTGTCGGCGGCATCACCTATTGTAGCGCAGGTCAGCCCCCGTTTTCCACCCGGAATTTTCCTTCGGCGATTTCCCGCAGCGTCTCGTCCGGAACCGGATGGTTGTACAACCGCACATGTCCGGGCTTGTTCGCATACAACGACTCGTACATAAGCCGTCTGCCCGACGCGCTGGACGTATGTAAATAAATGACCGCCGGGTACGTACGCTCGGACACGATATAACGGACGACTTCCATGCCGTTCGGCCGGTTCCAGCCTAAATCGTAGTCCAGCGAAAGCACGCGGACCGGGCTTGCCCTCAGCAGCTCCACGCACTCGTCCACATCCCGGGCCAGCACGAACCCTTGCGGACGCGGCCGGGCGTCGTCCAAATAAAGATCGATCATCGTTTCCCCTCCGCCAATCGATGCAGTTGTCGAATTTCCTGTTCGTGCGTATCGCTGCCGGCTGCCGGCGTCTCCAGCACGACCGGCAGGCGTTCGATCCATGGCGAGGCCAAGAAGCTGCGGAACGCCGTTTCGCCGATAAAGCCTTTTCCTACATTGGCATGCCGGTCCTTGAACGATCTGCACGGGTACACCGAGTCGTTCAGATGAACCGCCTTCAGCTGCGCGAAATAGCCGAGCGCATCTCCCCGCGCCAGCACATCCGTCCAATTGCTCCCGTCCCATAGGCCGCTTGCAAACGAATGGCACGTATCCAGGCAGAAGCCTACCGCTTCCGGCCTGACGCACAGATTACGTATGCCGACCAGTTCTTCGAGCGTCATCCCCATCCTGGCATGCTCGCCCGATTGGTTTTCGATCAGCAGCGGCGTATCGCCGCTCCATCGGTCCAGCACTTCGTTCAAAGTCGCCACAATATTTTTATAGCCGTCCAATGGATCGGACCCTTTGTAAATGCCGAAATGCACGATGATCCCCACAGAGCCGCAAGCTTCGGCGATCTCAAGGTCATTCAGCAGCGAGCGGACGACGATATCGCGCCGTTCGCCGGCTTCGACGGCCAGATTGGTCGGATACGGCGTATGGGCGATCGAGCGCATATCGTGTTCGCGGCAAAAAGCGGCGCATGCCTCGGCATCGCGACGGTCCAACGTTTTGAGCGTCAGGCTGCGCGGATTTTTCGGGAAATATTGAAACGACCGCCCGCCGATGCTGCGGGCATGCTTGGCCGCCTCCAGAAAACCGCGGCGGATGCTCACATGGGAACCGAAATACACGCCGATTCCCCCTTCACCGTTGGCAGCGGGTACAATAGAATACTTTACGGGAAGCGAGCTCCTCCTGGACAAGCGGGCTTCCGCAGCGGACGCAAGGCTCGCCGCCCCTGTCATACACCGCGCAGCGGCTGTCGAAGCCGCCGGTCAGGGCGTCTCCCGGAAACAGCGGATTTTCCATATATCCCCCAAACCGGATCGCCTCCAGCAGAACGGAGCGCATGGAGCCGTAAAGCTTCCCGAACTCTTCCTCGGACAGCGACTCGATTTTGCGAATAGGCAAAATGCCGGCGTCGAAGCAAATTTCGTCCGCATAGCAGTTGCCGATGCCGGCAATCGTTTTCTGGTCGGTCATCGTCGGCTTCAGCACGGTTCGCTTGCGGCCGATCGTACGCCTCAGCTCGGCTTCCGTAAAAGAAAGCTCGAGGGGCTCCGGACCGAGCTCGGCCAGCCGGGCTTCCGCTTCCGACGAACTCCACAGATGCAAGTAGCCGAGCCTCAGCCCGATGAAATACAGGCTGCGCTCCCCGAAGGAAAGCGTAACCTGCGTCGTGCGGTCGGGCTTCTCGCTCTCGGTCCCGTAAAACATCCAGCCGCCCAGCATCAGGTGTAGCAGCAGCACATCGCCGCTGTCCAGATGAAACAGCAGATGCTTGGCCCTTCTGGCAATGCCGACGATCGTCCGTCCTTCCACCCGGCGGCGGAACGCGTCGACCGGCACGTTGATCGATTTCTCGCGCTGCACGTCCGCTGCGACGATCGGCGTATGCAAAATGCGCTGGGCGAGCAGCGCGCGGTATGTTTCCATTTCCGGAATTTCGGGCATAGGGTCTCCTACCTTCATCTTTCTTCCTATTTTACCCTTTTCCGGATTCGTTTCATACTCGCTCGATCCCCGCCGTCGGCCAACATACGGCAAAGGGGCTAAGATAAACCGAGACGGTCCAGCAGATCGGCCAAATCCGCGCAAACGATGTCCGGCTGGGGCGTTCCTTCGATGCCGAGCAGCCGCTCCGCATTGTCCGGCGTGGCAATTCCGGTCAGCACGAGCGCCGTCCGCAGCCCGACCGCCTTCCCGGCCCCGATATCCGTCAGCGGATTATCGCCGACCGCCCATACGTTCTCCGCCGTCCCCAACCGCTCCAAAGCAAAGCGCATAATCGGCTCGTACGGCTTGCCGATCACGAGCGGTTGAATTTGCATCGCCTCCCGGATCGAAGCGGCAATCGTTCCCGCGCCGGGAAGGAGCTTGCCGTCGGCCGGAAGCAGCCGGTCCGGGTTCGTTAACACATACTCGGCCCCCGCCGCAATAAAGCCGACTGCCCGCTCCAGCTTGGCATAGGAAAATTCGCGGTCGATGCCCTGCACGACAAAGTCCGGCCGCTCGTCCTCGTCCACCAGCTCCAGGCCGGCTTCGGTCAGCGCCGCGCGCAGCCCTTCTTCGCCGATCGCGTACACGCGCCCTCCAGGCTTGCGTTCCGCCGCATAGCGGGCGGCCGCCTGCGAGGAGGTGACCACCTCCCGGGGCTCGGCTTCGATGCCGTGCTGCCGCAAATGCCCGGCGACCGCCTCGGGCGTGCGGGACGAATTGTTCGTCACGAACAAAAACGGCAGCTTCAGCTCCCTCAGCCTCTTGATAAATGCAGCCGCATGAGGGATTGGCGCATGTCCCGCGTACATCGTGCCGTCGAGATCGATCAAAAAGGCAGGCCGCTTGTCCAAGCCCGCCGTACCGCTTCGGTAATCCGTCATCTATACTCCCTCTTTCGCTCGGTGCGTTTGTTCCCGATAATCGTCCTCCTGCGAGAGCGGCAGCAGCTCCTGTTCGCCGAGATGCGCCCGTTCGCGGCTCCCCCGACTCCGTTCCGCCGCCCGCTTCCCGGCCGTACGCCCGCCCGCTCCCGTACCTCGGACAGCGCCCGCCTTTCGTTCGACCGCGTCCCGCTTCGCCCGCAGCCGCTCGACACGCTTGCGGATCGCCTGTAGCTCGTCGCCCCCGCCTTCGCCGCGCAGAGCGGACAACCTTCCGGAGGCTCTTTCCAGTGCCTGCTCCGCATAAGCAAGGGCACGCGCATAATCTTTGTCCCGGTGCTCATAAAACATCGCCAGCTCCACATAGGGCGTCAGCGAGGCTATCCGGGAACGGCGCTTGCGCTCGATCGTCCGCTCCCATAACGCCACCGCCGCCGCTAACCGGCCCTGCCGCTTGTAAAATTCCGCCGCTGGCAGCCAATAATCGGCCGCCTGATCGCTCTCCCGCTCCAGCAGCTCTCGGAACGCCTCGTCCGCTTCCGTCTCCCGCCCCAGCTTGTCGAGCCAGAGCGCCAGCCGGAACAGCTCCTCCGGCTCCATGCGCGACGTGGCGGCTTCTCCGCGCAGCAGCTTAGCCAGATGGGCCGCGAGGCAAGCCAGGGTAAGCACGTCTTTCTCGTTATGCTCGAATACGCCGGACAACAACGCCGGATCGCCTTCGGCCAAATATTGAAAATAAAGCGCCGGAGCAAGAGAGCCCGGCACATCGTCCAGCCGGCTCAATCCGAGGCGCCCCCGCTCCACCGAGCTGAGCCGGCACGAAGGCAGCGTGTTGCGCCATAAGCTGCGG
The DNA here is from genome assembly GCF_039536325.1 of Paenibacillus hodogayensis. Taxonomy (NCBI): domain Bacteria; kingdom Bacillati; phylum Bacillota; class Bacilli; order Caryophanales; family Paenibacillaceae; genus Paenibacillus; species Paenibacillus hodogayensis. The sequence continues at coordinate 218,973 of NZ_BAAAYO010000006.1, forward strand.
GACGGATACAAAAAATCGAGATGGCTCGGATCGGTGGCTTGCTCCTTCTGCCTGTTCAAAATGTAGCGGTTTTTCAAAATCGGCCAATCGAAGCATTTGCCGTTGTACGATACAAGCGTGTCGCGTTCCGCAAGCCGTGTGCGCAAATGGTGCAGCATGGCCGCTTCCTCGGCCGGGTTGCGGATGAACAGCTGCTCGACGACGAAAGCCTGATCCTCGTAGAAACCGATACCGACCATAAACGCCACATTACCGGCCCCTACCCCGAGACCCGTCGTTTCCGTGTCGAGAAACAGCAGACGTTCGCGATGAAGGGACGTTCCCCCAGGGGGCACCATAGCCTCCTTCGCTCCATCGTCTTCCGCACGGACCGCAACCGGGATTTTGCGGCCGCCCCGCTTTACTGCCGGAGCCGCCAACGCGGACAAGCAACCCGCTTCCCCCTGCAGCTCCCCGAGACGGTATGTACCGTGAGCATAATCCAGCGGATATTCCTTGCGCCGCATAATGAACGAGCCCCAGCCGTTGCTTTCGAGACGGGCATCGAGGCGGTCCCAGCCGGGGTCGATCCCCGGAAACGCGCTTTCCTCCGGCGAGCTTCCGCTACCCGTTCCGATCTCGTCCAGAGAGGGGCCTCCGCCGGTGCTTTTCTTGAGCCGTCCCAACCGTTCCCTGAGCAAGCTCATCGCTTCGTCACCTCCATCCTTTCAACGACGCAAGCAGCTTGACCGCCAGCGGCTTGCCGGTCAAGCCGACCTCCTCGATCGGACCGACGCAGGCCGGGCAGCCGCTCAAGCAGCCGCATCCGACAATATGCCGCGACGCCTCGGCAATGAGCGTTTCGTGCAGCTCGTACAGACGTTCGCTCAAGCCGACACCGCCGGGGTACCGATCATAGAAAAATATCGTCGGCTGTTTGTCGTGCACCGAGCGAACCTGCGGCACGACGCGAATGTCGAACGAATCGCACATCAGATAAAGCGGAGCGAGATGAACCATCACGTTCGACAAGCCGAGCAGGGCGAACTGCAAATCGTTGGCGCTCAAGCCATCCGTCGCTTGCTCCCCGAACGTGATCCAGTACGCATTCGTATGCATTTCCTCCTCGGGCAGATGAATCGGCCCGGAGCCGATATTTTCGTGGGTGCGCAGCCGGATTTTTTTGAAAATCGTCGCTTTGGCGTTGAGCGTCACTTCCCCGAAGCGCCGTTCGGCAAGCCCGGCCTGCTCCTCCTTGTGAATGTGCAGCACTTTCAACTGCACCGCCAGATTGGCATCCGTGTAATAATCGACGTTCACCTCGCGAACGTACGCCTTCTTCTCTTCGTAATCGAGCTTCTCTACCTGGTATTGTACGCCCTCGTGGATATAGATCGCTTCCTCGTGCACAAGCGTAGGCGCGCTGAACCGGTCGACCTCGCCGATCACGCGGCTGCCGTCGGACATGTCGATGATGACGATATTTTCCTGTGCCGCAGAGCGCAGCGAAATGTCGTGCGCCGGGAACGACTGCTCCATCCAATACCAGCGCCCTTGAACCCGGTGGACGATCTTCTCCTCGGCCAAAAACTCGAGCAACTCCGACAGCGGCTCGTCCCCGAATCGTTCGTTCTCCTCGAAAGGCAGCTCATAGGCGGCGCACTTGACATGGTCGAGCAAAATAATCAGATTATCCGGCTGAATCAGGGCTCGCTCCGGAGACCGCTCGAAAAAGTAACGCGGATTCTCGATCATAAACTGGTCGAGCGGGTTGCTACTGGCTACCATAAAGGTAATCGAGCTTTCCTGCCTCCGCCCCGCTCGGCCCGATTGCTGCCACGTGCTGGCCACCGTGCCGGGATAGCCGTTCATGACGCATGCCTGCAGTTGGCCGATGTCGATGCCGAGCTCCAGCGCATTCGTGCTGACGACGCCGCGAATTTCCCCGGAGCGCAAGCCGCGCTCGATTTCCCGGCGCTGCTTCGGCAAGTAGCCGCCCCGATAGCCGCGAATCGACTTCGCGCCCAGCTCATGGCGGACCAGCTCCTGCAAGTACGTCAACAATAGCTCCACTCGGACACGACTGCGGGCGAATACGATTGTCTGGATGTCGTTTTTCAACAGAAAGGCGGCGATTTTGCGCGCCTCCAGCACGCTGCTCCGGCGTATGCCAAGCTGCTTGTTGACGACCGGAGGGTTGTAGAAGACGAAGTGTTTCTCGCCGGACGGCGCCCCGTTGTTGTCCACGACCGTTACCGGTCCGCCCGTAAGCCGCTCGGCATGCTCTCCGGGATTGTCGATGGTGGCCGAGGCGCAAATGAATTGCGGCTCCGAGCCGTAAAACCGGCAAATTCGCTTCAGCCGGCGAATGACGTTGGCGACATGGCTGCCGAATACGCCGCGGTAACTGTGAAGCTCGTCGATCACGATATATTTGATATTCTCGAACAGCTTGACCCACTTCGTATGATGCGGCAAAATCGCCGAATGCAGCATATCCGGGTTCGTCACCACGATATGCCCGGCATTGCGGATCGCCTGTCTCACCGCCGGCGGCGTATCCCCGTCGTACGTGTGCGATTTGATATCCGCTCCGAGCCGGTCGGCGATTTCGTGCAGCTCCGCGACCTGATCCTGCGCCAACGCCTTCGTCGGGAACAAATACAGGGCGCGCGAGCTCTCGTCATGCAAAATGCGGTTAAGCACCGGCAAGTTGTAGCACAGCGTCTTGCCCGACGCCGTCGGAGTTACGGCCACGACGCTGCGGCCTTCCTCGGCGGCGCGGAACGAATCCGCCTGATGCGTATAAAGCCGTTCGACCCCTTTGTCCGCCAGCGCCTGACGAAGTCCGGGATGTATCGTCGCGGGAAAATCCGCGTAGCTCGCCGGTCGCGGAGCGATCGTCTGCCAGTGCGTGACCTGGCTCATCAGCTCGGGCGTATTGCGGATCGTCTCGATCATTTCTTCGATAGAGGAAACTTTGCCGGTCAGCCGGTTCATCGTCAACCTCCCCCTTTCGTACAAGCGAATCCCGTACAAGCGGTTCCGTTACTCCAATTGTACAGAATGCACGTTCGCATGACAACACATTCTCGCTTGCACGGACGACAAAATCATACCGCCTCAAGCGTTCCGGAGCGCAGCGCAGCGATTTCCGGCCGTGAACCGTCAGTCATCCGGTCGCATTGCCGTTAAACGTGTCGTTTACGATAGAATATTCAAACTATTCCGAATAAAACAAACTCGGCTTCTGTCGCTTCCTGCGCTTTCCCGGGAAAGTATTGTATTTCCCCAGCCGAATCGCCGCATGGCGTGGCCGTTTTCGCCGCAACGACCGATCGAGCGCAGCTCTTGGGGTGCGGTATTGCCCTGCCCGGACTTACGGTCGGCGGCCAACGCGACGACGACAGTTTTCATCTCGCGCGAATTGGTGTAGAATAGGAGCAATGATGGAAACGTGAGGTGAGCGACAATGTTGGAAAACCTATATAAGCAAATCGTCATGGATCATTCTAAAAATCCTCGCAACAAGGGCAAGCTAGAAGGGGATGACTCGATCCAGTTCCCATATAAAAACCCGACTTGCGGCGATGTAATGGTTCTGTACATGACGCTGGACGAAAACCGGAACATTCGTGACGTAAAATTCGAAGGCGAAGGCTGCTCGATCAGCATGGCCTCCTGCTCGATGATGACCGACCTGGTCAAGGGCAAATCGGTCGAGGAAGCGGAACATCTGATTCATCTTTTTACAAACATGATCAAAAACGGCGAGCTGCCCGAAGATGAGGATGAACTCGGCGATGCCCTCGCGCTTTCCGGCGTTCACAAGCTGCGGGCCCGCCACAACTGTTCCCTGCTTGGCTGGAACGGGCTGGAGAAGGCGATCAAACAGCACGTCCACTCGTAACGCATATCGGCTATTGCCCGGGAAAAGTAAGCAATCAGGCTCGGCTCCCGACGATACGGCCGTAAAACAACCCCGACTGCTTCTTATAACGAAGCGTTGCCGGGGGTTTTCGTTTTCCGCCACACATTTCCGCTGCTACTGGAGCAGCACATACAGAGGTACCGCCATCAGCGACGTGACGATGCCGGACAACCCCATGGCCAGGCCGCCGGCGCTCCCCTGGAGCTCCGATTCGCGAATGATGCGCGCCGTGCCGATGCCATGGGCGGCCGTGCCGATCGCTACACCCAAGGCTACATCGCTGCGCACGCCGACCAAACGGAGGAACGCCGGCCCAATCATGCTGCCGATCAACCCGGTCAGTACGGTCAGCACCGCCCCAAGCTCGGGAATGCCGCCAAGCTGACGAATGATCTCGATCGAGATCGGCGAGCTGGTCGACTTGGGCAACGCCGTCAGCCATAGCTCGCGGGAGCCGCCTGCCGCCCATACGAAAAAAGCGCTGCTGGTCATTCCGCACAAGCTTCCCGCCGTTACGCCGGTCAAAATCGCGCGCAGATGCTTTCGCAGCCGCACCGCATGTTTGTACATCGGAACGCCAAGCGCCACTGTCGCCGGTCCGAGACAGAAGACGAGCAGATCCGCCCCGCTGCGGTATGACTCGTAAGGAATTCCGAAGGCGAGCAGCAGTGCGGCCAGCAGCGCCGAGCAGAAGAAGAGCGGGTGCAGCCAGCGGTAACGGGCATGCAGCCGCAAGGCGAAGACATAAGCGATAACGGTCGCCGTAACGCCGAACAACGGATCATTCCACAGCTCGTTTGCCGTCATCGCGAGCTCCCTCCTTCGGCCCCAGAGCGCCGGTCGTCTTCGCCGTGACGAGCAGTACGAGCAGCGTCCCCAGCAGCAGACTCAATCCGATGCCGAGCGCATTGGCGCCGATGACGCGAACGAATACGATCGTGCCGACAATAAAAGGCGCAAAAAACAGCATCATATGGCGCAGCAAAAATTGCGCGCATTCTTCGACCCACTCCAGCTTGACCCAGCCGGCAAACAACGAAGCAACGAATAATATCAGTCCGATCACATTGGCCGGCAGTGGAATATGAAGCAGCCGATGCAGTAGCAGTCCGGTAAAATGAAACGCCAGCAAAATGGCCAAACCTCGCATCGCAAACCGCCTTTCCCCCAATACGCTTTTGGATAAACCAGAAAAAGTATATCATAAATGAAGGGGGACGATAATCGCGCAACAACGATTGCCGCTTCCGAAATGGTATTGCCTTTTCTCGCAAAATGTCATATTTTTGAGGGAGCCAGCAAATATCGAAGGAGAAAAGCAAAAATAATGTCGAATTTTATCAAAATTGGGCGTGCGGGGAAATGGCGCCACTTCGAGGTGCTGACATGAACGCCGCTTCCCGAATCGCGTCTTTGGGCCTGCTTTTGCTGCTTCTCCTTCTCGTGCCGGTATTGCCGGTACATGCCGCAAACTCCGTGCCCAAAACGATCATTGCCGAATGGCAGTTCCGCTGGGACGACGACCCCGTTCAACAGCGAACGTGGGAGGAGTTGGACCGGGCGGGCGGCTGGACCACAGTCAGCTACAGCAATCCTGTACCGGACAATCCGACCCATGCGACGTCGGCCTGGCTCAAGATTGCGCTTCCCCCTCCTTCCGATTCCGGGACGGTATGGAAACAGCCGGGCCTGTTCATCGACAAGCTGTATGGCCACCAGGTGCGGATTTATACCGGAGATCGCACCCTGTATGAAGCCGACCGTCACTACACGTACGACGTATTCAAGCTCGCTCTTCCGATCGAACAGTCGGAGCTCGGCGATAGCGTCTACATGAAAATCACGACGCTGAGCGACCGGATCGGCCTTCATCATCAGATTGAGGTAACCGAATACAGTGACGGCGTTCCGCGTTTTTACAAAAACGATTTCATCGATCTGATGCTCGGCGGTTCGCTCGTTTTTTTCGGAATCATTATGCTCGCCTGCTCGTCGTTTCTGAAAAAGTCCCAAATGACGCGCTGGATTTCGTTATCGCTTGTCATCTTGACGACCGGCACGCTCATCGCCGCTTTCTCGCCGTTCCCTTACATTTTTATAGGGCCGTACGGTAAAATTTGCATCACGTTGTTCGATCTGTCGTTATTCATCTTTTTGCCGGCGCTGGCCTGCTTTATCGAGAAAGCGCTCGACAGCGGCAGAATCGTCCTCCTTCCCTTAGTGCGCAAATTAATGACGGCCTATTCCGGGTTCTGCATTGCCTTGTTGATTTTTAACGAGTTGAGCGATTCCCGCTATATCAAGATTTACTACTTCTTCACGTTAAACGTACTCGGCATCGTCATGATCGTCCTGTTTTCGATATTGATCGGCACTACGATCAAGCATGCGGTCAAAGGAAACCGCGACGCCCTTATCATGTCCGGCGGCTTCGCCCTGTTTGCCGTCACGGGAATCGGCGAACTGATCTGGTTTTTTTACCACGCCAAAAACTACGACCTGTTCATCTGGAAGTGGGGCGTTCTGTGCTTCGTCGTCGCCTTCATCGTCGTTCTGGCCCGCCGCTTCGCTCTCGATCACGAGCAGGTGGTCAATTACTCCAAGCAGTTGGAGCTGTACAACACGCGGCTGCAGCGTCACGAGAAGATGGAAATTTTAAGCGAGCTGGCGGCTTCCGTAGCCCACGAGGTGCGCAATCCTTTGCAGGTGACGCGCGGCTTTCTGCAATTGCTCCGGGAGACAGCCGAGGGCAACCCGAAAACGTATATAGGCTACGCAATGGAAGAGCTGGACCGCGCATCCGCCATCATTACCGACTATCTCACCTTTGCGAAACCGCAGCTTGACGACGTGACCGTACTTCGCCTGTCCGAAGAGTTCCAGCATATCGAAGGCATTTTGGCGCCGATGGCCAATATACAAGGGGGGGAAGTTAACGTACGGCTTGCGGACGGTCTGTACATCGAAGGCAATTCCTCGAAGCTGAAGCAAGCTTTTGTCAACATCGTCAAAAACAGCATCGAAGCTTTGAACGGCGAAGGGCGGGTCGATATATGGGCATATCGCGACAACGGAGAGATTGTTATCCACGTTAAGGATACGGGAATCGGAATGGACGAGAACGAACTATCCCGTTTGGGAGAGCCTTACTTTTCCAGCAAATCGAAAGGGACCGGGCTAGGTCTGATGGTAACGTTCCGAATTATCGAGGTCATGCGGGGAAAAATCGAGTTCAAAAGCCAGAAAGGGATCGGGACGGAAGCGATCGTCCGTTTCCCTGCCGCAGCGGCAGATTGACTGCGATCGAATTGCAGGTATTACGTAAAAAAAGCCGTTCACACGGCTTCCGGCCAGACCGAATGGCGCGATTGTGCTAACACGCACAATGGCGCCATTCTTTTATCCCCGTCCCATCGGACGGCACGCTAGCGCCTGCGGATCGGGGCTTCGCAAAGCTTTTGCGTCCTTACCAGGCCGCGTTCACGTCGTCTTCGCCGTCAAGCGCGTCAGCCGGGTTTTGCGGCAGAACGAGATAGAAATCGGTCGACGATTCCTCAACCACATTCAGCTTGATGCCATCCGGTACTTTTACCCCGAACGCCCCCTCGATTGCCGCTTTCGGATCGCTCAGCAGCTGCTGTTTGAACGTCGAATCCTGCCATGCTTTTTCAATAATTTGCTGTTTTAACGTTTCTTCTGTAGACATATATAACCACCCTTCCTTTCCAGTGTTTGGATAAGTCCAACGTCCCAAGTGTAGCATGAAACCAGGATATATTCCACTTTTATTTGACGTTTTTTGACGACCAGTAGGTAAATCCACCTAATTTTAGCAATTGCAGATCTCGTTCTATAGACTCAGCGGAAAGAACTAGATGATCCGTCAAAAAAGCATGAAAGCCGACCAGCTCCGGAACGTCCGTTCCCGCTGCGGAAACGAGCCTGTGTCGTTCTTCCGCCACCCGCGCATAGCGGCCGAGAACCCCCTCCATGTAGATCGCCCGCTTCACCTCGGCGACGTCCAGAGCGCCTGACGTTGCCCGCTCGCTGCGGATCATCGCCAGCAAGCAGTTGGCGCTCCCAAGCTCCAGATCCTCCCGCCAATCCGCACGATCGTCAGCCATCTGCAGTGTCACGAGCGTCTCTTCGACCAGCCGCGATACAGGCGCGATCCGGTCTCCCCTACCCGTAAGCAGCAGCAGTCCGGTCGAAGCGAACTTAACCGGGCTGGCTTTGTGCGCGATGCGCAGCGGCTCGCGCAGAAACAGCTCCGGCTCGTTCTCGGCCGATACGCTTGCCGCCCATTCCTCCACGTATTGGCGGTAGTACGCCCAGAAAGGCGATTCCGCAGGGAACAGCGGGCGGTACAGCTCCAGCAGCCGGGTCTGCATCAGATTGGCCAAGGCGAGCTGCTCTCTCCATTCGGACGGGACCGTATCCATCAGGTCGTCCTGGATAAAGTAGTACAGCATGACGAAGACGTTGGCCAGCGCAAGCCGTCGGCATGTGTCGTCGTCCGCCCCCGCGGCCTCCTTGACCCAGTAAGGAAGCAGGTAACAGATGTAGTTTTTGGTGCTTTCCTTCTGCAGCGGATCGAATTTTTGCAAATAGGCCAGACCACGCCTGTCCAATGGCGCCGGAAATTGTGCGATGGCTTCCCTCGCTTCGGCAAACAGCTTGCGCAGCTCCTCCTCGTACCCGTTCAGCCAGTTCATGAAGCCTCCCCGGACGGGCCGAATGCGAGCCCGAACATCGGAATGTCCATCGTCGCATCCGGTGCGGCCAGCCACGCCTGAAGCTCGTCTTCGCGTTCGTCCCCGATCGGCGCATCGAGCAAATATTCCGTGGCATGGCGCATATAGGCCCCGCAAACGAGCTTCAGCTCCGGCCTGGCGGCGCGAACAGAGTAGAACTCGCTGCGGGCGCAAACATACCCGGCCTGGCGGAATTCGAATTTCAACGCCTCCGGCACGTCCAGGAACGAACCTTTTCCCCGCAACGCCCGCCTCGACTTCCGGTACAGCGCCGAAAACTGCGGCAGCCGCGCATCGTCCCGATACCGGCTGTCGTCGTAATCGATCACGACGATCGTCGAACGCTCATGGGTATGCCGGCTCAGCCAGTCGGCGAACGACATGCGGTTGCGGATATGCAGCACGACGAGCCGGGCGATGACGACGTCGTAAGGCCCGCTCCCGTCCAACTGCTCGTAGCTGCCCTGCACGAAGCGAAGCCTGTCCTGCTCCAGGCTGGCAGCCTGCCGATGCATCTCCTTGTCCAGCTCCACGCCGGTAAATTCGGCATCCGGATACCAGACTCGCATTTGATTCAGATAGGTCCCGTTTCCGCAGCCGATATCGAGGACCTTCGCCGAACGCCCTTGCAGCAATCCGTCCCAGAACAGCTCTCTCTCCCGTCCGATAAAAAGCTCCGTTGTCACGTTCAGCATGCGGCCTAACCGGTCCGCTCTCGTCTCCGCCACTTTCGACTCCCCCAAACGGATTATCCATGTATGTATACGCATCCATTATAGCACGAAAGTCCCATTTTTCTCGGTTATTTTCAAGCGATAATAAACCGCCTCCGCTATACTATTTTGACCATGCGACGCCTCAAAACGAAAAAAGCCTCCTCCCGGAGACAATTGCTCCGGAAGAAGACCTGCGGTTTTGGATCGCTAGCGTCGTCAAACCGTCACGCGTTCGTACCAAGCCTGGTATTTCTGAATATCGCCCGCACCCATAAACAGCAGCACGCAATCCGAGTAACCGTTCAACTGGTCGATATTTTGCTCGGAAATGTGCCTGGAGGCGGGAATTTTATTCATCAGGTGCTCGATGGAGACGTTACCCTGCTGCTCTCGCGCCGATCCGAAGATGTTGCACAAATACACTTCGTCCGACCCGGACAACGACGTGGCGAAATCGTCGATAAACGCCTCCAGTCGGGAGTACGTATGCGGCTGGAACACGGAGACAACCTTTTTACCCGGATATTTGGAGCGGACGGCGTCCAGCGTAGCGGAAATTTCCGTCGGATGATGGGCGTAATCGTCGATCACGACATTGCCACGCACGCTTTTCTCGGAAAAGCGCCTTTTCACTCCGCCAAACGTGGCCAAGCGTTCCCGCACCTCATCGAGGTTCAAATCCTCGAGCACGGCGACGCCGATGACCGCGAGCGCATTCAGCACGCTATGCTTGCCGTAGGCGGCGACCGTAAACGTTCCCAGCAGATTATGGTGCAAATAAACGTCGAACGTCATCCCGTTTTCGCCTGCACGGATGCGGTCGGCCCGCAAATCGTTGCGCTCTCCCGTTCCGTAATACAGGATCGGCGTTGTCGGTTTCAGCGTCCGGATCTGCTCGTCGTCGCCGTATGCGACCAGATGCTTCTTGACTTTCTCCGCCATCTGTTGGAAAGCGAGCGTCACGTCGTCCAATCCGCTGTAGTAATCGGGATGGTCATAGTCAATATTCGTCACAATCGCATAGTCGGGCGCATAAGCCAGAAAATGCCTCCGGTATTCGCAGCTCTCGAATACGAAATATTTGCTGTCCGGATGGCCGGCACCGGTCCCGTCCCCGATCAGGTAGGAGGTCGGCTGAATGCCGCTAAACGTATGGGCCAGCATGCCGGTCGTCGACGTTTTGCCGTGCGCGCCGGTCACCGCAATGCTCGTAAAACGGCCGATCCAGCGGCCCAGAAAATGATGATACCGTTCCACCGGAATGCCCGTTTGCCCGCATTGCACCACTTCCGGATGATCGTCCGCAAAAGCGTTGGAGACGATCGCTCTCCCGACGCTGCGGCCGATCTCGCTTTCGCCGAAACGGAACATCGGAATGCCGCGTTTTTCCAACGGCTTCTGCGTGAAAAATTCGCTATCCGTATCCGATCCTTGCACCGGGTATCCCGAATCATGGAGCACCTGCGCCAAGGCGCTCATACCGGCGCCTTTTATGCCTATAAAGTGGACCTTTTCCATAAGGAACCCTCCTACGTTATCCTCGAAAACTTGCTTTCCGTAGCATACTTTCCATTATATGAGCATGCACCCGGGTCTGTGCTCCCGCCTAGCCAATGAGCAACCTTTGCTGCCTACGCGGCACGGCGCATAGCGTTTTGCGGTCGTATGCCTTATCCAGTTTTCCCCAAAATACAGTTGTCCAACCGAACGACAAAGTCCCGATTCAAACCGACTGAATCGGGCTTGCCTCCCTGCTCCGACCGAATGCCCGAACGTCAGGCGAAGCAGTCCGTTCCCTGTCCGTTAAAGCGTCTCCGCCGGGCCGTCTTCGCCCGCTTATGTACCGGCCTATCAGGGCCTGATCGGGAAGCTCCAATGATCCTTCGCGATCCAAGCCTGTTCGAACTCAGTGCGGGCTTCTTCCAGCAAAAGCCGCGTCTCTTCCTCCTGATAGCGTGAGCTAATATGCGTCATGATGAGCGCTTTGGCCCCGGCTTGCCGGGCCGTCCGGGCGGCGTCCAGTGCGGTCGAGTGGTAATAAGCCTGGGCCAGATCGTTCAAGGAGCCGTCGAAGGTCGCTTCGTGCACCAGCACGTCGGCGTCCGCCGCTAATGCCACGGCGGATTCGCATTTGCGCGTATCGCCGAGAATGACGACCTTGTGACCCGCGATCGGCGGGCCGATGAACGCCTTGCCGTCGACGACGGTGCCGTCGGACAGCGTGACCGTCTCTCCCTGCTTGATACGTCCAAACAGCGGACCCGGCGGGATGCCGAGCGCCTTCAGCTTGCCCGCGTCGAGTTTGCCCGCCTTGTCCTTCTCCACGATCCGGTAGCCGTAGCTGTCGATCCGGTGGTCCAGCTTGGCGCATAGGACCTCGAACCGGTCGTCCTCGAACACCGGCCCTTCGCTCACCTCGCGGTAGATCAGCTCATACGACAGATGCGCTTGGCTAAGCCGGAGCACCGGCTCCAGCAGCGCTTCCAAACCGGGCGGGCCGAACAGGACGAGCGGACTCGTCCCTCCCTGGTTCGAACGGCTGGTCAACAGGCCCGGAAGCCCATAAATATGATCGCCGTGCAGATGCGTTATATAAATATGCTCAAGTCTACTCGCCTTCAGGGGGGAGCGCAGCATCTGATGCTGGGTCCCTTCCCCGCAGTCGAACAGCCACATCGTACCGCGCTCGTCGTACAGCGTCAGGGCGATGGCGGTTACGTTTCGTTCCTTCGAGGGCATGCCCGCCCCCGTTCCGAGAAAATAAAGCTCCATGCTGCTCCTTTCGCCGGATTACGCTTTGTCTACATTAAAGTAACGCGCCTCCGGATGCGCAAACACCATTGCCGAAACCGATGCTTCCGGCTCCATCATGAACCCTTCGGTCAGCTCCACGCCGATATCCTCGGGCTTCATCAGCCGGAACAGCGGTTCCTGGTCTTCCAAATTCGGACAAGCCGGATAACCGAACGACACGCGAATGCCCTGATACCGGGCTCCCCACCGCTGCTGCATCGTCAAATCCGGCGAGTCCGGGAAGCCCCACATGTCGCGCATCATATGATGCATCCGCTCGGCGAACCCTTCCGCCAGCTCGATGGCGAACGATTGCAGCGCATGCGAGCGCAAGTAGTCGCCTTTGTCCTTCATCTCCTCGGCTTTGGCGCGTATGCCTTGACCGGCCGTTACGACGAGGAAACCGATATAGTCCATCGTGCCGCTCGATACCGATTTGACGAAATCGGCCAAACAGAGGAACGGCTCGACTTCCTGCCGCGGGAACGAGAACCGGTGCAGGACCTCCGACGTATTCGCCGGATCGTAGATCAGAATATCGTTGCCGTCCGACTGCGCCGGGAAGAAGCGGTACATGCCGTTCGCCTGGATCAAGCCCTGCGTGCGCGCTTCGCCGAACAGCTCGTCGATCGTTTCTTTCAATTGCAGCGCCTTCGGATCTTTCTCCTCCAGCAGCTTGTCGACGTTGCCGCGCAAGCCGAGGTGATGTCCGAGCAGCGTACGCATATTCACATACGGATAAATATGATCAATCGGATAGTTCTTTAACACATGTCTATCCAAATCCGGCGGAATATATACCGGGTTGTCCTGCGAGACCGACGATTTGGCCGCGCGGGTCAGCTTGATTTCTTCCGAGCCCTTGCCCGCTTCCATGACGACCGATTCCATACTGTCGCGCAGCTCCTGAATGAGCTTCTGGCGCTGCTCCGTATCGCTCAGCTTGTTGGCGATGTCGAGTCCGTCCATGGCATCCTTCGCATAAAGCACGACGCCGTCGTATTCAGGGGCGATCCGCGTCTTCGTAAACTTCCGCGTCAGAGCTGCGCCTCCAACCAGAATCGGCACCTCGATGCCGGCGGCTTTCAAGTCCTGCGCGGTGATGACCATCTGCTGCGCCGATTTGACGAGCAGTCCGGACAAGCCGATGGCATCCGGCTTTTCTTTGCGGTATGCCTCGATCAGTTGCTCCGGAGGCACCTTGATGCCCAGATTGATAATCTGGTAGCCGTTGTTCGACAGGATGATTTCCACCAAGTTTTTACCGATGTCATGCACGTCGCCCTTGACCGTGGCAAGCAGGATTTTCCCCTTCACGGCGCTTTCCGCACGTTCCATAAACTGCTCCAGATAACCGACGGAAGCTTTCATTACTTCCGCGCTTTGCAGCACCTCGGCGACGATCAGCTCGTTGTTGTTGAACAACCGGCCGACTTCCTCCATCCCTTTCATCAGCGGTCCGTTGATGATTTCGAGCGGCGCATATTTCTGGAGCGCAATCTCCAGATCGGGAATCAGCCCTTCCTTCGTGCCTTCCACGACGTAGGAGCCGAGTCTTTCCTCGAGCGACAGATTGGAGATTTTCTCCTTCTTCTCGACCTTCTTCTCGCGGAAAAAAGCGACAAACTCCGCCAGCGTCTCGTCGTTCGTATTGTAGATGAGCGCTTCGGCAAGCTGCTTCTCCTCGTCGGAAATCGAGGCGTAGCGCTGAAGCTTCTCGGTATTGACGATCGCATAATCAAGACCGACCTTCGTGCAGTGGTACAAATAAACCGAGTTCAGCACTTCCCGGCCGGCCGGCGGCAGACCGAAGGAAATGTTGCTCAAGCCAAGAATCGTTTTGCATTCCGGATATTTTTCCTTGATCATGCGGATGCCTTCGATCGTTTCCACCGCAGAACCGATATACTGGGGATCGCCCGAGCCGATCGGGAACATGTTGGGGTCGAAAATAATATCCTGCGGATCCATGCCGTATTGGCGGGTCAGCAGCTCGTAAGCGCGATCCGCGACTTCCATCTTCGCCTCCCGCGATACGGCCTGGCCCCGCTCGTCGATCAGGATCATGACGACCGACGCGCCGTAACGATGAATAAGCGGGAGGATGCTTTGGAACTTCGTCTCGCCGTCCTCAAGATTAATGGAGTTAATGATTGCTTTGCCCTGCGAATATTTGAGCCCGAGCTCGATAATATGATCGTAAGTCGAGTCGATCATGAGCGGCGCTTTGACCTTTTTGACCACTTGCTGCAAAAACTGCTCCATCGCATAAGCCTCGTCGACATCGGTGTCCTGCAAGTTGATATCGATGACGTGCGCCCCGTTCTTCACTTGCGCTCTGGCGATTTCCGAGCCTTCCTCGAACTTGCCTTCTTTGATCAAGCGTTTGAACTTCAGCGAACCGGAGATGTTCGTCCGTTCCCCGACCATGTAGGGGCGGTTTTCCGCCTCAATATAGACCGTCTCGATACCGGAAACGGCCGACGGGTGCGTGCCGTCCATGGCCCGCGGCGGGAACTCGCTCATCGTCTCGGCGATCGCCCGAATATGGTCCGGCGTCGTGCCGCAGCAGCCGCCGGCGATATTGAGCCAGCCCTGCTCCGCAAAACCGGCCAGTTTCTTGGCAAGCGACGCCGGCGATTCGTGATAATGGCCGTTCTCGTCGGGAAGGCCCGCATTCGGATAACAGCTTACGGCCATGCCTGCCAGTCCAGACAGCGTGCGGATATGGTCCTTCATGAATTCCGGACCGGTGGCGCAGTTCAGGCCGATGGATACCGGCTTCAAATGCTCCAGGGAAATGTAGAACGATTCGATATTTTGACCGGCCAGCGTC
Organism: Paenibacillus hodogayensis; assembly: GCF_039536325.1. Classification (NCBI taxonomy): domain Bacteria; kingdom Bacillati; phylum Bacillota; class Bacilli; order Caryophanales; family Paenibacillaceae; genus Paenibacillus; species Paenibacillus hodogayensis. The sequence goes on from NZ_BAAAYO010000006.1 coordinate 233,982, forward strand.
GTGCCCATTGGCTCGATCGTACCAGATATCATAATCGGCAAAGTAATGCCAGTCTTCTCGTAAGCGTTGCGAATGCCGATGCTTCCGGCTTTGACATTGAGCGTGTCCTGGGACGTTTCGAGCAGCAGCGCGTCCACGCCCGCTTCGATCAAAGCGACAGCCTGATCGTAGTAGCTCTCCACCAAGTCGTCGAACGTCACCCCGCCGGTTACGGACAATGTCTTCGTAGTCGGTCCCATCGCTCCGGCCACATAGCGGGGCCATTCCGGCGTCGAAAATTTGGCGGCGGCCTCCACGGCCAGCCGGGCGGCGGCCACATTGAGCTCCCAGGCCCTTTCGGGAATATCGTATTCGGCCAGTACGACGCTCGTCGAGCCGAACGTATTCGTCTCCAAGATGTCCGCTCCGGCTTCCAAATAAGCCTCGTGGATTTTGGTCAACACATCCGGCCGGGTTACGGCCAATATCTCGTTGCAGCCGTCCAGCTCCTCCCCGCCGAAATCGTCTGCCGTCAAATTTTCCTGCTGGAGCATCGTGCCCATAGCTCCGTCCAAAATCAATATTTTCTCTTTAAGCCTTTTGGCCAAAGCTGTTTTTTGCATGAGGTCCACCCCTTAGCGATTGCCTTCTCTACGTCTGCACTTTAGTCTACCAGAATACACCGCTTTTCGAAAGAGCGACATTTTCTAGTTTTCTTATCGGAATTTAATAATTTATTTAGACCGATCCATCGACACCTGTTGCTTTTTCGAATATAATACCTATTAATAAGCAATTATTCCTTTACGGAAAGAGGAGAGGGAGCGCTATGGCTGAAATTCGCATCCGCAATACGAACGAACGCATTCAAGGCGAAGACAACGTCAAGTCGTTTTTGGAAAACCAAGAGGTGCTTTACGAGCACTGGAACCCGACCAAGCTTCCTGCCGAACTGCAGGAGAAGTTTGTGTTGTCCGACGAGGAAAAACAGCAAATTTTGAACACGTTCGATGCCGAAATTCGCGATCTCGCCGGCCGCCGCGGTTACAAAACGTGGGATTTGATCGCTTTGTCCGACGCCACCCCGAACCTGAACGAGCTGCTGAAGAAATTCGAGCAGGTGCACACCCATACGGAGGACGAAGTGCGCGCCATTACGGCGGGCAAAGGCATCTTTATCATTAAAGGCAGCGAGGACGTCGGATATTTCGATGTCGAGCTGGAGGCGGGAGACGTCATCTCCGTTCCCGAGAACAAAGCCCACTTCTTCACGCTGATGGAAAACCGCAAAATCGTCGCCGTCCGCCTCTTTATCGAAACCGAAGGCTGGATCGCGCATCCGTACGACGACCCCGCGTTCCAAAAAGCCTGATTTTCATATTGTACGCTACTGGCACGAAACGAGCCCGGCGCTTTCCTCAGGAAAGCGTCGGGCTTTTGTGTAGAGCCGTTTGTGCTATAAACCGGCGAGTCCGCGGATTTGACGCAAGCTGACAATTTCCGTGGCGGGTACGATCTCGTCCGAACGGGATACGCCGTGACGGTTGATCCATACCGACTTCATGCCGACTCCGTTCGCGCCCAGGATGTCCGTGGTCAGCTTGTCTCCGACCATCAAGCCTTGGTCCGGCGAGATGCCGAGCAGCTCCATGGCATGATGGAAGATGGAAGCCGCCGGTTTCCCTTGGCCGAACGAACCGGAAATCACGATATGGTCGAAATAGCCGGCAAGCTCCGGAACCCCGTCCAGCTTCTCCCGCTGCAAATCCGGCGAGCCGTTCGTCAGCAGCAACAGCTGGACCTTCCCTTTCAAATCGTTCAGCACCTCGAACGTTTCTTCATAGACGATCGGCCGCGCTCGGCGCTCCGCCCCGAATCGCTCTCCGAGCTGAAATCCAAGCTCCTCGTCGTCTACCCCGAGCGCCTTGAGCCCTCTCGCCCAAGACGCTTTGCGGTAGCCAGGCGCCAGCTTCTCCAGCTTGCGGAATTCCTCCTGCTCGCCTTGGCTAAACCGGGCCCACAGCCCTTCGAACGGATTGATGCCGATCTGCTTCGTAAACGGAAACGTCTCGTACGATTCGTACAGCGCGCGCGCTTCCCTACGTACGGCTTCCTCCAGCAAGGCCGGATCGAGTCCTTCATACCGCTCGGCGGCGGCGGCGCAGGTCGCCTGAAACGCTTCTTTTACACTGCGGTCGTCCCACAGCAGCGTGTCGTCCAAATCGAACAGGATTGCCTGAATAGCCATGAACCGTTTCTCCCCTTTATCCCCATTAAGCCGCTTCTTCTTTATAAGCGATTCCGTTATGTTCGGCGAACTTCTTCAGCCGCGCAGCAATAGCCGGTATGTCGTACAAGCTCTGAAACTTGGACAATACCCAGCGCGTCCGTTTTCCTTTCAGCTGAATCGCCACGCTCCCGCTCTGCACCGAGATCGATTCGATCTCATCGGCTCCGAACACTTTATCCATGCCCATGCGCCGGGTGGCGAGCTTTTGCTTGCCGATCTTGATATACGGTCTGCGCAAGAAGTACATGACCCCCAGCACCATGTAGCCGAGTACGGTAATCCAGTACAACGACTGCGATTCGTACAGCATGACCGAGACGATTGCGAAGAAGAGCGAACAGGCTACAAGCAGAGCGGGCAAAAACCAGCTTCTTCCCTTGTAGACATCCATTTGCTCCTGTGCCGACACCGATATCGGTGTATGACCGGTTTTCTTCCGGCGGCTGTTAATATCCTTGCTGTTTTTTTGCACCATGCGTTCCCATTTTCGGGACATGCGGCTCCTCCGTTCTAATGAGGCTTTTTATCAGGGCCGGCCCCTTGGTCGCCGTCCACGAATTCGATCGAATCAAGCTGCGCCCGGAGCGACGTTTTGAACGCATCGATATACCGCTTGCGCAATTCGTTGCGTTCTTCCAGCTCTTCGTCCGTCAAGCCGACGGTGTTCGCCTTTTTGGCAAGCTCGTTGATGCGGGCAATCATTTGTTCGGTAATCATGTTCGGCCTCCTTGTGTCGGTTACTTCTACTTTGCATGGTTCCGAGCCGATTGTCAAGGAAAGCGGAGCAAACGCGCAAAAGCCCGGAGCGTGTCCGGGCGGGAATCGATTGCCTTCGATAGGATGGAGAAATATCCGTTTATTGAGGCAGCTGCAGCACCTGGCCGGCGCGAACGGCAGACGAGGACAAGCCGTTAACCTTCTTCAGCTTTTCGATATAAACGCGTATATCCTCGCTCTTCTTGGCGCGGCCCTCCGCAATCGACCATAAGGAGTCGCCAGGCTGAACGACGACATGTTCGTACGTTCGAATAGCCCCAGCCTGCACTTCGCCGTCGCCGATCACGGCGGAAAGCACGGCGGCAATGCCGACGCACAACAGAAGCGCTGCGGCGGCCGCCAGCAGTCGCACCTTGAGGCGGACGACGACCGCCCGGACAGCTTCGAAACGGTTCGAAGACGGACGGGAAACGGTACGAGACCGGCCCGCCGCGGAGCCGGCGGCTGTATGAGTGCTGCGATGGAAATCGCTTGGAATGTACATAAAAGAGTTGGACATTGGAATTACCTCCCCAAACACTTGTTCTGGTATCAGATTAACACGAACGTATATTCGCGTCAATGATTTTCGAACAAGCGTTCGCATGTTCGTATTTTATCGGGAAAAATCGAACTTATGTTTGTACGAACTCCGGTTCTGTGGTATAATTTACCCAATATAACATGTCCGTATTGGAGTGATGATCGTGAGCAAGGTTTCCAATCGCCAACAAGCGATACTCGATTTTATTAAGAACGAAGTGCGCGATAAAGGCTATCCCCCTTCCGTGCGGGAAATCGGCGAAGCCGTAGGGCTTGCGTCCAGCTCCACGGTTCACGGCCATCTGGACCGTCTGGAAAGGAAAGGGCTCATTCGTAGGGACCCGACGAAGCCCCGGGCGATCGAGATATTGGGACATGACGATTCGTTGTCCGCCTTCTCTTTCTCTATCGCGCGCGTCCCGCTCATCGGGAAAGTTACCGCCGGGGTGCCGATTACGGCAACCGAGAACATCGAGGAATATTTCCCGCTTCCCAGCCACTTCGTAGGCGATCATAACGTCTTCATGCTGCGGGTTGTCGGAGAAAGCATGATCGATGCCGGCATTCACCATAACGATTACGTCATTGTCAAGCAGCAGCCGACCGCGAACAACGGAGATATCGTCGTGGCGATGACCGAGGACGACGAAGCGACCGTGAAGACGTTCTACCGGGAACGCGACCATATCCGGCTCCAGCCGGAAAACCCGGCCATGGACCCGATCCGGCTTCGTAACGTCACCATTCTCGGCAAAGTGATCGGCCTGTTCCGCGATATTCATTGAGACAACAGCAAGCAGCCCTCCGCATCGAATCGGGAGGGCTGTTTTTATATGGATGGAAGCCTGCGGGTTCGTTCCCACAACACCGCGGACTCTTTCCAACTAAAAAATCCCCTGCCATAAGCATGGCAGGGGGTACTGATGTACAGCGGGCTGCGATTAAATAAACGCTCTCGAAATGATTACCAGAAGGATGAAGAGAACAAGGATAACGCCCGTACTCGTCCACAGCCCGCCGCCTCCGCAGCTGAAGCCGCCGCCGAATCCACCAACATCAGACATTTTGTCACCTACCTTCTTTTTAACTACAATCACATAGTATGAGCGAAAATCGAAATGGTTTGGACGAATGCCCTATACGGATAGGAGCCCTATCGTTCGCAGCACAAAATGTTAGCCAGAAATAGCCTTCCTTTGGTTACGGTATTACGAATTTACGACGTCGAAGCGATCATGTCTGCCTCGTCCAAGTGAAAAAAAGCGCCTCCGTAGCGTGGAGGCACTTTTTTCAAGGGCTGCTTAATTTAGTTCGAGTCTCGCGATTCGAAAGGAACAATGGTGGTGGCATTCAGGGGCCCCACCTGCGACAGGTCTTGAATGCGGTAGCATGCCCCAAAAGGATCCCCCCGCTATTGCTTATGCGATAAAGGTTTCCGCTCTTAGTACAACGTCATGTACTGATCGCGTTCCCAAGCGTGAATCTGGGTGCGGTACATGTCCCACTCGATTTCCTTAAGCTCTACGAAGTGAGAAAGCGCGTGCTCGCCGAGGGCGTCGCAGATCACTTCGTCGCTCAGCAGCTCGATCAGCGCTTCGCGAAGATCGGCCGGCAAGCTCGGAATGCCTTGATCTTCCCGCTCTTCTTCGGTCATGACATAGATATTGCGGTCGACCGGGGCCGGCAGCACCGTTTTGTTCTGAATGCCGTCCAAGCCGGCCTTCAGCATAACCGCAAGCGCCAGGTAAGGGTTGGCCGCCGGATCGGGGTTGCGCACCTCTACGCGGGTGCTTAAGCCGCGGGAAGCCGGTATCCGGATCATCGGACTGCGATTGCTCGCCGACCATGCTACGTAGCACGGGGCTTCATAGCCGGGAACAAGCCGTTTGTACGAATTGACGGTCGGGTTTGTGATCGCTGCGAACGCGCGGGCATGCTTGAGCACCCCTGCCATATAATGGCGGGCCGTTTCGCTCAATCCGAGCTTGTCGCTGTCGTCGAAAAATGAATTCGTGCTGCCCTGGAACAGCGATTGATGGCAGTGCATGCCCGAGCCGTTGACGCCGAACAGCGGCTTAGGCATGAAGGTTGCATGCAGGCCGTGCTGTCTGGCGATCGTCTTCACGACGAGCTTGAACGTCTGAATCTGGTCGGCCGCCTTGATGGCGTCCGCATACTTAAAATCGATTTCGTGCTGGCCCGGAGCAACTTCGTGATGGGAGGCTTCGATTTCAAAGCCCATCTCCTCCAGAGTCAACACGATTTCGCGGCGACAGTTCTCGCCGAGATCGGTAGGCGCCAAGTCGAAGTAACCGCCTTGGTCGTTCAGCTCCGTTGTCGGATTACCCTTCTCGTCGGTCTTGAACAGGAAAAATTCCGGCTCCGGACCAACGTTCATGGCCGTATAGCCCATATCCTCCGCTTCCTTCAACGCCCGCTTCAGAATGCCGCGCGGATCGCCAGGGAACGGACGGCCGTCCGGCAAATAGATATCACAGATCAGACGGGCTACGCGATCCTCGGCAACCCAAGGGAAGATGACCCAGGTGGCCAGATCCGGGTACAAATACATGTCCGATTCTTCGATGCGCACATAGCCTTCAATAGAGGAGCCATCGAACATCATCTTGTTATCAAGCGCTTTTTCCAGCTGGCTGAGCGGAATTTCCACGTTTTTGATCGTGCCGAGCAGGTCGGTAAATTGCAGCCGAATAAAGCGGACATTTTCCTCTTTGGCAATTCGCAAAATGTCTTCCTTCGTGTAGTTCGATTGAGTCATCGTACAACTCCTCCTTATGACTTATGATTTAAAAACCGCGAAAGCTCGCCTTGAATAAGGGATACTTTACCCCGGCGATTGCCGGTCAACAGCTCGCGCTTAAGCATCTTGTGCAGCTGCGCGTCGTCCAGCTCCTTGCGCTTCACTCCGGACTGGTCGGTAATAACCGTCGCGTCCTCGGAGTCTTTGGATACGGGATTAAGCACTTGCTTGATGCCGGCAATGTTGACGCCCTTCTCGATCAGTGCCTTGATCTGAAGCAGCCGTTCCACATCGTTAAACGAAAACAACCGTTGATTGCCATCGGTTCGCGCCGGGACGATCAATTCATGCTGTTCGTAATAACGGATTTGCCGGGCGGTCAGATCAGTCAGCTTCATGACCGAGCCGATGGAGAACAATGCCATATTACGGCGGATTTCATCGCTCACTTTACACCACTCCAACATGTAGAGGATAACTTAATTGTACATATCGGACACAAACATGTCAATGCATGTTAGGTTTAATTACAGGAAAATCGCAATTATCTTCTGAGCTCGGACTTCACGGTTGAATGCGCCTATCCCCTGATTCACTTACAGAAGCTCTTTGTCGATCATATTCGACAAAGCCTTGATGACCCCCCACTTCACATGAGCGTAAGTAAGCCCACCTTGCATGTAAGCGATATACGGGGAACGAATCGGCGCATCGGCTGACAGCTCCAGGCTGCCCCCTTGAATGAACGTGCCGGCGGCCATAATGACCGGATGCTCGTATCCCGGCATGTCCCATGGCTCGGGCACGACGTGGGAATCGACCGCAGCCGCCTTCTGAATGCCTTGCACGAATGCGATCAAATGCTCGGCGCCGGTAAACCGGATTGCTTGAATCAGATCGGTCCGCTCGTCGTTCCAGCGCGGACTCGTTTCAAAACCAAGCTGCTCGAAAAGCGCCGCGGCGAAGACGCTCCCTTTGAGCGCTTGTCCGACAAGATGGGGGGCCAGGAACAAGCCTTGAAAAATGTTTCGCGTCGTGCCTAGCATCGCCCCGACCTCGCCGCCGATCCCCGGCGCCGTATGTCGGTAAGCGGCCAGCTCGACCAGCTCGCGTCGGCCTACGATGTAGCCCCCTGTCGGCGCCAGTCCACCGCCGGGGTTTTTAATGAGCGAGCCGGCCATCAGATCGACGCCGACCTCGGTCGGCTCCTTCTCCTCCGTAAATTCCCCGTAGCAGTTGTCGACGAATACGATCGTCTGCGGCGAAAGAGCCTTCACGAAGCGGACCATTTCGTCAATTTGACCCACCGAATACGAGGGCCGCCAATCGTAGCCGCGCGAACGCTGAATGCCGACGACCTTGGGAGGGTCGCTAAGAAGCTTGTCCTTTAAAGCGTCCCAGTCCGGCATACCGTCCTCGGCCAGCGCCAGCTCGCCGTAGCGAACTCCCCAGTCCTGCAGAGAGCCCAGTCCGTCTCCCGGCTTCCCGATCACTTTATGCAGCGTATCGTAAGGCTTGCCTGTTATGTACAGCAGCAGATCGCCCGGACGGAGCACGCCGAACAGGGCGGTGCCGATCGTATGGGTGCCGGAGGCGAAATGCGGCCGGACAAGTCCGGCCTCCGCCCCAAACACTTGGGCATACACCAGATCGAGCACTTCCCGGCCGCGATCGTTGTACCCGTAGCCGGTCGATCCGGCGAAATGATAGTCGCTTACTTTGTATTTCTGGAAGGCTTCTATAACCTTCCATTGATTGCGGTCCACCCGTTGGTCGATTTCTCTCAGCTTCGGCTCCGCCTGAGCCTCCGCCAATTCCATAAGCCGGGCGATCTTCTCCGGTACGATCATCTCAGTAGCTCTCTCCCTCTTGCTGTATCGCCTCGTGCGCAATAAACGCCTGAAGCATAGTGCCTTGCTTATCGAACTCGTTGTGCTTCAGTCGGACGTCGAACCGGATATCCTCCCCTTCGACTTCCTGTCCGAGCACGTCCCCTACGCGGTAGACGAGCGAGATCAAATCTCCGCGTCCGGCAGGAATAACGAAGCTTCTCGTATCCCCCATCAGCCTTTCCTGAACAGCCAGCTTCAGCCGCTCCATATCGTCGGGTGAAAATGCCGACACCCGCAGCGCCTCGCCTTGACCTCCGAGCCGCAGCTCTCGGCGGTCCTGCTGCAGGTCGGATTTGTTGAACAGGACGATTGTCGGTTTCCCGTGAGCGCCCAGTTCGCGCAATACGTCGTCGACGACGCGCATTTGCGCATCCTGCATATCGCTGGAGCCGTCCACGACGTGAACGATCAGATCGGCCTCGCATACTTCCTCCAGCGTAGCGCGGAAAGCGGCAACGAGATCATGCGGCAGGTTTTGGATAAAACCGACCGTATCCGTCAGGACGACCTCTTGTCCGTTGGGCAGCTGCAGCGCTCTGGATGTCGGGTCCAGCGTAGCGAACAGCTGGTTCTCGGCATAGACGTCGGCCTGCGTCAGCCGGTTAAGAAGCGTTGATTTGCCCGCATTCGTATAACCGACGAGCGCGACCTGGAATACGCCGCTTTTTTTGCGTCTGACGCGGTGCAGCTCGCGATGCCGCTTCACCTCGTGCAGAGAGACGCGCAGCTCATGGATCCGGTTGCGGATGTACCTGCGGTCCATCTCCAGCTTCGTTTCCCCCGGTCCGCGCGTGCCGATCCCCCCGCCTAGTCGCGACAAGTTGACGCCGTGGCCGGACAGGCGTGGCAGCAAGTAGCTGAGCTGGGCCAGCTCGACCTGCAAATATCCTTCGCGCGTTTTGGCTCGCTGCGCGAAGATGTCCAGAATAAGCTGGGTGCGGTCAATAATTTTCAGATCGAGCGCTTGCTCCAGATTGCGAACTTGGGCCCCGGACAGCTCCTGGTCGAATATAGCCGTATTGGCGCCTAGCGTCTCGGCGACGGCACGGATTTCTTCAACTTTCCCTTTGCCCACAAACCATCTTGAATCCACCGCATCCTTCGTCTGCACCATTGAATGAAGCACTTGTACGCCGGCGCTGTCCGCCAGGCGGATCAGCTCGTCGAGCGAATATTGTACCATGTCCTCGGTTAGCCGTTCGCTTTTCAGCACCAGACTGACCACGACGGCTTTGTCCGTCTGACCATCCGTTACTTCATGCGTCGTTTGCTTCATTCTGCAGCTCCAGCTCCTTTATCGTCAGTTCGCCGTACAGAGGCATAAGGCCATTGTACCATATTCCGGCAGCCATTTTGGTAAAGGGCCGCTTTTTTAGTATGTCCCCGATCCGGCGGAAGGCGAGAACGGCAGCTCCAGCTCCACCGTCGTGCCTTCGTTTGGTACGCTGCGGATTTTCAGTTTGCCTTCGTGATTTTCCATAATGTTATGGCAGATCATCAGCCCTAGTCCCGTTCCCGTCTCCTTCGTCGTAAAAAAAGGCTGGCCCACCTGTTGAATGAGCTCGTCCGGAATACCGCCGCCCTGATCGGCAATCCGCACCAGAAGCCGGTCCCCGGCCTTTGCTGCGCGAATCGTCACCTCGCCTCCATGAGGCATCGCTTCGATCGCATTTTTCAAAATATTGATAAACACCTGCTTCATCTGGTTCTCGTCGCAGCGGATCGGCGGAATCGGCAATGGCTGCTCGAAGACCAGATGCACCTTGTTCAGAATCGCCTGCGTTTCCAGGAGCGTGACCACATGCTCGATGACGATACGCAGATCCGCCTCCCGGAAATTGGCCGGACGGGGCCGCGACAGCAGCAGAAACTCGTTGACGATAAAATTGATGCGTTCCAGCTCCGTAAGCATGATTGGATAGTACGCTTTATTGGCCTGCTGCTGCGACTGGAGAAGCTGGATGAATCCTTTCAGAGCGGTCAGCGGATTACGGATTTCGTGAGCCAGCCCGGCTGCAAGCTGACCGGTCACGGCGAGCCGGTCGGAGTTGCGCAGCAGCTCTTCCGCTTTTTTCTGTTCGGTCATATCCTTGGCGATCGCATACATCCCTACGATCTGATGGTCGGCGATAATAGGAATATTCGTAACGTGCACAAGCACCGTATGGCTGTCCCGATGAAGCATTCGCAGATCGAGCTGAACGGGCGCCCCCTTCAATGTCTCGGAGAACGAAGCAAACGCTCGGGAACGGTCCTGCGGATGAATCATTCCGATAAACTGTCCTCTTGTCATCGCATCGGCCGGATGACCGAGCAGTTTGGCGGCCGCCGGATTGACGGCGATCAGCTTGCCTCTGCGATCAAACGTGCAGATCGGGTCCGGGTTGTGCTCGATCAGATCGGCCGTTTTGCCGTGAAACGTAGGCAGACGGTGGTGCAGCTTGAATTCGTACATATTCAGATCGGCGTCGTGCAGCAAGTCCTCGATACGGGCATCTCGCTCCGGCCGGGTAGCCGACACGCCGACGGAGAATGATAAAGATACCGGCGCCGCGCCTTCGTGGGGAATAAAGGTTTGCCCGCTGAGCTCGTCCAGCAGCCTTTGACGGATGTTGCCGAGCCGGACCGTATCCTCGACGACGACGACGAATTCGTCCCCGCCCAGCCGACCGGCGATGCCGTTAAACGGCTTGATCAACTGCCGCAAGTAGTCGGCGACCAGCAGAATGACCTTATTACCCACCATATGACCGTATGTATCGTTGATTTGCTTGAAAAAGTTCAGGTCGATCAGGAGCACCCGCACCGGATGTCCTTCGTCGATCAGTCTTTGTCCGAACAGCAGTGTCTGCTGCAAGGAAGCGAGCCCAGTCAGCGAGTCGATCATGCTCAGGTGGCGGTATTCGTTTCGTTCCCGCTCGAGGCTGCGGGTATAGTAGGCCAGAATCGTATAAGCGGCCGCATTGAGCGAGATGAAGAACAAATGGGTGATCCACTCGCTGTCATGCGAAAATTCGTCGGAGAGATACAGGGTCGTGCCGATCGCAAGCGCGGCTGCAAGAGTATACAGAGGATTGGGAAGGAGGAAGGCGAATAACAGCAGCAGCACGTAAGCGATAATCAACGCGACGAACAGATGGTCCGGCCGGGCCGTCGTCATGTACACAAGCAGGGCCAAGCTGCAAAGCGTATAAGCCAGAACGCGCTGCCTGCTCCAATGAACGGCCGACATCAGCAGCACGGCCAGCAGGCAGGAAGCCGCCATTCCTTCCCAGTCGGGGATCGAATCGACCATCGCGCTGAGGCCGATAAGCAGGGCAAGTCCCGCAAGCATCGTATCTTTTTTGCGGAATGCGGTTGTCCGAAACGATCGAAATAAGCGCATGACATACATGACAGCATGTTCCCTCCCGTACGGTTGGCGAATAGCGGCAGAATATCCGGCAGCCGCAAGCTAGCTGTAACAAGAACGTAGCTTCTGCGAAGTCTATCTCCCAGCAATGTGAAAATAAAATAAGCCGCCCCCGAATTAGGGGACGGCCGATGGATACAACATTGGCAGCGCGAACGCGAACGTTTCAGCAACCCGGCTGCATCTAGCTCATCGAGCCCTAATCGGTCTGTGCTTCGCGTCCGGCCGATGGACGAGGCGACCTGACTAAGGCGACTCTCCATCTCACAGTTGTTGCTAGTATCTGACAATACTATACCATAGGTTCACCGCCAGCGAAACAGGAAATACAACGTTTTCAAAGTCCTCGCGGTTGTAGCTCGGCCAGCAGTCTGTCGAGCCGGAGTCCGTCCATCGTATCGATCCGTTTGCTGTGTTCGCCGAAGCGCAGCGTCGCCGTCACGGAATTGGGCACGATCACGCAATGCAGACCGGCTCGATAGGCGGCCAAAGCCCCGTTAGGCGAATCCTCGAAGGCAAGCGCCTCGCCGGGCTTTACACCGAGCTGCTCGACGGCCTGACGGTACAGTTCCGGGTCCGGCTTCACCTTCGCCACATGGTCGCGGGTGCGGATGACGGAGAAATAACCGCGTATTCCGTACTTGTCCATATACCCCGTAATCCAATCGGTGCCCGAACTGGAGGCGAGCCCGATCGGCAAACCGAGCAGCTTCGCCTGCTCCAGTACGTCCGTAACACCCGGACGCAGCGCCTCCTGCTCCATCCGCTCGTCGAACCGTTTGCGCCTCATCGTCCGGAACTGCTCCCGATCCACGGCCCGGCCGATCAGACTCTCCAAATATTCGTAAGGATCGAAGACGGACAGCATATCCGTCCCGATCACGTTACCCCATACTTCCAGCGGCAGCTCGGCGCCGTAATGCCGGTACGTCTCGGCGTAAGCGTGGTATTCGTTTGTTTCCGTATCCAGGATGAGTCCGTCAAAATCAAGTACAATCGCCCGTATTCCCGTCATGGTCATCTTCCTTCCCAGCTTCTCCCCGCAGACCGGACAAGACCGGGCGGATGACCGTATTATAGCATTGCGCCGGCAAATGCGGCAAAGCCGGAATCATGAGCGATTCCCGTCACACTCTATATGCCGACCCTTTTGTCCGCCCGCATATCCTCCGGCCGGATCGCCATCAGCTCATGCCTCCCTGGCGAGGAGGAGGTATACTGGCCGAGCAGTCGGACGGCCTGTTGACGCACGGAGCGCTCCATCAAGTTACGGACGAAGCGGGCGTTGCTGAACGTCGACGGATAGCGATTTTTCTCTGCCGAAACCATCTGGCGCAGCTTCATCACACTGTCCGGCAATAACGTATAATCGCGTTCCTTCACCATACATTCGGCGATTTGTACCAGCTGATCGACCGCATAATCGGGAAATTCGATCATAATTGGAAAGCGCGACGGAAGACCGGGATTCGTTGCCAAAAAAAAGTCCATTTCTTCCGAATAGCCTGCCAGAATGAGCACAAACTGATTTTTATAGTCCTCCATCGCCTTCACTAGCGTATCGATCGCTTCTTTCCCGAAATCTTTCTCGCCGCCCCTGGCCAGACTGTATGCTTCATCGATGAACAGAATGCCGCCCATCGCCTTCTTGATCAGCTCGCGCGTCTTGAGCGCCGTATGCCCGATATACTCGCCGACCAGATCCGCCCGCTCGACCTCGATCAAATGACCTTTTTGCAGCAAACCCATCGTCTGGAACAGCTTGGCGACGATGCGGGCTACCGTCGTTTTACCGGTGCCGGGATTGCCCTTGAACACCATATGGTACACCTGCTGCGTAGACGCGAGCCCCGCGTCCGCCCGATACTGGCCGATTTGCAGCAGAGCGTAGATCTCGTAAACGAGCTCCTTGACGTTGTCAAGTCCGACCATTTGCTCCAGCTCTTTCATGACGTCGGCGAATGGCCCCTGGGCGGGAACCGCCTTGCCGCCAGTCTGCGGCTCCGGTTCGGTTAGCGGCTGCGGCTCGGGGGTGCGCAGCACGACATTGATTTGCCTCGAAGCCTTGCCCATATTGTCGGAAACGACACGAACGTTCAACGGTTATCACCTCTTCTGTTGGAAGGTGCAGACAACGAGCTACCCTAATAATGTACAAAGCAACAAGTTGTCCTATGATCGCGAGTTCGCCGTTTTCGCCAAATTTTGTATGAAGAACCGGCTAAAACCGGCGCGGGAAGGTCCGTTTTCGTTTGAATTATTTTTCACTTGGAAGTTCCCGCGCGCATATGTTAGACTTCACGTAAAAGCAACTTGCAGGGGTGGTTTAACTGCTGAGGGAGTGATAATGATGAAGGAACGTCTCCTGTTTACACTCGTGCTTATCATTGGGATTTATATGATCGTTCCCTGGATCGCGACGCGAATTTTCGCTATCGGCGTATTTCGCAAAGGAAAGCTCTCCAGTCAGGTTGCCTTGACCTTCGACGACGGTCCGGACCCGGCCTACACGCCGGTTCTGCTCGATCTGCTGCGCAGGCACGGGGCGAAAGCGACCTTCTTCGTTCTCGGCTCCAAAGCCGAGCGATACCCGGACTTGATCGAGCGCATTCATCGCGACGGTCATCAGATCGGCATTCATAATTATTCCCACAAGTCGAACTGGTTTATGTCCCCCTGGACCGTTCGTCGAAAACAGGCGGACCGATCGGCGGACATCGTCGCCTCCATTACCGGAACGAAGCCGGTCGTGTACCGTCCGCCATGGGGCGTTCTCAATGTGTTCGACCTGTTCCTGCTGAAGTCGTACACGGTCGTGCTGTGGTCGGTCATGCCGAAAGATTGGCGCAGCCGGGTCGGCCGGACCAAATTGAAAAGCCGTCTGCTGAGTCGGATCCGCGAAGGTTCCGTCGTACTGCTGCACGACAGCGGAGATACGTTCGGCGCGGATGCGGACGCTCCCGGCTACATGCTGAATGCCCTGGACGAAGTGCTGGCGAGCATGAAGCAGCGCGGACTGGAGCCGGTTCGTGTGGACGAACTGCTGAACTCTTCCCTGAAACACCGGCTGGGACTGTTCAAGCGGGTGCTCGTCAATGCGTGGATGGCTTGGGAACGCTGCTTCGTCAAGCTGTTCCATCTGAAGCTCGTCGATATCGGCAACCCGCTCGTGAAGCTGCGCGTCCGCGAATACCAGGGACGGCAATCGATCGTCCTGCCCGACGGGGAGCAGATCCGCAAGGGCGATCTGGTCGCCGAGATGCATCTGGACAATTATACGCTGTTCCGGCTAGGAATCGACTCGCGCAGCTCGGTGCAGCTCGCCACACAGCTCATCCGCCGAACCCGCATGCTGATGCCGGAGATCAGCAAGCTGCTGCTTACCGACCCGCAATACCAGCACGTAAAAGGATTATATGGCATTACGATGATCCACCGCGGCTCCAAGCAGCTCGGCTTCACCGTCTTCGATTTGCCGAATGGCTGGTTCGCCCGGATGACCCGCACTTATTTGCGTCTGCTGCTTTATGTCGTGCATCCTAACGGCAAAGAGAGATTGAAGGAGAAGACGAATTTGCTGGAACCGAAAATCGTGGCGATCTCCAAAAACGAATTGAAAATTCGTTATATTGCCTGACCGTGACGGCGCCCTAAAAGTCACAGTTTGGCAAGGCGAACAATAAAAACAGGCCGAGAGACTCAACCGTCGTTGAGGGCACTCGGCCTGTTTTATCGTTTCCCAAGCTGTCTAACAATGCTTAAAAAGCTGACCCGACAAGCTTCATCCGCAGCTTGTCCACAATCCATTTCGTATAGGCTAGCGTCTCTCGCACCTTGTGCCAAGGCATCCACATCACCTGCGAGTCGGTCAGCGCCACGGCCGGATCAACAAAGCCGACGAAGCGGGCTATATCCACCGCTCTTGCTCCATGGTACTGGTGCGTCACGATGATCGGGTCGGTCCAGCCTTCCCGGTCCATAATCGCCTTGCTGAACAGTAGATTTTCGTATGTACTCGTCGCTTCCGGTTCCTCGATAACCTCATCCGCAGGAACGCCCCGTTCGATCAAATACCGCTTCATGCCTTCCGCTTCGGTGACGGTCGCGCCGTTATTGTCCAGTCCGCCCGATACGATCAGGCGATCGACCTTGCGGTCCTCATACAAAGCGTAAGCCTGGTCCAGCCGTTCGCGCAGGCCGGGACTTGGCCGGTCGTTCCAAAGCGCCGCCCCTAGCACGATAGCGGTTCGCGCCTGTGCGGACGGTGAATGAAACTGCGCCGCATGAATGAGCCACTGAATGTAGCCGACCCAGATGAGGCCGAGCGCGACTAGAACGGCGGCCAGGGACAACAGTCGGCGCCGCGTCGTTTTTAACACTTTACACCCTTCACAAGCTCGTCCAGATGCTTATCGGCCACAAGCAGCAAGTCGAACGAGCCTTTCCGGTACTCGTCCATCACCAGATTGGCCGTCCGCCATGCCAGCTCGCCGTCCTTCTCGGCCAGCTCGCCGCGCCGCACCGCATCCTCGAGCCGGTCCTGATGCAGGACGAACAACTGACGGTTCGGCAGGACGACAAGGCTCAGATACAGATCGTCATACCAAGGAACGCCTTTGACCGTGACTCCCTGGCTCTTGCAGATCGTGATGGTGTGCTGCACGATGCGGTTGCGCTCGTCGTAGATAGAGGTCACGTTATAGTTCGCGTGCTCGGGAAACAGCTGCAGCCACGTATAGCCGGACCCCGCGACACAGATTTTGTTGCGATCGTACTGCTTGTACAATGGCTCCTTCACCTTGCGCAGCTTCACCAGCGTCACCGTGCCGGAAAATCCGATCGTCCGGACCGATACGACCGTAATATCCTCTTCCTCGATCTTCCCCCATTCGTTTCGATCCGCATATTTTCGAATCAACTCGCTCTCAACCTCCCCAATCGTCATATAAAGCCCGTCACTTCTCGGATATGTCGATTTTGTTGATTTTCACCTCCTTCGTAGGGGCGCTTTCCTCCCCGCTCGCTCCGACCTTCACCGGCGTGGCGGCAATTTTCTGAACGATATCCATCCCGGAGGTCACTTGTCCGAAAATCGCATATCCTGGTTTCTGATTCAAGTTCGCGCAGGTTGCTCCCGTGCAAATAAAAAACTGGCTGCCGCCCGAATTTGGCTTTCCCGTATTCGCCATCGCCACGATGCCTGGATCGTACTTACGGGTCGTCTTCAGCTCGTCCTCGATCGTGTAGCCCGGTCCGCCCATTCCGGTTCCGGTCGGGTCGCCGGTCTGAATCATGAAACTTTTGACAATCCGGTGGAACACGACGTTGTCGTAAAAGCCTTGCTTGGACAGGAATACGAAGTTATTGACCGTCTTCGGCGCGGTGTCGTTGAACAGGCTGACCGTAAACTTGCCCTCCGTCGTATCGAATACCGCCTCGTATTTCTTGTCCGCCTTCAGTGCCATTGCCGGCGGCGCGCTCCAGCTTTTCTCGCCGATTTTGCCCTTCGGCGCGCCGCTGCCGCTGCCGCCACCGCAGCCGACCAGCGTCAACGCCAGCGCCCCTGCCAGCGCGGCGGCCTTCCATGTCCGGTATGTGTGGAACAACCCGCATCTCTCCCTTGTCGATGTGCATCTCGTGCTCGTTTCTCGCACCAAATTATACCACTTGATTGCCGGGCCGATCAAATGCGCGAAGTTTTTGCGTATGCCAAAAGCCCCGCGGCCGGCGGGGCTTGGGCAAACAGGCGCCTTTCTCACTTGACCAGCTTGTCGTCGGCCGGCGGCAGCAGGACGATTTTCCCGTCCTCCACCGTCACGACCATTTTGTTCGTATTTTTCATGCCGACCGCATCCAAATAATTGGCGGGAATTTGCAGCCTGCCGGCTTTGTCGAGAATGGCGTATTCCACATGCGTCTCTTC
Source organism: Paenibacillus hodogayensis (assembly GCF_039536325.1). Taxonomy (NCBI): domain Bacteria; kingdom Bacillati; phylum Bacillota; class Bacilli; order Caryophanales; family Paenibacillaceae; genus Paenibacillus; species Paenibacillus hodogayensis. The sequence continues at coordinate 251,538 of NZ_BAAAYO010000006.1, forward strand.
CCGCGCCGCCGCGCCCTGCTCCATCTCCGCCAGCTCGTCGGCATACGAGCGGCTGCGGATAAATTCGGACGACGTCTTGCCGTCGCGGATTGCCACAACGCGGTCGACCTTCCGGGCTAGAAGCGGATCGTGGGTGACGATCACGACCGTGAGGCCGAGCGAGCGGTTCAACTCGCGAAACAGATCCAGAATCTGGTTGGCCATCTTCGTATCGAGCGATCCGGTCGGTTCGTCCGCCAGCAGCAGCCGGGGATGGTTGGCAAGCGCAATCGCGATCGCTACGCGCTGCTGCTCGCCCCCGGATAGCTGGTGCAGTTTGTTGCGGATCCGGTGGCTCAAGCCTACGGCATCCAGCAGCTCGATTGCGCGCTGCCGGCGTCGCCGCCCCTGCAGCAGAATGGGCAACTCGACATTTTCCAGCGCGGTCAAGTAAGGAATCAAGTTGCGCGCGTTGTTCTGCCAGACGAAGCCGACCGTTTCCCGCTTGTATTTCACGATATCTTTCTCGGTAAATTTCAGCAAATCTTTGCCGTCGACGACCAGATTGCCCGCGGAAGGCCGGTCGAGACCGCCGAGCATGTTCAACAGCGTCGACTTGCCGCTGCCGCTGTTGCCGATAATCGCCATCAGCTCGCCGGGCTCTACATGGAGATCGAGCCCTTGGAGCGCCACGACCTCCAGATCGGCCACCTTGTATATTTTCACCAGATTGTCGCAATGGATCATCAGTCTAATCCTCCCCCAGCTTGACGGCCTGATGGATTTTGATCCGCGAGAGAAGATAGCCCAGTATGCATAGACCGATGGCGATCATCGCCGTTACGATCAAGTACAGCCGGGTCGAATCGGAAGGGTCGACCATGACTTGAAACGGCGGTACCTGGGTGGTCGGATTGAACGACAGCTGGAACAACGGCACGTACAGCAGGCTCGTCACGCTGCCGATGCCCGCTCCGAGCAGGAAGGCCGCTCCGGACGTCAGTATTTGCTCCGTGATGAGCATGCCGATCAATTGGGGGAAGGAGATGCCGACCGCCCGCAGGATGCCGTATTGCAGCACGCGCCCGTTCAAGGACAGCACCCAGTACAACAGGAAACCGAAAAAGCTGATGACAACACTGATCAAAAACCCGAGCGTCATCACCCCGTTGATCGCCATCTGGAACGGATCGTTTTTCGCCTGCGTCATCTCGTAACCGGTATCCATGAAGCTCTCGATCGGAAAGTCTTTCTCGTTCAAAGCATCGTTGAACGTTTGCTTGGCGTTCGGTTCGTCCTTCAGATGAATCCATACCTGATACGGCTCCAGAGCGATCGCGCTCTGGATATAGCTCAGATGGCCGACGACGAGCTTGGGCAGATCCGGCTTCTTGCCGCCGCTGGCGGGCTGAGACGGATTCGGGTTGAACGTCGGCCAGTAATCGACGATGCCGTATATGGTGAACGGCTTGTAGGAGACCCCGTTCCAGCCGACGTTAATCGAATCTCCTTCCTTCACGCCCATCTGCTCGGCCATCGTACGCGAGACGAGCACCGCGGACGGCTCTGTCGAGATCAAGTTCAAATAGTCGTAAAAATGATGATCGAGCAGGCCGTCCTTCACGTACGCCGTCAGGCCGAAATCATCCGTGTCGATCCCCATCAGTTTGATTTTGGACGAACTTTTGCCTAGTTGGGCGATTGCGTCGTCCTTGACGAACACTTTAGCCGCTTGAGCAACGCCCGGCAGCTCGCCGAACACCTGGAACGGCGGCTCCGTATATTGCACCCGCTTCGGCGGGGCAATCGGGGTGGACGGCGCCGGCGTCTCCCCTTCCCCGGCCGGCTCCTCGCCTCCGCCCATCATCGGGGGCGGCGCGTCGTTTTCCCATTTCACGTTCAGGACGATATCGGTGCCATTCTTGTACTTCACCTTCTCCAGCGTATTGCTGTTCATCGTCCGCGCGGCGCTGGCGCTGAACAGTCCCGTGGCAAGCGTAATCATCAGAAACACCATCAGGAAGCTGTACTGATTGCTCGAACGGCCGACTTGGATCAGCGTCGAATACAAGGAGGGCGGCCATATTTTGCGGCCCAGCCCGTACACGAGCCGAATGAACAGCGGGTACACCCGCAGCAGCAGCAGCCCGAGGCCTAGCGTGAACAGAGCAGGCACGAGAAACAGCAGCGGATCGACCTTGAAGTTGGCCGAATCGAGGCCGAGCGACTGCAGATCGGTCATGCGCCGCTTGAAGCTTTGCAGTCCATACAGGGCGACGCCGAGCAGGGCGACGTCGATGAAATATTTATGCCAAAACGACATCTTGGTCATTCTCGCCATCTGCTGCTTATGGCCGACGATCGAGGCGCGCGTCGCCAGAAAGGCTGGAATGAGCGTCATCAGCAGCGAAAACCCGACCGCGTACAGCGCATACTTGTAAGCCGTGGCATTGACCTCCACAAGCAGCGCCGACCGCTGCACGAACTCCAGGAAGCCGTTGGAGGCTCCGAGCATGTTCGTGAGGGCCATGCCCGCGTAAGGGCCGACCGCATAGGCGATCGCACCGAGCATGAGCCCTTCGATCACATAGCTGAGCAAAATTTGCAAACGGCTCGCCCCGCGGCTGCGCAGCACGGCGATCTCCGTCTTCTGCCTGTCGACGATCAGATTGGACACCATGAACAGGTAGAAGCCGAGCATAATCATGACGGGCACGTTCAAGGACCACAGCATGACGCGCAGCTGCTCCTGGCGGTCCATATATTTCGAGATGACGCCGAGCGCGGGCGCCTTTAACGCTTGGCTGGTGAACGTATTCGAGACGAAGCCGTCGATGCGCTGATGCGTCGTTATGAACGAACCGATCGTGTCCATGTTCATCCGCGAATAATCCAATGCGAAATACCAGAAGCCGGCCCGCACGGAAATAGCGTCCCCGCCGGTAATGTACTTCTCGAATACGTCGTAGTTCATAATAAACGACCGTCCGTAGCTTTCGAGCGGCGTATTCCAGAACAGGTCGTGCTCGTCTTTCGGATTGATGACGCCGACCGGCTTGACCGTAATCGGGTTCGGGACCCGTTCGTCCTCGATCACGAACTCGTTGCCGAGCACCATCTTCAGCTGCGCCAAAGCGCTTTCCACGACAAGCACCTCGAATACGCCGTTTACCGGTTCCTTTGCCGGCATGACGCCGTCCACCAGCTTCACATGCTGCTCGAAATCGGTCAGGGCGACGATGTCCACATTCCGTTTGACGGTGGCATCCACCCGCTCCTTGTCCTTTGGCGTGAAAGCAAACGAATCGGTGCCCCGTTCCCGGACATATTCCAGCACCGGCAGATGGAAGCGGGGGCCTATCGATTGCATGAATTGGTCGACGCTGCGTGCGCTGTCCCCGTTCTCCTTGGGCGTTTCGCCGGTCAGAAAAATACCCGTACGGTGAGTCAGCGGATACGCGCCCGACGTCACCTGGTAGTTTTCCAACTCCTTGACCAGCATGCGCTGCAAAATCGCTTCGGTATAAATCGGCATGCTGCTGACGAGCGCCACCGACAGCACCAGGCCGAACAGCAGGCTGAGCTCCAGCCATTTGTTTTTCAGCATTTTGCGAAAAATCATTACTAGAATGGCCACGTAATGCGGTCCTCCTTTCGAGGCTTCGGGCTGAAAGCGGGGCTGCCCGCCGGAGCGCGTCCCGCCCGTATGTTACTGGAGGATCAGCTTCTGGCCTTCCTTGAGACCGTTGACGATCTCCACGCCGTCCGCGGTTTCGAGACCTTTCTCCACGTCGACCTCCTTGAGGCTGTCCCCGTCCAGAACCTTCACGTAATTGCGGCCCAAATATTGGGCTATCGCCCGTTGAGGGACGAGCAGCACGTTTTCCTTCACACGCGTCACGATCTGGATATCGGCCGTCGAGCCGAGCGTCATCGCTTCGACCGGATTTTGCACCTCGATGTATACCGTCTTCGCGTACTTGTCCGCCAGCTGCTTGTTGTCCGTGGGCGGCGTATTGGACGGAGCCTGTACGACCTTCCCGGCCAGCTTCGCGCCTTTGAAGGTGACGTCGACCGCAATGCCGGCCTGCACCTCCAGCATATCGCCCGTGTTTCCGGACGTATAGGCAAGACGAATGGCCTTCGGATCGGAAACGATGACGTACGTTTTGTTCTGCTGCACGGAATCGCCGGGTTTGGCGGCTTCGACGAAGGTGACCCTGCCGTCCATCTGCGCCCGCATGATTTTGCCCTCGACCGCCTTGCGGGCGTCCTCGAGCCGCGCTGTGGCGATTTCCAGCTCCATTACGCGGATTTTCATTTTGTTGACGTCCTGGGTCGTCTTGGCCTGCTCCAGGTTGTATTTGGCCTGCTCGTAATCGCGCTCCTTTTCTTTCAGCACGATTGCGGAGTCGCCAGCATCGAGCACGATCAGCGGATCGCCTTTCTTGACCGGCGCGTCCTTGATCACGAGCACCTCCTGAATTCTGCCGGTCGTACCGGTAAACTCGTGATTTTTCACCTGGGTCGATTCGACCGTCGCCACGCCGCTGATTTTTTTTGTAGCCGTTCCTTTCTTGACTTCGGCGACCTCATAGTTTTCCTTGACCGGCTTGACAAGCGGAGGCTTGAGCGGTTCGTCCTCTTTCGGAATGAGCGAGCAGCCGGAGCAGGCAACCGCGACAAGCGCAGCCAGGCAGGCTCGGCGAGCGAATGTTTTACCCTTGATCGACAATTTGCCCATCCTCCAATGCGTAGACCTGATCGACGATCTCCATGATCGCCGGATCGTGAGTTGTGATGACGATCGTCATGCCTTCCTGCTGCACCAGATCCTTGAAAATTTTAATAATCTGCAGACCCATCTTACTGTCAAGCTCCGCTGTCGGCTCGTCGGCAAGCAGCAGCTTGGGCCGATGCGCGATCGCTCTGGCGATAGCCGTCCTCTGCTGCTCCCCGCCCGACAGTTCGAACGGACGGTGGTTCATGCGCGCCTTCAGTCCGACGCTGTCCAAAGCCCGTTCGGCCAGCTCGCGGTGCCGCTTGACAGGCACGCCGGCGATGCGCAAGCCGAATTCGACGTTCTCGTAAGCGGACATGAGCGGCATCAGCGCGAACGACTGAAAAATAAAGCCCATCTGGATGCGGCGCAGCTCGTTGCGCTTCTTCTCGCCCAGCGTCGTTATTTCTTGGCCGCAAAAATAAATGGCTCCTTCGTTCGGTACGTCGAGCGCGCCCAGCATATTAATGAGCGTCGTCTTCCCCGACCCGCTCCTTCCCTTCAAGGCGACCAGCCGCCCGTACGGAATCGATAGGTTGGCTCCCTTCAAGGCATGTACCGCCGCGCCGCCGCGTCCGAATGTCCGTCTGATCCCGACCGCCTTCAAAATCGGATCGCTGTCTTGCGTCGGATCGTAAAGCGCCATATCCCCTTTGCGCACCGTATCCATCGTTTCCACCCCATTTTTTTTGCGCATCATACCCCATACTACTACTGTAATCGGTTTCAATCGGACAGAATAGACCCATTTTGTTCGAAAAGGGGGCGATTTGTTCGATTCGACCATCGTAGGGTGGTAGACCCCTGCGCCGCGGCATACGCTTAGTCGTATAGAGGGTTTGCGCGAGGAGGTATCGTCTTATGCCGTCCATCCAAAATCCGGGAATGCCGCTCGTACGGCAAGCTACCGGCAAATCGGATATTTTGGTTCCGGCGGGGCGAACTCCCCGTCCGGCGCATGCGCATTATGCCGCGGCCCGTTCCTCGACCGAGCTTGGGCATTGGCATTGGATTTATTTTTTCACGTATCCCGTCAACGGCAGCGCCGCGGACGGCCACGTTCACGATTATCAAGGCACGAGCCGGGTCGCCGATTATAAGGGCGTCTCGCACTTCCATCGGTTCAATGGCACGACCGGTCCGGCCATTGCGCTTGCAGACGGAACGCATTACCATTTGTTCAGCGCCGAGCTGAACGACGAGCCTTTTCAGCTGGAGGGCGGCAGCTATTTGACCGTGCTAAGCATCCCCCGTCATACCCATTCCTTCTCCGGACCGACGGGGCCGGGTCTCGGCTACGAGCCTCCGGGGTGGTAATGGCAGCGTCTCGGGCTAAGAAGCAACTTCGCGTAGGAGGAGGGCATATACTTCCACACCGCGCAGACGCCAAAAAGCCCCGCAGGGCCACCGGTACGGCTGTGCGGAGCGGACACGCTTGCATGAAGCGGGCATGTGCGACTTTACACGTTTATGGAACCGCGTTAACCCTTGCGCCACGATAGGCGGTTCGGCATATAAGCGGGTTACCGATGGAGCGGGTCTTGCACGACGAGCATATTTTTGACGTTTTCGTAAATCGGGGTGCAGTCGATACAGGAGCGAATCAGACCGTTGAAGCGGAGCTGCTCCATCTGCCGTTTCAACTCCTCTTGATCCGGGACGATCCGGAACTCGTACGTTTGACTGCCCACCTTGACCGTGTACGCTTCTCCGCTTTGCTCGCCGGACATGGGCGCAAGCGGCTCCGTTATGTTCTGCTTGTCCAGACTGCTGCGCAGAGCAGCCCGGTCTATCTCTTTTTGCCGGGTTTTCTTCAGGGCGCTGATCACATTGCGGATTTCTTCGTCGGCAAAGCGCGGCTTGGCCGCCCCGTCCTCCTCGCATCCGGTCAGCAGCAGCACCATTGCGCAGCAGGCCGCCAGCCATCGTTTCCTCATCTCCGTCCCACTCCCGTCGACTATCGGTATATTTATTACGGACACTGCGGTCAGCGCGCAGCCTCGACCGACTTCCGGGCCATCGCCAGCGCTTCCTCGTACATGCCCGTGTTCGCCTTGATCCACGGAATGTCTGACGCCTCCCGGGGCGCGAACAAGCCGCGGCCCTGCACTTCGTCGTTCTCCTGCACTTCCTCGAGCCGGGCGATCGTCGCCCAATAAAACACCAGATAACTATCCGGATGCGGGTATGGGTATCCGTCCGGTTTCGTTCCGTGCAGCCGGATGCGCTGATACCCGAGCAGGCCGGATGCGTCCAGCACTGCGCCGGTCTCTTCGTAGCATTCCCGCCTCATCGTCTCGGCCGGCGTCTCGCCAGGCTCGATATGCCCTCCGGGAATATCCCAGCCCCGTCGTTTCAACTGCGTCAAGAGAAGCGCCTCCCCTTGAAAAGCCAGCACGAACGCGCCTGTCACCCCTTGCCGTTCCGGCAGCTCGTCCGAGACGATCATGCTGACTTCATTCGGCAGCGGCAAACCCGGCATATCCCGTTGTTCGCATACGATTCTCATCGGTTCCGTTCCTTCCTGTTTTTCCCTTCATTGTACCATGGAACATAAATGGCTCGCAGCCTATGGCAAGGAAAATACGTATTGCGAATAGCCGTTATCCCGATAACGATATCGTTTGAAGTTTGCACATTGACACGACCCCGGGAACTTCCTATAATATCCTTAACGTTAACGTCATGGTTGGGGGCATATATGGAACCAAAGATGCTGATCGGGGAGCTGGCGACAAGAGCCGGAGTCACTCCTCGCACGATTCGTCATTATCAACAGCTGGGCTTGCTGGGGAATATCGAGCAGGAGAGCAACGGCTTTCATTATTACACGGACAACGCCTTGCAGCGTTTGCACAAAATCAATGTGCTGAAGCGGATCGGCCTCAGTCTGGATGAAATTCAATCCGTCATCGATCTGTACTTCGAGGAACCCACTATGATCAAGGGCAAACAAAAGGTGCTGGAGATTTTGGCCCGGCATTTGCAGGAAACCGATGCGAAGATGGAGTCGCTGGCTCAATTCCGGCAAGAGATACAAGCCAACATAGACCGAATTCAGACGATCGTCGACCAGATGTCGTCGTCGCCGTGATTGCCGATCACGGTTTCTTTTGCCCAAACCTTTACGTTAACGTAACCGTCATACATATAAGAGGAGAAGGAGACGATTGGACATGAGTGCACACAAATCGTTGAACGGACGACGCGTCATCGTCATCGGCGGAGGTTCGGGCATCGGCCTTGCCGCCGCACGCAGAGCTTCCGAGCTCGGGGCCGAGGTTACGATCGCCGGGCGCGGAGCGGAACGGCTGGAACGGGCGGCTGCGGACTTCCCTAATCCCGTCCGTACGAAAGTGCTGGACGTTCGCAAGGAGGACGACGTGCAAGTTTTTTTTTCCGAGACGGGCCCCTTTGACCATCTGGTCGTAACGGCGGGCGAGCTTAAGCACGGCTCCGGGAAGCTTACGGAGCTAGATACGTCCAGCGCGCGCGAGCAATTCGAAAGCCGCTTCTGGGGACCGTACCTGGCGGTGCGCCATGGCGCGTCTGCGATCCGCGAACACGGTTCCGTGACGTTGATCTCGGGATTTTTCGGCGATAAAGCGATTCCGGGGGCTTCTGTGCCTTCCGCCGTGCACGGGGCGATTGAAAACCTGGCGCGCGTGCTCGCCGTGGAGCTGGCTCCGGTGCGGGTCAACGTCGTCTCCCCGGGGTATGCGGATACACCGCTGCACGACGGCTTGACGGCCGAGCAGAAGCAAGCCTGGTTCGAGCAGACCGCTCCCACCTTGCCAGTCCGCCACATCGCGGAGGCCGATGAACTGGCCGACGCCATCCTGTTCCTGATCGGAAACGGCTACACGACAGGAGTTACGCTGACCGTAGACGGCGGCGCAAGGCTAGTCTGACCATGCGCGGCGGAGCCCGCAGTCCGAGGATCGGGAGAGCTTCCTAGAGATGGGCCAAAATATTGACGAGCTTTCCGAACGGATCGCGCACATAAAAGCGCCGGACTCCCCACGGCTCGTCGGCAGGTCCGTATTCGACGGAAAATCCCGCTTCGCGCATCTGCTCGTACACGGCTTCGACATCGTCGACTTCGATCGAAAAATCCGGCGTCGGCGTATCCGAGCCTCCCTGCGAGGCAAAGCTGATCTGGACATCCATCCGCTCCTGTGAGCCGAACGTGGCGATCCAGCCATGGTCCATCAACAGCTCCAGCCCCAAAATATCGCCGTAAAACCGGCGGGCTTGACCGATATCGACGGTATGAATATTGGAAACGATACGCTTCACTTTCATATGCGTCCCTCTCTTCCCTTCGCACTTGCGCAAGAGGCCGATCTGGATCAGATCGGCCTCCCGTGTTCAATACCAGCGTGGGCTCGCCTCTTCACCCGTCGAATTACACGCGGTAATGATCCGCTCTCCACTGCTTGATCGATTTCTTGATTTCCTTGGATTCCATCCCCGTCTCGGCGGCCTTCTTGCACAGCTGGAGGAACTCCTCTTCCCCGGCAAAACGAAGCGCGATGATTTGAGGCAGGGTGAGCCGCGAATCGAGCGGCTTGCCGGTCAGCCGGAAGTGCCGGAAATTTTCTTCGTGCAAAATGCTGCGGTCCTGGAGCCGGGTTGCAAATTGCCGGACAACCCCGACCAGCAGCATAATACATAGAGAAATCGCGAACGCCAAAATCGCCAAAAAGCTGAATCGCTCCCGGAACAAATAGATGACGGCCCCCACAAACATCAGCAACGATATCGGAGCCAAAATGTAATGGTACAGCGGCGTAAACTGTGCATGGCTCTCATAGCTTTGCGGTTTGGACTTGCTCACGTTTCAGCCCCCCTCTAATCAGATTCTATTACGGATTCGATAATTATTTCCAAAGTCCTGTCGCCGCGCCGACGATGAACGTAAAAAAACACCGGGACTATCCGGTGTTTCGTTCGTGTCGTCGCTTTTCACCCGGCCGCCAAAACGGTCCGCGAGCAGAAGCGGGAGGGGCTTGCTACTCGACCACCCCGAGCGCCCGGTTTCTTTCCTTGAAACGTTCGTTATGCGAGGAGACGTAAGCCGCCCGGGGCGCCTCCGGATCCATGTGCAGTTTCGCGCTGTTGACGGCCAGTACCGCGTCCGTAAAGGCGCCGGCGATCAGGTTCACCTTGCTCGCATAATGGACGAAGTCGCCTGCGGCGAATATGCCGGGGATGTTCGTATCCAGCTTTCCGCCCGCGAATACGTTCCATTCGTCCATATTCAGGCCCCACTCGGTGATGCCGGTAAAATCGCTCTTCAACCCGTGGTTGATGATGACCGCATCGACATCGAGTTGATCGGTTTCGCCCGTTTCCACATGGCTGATCGTTACCTTTCCGATCGTCTCTCCGTTATCGCTGTGCAGATGGGTCAACGCGTACGGAGTGAGCACCGCCGCCGAGGACGACTTCATGCGGAGAATGTTTTTCTCGTGCCCGCCGAACCGGTCGCGGCGATGAACGACAGTGACGCTTGCGGCGATCGGCTCCAGCTCGTTGGCCCAATCCACCGCCGAATTGCCTCCTCCCGAGATCAGCACCCGCTTGCCCCGGAACGGCTCCAGCTCCTGCACCGTATAGTGCAGATTCGATACCTCGTAGCGCTCCGCTCCCTCGATTTCCAGCTTGGCCATCTTCAGAATGCCCCGGCCAAGCGCGAGGATGATCGTCCTCGTCCAATGCCGCTCCCCCGTTGCCGCCACAAGGACGTACGTGCCGTCCGGCTGCCGTTCCAGGCCGGTAATCTGTTGGCCGAATACGAGCGTCGGATCGAACAGCCGCGCCTGCTTGTCGAGCTGGACGATCAGCTGCTCGCATACGATCGGGGCGAACCCGCCCACGTCCCAGATCATTTTCTCCGGATAAATCAGCATCCGTCCTCCGAGCTCTTCCCTCGCTTCGATCAGCTTCGTCTTCATATCGCGCATGCCGCTGTAAAAGGCGGCGTACATCCCCGCAGGACCTCCGCCGATGATCGTCACATCGTACAATTCCGCTTGTTCCGGCAACGCCATTCCTCCTGCCTTTTTCATTTGATAATGATACTTATTCTCAACGATATTGTAGCGTACCGCTCCCCCATTGGCAATGGACAAACAAAACCGATTTCTTGCACAAAATCGAAGCTGAGGCGAGATGAACTAAGGGAAGTCTCGGGCGCCAAAGTCCCGATCCGAAATAAGTTAATATTTTACAAGCAATATTAACTTTTTGATTCTATTAAGTTCGGTATCCTTTCCCTAAACTAAAAGTGCACGACCTATCCTTGTTGGAGGTGGAGTTATATGAGCATGCACGAGACCGGAAAAATGGACGAAACGGGGATTGAAAGCGCAACCAAGCCGAAACAGACCGAAATGGCCCCGATTGGGGGCAAAAGCTTCAGCCGCAGAAAGTTTCTGCAATTAAGCGGCGGGGTTACGGCGGCGGCTCTCCTTCCCGCGCTGGCTTTCGGAAGCGAGAAGGCATCGGCCTGTTCGTGCCCCATTCCGACCAGCCCCCGCTTTTCCTTAAGCGGCTCCGGCGGCGAGCTGTTCCGCGAAGTACCGCTCGGCAGCGTAACCGTGCTGCAGTCTTTCGGATTCGACAGCGGCAACAGCGCGCTTTACACGATCCAGCTGACGTACGGCTCCCCTGCGACCGCAGGCGATTTGACGGTAACGAAGCTCGGCCTGAGCGGGTCGATCCAGGGCCAAATGCAGCTGAAGGGCTTTGGGCACGGGGTATCCATCGGCGTGGAGCCTTCCGGCAGCTCCGCCTATTTATGGACGGAAACGGACGGGGTCAGCGACGGAACAAACAGCTGGGGAACGAAAATATGCCGGTTTCCTTTTGCAAATGGCACGACGTTATACAACACCGATGCCTCGCTCGCAAAGTATACGGTCCCGGGCACGAACAGCAGCTATACGTGCAGTATCGATCATTATCATGGAAATTTGATCGTCCGCTACAGAGGGACGGGGGGTACCCCGCGATTCGACGTGTACAATCTGGAATCGTTCAAGGCAGGCAACCGCAACCCGATCGCCACCGTCTACCAGCCTTCCACCTTGGGCGTCTTTCAAGGCTATTGCGCCTACGGAAGCTACTTGTATTTGCTGGACGGAACCGCCTACGGCACCTCCAATCCTTCCCCCGGCAACACCTACTTAACGACAGTGGATATCAATACGGGAACTCAGGTCGACCGTTTCTTGACGCAGGCCGGAGGGTCTTTGACTTACAGGGAGCCTGAAGGGCTGGCGGTTCATCTGACCGATCCGAGCAGCGAAAGTACGGGCCGGCTCTGCTTCGGATTCGCCTCGGGCTCGGCGGGCGGACGGAAGGCGACGATATTCTTTAAAAACTCGTTCATCCCATCATGAATCCCGAAGGAGAGATAGCGAATTGAAGAAAGTAGCGATACTCGTATCGACCGCCCTGCTGATCGGCACGCTGCTCGCAGCCTGCGGCGGCGAAGCGCCCGCCCCTTCCGGAAGCGCCGGCAGGACGGCAGAAGCCAAACCGCCCGAACCGGTAACGCTGAAAGTGTTGTGGACGGGTAGGGAAGATTCGTTTAACGACCGGGTGAACAACCCGATCGTCAAAGCCAAATTGCCCCATGTTTCGTTTGAATTTTACAGTCTCAATCAAGGACTGGAAAACCTGCTGATGTCCGGCGTAAAGTTCGACCTGATGAACATTACGACCAAAGTGTTTTTCGAAGCGGTCCGGTTGAAATTGACCTCGGACATGACCGGCTTGCTTCAAACGCACCAGTTCGACATGGGCCGGTTCCTTCCCGAACATGTGGAAGCTATCCGGCTGCTGACCGGCGACGGCAAGCTGTATGCCGTTCCCGATAAAGCCAATTTCCCCTACGCGTACCATGCCCTCGTGTTCAACAAAGACATTTTCGATAAATTTGCCGTGCCTTATCCGAAGGACAATATGACATGGGACGAAGTCGTGGAGCTGGCCAAGCGCGTTCAGCGGGTGGATGGCGGAACCGCCTACACCGGCCTCGGGCTGGGTACGTCGCAATACATGTACGAACAATCGGCGCTCCACTATCAGAACAAGCAAAGAAAGGTCGATTTGTCGAATCCGTTATTCGGAAAAATATTTCACATTTATCAAAAAGCGTACAATGTGATCGGAAAAGATCCGCTCGGCAACGTCGACGCCTTTATGAAGGATAAAAACGTAGCGATGTTCGCCGGACACGTCGGCGTCCTCATCGAGGAGGCCACCCGACAGAAGGACACGCTGCCGAACTGGGATATCGTGACGTTCCCGGTTTTCGAAGAAACGCCGAACAGCGCCCCGCCGATCAACGGCGTCTACATGGTGGCTTCGACCAGCGAGCACAAAGACGAGACAATTCGGCTGATCGACGCCATTCTCAGTAAAGACAATACGAAAGCGATCGAAGACGGCTACATGAACCCGGAATTCGCCAAAAAAAATATAAACGCCGTCAAAGCGCCCAAACAATCGCTGTACGTGCCCGGCGCTTTCGATACGCAAGGAAACGCCCTATTCAACAAGAAAATCAGAGAATTGAACAAGAACGGCGGAGATATCAATACGTCGCAGCGCGAAATGCAGGAAGAGCTGCAGAAGGTTGTGGACGGTTCTCCTTGACCTTGGCAACCATAGAGCAAACCCGCCAGGCCGGACGGCGGCGGGTTTGTAGTATGGATGGCTGCGCATTGCCTGTGCGACCGGCAAAAATGGCCTGCTGCGCTTCGCTCCAGCCATCTGCCGGAGCAGCGAACGTTGTGCGCAAGCAGCGCCATTCGTTCGGGGGCTGATCTCCGTCCCGCCCCATGCCCATTGCGCCGTCCGGTTCAGCCCGCCTTGCCGTTCCATGCTGCCATCTCTCCTTTGCGGCCTCAGCGTACGGACTCGGCCGTTCGTCAAATTTTCTCGTCCTGCTGCCGCTCGCGGAACTCCTGCGGCGTCATGTGCAGCTCCTTCTTGAACACCTTCGTAAAATAGTGCGCCGATTCAAAGCCTACGCTTGTGGCCACCTCCTGGATTTTCAGGCGCGGATTGGCGAGCAGTTCCTTGGCCTTTTGCAGCCGCTTTTCCTTGATATGATCGGAAATCCGCGTTCCTGCAATCTGCTTGTACAGCCGCGATAAATAATTCGGGTGCAGGTACACATGGTCGGCCAGCGCTTCCAGCGACAAATCTCTGGCTAGATGCTGCTCGATATATTGATTGACCGTTGTCAATATTTTTTGCGTCCGGTCGATTTGCCCGTCCGTCTTGAGCGTGAACAGCACGACGGCCAGCCCGCGGTAATACGCTTCCGCATCGCCCCACGATTCGAAGACGCCCCGCCGCGCGAGCAGCGGGTTCGTATCGACAAGCGACGAGACCGCGTCCCAAAACCCCCACTGGTTCATGTAGGAAAGCATCATCGAGGCGAGATTGTTCTCGATCTCCACCAGGAACGGATAAAAAGAGGCGTAATCCTGTATAAGGCGGGCCGTTTCGGCAATCGCGTCGTACTGTTCGAGAAATTCTTCCTGCTGTCCTCCGAGCAAATATGTCTCCAACTGCTTGACCGTTCGCAACCGGAGGGCGATGTCCTGCTTCGTCATTCCGTGTACGGTCATATCCGGATCGGCGGGCTCGCGCAGCCGCGCATCGGACAACAGCATTTCCTGGTCGTGCCCGAATCCTTGCTGGAACAGCTGCTCCAACCGCATAAACTGGACCGCAGCCGAACGCCAGGTACAAGGCATCCCGCTTAAAGCGAACGAAACGGGAAGCTTCAGCATCGTTTTGCACGCTTCCTGAATGTCGGACATCGTGCCCCTGACGAAGGCCAGGCACTGCTCCCAGTCCGACGCCGCAAGCTCTCTCCCGGCCAGAGGGGCCGGCTGAATGAGCCAGACCGTATAAGACGGCTTAACCATGAACGAGATGACACGCAGCGGGCTCAAATATTCGGAGGCAATGTTTTGTACGGCGTACATCAGCAGCGACTTTTCGGTCGGAAGCACATAGTTCGGCCACCGATCGAGACGACCGTATACGAGCAGCGCGTCCTCGTCTGTGGAAAGCGGAATTTCCAGCTCGTCGAACCGGCTCTGCTCCAGCCACTTGCTCGACAGTTCGCCGAGCAGCAGACTCGTCAAATATTCTTTTTGCATGAGCGGTCTGGATGCTTGCAGCTGCTGGCGGGCTTTGTGAATAAACTGCTCGGACATCCGCTCCTCCTGCAGCCGGACGATCGCCTTGCCTACAGCCGCCAGCACCTGCTCGTCTCCCTCCACCTTGAGGATATAATCCATGCCGCCCTCGCGCATGGCGGACTGCACGTAGTCGAAATGGCTGTATCCGCTTAAAAAGAGCACCTTGCATCTCGGCCACAGCTCGAGCACTTTGCGCTGCAGCTCGATGCCGTTCATGCCCGGCATCTGGATGTCGGTAAGCACAATATCCATCTTGTACGAGGCCGCAATGCGCAAAGCCTCCGCAGCCGAGTAAGCGCGAAACACGCTCAGTTCCTCCTGTTTCCAATCGAGAAACTGCTCGTACAAGCCATTGACGATCCGGGGCTCGTCGTCGACAATAAGCAGGTTGTACATAGCTCGACCCTCCGTCTCGTGATTCAAAACCCTTTCCGACTATTCCTCTTCCCCGCTAACGACATCCGCAACCGGGAACGCGCATCCTGCCGGGGCCCCGCTGCGGCGTCGCTCACCAAGCTAACGCCTCTCCCGGCAAGACTGCTCCGCGGTTAAATTCGCTTTTTCAGCTGCTTTGCCAAGCTTCCACAACGAACGGCTCCAGCAAACCGCTGTCGAGCAGATCGTATTCGGACGCTGGCGGCGGACCGTACAGCGGCGACCGTTTCCAATTGGCCGGCCACGCCGTTTTTCGCGGCCGGTTCGGATCGTGGAACGGGCCGAACACGTTTTTGAAGCTGCCGCTTACGCGCACCTGAATCGTATTCGCGCCCTCCGTCAGTGCCGATGTCATGTCCAGCTCCTCGCCTTGTCCGGCGCCGAACAATCCGACGGCGACTCCGTTGACGCGCAGCGACGCCACCGTTCCGCTCCAGCCCGGCAGCCTGACCGTGTACCGTTTGCTCAAATCGTCGATTCGCACCTGATTTTCGTAAAGCGCGCCATGACCGTAGAATGGAAAGCCTTGCTTCTTCCAAGAGCCGACCGTTAGCGGCGACGGCTTACCGATCATCCACTGCCCCTCCGCCTCGCCTACGGAGAAAGCGCCGGTCAGCATCACCGGCTCCAGCTCCAGATGAATGTCGAACGGGCTAGCCTTCAGCTCGATGACGTTGTCCCCTTCGACGACGAACGCCGCCAGGTCGGCAGCCTGCAAATGATGATCCAGTTCCGAGCGCTCCTCGGACCACGACACCTGCCTCCCGTTGACCTTCAGCTCGTAGGAGAAAGCTCGTTCCACCCACAGCAGCAGTCGGTCGGGCCGTCCGCCAGGACCGACGCGGAAGCGGAATGAAGCCTCGAAGCCGCTCTGCGGGGAGAACGCGTTGCGGTCAAGCAGCCGCCGCTTGAACTGGACGCCGTTGTCCCACGGATTCATATCGAAGCCGTGCGCTTCGTAGACGTATTTTTGCGCATAGATGACGTTTATGCCGGCAAATTGCTTAGAGCCAACCCGCAGATCGCAATAATCGAGGACAAGCGTATTGTCCTTTTCCAGCATCGCGGCGGTTTCCCCATGGACGAGCGGAACTTGCGTTTTCCGCACGACGGCGGCACCGAGCGGGGGCTCTGCTTCGTCCGGATCGACTCCATCGGCCCGCTCCGCGCCGCAGACGCGGAGCAGCAGCGACCCTTCGCGGGGAAGCTCGACGTCCAGCTCTACCCGGCCTCCCTTGCGTCGCCGATAAGCCGCCGGTTCGATCGTGCCTGCCCAAGGACAGAGCGTCTCGACATGTCCGGCTTCGATCGTTAACGTCGAGGAGACGGCTTGCGGGCTGCTGTTGGCGATAAAATAGAGCGAGCTGCCGTCCGGCATGATCCGGCGAAGATGATGAACCCCTTCCGGAATCCGTTCCGGCTCGGTCCAGGCGATATCCGCAGGAAGCAGCCGATCCAGATGACTGAGCAAATCGTCGATACCGTCGACGCGAATCCAACTCGCATAAGCGGACAACCGTGCCGCTTCGGGGCTCGCTTCCCCGTCGATCCGCCCGCTCGGCTCACCCATCGCCAGCACCGTACCGCCGGATTGCAAATAACGCTCCAGCAGCTTGAGCGTGGACGCCTTCATCGTGGCCATGCTGTCGGGATAAATGACGACGTCGTAGCTGCGCGCCCCGACCGCAAGCCTCCCGGCATCGGCGCGGCCGTGCCGCTCCATAATGGACTCGTCGCCGAAATCGTAATTCCGCTGCCTGTCGCACAGACGCTGCACCGTCTGCAAGTAGAGCCTCATATCCGGGTGTTGAGGCGGGTTGCCGCGCTGAGCCAATCCTCCATTCTGTGCACCTGGCGTCTCCAAATAGCCGGAAGCGCACGGGTTAAGCAGCAAAATCCGATTTCGCGTCTGCCCCCGGGACAGTGCGTACGACAGCCGGCCGAAATAGCCGTTCATTCCGCCGTATTCTTCCCACCACGACTGCCGCCAGTCGAACGATTGCGGGTGGTCCCGCTTGCGCGCCCCGACGATCGTTGAGAACGTCAGATGCTGGTTCAGAAAGTTGATCCCGTGCACGAACAGCCAGTCTCCGATCCGCTTGTAGTCTTTGAAATCGGAGTCCCAGCCCCCTGCTCCGTAAGCCTCGCATAAGACGCGCTCCCGGTCGAACTGGTTGGCCGCGCTGTGCGCCTCGCGAATCGTCAGCATCAACGGTTCCATGCCTTCCTGCCCTTCCTGGATGAGCAGATTCGTGCGCAGCATGTCGATCGCCGGCCATTGCATATATTCGTACAGCGACATGACCGACGGGGATGTGCGTCCCCACGGATATGGCCAGTTATGCTCCAAGTAATGCCCGGTCCAGGCAATCCGGTTCGCTTCGCACCATTCGGAGACCGGACGCACGAAATTTTGCACCCAAAGCTCGCGAATCGTATCGTAATAGTCGTAGCGCACCTTGCGCGGATCCCGGCCCGAAGCTCCGGTCGTCGCGTCCATGAACAGGCAGGGCAAATAATCTTTCAGGTCGTACCCGTTTCGTTCCTCGAACTGGCCGGCGAACCAATAGCTGAACGGCAAAAAATGCGAGCCCTTCTGCTGGAACAGGTTGCCCGGCGATATTTCCGGCTCGTCGGTGAAGATCGCCGGAATGCGCTCGCCGAACTTGTCGCCGAATCGCTCCCGGTAAGCTTCGTACGTATTGTGCAGGAACAGCCGGGTCACCTCCGGACGCAACAGATCGGTGTAGGCGAAGCCGCCCAACCACGAATTCGTCTCCGGCGTGCCGAGCGTGAACACCAGAAACCGCTGGCCGCAGGAGGCCCATTCGGCAAAAGGCAGGCTCGTCACGTCGCGAACGACCGGCTTCTCCCCCACAGTCTCCGACGTGTGCTCGATCGCGAATACGCGGATCGGATGGCCGGGACGGTTCAGCATGCCGGAAGCGACCGGAAGCACCGAAGCCAGCTCGCCGTGTTCCAGCTCACGCATCATGACCGCGTTCGCCAAGCAATCGGGCAGCTCGGACGGGACGTGCCCGCCGGCGAAGCCGGAAGGATACGAGTTTTCGTCATAAATGTACAGCTTCAAGTCGAGCCGTTCCGCCTCGTCCAGCGCCTCGGCCCATAACGCGAACCATTCGGCGCTCAAGTAGGGGGTAATCAACCCCGGACGCGGATGCACGAAGGCGCCGCCGAATCCGGCCCGTTTCAGCTCCCCCAGCTGCAGGCGAATGCGCTCTGCGTTCATATCGTCGTTCCAGACCCATAGCGGAGCGGTGCGGTAAGCCGCCGGCGGGTCGGCGAACATGCGGGATTCCATCGCGTTCATAGCTAACCTCCATCCGAACAAGAAGCAGATCGCTCCCTGCTCGTTCTACTTGTCGTGGAAACATGCGGCAAGCATGCTTCATGCGTTCATTATAAACGCCCTGCGGGCGCGCGCAACGGTTTAGCCGCAACAAGTTAACGGATTGCAAACGATGTTAGAATATTCCCCTACTCCGTCCCTTCCCCATCCGGCAGCCGTCCATCCAGCGGGATCGACAGCCTCACCTGAACGCCCCGTTCGGTACGGATGACCGCAATCCCGCTGTCATTGCCATGCTTCAGCTGAATACGGCGATGCACATTGACGAGACCGGTCGTCTCCATATCTGGACTGGTCGACTTCAATTTCCGCAGCAGCTCCGCATGCTGTTCGTCGCCGATCCCTTCCCCGTTATCCTCCACGACGACGGCTAGTTTGCCTCCCTCCAGCTCGAACCGGACTTCCAGCCTTCCATCGCTGACCGTATTGCGCAAACCGTGCTGATAGGCGTTCTCGATGAGCGGCTGGATCGTCAGCTTCGGCACGGGCAGCGCGCGAACGCTTTCGGGGACGGGATCGAACCTCACCGCAATGCGGTCCATAAAGCGGAACGTCTGGATGTCCACATAGTTTCGGGCGAAGCCCGCCTCCTCTTCCAGAGGAATATCGTCCTCCCGCGTGCGCGTAATGAAATAAAAGTAATCGCCCAAATGCTTGGAGAACGCGGAGACGTTTTCGGTCTCTTCGTTGCGGGCCATCCGGTACAAATTATAGAAGCTGTTGTACAGGAAATGGGGATTGATCTGCGACTGGAGCTGGCGCAGCTCCGACAAGTTGGCGCGGAACTTCTGCTCGTACACCTCGTGGATCAGCTCGTCGATTTTGGCGACCATCGAATTGAATTGGACATACAAATAACCGAACTCGTCCCGCCGCCTGTGAGTCAGCGCAGTATGCCAATTGCCGCTTTCCACCCGGTGGAACGCCCGCATCAGGCGCCGCATCGGCTGGTGAATCTGCAGGAAGATGCCGTAGGCGAACACGGCGACGACGAGCAGAAACAGCCCGCACAATATCCAGTAGACCGTCCGGTAAAATGACAGCGAACCGACGATGTCCGATGCCGGCATATACGACAGCAGGGTGATCCCAAGCGACGGGGACTTCTCGGCGGCGATCCAGTACGTCTTGCCCTGAATGTCGGCCTCCTTCACGAAGGCGGAGCGATGCCGGGGCCATTCGCCAAGCAGCGGCTGGATTGCCGGCCATGGAATAAGCGCGCTGTCGCTGGCGACCGACCAGCTGCCGTCCGGACCGACGATCATCGAGCCGCCGCTGCCGCCGATCGCGAAGCGGTCCAGCACCTGCTTCAGCTGCCCTTGGTCGATTTCCGCGCCGATCAGAAACAATGGCTCCTGTCCGCCGATAAGCGCCATATTGGAGTAGGGGAAGCTGAGGAACAGACGATTCTGCCAATAGACGAACGGGTTTTTGTAACGGTCCTCGATTGCCTTCAGCGCGTTGTATTCCGCATCGGGAATCGCGCCGTACATCGTGCCGGAGCCCGATATTTTCCGCCCTATCGAAGGGAGGTAAGCGTCCGCTCCGGCCAGATAGGAGCTGGAGTTGATCATCCGCTCCAGCCGCTCGTGGATCGCTACGATCACATCGTGCCGTTCGATATCGCTCATGTACGGGTCCGCGATGCCCATCTTCAGCAGCGGCCGATCGTTGACATACTCCTCCTGCATGCCGACAATACGCGAAAACTCGTTTTCCAGCAGCAAACCGTAGAACGAAACCCGGGATTGAATCGAATCCTCGATTTCTTTCTTGACATTCCGCTCCCCGTATTCGTTCATCTTCAGGCTGATCGCGCCAAACGGTATAATGACGACCAGGAATGAGAGAAGCAGCTTCCAGTAAATCCCGAAAACGTTAAACGAACGGCTCATGCACGTCTCCCTCCTGCTGTCACGGTTTCGACGCAACGCCAACGATGTCCTGCCATACCGGCAGGACATCGCGACATTCCATATGCTGACATTATCCTTTGACGCTGCCGAGTACGATGCCCTTCATGAAATACCGCTGCAGGAACGGATACACGACAAGCACAGGCAAAGCGCCGAGAAAAATTTGCGCCGCCCGCGTCGTCCGTTCGGATATTCTGTCCATCTGGTTCAGAATATCCTCGGACCCGAGCGAGGTGAAATCGAGATCGATGACGATCGTGCGCAAATACGTTTGCAGCGGGAAATGACCCGGCGAATTCATATACAGCATGCCGTCGAACCATGCATTCCAATGCCCTACCGTCGTGAACAGCGTAATCGTGGCAAGCGCGGGCAGCGACAGCGGCAAATAAATGCGGGTCAGGATATTCCAATGGCCCGCACCATCCATTAAAGCGGCTTCATCCAGCTCCTTCGGCAGGTTGCGGAAAAAGTTGAGCAGCAGCACGACATTGAACACCGGCACGGCTTTCGGCAAAATAAGCGCCCAAATCGAGTCGAGCAAGCCCGTATACCGGACGGCCATATAGTTCGGAACGAGCCCGCCGTTAAACAAAATCGTGAACACGAGAAACCAGGCGTAAAACGTCCGGGAGCGAAACGCCTTATTGTCCCTCGACAACGGGTAAGCGAGCAGCACAACCATCGCCATGTTGAACGGAACGCCTATCGCCACCCGCTGCAGCGTCACGCCGAGCGAGGTCAGAAAGTCCGGCTTGCCGAGCACGAACCGGTAGGCGTCTGCCGTAAAATCGACCGGCCACAGTACGACTTCCCCTACAGATAAGCTGCTGCTGAACGAGATTGCCAGCACATGAATGAGTGGAAAGATACAAAGCAGGGATAGTCCGATAAGAAACGCATAATTAAGCAGATCGAAAGTGCGCCCGATCATAGTGCGGTCTTGTACCAATCGGGATCACTCCTTCAGAAGATTCGGTAGTTGGCGAAGCGGTAAGCCAAATAATAGGACGTAGAGATAAGCGCGAACGAGACGACCGACTTGAACACGCCGACCGCCGTCGACAGCGAATATTGCGCCTGCTGCAAGCCCATCCGATAGACAAGCGTATCGATGATGTCCCCGGTTTTGTACACCGGAGGACTGTACAAGTTGAAAATCTGATCGAAGCCGGCGTTCAATATTTGCCCCAAGCTAAGCGTAGCGAGCAGGATGACGATCGGGGCCATTCCCGGCAGCGAAATATGCCACGCCTGTCTCAGACGGCTCGCGCCGTCGATAACGGCCGCCTCGTACAAGCTGGGATTTATCCCTGTAAGCGCAGCCAAGTAGACGATCGTGGAGAAGCCGAATTCCTTCCATAGGTCGGTCGTTACGAGCACGTAGGGGAACAGCTTCTGTTCGCCCAGAAAGAACACCGGCTCGAAGCCGAGCCCTTGCAGCATCTGGTTGACGATTCCTTTGGACGGGGACAAAATATCGATCAAAATGCCGCCCAGAATGATCCATGACAAGAAATGCGGCAAATAAATCAGCGTCTGGACGCCCCGCTTTACGGCGCCGACGCGGATTTCGTTCAGGAGCAGGGCGATCAGCACCGGAACGGCCAGCCCGGCGACCACCTTCATCGTGGCGATGAATAGCGTGTTCCACACGACCTGGTATATGTTCGGCAGCTCCATCATGTAACGGAAGTTGTCCAACCCTACCCATTCGGAGCGAAAAAAACCGAACGCCGGTTTGAAGTTTTGAAACGCCATTACGAGCCCAAGCATCGGCGCATAATCATAAACCAGAACGAGCAGGATGCCCGGTATCATCATGAGGTGCAGCGACCACAATAGTTTTCGTTTGCGGCTGTTCCGCGGCACCGGACCGCTCTGGAGTCGTTCGGACATCGCGTTCATCGGCATCTACCTCGCAGCGTTGATGTTGATCGGGCAGCGCGAAACGCGCGCGAATTAGGCGGGAACGAAGCCGTAGCTGCTGGAGCCCGGCCCGTTCCTTGCGAGCGTTATGCGCGCACCGATCATTTTTGCTTCGCTTTCCATTCGTTGACCTGCTTCGTCATCTGTTCCCCGCCGAGCTGGTTCCATTTCTGAACCATGGCGTCGAACGTGTCGAGCGGATCGCCCAGAATGATTTTCATGTACGTCTCGTTCAGCAGATCGGACAATGTGCTTGACCGCTGCACCATCAGGTCGGTCGGGATGCTGAAATATTGATCCGGGTACATGGAATTATTCTTGACGATTTTCTCGGTCAGACTGAGCGAGCCTTCCGGTCCGAACACTTTATACGTTCCCCATTGCGAGGCGTCCCCGCCCATATACTTCTTGACTTGGTCGTAATAGCCGCTCTGCTCCGGATTCAGCTTGCTCGTATCGCCCGATTTGAGCGCCTGGTTGACCGCCAGAAACGCGTCCAGGTTTTTTCTGGCGCCCCACGCCTGCACGTCCATATATTTAAACGTAGCATGCTCCTTGTTCGGGCCGTCGTACATATACTTGAATTCGGCCTTGTCGCCATACAGCTTCTGCACGAACGAGTCCATTGTCTTGACGAGGGCGTCGGGGTACTTGCTCTTTTTGCTGGCGACCCAGAACGTGCCGATTCCCGAGCTGATCTGCGTCTTGGCCGGCGTGCCGTCGATCGAAGGCACCTCGAACATTTCCCATTTCGCTTTCGGATCTTTGGCGACCGATTTGCTGAAATAGTTGATCGGATTCGCCATGATGCCGTACACCATGCCGACTTTTCCGCCGACGATGTCATCGGTCAGCTGAGAAAGCGTTTTAACGGAAAACTCCTTGTCGATTTCCCCGGCCTTGAACATCTCCTGAAGCTTGCCGAGCGCCTGCTTCGCTTCCGGCTGGACCGCTCCGTAGACGAGCTTGCTTTTGTCGCGCGGGTCCTCGATCCACATTTTTCCATAGGCGTGGTAGCCGTTCAGGAAGAAGTTAAGCCCGCCGAATCCGGTAAAGATGCCGCTTGCGCCGTTCGACCCGTTTACGCCGAGACCGACCGTATCGTTCTTGCCGTTTTTGTCCGGATCGTTGTTTTTGAACGCTTTGGCGATGGCGAGTACGTCATCCATCGTCTTCGGTGCGGACAAGCCGAGATTGTCCAGCCAGTCTTTGCGGATCCACAGCATGCCGGCGCCGTCCATCGTGGCGGTCACATACGGCAGCGCCATCAGCTTGCCGTCGAACGTCGAAGCCTTGAGCGTAATGCCGTTATCCTCGTTCAGCTTGCTCTTGAGCATCGGCGAAGCATATTTCCCGTAAACGTCCGTCAAATCTGCAAGCGAGCCGGCTTCCACCAGCTGCTTGAGCTGCGTGGAGTTGACTTTGAAGAAATCGGGCAGGTCGCCGGAGGCGATCGTCACGTTCAGCCGGTCCGTATACCCGGAAGAATCCGTCACCCATACGTTCTTGAGCTGAAAGCCGTACGTATCCTGCAAAAATTTCGTCCATAGGTTGCTATCGAGGGTGTCCCCGGCCTGGAAAGTCGTGACGTCCGCTTGGGCGCGGACCGTCGTAACCGTGACGGGCGGATCGTACTTGGCAATCGTCCCCGAACCGGCGACCTGCCCCGGACCTGCCCCTTTTCCCGCGTCCGGATTAAAGCCGGCGGCCGACTCCGGTGCGGAATTGCCCGAACAAGCCGAAAGGGCGGCTAAAGCTGTCATTGCGATCGCGAGTACGGAAGCGGTTTTGCGTATACCGTGCATCTGGTATCCCCCTAGAGTACATGATGAATGTTGGCGAGAGGCATTCCTGTACAAAGTCGGCACCTATCCTACTCATCTTCAATGGGCGGGCGCCCGCTGCGCATCGAAGCCGGATAGCGTGGCAGAACCTTGACCTGATCCTGCTTCAAGTATAGTCAATGGGGCGAAATGATAACTACGGTAAATTTCTTACATGGGAGGCAATCCGTTAACTTGTTCACACAGGGCTTCCGGAAAGCCGTTCGATCCGGGAAATACGCGGATTATTGCGACGCAAAGCATGACGGAGCTTGGGCCGGACGCCAAAAAGCCCCGGCTATCGGTGCCGGAGCTCTCGACTTTTGAAGGCGCGTCGTCGGTTCTGAACGCATTAGACCGGACGCGCCTTGGCGGTCTTACAGCGTTACGTGCTTCATATCCAGCAGCTCGCCGACTTTACGAAACAGGGACGCGTTATGGCCGACCGACATCGCGGAGTGATGGGTCGGCGCTTCGGCAAACCATTGCGTCATATAGTCGTCCGGATGCAGGCGGAACCGCACCGGCGTCTGCGTATTGCCGATTCGCATAATCGGCCCGTCGGTCGCCTCTCCTTCGCTGCTGATCAGCTTCAGCCTGCCATCTCCGGTCTGCGTCACGTTGAGCGTCGTCACCGGCCCTTTCCTCACGGTCGCCTCCACCGATACGCCCGCGCCCTGCTTGCCGTGGTAAAGTCCCATGCCGCGAAGCACCGGCTTACCCTCGGCTATAGCGATATGGAACGGACCGTCGTGGCCAAGCACAATCGTTTCGTCGTCGTAATCGACTACGACAAATTCCGAGAAGCTGCCGCCTTTGCCCAGAATGTCGCATATTTTCATCCCCACCGCCGTTTTCAGATCCCCTTCCCCCGCACAAGGAATACCACGCGCGAGAAGCAGCGAATGGCCGACGATAAAGCCGCTTTGCAGCTTCTCGTAAACGCCGCCGGGAGCGCCATGGTAATAGTAGGCCAAAGCGTCCAGGTCGTATTCGCGGACAAGCTTCTCCTGGGCGGCGGCCACTTTGCACGACCATGCCAGCTGCTCGTCCGTCGGCTCTCTCGCGATTTTGTCCGCCGGAGAATCGTCGCTGATCCGGAACATGTCGCGGATGTCGTCCAGCTTCGCCTTCGCTTCCCGTTCCGTTACGTCTTTCAGCAGCCGATCCAGATCGCACATTTCCAGCACGACGACCTGCAGCCCGGTTTGCGCCTGCACCATCGTAAAATCGCTGTACATGTCGAGCATGCCGCCGTACGTGTTGCCGAGAAAGCCGAATCGCGAGCCGTACAGTGTCCGGCGAACGGAAGCGGCGGCAATCCATTGCTTGATTTCCCGCCACGAGCGCTCCGCCTCGGGGCGCTCGTGCGTCGTTTCGTTCGTCAGAGACGCCTCCGGCGTATAATCCAGCCCGAGCAAGCCGTTCACGACCCGGAACGGGATTCCGGCGCGATTGAACGCGTTGGCGAACTCCGGGACCGGACAAGCCCCGCAATGGGCCAGCCACTCTCCCGTCGTCGTCCGGTCGTAATCGATCCGCGCGGTCGGCTGCAAATTCAGAAACACAGCAGGCGCCTTGCACCGCTGATGAACCGGAAGCACGGTCGAGCTGGTCGAATAGGTGGCGGCATGGCAGAAAACGAGATCCACGTTTTGACCATTGAACCATTCCCCCGCCCGCCGACCTTCCTCCTCGGTGTCGACAAGCCCGTAATGGCGTACGTCCCCCCAGGCCGACATTTGCTTCTCGATAAAACGCCCGTATTCGGACAGCCGTTCCCGCAGCCCCGGAAACTGCTCCCAGTAGGCGCGCAGGCCGACGGAATACAGACCGATTCGCGGCCGTTTGACGGGCTTGATCGCTTCTAACGTAGACATCCGCAACACTCCGATCATTGAAATATCCGTTCCCCAACCCATTGTAATGGCTTACAGGAAAGAAGACATCCAACGATATTGCTCAAACATACAAGCATGTTGCGGCGGAACAAGCGTCATCTTTTAAAAAACTTCGGAGCCTTCTTGATTCCTTCCGTTCCCAGGTAGCTGCCGATGGAAGCCGCCAATGTGCTTGCCGCGACAAATTTAACGACATAAAAGATCCCCGAACCGAGGAGCAGGTCCAAAAGGATGAATGTTTTGATGGTGGAGCCTCTTATCATCAGAACGACTACTGTTCTGCTCTTATTCATATGCATCACGCCTTCATGGTTATAAAGGAGAATATGATGCGCCGACTTGGCCCTATTCTTTATCTTCGGCGATGCGATTGAATAGGGCCGGTAGTCGGTCCGGCCCTCGCCGAGCTTACATAATGAAATTGGAATGGTCGATCCGGGAATGAACGGTCACATCGAACTCGACGTCGGCATAGCGCTCGACCCAGTCGTCCTTCAACGCTTTCCATTGCTTGGGATACTTGCGGTGAATGCGCTCGCCGATACCGAGCAGATCGGTTTTGTGCTTTTGGGAATAACGGACAAATTGGCGGATTTCTTCGGCGATCGAAGCGTTCAATTGGAATTCCCATTGACCGACCGACTCCGTTGTAATCTCGAATTCCCTGCAAGGCAAGCTCGTAATATTCAAGTCGGCATTGATATCGATGCCTACGCGCGGCTTTCCATTCGCGTCGAAATCGGTATGTACGGTTACCGAGCTAGCAATATTCTCGAATGTAATCGTCTGTCCGGACGAACCGCAACCGATCGATTCGACGGAGCCGCTCATCTGATTGCTTGCCCGAAGGAATCCTTTCGTTTCCGCTCCGCGCATAAGACCCGCCAGACGATCTCCGTGAAAGGCGTACAAGCCGTTGGCCTCCAGCACCGGCTTTCCGCCCTCGGAAGGATCGGCCGCCTTTGCGATGGCCGGGATGGTTACATCCTTGTATCCGTTGATAAGTTCCTGGTACACTTCGATCAGCTTCGTCTCCCGGGTGGAGGCGGTTACCTCTCCGCCTTCGACCAAACCTCGCAGCACCTGCGACGAGATCGAAGCGCTGGGCGAGGCGACGCTCATCGTCTCGTACGCTTTGCCTTCCGTAATATACAGCAGCGTGGAATTGCGAATTTGCCTCAATCGGCGAATAGCGTCAATATGCTTTGCAATCCCCTGCTTGGCGACGTCCTTGCTCAGCAGGATAACGGTCGTATGCCCCCACAGCAGCGTACGATCGGATTTGTTGCGCATCAGACGAGCTGCCTCGAACAAACTTTCGCTTTCATAGGACAAGAAAAACTTATCGTTTTGCATCCCTTTGGGCTGCTGCCCGCTTGGCGTAAGTTTGGCGATTTCGGCCGTCAGCAGGAGGCGCCCTTCCTCCCCCTGATCAAGGGCGATGGAATGTACGATATGGATTTCGTTCAGCTCCACATTGCCTTTGCAGCCAGTCGCGAAAAGCAAAACCGCCAGCAGCAAGAGCCGGGACGGCACGCGCGCGTTCATCGTCCCGACCTGCCCCGGAACCTCATCCGCCTCAGCGGCTGGAACAAGGCCGGGCGCTTGTTGTTGAGCGTAGCCGGGCGACGCACGACGATATCGCTCAGCTCTTCGAGATTGAATGGGGCGGCCGGAGCAAAATACGGCACCCCGAAAGACCGCAAGGACGCCAAATACGTCATCAGCATAATGATGCCGACCATAATGCCTACATACCCGAGGATGGAGGCGAACAGCGTCATCCCGAATTGGATCATGCGCACGACGTAGTTCATCGCCGTAGGAGGCAGCGTAAATGTGGCGATGCCGGTCAGCGCGGCCACGATTACCATAATCGGCGAGACGATGCCTGCCTGCACGGCGGCCTGTCCGAGAATCAGCGCCCCGACGATGCTGACGGCCTGCCCGACCTGCTTCGGCATCCGTACGCCTGCCTCGCGCATGATTTCGAAGGCGATCATCATCGTGAAGCTTTCCACGACCGCCGGGAACGGCACCGGCTCTTTCGCCGAGGCGATGCTTTGCAAGAGAGGCGTGGGGACCAATTCCTGATGGAAGGTGACCGTCGCTACGTAGAAGGCCGGAAGCAGCATACCGATCACCGCGCATAGCAGACGGAGCATGCGGATGCTGGAGCTGATGTAATAGTTCCAGGCGTAATCCTCGCTCACCTGAAAAGCTTGGAGGAAGACGAAGGGCGCGATCAGCGCGAATGGGCTGCCTTGCACGAGAATGGCGATGCGGCCTTCCATCAAGGCAGCGACTACGCGGTCCGGTCTTTCCGTCGATTCGATTAGCGGAAACAGCGTGCCCCGGTTATCGGTTATCCACTCTTCGATATAGTTCGTTCCTATGACGGCATCGGCGGGAATTTCGGCGAGGCGCCGGTGCACCTCGTTCAGCAGATGCGGATTGACGATGCCGCCGCACGACAAAACCGCTAGCTTTAGCTCGCTCACCGTCCCGACTTCTTTATATTCCACCTTCAGATCCGCGGACGGGCAATAGTAGCGCACCAAAGCGATATTGTTGCGGAACGATTCCGTGAATCCGCTGCGCGGGCCTTTTACGGTCGATTCGCTGGCCGGCTCCTCCACGCTTCTCAGCTCTACGCCCAGAGTGTCCAGAGCGATCGCGCTCTTCTCCCCGTGCACAAGCATCACTGTCATGCCGGAAGCCAGCTCTCGGGCTATATCTCTGATTGCGCGAATGCCGCTCTGTATGCGATACGGCTGCAATCCCGAATGATGACTGCGGTATAAGGCAAGCAGCCGTTCCAGCTTCGTATCGTCGGTGAGCCCCTCCAGATAGCAAAAGGTGACCGTTCCCTTCTTCCCGTCGTCAAGATCGATCATGACCAGATCCTGCGTCTGCTGCATCCGATCGAGCAAGAGCCGTTTGTTGTCCTCGCTGTCGGACGACAGCTCCTGCGGCTTATCCCGTACCATATTGCCCCTCCTCCCGATTGTTCGCCTTCTGCTTTACCCAGGCCGCACCCAACAGCAGCGAGGGAAGGAGCAGTTGGAACAGAACAAAATACCAGGCTTGCTTATCGTAGAAGCTCGCCAACTCGATCAAGCCCCACACTTTATATTTGGAGCACACGACCAGACTCGCGGCCATCGGTACGATGAACAAGCGCGGGCGGCTTAGCTTTAGCCAATCTGTCATCCCCTTCAGCGCCGACCAGAAATAGACGGTAATCTTGATAAAGCAGCTCATTACCCAAACGACGATCAAAGCGGCATCCAGTCTCTCGATATTGCGGAACAGCTTAATGTTTTGAATAAGACTGATGCTCGGATACGTAAACGTGCTCGTCGTTTTCCCGCCAAAGACAATCGTGCAGCCGACGACGGACAGCATCAACAAGCAGCCGGTAATGCCGACGCCGGCGATCGCCCAGCGAACCGTCTTTTTCGAACGCTTCACATGCTTAAGAATCATCGAGACGATCATCAGATCTCCGAACCATGACGAGACCGCCACCGTTCCCTTCAGCGGCTGCAGCAAACCATTTTCCAAGACGGGCAGCAAATATTCGGGATGATACTGATTGCCTAGCATCACATAGATGGTCAGGAATGTCGCGATCGTCACGGCCAAAATAATGAGGGACACGCGCGCAAAAACTTCCAGCCCGTGATAAACCGCATACGCGCACATGATGACGCCGGCAATCAGATACCAGTTCTGGGGAATCATCGGATTCAGTGCAATGATGAAAAATTGGGCAAACTCGCGCAGCACCCATGACGTCAAATCGAGTAAATAGCAAATAAAAGCAAAAGCGAGCAAGCCCCCGAACCATCGTCCGAACACTTCGCGGCATATTTCGATCAGATTTTTGTCGGGATGCAGCTTGTTGAGCTGCAAAAATACGAATAGATTCAACAATCCGATCGCGCAGCCGACCATCACAAGCAGCCACGAATCCCGCTCGGCATAATGGGACAGCGTGGCCGGAGCGTATAAGCTCGAGGTGCCGACGGTAGATATGACGATCAAAGCCATCAGCTGTTGGTTGGAAATGACAGTCCCGCGCTCCATAGCGTATGTCTTCCTTTCCCTCTTACAAACACAGAGCCGTACGTCGTACTCGGAAGCTTCGGGCCTTTGACGAAATCGCTTAAAAGGTCTGACAAGGTACGAGTACACTCAGTATGCGCCAGCCGTTGTAAATTATGCCTTGCATAAAAGGGGAGAAAGAACGGGAAACTGAGCATGGGAAGGTGTCTTTCATGAAATTTAACGCTTTCGTGTGGGCATACTTGTTCAGCGGCTGCTGGCTTCTGCTCATGATCCGTTACGTTCCTCATAACGAAGTATACTTGACGTTCGCCCCGCGGCCTTGGACCTTTATCGTCGTGAACGGCATTACGCACGGGCCCATCCTGCTATCGCTCGTAGCCGCCGACTGGTACAGCCGGAAAACCAAAAAACGCTAACTCCTCCGAAGAATGGGGTTAGCGTTAAGTCAGTGCGTAAAAAGAAAGCGCTACTATCGCCGCAAGCAGTTCAGGCATGAATACCGCCGCCGTTATTGTTCGTTTCCGAACGCGCAGCCTTGGATCCGTATGGCGATTGCCGCTCCTCCCTGCGCCGCTCCGGTCTGTCGAATGCGAGCGCCGCATTGATTTCCCCGCCGATCATCACGATCATCGCGCTCATATAGAGCCAGATCAACAGCACGATAATCCCGCCGAGACTGCCGTACGTTTTCGTATAGGTGCCGAAGTTATTGACATAGAAGGAAAAACCCGCCGACGTGACGAGCAAACCGAACGTCGTAAACAACGTGCCGGGAACCGCCTCGCGGATCGCCATCTTCCGGTCCGGTACGATCCAATACAGCAGGAGGAACACGACGGCCAGCGCCACAATCGGAAGCGCATAGCGGGCGATTCCCCACATGGCCTCGAAGCTGCCGGAGTAATCGGCCAATTGAAACACGTACCCGCTGATCGCTTTGCCGAAAATAAGCAGCCCCATGACGAACGGAATGAAGACGGCAAGCAGCACGGTCGACAGCACGGCCAACCCCCGCACTTTCCAGAAGGGCCGGCTTTCCTGGCGGTCGTACGCCTTGTTCAAGCCTTTAATCAAAGCGTTCATGCCGTTGGAGGCCGCCCAGATCGTCGTCAGCATGCCGATCGACATGAGCGTGCCGCTGCGGTTGGCCGTGACCTCGGCGATAATATCGCTGACCGTATTCCCCGTCTCCCCGGGCAGTACAAGAATCAAATCTTCCATAAAATCGTCGCTCGACAAATTAGCGAACCCGATCAGACTGACGACGAAGATCAAGAACGGAAAAAAAGCGAGCACGCTGTAGTAGCTGAGCTGAGCGCCCAGCGCCGCCACCTCGTCCTCCCGGCAGCGCTTCAGCAGCGCCTTGACCAATTGCTTCGTCTTGTCCATGCGCTTCATACGATAGCCCCCTCCCGGTAAAAAGCGAAACCGCTTTTTTTGTTATTACCCGTGAACGGAGGGTTGAAACGACACCGCAGCCGACGCAAGCCGGTTTACCACGGCAGCTTTCCCGCGCCCGCTTCGACGAATTGCCCGGAATTAAGCGGACCGGCCGTCCGACACCAGTCGAATACGTTTTCCGCCGCCTCATGCGGCTTCAAATCGGCATCGTGAGCGGCACAGCCGGTCTGAATTTTCCCCGGATGAACGGCGCTCACGTGGATTCCCCTGCCGCTTAATTCCTGATGCAGGCAAAGCGTCAGCATATTTTGCGCGGCTTTGGCCATCCGGTAGGAATACGTAAATCCTCCCTGATTAAATTCGCCGGCAGCCGTCTTGGATAACGACGCCAATCTGGACGAAATATTGATAATTCGCGGATTGGATGACCGCTCCAACATAGGCAGCGCTCCATGAACGGTACGGATAATGCCGGAGCAGTGTACGTTGAACAGCTCGCCGGTCTCGCGAGGAGATACGTTCGCGAAGCGGTCGGCGATGCCCGAGATTCCCGCATTATTGATCAATAAGTCGAGCGTTCCGGAGTGTTCGTCCAAAGCCGTTCTCATGGCGACCGTGCAGCCGTCGTCGGCGACATCGGCCACAATCGGACGGCACTCCGGCATTTCCCGGAGCAGCGCAGCCGCCGATGCGGGCGACCTGACCAGCGGAAACACCCGATAGCCCCGGGCATAGAACAGCCGGGCAAGCTCGAAGCCCAATCCGCGGCTTGCTCCGGTGATGCATACGGTCTCGTTCATAATCCAGCCTCCCTGTTCGTTGCGGAACGGTTGTCTTTCCGCATGGCCGGCGTCTTGGCCAAAAATCCGCCCCGATAGTATTTGGCATCGTACGATACGATAAAGGCGGTCGGGTCCAGCGCCACGATTTCCTGATAAAGTCGGGACTGTTTTTTACGCGGAATAATGATGGAGAACACGAGACTTTCCCCGTGAATGCCCTCGGCATGCCAGATCGTCAGGCCGTACCCCTTCGTCCGCAGCTTCCGGGCGATTTCCAAGCCGTCGTGCTTCAGAAAAATTTGGACATTGGTGAAACCGAGAGCCAGTCTTTCTTCGATTTTGATGCCAATGAGAATGCCTGCCCCGTAGCCGAGGCAATAGACGATCAGACTGGCGGGCTGATCGAGGTGATCCAAGACGATTTTAAAGCCGATGACATACACCATAATATCGATCGAGCTAAGCAGAGCGGCCCTGTAGCGATAGCCTTTAAGCGTAAAAATTTGGCGAACGGTCAAAACGGATACGTACACAATTTGAATGACGAGAATGGTCGCCAACGTGGACCACATGACGGATCGCCCCCCCAGCAACGGCACCGGGGGAGCCCGCCGCAGCGAAGTCCCCCGTGTCCATTACAGCACAATGACGCTTCGACCCACATTTACGCAATTGCAGTCGTGGAACGAATCGAACGCGCGATTGATCTCCTCCAGCGGTATTTGCTCCAGCACGAGCTCGTCCAGCATCAGCTTGCCGTCCAAATAAAGCTGGGCGAGAGCGGCAATATCCCGGAGCGGGTGAACGTCTCCGTAAAAGCTCCCCTTGAGCGTTTTGCCGACACGGTGAAAGCCGCCGGCCGGAAGGCTCAGCTGCTTCTGCGGGTGATACGCTCCGACAATAACCGTCGTACCGCCTTTGCGCGTCGCCTGCCATGCGGTGCTGCCCGCGTTCGTATTGCCCGAGGCGTCGATCGCGAACTGCACCCCGTAACCGCCGGTCAGCTCCTTCAAGGCTTCGACCGCATCCTGCTCCGCTACATGGACCGTGTGCGTCGCGCCGTAGGCTTTGGCCAGCTCGAGATTTTTCGGTTTTACGTCACAAGCGATAATCTTCGAAGCTCCCGCGATGCGCGCCCCTTGAATGGCATTGATGCCGACGCCGCCGATGCCGAAAATGGCCACCGATGAGCCGGGCGTCACCTTGGCCGCATTGACCGCGGCGCCGTATCCGGTCGCGACGCCGCAGCCCAGCAGCGAAGCTTGCACAAGCGGCATTTCGTCCGGGAGCTTGACGCAAGATCGCTCGGCCACGACCGTATATTCGGCGAACGTGGACAACAGGGAGTAGTGATACATAGGCTTTCCTCCCTGGCTCAGTCTGGACGTGCCGTCCAGCAAAGTCCCGTTGAACATCGGTCCGAAGGCGGCCTCGCACAGATGCACCTGTCCTTGCTCGCAGAACGGACACGTCCCGCAAAACGGCACCCAGCTCAGCGCCACTTTATCGCCCGGTCGTACGTGGCGAACGTTGGATCCGACCTCTACCACGATTCCCGCGCCCTCGTGGCCGAGAATGGAAGGCGTCGGCGTCGTTTCATCCATCAGGCTGTTCAGATCACTATGGCAGACGCCGGAAGCCTCGACCTTGACCAGCACCTCGCTCGGTCCCGGCGGCGCCAGCTGCACCCGCTCGATCGTCAACGGCTTGTTCGCCTCTCTCATTACCGCAGCTTTCATGTCCACCGTGCATTCTCCTGTTCCGTCTGTAATTGGTTAGATTTTTACCCAGATCGATTTCACTTTCGTATACGATTCCAGCGAATGGACCGCGTATTCCTTGCCCCAGCCGCTTTGCTTCGCTCCTCCGAACGGGCTGGCAAAATCGTAGCAGCCGTACTTGTTGACGAACACCATTCCCGCCTCCAGCGAGTTCGCCACCCGATGGGCGCGCGATACGTCATTCGTCCATACGCCTGCCGCGAGCCCGTATATGGAATCGTTGGCGAGCCTTACCGCTTCTTCTTCGTCCTTGAACGGAATGACCACGAGCACCGGCCCGAATATTTCCTCCTGCGCGATGCGCATGTCGTTGGAGACGTCGGCAAATATAGTCGGCCGCACGTAATAGCCGTCGCCATTCGTGCCCTCCGTATCGCGCCGGCCGCCGGCCACGACGCGCGCGCCCTCCTGCTCGCCGATCTCGATATAGCGCAAAATGCTTTCCATATGCGCTTTCGTGCATTGCGGTCCCTGATCGCTGTCCGGATCGAAAGGATCGCCGCAGACATAGCTATCCGCAAGTTGAGCAAGACGCTCGACAAACGTTGCGTAGATGCTCTCCTGCACGAGCAGCCGGGTCGGCGCCGAGCACTTCTCCCCTTTATGCGTGAACAAGCCGTAGAAGGAACGTTCCACGGCAAAATCCAGATCCGGGACGTCGGCAAACACGATATTGGGCGATTTCCCGCCCAACTCGAGCGTGACCGTCTTCAGATTGGAATCCGCCGAGTCGTGGACGAGCTGCTTGCCGACGGAGGTGCTGCCGGTGAAAGAAACCTTATGGACGTCCATATGCTTCGTAATCGCCGTACCGATGCTGCCGCTGCCCAGAATGAGATTGATCGTGCCTGGCGGCAGCACGGCCCTTTCGTGCAAAATCTCGAACAGGCGGATCGCCGTCAGCGAAGTCGCGCTTGAAGGCTTGAGCACAACCGTGTTGCCCATCGCCAATGCGGGAGCCAGCTTCCAGCAGGCCATGAGCAGCGGGAAGTTCCACGGCACGATTTGCCCGCATACGCCGACCGGCTCCCGTGTCGTATAGCTCAAGTAAGAGCCTTCCACCGGGCACGTCTCCCCGTAAAACTTATCGGTCCACCCCGCATAATAATCGAAAATATCCGCGCATTCCGGAATATCGTCCGCGAACGACTCCTTGTACAGCTTTCCGTTGTCCAGCGACTCCAGCGTCGCGAGCTCCGCGTGATGGCTGCGGATCGCATCGGCGATCGCATGCAAGACGTTGGCCCGCTCCTTGCGGCTCATCTCTTTCCACGGGCCCGCCCGGAATGCGGCATTGGCTGCCTTCACAGCCGCGTCCACATCGTCCTTGCTTGCCCCTCCGAGTGCGCCAAGCGTCGCGCCGGTAGCCGGATTGATCGTTTCCAGCGTCGGACCGGCTCCCTCTACCCATTCCCCGTTTATATAAAGCCTCTTAGTCGTCTTCAGCCATTCGTTCGCCCAATCCAGACGCGCTTGCTCCATTGCGTTCTCCTCCTTGTATAAGCCATGCTTTGGGGTCCTTGCCTTGTCGCTCCGCCTCTTTCAACAAGCTTGAAACGGCCGCGTATCCGTATGTCTCCTTCATCTCGACCACAAGCGGGATGAGGCTGCGGGAGTAAACCGCGCAGCGTTCCCGATTGACCGTTACGCCGCGGAGGCATTTGTCCGCGAACTGGCGAACCGCCGCAGCGAGCATCTGCGCCGCTTCGAGAACGTTGATGCCCGCCGCCGGCTCCCACACGTTCAGATTCAACTCGCCGTGCTCCAAGGCCGCCTGTACCGTCCGGTCGCAGCCGAGCACCTGAAAGCAGCATTGAATGAGCGTCTCCGCCACAACCGGGTTGACCTTGCCAGGGAAAAAGGAGGAGCCGGCCTGCACGGAAGGCAGGACGAGCTCGGCCAAGCCGGCCTCGGGACCGGACGAGAGCAGCCGGAAGTCTTTGGCCACTTTCAGCAGCGCTTGCGCCAGCAAAGCGAGCTGAGCGGACACTTCCGCCAAATCGTCCGGATTTTGCGCCGCATCGTATAAGCTGGCACGGTAAACGTAGCTCTCGCCCGTCGTCGTCCGCAGCTTATCCAGTATGATCCGGCGATACGACTCCGACGCCCCCAGGCCGGACCCGATAACGGTTCCGCCGAGATTCACTTGCCGAAGCTTCCCGAACGCCTCGTCGAGAGCGCCGGTTCTCCTGGCGAACAAGGCGGCATAGCCGCCGAACGTATCGCCGTAGGAGACGGACATGCCGTCCTGCAGGCACGTGCGGGCGATGGTCCGCACGTCTGCGAATTCGGACGCCTTCACTTTCGCCAGCGCATGCAGCAAATCCAGCTCCCGCTTCAACCCGGCCCACGCCGAGATAAGCGTCATGCGCATCGCCGTGTGGCAAACGTCGGATGTCGATTGCGACATATTGACATGCTCCACCGGATGAAGTGGCGCGTAGTCGCCCCGTTTCTTCCCGGACATGACGTTTCCGATATTGGCGATTACCTCGTTGACATTCATATTGACGCCGATCCCGCCGCCGCCATGCAGCACGTCGACCGGAAATTGATCGGCATACCGGCCTTCGATCAATTGCTCGCAAGCGGCTACGATCAGCTCCGCCTGTTCCGCGTTCAGCCCGCCTGCTCCCCGATTGGCCAGGGCTGCCGCTTTTTTGACAAACGCCAATGAGCGGATATAGGCCGGGTAATCGCCGAGCGGACGGCCGGAGAAGGACAAATTCCGGCAAGTCCGCAGCGTATTGATGCCGTAATACGCTTCCGCCGGGACGGCCAGCTCCCCGATCATGTCCTGCTCCAGCCTGAACGATCCGGATGAATGGTCGGTCATAAGTCCCTCCGCGCCTTTAGTCGGTACCCCAGATGTAGGCGTTCTTGATCTCGTATTTCTCCAGCATTTCCGGGTCCAGCTCGAACCCGAGCCCCGGCTTGTCCGACAGGACGAGGCAGCCGTCGCGGTCGATCATCACTTTCTCCTGCTGAACGAAATCGCGGCGTTCCGGCGTCCAGGTTGGCGGATCGAACGGGAATTCGAAGTAAGGGCATGTGCTCAACCCGCAGCTCAAATGCAGATTGGCCAGGAATCCGATGCCGTTGCTCCAGCTATGCGGCGTAAACCAGTGTCCGCCCATCTGCACCATGTCGGCAATTTTGCGAATTTGCGTAATGCCGCCCGTCAGCGCGACGTCGGGCTGGTACACATCGAGCGAACCGTGCCGGTACATTTCCCTGAAATCGTGCCATTCCCGATTCATCTCCCCGCCGGCGATGCGGATGCCGACTTTTTGACGCAGCGCAGCCATTCCGGTGAAATCATGGGACGGCAGCGGTTCCTCAAGCCAGACGACGCCGAGCTGCTCCAGCTCTTTGGCGACCTGATACGCCATCTTGACGTCCCATGTGCGCTCGACATCCCAGGGCATTTTCCAGCCTTGATTGGCGTCGACCATAATATCCAGCTTGTCGCCGACCGCCCGACGCACCGCTTCCACTACCTTGATATCTTGGCGCGGGTCTTTGTGATGGAACCGGATCTTCATCGCCTTGAACCCTTGCTCGACAAAAGCTTCCGCACGCTCGGCCCGGACTTCCGGGGAAACGAGTTCGCCCGTCGAAGCATAAGCGGTAATCCGGTCGCTGCGCCCGCCAAGCAGCTTATACACCGGCATGCCGGTTTTTTTGCCCATCAAATCCCATAAAGCCAAATCCAGCGGCCAACAACGGCCGTAGTGAAAGTCGATATTGTCGATGATCTGCGCATGCCGCTCGATGGCAAACGGGTCCTGCCCGATAAACAGATGCTCGTGCCCGGCAAAGCCTGTCATCAAATCGCCGGAGCCGATGCCGGTAATGCCTTCGTCCGTATGCACATAAACGAGCGTCGTACCGAATTTTTTGCGCGGCGTCGGGTCCCAGGACGCATGAAACGGCGGCTCCAGCGGAATCATATATTGCTTGATTTCGATCGATGTGATTTTCAACGGTATCTCTCCCTCGTTGTATTCTTGTTTATTTGATCAGTCCGGCTTGAATCAAAAACTGCTTGGCTACTTCCGCCGTAGGCTTCTTGTCCATGTCGACCTTGGCGTTCAGTTCCGACATCGTCTTGTCGTCGAGCTTGCCTGCCAGTTGGTTCAAAACTTCCGCCACATCGGGATATTTCTCGATCAGCGATTTCGGGACGATCGGAGCGGCAAAGTACGGCGGGAAGTATTGCTTGTCGTCCTTGAGCGATTTCAGCTTCAGTGCCGGAATGCGCCCATCCGTCGCATAGGCGACCAGCACGTCGATCTTCCCGTCGGCCAGCGCCGAGAAGGCGAGCGAAATGTCCATTTCCTTAAAGTCCTTGAACTTCATGCCGTACTTCTCCGTCAGTCCCTTGTAGCCGTCGACGCGGGCATAAAAGGCGGCATCCATACCGATCACCATGTCTTTGGAATGGGCTACGAGATCCGAAAACGTGTTGAGGTTCAACGATTTGGCCTTATCTTCCTTCACGATAAGCGTAAACGTGTTGTTCATGCCTAACGGCTTCAGCCACTCGAAGCCGAATTGCTTCTGATAGCCTTCCTTCGTCTTCTGAAATACGGAATCGGGGGTATCGTCGGCTTGCAGCGTATTTTTCAACACATTGATGTAACCTGTGCCGCTGTAATCGACGAACACCTGCACATCGCCGTCCTTCATACCCTGGTTCAGCACGGCGGAAGCGGCGTATCCGCCCTCCTTGATCGTAACCTGGTGCTTCGTTTTGTTTTGCAGCAGCTGCCCCATAATTTGCGCCAGCACATATTGCTCGGTAAAGTTTTTGCTGGCAACTACGATTTTCGTCGAGCTATCTCCGCCCGCCGCTGACTTGTCTTTCTGGGAACAGGCAGTCAGCAGAAGCGCGAAGCAAGCAAGCAGTACGAACCATTTTTTCATGGAAGACCCTCCCGATTGATATGTTATTTCTTGCGTGCTGCACTTAGGCAGCTTTGGCCGATTTGTCTTTGACGTTCTGGGCCGCTTGCGGAAGCGGATTGCGCTTGCGGGTAGCCCGGGCTTCGAGCTTCTTCAGAAGCACTTCCACTACGATTGCCAGCAGCGCCGCCGGAATCGCGCCGGACAGCACCAGCTCCGGACGCATCAGCGTAACGCCGCGGAATATGATTTGACCGAGACCGCCCGCTCCGATAAACGCCGCGATCGTCGTAATCCCGATCGTCCATATCGTCGCCGTGCGAATTCCCGCCATGATGACGGGCAAGGCAAGCGGAAGCTCGATCATCCGCAAAATTTGCCAGTTCGTCATGCCCATGCCGCGCCCGGCGTCCACCGTAGCCGGATTCACTTCCACGATGCCGGTATATACGTTTCTTACGATAGGGGCAAGGGCGTATAGAACGAGCGCGATAATCGTCGGCTTCACGCCGATTCCCACGAGCGGCATCAGAAACCCGAACAAGGCTATGCTCGGAATCGTCTGGAACATGCCGGCGAATCCGATCACCCCATCCGCTACCTTCCGGTACCGGGTCAGACATATGCCCAGCGGAACCGCGATCAGGATGGCGATAATCATCGACAGCATCGAAATATAAATGTGCTGCCACAAGCCGGTCAAGATCATCTCCGGCTGATCCCGGATGACGCCCCATACCGCTTCCCACAAATTTTGCTCCTGCATACGAACCTCTCCTTTCCCTTATGCGTTCATTTTGACAATCTCGCGTAGAATGCTGCCCGGAGTAATGAGGCCGACGACTTTGCCCTGCTTCATGACCGGAAGACCGCTTGCATTGGATTCGAGCAGCTTCGCGGACGCCTCTTTCCAGCTTGAATCCGCTTCCACGCATAGCGTAGACGGATGCATAATGTGACGGACCGTCTCGTTGCCGCGATTCGCATGGCGTTCCAGCTCCGCCAGGGAGATGAAGCCGATCACGCTCTGGTCGCCGTCATACACGAAAAATGCATCGTCCTCGGAGCTTCCGGCGACAGTCAAAGCGTCTGCGATGCGATGCTCGGCGTACAGTCTGGCGACCGGCCGGATCATGACATCCTCCACCTGCGACAACCCTCCAGCCTTCGGCGCCCCGGCGCCAAGCCGCTTCTCTCCGATGAATCCCCTTACAAAAGAGTTGGCGGGATTTTGCAAAATGGCTTGGGGCGAATCGTATTGGACGATTCGGCCGCCATTCATGATCGCAATCCGATCGGCAATTTTCAAAGCCTCGTCGATGTCGTGGGTCACGAACACGATCGTCTTGTGAATTTCTTTTTGCAGCCGCACCAGTTCTTCCTGGAGCTGTTCCCGGGAGATCGGATCGAGAGCGCTGAACGGCTCGTCCATCAGGATGACGGGCGGCTCCGCGGCCAGCGCGCGAATAACCCCGATTCTCTGCTGCTGCCCTCCGCTTAGCTCGGACGGATACCGGTTTCGGAATACTTTCGGATCGAGCCCGACCATGTGCATCAGCTCGTCGATCCGGTTGGAATAGTCTTGCTCCTTCCAGCCTTTCAGCTTAGGAACGAGACCGATGTTTTTGCCGATGGACAGATGCGGCAAAAGACCGATCTGCTGTATGACATAGCCGATTCCCCGCCTGAGTTCGACTGGACTCATTTTCGAGATGTCCTGGCCGTTGATCGTAATGGTGCCGGAGGACGGCTCGATTAAGCGGTTAATCATCCGCAGCGTCGTCGTTTTCCCGCAGCCGCTTGGACCGATCAAGGCGACAAGCTCTCCCTTGCCGATCTGCATGTTCAATTCGCTAAGAACTTGAACGGCTCCGTATCCTTTGCTTATGTTGTCGAAACGGATCATGCGCTTTTCCACCTCCATGTTGGTTATATTTATATCTATAGCAAATACCGTGCCAAACGTTTTGAAGCCGTTTTCAAAGGTTTGTAGCCGCAAGTGTGCATTTTATCTACAACAGGGGTGTGTCATTTTTCTACACTGCGCCTTTTTGCTACAATACCGGCAAATGCAAAAAACCTTCCGGCAAAACCCGAAAGGACCGCGATCGGTCCAGACGGTTTTGCCCGGAAGGTTTGCCCCCGGCGAATGAAAGATTTAGTTCCGACTGCT
Source organism: Paenibacillus hodogayensis (assembly GCF_039536325.1). Lineage (NCBI taxonomy): Bacteria > Bacillati > Bacillota > Bacilli > Caryophanales > Paenibacillaceae > Paenibacillus > Paenibacillus hodogayensis. The sequence continues at coordinate 293,025 of NZ_BAAAYO010000006.1, forward strand.
GCGGATCAGGCCGGCCTCGATTAAATACTCCCGGGCTAGCTCAGTGACGTCCTCGTGCAGCACGTCCGCCCTGTACAGAAACGCCATGAATTTGTCGTGCTCGATCGTACGGGTAAGCCGGTTCAGCAAATGCTCGATTTGCGGATTTTGTTTTAAGCTGCCGGCGGTCACGACCGGAGAAGGATTGTACGGCGGAAAATAATGAAGGTCGTCCTCCAGCTCCACTAGTCCGTAAGCGGCGATGCGGCCGTCCGAAGCGAACCCGACCGTCGCCTGCACGCGCGACTCCTTCACGGCCTGAGCGAACAGCTTCGTCTCCGTTACGATAACGTTCTCGCGCGGAATCGCGAACCCGTATTGCTGTTGAAACTGTTCCATACCGTCGCCGCGAATGAGAAATTCGCTGTTGGTCGCAATGTGGAGCTGTTTGTCCTTGGCGTAAGCGCTCAAATCGCTGATCGTCCGGATGCCGAACTGCTCGGCCAGCTCCTTCTTGATCAGCATCGTCCAGGTGCTGTTGATAGCCGAGGTCATCGGCAGCCAATGAAGGCCGATCTTCTCGTCCTGCTCCGCTACCGTGCGGAACGCCTCCTCGGCATCGTTAATGCCAGGCTGATGCTGGTAATAAATTCGGGCCGTATTGGCATATTCCCAATACTGATCGATCACGCCCGCTTCCAGCGCGGAGCGGATGTTCGTGCTTCCCTTGAAAATAATTTCTTTCACCGCGAATCCGTTTTCCCTCAGCCAAATTCCGGTCATTTTCATAAGCAAATACTGCTCCGTAAACGACTTGGAGCCGATCGTCATAACGGGCTTCGCTGCGGGAGGCGGCTCTCCCGCCAAACGCTCCTTCCCTTTGCTCCATGGCCCGTAAGGATTCATCAAGGTCAGCGCGGCCAGCGCCAGCACGATCAGCGCCGTCAGGAAGGTGAGCAGTTTTCCGTTCATGGCGCATCCCCTCCTTCCAGCAGCGGGAACGTACAACGCAGCGTCGTGCCCTGCCCGACGCTGCTTTGAATTTGCAGCGCTCCGCCGTGCTCGAGCATAATGTCGCGGGCGATCGTGAGGCCGAGTCCGGAGCCTTGCTCCTTGGTGGAAAAGAAAGGGTTGAACAGCCATTCCATCGTTTGCTCGGAAATGCCCGTTCCGGTATCGATAATTTCCGCTACGAGCGCCCGCTCTCCTCCTCCCTCAGCTTTCACCGCCGTACGAATGCTCAACGTTCCGCCGTCGGGCATCGCTTCGATGCTGTTAATGATTAGATTGAGAAACATCTGCATCAGCATGTTGTATTTGCCGGCAATAACGGTGTCCGATTCCTCATACTGCTTGACCGTAACGATCCCGGCGTCGCGCAGCTTGATGCGAAGAAGGTGCAGCGCCTCGTCCAGCAGCTTGTCCAGCCGGACGGTCTGTTCTTGTTCGTTGTTCATTTTGGAGAACGACAAAAACTGGTTGACGATTCCGTTCATCCGCCGTACGACTCGGTAAATGTCGTTAACCAAGCCGTCCACGCTTTCCCCGCGCGGCTGCTCGTCCACCTCTTCCTTCAGCAGCTCGGAAGCGCCGGACAAAATGGCCAGCGGATTTTTAATTTCGTGGGCGATGCCGGTGCTGATCTGGCCAATCAAGGCCAGCTTCTCGCTTTGCTTGGCATGCTCCTCGAGCAGCTTCCATTGCGTAATGTCCTGCAAGACGGCGATGGTGCCGATCGTATCGCCCTGCACATTGAAAATGGCCGAGGTCGCCAGCTTGACCATCCTCCGATGCCCTTCCGCGTCGGTAATCGACGTTTCGATATCCGGGACGGACTGCCCGGCATTTCCTCCATCCAGCAAACTGGCTCCGGCTTCGCTTGCCCGAAGCGGTATGTCCGACCAGGCTTGACCGATGACCGAGTCGACCGCATAGCCCGTAATCCGTTCAAACTGCCGATTGGCGTGCGATACTTTGCCCTCGTTATCGACCGTCACGATCGCATAAGGAATTCCTTCGATTACATCGCGCAAATACCGCTCACTGTCCTCGACCATCTTCTGCTTGTCGCGCAAGCTGTCCGCCATCGACACCATAGTCTGGCCCAAAATCGCCAGCTCATCCTTCGACTTGCTCACCGCAGGAAGCATCGCAGCGGTAGAGCCGTTCCGCTCGATGCTTCTGGCAAACTTGGTCAGCCGTACGATCGGCTGCAGCAGCTTCTGCGCTCCGATGCCGATGAACAGCACCGTCAGCACCAGAATGCTGAGGAACGTCCCGGTCAACGCGCCGGACAAGTCGGTCATCGGCTTAAAGGCGTACCGGTTCGGAACGCCGAAGACCAGTCCCCATCCGTCCCACATCGTTTTGTAAGCCATTATGCCGGACTCTCCATGGTATATGCCCTTCATCGAGCCCGACGTGTACCGGGCCAGGGCGACGGCAGCCGGATAAACGGAGAAGTCCTCCCCGATGTCGGAGGCGGCGGAGGCGGCGATCACATGGCCGCTGCGATCCAGTATAAAGCCGAAGCCGTTGCTCGGTACGCTGCTTGCGCTTAGCACCTCCGACAGGTGATCCTGGCTCATCTCGGCCATGAGCATGCCGAGAAACTGCTCGCGACTGTCGAGCACGGGAAACGATACGATGACGACCTTCTGGCCGGAGGAGTTCATGACCAGATCGGAAACCGCGTAATTTTTGCTCCATCTCACAATATCGAAATTGGGGAGCTCGTGTGCGCGATTGCTCGCCTGAACGGCAAAGGGGGCTTCGAACAGCATTTGTTTGTTGACATCCACCATGGCGATCGATTGAATCATCGAGCTGCTCGCGATCGTCAGCTTGGCGCGATCGTACATCGTTTGCGGCCGAACGCCCGCTCCTTCATCCACCTCGGCGATCAACCGCAGCTGGAGCACCGCATCGGATATTTCCGCATTGAATCGTTTGACGAGCGCATCGGCGCTGAGCGCATTTTTTCTGACGATATCCGCTTCTACGACCTGGTGAGTGTAGTTCAGAATCAGATTGTAAATCACCAGAACCGGAATAATAATGACCACGGAATAAATAATCAGATACTTCTTCTTGATGCTGCGAAAGATGGAATCGACCGGATGCAAAGGAAGTCTGAACGCCATAGTTTCCGCCCGCCCTATCTCATTTTTTTCATTTTGTATATTAGCGTATGCCTGGAAATGCCGAGTAAATCCGCCGCCCTGGTCTGGTTGCCGCCTACTTGCTCGAGCGCTCGGGAAATAATGTCCTCCTCGACCTCCTCCAGAGCCTTCTGCAAGTTCAGCTCCCCTCCGCCGCTTCTTCCCGCCGCCAGCTCCCGCTGCGCTTGTTCGCCAGCGAGCATCAACATGCCGGACACATCCTTCATCCGGACGATCCCGTCCGAATGGACGATATGCAGCCTCTCGAGCGTATTAAGAAGCTCGCGGATGTTGCCGGGCCAGTCGCGGGCGGCCAGCGCTGCGACCGTATCGTCGGACAACGATACTTGCTTGGCGTACTTCTCATTCAGCTTGCGGATGTAACGGACGATCATGGGCGGAATGTCTTCCAGCCGTTCCCGCAGCGGAGGGACTTCAAGCTCTACCAAGTTCAGACGGTAGTAGAGATCTTGCCGAAACCGTCCTTCCTGAACCAGCTTCTGGATTTGTTTATTGGTCGCGGTAATGATCCGCACATCCACGCTGCGATAAGAGTTGCTGCCGAGCTTCATGAACGTTTTTTCCTCGATGATATGGAGCAGCTTTGCCTGCATGGCAAGCGGCATCTCGCCGATTTCGTCCAAAAAGATCGTACCCCCGTCCGCGGCTTCGAATTTGCCGGCCCGCGTTTCCGTCGCTCCTGTGAAAGCCCCTTTCTGGTAGCCGAACAGCTCGCTTTCGAGCAAGGAATCGGGAATGGCCGCGCAATTGATCGATACGAAGGGCTTGTCCTTGCGTCGGCTGTGCTCGTGAATCCATTTGGACAGCGCCGTCTTCCCTACCCCGCTTTCCCCAAGGACCAGGATCGAAGCGTCGGTCTCCTTTACTTTATGCAGCAGCTCGCGGATGTCTTTCATTTTCCTACTTTCGAACACTAACTCTTCATGATCGCTGGCCGAGGCGAGCTGCTCCTTGAGCTCGCGGTTTTCCAGCTGCAGCCGCTTGCTTTCGCACGCTTTGCCTACCAGATCTTTGATCAGCTCCAGCTCGCTCGGCTTATTCAAATAATCGAAGGCGCCCAGTCTCATGGCGTGAACCGCGTTTTCCACGTTGCCGTAAGCCGTCAGCATAATGACTTCGACATGCGGATAATCGCTTTTGATTTGCTGCAATAGTTGAATCCCTGTCAGATCGGGAAGCATATAGTCGAGGATGACTACATCGATATCTTCTTTCTGAATGATTTGTAAGGCATCTTGTCCGGTTGACGACTCAAACGTTCGGAAGCCGGATTTTTGCAATTTCCGGGAAATGATCCGGCACAAGCTCTCCTCGTCATCCACGGTCAACACTCCAAAGGAATACGCCATCATCATCAGCCCCCAGCTTCTCGAAGTAAGCGCTATCCTTCATGCGCGGTTACGTGCTCGCGCGCAGGCGCGACGATAAAATATGCACCTCTTCGCGGTATTTCATTACCGTTCTTCGCGAGATGTGCAGCCCTTCTTTCACCAAAAGGTCGGTAAGCTGCTGGTCCGAAAGCGGCTTGCTTTTATTTTCTTCCTCTATAAGCTGCCGTATTCTCGATTTGATGCGTTCGGCCGAGGCCGTTTCTCCGTCTGCGGTTGCCAACCCTGCGCCAAAAAAGTATTTCAATTCAACCATGCCGTGCGGCGTCTGCACATATTTATTTTGGATAGCGCGGCTCACGGTCGACTCATGGAGCTGCAGCTTATCTGCAATCGTTTTCAAATTCATAGGCTTAAGACCGGACGCGCCTCTCTCCAGAAAAGACTGCTGCTCATCGGCAATCGCTTCGATGACCCTCATAAACGTGCGCTGTCTTTGCTCGAGACTGTGGATCAGCCAGTTGGCGGCTTGAACGTGCTGCTTCGCATAGGCCTCCGTTTCCTTGCAACCGCTTTCCAAACATAACCGTTGAACGTTCCGGTTAACGGATACTTGAGGAATCCAGCCGTCGATCAATCCGCATACGTAGCGGTTCCCGATCTTCCGGATAAGCGCGTCCGGTTTTACATCGAGCGTACGTTGATGCTGGTAGGCCAAACCGGGCCGCGGATTCAGCGTACGGATATAGGCGTACGATTGCTTCACCTGCTCGGGGGTTATGTTCAACATCCGGGCCGCCGTTTTCCACTGGCCGGCTCCCAATTCCTTCAAACATCGGGTCACGAGCGCCTCCGCCCACGGATCGGCCTGACCGTCACGTCGAATCTGAATGCACAGCGATTCCTGCAGCGACCTGGCAGCGATTCCGGCCGGCTCCAGAGATTGCAGCGCATGAAGCGCTTCCCCCGCCTCGCGCTCTTCCGCGCCGAAGCGAAGGGCCGCCTCGCTCAAAGCGACGTTCAAGAACCCGTTCTCGTTAATATTGCCCGCCAAATATTTCGCGATCGCGAAGATTCGCCCGCCAAGTCCACTCAGCCGAAGCTGGCTCAGAAGCGCCGATTCCAGCGTCTCCGTGGCCGCCGCAGACTCCGGCATCGGTCTGGGCGTGCCGTTGAATGGAGCTTGTCTGATTCGGCTTCTCTGCGCCCGTCCCGGCACAGCGTCGGACCAAAGCACCTCCAGCAGAGGATTTTCCGACGATTGATCCTGTACGTAGCTCGCCAGTTCCGCGGAGGAGAGCTGCAACACATGCATCGATTGCAGCAGCCTCGGAGTCACCGTTACGCTCAAATTTTGCCGCAATACCGGTTCTTGTTGTAGTTTCATTCTGCTCACCCACCGTTGGATTGTATAATAATTATACAGTATCGCAGGCCTTCGATTCAAAACAGATTTTTACCAGTCGGATTTTTACCAGTACCGGTATGTTGCTAATCTATTCGGAAACGGGTACAAGCGTCCGCCTTCGAGGTTATACTGGTTATGGAGGTGAAGTCAAAATGAGCCGGAATAACGGACCGGACTACGCCTACACCGTTCCGAAGACGCTATTGAACAAAGGAACCGGCTTTCTGTCCGGCTACAGCCATTCGTTGAATCCTTACACCGGCTGCTCGTTCGGCTGTTCCTATTGCTACGTGCGGCAAATGCCTGTCGCCAAGTTTCGGAAAGCGGAATGGGGCACGTGGGTCGATGTGAAACGGCAAGCCGCGGAGGTGCTCCGGAAGGAGCTGCAAAAAGCGAAGGCGAAAGGGCCCGTCACTATTTTTATGTCATCGAGCACCGATCCCTATCAGCCCGTCGAGCACCGGGAGCGGATTACCCGCTCGCTGCTGGAGACGATGGCCGACGACCCTCCGGATTTTTTGCTTGTGCAAACCCGCAGCCCGCTCGTCTGCCGGGACATCGACCTGTTCGCCCGACTGGAGGGAAAAGTTCGCATCAGCATGACGGTGGAAACCGACCTCGAGGACATCCGCAAAGCATTTTCGCCCAAAGCCCCGCCCATCCAAGCCAGATTGAACGCTCTTCGCTTGCTGGCCGAAGCCGGAGTGCCCGCGCAGGCGACTATCGCTCCCGTGCTGCCGAGCAGCGATCGATTCGCGGCAGCGCTGCGCCCGCTGGTGAAGCGGGTGTGCGTCGACGATTATGAGATGGGGGACGGCAGCGGCGGTAAACGGACACGCGCCTTGGGCATCGGGGCACTGTACGAGCAGCTCGGATTGGAGCAATGGTACAAGCCGGACACTTATCGCCTCGTCGTCGAGCGATTGAGGCAGCAGTTTGCCGAGGAGGAAGTTTTCGTTAGCCAGCGGGGATTCGAGCCTTAACGCCGGCCCGGCCCCGGCCGTTTCATCGCGCGGAGGCGCTGCTTCGTTTGCGGATCGACTTGCAGCGATTCGGTCATTTTTTGCAATGCTTTGTTGTAAGTAAAGTCGTCCAGCGCAGGCCGGCCCTCCAAATAAGCGAGCGTCGGACCGGGAAGCTTGACGAAGCAGATGGACAGCGCCCAGGCTACCGCCATTTTGGCATAATACCCGTCGTGCCGGATGCCGTCCAGGAGACGCAGCACTTCCACAATATAATCCGGTTCGATGTAGTACATGAGCAGCATGACGACTCCAAAGCGGATATCGTATTCCCGGGGGGATGCCAAATAAGGCTGCAAAAAGGCCCACACCCGCTCCTTGTCGGACGCGGCGACCTTCAGCCCCGTACAAAAGCTGTCGCACACCGACCAATTGTCGATTTTGGGAACAAAATCCGCGATAAGGCGCAGCCACTCCTCCGTATCGGTCTTGATATAGCCGATGATCATTCCTTCCAGCATCGTTTCTTCGAACGAATCGTTCCCTTCCTGCCGCACGTAAGCGCGCCAGTCCTCTTTGACCAACTGCTTGGCCAGCTTGCGCAGCTGCGGCAGCCGTACGCCGAGCACATTGTCGATATTCGGAATCAACGCCGCGGAAAACCGCCGATACTCTTCGTCGGCCAGCTCCGCCAGCTGCCGCTTGATCGTCTTGTCCACCCGTCATTCCCCCTTTGCTATCGGTACTGCCTATTCCGCTGCGATTTCCCACAGGTAGATGGACGCGACTGAGCCGTAAGGAGAATAGACGAGCCGATACTTCTCAAACTGCTCCCGGTCCAGGATGTCCAGACCATATAGCCTAATCATCCCGCGCCGGATAGCGATATCGCCCCAGCTGACCACATCCGTCCGGCCGAGCGCGTGGATCAGCATCATTTCCGCAGTCCATGCGCCGATCCCCTTCAAGCCCGTGAGCACGCGGATCACGTCCGCGTCCGGAAGCTCCCGCAGCGTCTCGATCGCGAACTCTCCCTGCTCGATTGCACAGGCGATCGCCCGGATGCACTCCGCCTTCTTCATCGTCACGCCGCAGCTTTGAATAGCTTCCGCCTGCTGCCCCGCCAAATTGCGCGGCGTAATAGCGCCGAGCTTGTCCTGCATGCGCTGCCGGATCGTCCGGGCCGCCTTGGCGGAGATCAACTGACTGACGATCGCATAGACGAGCGCCGCGAATAGATCGGGCATGACCTCCCGCTCCACTTTGCCGATTCTTGCCATTGCCGCTCCAAGCTTGGCATCAGCGCGGGTCAAGTAGTCGACTTCCTTCTGCCCATAGCCAAAATGTTCGGTCGTCACCATCCGGACCAGCTCCTTTTCAATAGGTTCCAAAAACGGCTTAAGCCCATACTCTTCATCATAACCGCTCCGCTTCCCGATGCAAGGACTGCCGCACAGGACAGCAAGATAGCGCAAGCGGTCTTCAGCCGGCTGATACCCGGAGCTCACGAGCTATGGAAAAATTGTCTTGAACCATTTTTTCATCACCGTTTGCCGCGTAAATGTGATAGGATTCGCATAGATGTTAAATGCGGGGGTGTCAGATTGGACAAAACGCTTATTTCCTTTGATTCCGCGACCGTCCCCCTATCGATCCGGCCGTTGCTCGAGCATGCGGCCATCTATGACAGCAGCTGCTCGGAGAATGCCCGGACGCTGTTCGTGGACGGAACGGACAAAGCTTTTCTGAAAATCGCCCCAAAAGGCAGCCTCGAGCGGGAATACCGTATGAGCCTTTTCCTGTGCGGCCACGGCGTGGCGCCGAAGGCGATCGTCTACGAATCGGATTCGGACGGCGATTATTTGCTTACGGAAGCGGTCGCCGGCGAGGACGGTACGGCGGAAATGCACCAGGAACAACCGGAACGGCTGGCTGCCGTATTCGGCGAATATTTGCGGATGCTGCATGCGTTGCCCGTCGACGGATGTCCTTATCCGAACCGCACCGCGGAAATGCTGGAGGAGCTGCGCGTGCAGGGGACAAGCTTCGTCCCTCCGCCCGGCAACCGCTACGTTCCCCAGGATCGGGTCGTGATCCATGGCGACTATTGTTTGCCCAATATTGTCATGGACCGCTTCGCATTCAAAGGATTTATCGACGTCGGCCAAGGCGGGATCGGCGACCGGCATTACGACTTGTATTGGGGCATTTGGACGCTCGGCTTTAATTTGCAAACCGACCGTTACCGCGACTTGTTTTTGGACGCCTACGGCAGACAGGACGTGGACCCCGAAGGGCTGGCCTACTTCACGCGGCTTAACAGCCTGTGAAGCTGATCGCTCCAAAAAAATCCTGCATCGCCGCCGCAAAGGCAGGTGCAGGATTTTCGTATCGCCTTGATTCCGGCGGCATGGACATGAACTTCTTACTTCGCTTCGTATTCCCGGTTCGCCCGGTCCAGCATCGCTTTCCAGTCGGCGAAATCCGTTTCTCTCGCGACGTGCCGGTCAAACAGCTCGTCGGGAATATTTTTGATTTCATCCAGGGTGTCAGCCTGGAAGCTGCCTTTTTCCAAAAACGCCTGGAAGCTGGAAAAAGCGGAATGCTTGCTCATAAACGTTTCGTGAAACAACTGATCCAACGTGACTTGGCCTTCCTGGATCGTCTTCTGGCCTTGCAATTCTTTCAGCAAATCATCAAAGGACATCGGCTTCTGCTTTCTCAGAGTACCACTCCTAAACAAGTTTTAACGATATTATAGCACACCATCCGGCCATTTGCTTGACCCGCGATTAAAAAAGGCGCCTTATGAGCGGCGCACGGGCCGACTAGGCCAGGTGCCCAACGGGCGTTCAGCCTTTTACTTGACGGCGAGCGACGACCACGTCTGCTCGAGCCATTGCTCGAAATCCGCGCCCTTCTCGCCTTCGTACGCGTCGTACACGTCAAGCCGCATCTTGCTCAGCTTGAGCTTGAACTCCTCGAACGAGTGGCCTTCCGGCAAGCTTTTTTTAATTCTCGTCAAAATTTTCGCCGTCCCTTTGATCACTTCGCCTTTCTTCTTGGGCGGAAGCTGGACCGGCTCGCCGAACGCCTGAAGCTTGCGGAAGGCGGCTTCCTGCACCTGAAAGACCGAATCGCTGCTCAACCGGTACTTGAGCACGTCGATCACTTGCTCGCTTTTCCATTGACCGAGCTGCTCGACCGCCTGCAGACGCTCCCTCCAGCTGGACGTCCGGTTGGCAGCCGCTTTCAGCTGCTCATAGTCGGGGGGCAGTGCGCTTTCCTTGACGCTTCCTTTTGCCGCGCTTTTAACAGGACTATTAACAGGAGTCTTGGCAGCACTGTTAAAAGCGCCTTTAGGGGCTGCTTTAACAGCGCCTTTGGGGGCTGCTTTAACAGCGCCTTTCGGGTCTGCTTTAACAGCTCCCCTGGGGGCTGCTTTAACGGCTCCCTTGGGGGCTGCTTTAACAGCTCCCCTGGGGGCTGCTTTAAAGCTCTCTTTAGCGACGCCTCTAGCTCCGCCTCTAACGTTCCCGTTCCCTTTGGCGCGCGCTTGTCCGCGTTCTGTTTCTTTTCGTTTATCCAACCTTGTTCCATCTCCTCTACGCTCGTGAACCCGCATTGCAAATTACGATGAATTCTACCATACCCGCGGACAATGTCAAGGTAAAGGATCGGGAACCCGTCAATGATCTTGGAAAATACGGCGGCAAATCGAGGCTGCGATGACTCTTTGCTTCTGCAATCGCGCTTAAACGCTAAAACCGCTCTATGCCGGGGATAAGCGCAGAACGGTTTCATAGCGCCTATCGGCTCGCAAACGGCTAGTTCAATCGGTGCACCATTTCATACGCGTTGCCGCAAGGGTCTTGGAAGTAGACGGCATAATAGGTCGGGCTGATCGGAAACAGCCGCGGACCGTCGGTAATCGTCCCTCCGTTGTCCCGTACAAGCGCAGCGATGCGGTCGACCTCTTCGCGGTCTTCGGCCCAGAAGCCGATCAGATTGCCGTTCGGGGTATGGCTGCGGTCTTCGGTGATGGCGAAGTAAGGCACGCTCGGCAGCTCTCCTTGAGCCGCGAACACCTTCCAACGCTCGGAGTGGTACGAGATCGTGAACCCCAGAGCGTGAAGCAGCTTCTCGTAAAACAGGCTGACCTTCTCCCAATCGTCGACCCGCAGATCGATATGGCTGAATTTGTTCATCGAACAGCCTCCTTGCGGTTTTGAATGGCGGTCAGCACATCGTCCCAGAATCGCTTCATAATGTCTCTCATGTAGACGTCCTCCAGCATTTCCTGGTGAAGCGCGATGGTCGTTTTGCCCGATTTGGCGGCCAGCACATAAAGTTGCAGCCGCGACGGCTCGTCCCATTCCGGACGTTTCCACGTCATCCGCAGCTTCCGCAAAGGCTCGACGACGGTGATTTTACCGGACACGCCTTCCTTCGATTCAAACGAATGCCCTACCTGCAAAGGAAGCGAGTCCATCGTCCCGATCCATAGCGCTAAGCCCTCCGGCGACAACAGAAGCTGCCATGCTTCCGCTACGCTCATCGCCACCGTCTTGCGAACCCCGATCTGCACGCCGGCATCCTTCGTCACCCCGGTGGGCGTGCGGCCCATCAACTGCCCGTACATCGTCGCCAGCCATTCCGCCCATTCCGCCGAAACCCGACGCTCGTCGATCAGATGATTGCGGATTTGCTCGTGAGACCATAGCGGTCCGACCGTCTTCCCCAGCTCCGCGGCCCAATGCTCCCACGTGCTTCCCGTCGCTTCCCGTACCGCCTGTTTAAACTGAGAACCCGGCATTTCGTTGCCTCCTCATCGGTTATGACATTCATTATATAACCGAAACCCTGACAAAACAGGCCAGCGTTTCTACAGGTCCGCCCGATAATAATCGAGCAGCGACGCGGCGATATCGGCCAAGCAAGCTTGCAGCTCCCGCGGTTCGCAAACCCGGATCGTTCCTCCGAAGGAAAGCAAATAATACGGCATCTGCGTATAAAGCTGCGCTTCCTCCATGCGAAAATGGGCGCTGCCCGCCGTCCGCTCCACCAGGGCATGCCCCCATAGCCAATGTGCGGCTATATCATCCAACGCTTGCGGACTCCCCTCGATACGCACCGAGACGAGCCGGTCCTCCTCCTCCGAGCCCGCTTCGGGCAGCAGCCCGTCCAGCAGAAAGGCGCGGGCGGAAAACTGCGGCGGCCGCCGGAATTCCAGCTCCGTGTCCCCGATGCTTCCCATACGGTCGACGCGGAAGCTGCGTATCGCCTCCCTCAACCGGCAATACCCGACGACATACCATTTGCTTTTCCAATAGACGAGTCCGTACGGATCGATAGTACGCTCGCGCAGCGGGCCGTCGTAACCGCTGCGGTAGCCGATAACGAGGCTCGTCTGCCGCTCGACGGCGCTATCGATCCGGGACAGCATCTCCGCAAGCGCGGGGGCGGTCGGCGGATGGATCGCCTCCATACTGGTTTCCTGACGCTCCAGCGCTTCAAGCTGGCGGGGATTCGAATATCGCTTGATTTTGGCGACGGCCCTTTCGAGCGCCTCCAAGTCCGGGTAACCGGCCTCACGCGCGAACGCCGCCGCCTGCACGAGCGATTTTTGCTCATCGAGGTCAAAAAACAGCGGTTCCAGCTTGACCGAATCGGGAATGGAGTATCCGCCGTCTCTGCCCGGTTCGGCGACGATCGGCACCCCACTAACGCACAGCGCGTCAATATTGCGGTAAACGGTGCGGATATGCAGCTCCAGCTCCTCTGCCAACTCCCGGGCCGTCACCCTCCCCCGCGATTTCAGCAGCCATAATATTGCGAGCATATTGTCCGCTTTCGCCATCGTTTCTCGGCACCTCCCCAACATAAGCCGTCAAGCCGTTTTCTTCTAGGATACCGCGTTGCCCCGTCGACAGCTTGTGCTTGTCCCACGTGAGTCGGACTTCTCAGGCTTTGGCAAGCGCGGCGATATCGACGTTTTCCAGAACCGGCTTTTCGTAGCCCCGGCCGACGGTATGTATCATCGCCAGCCCCAGCTCGCGCAAGGAAATGACATACCGCGGCATAAACCGGCGCAGCGCGGGGTACATCCACATGAACGCCTTGTAATAACCGTGCGTGTTGCGAAGCCCTGGCGTAGGGTGGATATAGCCCGGCCGAAACATATACGCTCCTCCGAAAGGGAGCCGGAGAAGTTTGTTCTCCGTCCTGCCCTTGACCCGCGCCCACATGCTTCTGCCGCGCTCGGTACTGTCCGTGCCGTTTCCGGTCACATAGCAGAATACCATCCCGGGATTCAACCCGCATAGCAGTTCCGCCACGGAAACGGTTAAATCGTACGTAACCCGGGTGTACGCCTCTTCCGTCATCCCCACCGACGAGACGCCCAGGCAGAAGAAGCACGCATTGTAGCCGCTCAGACGCGCGGCCGCAGCCGATAGATCGAATAAATCCGGCTGGACATGCTCCTCCAGCTTCGGATGGGTTACCCCGCACGGCTTGCGGCCGAGCACGAGCACCCGCTCCACATCGGGATGCCGCAAACATTCGTGTAATACCCCTTCTCCCACCATCCCCGTCACGCCCGTTACGATGACGCGGATTTTCTTCTTCTCCTGCCCGTCAGAAGCCATGTCCATCCCCGTTTCCCCGCTTTCTTAATCGCTTATCGCGTCCTTGTCTCCTTTCATCATATACGATCATAGGTTTCGTGCAAAATGATTCCGATTTTCGGCCTCGGCAAGCTATTTGAACACCTTCCCGTATTCGACGTTCGCTTTATGAAAATCGTCCAGTCGGCCGATATCGAGCCAATATTCGCGAATGGGGAAGGCGCAGGCGGGCAGCTTGTTGTCGATCAGCCGTTCGAACAGGGCGGGCATGTCATAATAGCTGTCCGTGGGAATCAGCCCTAGGACGGAAGGCTCCAGCACGTAGATGCCGGCACTGACCAGCGAGCGCCGCACCGGCTTCTCTTCAATGGAAAGAAGCCGCTGCCGGTCGACATGGACGACGCCGTACGGGATCTGATAGTCGAACTCGCGCACGCCCATCGTGCCGACGGCCTGCGCCTCCTCGTGAAAGTCGAGCAGCCGACTGACGTTGACCTTCGTCAGCAGGTCGCCGTTCATGACGATAAACGGCTCGGCCGGCCTCTCCGTGATCAGGCTTAACGCGCCGGCCGTGCCGAGCGGCTTCTCCTCGACGATATACCGGATCGTCGCCCCCCAGCGGGAGCCGTCGCCGAAATAGTTCTGGATCATATCCGGCTTGTAGTGCACCGATATATAGAAACGAGAAAGTCCGCAATCGAGAAAGTGCTGCATGATCGTTTCCAGAATAGGCTTCTCCCCGACCTTCAGCAAGGGCTTCGGGCAATGATCGGTAAGGGGGCGCAGCCTCCGGCCGAGCCCTCCGGCCATCAGCACGACCCAATTCGTTCTCGGCGCTTCGCCATGAAGGAAGCCGTCGATCGTTTCCAGTCCGATCAATCGCCCCGCTTCGTCGACAATCGGGATTTGCCGGATTTTTTTCATTTTCATCGTCTGCAGCAGGCTGTCCTTTCCCTCGCTCGCTTCGGAGACGACCGGGCTTGCATTCATGATGTGGCTGACCGGGTCGTGCATGGACAGCCCCTTCAGCATGCCGCGGCGTATATCTCCGTCGGTAACGGTGCCGAGCAGCTTCATCTGCGCGTCGACCACCAGCGCGATCTGCCGCGCATTGTCGTCGATCACGCGAATCGTTTGATGAATGGTGGCATCCGGCGCAACAAGCAGCTTCGACCAAAAACCGTTCATGATAGCGCCCCTTCCGTTACAAAGTCAGAGCCGATCTCGGCAAGCACCGCGGTCCCTTAAGGCGTAAAGCTGATCGAACGATACGCCGCCTGCTGCGCTGAAGGCACGATTCGTTCTCGAATACCGTGCAAGGCCTGTCTTCATCGTACGGACAGACCGGGCCATCGCGGTTACCGGACGACTTCGTCTTGCGCATAATCCCGTTCCGCCCGCTTGCCGATCCAGTCCCAATACCAGATCGGCGCAATGCCCGTCCCCGGGCGCTTGACGGTCAGATTGCGCTCCGTAAATATTTCGCCCCGGCGAATGGAGGCGGCGGCGACAAGGCTCTTGCGGGCCATTTCCCGGTTGCTCCGCTCGGACTCCGCAGCCAGCTTGCGGGGCGTGCCCAGCGCCGACTCGACTTGACGAATGGCGATTATCATGTCCCGAAGCTCGTTCGGCTCCAGAGAAGCTTGATGATCCGGTCCGGGCAGCTGCCGGTTCAGCGTCATATGCTTCTCGATCAACGAGGCTCCCCGCGCCACGGCGGCGATCGAGACGGCAATGCCTGGCGTATGGTCGGAATAGCCGACCTCCAGCCCGAACGCCGATCGGAGCGTATCGATAGCTCTCAGGTTGACGTCCCTAATCGGGGACGGATACTCCGTCGTACAGTGCAGCAGCCGTACGTTGTCGCGAAGCGCCGACTGTCCTTCGTCGCTTTCGTACGCCTTGCGGAAAGCCTCGACAGATGGCTTGTCGGGCAGGTTCATATAGCCGAAGGCCAGCACGCTCAGTGCGCTTTCGATATCGGAAAGAGTGCTCATGCCAGTTGATGCAATGACCGGCTTTCCCATAGAGGCAATGGTGTACAGAAGCGGGGCGTTCGTCAGATCGCCGGACGATATTTTCAAGCGCCGGAGATTGAACCGCACAGCGAGCAGTTTGGCGCTGTCGGGGTCGAATGGAGTGGAAAGAAACTCGATTCCTTTACGGGCGCACCGGTCGATCAACGCCTCATGCATCCGTTCCGTCAGCTCCAGCCGCTTCAGCATCTCCAGCTGGGACTGCTGCGGAGCGGTCGTCTTCATCTGGTAAGCCGCTTTCGGAGCGTGTCGGCTTGCCAGCTTCTCCGCCCGGAACGTCTGAAACTTCACCGCATCGGCCCCGCACTCCCGCGCGGCGTCGACCAGCTCCAGCGCCATCTCGAGCGAGCCGTTATGGTTGACGCCCGCTTCGGCGATCACGAACGTTTTGCCGCTCATGATCCGTTCACCTCGAAAAACCGCTTTTTCAAAAGCCGCTTCGGATCGTCCACGCTTCTGAGCACATTGACGATGCGCGCCGAGCTGTCCCCGTCTCCGTACGGGTTTCGGACGCGCGAGCAGTCTTTGTTCCAAGCCGCCGATATCGCTGCGGCAATCGCTCCGCGCTCGGGCGGACAGTTGATGACGGATTCGGCTTGCAGCCTCCCCTTCTGACGGTCACCGATATTGACCGTCGGCTTCCGGAATGACGGGGCCTCGTACAAGCCGCTGGAGGAGTTGCCTACGACGGCGTCCGCATGGGACATGGCGCTCAAGTAATTCAGTTGGCCCATCGAGACGAACGATTTGGCGTTGGGCCGGTCGCCCACGAACGCGTCGATCATCTCAATAAGGATGCGGCCGTCCGTATCCGAATTCGGCTTGGTTATCAAGAGCCCCACCTCCCCGCCCAGACCGTTCAGCGCCTCGAGCAGCTCTTGGAATTGCCCGGAGGCGGACGAGCCGTCCAGCGTGGCGGGATGGAACGTAACTAGCAGATTGCGCTCCAGCAGCCGGAATTTCAGTGCCTCCTCCAGCTCCGCCTTGCCGAGCAGAGGGCGTTTCTGCAAAAAGTCCAGTCCCGGGCTTCCGACATTGAACACATAGTCGGGGTTCTCTCCCATCTGCTTCACCCGGTTCGCCGAGCCTTCGTTGGTAACAAAATGGATGTGCGACATTTTGGTGATGCTATGGCGGATCGCCTCGTCGATCGCGCCCTCGGTCGTGTCGCCTCCGGCAATATGGGCGATCGGAATATTGGCGACCATCGCCGCCTGCGCCGCGGCCAGCAGCTCGTACCTGTCGCCAAGCAGGACGAGCAGCTCGGGCTGCAGCCGACGCAGAGCATCGGCAAAGCCGATCGTGCACAGTCCGATCGATTTGGCCACGGCAGACGGGGTATCCCCGGACAGCAGCATTTCCACCTTCTCGTCGATCCGCCAGCCGTCGGCTTCGATCATCCGGTACGTCAACCCGAATTCGGGGGATAAATGCATGCCGGTGGCGATAAGCTGCAATTCCAGCTCCGCCGTCCGGCGAATTTCGTCCATGACCCAATAAAGCAGGCCGTATTCGGCCCGCGTTCCCGTTACTACGCATACTTTACGCTTTGGCATCGCCAGCCCCCAAATAAACGCTGCTCGGGATATTGATCATTCGTCTTTCCAAATTGTCCGTCACAGCGAGATCGTCCTTCGGACTATTCGCAAACATCGGCAGCTTGTGCATCGGCACCCAGGCCGGCCTGCACATGATGCCATGGGCGTTCAGCAGCTCCAGCACTTCGTCGCGCGCCGCCAGCTGCGGCTCGTCAAGCAGCAGCGTATTGAGCCAGTAGTTGCTGCGGGCGAAGCCGGGCTCCCGGAACAAGCCGACTCCCTTTATTCCGCCGAGAGCGGTCTCGTATCGGCGGGCCAGCTTACGTTTGCCCGCGACGAACGCGTCAAGCTGCTCCAGCTGCGCGCAGCCGAGAGCGGCATTGAGGTTCGGCAGCCGATAGTTGAAGCCGACCCGGTCATGCACGTACGCCCATGGGTGAGGCGTCTTCGCCGTCGTCGTCAAATGCTTGGCCTGTCTGGCGAGCTCGGCATCGTTCGTCACGATCGCTCCGCCTCCGCCTGTCGTTATAATCTTGTTGCCGTTAAAGCTGAAGGCGGCCAGCTTGCCGAACGTCCCCGTATGGCGGCCTTTGTAAAAGGAGCCGAGCGACTCGGCGGCATCCTCCACCAGCTCCAGCCGGTACAAGCCGCACAGCTCGGCCAACGGGTCCAGATCGACCGGATGTCCGAACGTATGCATCGGCACAACCGCCTTGATCCGGCGTCCCGTCTGTTTGTTATAGCAATATCCATATGCGACCTCGGCGATTTCGTGCAAGTACCGCCGCAGCTTATGCGGGTCCAGCCCCAGGGTGGCGTATTCGACATCGGCAAAATGCGGTACCGCACCGCAGTACCGCACCGCATTGGCGGTGGCGACGAACGTCAGCGACGGGACGATCACCTCGTCGTCGGGCTGCACCCCGGCCAGTATCAGGGCAATATGCAGCGCGGCCGTGCCGGTGGAGACCGCTACCGCATAGGACGCCCCCGTATAGTCGGCCAGCCGCTCCTCGAATCGATCGACGAAGCGTCCTGCCGACGATACCCAGCCGGTATCGAGACATTCCTTGACATACGCCCACTCGTTGCCGGAAAACCGGGGCTCGTGCAAAGCGATTGTCTCCTTCGAGTCGGGGAGTGCCGATTGAAGGGCGACGAGCAGTGCCTCGGGACGAAGCCGCCTGCTCATACGTTGTAACGGTCCGCCTTGTAGGCGGCGAGGCGGGCCGGATCGGCGAACCAATCGATCGTCTCCTTCAGCCCTCGCTCCAGGCCGTCGCGTCCGCCGTAAGCCGGCTCCCAGCCGAGCAGCCGCTTCGCCTTCGCGGGGTCCGCCCAGAGCCGCTCGACCTCGCTTTTCTCCGGGCGCAGCCGCGCTTGCTCCGTCTCGATTACCAATTCCGCCCCCATCAACCGGGCGATCAGCGCCGCCGTATCGCCGACCGAGCATTCGTAACCGGAGCCGAGCTGGACGACCTCCCCTACGGCGTTCGCCGATTCCGCCGCGGCGATAAAGCCGTTCACGGTGTCGGCGACATAGGTGAAGTCGCGCGTAGGATGGAGCGAGCCGAGCTTGACTTCGCGCCGGCCGCTTGCGATCTGCGCAATAACGGAAGGGATGACAGCGCGGGCCGACTGGCGAGGACCGTACGTATTGAACGGGCGGACGATCGCGACCGGTGTCCCGAACGACTCGTGGAACGACATCGCCAGCTGATCCGCGCCGATCTTCGATGCCGCGTAAGGTGACTGGCCATGCAGCGGATGCTCCTCGGTAATCGGGACATAGCGGGCGGTTCCGTATACTTCGCTTGTCGACGTGTGAATCACGCGGGACATCCCCAGCTCCCGTGCGGCCTGAACGACGTGGAGGGTGCCTTTTATATTCGTGTCGACGTACGATTCCGGGGAACGGTACGAATACGGAATGGCGATCAAGGCGGCCAGATGAAAGACGATATCACAGCCCGTCAAAGCGGCCTTCACGCCGTACGCATCGCGGATATCCCCAGCGACAACGTCCAGACCGTCGCGGATGTCCGGCGGCAATTGATCGAGCCAGCCCCAGGAATTGAACGAATTGTACATGACGAACGCGCGGACGTCATGGCCGCTCCGGACCAGCCGTTCCGTCAAGTGGGAGCCGATAAAGCCGTCGGCGCCGGTTACCGCTATTTTTTTACCGGTCAGTCCCAAGCTCTTCCCCTCCTTCGGGCTTCCTGCTTGCATGAGCATTAGGGCGTATCTCGTCATATGTATGCGCAACGGCTTGACCGCCATGCCGGCCTCAAAGTTGAACACAATGCAAAAAAGCGCCGTACACGACGACGCTTCTCCATTCCGCGCAAACTTGCAGTCTTCCCGCCCGGCCCCGCGCCAATCAATAGGCGGAAACCCCGAGCTTGCGGATCGTTTCTTCGATAAAATACGATTCGTCGTCCGGTCCCCGCGACGTGATCAAATTATCGTCCACCACAACGGGCTTGTCGGAGTAGACGCCGCCCTCCTTGGCGATCTCCTCGGCCACCCCGGCATACGAGGTGAAATGGCGGCCCTGCGCCAGCCCGGCCTTGGACAGCAGCAGCGGGCCGTGACAGATGGCGGATATCGTAATGCCCTTCTCGTTGGCATCCCGAAGAAAATCCAGCACAGCTTCATTCTCCATCAGCTTCTCCGGCGACTGTCCGCCCGGAATGACGACGGCCCGGTAATCGTCCGGATTCGCCTCGTCTATGGACAGATGCGTCGTATAGGCGATCGTTCCTTTTTTGCCGCGAAGCTCGGCTTCCTTCTCCAGCCCGATAATGACGGCCGCATTGCCGTTTCGGGTAATCGCCTCGTAAGGGTTTTTCATCTCCGAATCCTCATAGCCGTCCGCCAGCAAAAACGCGACTTTCTCTTGATTTTTTTTCATGTTGGCCACGTCCTCTCGTTTGATCGACTTGTCCTTCTATTAACCGCCCTGCGGCAAAGTTAAACGGGGTGCCTCGCCATACGGAGAGAATACATGGCGCAGCGGGTCCTCGCCTCCTTCCTCCGGCGCTATGCGAAGCGGCACCCGGACCGTCAACGCCAGCCCGTGCGGATCCGCGCGCGGATCGCGAACGTAGCCCTGCGGACATTATGCTTTATACGATCGAACATATGGGGTTGTACGCTCTGTTATGGGGCGCGAAAACAAGACGCGATGCCGCCAGGACGTCCCGCTCTTTTTGTTGAATAGGGGTAAAAAAGTTCGCCATGGGAAACATATGGAGGAAGCTTGAGAGACACTGCTCGATTTCGGTATTAGGGAGGGTTGCGGATGACGCTGCTGTATGCCATTGCATTGCTGTTCGGGGGATTGTTGGCGGTCAATGCGGTTATCGCTTACCAGAGCCAGCATATCGATCCGGCGTTTTGGACCACATTCTGGTATCAGTTGAAATGGCTGCCCGTGTTGTTTGCCGCTAATATCATGATCGGCTACGGGGTCAAATTTACGTATAAAATGTTCGGCAACATGACCTTTGCCCTTACGTTCTCCAAAGGGATCGAAATTCTGGTTTGCGTGGGAATCGGGTTTATGTTTCTGAGGGAAGTGCCGAATTGGAAAACATGGATCGGCTTGACCGTGATCATAGCCGGCTTCTGGATTTCTCGGCTGAAGTGAGCGGACGTTTACGCACGCACGGTAACTTCTCATCGTGCGAGTCGCCATGGCGCAACGGACTTGTACGACATTTGCCGATACGCCATGGCTCCAATGAACTTATCGTCGTCTCCTCTCGCAACAGCGGACTTGCGCATTTGGCCGACCCGCAGCCTTGCGTCACAACGCTCCTTTTTTGCGGTTCCTGAGAACAACAAACACGACAACCGCCGCGGCAACCGCGACTCCCGCAAGCACGCCGTAACGGTAAATCAAGGCGCCCGCAGTCTGGATGCTTGCCCCAGCAAAGCGACCCAGGACGAAGAATACCGCCGTCCAGACAAATCCGGCCGTATAGGAATAAAGCGCATAGCGGCGAAACGTCATGCTGCCTATGCCGACCAGGTAAGGGACGATATGCCTGACGACGGGCAGGAAATAGCTCAGGCTCAAAGCGAAGTTTCCGTATTTGCGAATGAGATTTTCGGCAATTTTCAAATATTTTTCAAAGTTTTTCTTCCGTTTGAGCCTATCGATCGCGGTCGCCCCCAGAAATCTGCCCACAAAAAAACCGAGCGATAAACCGGAAATAACGCCCAAATACGTCACCAGGAAAGCGAGACCCGGGTGAAACAGTCCGGTGCTGCTGGCCGCTCCCCCGGTCATCACGATCACTTCGTCCGGAATCGGCAGCCCGACGATGCCGAGCCATAGCGCAAAAAACAAGGCCGCATAACCGTATTCAGAGATGAATTGCAGCAGAGTCTCGACGTTCATTCGTGTCGGGCCCTCTTTCGGCATATGTACACGAAAGCTGGCGGGACGTTCATCGGCACGAACCGGATGCGTTCTACATCGAACAAACGCTCCAAATGCTTTTTCATCTGCAACGTATACTGGAAAGCGATAAAATAGCCGCCCGGCCTAAGCGCTTCGGTAATTTGCGACATCAGCTTATCGCGCAGCTCTTCCGAGAAATTGAAGAACGGCAGCCCGCTGATCACGCAGTCCAGATGATGCACCCCGTTCATCCGGATGATTTCGGTTAGCTCGCGTGCATTGGGATAGCTTAAAAAGGCAGGGTACTTCTCTAGCAGATCGCTCAGCATCCGTTCGTCTTTTTCGAACAGAAACACTTTGGCCGAACGAGTCGCATTGGCCTGGATGAAGCGCGTAATGGACCCGGTACCCGATCCGAGCTCCGCTAAGGCGCTGATCTCGCTCCAGGGCACGGAACGGACCATCTCATTCGCCAGGAATGGCGAACTCGGCACGATGCTGCCGATTTGCTTAGGATTTTGGATAAATTTCTTCAAAAATAATAGGTGAGAATCCAAAGCCACGACTCGCTACTCCCTTTCCCTTATGGCTAAAGCCAATTTGCTTCATCCGGTAACCATGACACCGCTTTCTTGATTCATGCTATTAGTATAGCACAGACTGGCTCTTCTTACTTTGGACTAGCGGAGAGTTTTTCATCCCGACTTAAGTCTAATAAAAAACAAGCCTCCCGCTGAGACGGGGGACTTGTTAAGGATGATATTGCAGAAGCGGGACAAGCGCAAGGAACGGCTCATAAAAATGGATGCGGATGCGGGTTGAGCTGCCCGGCGGCGATTGGCTTCTTCCGGTAGCCGAGCCGCACCGGCACGCTGTACAGCCGCTCCAGCCCGGTCAAGCGGGTCAGATGGTGGCCGAACGTCATCGGCAGCATGCCAGGTATCAGCACCTTCACGCAAGACAGACCATTTCGGGCAATTTCCGGGGCCGTTTGGTCGACGACGACGACTTCAAGGTTCAATTGGCGAAACGTACGCAGCAGGTCTCGCAGATCGTCGGTCAGATCGGTATGCGCCGCAGCCGGCCGGGTGCCGAATCTTTCCTGAAACGACTTCGGCGCGCGCGCCGGATGCAGGAGAAAGTCCAACCGCTCCTCGCATTGCGGCAAGCCGTACAGCATGACGTGGTCCTCCATCCGCTGCACGAGCGACGGATCGGCGTACATGAGCTCGGCATCGGCTCGCGCTTCCCCGAACGCTCCTCGCAGCATATGCAGCATCCCGGCCAACTCGTGGACGGCGCTTTTGGCCGCACGAGCCGGATCAAGGTGGGCTCCGGCCGCGCAGAGCAGATTCAGGCTGCCCGGGACTGCGCTTCTCGCCAGCGCCCAGATCGCCGGAATGCCGTTCTCCATCGTCATATCGAACAGTTGCACCTCGTAGCCGAACACCGCCCGCACTTTATACAGCATCAGCTCCAGCTCCGGATCGCCGGCCGTGCCCGGGTTCAGACGGGGAACGGGCAGGCGGGCATACCAGGTCATCAGGAAAGCGTCGCGCTCTGCCACCTCCAATATCCCGTGCAGGATGGCTTCTTCCATGCTTCCGCCCAATGCGCATCCGTTGGAGCCTTCCCGGACGAAGTTGCCTCCAAAGCCGGAGCTGTAGTAAGCGAGCAGCTCCGGCACGAGAATCGGGCGCTCCTGCCGAAACGAGTACCCCCACACCCAATCGATCGGCTCGTCGGGGTCGAACGGCTCGAACGGAAAATCAGGCCGGTCGTACTGCTCTTGCGCATACAAGCCTGCCCGCACCGGATCGAGAGCCAGTGCGCCCAGACGATTAAAGCTGTCGGTGACAACGGTCCGTTTGCCGCGCGGAAGTTGCCCGCAATACCGTTCCAGCGCCTCTAGCGCAGCGGTCGCATAGCTTTCCGTATAACGATGGCTCCGGCCTGCCGTTATTTCGTTCCCGAAGGCGAACGACGGCACATTCATGTTCACCGACGCGAACGGCGCCATAAGGTCTGCCTGCTCGGCGTTAATCAAACCAGTCCGGGCATCCCGGTACTGCCCGAGCGCGGCTTCGATATCCTTCAACGGGCGGAAGCGGTATTGGCCGACGCCCGCCTTCGGTCTCGGCTGCAAGCGGATTCGGGCGGCCTCCGCGCTGTCGTCGGGCTGCGTTCCGCATAACGAACATGACGGGTCCGGCAAAAAAGTATGAAGCGAGCTTCTCAGCGTATGCAGATCGACCGCATACAACCGCTCCAGCAAACGGGGCCGCTCCCCCCGCAGCACCCGCCGCGCTTCCGCCGCGAGTAGACGCGCCACATGCCGGAGCCCGGCGGACGGCTCGCTTTCGACAGTGGAGTCTGCCTCCAACGAATCCAGGTCTGGCCCGGAAGGGTCCGGGTTCATCTCTTCCTGGCCGTACCCGGGGCGGGAATCGGCTATCAGGAGCCGTGTATCCGCGCACAAGGAGCAGCCGGGAGTCCCGGGGCGGACCCAAGGTCCGACCAACCCTTCACCGGAACGTACGATGCCGCGCAGCCAAGGAATCCCGCTCAGCTGCAACTGTTCCTCCGCCTCCGCGTATTCGGAGGCGTGCTCGTCGTCGTAGACGAGAACGCCCATTTGGGCAGACCGGCTTTCCGGTGCCTTATCGCCGCACAGGTCCCGCCGGACAAGGTCGGCCAGAGTGCCTTTTCCGATTACCGACACATCAGTTTTCACAGATCTCCCTCCATTCGCAGAAAAAATCCGGGCATACGTCCAATCCATTTCCCTTTCACGCTCATAAGATGGTTTTGTAGTTCAAAACAAGACAGGGTGGTGACTAGCATGTCCGGTGTAGGTGGTATTGGCGGCGGCTTCAGCTGCGGAGGATTCGGTTTTACGAGCACGGCTGTCATTTTGGTTCTGTTCATCCTTTTGGTTATCATCTCCAGAGGGTTCCTGTACTAAGCAGCGTTAAATGAAGCAGAAGACGGCAAGCTGGCGTCCGCATGAATGCGGCGCCAGCTTGCCCTTTTCTTATCCGTCCGTCCCCAAGCCGGCCCCCGTCTCCCGCAGGAAGACGCCCAACACCGCACCCGAACGTTCCTTCAGAAACGGCTCCAGCGCCAGATCGGACGCCTCGAGCTTTAGACCGCTTCGGTGTAGCAGGGAAAGAGCGTGTCGTACGACATCGGGCGTCGCTCTTTCGGCGCAAGATGGGATGACTGCGCCTCGCAACGCCTCCCGGCCCTCTAGAGCGGCCCCAACTTTCAGCACCCCATGACTGCGCAGGTCCGCCGCGCCCGGATTTTGCGCGTCCAGCAGCGCCGTTTGCAGCGCGTTTCGCAGCGCCCAGGTGACGTTCAGATCGGCGCGGCCGTACCAGCATTCGCCCGTGCCGACCCAGATAACGGGAAAACCGGCCACGTCGGGTCCGACGCGGACGTCCGGCTGCCCTCGCAGCTTCGTCAAACAGTGCCAATAAAACCGGCAGCGTTCATCCTGCACCATATCGATCCTCACTGAACCGGCTGCAGGTCCGTCCACTGCTGACCGCTTGGCCAGACGTTTGTCCAGGCATGCCTGGAGTCCGCGGGCGATCGCCTCCGCCACCGACTCCCCGGCTCCGATGCCGTCGAAGGAGACCGCGCCGACGAGGGCGACGGCCAGACGGGATACATACGCTTCGATTCCCGCCCATGCCGCCTCCCAGCGAGCCTCCTCGTGAGTGAGCCCGCCGCAGACGACCGCCGGCAGCAATGCAGCAGGCCCCCCGCTTACCGGATCGACGGCCTGAACGCGACATTGGGCAAGCGGAAACTGCTGCAGCTCTTCCTCCTCCCACCGATGAAAAATTCCCGTATGCTTGGACGTAAGCCCGCTCCAGCGTGCAAACCAATCGTCATTCGTTTCTTCGCTTTCCCGTTCGAACGCCTCCCCGGCTGCCGCCAGCATCGTCTCCGCATCCTTCGTGGGGCTAACAATCCTACCGACGGCTGCCTCCTTCGCCAACGGATGCGGCAAAAAAGGATGCCAGTCCCCTTCCAGCGTCTCCAGTTCCAGCACGTACAAAGCTTTTCCGTCCACCGGCTCGGGCCTTCCTCGAATCGATCCGCTCAGCAGGGATACGGTAACATTGGCGAGCAAAGCGCAGGCGTCCGGCATGTCTGTCGGCGCCTCCGAAGACTCGCAAACCCCGGGCCGATGCATCCGGCGCCACGCCGACTCCCAGCTTGCCGGGAACGCCGGATGCGCGAGGGGACCCGCCAAGCCAATGCGATCCAGCAGCAGGGCGGGGGCGACGACGCTTCCCATCTCTTTGCAGGCAGCGAGAAGAAGACGCAGCTCTTCGATCCGGTCCTGCCCCGATCCGTACACAATATGCGGAAACGGCTTGACGAGCTCTCTCCACTCCTCCGGCCCCTGGCCCGGCAGGGCGATTTCCCGCACATCGGCTTTCCCTTTGCCTGACGGGGCTCCGTCTGCCCACTCCGCCAGCCGTTCCCGGTCGGCAGCCGCCGCGTCGGCCGGGGCGGCAAGCAGCACGTCGATCCTGTCGAACCCGCAATCGATCAAAGCCGCTACGAGGGCATGCAGCAGCGGACCCGATCCTACCGCCAGGACGCCGGCTCCGGGAACGCGCCGCGTCGGGTTTGCGCCGGCATGGCCGTCATCTTTCAAGCTAACAACACCTCCCGTCACTTGTCTGATCCTTCTATCGTCATCCTATGCGCGTCCCGTTGTCCCTCATACCGGTCAATCGATCAAAACCGGCGCGGCAAAAAGCCGTCCCGGCCGATCTTCGCAGATCCGCCCGGGACGGCTTTGCCGCACCGCTTACTTTTTGCTTGCCGCCCAACTGTCGAGCTGCTTCTGTTTCTCGGCGATCACCTTGTCGATGCCGGCCGCCTTCAAAGCCGCATTGAATTTGGGCAAAATTTCTTCGGGATCGAGCGTACCGGTCTCCAGCCCCATCGAATATTGCTGGATGACGTTGTTGATCGCGGCCAGCTCGGTTTTGACCGGAGCCGGGTTGTACATGAACCCGAGCGCCGCCGATTTCTTGGAATTTTTGTTGAATTCGGCCATGTCCTTCCAAATATCCGGTCCGTCCGACGTCCACGGATGCGTCAGCAGCTGATTGCCGAACATCCAGCCTTGTCTCAGGTTGTAGCCGCTCTTGGAAGCTTCAAGCCCTTGCGGGAAGTCGATCGTGTTGTTCGGCTGCTTGGCGTAGTGCTGTCCTTCGATTCCCCAAGCGAGCAGGTTGACCAGATCTTTGTCGGAGTACATCAGGTTGAGCAGCATCATCGCTCTTTCGGGGTTTTTGGAATTCGCCGCGATCGCAAACATTGCGTTCGTAATCGCTACCGTATCGGTTTTCGGCGTACCCAGCTTCACTTCCGTCACTTCCGCGCCGACAATTTGCGAAGTCTGCGACGGAATGCCCGGCTTGCCTTTGTTAACGGTGGCGAATCCGATGTTCGCCTTCATGTAGTCTTTACCGCTTTGCTTGCTGGTCGCGATATCTTTAGGAATGTAGCCCGCCTGATACCATCTTCTCAATGTTTTGACCACATTGGCGTAATACGGCGTTTCATACAGGTTGACGACCTTCAGGCCATCCAGATTGTCCAGTACCCCGATCATGTCCCCGAGCGGGTCGACGGTGGTAATGACGAGCGAGTAGGCCAGCGAAGCGGCCGCCGTCGCCTTGCCGAGCAGGTTGTAGGTCGGGTAGTTTTCTTTGATCTTTTGAAAAACCGGGTCGATGTCGTCAAGCTTCTTAATATTGCTGACGTCGATATTGTACTTTTTCAGCATATCCGTGCGCATCAGAATCGTCGGGTAGGAGGCAAAATCGCGAATGCTCGGCACGGCGTAGGTAATGCCGTTGATTTTGGAGGCGGCCAGCACTTCGGGCTGGAAGGAAGCCACAATGTCTTTGCCGTGCTTCTTCAGCAGATCGTCCAGCGGCAGCAGCTGCTTTTGCGACACTTCGGAGATGTATTGGTCTTCGCCGGTGAATACCAGGTCGGCCTTCTCGTTGCCGGCGAGCATCAAAATCTTTTGCTGCGTCCAGGCGGCCGGTTCGATCCGGTTCAGCTTGACGGTTGCGTTGATTTTGGCCTGAGTTATTTTGTTGATCTCTTTCTCGACCAGCCCGATATCGCGCTGGTTGTTCCCCCAGAACGCAATCGAGATTTCATAAGGCGGCAGCTGACTTTCTCCCGTTTTGCCGCCTGCGGCTCCTTTCTTGTCGCCAGGTGGATTGGAGCCGCAGCCGCTTACTACCAGGCCTGCAGCCAGTACGGAGAACAGTAACGATTGAACCGTTTTTTTGAACATAGAATGACCTCCCGGATCTTCTAAAATCAAACGTTCTCAACCTCGGCCTTTCTGTAAGCGCTTGCTTGATCGGCGAGGGAAGGGCGGATCGAGCCCTCCCGGTTAGGCGGTCTGCTCGGACCGCTTCTTGACTTGCAGCCACATGACCAGGAAGCCGAACACCCCGGCCAGCGATACGATGGCGCTGATCTCGTACATGACTCGCGGACCGAGATGATCGAACATCCAGCCGCCGACCAGACCCGCCACGATGCCCGAGATGCCTCCCCAGGTAAGCGCGTAGATCGCTTGCCCCGTCGCCCGGTATTCGCCGGGAATAAGATGGGCCGACAAGCTCGTGCCGACGTAATAGTAGCCTCCGAACGTAATGCAATGCAGCACTTGGATAAAAATGATGTGCAGAGGACCGCCGACGACCGACATGAGCAGCCAGCGGACCGTAAAGAGCACGCTGACGACGACAAGACAGCCGATCATCATCTTCGTCGATTTTTTCAAATAGCGGTCAAACAACAGAAATACCGGGATTTCGAAGATGGCGGACAAAAACACCGACCAGCCGATCAGCTCCTTGGAGCCTCCGAGATTGGAGATGTACAACGACACAAAGGTTTGGTTGATCGAATTGGGCACCGAAATCAATACCCCGAGCACGACGAACGTAAAGAAAATTTTGCTGGAGAACATGACCTTCCAATAGCTCTGCCTTTCCTTCTTCGGCTTGGAGGTCACGTTGCCCCGAGGCAAGCCGACGGTGAACAGCAGCGAGACAAGCATCATGACGCCGTACAGCACCCACAGATTGAGCAGCCCCATCCAACTGATGACCGGTCCCGCCAGGACGGCGATAATCGCCCATCCCAGCGAGCCCCATACCCGGAAGGCTCCGAATTTGTATTTCGTATTCTCGATCGCATTCAGGATCAGACTGTTGCTCTGCGAGAACGTCGGGCTGTTGAAGAAGAAGAACACCAGCATGACCGCAAAAATCCACGCGTATTCCCTCAACTGGAACACGACGACGGTCGCCAGCAAATTGCCGATCAGCAGCAGGACCAGTATTCTCCTGACGTTTTGCAGCCGATCGCTCCAATAGCCCCAGAACGGATTCGCGAAAATGGAGATGAACGGACCGCCTGCCATAATCATGCCGATCTGGATTTTGCTCAGCCCGATTTCCTGGAAGTACAGCGGGAAGAAGGACGTTAATATCGCAATCGTTCCGTACAAAAAGAAGTTAAAGCGTTTGAGGGTCGATAGTCGTTTCTCACTTTCCCCGACGGATAAATCGGCCATTAGAAGCCCATCACCCCTTTCGCTTTGTTGCCGCCTCTACAGCCGGATAGCGGTCGAATTGGACTGCTCGGTAATTTCTTCCGCGCTTACTTCGCGTCCCAGCCGGTCGGACAAGTAAATGCCTTCGCTGATAAACATCGTCTGCAGGGCGATATGAGCGGTCGGAAGCAGCTCGACCCGTCCTTGCAGCGCAGCGATCCAGTGATGCTGGGACGACTGGTACGCATCGTAGTTTTCTTTCAGATGATTCCATCGGCCGTCCATTTCGTCCAGGTTGACCGAACAGTTCAGGTCGATATCGCAAGCCGTCGTATGGAAGCTGAACGGCGCCAGAACGGTCTGGTCGGAATAGGCCGGCATTTTGACTCCGCCCTTGGACCCAACGATGCTGCAGCCCTCGATACCCCCCAGATGGATGCTCCACGCTTCATACACATCCAGCGTAGCCCCGCCTTCGAACTTGACGAACCCGAGCCCTAGCTCCTCTACGTCGAAGGTCGCCTCTTGGGCCCGCTTCGGGTCCATCTCGATTTCGCGGTACCCCTTACCGGACACGCGCAGCACTTTGGGGGTGTCCATTAAGTATAACATTTGCGCAATATGATACACGCCCATGTCGATCAAAGCTCCGCCCGCCGCGATCGACTTGTTCAGGAACGCCGGCGTGCCGTACCCGTCGATAAACGGCCGACCTCTGCGCCGGTGTCCGGTCGCCCGCGCATGGTAGATGCTGCCGAGCATGCCGCCGTCGATCAGCGCCTTGGCCGCCTTCGTCTCCTTGCGGTACAGCGTGCCCAGCTGGACGTGCAGCTTCTTCCCGTGCGCCTCGGCCGCCTCGAGCATCGTAACCCCGTCACGGTACGCTCCGGCTATCGGCTTCTCGCAATAGACGTCCTTGCCGGCCTCGAAGGCGGCAATCGTCACCGGAGCATGCAGATTGTTATGGAGACATACGTCGACCGCTTCGATATCGTCGCGCTTCAGCATTTCCCGAAAGTCGGCATACACATGCGGGATATGAAACTGCTCGGCGACCTTCCTGGCCTCCTGCTCGTTCACGTCGCAGATCGCCACCACCTCGGCGTCCTGGATATTCGCATAATTTCGCAAATGCGCTTTCCCGATCAATCCCGCGCCAATAATGCCGATTCTCACTTTTGTTCCCATCCGATTCTTCTCTCCTTTAATTTATATAGTCGCTGCTGGGGCTGCGCTAACTTGGGTCAAAATCCGTTTTACCGAGGCGATCGCCCATTCCATCTCCAAATATTGGTTGCCCGGAGCGTTATATTCGATGCCCCAGTAGCCGTCGTATCCGGCTTCCGTCAACGTCCGCACAAGCTTCTCGGCCCGATCCGAAGCGACGGTGCGCCCATCGAAATGCGTATGGTATACCCAAGGCGCAACCAGGCTGTCGCCGATCTCCTCGTCCTCCGACCAGCGGCCCATATGGAGCAGGATGCCGAAGCTCCTATGGTCGACGGCTTCCGCAACCCGTTTCAAGTAATGCGGGCTTTTGGACGTACCCATATGGTTCTCCGGCCCGACGATAATGCCGAGGTCTGAAGCGCGCGCCGACAGCTCCTGGAAATGCTTGACGGTATACTCGAACTGCTCCTCCGTCAAAGGCTCGGACTGTTTATCCCCAGTGTCGATGCGGACCGTCTTGGCGCCGAGCGTCTCGGCGATTTTCAGATAGGCGACCGCATTGCCGAACAGCATCTGCCTTCTGTCCGGGTCCGCGTCCCACAGATGGGCTCCGTCGACCGCCAGATTAATAACCGTCATCTCTTTCTCGTCCAGCGCTTCGCGAACCTTCTGGATGTAGGCGTCGTCGGGCAGTTTAAAAATATTTTGACGCAAGTCCTGGAAAGTTCCGTTCCACAGATCGACCGTATTGAGGTTGTATCTGTATTTGGAGGATTCCAGATAGCCGAACGTATCCATCTTCCCCTCGTTCATCGTGTTGAAAAAGGAAAAGCCGCCAATGCTGATTTTCATCTGTTCTCGTCCTCCCTATTCTTGATCCTGCCAATGGGTCTAACCGGTCCCCGCCCGTTAAGCTTGATGAACGACCCTCACCCCCTTTCCGAATTCCGCACCGGCGAAGCTTACCCTTTGATCGCGCCTACGGTCAGGCCCTTGACAAAATATTTTTGAAAAAACGGGTATGCAATCAATATAGGAAGCACTCCGATCACCGCTATGGCGAGCCGCACCCCTTGCGTAGGAATAACGCTCGACTCCTCGACCCGGCTGGAATAGTCCGCATTTTCCAGCAAATACTGCACGTTCAGCAAAATCGTGTTCAGCAGCACCTGAATGCTGTAGTAGCGGTTGTCGGTAATGTAAATCAGCCCGTTGAACCAGTCATTCCAATAATGAATCACCTGAAACAAGCCCACCGTCGCCAGAACCGGCAGCGAAAGCGGCAGCACCATCTGGAAAAAGATCCGGAACTCCCCGGCCCCGTCGATATGCGCCGATTCGAGCACGGGACCCGGAATCGACACCGAGAAGAAGGTACGCAGCAGGATGACGTAAAAAGCGTTTACCAAAAGTCCCGGCACGATCAGGGCGAACAGCGTGTTTTTAATATCGAACAGGTTTGTGTACATCAGATACGTCGAGACAAGTCCGCCGTTGAACAGCATCGTGAAGAAGATAAAGAAGGACATCGCGTTGCGCATCGGCATATCGCGTTTGGACAGCGGATAAGCGAGCAGCGTCATGATCGCGAGACTGGCCAGCGTCCCGATTGCGGTCACCAGGATCGAAACCCCGTAGGCGTTGAAGATGACCGACGAGTCCTGGAACAAAAACCGGTAACTTTCCAGACTGAACTTGCTCGGATAGAACGAGTAGCCGTTCTTAATGATCGCATTCTCATCGGTCAGCGACGCCGAGATGAGCAGCAGGAACGGAATCAGACAAAACACGCCGATCAGCGCGAATAGGATTTGGATCACAACCTGCTCGATTCTACTATGCTTCATTGGCTTCTCCCTCCTAGAACAGCGCGTTGTCCGGATTGTTTTTCTTCACGACGTAGTTGGAGATCAGGATCAGCACGAACCCGACGACCGACTGGTACAGCCCGGCTGCAGACGCCATCCCGATATCGCCGTTTTTGAGCAAAGCCCGGTATACGTAAGTATCGAGCACGTTGGTGGTTGGCTGCAGCGGCCCGGAATCGAGCGGCACCTGGTAGAATAGGCCGAAGTCCGCATAAAAAATTCGTCCTATCTGCAGCAGCGTCATAATGACGATGATCGGCGTAATCGAAGGAATCGTAATATGCAGAATTTGCTGGAATTTGCCCGCGCCGTCGATGGTGGCGGCTTCGTAATATTCGTGGTCGATGCCGACGACAGCGGCAAAGTAAATGATGCATAGATAGCCGACGCCGCTCCACAGCTTCACGATGGTCAGGATGAAGGGCCAATATTTGGGCTCCGTGTACCACATAATCTCATCCATGCCGAGCAGCGGCAGTATCGTTTTATTGATAAACCCGGTCTCCATGCTGAGCAGCGAGAAGACGAGGTAACCGATAATGACCGTGGAGATCAGATAAGGAAGCAGAATGACGCTTTGATAAAATCTCGACAAGAAGCGGTTTTTCAATTCGTTGAGCAAAATCGCCATCGCGACCGAAAAGAGCAGGTTCAACGCGATAAATGCGACATTGTACAAAATCGTATTGCGCGTAATCGTGTACGCTTCCGTCGTTTTGAACAAATATTCGAAATTGCGGAACCCGACCCAGTCGCCGCCCAGCAAGCCTTTGGAAAAATCGATGTCCTTGAAGGCGATAATGATGCCGAACATCGGGAAGTAATTATTGATAAGCAGATAGACGATTCCGGGAAGGACCATCAAATAAAGCACTTTATATTTTTTGAAGCTTTTCAACGTCGCTCGGTTGGACCATGATGACATTGGCGATTCCCATCCCCTCTGTTTGAATGAATGCCCGTTTCCTTACCCGGCGCATGGTTTGTTTCATTCTTCCCTTTATACCGTTTATTCGGAACGCAGCACCTCCCCGGCTTAATCATGATCCAAGCCCGCAATTTCAAAAGCGATTTCATTTTGCGCACTTGCAATACGGCTTAAATCGCCGCTTTTATGATTCTTCCAATGGACAAATTAATTAAACAAAAAATTTTGAATGCGCTTACCATTTCGATTTGAGATCATTATATTTGCTCTCGCTTCTGTTTGTCAACGATTTATTTTTTGGCATAAAACGCAGGTTTAACGCTGTTTTTACGCTAAAACCGGGTAATTCCTCATTGACATCGATGCTTGCACTATTTACAATTATCCTAATGACGTTCGATTTCGTCGATCAATTATTCCATGAGTAAAATTAATAACAAACGACGGAGGCTGCATCCATGAGCTAACCACTTCCAGCTTTACCCATGCTATAATTAAGGGATCGATGATCAGACAGAGCTTCGCAGGCTTTATGCACCCCCAATATGCGCGACATGGAGAACGATCATGATCAAAATAGGAAACCAGCAAATGCTGCGGGAAATCAACAAATCTACGCTCCTTCATGCGATTTTTACCGACGGTCCGATTTCGCGGGTCGAGCTGTCCCGCCAAACCAAGCTTAGCCCGACGACCGTCTCCGTGCTCATCGAGGAAATGATCCGCGAGAAGTTCGTTCACGAGGTCGGTACGTCCGGCAGCGGGGTCGGCCGGAAAATGACGCTGCTCGAGATCAAGGGCGAAGGCGGCTACGTGGTCGGGATCAACCTTTCCAGCTCCCCTGCCCATATCGTGCTGCTTAACCTGCACGGCGAGCTTATCGCCAACCAGGGGCTGAAGTCGCTGATCGGCGAGGAACAGCTTAGCACGGAGCTGGTCGAGCTTATTTTCTCCTTCGTCCAGAAGCATCAGGTTCCCCGCAGCCTGATCAAGCGGATCGGCATCTCGCTGCCGGGTAGACTCGACGATACGCAGAGCACGGTCATCACCTCCCATTATTTGAAGCTGCACCATTATCCGCTCTTGGCCGTGCTGGAGGAAGCGCTGTCCATTCCGGTGCTGCTGACAAACGACCTCGACGCCGCCGGCTTTGCCGAGCGCTTCAGCGGTGCGGCCAAGGGCGACCAGACGACGCTCTATCTTATGATCGACTACGGAACGGGCGCCGGCCTCGTCATCAACGGCCAGATTTATCACGGCGCGCGCGGCACCGCGGGCAAAACGTCTTATTTCGAGCCTTACTGTACGCCGGTATTGGCCAAAAAGCTGAAGGACGATTACCCGGAGCCGTTCGCGGCCCTCTCGGTCGACGAGACGATTCGGACGTTTGTGGATCTGGCGCTGGCTGGCGCCGAGCCGTTCAGCGAGCTGGCCGAAGAGATGATTCAGGACATCGCCGGCCACTGTGCCCGCAATCTGCAAATGCTCAATCCCGAGAAAATGATTCTCGGCGGCTGGATTACCGACAACGGGCTGTTTTTCGACAAGCTCGTCACCGCCATCAGCAAGCAGGAACGGTCCGCCTACGGAGCGACGCCGATCGTCTCGTCCCACTGGAAAAAGTACGGAGCCGCCATGGGGGCCGCCACGCTCGGCCTGCACGGCATATTCAAGCAAAAAACCGTACAGTAAGCCCGGACGCCGCTTGCGGGCGAACGACAACCAGGGGCGGTCTTCTTCATCGGCTAGTGCCGGTGCAGACCGTCCCTCTTTTCCTCCAGCAAGATCTCCTCTTTACAAGGGCACCTTCTCATAATGCTCGACCGTTGGAAACGGGTCGTAATACCTGTGCAGCAGTGCCTTCCATTGCTGGTATTCGGGCGATTGCCGGAAGCCGATCGTATGATCCTCCAGCTTTTCCCACCGGACCAGCAGCAAGTATTGGTCCGGCTGTTCCAAGCACTTTTGCAGCTCATGTCCGACGTAGCCCTTCATCCCCGCGATTAGGGGCGATGCCTGCCTAAAGCTCTCCTCAAAAGCCGCAGCTTGACCCGGGATTACCCGCAGGATGGCAGCCTCCAGTATCATAGGTTCCGTTCCTCCTTCGCCCCGGCGTTATTTTCTCCTGCCGCCGAGCGGCTTCTCCAGCGTATACAGCTCGTCCTCGAGCTGGCTTTGCTTCTCGTTCACGATCGACCGGTCATCCCCGATTGCCTGGTTGTAAATCGAAGGACCGAGCTGCTGAACCATAAAATCGATCAACTGCTCCGCAGCCAGAGCGCCTATTGTTTCCGACCGCTCTTCCTGGAAAAAGGCTTGGACCGCTTTGACGATCTCGTCTTTCTGTTCCTTTGGAAGCTTGATAGCCATCATGACTAAACTCTCCTCTTTCGCATAATCGTAACGGCCGCCGTTGCCCGCCTGTAGCAAACACCAAGCGGCGCATAGGACGCTGTTCTCATTATAATGCAGTTTGGGGCCACGCGCGTCTTCATTTCGAAATTTGAACCCTATCCCCCGGGGGTATAACGAACAGGCACTCATCCATATGTATAGCAATAGGATCGATACGATGAAGGAGTGCATGTGATGTCCAATGCTTTTGTCGAGCGTTCTTTGGAAGAAGTGCGCTTTTGGTCGCGGATTATGAAGGAGCATTCCTTATTTCTCCGCTTGGGGTTTCGTTGCGAGGATACGCAGTTGATCCAAGAGGCTAACGGGTTCTATGCGCTGTTTGAACAAATCGAAAGCAAGGCCAACGCCTATACGCCCGGTACGGATCCGTATACGATAAAAAAGTTCAATGAAGAAGTGCATCTGGCCGTATCTCATATCTGGGTATTCAAGAGAAAAGTATTGGGCTTGATTCTCACCTGCCAGCTTCCGGGCGCCAACAACTTCCCCTTATTGGTCGACCATGTCAGCAGAGAGGCTAACTATTTCAGAAATCGGTTGGAAGAATTAAATATGGGCAGACTGGAGCCTTTGCCCGATGCCATTATTGACGAGAACGTATTCTTCTTGAGAATTATGGCCGACCATGCCAAGTTCATCAGCCATTTGCTCGATCCATCCGAACGCAAGCTTGTCGAACAAGCCAACAACTTCAGCCAAGAATTCGATACTCTGTTGTTCCAAGCCAAGGACTTGGAGTCTATGCGCCCGCAATCGCAAACCCTGCCGCTGCTTGACCAGTTTTTGGATCAAAATAAAGTATCCGTCAAATCGCTTCGCGACTTTAAAAAGACGGCGCGCGATCTGATCGAAGCTTGCAGAATCAAAAGCATCATTCACCCTTTACTGGCCGACCACGTATTTCGCGAAGCCGAGCATTTCTTATTTATCATTGATATGTTCGAAAATAGTCTGACCGGCGCAGCAACGGCCAAGCCGGCCCCCCTTGCCGGCCCGTAAAGGCGACGGGCCCTGCAACCGCGAACAGACAGGCGGCTTCGGACGCATCCGGAGCTTCCTGTCTGTTCCTATTGGGCTATTCCAGCGTTATGATGCCGGTTGGGTCTTGCGCAAAGCCGAACGGAGATACGCCAGCGCACAGCCGATCGCCAGCACAACAACGATGGTGAGCCCCCAATAAATGTTGCTGTATGCATTCGCCAAAGGAAGCTCCTTTTGCCAGACGAGCGCGCTGGCGGTGGCGGCGACGCCGAAGGCCCCGCTGAAAAATTGGAGAAGCTGGAACAGCCCGAGTCCGGAGCCGATCTGCGAAGGAAGCAGAATTCGGGACATTTCATTGGATATGCTGCTGGACAGGAACGTGAAGCTGATGCTCATCAGCATATAAATGAACATAACGGCCAAATAAGAAACGCCTTCGAATAAAGCGAACAAAACGACGGAAGCCAGGAGAAGCAGCGGAATAAAGCGGATGATCGAGCCATTCCCGCGCGAATCGATGATCCTTCCTACCCGGCGGGAAACGAGCACCGCCAGAAACGAGCCGGGAAAAATGACGAGTCCCGCTCCGATCGCGCTGAGACTGTACTGCTTCACCAAAATTTGCGGCATCAGGAACAAGGTCGAGAAGCTGC
The DNA here is from genome assembly GCF_039536325.1 of Paenibacillus hodogayensis. Classification (NCBI taxonomy): domain Bacteria; kingdom Bacillati; phylum Bacillota; class Bacilli; order Caryophanales; family Paenibacillaceae; genus Paenibacillus; species Paenibacillus hodogayensis. The sequence goes on from NZ_BAAAYO010000006.1 coordinate 330,137, forward strand.
AAAGGTACGCCGCAATCCCGACGGCTCCGAGAACCAGATACGAGCGGTTGCGGAAAAGCGACGGAAGCACGAACGGGTCCTTGAACGTGCGGATGCGAATGACGAACAAAACGAGCGAAACGAGTCCGGTCACGAGCGCAAGCCAGGAATGACTGGTCAGAAAAAGCAGCAAGCCGGTCGTCCCTATACTGATAAACAGCGCACCGAGAGCGTCGAAGGATCCTTTGCGAGGCTGTTCCTTCGGAATGAGCGCACCGAAGAACGGTACGAGCAGCAGCGTTATTCCTGTTACGGCAAACAGCACATGCCAGCCCAAATATTCGACGATTGCCCCGCCGACGACCGGGCCCAGACCGAGTCCTAGAGACACGGACGACATGATCATCGCCATCGCTTTACCCCGCCGTTCGAGCGGAATGTACCGGGACATCAGAACGAGCGATAACGCAGGGATGGAGCCCGCTCCCGAAGCCTGCACGATACGAACGAGCAGCAGCATCAAAAAGCTGCTGCTGAATAGCCCGGCAATCGCCGCAACGCTGAGCGACAGTATCCCGATAATGAACAATCTGCGGATCGGCACGAAATCCGCCAGCCGGCTGTACGTGATCGACGATATCGCAAATACGATCGAGTACCCCGTCACGATCCAGGAGGTCGACGAGGGCGACAGCTGGAACTCTTGGGCCACGTCGGGCAAAGCGAGGTTAAACATCATCGTGTTCATAATGACCAGGACAATCGTTACTCCGAGCAGGAGATTGACGATCCCTTCTCTCATAACGCCTTGCTCAGCGGCATTGCCCGCATTCGGCTCCGTACGGATACTCATGGTTCTCACACTCCAAGGTTCTAAATTTCGATTACTATCGAACAATGGAATTAATATAGCACGCTTTATGTTATAATGCAATCATAAGCTTGCAAACAAGGAGGCTCCCGCCATGAAAATGCTGTATCATCCCGACCGTGCAGAAATTCATCTGTCCTCCGTTCTGAACGCGTTAAGCGATCCGATTCGCTTGCTGATCGCTTCCGAAATCCGCAAGTCGTACGAGCCGACCTGCGGCACCATCGACGTGCCTGTCGTCAAATCCACGCTTTCCCATCATACGCGCACACTGCGGGAGGCGGGCGTCGTCAACGTCCGCGTTCAAGGTACGCAGCGATTTCTGTCCCTGCGGACGGAAGACCTAGAATTACGGTTTCCCGGATTGCTTTCTTCTATACTGGATGCTTTCGAGGCTTCCGACGAAAAAAAAGAACTGATGAACGCCCATTAAGCCGGCCGGCGTTTTGCCGGCGCCGCGCCAAGCGAAGAAGGAGCTGTAGCGTCCGTGATAACAGAACCGGCACAACCGAAAACGGTACATCGCAATGAAACGAAGCTGGTCGGTTATACCGTAACAACGACCTTAAAGGAAGATATGGAAAATGAAATTATCGGGAGCTTGCGCGAGAGGCTGTTGGACAGGCGGTCGGAGATAGCAAGTCCAACGGACGGCGACGGGGTCTACCTCGTCCAACTCTACCCGGACTGCGAATGGACGCCGGATGTTCCGTTCGAAAGCATAGTTGCCGTGGAGGTCCATACGTTTGTTCCCCTGCCCGAGGGATTCGTCTGCCATACGATCCCGGCTGGAGCCTATACGAAAGTGACGCATAGAGGACCCGAATCGCGGATCGGCGATACGTATGACTGGATTCGCGACCAAGGTCTTGGCGTCATCCGTCCTTTCGACTTCGAATATTGGGCGGATTGCGGTTCCCTCGAGCAAGAGGAGAGCGTTATTGATATTTACTGGCCTATAGAGGCGTAATCGTTTTTATGTAGCATGAGGAGCCGCTATCCGCGCCCAAGCCCGGACCGGGAAGGCGCTCATCCCCTGCACTTTGACCGGGGCGGCGGTGAAATAAAACCCTTCGAGCGGGAGACGGCCCGTAGGAGCGAGGTTTTCGACGATAGGGATGCCGGCTTCCAGCAGGATCGTTGACTGATATAGTCCGATACTTGCATTCTCGGAAAGCCGGGGTACGTCTCCATGTCGTGAGCGACCGTATGGCTAAGGTCGATCAAGTCGGCCCGCGTAAGCGGCTGCCCTCCTGCCCCAACACCTCTTCCGCCCACCGCTTCTCCATTCTTCTTGCTGCCGTCTGCATTGCCCTCGAACTCGCCGTCTTCTTCTCTTCCCTCATTCTCTCCGCGGTCTTCCGTTCCAGCCGTCTCTCCGCCGTTTCCCGCTTCGTGAACTCCCTCGTTGTCGACCGCCCCTCCGATGATCCGTTCGCTATCGCTTTCCATATCCCCATCCTCCTCGGTTATCGTCTATATACTCGGAACGGAGCTCTCTCGTCCGTCGCCACGTTTCCATTGTAGTGAACATCCGCATCATCGATCAATACGATTATTTCTATCGGAGTCATTGACAGATTCAATGATTCCATAGACAGTTTCTATCGTATTTTGTCAAACGGCAGCCATTGATAAATGGATTTATGGCGTTTACACTATAGAAGCCGCAAAGCATAACGGAAAGGGGCGCTCAAAGTTGGAGCTGAGACAGTTGGAATGCTTTAAAGCGATATGCGAGGAGCTGCATTTTACCCGGGCTGCGGAGAAGCTGGGCATTACCCAGCCGACGTTAAGCTACCAGATCAAGCTGCTGGAGGAGGAGCTCGGGCTTCCATTGTTCAATCGGATCGGCAAAAAAATTACGATGACGGAATCGGGGCATATTTTGCTCCACCATTGCAGCTCCATATTTCGTTCCTTGACCGGAGCCCGCGAAGAAATACTGGAGCTTCAGCAGCTGGAGCGGGGAACGTTGTCCATCGGCGCGCTGATCGGGGAGATCAACGAGCTGGTGTCGGGACGGCTGATCGATTTTCATAACCGGTATCCGCAAGTCCGGCTCAAGCTGAACGGCGCGGAAGATGTCGTCGAACAGCTTCTTGCGCACGATCTCGATTTTGCCGTGACGATCTTGCCTGTGGAGGACGAGCGGTTCATGAAGGTGCCGCTGTACGAGGAAGAGTTTTATGCGGTCATACATGCCGGTTCCCCTTTGGTGGGCCGAGAGACCGTCGATTTTGCCGAGATCATGCGAGAGCCGATCATCATGTTCCCGAAGTCGCACCGCTGTCGCCAGATGATCGATTCGGCCTGCTCCACGATCGGCTCTACCTTGCAGCCGCTCATTGAAACGACCACGATCGAATCGCTGCTGATGCTGGTCCGGTCCGGCGCCGGGGTATCGATATTGTCGAAAACGCTGCTGGACATACACCGCCGCCACGATCTAAAAACAATTCCCGTCACGAATCCGGCTTTGCGCCGGGAAATCGGCGTCATCTATTTGAAGGACAAATATATGGGGAAAGCCGCGAGGGGGTTTATTGGGCTTTTGACCGAACATATCCGCGAGCGGGAATACCGCTACGGCCTCGTAACCTGAAATCCACGCCCCGCATGGTTCGTCCGCGGTGCAATCGGACTGTGGTACGGTTCTAGCGGCTATGCTTCGAGAACGGAATACATGCTCGGTAGAGCGGATTTGCCCTGCCGCGCGAAATATTCCGGCAAGCGATGACAGGCTGCGCTTACCGAACCGCCGCGTATTGGACCGCCAGCTCTTCGATTTTACGAACGATATCGCTTTCGTAATCCCCTTCCAACGGGATCGAGTCCGAGGCGTATTCGCCCAGTCCCGGATGCTCGCCGATGCGGACGGAATGGAGCGCCTCCCGGAACATGCTAATGTCGTTGGCGTCGTTCCCGAACGCCACGAATTGCTTGGGCTGAACGCCGGCCTTTTGCAAGGCGGTCCATTTGTGCACATTTTGCGGGCTGATGTCCAGTATACGTTCATTCCCGTGCCGGTGGACAACGACGTCCAGCGCCAGCAGCTTCTCGTTCAAAGACTCTATATCGGAAGCGGTCAAAATGAGCACTTTTACAATCCGCTCCAGCGATTCGAGTGCTACATTCCGGGCTAGGCCCAGTGTGTCGAGATTGTTCAGAATCGGATGATCCGCCGCTCCCGTGTACGCATAGTCCCAATCGCTGTCGATCAGGTACGTCGCTTCATGTTGGCGGATCAGCTGCAAAATCTGCTCCAGCTGTTCGGCCGGGAAAGCATGGACGTGCTCCGCTGCGCCGCCGCCCGACGCAAGAGAGCCGTTGCCGCCAATCCACAGCCGGCCGCGATACTTCTCGTGAACGACCGGCATCATATCCCGGATCGGACGGGCGGAAGCGAAAATAACGTCATGCCCTGCCGCGATCAGCTTATCGATCGCCAGAACGAGCGGCTCCGAAATCGGCCGGCCTTTAAAACATATCGTTCCATCCAAGTCGAATACGAACTGCATCCTCTATCTCCATCCTCTTCCTCATTTGTATCAGCAGTGTTCCTGTCTTGCATTCACGGCTCCGTATGAACGTCGATGTCCGGACTTGTCCAGACCCAGCCGATAAAGGCGACTTGAAAGCCGGCCCGGGTCGGAGCGCACAAATACGGCCCGGCTTGCCAATTGTACTCCGCATGGAGCCGGCAAACGCGTATCGTTCTCCACGGACCATGTCCGGCACGGGCCCTTACAATGACGGCATCTTGCAGACGGGAAGCACGGACGGTGATATTCTGTCGTTGCCATTCCGGTACCGGAGCGAGCGACCAGTCAGAATACCGCTCTGTAGCGACGGCCCCGATATGGGGAACCCCGTCGTTGATTTCAATCCCTGCCTTGACCCACCGCTCCGGGCCGTAACGCAGCATAAGCCCGGCCTGATCGTACAAATGATCGAAGCCGCTTAGCCGGAAGCTCACCTCCACAGCGTCCTCGCGCTTCCAGCCAGTCAGCAGCGCATGACCGTTATCGCGTTGAAATCCGTATAGAGACGTCTGCCAAAAATCGCTTCCTTCCCGAGCCTCGACGACAAGCTTCCCGTCTTGCTCGCAACAGGAAAGCGGGTCTGTCGACCAACTGCCGGAAGACCAGCTTATTCGTTCTTTCCGCATTCCCTTCCTCCTTCGCCTTGTTCCGTCACCGGGATTGAATCCCTGCCAAAAAAGTATAGACGACAAAACGGAAACTTTCATCCACATTCAAGGGCATTCCGAATCCGCCTTGTCCTTCGAGAGAAGCGAAGCCGTGCAGCAGGCTGCGCAGCCCGCGCACCGTATGAACGGCGGCTTCCTCGTCCAGACCGAACGGGCTGACGATGCGAAAGATGATGTCCATCAATTGCCGGAGCGCTTCTTGAACGTCTCCGTCCTGCCAATGCTGCGGGCGCTGCGTCGCTTCGTAAAGGCCAGGGTGTTTTCGGGCGAAAGCCAAATACGCTTGGGAGGCCGCCCAGACAGCGTCGTCCCCCGTTTGCCCGGCAGTGGCCCGCGCCAATTCGTCCTTCAGCCGGTGCAGCCCGTCGATCATCAGCTTATTGCGCAAGTCCGGCAACCCGTTTACGTGATTGTACAGAGCAGGGGGACGAACTCCCAGCTTTTTCGCCACCGCGACCAAAGTTAATTGCTCCAGACCGCCTCGGTCCGTTATTTCAAGTGCCGCTTCCAGCACGATCCGGTCGTCCAGGCCGGCTCGGGACATCGTCGTCCACCGCCTTTTTCCGTCAAGATTTCTCTGTCCGCATCGCTGCCGCCAGCCACATACACCCGATGGCAACCAAGGCCCCGTGGGCGATCCGCATCGGCTGGGCAGCGATGAACTGCGGAAGGTAAAGCAGCAAGCCGACCGTCAGCGGGGCGGCGCACCATTTCGCCATGACGCGGGATTTCCACACCGCTATACAAGAATATATCGCTCCGACCGCCAACAACACAAGTCCGATCACAAACATGACCAAACCGGGCCCGGATCGGATGGCGTCGGCCAGACGGATCAGATCGGCATTTTGCAGACGGATCGCTTCGAGACCGATGACGTGCAGACCGTATACTTCGGCCCCGTAGAACGGCAGCGTCAAGCCGACCCCGAGCCCGCCAAATGCCAATGCGAGGAAAGCCGTCCGCTCCGCCCCAGTCGCCTGCAGCCGCAAATGAAGCCCATACAACCCGTAAGTCAATAATACAAACCCGATAATCGCCAGCACATGGGCGACGACCCACCGGCCGGACGCGAAAGCCTCCGCCCCTTGCAGCGATGCCTCATCGGAAAAAGGCCGAAACGCCGGATACAAAACGAAGCATAAGCCCGCGGCGAACAGGGCCAACGAGGCCAGGCGAATGCGCAAACGGGTGGATTCGGCAATCGCCAACGGAAAATCCAGCTTCATGGTTGTCATGCTTACCCTTCCTTTCGATAAATTAATATGATTAATATTAAAATAACTAATGATAATAGTTTTGTCAAATGAAAATTGATGTCTGCTCTGCCCCAGGACGTACCTGAGTCAGAGCGCCCTATAGACGCGGCCGTCCAAATCGGCAGTTGAATCATCCCGGTCGCGGGCGGCCTTCTCTGTGCAATACCTCAAGGGCGATTCCATTTGCCTCGGCAGGTAGCCGGTCGGCTTGTCATCATGCTATTGCTTTCTTTATACTGGTTATAGAAGCGTGTTAATACGGGTATCGAAACAATTTGCATAAGATCGGGGAGAACTATGGATTCCGCTAAACAAAGGTATATCGAGTTGGGAGATTTTCTGAAAACGCGCAGGGCGCGAATATCGCCATCCCGGGTCGGTCTGCCCGAAGGCGGGAGACGCCGCATTCCCGGCCTGAGACGGGAAGAGGTCGCTTCGCTGGCTGGCATCGGCGTCACCTGGTACACGTGGCTTGAGCAGGGGCGCCCGATTCAGGTGTCCGCTCAGCTGCTGGAAAGCCTCGCTAGAGTGCTGATGCTCGACAAGGAAGAAACCGTCCATTTGTATACGCTCGCCCGACAAGCCCCGCCCGTCTACTATCCCGCCTACAACCAGACGATCCATCCGATGCACCAGCATGTGCTGGACAGTCTGACTTTATCTCCTTCCCTTATTCTGGATACGCGGTGGAACGTGATCGCGTGGAATCGCGCGGCGTCGCTCGTCTTTCTGGATTACAGTCTCGTGCCTATCGGCAAACGCAACCTGATCCGGCTCATGTTCACCGATTCACCATACCGGCAGTTGTTTGACGATTGGGAGCTATATGCGCAAGGGGTGCTCGCTCGCTTCCGCGCAGCGTACGGCAAGTATGTGGCGGACCCGTGGCTGGTCGATTTCGTGGAGGAGCTGCGGAGCTTGAGCAAGGAATTCGATCGGTGGTGGCCGATGCACAATGTGGAGAAAGAACAGGAAAAGTACAAAATCGTCCGCCATCCCGCCCTGGGTCAGCTGGATTTCGAGCATACGAGCTATCTCGTGTCGGACGATACGAGCCTGAGGCTCTATGTGAATACGCCGATGGCCGGAACGGGTACGGGGGAGAAAATCAGGCAGTTGCTCGGGCAAACCGCTCAGCCGGTGTGCTAAAGACTTTCGTACGAAAGCCTTTAGCACAATGCCGATATCGGGCAGCGGAAATCCCGCCTGCAATCCACAACGCTGCGCAGCTCCCCAAGTACAAAGTCAGACCTTAAACAGTATTCGTGGAATGGACGAATCCCTTGCACCTCAAGGGATTGATCCTCCCGGAATACACAAGATTAGCTCTGTCTTTGTACCGGACGTTACTTTATCGCTTCGGGCGGAAGGGACGCCAGAAACCGCTCCACTCCGGCCAGACCGCTTTGCTCCAGCACGTTCAGCAGTTGGGTTCCGATGATGGCGATATCGCATTTCCCTTGCAGAAAAGCCACATCCGCGGCGTCCTGAATGCCGAATCCGACCGCAACCGGCGTTCGCGCATAGTGCCGCACGCGGGCAAGGAAGTCGTCCGTCTCCCGGCCGAACGCCGTCTTGGAGCCGGTCACCCCTTTGCGCGCCGCGCAGTACAGGAAGCCTCCGGTTTGCTGCGACAAGTAGGACAGTCGCTTATCGTCCGTATACGGGGTGGCGATCAGCACGAGAGCCACGCCATGCTCCCGGCACGCCTTCAGAAAAGCGCCGCTCTCCTCCGGCCGGGCATCGGGTACGATCAAGCCGCGAATCCCGATATCGGCGCATTCCCGGACGAACGCCTCCATCCCGTATTGCAGCACCACATTGTAATACGTCATGAACAGAAAAGCGATGTTCGGAAAATCGGCGACCGCCTTCCGGGCGAACTCCATACAGCGGCGGGTCGTCGTCCCTTTGGCGAGCGACGCCTGGTTGGCGCGCAAAAACACCGGACCGTCGGCAATCGGCTCCGAGAAGGGCAGCTGCAGCTCGACCAGTTCTACCCCGTTCCGATCGAACAGCCGGATCAACTCGTAATTCGTCTCCAGGTCCGGATAGCCGACAATTTGATGCGTCATCAGTTGAATGGGCTTGCCGCTTGCTTTGTTCACGGCCGCAATCCGTTCCGCCAAGCTATCCGCCGTATTGTCCGCTTTTTCGCTGGATAAAAGCTGTCCATCCTTCATCGCGCAATCCCTCCGCTACATTGAAAATGTCTTTGTCGCCGCGCCCGGACATATTGATGACGATCACGTCCGATTTCGACGAATCCGCGATCTGCTTGAACGCCCCTGCGAACGCATGCGTGGATTCCAGCGCGGGGATCAAGCCTTCGGTCTTCATGACCAGCTCAAGCGCTTCGATTACTTCGTCGTCGGTTGCCGCCTCGAATTCCACCCGCTTCCGTTCGGCCAGATCGGCCAGAATCGGCGATACGCCGACATAATCGAGCCCGGCGGCGATGCTGTACGTATCCAGCATTTGCCCGTCGCCGTCCTGCAGGAACAGCGTCCTGTAGCCTTGAGCGACCCCCGGCTTCCCTTCCCCGTAGGCGATCCGCGCCGCATGCCGGCCCGAACGCTTTCCTTGGCCCCCCGCCTCTACGCCGATGAGCCGAACCTCGTCGTGCGGAAGGAAGGCTTGAAAAACGCCGATGGCGTTAGACCCTCCGCCGACGCACGCATAGACGCGGTCGGGCAGCCGTCCGGCAACGCCCAACACCTGCTCCTTCGCTTCGATCCCGATAATCGATTGAAAAAAAGCGACGATCGCCGGGAAAGGATGAGCGCCCGAAGCGGTGCCGAGCACATAATGGGTCGTCTCGAAGCTGGACACCCAGTCCCGCAATGCTTCATTGATCGCATCCTTCAACGTCCGCGAGCCGTAATCCACAGGGACGACGTCCGCGCCGAGCCGCCTCATCCAGAACACATTGGCGTATTGCCGCTCCATATCCTCGCGCCCCATATAGATCGTGGCGGACAGCCCCAGCTTGGCCGCGACCGTAGCGGTCGCCACCCCGTGCTGCCCCGCGCCCGTCTCGGCGATAAGGCGCGTTTTGCCCATCCGCTTGGCCAGCATCGCCTGACCGAGCGCGTTATTCAGCTTGTGCGCCCCGGTGTGGTTCAGATCTTCGCGTTTTACGTAAATGCGGGCGCGGCCGAAATGCTCGGTCAGCCGGTCCGCATACGTGAGCGGAGTCGGGCGTCCGGAATAATCGGCCAACAGCGAGCAATACGCCTGCCAGAAAGCTTCGTCATGCTTGACCGCTTCAAAGCACGCCGTAATCTCTTCAAAGGCGGGCACCAAAATTTCGGGAATAAACGAGCCTCCGTAGCTGCCATAGCAGCCGTTGTCCCCGGACAACAGTCCGGCCTCCGCCGGGATGGAGCTGTACATCGGGTTTAGTTGGGCCATTGCGCATTATCCTCCCTGCTTCGCTTCATGGTTGCGGTGATTATCGAGGACGGCCTGCGCCGTTCCGGCATCCGTGACGAGAATGTCCAACCACCGGCCGCGCAGCGCCGCCGCGACAGCCTTCACCTTCGAGGTGCCGCCGGCGATGCCGATAACGCTTGGAATGGCGCGCAGTTCGCCTGCGGTCAAGCCGATGAACCGGCTGTTACCGGGAAAATCGATCTCCCGTCCGTCCGGGTCGATAAAGGAGGCGCACAGGTTCGCGACGGCTCCCCGCTCCTCCAATGCCTTCAGCTCGCCAGCGCTTATATTGCCGGCCTTGACGATCGTCGCCTCCCCGCTTACTTCGCCAATGCTGATCAGCGCCACTCGGCCGCTTCGCGCCAGCTTCAGCACGCCGCCGATGTCCGGCTCCTCGCGGAGCAGCCTGCCGACCTCTTCGCTTTGCACGACCGCTGGCGCATGCATCATCCAGTATTTGGCCTTCAGCTTGTTGGCGAAAGCCATCGTATTGGCGCCGGAGTGCCAAGCCCCTCCTTCGGAGCCCCAACCGCCGACCAGCGGAACGAACTGGAGGCCATCGCGGGCAAAATAGTCCAGCTCGTCCGCCACGCCCGCCACCGTTCTCCCGGCCATAATGCCGACGATATCCCCGTCCTGCAGCACCGACTCCAGCAGTGCCGCGCCCGTCCGCCCGAGCTGGGCAAGCAGTCTGGCAGGATCGTCGCCTGCGGATTCGACGACGACCGCATCCGGGATGCCGAATGTTTCGATAAGCGCCTTCTCCAGCTCTTGCTCGACGGAAAACGGGTTATGGATCGAGACGCGCACGATCCCTTCGTTCTTCGCGGTAGTCAGCATTCGGCTGACATGCGGCCTGGAGATGCCGAGGCGTTTGGCGATCTCCTGCTGGTTCAGGCCGTCTTCGTAATACAGCTTGCAGATTTTGACCAGCAGGCGAAACCGCTCGTGATGGATTTCCGACAAAACGACTGCCCCCTTTTATGTACATATGTACATAAAACGATCAAATGTACACACGTTTTTGTCAGTATACCATCTCGGCGGTCAATTCGGCAAGTGCAGCCGAATGCGTTCTCCTTCCTGAAGCGGCTCGTTGCTTTCCAGCACGATGCTCTGCTGCTCGAACAGCCCTTCCGTCACGGCCGTAAGCGAATCGTCGGCATCGGCGGCCGTAACGAAGATTTTGCGAATATGGAAGGCATTGCCGAGTGGCCCGTTCTTCTCCTCGATGCCGAACACGTATTTCTTGCCGTTTTCGTCATGAATCGCTTTGGTTGGTACAAGAATGACATCGTCAGTCGTCCGGGTCAGCTCGACCTGCACCCGCTCCCCGCCCTTTAGTTCATCATCCTGCAGCCTCACCCCGATACGCTTCATCGCCGCGCCTGTCAGCGATCCGTTCCCTCCCGCCGTCGTACCGGAAGCCGGAGCGTCGGTATCCTGGATAGATTCGATACGGCCCTCTACCCGACGCGCCTTGCTTCCTTTCACCTGCACCTTCAAGGCGTCTCCGATTTCCAGCTCGGTCGCTGCGTCGGAGGGGGTCAGGAACTCGAACTCGAAGCCGAGGCTTGTATTGGCGACGACCGCATCCGGCTTGCCGCCGGAAGCAAGACCCTCCACGGCGTAAACCTTCATGACGATTCCGTCAAACGGAGCCGTTAGCGCGCGATTCTCCTGCAAGTCATCCTGCAGCTTCTGCACTTTCCGCTCCTGCACGTCCAGATCGATCGCGCCGAGCTCCAACGCGCGCTTGGCGTCGGCAACGCCCTTCTCGTCGCCGTTTTGCGAAGCCTCCTTGAACGTTTTCTGCCAATCTTGGATCGACAGCTTCAGCTTCTTGACCCCGGCCTGCTCGTCCAGCAGCAGTTGCTCGGCCGCCTTCGAATCATACGTCACGAGAATTTGTCCTTTTTTGACCGGGTCCCCTTCCTTTACGTTGACCTTCCCGACCTTCCAGCCGGCAGGAGGGGTCAACTCCGCTTCCACCCTCCAGCTCACGACGCCGTCGGCGGCATACGCATGAACGAGCTGGCCCCGCCCCGGCACAGTCAACGTCACCTTGGGCAAAGCGAGCGTCAATAACGTATTGCCGAACAGCGTGCATACGAGCAGCAGCCCGATAAACAGACCGAACGCGAGTCGCAGCTTGCGTTTCCGGCCGGATACCGCTTGCTCGTTCCGTTGCAGTTCCATCGATGTCACCCCGTCAATCGCTACCCTTTGATGCCGGATAGCTGAATTCCCTCGATAAAATAAGACTCCGCATACAAAAACAGCAGCACCATCGGAGTCATGTACAGCACCGAGGCGGCAAAAGCAACTCCTCTCGCCCCTTCGTTGATCCGCGACAAATAAAGCGACAGCGGCTGCTTGAATGCATCCTCCAGAAAAATGAGCGGCTGTTCGACCATGTTCCAATTGTCGACGAACAGCAGGACGACCAGCGCCGCCATGCCCGGCCGGATGAGCGGTACGGCAATTTTGTAAAAGATAGCGATATGGCCCGCTCCGTCGATTTTGGCCGCTTCGATGTACGTATACGGGATATGCAGCATGAACTGCCGGAGCATGAACACCCCGAAGGCGCCGAAGATGCCCGGCAGCACGATCGCCGAAGCGCTGTTCATCAGCCCCAGCTTGTCAGCCATGATGTAATTGGGCACCAAGGTGACCTGGAACGGCATCAGCATCGTCATCAAATAGACGAAAAACAGCTTGTCCCGCCCCCGGAACCGCAGCTTGGCAAACGCATAAGCAGCCAAGGAAGCGACCGCCGCTTGCCCGGCGATAATCGGCACGACCAGAAGCACGGAATTCCAGAACATATGCAGAAACACCGGCTTATGAATCAGCACTTCGGCATACTGGCGGAAGGTTACCCAGTCCGGTAGCAGCTTCAAGTTTATATAGCCGTCCCGTTCCCCCGCGGCAATGTTGACCATTTTCCCGATTAGCCGGTAGTTGTGGTTGATTTCGCCCTCGGTCATGAACGAGTTGGTCAAGGTGACGACGATCGGAAACAGCATCGCCGCGGCCATCGCCACCGCCGCTGCCGTCAGCACGAGCTTACGCAACAAAGCCAATACGTTCACCGCCCCTTTTAGTCCATGAAATTCCGAAAACGGCGCTCGACGGCCAGCATGCCGCTCACCCCAAGCAGCATACAACCGACCATCAGAGTGGCGGCCGCCGTCAGCTTCTGGACATCGAGCGATACGAACATGTTGTTCATATAATGCTGCAGCATGTAAATGCGGTCATGCGGATAATCGCCTGCGATCAGATACGTTTCGCGGAACACCTTGAACGAATTAATGATGGACATGAGCACGACAAAAAACATCGTCGGGGTCAAATAAACGAGCGTAATATGCCTCCATTGGCGAAGCTTGCCCGCCCCTTCGATCTGCGCCGTCTCATAGTAATCCTGCGGAATGTTTTGCAGGCCGGCCAAAAACAGAATCATGTTGTACCCGACATTTTTCCACGTATAGACGACGGCCAGCACGACGATCGACCAATCGGACTTCATCCAGTCGACCCGCTCCAGGTGAAGCATTTGCATCCATACGTTCAGCGTGCCGTTCCAGTCAAATACGATTTGCCATACCATCACGATCGAAGCGACCGGCACGACAAGCGGCAGGACGAAGGCGGTTTGCAGCAGATTGCGCATAAACAACCGTTGGCGGAGCAGATGGGCCAGCAGCAGCGAGAGAGCAACAATCAGCGGCACGCTGACGCCGGTGAACAGGAAGGTGTTCGCCGCGGCCTTGCGGAAGGAGGCGCTCGCAAGGAGCGCCCTGTAATTGTCCAGACCGACGAACGAGCCGTCTACCGTACTGTCCTGAAACGAATACAGAACGCCCATCGCTAACGGGATCAAATAAAAGACGGCAAACCCGAGCAGGCTCGGCGTCAAAAAAAGCATTGCAGCGGCCCCGTCCTTGCGGAGCAAAACGGACAGCTTGCGCCCAAACCGTCTGATGCTTGTCAACAGCTTCATCTCCTTCCGAAAGCGAGAATGAACCCCGCATCTCGCTCAAGGTTCATCCCGTATCGCGCATTATTCGTTTAGAACGGTCGTGATCCGGTTCTGAATCAGCTTCGCCACCGCTTCCGGCGTTTTTTGCCCGGTGAAATACGCTTTGGAATCTTCCCGCACAATCTCGTCGATCTTGGAAGGCTTGAACTGAACAGGATAAATCGCTCCGTTCACGAACTTGTCCAAGTCGTCGATATCGTTCTGCGTGATGTCGAACGACTGCCCCTTCATCGGTCCGATCGGCTGGTCGGACTCGACCTTTCCCTTCTGCAGCAGCGCTTGCACTTTGTTCTGGTACGAAGCTTTATTGAGCGGGAAGCCGGCTCCGTCCGCCTTCGCCTGCACTTCGTCGGACAGCAGGAACTTGAGAAAGTCCCACGCCTCCGCCTTGACGGCCGACTTCTCGTTGAGACCGATCGTCTGGTACGTGCGGAAGAAACTTCCCGGCTTTTGCCCGTCTGCGTGCGGCATGACGTACAGCTTGGACTTGTAATCCATCTTGTTGGGCATGAACTCGCTCTGCCGGATTTCCCGGATGTAATCGCTGGGCGACACGATGGTCGTTTCGCGGAATATGGAAAAACGCGCCTGCTCATTGACCAGCCTGGCGTCATACAGCGACTTCACCTGCTGGAGCAAATCCGAGAAGGCGGCCGACTCGAAGTTCGCTCTGCGGTTCGGCTGGTCGATGAACGTGGCGTATTGGGCGTTTACAAAATTTGCGAGCATATATTCGGGCGGCATCCCTCCCAACGCAAACTTGTGATCCGGATCGGCCTTCTTCGCCAGCTCCTTGGCTACCCCGGCAAATTCGCTCCACGTCCAGCCCGAGTCGTCGAACGGGACCCCGCTGTTCTCAATCAGCGTCTTGTTGCCCATAAAGCCGTACAGAATAAAGCCAATCGGCATGCCGTAAATGCCTCCGTTCACCTTCATGCCGTCGAGCACATTGCTGAAATAGTTCTCCTTCCGAAACGATGGATCTTTGTCCATCAGGTCCCCCAGATTGGCCAGCAGCTTTTTGCCGACATAGCTTCCCGACGGAAGCTGGTCCATCTCGAGCAAATCCGGCCCTTTGCCGGACAGCATCGCCGTCCCGGTCGTTTTGACGAACTTCTCGAGATTTTCCTCCAGATGCTTGTTGTCCGAATCTACATACCGCAGATCGATTGTAATGTTCGGATGCTTGGCCTCATATTTCCGCTTGGCTTCGTTCAAAAACTCGCTGGGGAAAAAGGTGGAGAACACCACGGTCTTCTTCTCCGTCGTCGACGGCTGCCCGATCGTCTCCTGAACGGTTGGCGGATTGGCGGCATTCCCGGCCTGCGCCGGCGGGACGACGGCTTCCCCTTCTCCGTTCCCCGCTGCGCTTCTGCCGCCTGTGCCGCCTGCGCTGCATGCGGAGACGGCCACCATCGATACCGCCGTAAGCAACCCGACTAACGTATTTCTCATGATTGCGATCCCTCCTGCTCCGGTTCATCCGTCTTGCTACGAGCAACGCCGCAGCACCGGCGTTCTCGCCGTCTTACGTACAGGAACCAGTATAGGGCCGCGATATATGATAAGTTTGATGGACTTGTATGGAAGTTGTAAAAGTTGAACGCCCCCGCTCCGGAACGGCAAACAGGCCAACCGGCACTCGCCTGGTTGACCTCATCAATATAATAAAGCTGCTCCCCGATCGGTCGGAACGACCGGAGAACAGCTCCTGCGCGGCCAAAAGGCCAAAGCTTTCAAAATCGCGTCTACAGCCTGGAATAGTAGCCGAGCAGCGCCATTACATCTTTGCTGAAACCGACTACCTCGTTCCTCCGGTTGCTGACCGTGACGCCGTACCTCAGCGATTGGCCGGTTATGTCCGTATAATACAACTCCGCGTCGACTCCCCAGCGGGTCATCGACGGATTGAACGCCAGCTCGGCGAACGGGTAGATTCCCTTCTCTTCGAGGAAGCGGTCGGCGAGCGTAAACACCTTCTCCCGGCCTATGACAGCGGGCTCGCTCTGCCTCGAAGCCCCCGTTCTGGACAGCTTCAGAACATCGCCGTCCCTGGCGTTCAGCACCACCTCGAACACTTCTTTCGGCGCTTTGAGCTGAGTCAGGATGATCGTATAGAGACCGCCGGGAATACGGTCCAGCATCGGCTTATAGTCGAAGCGGAGCTCGGCGCTCTCGCCCTGCGGACGCGCCCTCGCCTGATTCGTCTCGACCAGCAAATCCTTGATTTTGTTCTGATCGACGGCCCTCAGCTCGAATTGCAGCCCGTCCATCGTCAAGTGCTGATCGTAAAACTTGTTGATCGCGCTCAAGCTGAGCGTCTTGACGGCGTCTTGCGACAAAATCCCCTCGTAAGCTTCCTCCGGCTGACGCTCGCCGGCGATTTTTTTGACCATGACCGTATTTTTGGGAACGCCGGCCAGCCAGCCTTCGCACCCGGAAGCAAAGAGCAGCGAAGCGCCCAGCAGACCATACAACCATCTGTTCATCGATGATGTCCTCCTTCGGAATGGTCCGGAGCAAAGACGACTTCCACCGTCGTCCCCCGATGCTCCTCACTGGCAACCCGTATGTCCGCTTGATGCGCGCTTGCGATGCTTTGACAGATGGCGAGCCCGAGACCGGCTCCGTTGCGGCTTCTCGTCCGGGCTTTGTCGGCCATGTAGAACGGCTCGAAGATGTTGTCGCGGTGCTCCTCGGCAATGCCGCTGCCCTTGTCGGTCACCTGCAGCACGCACCGGCCCTCGTGCCAGCGGACGCGGATCGTTACGGTCTGCCCTTCGGCGGAAGCCTTCACCGCATTGTCCACCAGATTGAATACCAACACTTGGATCAAATCTTTGTCCGCGACCAGGCTGCCCGCTTCGCAATCGGCGACAATGTCCACCCGCTTCTGCGCGGCCGCCATATCCAGTGCAGGCTTAATCTCGGCCACGATCTCGGCCAGCTCATGCGTTTCAATGCGGAGCCGTTCCTCCTGCAGCAAAATCAAGTCCATCAGCTTGAATGAAAGCGACTCCAGCCGCTTCGCTTCCGCATGGATCACGTTCAGTCCGTCCACAAACAGTTCTTCGTTGTATTTGGTCGTCCGCAAAAAGTTGGCGTATCCGATAATGGACGTAAGCGGCGTTTTCAGTTCATGGGTGAAATGCTGGATAAACCGCTGCTTCTGCTCGTTGTTCCGCTCCAGATCGGTAATCTTGTCCTCGACGACCGACGCCATATCGTTAAAATTGCGCGCCAGCACGCCAATCTCGTCCTTCGATCTCAGACGCACCCGCTCGGAGAAGCCGCCCCCGGCAATAACCCGGGCCGTCCGGTTCAGCCGATCAATTGATCTCGTGAGTCCCCGGCTGACGAAGAGCATGATCACCATGTACACGACACAGGCGGCCGCATCGACTTTAAGAAAAAAACGGTACTGATCCATACGGTCCTGATACACGTGCGTGACATCGACCATATAGGTGAAAACGTAGCTTTTGCGGTTGATATCCGTAATGTTCGAGGTGAACAGTACCGTACGAGGGCCGATATCCGACAGCATGTATTTGATCTCATCCGCTTCCAGCTTGTACAGCTCTCCGAGCGTGTCCGGCATCGGAAAGTCCGTATTGTTGAAGATTGCCCGCTCCGGTCCGTCGCGAATGTCGAGATAGACGCGCTGGTCGGTGTTTTTTTGCACGAATTCGTTGGCGATTCTCGTAAGCACCGTCTTCTCGTAATCGAGCGAATCGTAAATGCGTAAAATCGGCACGATCGCATCGACGCTGGCATGGATGCTCCTGTTCTGGCTTAACGCGCCGTTAATCTCCTGCCAGAGCATCTTGTTGTGGCTCCGTTCGATGACCATGACGGAGGCGGCATTGAAAATAACGACGAACACCACAATCGAGAAGAGATAAATTTTATGCCAAAACTTCATTTATCCGTCCTCCAGCCGGTAGCCCACCTTGTAAATCGTTTTGATCTGCTCCTGCAAATCCAGCTTTTTGCGCAGCGACTTGATATGCATATCGACGGTGCGCGTCTCGCCGTAATAGTCGCCGCCCCACACTTTGTCGATAAACTGTTCCCGCGAGAGGGCGATATTTTTATGTTTCAGCAGCATGACCAGCAGCTCGTATTCCTTCGGGGTCAGCTCGACCGCCTTCCCGTGCGCGGTGACCTCCCGCTTGTCCAGATCGACCCGGATCGCCTGCAATTCGATCACGCGCTCGTCCTTGCCGTACCGGCGCAATACCGTCTCGATCCGGGCGAGCAGCTCGATCGCTTCGAAAGGCTTGACGATATAATCGTCGGCGCCGAGCTTCAGCCCGTTCACTTTGTCGTAGACCGAGTTTTTGGCCGTCAGAAAAATGACCGGGATGCGGAGAGGCCTAATTTTCTCCATCAACGCGAAGCCGTCCAGACGAGGAATCATAACATCGAGCAGCACGAGGTCGAACTTGTCCCGCTTCAGCATGTCCAGCGCGGCCAAGCCGTCGTATGCTACGGCTGTCTCATACTGCACGAGCTTGAGATTCATCTTGATAATATTGGAAATATGAATGTCGTCTTCCACGATCAGTATCGTTTTGGGCATGTTCCAGGCAGCTCTCCTTATTACGCATAATCCGGCGGTCGACAACCAGGACTTATTCGCATGTTACAATAAAAAGCGCCGTCTGTACAAGGCGCCGCCTGTTTCCATCCCTCCGCTCCATACGGCGAGCAGGGTGCTTGACCGCGAAGCTTCCGGACGTATCGCGATCGCGCTGTCCGGCCGGGGCTGCGGGTTTCGGGCGCTTACATCGCCGACAGGCTCGCGCCTGCTTTACATCCAATTTGGACCCTGATATACCATCCATGTTCAAGGAATCGATAAACATTTGTCAACACCGCGATGCAAACGATGTCTTCCTTTTGGACAATCAGTGGTATGATAGAAACCTCAGTATTTTTTATCGACAACCGGGGGAATGAAGTCATGTGGAAGCCCGATCGCCAAAGCAAACAACCGCTATATGAACAAATTGCCGACCATCTGGAGCGGCGTATTTCATACGGCGAATTTCCGCCGGGCAGCCTGCTTCCGTCGGAGCGAAAGCTGGCCGAGCAATTGGGAGTAAACCGGAGCACCGTCATCCTGGCGTTCGCCGAGCTCCGCTCGATGGGAATCGTGGAGAGCCGAACCGGCAGCGGCACCCGTGTAAGCATGACCAAATGGGGAGCTACGCCGAAACATACGCCAAACTGGAGCCGATACGCCGAAGGCGGCAGCTTCTTGCCCAACGTGCCGTTCATGCGCAAAATCCGGGAAGCGCTGGCGCAAAATCCGGGGCTGGTCGACTTCGCCAGCGGGGAGCTCTCCGCCGACTTGGCCCCGATCGAGGAAATTACGGCGTTAATGAGCCGGCATCGGTACACGTCCTATCTCGGCTACGACAACCCGCAAGGCTATAGTCCGCTCCGCCAAGCGTTGGTCGCGTATTTGCAGCAATACCGCGGCATTCAGGCGACGGAATCGTCTATTCTGATTACATCCGGCTCCCAGCAATCGCTGTATTTGGTAACGCAATGCTTATTGTCGCCGGGGGATGCGGTTGCCATAGAAGATCCGTCTTATTGCTACTCGCTGCCTATGTTCCAATCGGCTGGACTCCGCTTGTTCCGACTTCCCGTGGACCGGCATGGCGCCCGTCCCGAAGATATTCGCTCGCTGTACAAAAAGCACCGTATCAAGATGGTGTTCATGAACCCGAATTTCCAGAACCCGACGGGAACGGTACTCGATATGGAGCGGCGCCGGCAGCTGCTTGACGTGGCCAGCGAGCTGGGGCTGCCGATCGTGGAGGACGACCCGTTCAGTCTGACCGCTTACGACGGAGCGCCTCCTTCTCCACTCAAGGCGATGGACGCGGTCGGATCTGTCCTATATATCGGGTCCTTGTCCAAAATCGCCGCCTCCGGCCTGCGGATCGGCTGGATGGTCGCCCCGCATTCCATCGTGGAAAGGCTTGCCGATGCCCGGCAGCAGATGGATTTCGGCCTAAGCGTCATCCCGCAGCAGGTAGCCGCGCAATTTCTGAAATCGCCCGATTTTCAGCCTCACCTCGACCGGCTGCGGATGCAATTGCAGTTCAAACGGGACTTGGTGATCGAAGCGCTGCGCAAGGAGCTCCCCGGCCTGGTGCGCTTTACGATCCCGCAAGGGGGCTTGCATTTGTGGTGCAAGCTGGAGCCCGAAGTCCACGACGGCAAGCTGCTGGAAGGCGCGATCCGCCGAGGCGTCGTGTTCGTGCCCGGCAGCGTATATGGCTCGGACTCCGGCTTCGTCCGGTTTACATTCGCCAGAGCGCCGGCCGACCGGATCGGGGAAGGGATTGCGAAGTTTGCGGAAGCACTGCGGGAGCTTACCGGAGAATCGTCCGTCCGCAACAGCACCGAATAAAAAGAACAACCGCGGAGTGCCTATGCCTCCGCGGTTGTTGCTGTTTCAGGTCGCCACCTGGTTATACATCATGATCCACATCGATCCGGCCACAATGACGAGTAGGATGACCAGGCCGAGCAGCAGCGCGGCCAAATTGTAGCGCGGCCGCTTTTCCTCGCGCAAATGCATGAAAAATACCAGCTGAACGAATAGCTGCAGAACGGCGGCGGCCATCAGCGCAAGCGCGTTCGCCGTTCCTTCCAGCCAGCCGCCCAGCACGATCGCGACCGAGATGCCCGTCAAGACGAGCGAGTAAACAAAGCCGATCGTGTACGACCGGAACGAGCCGTGCGCTTCCTCGGACGAATGGGACGAATCCGAATATGCCATCCCTAGCTCACCCCCATCAAATAAACAACCGTTAAGACGAATATCCACACCACGTCCAGGAAATGCCAAAACAGGCTGATGACGTTCACTTTTCTTCTCCTTGCGGGCGTCAATCCTTTACGGGCCAATTGAACGATCAACCCGATCATCCAGACAAGGCCGACGGCTACGTGCAAGCCGTGGGTGCCGACCAGCGTATAAAACGCCGATAAAAACGCGCTTGTTCCGATGGTCGCCCCTTCGTGCACGAGATGAACGAACTCGTTGATCTCCAGACCGAGGAAGCCCGCGCCCAGAAGAGCAGTCGCTCCGAGCCAGCCGATCAGCGCACGCGTGTTGCCTTTGTGCATGGCCAGCACGGCCAGTCCGCACGTATAGCTGCTCGTCAACAGGATGACGGTGCTGGCGATAATACCGTTCAGCTCGAACAGCTCCGCCGGTCCCGGACCTCCATTCGTATTGCCCTTCAGCACGATATAGGCCGCAAAAAAAGTGCCGAATAAGATGACGTCAGTCATCAGATAGATCCAAAAACCGAACGTGCGCATCCCTTCCAGATCGGGATGCTCGTGGTGTTCCGTCTGCGGGCCGGTCGGGTGCGCCGGTTCCCCTATGCGGGCGATGCGAGCTTGAGCCATGTTATAGCGTCACCCTGCCTTTCTCCGCTTCCGTACGTTCGATTTCTTCGACCGGAATGTAGTAGTCGGTATCGTCGTTGAACGAGTGGGCCAGCATGCATACGGCAACGCCGGTCAAGCCCGCGACCACAAACCACGTCCAGTGAAACACGAAGCCGAAACCGGCGATAAACCAGCAAGCCGACATAAGGATCGGAATGCCCGAATTTCTCGGCATATGAATTGGCTCCAGCTTTCGCGGCGCCTCCGGAACGACTATCCCCTGCTCGCGCAGCTGCTTCCGCTCCCACCAGTCGTCCTGGTGGGCGACATGAGGCAGCACCGCGAAGTTGTAAAGCGGAGCCGGGGACGGGATCGACCATTCCAGCGTTCTTCCGTTCCACGGGTCCCCGGTCGTGTCTTGATTGGCGTGGCGATGCTTGACGCTATGCGAGATTTGCCATACCTGGAACAGGAAGGCGATGCCCATCAGCACGGCTCCGATCGTGGACACCAGATTCATCTCCCACCAGCCTTTGTCCCAGCCGTAAGAGACTATACGCCGGGTCATACCCATCAAGCCGAGCGCATATTGCGGCATGAAGCACAAATAGAAGCCGATATTCCAAAACCAGAACGCCCATTTGCCGATACGCTCGTTCAGCTTGAAGCCGAACAGCTTCGGCCACCAATAATACAAGCCCGCGAAATAGCCGAACACGACCCCGCCTATAATGACATGGTGGAAATGCGCGATCAGAAAATAGCTGTTATGGAACTGAAAGTCGGCCGGAGCCACCGACAGCAGCACGCCGGTCAAGCCGCCCGTGACGAAGCACGGAATGAACGCGATCGTCCACAGCATCGGCGTCTCGAACGTAATGCGGCCCCGAAACATCGTAAACAGCCAGTTGAACACTTTGACTCCCGTCGGAATGGCGATGAGCATCGTCGTGAGGGCGAAGAAGGCGTTGACGTCTGCCCCCGATCCCATCGTAAAAAAGTGATGCGCCCATACGAGAAACGATAAGATACTGATGATCATCATCGCGTAGACCATCGATTTGTAGCCGAACAGCTTCTTCTTGGAAAAGGTCGATACGATCTCCGAGAATATGCCGAAGGCCGGCAGTACGATAATATAGACCTCAGGGTGGCCCCACATCCAGATCAGGTTGATGTACATCATCGGATTGCCGCCGCCGTCCAGCGTGAAGAAATGAGCGCCCGCATATCGATCGAGGAACAGCAGCGCCAGCGTCGCGGTCAAAATCGGGAACGAAAAGATGATCGCAATGCAGCTGGACAGTACCGACCACGGAAACATCGGCATTTTCATCAGCTTCATTCCCGGCGCGCGCATCTTCAGAATGGTCACGATAAAGTTGATCCCGGTCATCAAGCTGCCGATCCCGGAAATCTGAATGCCCCAAATGTAGAAATCCTGGCCTACGCCCGGATTGTACATCAGCTCTGAATAAGGCGGATACGCAAGCCACCCGGCATCCGGCGAGCCGCCGATGACGAACGACACATTGAACAGCATCGCGCCCGAGAAAAACAGCCAGAAGCTGAGCGCGTTCAGGAACGGAAATGCCACGTCCCGCGCCCCAATCTGCAGCGGAACCATCACGTTAAACAAACCGAACATAAACGGCATCGCCATAAACAAAATCATAATAACGCCATGGGTCGTAAAGATCTGGTTGTAATGATCCGGCGCCAAAAATCCGAGCTCCGGCATCGCCAGCTGCGTCCGCATCAGCAGCGCGTCCACCCCGCCGCGGAACAGCATCAGGAACGCCGCCAAAATGTACATGATGCCGATCCGCTTATGATCGACGGTGGTTAGCCATTCGCGCCACAGCCAGCCCCATTTCCTGAAATACGTCAGTCCCGCCACGACGGCGATCAGCGTCAGCCCGATGGCGACGTCCGCTCCGTAAATGAGCGGGTCTCCCGTTACAAAAAAATCGGAAGCAAAGCTTTTCACTTTGTCCCACATGCGCAACTCCTCCTGTTCCGGTTAATGGCCCGTCGACGCATGACCGTCGGGTTGGCTATGATGCGACTCCGCCGGCTTGCGACCACCGGCCGGAGCTTCACCCGGCGGTGACCCGGTCGAAGGCGCTGGCTTTCCATGCCCGTGCTCCTCCGCCGCCGCTTGGCCGTGGCCGCCGTGGGACGCCCCGTACTGGGTCACGGTCCGCTCGAACAGCTTGTCCGGGAACGAAGAGAACGTCTGCACCGGCGACTTGGACGGCTCGACAAGCCTCTTGTATCCGTCGTCCGTCAGCGCCGGCGACCGCTCCTTAATCCCGGCGACCCAGCGGTCGAAAGCGTCGCCGCTCATCGACTCCACATCGAAGTACATATCCGCGAAATGGGTGCCGGTAAAATTGGCGCCGGAGCCCCAGTACGTGCCGATTTCGTCCGCTTGCAAATACAGCGTCATAGCCATGCCCGACATCGCGTACATTTGCCCCCCAAGCTGCGGAATCCAGAACGAATTCATCGGCGAGTCGGCGGTAATCTCGAACCGGACCGGGACCCCCTGAGGAATTTTCAGCTCATTGACGGTGGCGATCCCCTGCTCCGGATACTGGAACAGCCATTTCCAGTTGAGCGAGGTCACCTGAACGGTTAACGGCTTATGCGGCGATTCCAGCGGCCGCGACGGCTCCAGCTTGTACGTGCCTTTTACCGTAATGATGGCCAGCGTCAAAATAATGGCGATCGGGATGCCCCACCAAATCGCCTCCAATCGTGTGCTGTGCTCCCAGCGGGGCGTGTAGGCCGCCTTCCTGCCTTCCCGGTCCCGGTAACGCCAGACGATGATCGCGGTCAAAATCAGAACCGGCACGACGACAATACCGCACAGTACGAGCGATACCGTCATCAAATCGCGCTGCTGCTCGGCAATCGGCCCCTTCGGGTCCAGTACGACCATCGATTTCGTGCAGCCGGCGGCGACCAGCAGGACGAACGGCATCAATGCGGCCGCCAGTCGCTTGAAAGCTTGGCTTCCCTTCATCGTCTCAGCTCCTGTCGATTTGGATTTGCCTATCGGCTTGAATCAACCTCACTTTATAGGAGAACCCTAACCATGTCACCAGCCGCTGAACGCCGACCTGCAACCCGCCATGTTCAACAATTTGCAACAAAATCGCCGCAAGCGGGGACTCCAAAGCGGCGCGTTTTAAGAGGCTTCCTAGGGGGAATCGGAGGAAGCCCGTTGCATTCCGAAAAGGATGGCCTTGCCGCTTCAAACATGTTGTTTTGAACCCCTTTTAAGGAATAAACCTTCTAGCGGTAGGAGTTCAAAGAAGTTCTTTCGTTCAACTTATATAGAAGGACGGCGTTTCTGCACGCCAACAAACTCTTCGACACTTGGCCGAAGAGTTTTTATTAGGGCTGCGAGATACCGGCAGCCGCCTCGCTTTGCTGCTCTAGACGAAGCAGGATTACGGAGCCGCATGTCGAAATCAATCCTGTTTTCTCCGCTTTCGACTACCGGGCAAAGGAGTGTGCGGCAAGACGATGTATGTGCCGAAACCGTACCAAATGAACGACATGGAAATCACGCTGGATTTTATCCGTCGCAACAGCTTTGGACTGCTAATTACCCACTCCGCCCGTTCTGCAGCCACCCCCCTGCCTTTTCTGGTCAAGCAAGAGGGCGATTCGATCCGCTTGTACGGGCATCTGGCAAGGGCCAATCCGCAATCGCAGGAGCTCGATGGCGAAGCGCTTGTCGTGTTTTCCGGACCCCATGCGTATATTTCCCCTACGTGGTACGGAGATGCAATACCCGAAGTGCCTACCTGGAATTACCAGTCGGCGCACGTATACGGGCGGTGCTCCATCTTGGCCGATCCCGAAGAAGTATTGAAGCTGCTGGAGGACACGATCGATTACTACGAGTCTTCTCAACAAAAGCCGTGGAGCTTGACCAATGTAGACCCTGCCTATGTTCAACGGCTCGCCAAGCATATTGTGGGGTTTTCCATAGAAGCGACGCAGATCGAGGGCGCCTGGAAGCTTCATCAGGACTACCCGCTCGAAGCCCGGAGGGGCGCGATTGCCGCGCTGGGGCAGCGAAGCGACGACAACTCCCGTCTTATCGCCAAGCTGATGCAAGAACGGTTGGATGAGACAAACGACGGCTAGTTGGGAAAAGGCTCAAAGCGCCCCAAGCGCTTTTCCGATCCTCTCCATTGTGCGAACGCCCTCTGTCATCGCTTCCTCCGTCAGGTGGGGAAAATAAAAAAACGCACCATATCGGACCGGGACAGCGTCCGATTCCCGGACGGACGTATCGGACCAGTGTATCCCCGCTTCCCTGCACGCCGAACGAAACCGGACGTACTGTTCCGGCGCGCCATTCCACCAACCGAATACGCTTAACCCGGCATCCCCTTCGATCCATGTAAACCAAGGAGAAAGCAGCGAGCTGAACAGCTCGCGCAGCTGCCTGAACTTCCTGCCGTACACCCGCTTCATCCGGCGCAGATTGCGCTCGTAATCCCCGCTCTGCATCCAGGCCGCCAGCGTGCGCTGCTCCAGCAAGTTGCAGGGCCGCGGATCGAACAGCGCCTTCGCTTTGGCAAACAGCGGGATGAGCGGTTCCGGCAGTACGGCATAGCCGATCCGAACATGAGGAAGCAGCGTATTGCTGAAGCTGCCCATGTAGAGGACGCGGCCTTCGCGGTCCAAAACCTTCAACGGCTCCAGCGATTTGCCGCGGTGACGGAATTCGCTGTCGTAGTCGTCCTCCACAATAAGCGACTGGTTGGCGGAGGCCCACGCCAGAAGCCGCTGTCTACGCTCCAAGGGCAATACCGCCCCGGTCGGAAACTGGCGGTTGGGCGTGACAAACAGCAGCTTCGCTTTCCACGGCTCCGGTATAATCCCCTGGTCGTCAACCGGAGCGGGGACGCAAACGCCGCCCGCTGCCTGAAAGGCGTCCGCGGCCCCCGTGTAGCACGGATTCTCGATGACGACTCGGTCGCCCGGGTCGATAAAAAGCTGCGCCGTCAAAGCGATCGCCTGCATGGAGCCGCTAAAGACCGCAATGTGCCGGGCATCGGCGGCGATCCCCCGGACGCGCCGCAAATATTGCGCCAAGCATTCCCGGAGCGCTTCGTCCCCCAAGACGGATGTGCGGACGCGGCGCGGTCGCGCCTCGGCCAATAGCCTCGTCTGTGCAAACAGGCAGCGGTTCCATTCCGCGTCGGGAAACGATTCGGGATCGGGACCTGCTGCCCGAAAGTCTACACCCCGCTTCGCCCCGGCATCCTTATCCGCCGCCCCTGCTTCCGCCCTTCCGTCGTTCAGCGCTTGCAGCCGACTGCCCCAGTCCGAGTAGACATACGCTCCTTGGCCAGAACGCTCATCCGGCTTCTCCTCGGGAGGTCGATAGGCAACAAACGTGCCGCGGCCCACTCCACTGGTCATGTAGCCTTCGGACGCCAGCATATCGTACACCTGGCTCACGGTCCCGCGCGACATGCCGTACAGCGTCGCCAATTCCCGGCTCGACGGCAGTTTCGTGTCCACCCCCAGCATCCCGGAAACGATGCAATCGCGGAGAGCATGGTAAAGCGCAAGGCGTTTGGTCGGATAACTGTCCGTATACAGGTGATAGGGAATGTGGAATTGCATGCTGTCCCCCGCCTCCTTTCAAATGGTCCAATAAAAATAATCTAAATTGGATCTTTTGAATTGTCAATAAATGCAGTAAGCTGAGACTCATCGGGAAACGTTAACGATACAGAGGAGGGCTCGTTCCATGCGGAGAAAAGAATTCGACATGATGGATAAAGAGGAAACCGAACATTTTTTGCAGGAAATGAGCTTCGGGGTGCTGGGAACGATCAACGAGGATGGCTGGCCGGAGCTGACCCCGCTGAATTTCGTTTATCACAACAGCCATCTTTATTTTCACGGCAGTCTGGCCGGCCGCAAGATGAAAAACTTGAAGGCCGATCAAAGGGCGACATTCGTCGTCGCCAAGGAATACGCCATCATTCCTTCCTACTTCAAGGACCCGAAGCTGGCCTGCCCGGCGACCGCTTTCTTCAAATCGGTGATGATTAAGGGTCACGCCGAGCTGTTATCGGACCTTGAAGAAAAAGCGGAAGGGCTGGCCGCCTTTATGCGCAAGCTTCAGCCACAGGGAGGCTATGCTCCGATCGATCCAGCCGACCCGGACTATACCGGTCAGCTCAAAAGCACCTCCGTCGTCCGCATCAGCGTAAGCGAGCTGTCGGCCAAATACAAATTCGGGCAAAATTTGAAGGAAGAAGGCTTCGAACAACTAGCCGGACAACTGCTGCAACGGAACGAAGGACTGGACGCGGAAACGGTGGCGATGATGGAAGCGCTCTGCCCGCATCATCGTAAAAGCGGCGCTGTCGCACCGCACGACGGGGAATAACGAATAATCGCGCACGTTCATCCAAACGCCTATGCCCGACAGAGACGGTCCGATTCGGACAAGTTGCTCTGGCGTACATAGGCGTTTTAGGCGTTGACGCGCTTTTCGCAAACCAGATAGCGGCATGCCGCTCCTCCGTCTGCCATGCATTCCATACGCTTCACATCCGCATCGAGCAACTCGGCAAATAATTCCAGCTCGCACTGGCACACTTGACGGTATCGGCTTGCAACCCGCGATACCGGACAGTTTGCTTCCTCCAGTATATAGATGCCCTTTCCCGCCTTCTCCAGCTTGACCATATACCCGAGATCGTCCTGGATGCGCGCGAGAGCGGTCAGCCGTTCTTCCAGCCGGCAGCCCGTCTGCACCGACCGGAACTCGTTTCTCAGCTTCTCGGTTCTCTTGGCGAACAGCTCATCCAGAAACGTCTCGCCGAACGTATCGCGGATGCTGTCCAGCAGCTCTAACGTGAGACCGTCGTACTGGTTCGGAAACAGCTCCTCCGCCGCATCGGACAGCCGGTAGACCGCCACCGGTTTTCGCGCCTTCCGCCGTTCGAATTTGAGCCGGACGTACCGTTCTTTTTGCAAAGCGAGCAAATGCCGGCGAACGGCCATTCCCGTCAATCCCAGCCGGTCGGCCATGTCCTGTACGGTCAGAAGCCCGTTTATTTTAAGCAGAATCAAGATGTCCCGTCTGGTCGACGGCTGCCGTGCCTCGTCCGTTCGCGCGTTCATGGATTTCCCCTCCTCGTATCAGCCTTTCAAATCAAGTGTACACGATTGAAAATATTTTGTATATATACAACTATTTTTGCTTAGGTAAACATTATGTTCAACCTCCTTCCTGCCGTTATCCGCGCAGAAACGGCTGTCCGTCCGAAAGGCCGTCGCAGCCGTTGCAGCCTGACGGCGCAAAAACCGACGATGCCTGCGCCGGTTGACAAACCGGATTCGGATTCTCTATAATTGCCACTAAACGTATAGTCCAAAGGTGAATCCGACCATGTCCCCTCGTACCCGAGAGCAGAACGAAGAAATTCGCAACCAGCGGAAACAGGAAATATTACAGGCGGCTATCCGCGTGTACGTCGATCAAGGCTACGCCGCCTCCGATATGGGACAGATCGCCGACCAGGCCGGTCTTGCGCACGGGCTGGTCTATTATTATTTCAAAAATAAAAAAGCTCTGTTTCGAGAGCTTTACCATTTTATGATGGAACAGTCCAAAAGCCACACGGAAACGCATTTCCGGCAAGAAGGCTCGGTATTCGATCTGTTCCGCAGCTATGCCAGGTCGATCTGCGAGCGGGTGCTGGACAATCCCGCGATCTCGCGGTTTTATATCCGAATCGGTCTGGATTTGCATCACCTGTACGCGCCGGAGCAATATTCGCCGTTCGAATGGGTGAAGCAGTTTATGCAGCAAATAACCCAAGCGATCGAGAAAGGCATTGCCCAAGGGACGATCCCACAGGGAGATCCCCATCTGATGGCCATGCAGTTTTGGGGCTCCGTGTCCCAGGGGATGAACTACCTCGATCAATTGCAGCAAGAGCTGGCGGCGCAGCAAACGGAGGAAGCCGAGGTCCGCCGTCAGTTAAACAAGGCGCTGGATCAGGTGGTCGAATCGTCCTTATCTTTGTTTCGTATCTGAACCCTCAACAAAGGCCCGCGACATAACGTCACGGGCCTTCCGTATGACTTCAGCCGCTCAATACGCCCAGCGGAACAACGTGTTGCCGCTGCTGAAGTAGATGTTGCCATAGCTGTCCGCGGCCGCGCTGTTGACCGCCCCCGTGCCGGTATAATGCGTCGTCACCGTCTTCGTCGTCGTGTCGATGCTGAAGAAATGGTTTTTGATCGTACCGAACATTTTGTTGCTGCCCGCGGTCCCCATCACGAGAGATCCGTCTCGCGTGATCTGACTGCTCGTCGTGTAGCTTACGTCCGTGAACTTCTGCACATGATACTCTACCGTATTCGTGGCCGGATTGAATACGAACAGATACCCTTCGGACAAACCCCAAATCTTATTGTCCGGCCCGACCGTGAGCGCAGTGATCCCTTGCGAGGACACCGGCATCGTGTAAGTCGTATACGCGCCCGTCGCGACATTCAGCTTCACCAGCTTCGCTTCCGTCGCGGTCGGCGTCGTGTTCTTCCCCCCGCCTATCGTGGAGCCGGCGTATACGTAGCCATTGAGATACGTCACGGATACGACACTCTGATTCGGCACGATGTTGTAGTATACCTGCGCCGTATCCGTAACCGTATTGTAGACGGTCAACGCCCCTTCCAGCTGCCCGGACCCGGCTACCGTCCCGATGAAGATTTTGCCGTCTCCTTGGGCCATGCCATACGGGCGCTCCTGGAGATCGGACTCGCCCAAGCTCAGCAGACGAGTCAAGCTGCCCCATCCCGCGCTCGGCTTGAACTTGTAAATGTTCGCATTCGGATAGCCGCCCAAGTACAGGCTGTCCCCTTGGGCAACCATGCCCTCCAGTTGGCTAATCCCGTACAGCATCGTGTTCTGATCGCTGCGCATCGGGTTGTAGACGCCCATGTTGCCGGACAGGAAGCCGCCCGCGTAGATTTTTCCGTCCGGCCCCGTACCGACGGTGCTGATGTCCGTCGGCACGCCGGTGATGCCCGTCAAAAGCGTCGTGCTGCTCTTGCGGGTAGTAGGGTTGTACTTGAACAGCATGATGCTCCCCGAGGCGTGGCCGACCCCGACGATCGACTGGCCGGGAAAATTCACCGTATCGTCCAAGGTCGCGATTCCCCAGGCATAGCCATTGGTCGGCATCAAATAAGGGGTGTTGTCCGGATTCAACGCGGCCGCCGTCGTTTTCGTGGCGATATCGTACGTCTTCAACCCGCCTGACGAATAGTACACTTTGCCGTTCAATTCCGGCGACACCCCATAGGACGTGATCGGGAACACGGCATCGACAACGGTCGTCACCGTGCCATTCGGATTGTCCGTCACATCCAGCACCACCTCGCGGTTTGAAGGAATGAGCCGCCCGAATACTTTGCCCCCGGAGTAACTGAGCTTGTCGACGGCCGTGTCGGTTCCGACGACGGACGCAGGAATCAGGTTATCGTTTCGCTGCCCGCTCGAATTTTCCAGCCGGGTGATCTGGGCAGTGATGCCGCCGGTTCCAGCATAGAGGACGTTGTTTGGACTATCATAAGCGATGGAGTATGTGTACTCCGAGCCCGCGAAGAACGGATGGGGGGCGAAGGTGTAGAAGCCGGGACTCGTCTCGTATTTGAATACGCCCGATTTTGGATACGTCCCGCCGTACACCTTGCCCGCTGTGCTTCCGGGCGTCAAAGCCAAGACATAGGTCGCGTCGGAGATCGCCTTGCCGAGATTGACCGGACTAGCCGCTCCTGGCGTGTATTGGAATAAGTACCCGTTCGGATACGTACCCATATAAATTTTGTTGTCGATCGTCGTTGCGGCGGAATGCGCATAGGTCGCCCCGGGCATCGACATCTGTTTTTGGATCGCGCCCGTATTGACGTTCACCTCCACCATCTTGGCATCGATGCCGCTCGCCCCGTTCAGCCCGATGTAAAAGGCCGGTTTCCCGCTCGCATCCTTGCCTAGTGTGGCGCTGCGCATGGCGGCCGCGCTCAGGACTGGCCCGACCGTGGTCAGATCTGCCGTCACCATGACATCGTCCCAATAAGCGGTCCCGACATTCGGCGAGTTCGAGTAGAGCAGCACCGCTACGTACGCCGTTCCGGCAGGGGCGACGCCTCCCGTCTTGATCGGCGCCCACTGATTCGTCGGCGAGCTCTTCGACAGGAACGAGGTGGACAGCAGCGTATAGGAGCTGTTGTAGAAGCGGAGATACAGATCGGCGCTGCCGCTGACGATATACTGCCAGGCGTACGCATAATAGCTTTTGCCGGCGGTGGCGGGAATGTAAGCGCTCTGGATACCGAATTGGCTGTTGTTTAACGTATCGACGATTTTGACGCTATTGCTGCCTGTATGGGCTTGTTCGGTCGAGACGGTAATGCCGCCGGTTCCGAAGTTTTGGGTCCAGGACGTCAGCCCCGATTCGAAGCTGTAGTTCGGAATGAGCAGATCCGCTGCCCCGGCTGTTGTCGGCAGTAGCGGGATGAGCACGATCAGCGTGAGCAGCATACTGAGCCATCGTTTCAACGTCATACCGTATTCCTCCTCGTTATGGATAGTAAAGAGCTATCGCTAATAACTTGCCTAAGACCGAATAGCCTCCTTCTCTCAAATGTGATCAGCCCCGTTACCCCAAATTGTAGCGGGCGAACTCCCCCATAGCAGGTCATTTCTTATCAAATGGTAGACAGTTCCACCACCATCCGTAGACAGGTTCCTCACGCACCCGCAGGGTTAACAACGGGCTGGTTATTTTCCAAGCGGATTTTGTATTGACTTATTTCTCAATCAAAAATAAAATGGTTTAGGAGGAGAGTGATTTTGGTTTATGATAGTGCAGATGAAAAGACAGCAATTCGCGGCATTGACCGGTCAAGAGCTCATTGCGGCATGCACCGAGCCGATGATTGTCCAGTTTCGCAGCGGCGACATGTCGGTAAAGCTGGAGGTGATGTCCCGGCTGAACAAGGAACAACAGGCTTTGTGCATGTTCCGGCTTCTTTATCCCGCCGCTCATTCGCCGGAGGAATTTGGCGCATGGATGGCGTATTTGCTCGAGCAACCCGGTTATTGGACCGGTATTCTCGGCGGTGTACGCTTCTTTGACGAGACTGCGCTTTTGCGGCTGCTTGAAGAAATCGAACGGCTGGCGACAGAACACCGCAGCACGGCCGTCCCCCATCATGCCGGGACTGTTCAGTCGGTTCTCTCCCCGCTGTTCCAATCGTTTGCAGATGCGATGAACGACAGTATCGAACGAATCAGTCTCTATATACGCTCCGATCCGCAACAATTTGTTGCGCTGGTCGATTGACTCTATCGGAATACAAAGCGCCTTGCCAAAGCTCGCCGGCAAGGCTTTTTCCTTTGCTCCGTTCTATTTAGGAGAATTAAAAAAACGGCATCTCTGCCGTTTCCGTTGTGCCGGGAGCCCGCTGGCTATACGCCGCGTTTGACTCAGGTCTTATCCAATGACAGAGCGCTCCCCGCCGGATAATGGCGAATCGTCTGTCCGACCGTTTCGTCGCCCTTCTCTTTCCATACAAAGCTTCGCTCGAACGTACCCGGCTCGAAAAAGAGCGGAAACCTCTCCTTAAACCAATCCTGCATCGGCAGCTGCAAAGCTTGTTCGATGTCTACCCAGAGCAGTTCCCCTTCCGGCGGGTTGATCAGCAGCTCTCCCTCGAACGAAGTAGCCAAATAATTAAACACCATATAGCGAAGCCCTTGATCCGGCTCGCAAAACTCGTCCAGCCCTTTATAAACCAGATCGGTTACGGTCAATCCGGTCTCTTCCCTCACTTCGCGAATCGCTCCGTCGACGATGCTTTCCGGAAAATCGACTTTCCCCCCCGGTGCGATATATCCCGGAAAGCCCCGTTTGTCCGGTCTGTTTATCAATAGCACCTTGCCGCCGTCCTGCACCATGCACATCGTGTACAATTTGTGGGTGATTGCTGTAGACACTGGATCATCTCCGCTTCTTCTCGTTACCGTACCTTTATATAGGGGTATTCGTGCTGTCGACTCCAGAACCCTTTTTACAAAAAAAACAGGCAGCCTCGGCCGCCTGTCGGACATGATTCATACCCTTCATTTTGGTAATGCACCTTAGCCACTTCTATCCCACTCCGGGCAAGGGAATGGACGGCAGCTTAACTGCCCGTTACATGGATGACGTAGGCGGCTTCCTTCCGATTGCCTGCCTGATCCGCCACACTGACAACCACAGTATGGCTGCCGATATGACCCGACCAATCGATTGTTGTCCCAGACGTATAAGGAACGCCATCCACAAGGATCGATTGCTGGGCGACACCGGATACAGCGTCTTCCGCATGTAAGGTCAGTGCAACCGTTTGAGTATGGCCCATTGCGGATTCCGCGGCCAGTGGCGCACCGTTCGCCAACAGCACGAACGTAGGCGGCGTTCTGTCGATGTTGACCGTGATCATCTTCGTCGGCTCGACCTTGCCGCCTTCCGTCGAGCGGTATTGCAGCACATGCAGGCCGCTATCGTTCAGTACGATAGGCGCTGTGTATCCCGCCCAGCTCGATCCTCCGTTTAAGCTGTAGACAGTGGACGTCACGGAACCGGGACTTCCGTAAACTTGCAAGGCAACCGTCGCCGGGCCGGTATACCAGCCCCCTTGCCCCTGTTCGCCCGCCACCGAAGCAACGGTTGTCAGAGGGTACTCGATATGGGTCAACGGGACCCGGAAGCTTGCGCCTTCCGCAATATCGTATACATACCCTTTGCTGAAATCGTAGGCATCGACGAACGAACGGATAAGCGTTATATCGCCCAAATCGAGCCGGTACTTGCCGTTCCCGATGTCGGTCGCCCCTTTGATCCGGTAGGCGGCATTGCGAACGCCGTCGTTGGCGATGACAATCGTTCTTCCCACCCAACCGGCCGTATTCATCCCGGGCGCAGACAGCTGCACGGTAATTTCGTTATGCAAGGACGGTACTTTCGTAAAATCGACAACCGTGCCTTGCAGAGCCCCCGGTACGCTACCCGCGACAGCATCGATGGGAACGATGAACGAGCCGTCATGTACGTATTGGTATACCGGTATCCCGTTCTGTTCCGAATACACGCCCATAAATCCCTTGAATTTGAATTTGTCATCCACGGTATAGGTAATTTCCGGGTTAAGCGCATTGACAATATAATCCGTTCTTCCGTTCGCCAACGTCACCTTCACCGCTTTTACCTTGTTTCCGCTCGCGACCGAACCGCCCGTTTTGACCACAGCGGGTTGGATCGTGTCGATCTTACGGTTCGTCTGGTACGGCTCGATCACGGATGTGAACAAGCTATCCAGATTCGTGCCGCTGCGATGGGCAATGAGATAGCGCAACGACTTCGGATTGCCCGGCTTGTTCTGCGGCGGAACGCCGTCGGCCAGCGCCACATCGTTAACGGAAGTAAGCATCGTTAGGCGCAGATGAATATCGGCTGGCGTGGGCAGCACTTTCCATGTATCGACTACTTTCCAATCGATGCTGAATTGGTCGCCGGGATTCGTATCGCGCGAAACATTTTTCAAGTAATGAAACCCGCTCCCCCTATACCCGGCCCCTTCGATGTCGTCGACCCGCTGCCCGTATGCAACGTCGGGTCCCGCATATGTTCCCGTCGGCTGAACGACCAGACTCAGGCCGGACGCCTGGGCGACCCCTTCCGCTCCGTGGAAGCTGAAATAGTGATCGTTGCCGCCCTTGACCCGGAAGAAGTCTACGGTGTAGGAGTTGGCATCATCGATCTTGATCATGGCGGTTGTCCGTTTGTAAAGCTCCGTCTGCGGGTACACCTTCGGCGCTTCCACATCGATCAGCTTCACCATCCCGCTATCGTCGAAATGCTGCGGATTGGCTACCAGCTGCGCCGCCTGCTTCTTCTTGTCGACCATGACGGTATTGTGACTGATCGTATTCATGACCCATTGTGCCCGATGCATGTCGGTCACGTCCGCGAACTCGGGATAGCCGAGGTCCGGCGACAGATCAAGCTTGAATGCATGCAGGCCCAAATTCAACGTATCGCTATGTCCGTGGCCGTAATTGATGCCGTAATACATCCACGTATCGCGCAGTGTGTCCTCTGGGGTGCCGCTGTTGTCGCGGAGTAAGCGCGCTTCTTCATTCAGCAGATTAAAGCTGCGTATTCCCATTTTGAAGTTGCTGGACGATGGATGTTTCCCGATCCCTTCAAAGCTGATTTGATGCGTTCCCGCAGATAGCTGCTTGCGCCCTATCCTCTCATAGTCGTCCGTGCGACTACCGAAGAAGTCCATATCCGTTATCGGTTCGCCATCGATCGAGACCCGGTAGATGCCGTAGCTTGGGGCTCTGAACGGCAATAAATCGATTTCGTAATCATCCGCATTCAGCACGTTGAAGTTGAATGTAATCCGGGCGCCGATGTTCGCCGCTTCCAATTGGAGCGTACCGGAGCTATCGAATCGTTTGACTTCCGTATTCTGGCTCGCTATTTCCATGGGCGGGAACGCGTACGGCAGACCGAAACTGCGGTTCGCGCTGATCCCGTCGCGCAGAGCAGAGAATCCGTACCCCGTCAAGTTGTCGCTCTTCAAATTCAATGGACCAAACTGCGAGATCACATTCCGGATCGAATCGGCAATTTCATTCGGATTCGCCGAGAAGACATCCTTGTGAATGCCGTCCACTTGATTGTTATTCAAGAAGTAAGCCAGTTGGGCATAGATCGGCTCGCCGAATTCATCGAACGCCCTGACCATGTCCGCCATTTTCGGCAAGATCCCGGGATTGCCCGTAAACAAGGTATCGCCGATATTGGCCGTATACTTTTCGCTGAGCACGAGCGGATACGTTCCCGCGAACATTTTGCGAAACTTGACGTTTTGGTATAAATCCGCTGCCGGATACAAGTCGTATCCTTTCAAAACGTTAGCCGTCATTTGAAAAGTAGACAGCCAATAGTCGTTATACTCCGGGGACGCTTCATTTCCGCTACCATCGCGGTTAATGGTGCCCATGAGCGTATTTAATAGGTTCCCGCCGGTGACTTTGTACGGATTTCGCTCAAACTCTCCCGTTTGGAAGGTGAAATCCAGCCATTCCTTCGTAGCGGGAAGCGTATCGTATACGACGGCGGCCACTGCCAGCGCACTCTGATGCATTCCGTCGTTGCCCCGAATCTGCGCGGCCTTCACAGCAGGAAACACTTGCTTCACGATCCCGTTCTCGATGTTGCGCCGGATGGCCGCGCCGCTGCCCTTGCCGTTGGTCAACTTGTACTGAACGGCCTTGGCATCGAGGAATTGAACAAGCTCGGGGTCGTCCATGGCCGGGAAGAAAGCGTCGTACGCCGTAATTAAGTCTTTGACCAAATCCGTTTCCCAAATCGATCCCACCGCCTTCCCCAAGCCCGTGCCTCCGTGCGAATTGAGGAATATCGTCTGGTCATGCAGCATGGTATCCATTTCCGGATAAATATCGGCTACCCGGTCCAGCAGCACCGTTCCGGCGCGCGCATATCGGATGTCCCCCGTATATAAGTACGCGTCGCGCAACGAGCGAAGCCCGTCATGAATCAGCCCACTGGCATACCATTCGAACCAATGGACGTAATAAGCGATAAACGTGTAGCGTTTTCCGTTGTCGTCGATCCAGCCAAACCCGTCATCGACTCCCCACGTCGGTCCCTTCTGCGGATACAACGTATTGACTAGCAGACTGCGATCGGCCAGCTCCGGACGGAATATCGCGTGTTCGTCGAGCCCGCTTCGGTAATACGCGCCGAAGTCGTTCGTCGGGAATGTATAGCCGCTGCTCGGATCGACGATTTTCCATGGCGCATTCAGCGGATTCGCTTGGTAAGGATAGTTGCCGAACTTGTCGATCTCCTTGCCGGTGATCGGGCTGCCGAGCGTCTGATTGACGCCATAGCTGCGGGGAAGCGTCTGCGCAGGGACAGCCGCCCATAAGAAATCCAGCCCCTTGGACAAGTATAGGTCGGCTTTGGCGACCGCGTCATTACGCAAAGTCTTCGCCCAGTTGTACGTCTGCACATTCAGTCTGGCGGCTGCCACTTTGGCCGGCGTGTAAAAAGTCGCTCTCGTCTTGGCATTCGTCGCCGCTCCTGCATACAAGAACGCGGCGTCATCGAAAAAGGCGGTACCCGCCTGCCCCGAATCCATCGCTAGCCGCAAGGTCGCAAAAGCGGCATTCCCCGGCGCAGCATGACTCACGGTAAGTTGCTCCCATTGATTAAAGGTATTCCCCTTTGTCGCAATGGAGGTAATCAGGACACCCTCAGCATCCCAATACTCCTCGTATAGAGCCGATTTACCCTGCGTCGCATAGGAATAGACAGAGGCTTCATAGGTTTGTCCCGGTACGACGGGAAGCTTATGACTGCGCAATCCGGGAGAAGCGCCTGTACCGGCATACGCGATCTTGACGCTGCTCCCTCCGCCCCGCACCCGTTCCGAAGTGTGGATAATCGTTCCGTCCACTTCGCTCCAATACCTCGGTTTTCCTTGAACGCTCAGCTCGAAGCCGCCGTTATTCAAGTTCGCGCTCGGTTCAAGGAGAGGCACAACCACCTTGAAAGCCGCGTCGTCGAAATAAGCGGAGCCGACGTTCGCTCCGTTCAAATAAAGCCGCAGCGTGGCATAGGCCGTCCCTTCCGGGACTACCCCGCTCACTGTGATCTTGCTCCACTGATTCAAGGTTCGGTTCGCGCCGGTGAGGATTTGCTTGTAGTTTTTGTTGCCGTCCCAGAACTCGAGATACAGCTCGGAAATGCCCTGAACGTTGTACGAGAACACGCTTGCCTCATATTTCTGGCCGGGCACGACCGCTATCTTGTTGCTCCGCACAGCGGCGCTGAGTGCGTCGCTCGGATCGTTCAGCTTCACGCTGTAAGTCCCGCTACGCGCCTTTTCCGTCGATAATTCCGCTCCGTCGACATAGGTCCAATGATTAGGCATGTTTGCCGTAATCTCCTCAAATCCGCCGTTCAACAGCCCGGGCTCCGGAGCCTCCCATAGCTCCACTGCCGCGTCATCGAAGTAAGCGGAGCCGACGTTCGCTCCGTTCAAATAAAACCGCAGCGTGGCATAGGCAGTCCCAGCCGGAGCTACCCCGCTCACCGCAATTTTGCTCCACTGGTTCAAGGTTCGGTTCGCGCCGGTAAGAATTTGCTTGTAGTTGTCGTTCGAATCCCAGAACTCGAGATACAGCTCGGAGATGCCCTGAACGTTGTACGAGAATACGCTTGTGTCGTATCTTTGGCCGGGCACGACCGCTATCTTGTTGCTGCGCGCAGCGGCACTGAGTACATCGCTCGGATCGTTCAGCTTCACACTGTGAGTCCCGCTACGCGCCCTTTCGGTCGATAATTCCGCTCCGTTCAAAAAGGTCCAATGATCGGGCATGTTTGCCGTTATTTCCTCGAAGCCGCCATTCAACAGCCCGGGCACTGGAGCCACCCAATGCTCCACTACCGCATCGTCGAAATAAGCGGAGCCGACGTTCGCTCCGTGCAAATAAAACCGCAGCGTGGCGTAGGCCGTCCCTTCCGGAGCTACCCCGCTTACCGCGATTTTGCTCCACTGGTTCAACGTTCGGTTCGCGCCGGTGAGGATTTGCTTGTAGTTGTTGTTGGCATCCCAGAACTCGAGATACAGCTCGGAGATGCCCTGAACGTTGTACGAGAACACGCTTGTGTCGTATCTTTGGCCGGGCACGACCGCTATCTTGTTGCTGCGCACAGCGGCGCTGAGTACGGGGCTCGGATCGTTCAGCTTCACGCTGTAAGTCCCGCTATGCGCCTTTTCGGTCGACAATTCCGCTCCGTTCACATAAGTCCAATGATCGGGCATGTTTCCCGTGACCTCCTCAAAGCCGCCGTTCAACAGCGCGGTTTCGTAATTGTTCACGAGAGGCAGCGCGTAAGAAGTTTTTGCCAAAGAAGGAGCGATATTCAGCAGAAGCAGCGCTGCCAGTACGATTGCGATGCAACTCCTCATTCGTTTGCTCATCAAGGGATTCCCATCCTTTCTTGTCTAAAGGTCGCGTTAAACAAGCGATTGCAAACTTGCCTCATTTAATAGATAGTAGAGGTACAGCCTTATTGAACCCGGAGGAACACTATGAAAAATCTCGATCGATTTCCCGAATATCAGGAGACTATCTACAAACTTCAACATATTCAAGCTAACGGACAACCGAGGTTTTGTATCTCCATCTCTCCCATATATCAGAATGAATTGCATCATCACGATTATGCGGAATTATCTTATTACTTCGAAGGTACCGGAACAGAAACGATCAATACGATCCATGGGACCTTCCGGCCGGGTACTGCGTCATTCAAGCTCCCGCATCATTTGCACCAGATGCACAGCGATTCAGGCGAAACCTACACGGCTTGGAAATACAGCGTTCTGTTCGATATGGAGCTGCTGTTCGGAACGAATGACGACGTCGGCCTTTCCGTGCTGCTGTATGGAAT
Organism: Paenibacillus hodogayensis; assembly: GCF_039536325.1. Classification (NCBI taxonomy): domain Bacteria; kingdom Bacillati; phylum Bacillota; class Bacilli; order Caryophanales; family Paenibacillaceae; genus Paenibacillus; species Paenibacillus hodogayensis. The sequence goes on from NZ_BAAAYO010000006.1 coordinate 369,978, forward strand.
TGGCACAACCTTGTCTTCGTTTGTCCATTTTGACGAAGCGATGCACGAACGCATGAAGGCCATTCTCGACTCGTTGATGGAGGAGTTTCTGCAACCCGATACCACCTATCGCCGCCATATGATCCGAGCCAAGCTAACGGAAGCGCTGCTTTTGTTCGTTCGCTTTGGCAACGACCCTTTCTCGGCCTCCGGGCCCAGTGTGCCGGAAGAGAGGAGCACTCTGTTTTGGTCGATCATGCAATATGTGCATGTTCACTTCTCGGACGACATCCATTTGGACAAAATTTCCTCTCTATTCCACTGCAGTGCGCCTTATATAAGTCGACTGTTTAAAAAGAATATTGGAAAAGGGTTTCTGGAATATGTACATGAGCTTCGCATTGAAAGCGCATCCACCTTATTGCTTCATACCAACATGACCGTTATCGAAGTTGCTCATGAGGTGGGCTTCGATTCTTCTCGTACGTTCTCCCGCGTGTTCCGCGATCTGAAAGGACTGACGGCGAGCGAATACCGCCACGCGAGGAGAACATAGAGTTATTTTTTCGTTTGCTGGGCCGCTTGTATGATCTTGTCCGTTTCTTCGGCCGCTTCGCGCAACGCGGTATTGATATCGATACCATCTCTCGCCATCCTGACAATCGCCGCATTTAATTGGCCGGAGGCTACAATCTGGTATTCGGTTATATTGGACAACTTCGCATACGTTTTGGGGAATAAGACCGACGTATCTTTGCCTTTGTATTTGGGGAGGTCTTCCCCGTATTTCTCATGCAATTTCGTATCCTTCAACGCCGTAGCCAAACCTCTGCTATTCAACGATTTCTGGAACGGTTCCGATGCGATGTAAGCCATCACTTCGAATGCGGTGTCGCGTTGTTTGCTGGTCGAGCTCATAAACCAGTAGTTGGGAAATACTTGCGGTCCCACATTCGGCAATCCGGCAATTTCCGGAATTCTCACCACACCCCAATTGGTAACCGCATCTCCCGGCGTAAACCCGCAGCAGCCCGTATAATTCGCCGCCATGGCCACGGTTCCTTTGGTGTTGAATGCCGTAGTCGTTGCCTCTTTGGTGTCATAGTTTTGGATGGTCATGAATCTTGCCAGATTTTGCACCACCTTTTTCCACGCATCCGAAGTGAAATTCGCTTTGAGCGTAGTGGGGTTTATTAAGTCCAACGAATTTTGATTGACTTGCAAATAAGTGTTATTGTCGTTGGCGAATCCGTAGTATTGCACCGCTCCGTCCTTGCGCGTTAAAGTAACGGCAAGGTCGTACAATTCATCCCAAGTCATGTTCTCTTTCGGATAAGCGACTCCAAAACGGTCAAAGATGTCTTTGTTGTAGTATAGGCCCGATGTGCCTACATAAGCGGGCAGTCCGTAGATGCCTCCACGGGCCAACTGTCTTTGCAGGTCAACGACGGTGGGCTCTATCGTATCCAGGTTAAACTTATGCGACCGGATCAGGTCGGTAATATCGCTCTGCAGCCCCGTTTCCAGTATGGCGGTATGGAAATTGGTGTAGGCTCCGAACACGATATCCAAAGGAGCCTTGGATGCTACGTAGTCTTGAATGGTACGGTCTGCCGACGCAAAGGACACTTTAAATTGGATATGGGGAAATTTCTCGCGAAGGTAAACCCCGTACGTTTTATCGAACCATTCCATGTTCTGGGGAATGGAGCTGAACAAGTACAGCTCGACGGGCTCCTTCGGCTTTGGCTGGCTTCCTTCACTCCCGCTCCCGCTCCCGCTCCCGTTCCCGTCACCTGGTTTCCCTCCGCATCCTGCAAGTAACGATATCCCGACAAGGCTCCCGATACAAACGCGTAAAAGCTTACTTCTCATGCTGTTCCTCCCGCAATAAGTCATAGTTTCGTCTGTTCTCTCTCTCGTTCTCTGCACTCCCGCTGCTTTGCACCCCACATGCCACATTTTCTTAAGCAAAATCAAAGTACCATATGTAAAAATAGTCGGCGTACCGTAATAACGGTTTGAAAGAGCCAGTTTTTAACTTGCAGGGAAATCATCAAAGGAATTCATTTCCACATTGTCGAAATCAAAGAACGCAGAAGCTTAAAGTAAGGGGGATGACTATTGAAATACATCGAATTCGGCTTGGGGAACACTTGGCTGATTAGGACGGAGACGGAGCTGGATGATGGCACCGAATATGAAGAAAAAGGTGTAGTTCGGCCTATAAGATTACAATCTATATACTTGAGAGTATGGATTGGAAAGACTGTACTCATAGTAGACTTAAGACAAGGTTTTAAGAGAAGCAAGAAGTCTCGATTTGCGATGAAGTTTATTATCGGAATAACGAGTCGTTAGCGGAAAACGAATACAGGCGCCCTCTTTACAAAATGCGGAAATCCATTTATATTTGTATGAGCAAACAAATGTTTTGTTATCCCGGAAATGAGGTTTTACCTATGTTGGACATTTATTTCAAAGAATGCTTGTACTTTACCGCGAATCGTCTCGGTCGGGTCATTACAAAGATGGCGGAGGACGCCTTTGCAGCCAGCGGCTTGTCGCCGACGGCGGCTTTTCTGCTCATGGCGGTTTATGAGAAGGACGGCATTTCGCAAAAGGAACTAGGCGGCATACTCCATCTCCAGCCTTCGACCGTAACGCGACTTATTGAGAAGCTTGCAGCCAAAGGCTTGCTGTACAACCGCGTGGATGGGCGCTTGTCCTTGATCTACGTCACCGACAAGGGCAAGGCGCTGGAGGATACGATCCACCAATGCTGGAACCGGCTGCGCGACCGGTACACGGCGATCTTGGGGGCCGCCGGCGAGGAGCTTTCGCTCGATCTCTACAATGTCAGCGACCAGTTGGAAAAAAACGAATGAAGCGCAGAACGGTTTTTTTTACATAAACATTTGCTTGAGCAAACAACTAAAAAGACAATGGAGGCAATCAAATGATTATACTCTTTGAACCCCATGTTCCCCATCGAAACGGGCTACTGAAGCTGCCGGGGTCAAGCCCGAAGATCGATCAAAGCCGCCAAAGCGGCCAGCGGACGGGAGGCCGACGCTTATGGGCAAATGGATGATCGGCATGACCTTCTTCTCTGCGCTCGGCTCCGGTCTGATCGCCGGCATTTTTTTCGCCTTCTCGGCTTTCGTAATGGCATCTTTGGCCCGCCTACCGGCCGAGCAAGGCATAGCGGCCATGCAATCGATCAACGAAACCATTCTCAAAACATTGTTCAGCCCGGTATTTATGGGGACAGCTCTCCTCTCGGTGCTAGCGGCGGTTGTCTCGCTTTTGAAGTTCGGCGCGGCCGGAGCGCCCTACGTGCTTGCCGGAAGTCTTCTTTATTTGGCCGGCACTTTCCTCGTGACGATCGTCTTCAACGTGCCGCTGAACGACGCGCTGGCCGCCGTCGATCCCGGCAGCGCTGAGGGAGCGCAAGTATGGGAGCATTATTTATCCCGTTGGGTAGCCTGGAATCACGTGCGGACGTTGGCTGCTTTGGCCTCCCTCGCCTGCTTCATCCTCGCGCTGCGCAAAGGGTGAACGGTTTCGTTATTTACTGCGGGCTTGGGGGACTCGGCGCATAAACCGTTCCGGGTCCCGCTCAAACCCGTATTGCTCATACAAGCCATGCGCATCCCGCGTTCCGAGAATCCCAGTCATCCATTCGTATCGCTCCGATCCGGTGATCGTCTCGATCAGCTTTTTGCCGATGCCCTGTCCTTGGTAATCCTCAAGCACAAACACGTCGCACAAGTAAAAAACGGTGGCACCATCGGTGACGATCCTTGCGAACCCGATCTGCCTGCCGTCATGGAACACGCCATAACATTCGGAGTTGTCGATGGACCGGGAAATCCGCTCCGGCGTTCTCCGGCTCCCCCAATAGCTTCGCGCCAAGTAGTCCAGGACGACTTGTTTGTCGATTTTGCTTTTGTCATCTGTAATGAGATAGTCCTTGTACCGAATTTCCATGAGCGTTCCTCCTTGAAGGCCAAGAGCGGCCCCATTCTTACAAGCGAAAGGTGTCCTTGATCAGGCTGGCCGTCTCCTCCGCACTTCTACGGGTCGTATGAATGCGGAGATAGTGCTCCTTGTTCAGTTCCCCCTCATAGGAGTTCAGCCGGTGCTTTTTCATCGTTTCCAGCAGATCCCGTTCGGACCATTCCGTATTTCGTTTGCTCGGCTTGTGCAGCAGACGGTTCGGGCTTATGTTCCGCTCCAGCCTTTCGTTCACATCGGCCTCCAGCTCGACCCAATATACCGTCGCCCCCTTCGATTCAAACAATTGGCTGACCCGCTCCAGGTAGTCCCAGTCGGCTTGCTGGTTGAACGACCAGACGAATGTGAAAATGAGCCCCGGCAAGCTGCTGTTCGCTACCGCTTCGAATATTTCCTGCCGGAACAGGCTGACCAGCCGTTTCCCTTCGGAGGAGCCATAGCTGAAAAAGGGTGTCACCAGCTCGATCGTCATATGGTTGTGGAACAGCTTCAATCCGGTGAGCTTCTCCAGCTCTTGCCCGACCGTCATTTTTCCGACCGCCTGGGGGCCGAAGAGAATGATCAACTTCATGAGAGACGCCTCCTTTTTACAATTCTTGAAAATGGCTGCCGAGTCGCTCTTTGCATCCCGTCACAGCTCAGCCGTCGTCACGCCTCATTACGACTTCCAAATGTTTCCTACCATTATAATGCCGTCTCCCTCTGCCAACAACTGTTTTTTTCGCCCATTCAACCTCTGCCGGATATTGCCAAGCTAGCCCGGTCTGTTGTAGAATAACAGTCAAAACAAATTCTTTCCTTAAGGAAACATATTTTGATTAGGAAAACATATAATTTGCCCGCCATGTATAAGTCACTTTCGATGAGGGAGGCCGTCCCGATGAGCGATTTGTTGGTAAAAAACGACGTCCCTGCCGCGGTCCTAGCTAGCTGCTACCCGGTATTTCAACCTCTGGTTCAATTGGAAACGGGGGCGCCGGCCGGATACGAAGCGCTGCTGCGTTCCGCCGCCAGCGAGTCCCCGGAACGGTTATTCCGCACCGCCCGGGCGGGAGGCTTCTTGTACGAGTTGGATACCGGGGCCATCCGACAGGCGGTTTCCTGCTATTTCGGCGAAATACCCGACCCTCGCCGCGCTCCGCTGCTGTTCATGAACATCTTCCCGTCAACGCTGCTGCACCCGTCGTTCGATCGGTTCATGGAAGACGATCTGTTTCGTCGTCACCCGCCGTCCGGGCAAATGGTGCTGGAAATCAACGAAGCCCATGAGGAAGAAAAAATGTGGGATATCCAACTTCTGGGGGACAAAATTCGCGAGCTGCGCCGGCTCGGTTTTCTGATCGCGCTGGACGACGTTGGCTCGGGAGCGGCTTCCTTGAGAAAAATCGTCGAGTACGAACCGGATATCGTCAAGCTGGACCGTTACTTCGGAAACCAATTGGCTGCGAGTCCCGGCAAGCAGAAGCTGGTTTCCCTGTTCGTCGACTATTGCTCGGGATCGAGCGGACTCGTGCTTGAAGGGCTGGAGGAGGCTGACGATTTGGCTATGGCCCGCCTGCTCGGGGTCCCGATCGGCCAAGGCTTTTTGTTGGGGCGTCCCGGCTCAGGTCGGTTTTAAAAACAAAGACGACAGCCTTTGCGTTCGGGCTGCCGTCTTTATCGTCTGTCTTTCGCATTCCTGTTTCTATGCTTTCTGCGGTTCCTGTCTTCTATCGTCTACTGACGCATCCGGCGTCCGCCGGCTTTTTCTCTGCCCGGCTGCGAGCCTGGCTTCAATCCGAAACCGCCGTTTTTTGAAATCCGGTCTTACGAGGCTTCCGCACCAGACCGAAATAAGCCAAGAGCGCCAGCACGCTGCTGGCCAAAATGATCAGCCCCATGGGCACCGCCGTGTGCTCTCCGGCAATCCCGACGAGCGGAGACGTGCAGGCTCCAATCACGAAAGGCAGCAGTCCGAGAAACGCCGACGCGCTCCCGGCCATGCGGCTTTGCGACTCCATCGCCAAGGAGAAAGAAGCTGTGGACGTCATCCCGATCGACGCCACAAAAAAGAACAGCGGGATAACGAGGGCGAACAGCGGACCGTGCATCACGATTACCGTCAAGGCCGTCAGACTGGACAGAACGGACAGCAGCAGACCGACGACCAGAAACCGGCGTTCGGAAATTTTGTGGTTCAGGCGTCCGACGACCTGGGAGCCGATGATCAGGCTGATTCCGTTGGAAGCGAACAGAACGGCAAACAGCTGCGGAGACGCTCCGTATATGTTTTGGTAAATAAAAGGAGTTCCCGATACGTAGGCGAACACCCCGCCGACCATAATGCCTTGCGCAAGCGCGTAGCCGGTGAACGTGCGGTCTTTCAGCAGCGTTTTGATGCCTGTCAGCAGCTCGCCGAAGTTGCCGGAAATCCGCTTCTCGGCAGGCAGCGTTTCCTTCAGGTTGAAGGTCGCGAGAATCGCCAGCACCAAACCGACGATGCTCAACACGATAAATACGCCGATCCAGGTCGTGAAGGAAATGACGCCGCTGCCGGCCAAAGGCGCTATTAACGGGAACAAATTGTTCACCAGCATCAGCAGCGAGAAAAAACGGGTTAACGCCGGACCGCTGTACATGTCCCGCACGACAGCCCGCGAAATGACAATACCGGCGGAGGCCGCGAAGCCTTGAACGAAGCGCGCCGCTATGAAGCAGGCGATATTCGGCGAAATCGCGCAAACGAACGAAGCGATCAAGTAAAGAAGGAGCGAGAAAATAACGGGCTTTCGTCTGCCGTGAACATCGCTCAGCGGCCCCATAATAATTTGGCCGAGCCCGAGTCCGATCAAGCAAGCCGTCAGACTAAGCTGAACGAGGGAAGCCTGCGTTCCGAAATCGGCTGCGATCTGCGGGAAAGACGGCAAATACATGTCGATCGTCAGCGGACCCAGCGCGGAAAATGAGCCTAGAAGCAAAACGAGTCCGAGCCGCTGATCTTTTTTAGTTTTGTGCATGTTTTCTTTTTTCTCCTATCCGAATCTTCTATCTGTATCTTCTATCTCTATCTTTCGTTGACACGCGCCCCAATGGACACGCCCATCTCCTTTCCGCTGCTCCACATATCCGGCACCCTGCCGGTAAGCACTCTTTTTGCCCGCTGCATTAGTCGGTTCCTTAATGGAACGCCGCCCACAGCATCGAAACTCCCGAGCCGAGCAGGAGCAAGTCCAGCACGTAGCGGAACGAGCTCAAGCTCATGCGCTGCACGATGCGTTTGGCGGCAAACGTGCCGAGCATCAATGACGATCCTACGATAAGGCCTTGCGCGATCACTTCCCCCGGCAGCGCTCCAAGCTCGCGGAACGTGACCGCTTTGCTTACATAGAGCGCTAACGAGCTGGCGGCTTCCGTGGATAGGAAAGCTCCTTTCATTAAACCGTAGGAAGAGAAGGCCGGAACGCTGAGGGGGCCGGTGGAGAGCACAATGCCGGTCAAGAAACCGATCACCCCCCCGGCGACGGAGAGCTGCCAAAGACGAATACGCCTATTTTTGGCATCCAGCCAACGTTTGGCCGGAATCATGGCTAGAAAAAACAGACCGAGTCCGATATCGATCAGACGGACGGGCAATACCCACAACGTTCTGGCGCCGATCGCCGCCGCCGGAATCCCTGTAACGGAATATGCGGCGAAAGCTTTCCAGTCGATCTCCCGCCTCCAGGCGACCACTCTTGAGAAATTGGCCATAATTGCCGCCACGGCCATGATCGGCACGGCTTGCTTTGGACCGAACGTAAACACAAGAACGGGCAGCAGCATGATAGAGGAGCCTGTCCCGATCACGCCGCTGATGGCTCCCGCCAACACTCCTATCAGCAACACAAATCCATAGGCTCCCAAAGACAGCTCTCCCCCTGAAACTCCCGCTATAGCCAAAAACGGGTAACGGGAAAATCCGCTACAGGAATTATTTCCCAGCGGTTAGTCGACACTTTTATCCTTTTGTAACAGGAAACCGGGAACGGTTGTCCATGCATACATGAGGATTGTACACCTATATGCCCGCCGCGGCTAGTAGAATATTTTTATACGAGTGTTACAAGTACCAGAATAAGCGCTCTCTGTCGCCAGAGATGGAGAGCTTCATAATTCCGTTATTCCCGCCGATAGCCCCACCCGTTTCGTGCCGTTTGGCGGCGCCGCCCCCGCTATTCCGCCGGCTCCAGCTGCAAATACAGGCGGAGCGTGCGCTCCACCTCCGCCCTTACGATTCCCCAACGGCATGGAATGCTTGCCGTGAAGCGTCTGCTTCATCCGGTCCGCCTCCCTGCCGGGAATACGGCCAAGATGCGGTCGGCCGCAAACAGCCGGGGCGCGCGCTTTTCGCAGCAAAAGGCGCGGACCGTCTCCCCCCGGATACCGCGAACGATCACCGTCCGCCGGGTAATGCGGCCCTGCTTGTCGATATAAACCAGGTCGACCGTCCGTCCCACATAACGCTCCATATCCGCCATCCTGCCCGTTCCCTCCTTGACGTTCGGCGGCAAGCCGAAACAATCAGTCCGCTTCTCGCCAAACGATATAAGAACATATGTTCGCTTCTAGTATATACAATAAACGAACCTATATTCCGATTTCAAGTGGAAAAATCAAGATGCGCGTTTTTGCGCGTTTTCCCGAAGAACGGAACAAAACCTTCAAACCCCGTCATAACGGGGATGAAGGTTTCGTTCCGTTGCCGATCCGGGCGGACGGCTTTATGTGACGCTACCGCTCCACGTGCGGGTGCACTGCAAAAACCGCGCCGGCTCGTCGGTCGCGAACCAGCGAAGCCCGAGATCGAGCAGCATATGGATGGAACGTTCGTCGAATTCGAACGGCAGCACTTCCAGATCGACGCCTGCGGCGGCTGTCTCCGCAAGCGTCTCGCGCAGAAACACCCGATCGATCGCGTACGGCCAATCGGAGTCCCCGTCATCGGCGGTTTTGCCGTTCAAATGCAGCTGTACCTGATCGAGCCCGTCGTATCCCAAGTCCCGCGCCTGTTCGGCATACGTCCGCTTGATGCGCTCCGCGCTCCCGCCGATCCACAGCATGCTTCGGACGTCCCGGGCGATCCGCTTCATCTGCTTGCAATTCGACTGCTCATTATGCGTGAAGATTACCTGCCGGTTGACGCCGTACCGGTCGATCAGCCGCCCGAGGTCGGACAAATCGACCTGTTTCAGATCGAGGTAAGCGAGCCGCTCCGGCCGGCCCTGCATATCCTGGAACAGCTGCTCCAGAGATGGGATCGTTTCTCCCCCGAACCTCGGATCAAACTTGACTCCCGCATCCCACTCCGCAATCTCCGCGAAGTCGAATTCGGCGATGGGCCGGTCCTTTACTTTGTCCGGAGCGGTCGTCGTCCGGGCCGGCGTCTCGTCATGCAAGGCGACGATAATCCCGTCCTTCGTCGTGCGTATATCGGCCTCCGGAATACCGCCGAGGCTCCAGGCGTAGCGGTTTGCCGCCATCGTATTGTCCGGAGCTTCGTTGGCCCCTCCGCCCCGGTGGGCTTGCCAGTATATACGGTCGTGTTCGCTTGCCATTCCATTCCCTCCTGTATGCGGTTTGGACCCGTCCGGATCGCGGTTACCAACGGAATTCGAGCACCGTCTTCTTCCACCCTTTGTGTTGGGCGGTCTCCTCCATCGCCTCGCGAAAATCGTCCACCGTCCGGATCACGTGATTCCGGTCGGGTAAAATGCGCCGCAGCGTGTCCTGGCACGCCAGGTCCCGCATCGTCTCCAGCACTTGGACGAAGTCGGCGCGGGTGCTGCGGCTGCTGCCGAGAAGCGTGATTCCTTTCTCCAGCGTATCCCGCGTATTGACCGGCACGCGTTCTTCCGTCACGCCCATCAGGATAAGACTGCCTCCGGGCTTCAATATATCGATGGCCTGGTTGATCGCGCTTTCGCTGAACCGTCCCCCGGTGCATTCTATTGCAATGTCTGCCCGCTCTGCCGAACGAAAATCGCAGTCCTGCACGAGCGCCCGTCCGGCGAACGCGAATTGGTTGATTTTATCCGGAATCGCTCCGAATACCCGCAGCCGGTCCCGCTCTAGCCCGTACACATGATGCAGCATTGCCGCCGTAAAATAACCGACCGGACCGTCGCCGAACACGATGGCATTCGCCCCGGCGGCCAGCTTGCCCGCCACGCGGGACAAAGCGTGCACCGATACCGAGCACAGCTCGGCCAGCACGGCGATCTCGTCTGGCACCCCGTCCGGGATCGGCAGCGCGCACGGCGCGGGAATGACGAGCCTGTGCTGGGCGATCCCGTCCATGCTGCTGCCCAGAAACAAGCTGTTGTGGCAGTAGTTTTCCGGCAGGCCGCTGCGGCAGGCCGGGCAGCATTGCTCCGGCGCAATGCCCTCGCGAATGAAGCCGGGTATGTTCGGCACGATGACGACGCGCCGGCCCGCAGCCGCCTCCGACGAACGACTGGACAAGACGCGCCCGATCCCTTCGTGAATCAGCGTGAGCGGCAGCTTCCGGGCGAGCGCCTCCGGCCGCCTCTGGCCGGTATAATAACGCAAGTCGGCATGGCAGATGCTGCCGAGCGTCGGCTCGATAACGGCATCCCCTTCGCGGATCTCGCGCTCCGATATGATCTCGCTCAGCTCTCCGGGCTTCAGCAGCCGGTAATTGCGGGACATGACGCCGGCAGGCGCCGGTTCCGAGTTCCCCCTGTTCCCCATACGGGATATCCCTCCATTCGATTATACGCAAAAAAAGCGAAGCTTACATGCTTTTACAAAAGAACTACAATAAAATGTTCATTTGTGCTCATTTTATTCAATAATTATTATTATTTAACACATTTTATTTGTCAATACAAACATTTAGTGAATATATTATTCATATTTTCGCAAACGCCCCTACTTCCTCGGACAAAAACAAAAAAAGCTCCGTCCGTTCCGCGCTTACTGGCGGAAAGGACGAAGCTTCATGGAGCGCTGCGTAGGAATCGTCGGCCCCCTTCGGCTCATTGCTGCAGCTGACTGCTCGTTTTTTTGCGCATGAGTGCGTGGAGGGCGGAGGCTGCGAGCAAACCGACGACCGCTCCGCTCAAGGGAGCGACCGGAACGATAATCAGGCCGCGGTGGGAGTGCGGCGAGCTGTACAACCAGAAGCCGAAGGCCGTCACGAGAACGGTTCCGGACAAGACTGCCAGCCAGAATAACGCTTTGCCGCTTCTCCCGATTCTGGGCAGCGTCTGCCCATCCTCGCCCGCCGACGACCCGATATGTCTTCTGCGGTACACGAAGATGGCGAGCAGCAGCAGCTCGACGGCGATGCCCAGCACCGACAGCCCGAACTGCAGCAGCGAACCCGGCGACCGGATGCCGGGCAGCAGCCACTGGACTGCTCCGGTCGAGAGCGGATACATTAGTCCGCCGCGATGGCTGAAACCGTCGAGAAACAGATGACTGTACATGCCAAGCACGATGGAAGCGATCAGCAGCGCCCAACCGCGCAGGCCGTTTATGCGCCAGCCTCGCTGCACATAGCTGCCGGCGATACGGTTAAGCGGTGCAGGCAAATAAACCGCCGCAGCGGGCAGGACGAGCCGGTGAAAAGCAAACGCGAGCACAATCGAGGCCGGGAGGCCCAGCGTGAACATCCCGAGCGTGGAATGGCCGAAGTCGGTGTCGGTCGGACGCAGCTCGGCAAAATTTTGCAAATCGGGGGCCATCGTGCCGAGCACAAGACCTGTTCGGTTCAACTTGCGGGGGAACAGCTTGTCCAGCACGATAGCCGTAATCGGGTGGGCGGGCGTATAAGGCATCGGTCACCTCCTGGCGGTAAGAAGACCGTCTATCGGCGCAATTCGGAAAGGGCGACCGCAATTGCTCGGAATCGGCAAAACGCCAACAGAGTCTTTGATACAAATTGTATCCATGTCTGCGGGCATTGTCAAACTTTCTCCTCTGCTGCCGGTTTACGCAGCTTTTGACCGCCTGTCCGGCAATTGCGTTCGCTTCACGCCGCTCCCTCGACTGCCCCCCGATCCGGCTTCGGGTTACGGAGCCGCTTACTGCCGACGCCGACGCCCGGGCGTTCCCGGGCGTCGTTGCGCGAGCCCGGATTGTGCCTCACGCCTTCTCAGGATACTCTTCTGCGGACGAGCCGGTAGCCTTTACGCAGCGCGTTCAAAAGGGAATCCGGCAGCGGCACCGCCCACCGCAGCAGCAGCGGCTTGTACAGGGCGTAATACGACTTCTTGAAGTCGCTCCACATGACGCATTCTTCTTTCTTCAAAAAATCCGACACGTCCACGACGACGCCCCGCCCTTCGATCATCATGACGTTTTTGCCGTGCACGTCATGCGGGTTCAGCCCGCGCAGCCGGGAATAATCGAGAGCCGTGTCGATATCCCGAATTACTTGCTCCGGGATGCGGATGCCTCGCCGCAAGCAGTCGTAGATGGTCACGCCGTTCAACCGTTTAAGCACGAGAAACCGCTCGCCGGCGCCGTAGCATTCCGAATAAGCCGGATGCGGGCCAAGGCGGCGGTATACCTCGACTTCTTCGCGCAGGCCCGGTCTTCCTTCGGCGTACACCTTGACGACCATCCCCGGATAATCGGGATGCGCGACGACCGCCGCGTAATTGCCTGCGCCGACAAGCTTCCACGGCTTCGGTAAAACCCCTGTCCGCACCGGCTCGCGGGGATCGACGCTGTGCACGTCAAGCTGCGGCAATAGCCCGGTACGAGCCAGTTTCATGTACGTTTCTATCATAGCAATACGCCCTCCGCCGCTTCCGTCAGATCCGGCCTCATTTTTTTAATGTTATTTTAATAATTGCGCTGCAACCCGTGCCGCTCTAAGGTTTGACGATCACATAGAAAAAAAATCCATATTTTACTCTGCTATACTAAGTTTCAGGTGGCCGCCATATTAAGCATCTATCAGGAGGTTCGAATGGCTCTTCAACGGAACAGAATATGGTACAAGCCTGTTATCGGCGCTTCTATCGCACTGACCATTGCATTATCCGGAAATTTGGGATTCATGTCAACTGCGGCACATGCCGAAACCGTTTCCATTTCGGCAACGCGCGCAGACAGCATTATTTCAACAGGGTTGAAATACAAAGGAACCCCTTATGTATTCGGAGCGGCATCGGGCCGGACCAGCGCATTCGATTGCTCTTCCTTTACCCAATTTTTGTTTAAGAAGCAAGGGGTCTCGCTTCCCCGCACTTCCAAGCAGCAATCCAAAGTCGGTACTTACGTTTCCAAAAGCAATCTGAAGAAGGGAGACCTGGTCTTCTTCTGGACGAATCGGACAGGAAAAGGCAATGTCGGTCACGTCGCCATCTATATGGGAAACGGAAAGCTGTTGCATACTTATAAAAAAGGCGTTGGCGTGACAGTCTCCAATCTGAATTCCAGCTACTGGAGCTCCCACTATATGTCGGCCCGCCGGGTTCTGTAACCCGAACACAGAGTCGCTGCAAGCGAATCGATCTCCAACGGTCGGATTTTGGACAAAGAGTTTTCTACGATGCAGCACCCTTCCGGCGGAAGGGTTGTTTGCATCTTAGCGGGGAAGCGTGACGATGGCCGTGGTCCCTCTTCCGGGCCGGCTGTCCATACGAATGTTGCCGCCGTGCCGCTCCACGATGCTTTTGGCGATAGCCAGTCCGAGTCCGAACCCCCCGGTTGTGCGATCCCGTGCAAGATCGGTGCGGAAAAATCGGTCGAACAGAAATGGAAGCGCATTCTCGTCCAATCCGATACCCTGATCGATAATCTTGAATCGCACCTCGGTTTGGCCCGGAATGACGACGATCCGGATCGGCTTGGCGCTGTACTTGACCGCATTGTCCAGCAGGATGAGCAGCAGCTGCTTGAGCTTCTCCGCGTCGCCGCCGATCGTTATGTCCTCGTCCGGGCATGTCACTATGATCGACCTGTCGAACGCCACTTCCATTGCCGCGGCCGCCGACCGGATAATGCCGAGCAGCTCGATGGGAGCGAAATGAACCCAGTCCTCCTGCTCCGATTCCGCCAGCTGCATCAACGAGCCTACAAGTCCTTTTAACCGGTTCGACTCGCCAAGAATCGCCTCGATCGCTTCCTGCCGGATCTCCGGGTCCTCGCTGCCCCAGCGCTTCAGCAGACCGGCATAGCTTTCGATAATCGTCAGCGGCGTCCTCAGCTCATGGGAGGCGTCAGCCACGAACCGTTTCTGCTTGAAAGCCAGCTCCTCCAGCCGGGAGATCATCTGGTTGAATGTGACGCCAAGCCGGCCCAGCTCGTCGTAGCGGGCGGTGAATTCCGAGTCCAGCTTGCGGAACGTGCCGCTCTGCTGAATCAACTGCATCGTTCCGTTCAATTCCCGGAGCGGCTGGAACAGGAAGCGCGAATAAAAAAAACTGCCTAGAGCGGAGATGACGACCGCTCCGACCGACATGAGCACGAGAGCCGTCGTCAGCACATTGACGTACAAGCTCCACTTGGTCAGCATCCGCCCCATTTCCAGCACGCCGATCTGAGTGCTGCCGGATAGGATCGGTACCTGTACATACAGATAACGGGTATTATCGATCCGCTTGATCGAATAGCTGTAGCGGGTGGTTAGGTGAGGCGGCTCGACGACCAGCATCTCGTCGCTCTTCAGCTCCAGCTTGACGAGGCCGTCCATGCCGATAATACGGATCATTTCGTTGCTGACGAGGAATTCGTCCAGCAGGCCGGGATCGCTCCAGTTATGCGGATCTTGCAACTTTTTGAGTTCCAAAATCGATTGGACTTTGCTGAACAGCAGATCCTTCTCGTTTTTGGCGGTCGAATTGACGAAGAACGAATAAATAAACGTGCTGAACAGCACGAGAATGAAAACAAGCCAAGCCGAAGATAGCACCATTAGCCGAAGACGCAGGCTCATGTCGGCTTGCCTTCCGGCTGCGGATGCTTCAAGTAATAGCCGACGCCTCGGCTCGTTTGGATCAGCTTCGTTTTGAAGCCCTCATCGATTTTCTGGCGCAGGTAGCGGACATAGACGTCGACCAGATTGGTGTCTCCGGCAAAGTCGTATCCCCATACGTCGGATAAAATATGTTCCCGCGACAGCACCTCGCCCGGATGCTTCATAAAATACAGCAGCAGCTCGAATTCCCTCGGCGTCAGCTCGATCGGCTCCTCCCCGCGTTTCACTGTCCGAGATTTGGCATCCAGGGACAGGTCGCCGACCCGATAGACGTCCTCGTCCTCTCGGCTTTGTACGCGCGACGTGCGGATCAAGCCGCGAATCCGGGCCATCAGCTCCTCGATGGCGAAAGGTTTGGTCATATAGTCGTTGGCTCCGAGATCGAGCCCGTTGACTTTATCCGGTACCGTATCGCGGGCAGTCAGCAAAATAACGGGAACCGTCCGGTTCGTCTCGCGTATTTGCTTCAGAACGTCCAAACCGGTAATGCCGGGCAGCATAATATTGAGCAGGATCACGTCCCAGCTCCCGCCGCGCGCCAGTTCCAGCCCGTCTGGTCCGTTGCGGGCCAGCGTCACTTCATAGCCTTCATGGCGAAGCTCCAGCTCCAGCACCCGGGCGATTTTATGCTCGTCTTCCACCAGTAATACTTTACCGCTCATAAGGCCTCCATGACGAAACATACTTTTTTGGATATGCTTAGTATTTTCGTTCATGGATGTCCTCATTCGCCGCAAAACCGCGATTTATCCCCGTTTCAGGACCGAGGCGGCGCATACGAGCATCCAGGCGATCCCGAGAGCGAAGCCGGCCGCAATGTCCGTCGGATAATGCACGCCCAGATAGACGCGGCTGACGCCGATAAGCAGAATCAGGACGGCGCCGATAAGCACCGCTGTCCATGCCGCAGCCGGCTTGCGTTTTTGCCAATGGCGGTACAGCAAATAGGCGACGAGACCGTAGAAGGAGGCGGACATGAGCGCGTTGCCGCTCGGAAAGCTGAAGCCGGCCGCGTGTATCAGCGCATCCGACGCAGGCGGACGCGGACGCTCGAAGACGCCTTTCAAGACGCGGTACAAGCCGAAGGCCCCGGCCAGATTGACGATCAACAGCAGCGGCTCCAGCCGTTTCTTGAACGCAAAGACGAATAATGCGGCGAATACGACCAACAGCACCGCGAACACCGTCGTCGACACGAGCGGCGACAACGCTTTGAAGAATACCGTAAGTCCGTCGCTGCGCAAGCCCCGTATCCATCCCCCGACAGCATCGTCAAAGGGCGTCGGACCACTCTTGCCCAGCGTACCGGCCAGACCGGCAAACAACACGAGCAGCAGACCCGCCAACGTCCAATGGATCGTTCTCTTCATGGTATACCCAACATCCTTCCGCTAATTTATGCCAAGCCTATGCTATCACAAAACCGGCGAGGGATGAATAGTTTTCGTTCATAAAAGTGGATATCGGCATGGCCGATCATGTAGAATAGAATGGATACCGTGAGGAAAGAAGGATTATACGCGAATGTTTTACGCTAACGACTGGAAAGACTACGAATTGATCGACACGGGGGACGGCGACAAGCTCGAGCGCTGGGGGGACGTCGTGCTTCGGCGGCCGGACCCGCAAATCATATGGCCGATCAGCAAAGGGAATGGCGCTTGGCAGCAGGCGGCCGCGCACTATCACCGCAGCACCTCGGGCGGCGGGCAATGGGAAACGAAACGGCCGCTTCCCGAGCGCTGGGTAATCGGCTACGACAAGCTTTCCTTCTACATCAAGCCGACCGGCTTCAAGCATACCGGGCTGTTTCCCGAGCAGGCGGTTAACTGGCGCTGGATGATGGACAAGATCGCCGCGGCAGGCAGGCCGGTCAAGGTGCTGAATCTGTTCGCCTACACCGGCGGGGCGACCGTCGCCTGCGCGAGCGCTGGCGCGGAAGTATGCCACGTGGACGCCTCCAAGGGCGTGGTGCAGTGGGCCAAGGAAAACGTGCAGTTGTCCGGCCTTGCGGACCGTCCGGTCCGCTTCATTACCGATGACGTCTTCAAATTCGTGCAACGCGAAGAGCGGCGCGGCAACAAATACGATGCGATCATTATGGACCCTCCTTCTTACGGGCGTGGGCCCAACGGAGAAACGTGGAAGCTGGAGACGAATCTGTATCCGTTCGTCGAGTTTTGCTCCGGTATTTTGAGCGACAAGCCGCTGTTTTTCCTGATCAACTCCTACACGACCGGACTGTCGCCGACAGTGATGCACAACATTTTATCCATGACCGTCGGCCGCAAGTACGGCGGGTCGATCACGTGCGGCGAGATCGGCTTGCCGATTACGTCGTCCAAGCTGTTTTTGCCGGCAGGCATACTGAGCCGCTGGGAGAGCAAATAAGCAAGCGATTCGGCAAAAGGGGGCTCCGGCCTCCTTTTTGCTGTTCCGGATCTTTGCCGAATTGCAATCTTGCCCCCAAAGAGAGTCAATTGCCGCCCTCCCCGCTCATATACTTGCAGTACAACCGGTGCCTGCTCTGTCGAAGAAAGACGGACTAAAGGAGGGCGCGTATGGCAAACGACTTGAACGACCCGAACGACTTCAACGATAGCAACGGCAGGGTCGGCGGTAACGGCGAACGGCTCGGCGAGCTGTTGAAAACGCTCCTGCAAGAGCGGTCCCTATCCATGCGCAAGCTGGGCGGGCTGACGGGAATCGACGTGGCGACGATCTCGCGGATTGCCGCTGGGAAACAGGCGGCCAAAGCCGGGCAATTGCAGAAAATCGCCGACAATCTGAACGTCCCCGTCGGGCTGCTGCTTGAAGCCAGCGGATTAAAGCTGAACGGGCCGGATGCTCCTTCGGATCTGCAGCGGTCCGTCGATTCCATCCAGGAGACGCTGGCCGGCTCCGACTGGTTCGATGTCCGCTACACGACAGTGCAGGTCGAGCGGGAGCTGGCCAATTACGAGCGATACGCCCGGACAGAGGAAGGCCGGCGACTGATCCACGACGGTTTTGCCGCGAAGATGCAGCAGGTGGACGGCATGGGGCCTTTTATCGAGCATTTGCAGACCATGTATGAAACGTTTTCCAAAACCGGAACCTCCGAGGACGAACGGGCGCTGCTCGGGAGCGCGCTGCTTTACTTCATCCTGTCCACCGACATTATTCCCGACTACTTGTTCCCGATCGGCTATCTCGACGACGCGATCGCGGTTCATCTCACCTTGCGCCGCTTGGCCCAAATGTCCGGCTCTGAAACCGATACGTAGCAGGGTCGGATAACCCTCCAATTAACCCTCCAAAAAAGCAGCCCGCTCCGCCGTTTTGCGGAAATGAGCTGCTTTTATTCAAAAATGACGTTCCCCTGCCGTCTCTCTTCTATTGCAGAGCGGTACGCAGTTAATCGAGCAGCATATTGGCCGCCACGATCAGCAGCATGATTCCGCTCAGCAGCGTGCCGAACTGCCCGACGGTGAACGAGCCGATGCGGATATTCGCCGCTTTCCCCCCGACTGCCCCGCCGAGCCAGAGCGTCACGAAGCTGCCGACCGCGGCGGAAAGCGAAATCGCCAGCGGCGACAAGCCGATCAAACCGGCGCCGAGGCCGTTCGTCAACGCATTCGCCGACAGCGCCACGCCGAGCAGGACCGCTTCCCACCACCCGATGTCTCCGGACCGGTCCATATCGGCTTTTTCCGGGTTTTGCAATATGCCCTTCAGCCCGCCCGACTTCTCCTCGGCGGAGGGCACCTCCGGCGTCTGGCGCTTTCTTGGCAGCGCCAGCAGCATGATGCGGATGCCGATTACGACCAGCAGGAACGTACTGAGCAGCACCGGGAGAATGCCGGGCAGTATCGTTGAGATCCATTTCCCGAAGTAAATCCCCGCATAGCTGAAAGCCAAACAAATGACGGAAATAAGCGCATTTTTCCAAAGTTCCAGCCGGATCCCGCGAATCCCGTACGAAATGCCTACGCCTAAATTGTCGATGCTGGATGAGACCGCCAGCCCCAAAATCATAAACCAATGCATCCGCTCAACACCTCCGTTTGATTTCCGTATCAGTATATGGATGATGTTGAGCCGTTGTGCACGTCCCGTAACGTTTTTGTTGAACGCCCTTCAACACAACCGTTGCGATTCCCGCAATGAGAGGGCGGCGACCGCATATCCAGCCGGTAACGTCCCGCTCTTGTCGTCCTCCTGTCCTTTAACTGCGCAGACGGGGCTCGGCGCCGTATACTTTGACGCTCAGCACCAATCCGATGCACAGCATATTCGTCAGCAGGGAGCTTCCGCCGTAGCTGAGCAGCGGCAGCGCTATGCCGGTTAGCGGCATAAGACCGATATGCATGGCGATATTCTCGAATATTTGCAGGACGAGCATAGAGATGACGCCGACTACCAAATATTGGCCGGACAAATCCCCGCTGCCCGACACAATGCGCACCATCCGGTAAATCAGCACATAATAGAGCAGCAATAGCACGGCAGAGCCAAGAAACCCGAACTCCTCCCCCACAGCGACATAGATCGAGTCCGAATAGGAGTAGGGAATAAATCCGTGCTGCACCAGATGGCCCTGCTTAAAGCCTTGGCCGGACATCTGGCCGGAAGCGACCGCTCTCATCGCATTACGGACGTGCCACGACTTATCCGGGTCGCTGGCCGGATCGAGGAACGTCTGGATTCGCGCCAACTGATGCGGCTTCACGAACTTTTGGAGCAAGACGTAGTTATTGTGGAACAGCCAGATAACCGCCCACACCAGTCCGCTCAAAACCGAGATGCCTGCGATCATCGGCACCTTGCCGATATTGCCGATCCAGATCATGCCGACCAGAATACTGACGAAGACGATCGCCGTTCCGAGATCGGGCTGCTTGAGCACGAGCACGCACGGAACCGCTACGACCGCGCACAACGGTACGACGTCCCGGAACAGCTGCAGCTGCTCGCCTCCTCGCTTGGCGAGCAGGTGGGCAACCAGCAGGATCGTGAATACCTTGGCAAGCTCCGATGGCTGAAATTGCACGCCGCCAATACCGATCCAACGCGTTGAGCCGTTGATATCCTCCCCTTTCCAGATAACGAGCAGAAGCATGCCGATGCCTGCCGCATACAGCACGTAAGCGAGCCTGCCAGTCAAGAGACGGTAATCGAACAAAGCGGCAAACGGCATCGCTACGAAAAAAACGCCGAACAAAATCGCGTTGCTCATATGAAGCCCTTCATATTTCGTACCGAACGTAGCACTATAAATAACCGCGGTGCTAATAACACCGAAGCCAAACAAAACGATCAGGATGGTGCGATCCAGTTGTTTTAATTTTTGTATCATCGTGAAATGGCCCGCCCCTTTATGAGTGTTTCATGATGTGCCGCGCACCTTCCGCCAGAACGGCCTGACCGCAGCTTTCCGCCAAGGCCGGTCATGGCGAACGGGTACGAATTCAGAGCGAAGCTGCGTCTTCCGCAGGATCGGTCCCTCGCCCTGTAAAAAGTCACTTTAGTATTAGACGGAGACAATGGCTGACGGGTTGAGGAATATCGGCCGGGGACACTAAATCGTTAAAAACCGGTAAAAGGCGAGCAAAAAGAAAAGCACAGAGACATACGCTCTGCGCTTGATTCGCAATAGGTCTATCGATCCTCGCCGGGGCTGCCCTTCAGTTCGCTACTTTGCCGAGCAAATAGACGAGAAGCTGCTGGTTGTGCGAGGAAATCCGGTCCAGCTGCGAATGGATGAATTCGTTGCGGATGTCGACGCCGCGAACGCATTCGGTCTCGCCCTTCCTCGTTGGAATAATCCAGACGATCCGGCGGTCCTTCTCGTCCCGCTTGCGCACGATTAGCTCGTTTTTCTCCATCCGGTCGAGCAGCGTCGTCACCGCCGCAGGGGTCGTATTCAGATAATCCAGCAAATCCGACGGCTTCATCCTGTCCTGGGTAAGCAGTACCTCCAGTACGTTCAATTGGCCCTCCGTCAAAGCCGGCGCCAATTGCGTTTCCATGTGCGACCGCAAGTCCTTGCTGATTTTGCTCCACAGTTTTGCAAATTGATCGGAAAACAACATGAACACCTCCTAAGAACTTTTTCGCAAGAAAAAGTTGACTTCGTAAGCATACACTGAACTTTTTCGCAAGAAAAAGTTGACTTCGTAAGGATCACTGCATTCAACTTCGCTTCAGATGGGCGGGTGCCGCCCTTGAACATCGCTTATGATTCTATTATAACAATCGAGATTGTCGGATTAAAGGTTAATACTATTAATATTTTGCAACACAATGCGGGGAACCGTTTAACGTTTTGATAGGATTCAACATATATTGCATTACAGACGGTGCGGAACTTGACGACAAGACCGACGGAGAAGGAGGACGCCAATATGGATCAGGCGCATAAAGCGGAGATCGTCAAACGGGCATTGACCGCAGGCATAATAAACGACCCACAGTGGCTGCATAGGCTGGATGAGCCTATGCCCGCGTGGGCCGTTATCGACATGCTCGTGAAATTGCTGGAGAAGCTCGATCCGCCTTACGAGACGTACGATTAAGGCAATACAATCATCGCCCAGCGTCCTCCCAGGAACAGCAACCCTACTTACCGAGTCGGCCCCTGTCCGGATGCACGGAGCGCCGCGCGGAATGCAGCGCCAAGCAACGTTCCGAGAACGCTTATACCGGAGCGGGGCGCTTGACGACCGCGACGACGGTGTCCCCCTTGACGAGCGGCACGACCGACTTGCCCGGCGATTTGCGGTCCTCGATGGATGCTTCCTCGGTCGTGAACGTATGCTGGCCGCCGCTCTTCAGCAACGCCGTCAGCCGGAGGGCATGCTTGACGAAGAACGCCTCCAGCAGCACGGAGCCGTTGGGCCGGACCCGCTTGCCTTCCTTGAATTCGAAGGTGACGATGCCTTTGCCTCCTCGCCCTTGTACCGGATAGTCGAGCAGCAGCGAGCTCTTGGCGTAACCCAGATCCGACACGACCCAGATCTCGCCCTCCTCGCCTTCGACCCACTCCGAGGCGATGACCTCGTCTTCGTCGCGCAATTGAATGCCCCGGACGCCTGCGGCGGCTCGTCCCATCGGGCTGACTTCCATTTCCTTGAAGCGAATGCTCATGCCGAGCCTGCTGACGAGCAGCAGCTCCTTCGTATTGTCGCTCAGCAGTACGTCGATGACCTCGTCGTGTTCGGACAGCTTGACGGCGACCAAGCCCGAGGAACGGTTCGTCTGGTATTCCTTCAACTCCGTCCGTTTTACCTGGCCGCGGCGGGTGACGAATACGAGCGACCTGCCGGGCTCGTCAAACGACTTGGTCGGAATGACGGTTACGATCCGGTCCTCCTTGGCGATCGGGATGACGTTTACGATCGGCGTTCCGTTCTCCTTCCACTTGTACTCCGGCACTTGGTGAACCGGCAGCAGGTAGGAAAGCCCCTTACGGGTAAAGATCAACAGGTTGTCGATCGTATTTACCTCAAGCAGGTGGCGGATATAATCGTTCTCTTTGACCCCCGAGCTCTCGATTTCCCCGCCCGACCGGGTATAGGACAGCATGCTCGTCCGCTTCAGATAGCCCTCGTTCGACAGCGTCACCAGCACGTCCTCCGGCGCCACCATCACCTCCAGGTTAACCTTGAGCTCCTCGATCTCCTCCTGAATCGCCGAACGGCGATCAATGCCGTACTTCTCGCGAATTTCGCCCATTTCCTGCTTGATGACGGCCATCAGCTTCGTATGGCTGGACAAAATGCCGCGCAAATACTGAATCGTTTTCTGGATATCCTTCAGCTCTTTTTCGATCGAAGTAATTTCCAGATTGGTCAGCCGGTACAGCTGCAGCGTCAAGATCGCGTCGGCCTGACGCTCGGTGAAGCCGAATCGGTCGATGAGGTTTTTTTGCGCATCCAGACGGTTTTTGGACGCCTTGATCGTCGCGATCACCTCATCGAGGATGTTCAGCGCTTTGGCCAGCCCTTCCAGAATATGAGCGCGGTCCTCCGCCTTCTCCAGCTCGAACTGGGAACGACGCGTCACGACATCCTTCTGGTGCTCGACGTACGCCTCCAACAGCTCCTTGATGCCGAACTGCTTCGGCGTCTTATTGACGATCGCGACCATATTGAAACTATAAGCGACCTGCAGGTCGGTTTTTTTCAGCAAATAAGTAAGGATGCCGGAAGCGTCCGCATCCTTCTTCAGTTCGATGACGATGCGCAGGCCGTTCCGCCCGCTTTCGTCCCGTACCTCGGCGATGCCTTCGATTTTTTTCTCGATGCGGATCATCTCGATCGCCGTCACCAGCTTCGATTTAACTACCTGGTAAGGAATCTCCGTAATGACGATCTGCTGGCGGCCACCCTTCATATCCTCGATGGCCGTTTTCGCGCGGATATAGATCCGGCCCTTGCCGGTCCGGTAAGCTTCCCGGATACCTTCCTCGCCCATTATGATGCCGCCGGTCGGGAAGTCGGGGCCTTTAACGACCTGCATAAGCTGCTCGAGCGTAATGTCTGCATTGTCGATCAGAGCGATGCAGGCATCGATCACCTCGCGCAGACTGTGCGTCGGAATTTCCGTCGCAAAACCGGCGCTGATGCCGCTTACTCCGTTCACGAGCAGGTTCGGATAACGGGAAGGCAGCACGACAGGCTCCTTCGCCGTATTGTCGAAGTTGTCCTTGAACAGCACGGTGCGCTTGTCGATGTCCCGCAGCAGCTCCATGGCGATGTTCGACAGCCGCGCCTCGGTATAACGCATCGCCGCCGGCGGATCGTCGTCCATCGAGCCCCAGTTGCCGTGGCCGTCCACGAGCATATGCGACATCTTCCACGATTGGGCCATCCGCACCATACCGTCGTAGATGGAGGAATCTCCGTGCGGATGGTAGTTGCCCATCACGTCCCCGACCGTCTTCGCCGACTTGCGGTACGGCTTGTCCGGCGTATTGCCGGATTCGTACATGGCGTATAGAATACGCCGCTGTACCGGCTTCAAACCGTCTCGGACATCCGGAATCGCCCTGTCCTGAATAATATATTTGGAATAGCGGCCAAACCGGTCCCCGACCACCTCTTCCAGAAATGCGGGCAAATGCTGCTCCGATAGACTCAAGCTGATAGTCACCTCAATTCAGGTTTCAACGCACTTCGCTCATTCTACAAATTCCGTAAAGTCCACATTGTCTATAATCCACCGTTTGCGCGGGTCGACCTTGTCGCCCATCAGCGTCGAGACGCGGCGTTCGGCCTTGGCGGCATCCTCGATCTGCACTTGCAGCAGCATCCGTGCCTCCGGGTCCATCGTCGTCTCCCACAGCTGCTCCGGGTTCATCTCGCCGAGCCCTTTGTAGCGCTGCAGCTCGACCGACTTGCCCAGCTCCTTCATGAACTGCGCCAGCTGCTCGTCCGAGAACGCATATTTCATCACCGAGTTTTTGCCGGCCTTCTTTGTCACTTTATAGAGAGGCGGCTGGGCGATAAACACCCGTCCCGCATCGATAAGAGGCTTCATGTAACGGTAAAAAAAGGTCAACAGCAGCACCTGGATGTGTGCCCCGTCCGTATCGGCATCGGTCATGATAATCACTTTGCCGTAATTGATTTCCTCGATCTCGAAGTCCGAGCCTACACCCGCGCCGATCGTGGCAATGATGGCCTTGTACTCGTCGTTTTTCAAAATATCGACCAGCTTCGCCTTCTCGGGATTCATCGGCTTGCCCTTGAGCGGCAATATCGCCTGATGCCGGGAATCGCGGCCTTGCTTGGCGGAGCCGCCAGCGGAATCGCCTTCGACGATGAACAGTTCGTTGCGCATGTGGTCTTTCGACTGCGCCGGAGTCAGCTTGCCGCCCAGATTGGAGCTTTCGCTTTTGCCCTTCTTGCCGTTGCGCACTTCCTCGCGCGCCTTGCGAGCCGCTTCCCGCGCCTTGGCGGATTGGACCGCCTTCTTTAACAGCTGCTGCGCCACTTGCGGATTCTCGTCCAGATAAACGGCCATCTTCTCGGAAACGACCGCATCGACCGCGCCCCGCGCCGAGGCGCTGCCGAGCTGATCTTTCGTCTGGCCGACGAATTCGACTTCGCCCATCTTGATGTTGATAACGGTCATCATGCCTTCGCGCAGATCGACGCCCTCCAGATTTTTATCCTTCTCCTTGAGAAGTCCGGCTTTGCGGGCGTATTCGTTCATTACCCGGGTATAGGCGGTTTTATAGCCGGTCTCGTGCGTGCCGCCCCCGCGGGTCGGAATGGAATTGACGAAGGAAGCGATCGTCTCGGTGTAGCCGTCGTTGTATTGAAAGGCGACCTCCACCTCGATATCTTCCTTCTCGGCCATAAAATGAATGACGTCGTGCAGCACCGTCTTGTCCTCATTGAGAAACTGCACGAACTGCTTCGCCCCGCCGGCGTATTCAAACGTCTCTTCGTTGCCGGAACGCTCGTCCTTCAGCGTTACCTTCAAGCCCGAGTTCAGGAAAGCGATCTCCTGCAGCCTTTCCGACAGCGTGTCGTAATTGATCGTCGTCCCGCCCTGGAATACGCGCTTGTCGGGTTTGAACGTAATCTGGGAGCCGGTCCGATTCGTATTGCCGATCACCTCGAGCCCCGTCACCGGTTGTCCGACATGCTCCTTGCCGTTCGAATCGACCCAATATTCGAAGCGCTGGCGATGCGTCTTGCCGTCGCGCCAAATTTCCACTTCCAGCCATTCGGATAGCGCATTCGTCACCGAAGCGCCCACGCCGTGCAGGCCGCCGGATTTCTTATAGCCGCCGCCGCCGAATTTACCGCCGGCATGCAGCATCGTAAAAACGACCTGAGGCGTCGGAATGCCCGTCTTATGCATCCCGGTCGGAATGCCCCGGCCGTTGTCTCTTACGGTGACCGATTGATCCTTATGTATGATGATATCGATTTTCGAGCAATACTTGGCCAAATGCTCGTCGACGGCATTGTCGACGATTTCCCAGATCAGGTGATGGAGGCCCGATGAGCTCGTGCTGCCGATGTACATCCCCGGCCTTTTCCGTACCGCTGTCAAGCCCTCCAGGACTTGAATATCGTCGGCATCGTACCCGGTCGCGGAGCCGCCGGCCGAAGCCGCTGCGCCTGACGCTTGCCGATCGGCGGCCGGTTTGTTCCCGCCGCTTGCCGGTTGCTTGCCGCTTGACGATAGGCCCGCCGTTTTTTTACCCTCCGAAGATGCCGATTCCGAAAACAAGTCCAGCTGTTCTGTCAATCCGTGCGCCCCCCATATTCCGATTCAATCGCTTGTCGCAAGCGACAGCTATTATGCATTATACTCAAAGCGGTTTCGTTTTACCATGCCCCGCGCGACAAAAGCCGTACATTTCCCGCGAATCGCCCCTTAATTCAGCACGTCCTTGCGCGTAAAGACAAGGAAGGAAACGATCAGGGAAGCAAGCCCCCAAACCGCCAGCACGGTCATGGAAAACGCCAGATCCATTCCTTCGATGGGCGGCAGCCGGCCCGACAAATAGTCGGTAAGCGTCAAATTGACCATAAACAAGTATTTCGCCGTCTGCCAGGACGACACCATATTCGTCAGGATGCTTCCGGCGATCAGCACCGCGAGCATAATGCCCATGCCCGCCGCCGTACTGCGCACGAGCACCGACACCATCAGCGACATCAGCCCTACGATAACGGCCGAGAACCAGACAAGACCGAGCTCCATCAGCAAATAAAGCCATTGCGGAACCGGATGCACATAAGTCATGTCGACCTCGGCGCCGACCAGCTTGAAGCCAGTAAAGGAAGGCAGCGTCCACCCCCCGTAGCCGAATATGAGCCCGGATATGAGATAGGCGAGCGCCATCGTAGCGAATACGGTAAGCGATATATACAGCAGCAGCGCAATATATTTGCTCGCCAGCACCTTCCATCGCTGGACCGGCCGGGTCAACAGCAGCTTGATCGTCCCCGTCGAGTGTTCCGAGGAGACAAGGTCGGAAGCGATAACCATCACCATCAGCGGAATGAACAAACCGATCGAGTTGGCCACGAACGTATTCGTAAACGTAACGCCGTTGGGCGCTTTCGGATCGACGTTTTTGTCCAAATAATATTGAAGCACCCTGACCTGTACCCGCATATATTTTTTCCATTCCTCGGGCACCCGGTTGCTTGCGAGACGGTTCGTATAGTCGTTGATTTGCTGCTGCGTTTCCAGTCTCCAGTCCTGCGAGCCGAACTGCTTCTTGCTGTTCTGGGCCACCTTCATCTGCGCATAGGTAAAGATGGGGATGAGGGCCGCAAGAATAAGCAGAATGACGAGAAACCGTTTTTTCTTCCATATTTTAATCGTTTCGTTCTGAACCAATGGGTAGAGGCCGATGTTATTCAATTTGCTCCCCCTCCGTCACGCGCAGGAACAGCTCTTCCAGCGTCGGATTGATGATGTGGATGCCGTATATGCGAATACCTGCCGCTACCATCGCCTCGTTCACCCGCGGTATCGCTTCCTGATCCATCTGCACCGCAAGCGGGCTGCCTAGCGCCTCTCCGCCTTCGGGAGAGCTTGTCCCATAGGGGCTTCCATCCAGCAGAGCTACGCCTGCCTCGCCTTCGAGGAGCTCCCGGGCACGACCTGCCTGCGACACGCTCCATACGACCGTGCTGCTCGTCTGCCGCAGCAGCTCGTCCACCGCCCCGACGGCGATGACGCTCCCATGACTGATAATCGCCACCCGGTCGCACATTTGCTGAATCTCGCTCAGCAGATGGCTCGAGACGAACAGGCTCAGCCCTTCCGCGGCCAACCGGCGGATAAAGTCGCGCATTTCCTTGATTCCCTGGGGGTCAAGCCCGTTCGTCGGCTCGTCGAGAATAAGCAGGCTCGGGCTGCCGAGCAGCGCCTGGGCGATACCAAGCCGCTGGCGCATGCCGAGCGAATACGTCTTGACCTTATCGTAAATGCGCTGGCCGAGGCCCACGATATGCGTCACCTCGCGAATGCGCGATTCGGTGACGCCGGGAATCATCCTCGCGAACTGCTCGAGATTTTCCCAGCCGGTCAAATAGCCGTACAGCTCCGGGTTTTCCACGATGCAGCCGACATGACGCAGCGCTTCCGTAGGCTTCTTCGCCACATCGTAGCCGCCGAGCGTAATCGTTCCTGCGGTCGGCTTGATCAAACCGACCAGCATGCGGATCGTCGTCGTTTTGCCGGAGCCGTTCGGGCCGAGAAAGCCGAATATTTCCCCGCGCCGCACGTCGAACGATACGCCCTTTATAATTTCCTTGTTTTTGATTCGCTTCTTCAATTGATGGACGGACAGCACGACGTTCGGATCGACGGACACGTTTCTTCAACCTCCCTATTCAAGCGCCTGCACGACGCGATCGGCGATCCGCACATACCCTTCCTGATTCGGATGGAAGTGATCGCTGTAGATGTATTTCTGGAAATTCAGCTGGAACAGATCGAGCGTCGGCACATAGACCATATTCGGAAAACGGCTGGCGATTCGGAACGCTTGATCGTTCCACTCCTGCACGTACACCGTAGCCGGCCTCATATCCGGTATATCATAGAACGGGTTATACATCCCGACGTACACGATCTTCGCCCGCGGATTCAATTCGGACAGTTTGGTCATAATTTGCTCCAGGCGTTTGAGCGGCTCCGGCATTCTCTCTCTTACCTTCACCGGGTCCAGCTCGTCCGACTTCGAGCCAAGCACGTCCTGGCCGATGGCGAACAGATCGTTGCCGCCCATCGTAAACAGCACGACGTCGGCCTTCTCGATGCCGTAAGGAATGCCTTTGGACGTTTGCAGGGCGCTGAGCAAGGCATCGGTGCGAGCGCCGTTGACGGCATAGTTGCCGATGACGTTGACCTGCTTCTTCGTCACTTCGCCCAGCTTCTCCCGCACATGCTGGACATAGCCTTTGCCGGTTACATCGCCTGTCCCGACGGTCAACGAATCGCCGAGCGCGACGATATCGATCGTCGTCTTCTCCTCTTCCGCCGGCTTCGGCTCCTCGGCTTGCATATAATCGGCCGGCTTCGGGTTCAGGACGTCATTGACGGCATAGACAAGCCCGCCCACAAAGAGCAGCGACGTGATCAGAGCCGCCGTTCCAACCGTTCTCCACAGCGTTCGCGTCGATTTCACAATAAGCCCCCTCCCGAAAGTAAAGGTACAAAGTCATTTCTCGTCAGCTCTCGACTTTGTACAAGCTGCGCGTTGGCATATAATTCTAGAGTAAAGGTTCCGCTTGCAATTTGCAAATGGCAGGTACGGCGCGAAAAAAGCAGAAAAAGCGGTTCCGCGGCAAAAAAAAGCACGCGGAGAGAAACATCCGGCAACCCGGAGCATCTCCTTCGCGTGCTTGACTTAACGCAGCTTTCGGATGGTGAAATTCGCCTCAAGCAAAGCCCAGTTCTGCGGAAAGTCCTGCCCGAGCACCCAATAGCTGATGCCGCGCAACCCATACTCCTTGATCAGGTCGAACTTCGCCTGCATGCTGCGCGCATCCTCGAACCAGACGATGTGCTCGCGGCCCTCGTTGTCGTAATACGTAAAATGGGGAGCCTGCGCCGTATAGTCGAACCGAATGTAGGCGCCGACGTCCCGGGCTAGACCGACCGCGGCTTGAGGACTGAGCGTCGGGGCGAACTTCCCGCCCTTGACGTAAGGCAGCGTCCAATTGTAGCCGTACAGCGGAGCGCCCATCATGATTTTGCCGGGCGGAATGACCGAGACGGCGTAATCGAGCACCTGCCGCACCTGCGGGATCGGAGCGACCGCCATCGGCGGACCGCCGGACCAGCCCCACTCGTAGGTCATAATGATGACGAAATCGACAATCTCGCCATGCGCCTTGTAGTCATGCGCCTCGTACCAACGGCCGGCTTGGGTGGCGCTGATCTTGGGGGCGAGCGCCGTAGAGACGGGAAGCCCTTGTTCATGCACGCGGGCCGTAATTTCACGAAGGAAGTCGTTGTACTTTTCCCGGTCCTCCGGAAAAATATGCTCGAAATCGATATTAAGCGCATAAAACTGTTTGTCTGCCAGCGTCGCCAGCACATTGTCGATCAGCCGGCTGCGCGCCTCGGCACTGTCGAACAGTTGGCGGGCCACTTCCGAGGAGAATGTGCCGTTCTCGAAATTGGTGATGACCATCATCGGCACGGCGCTCGTGTCGGCTATCGCCGCCAAAGCCGTTTCGTCCTTGGGCGGAACCAGGGTTCCGTCGCCCCGGACCACATACTGAAACATACTGAAGTACGTCAAATACGGAGCCGTCTGGCCAACGATCTCCCGGTCCTTCTCGGTTCCGGACGGCTGCAGGTAACCGTTCGTCTCGATCGTCGGCTTCGGTCCCGCCCGCGGGATGCGCAGCCGCTGGCCGACATGTAATCTGGACGGGTCCAGCAAGCCGTTCGCACGGGCGATTTCCTCGACGGGGACGCCGTAACGCCGCGAAATCGTCCACAGCGATTCGCCGGGACGGACGACATGATCCGTATCGCTTGTGGGGATGACAAGCGCTTGGCCGACCGCCAGTCTGGTCGGCTCGTCGATTCCATTGATCCGTACAATATCGTCCACCGTCACCCCGTATCGTTTGGCGATCGCCCATAACGAGTCGCCGGGGTTGACCACTTCGATCTGCATGAATCGCCCACCTCCTTACCGTTTCCTTATCCGCCTGCTTCCGCTTCTACGTTCCAAGCCTATTCGGGAACAGCCCGTTACTTGCCAGTCCGAACAAAAAAACCTCCGGACGCGCAAGCGCCCGGAGGTTTCGGCAATGTCGGAAAGTCGGCCGGCGTATCAAGCAAGCGTCAGCCCGCTTCACCCAAAAATTTGTATTGCGCTTCGACGAGGCCGAAGTAGATGCCTTGATGCCGCATCAACTCGTCGTGCGTCCCCTCTTCCATGATGTTGCCATGGTCGAGCACGACGATTTTGTCGGCATTGCGGATCGTCGACAGACGGTGAGCGATCATAAAGGAGGTCCGGCCTACAAGCAGCGTCTTCAGCGCCTCCTGGATTTTCAGCTCGGTTTCCGTATCGATGCTGGCCGTCGCTTCGTCCAGAATGAGCACTTGCGGATCGGCAAGCAGCGCCCGGGCGAACGAGAGCAGCTGACGCTGGCCCATCGACAGCATGTTGCCGCGCTCCTCGACCTGGGTATCGTATCCATCCGGCAGCTTGACGATGAAGTCGTGGGCATGCACCGCCTTCGCGGCCGCCTCCACCTCTTCGTTCGTCGCATCGAGTCGTCCGAAACGGATATTGTCACGGATCGAGCCCGAGAAGATGAACGTATCCTGCAGCACGATGCCGACCTGAGAGCGCAAGCTTTGCAGCGTGACGTCGCGGATGTCGATACCGTCGATCAGCACGCGTCCTTCGACCGGATCGTAAAACCGGCACAGCAGGTTAATAATCGTGCTTTTGCCTGAGCCGGTATGTCCGACCAGCGCAATGGACTGCCCGGCTTTCGCTTCGAGGCTGACGTCTTTCAGCGCCGGACGGCCTTTTTCATATTCGAACACGATATGATCGAAGCGAACGTCCCCTTTGATCGGTGGCAGAGTCAGCGGCTTCTCTTTCTCGCCTACGGTCGGCTTCTCATCGAGGAATTCGAAAATCCGCTCCGACGAAGCCATGGCCACCAGCATCTGGTTGTACATCTGGCCGAGCCGGTTGATCGGCTCCCAGAAGTTGCCGATGTAGTTGGCGAAGGCGACCAGCATCCCGATCGTCAGCTCCTTGCTTTCGATCAGGTGGGAGCCGTACCAGAACAAGATACAGGTCCCGATCGCCCCGGTCACCTCGATAATCGGGCCGAACGCCTGATTGAGCATCGAAGCCTTGTCCCACGACTTCTTATTGATCGTGTTCATGCCGTCGAAATATTTGATATTTTCCTTCTCCTGCGTGAAGGCCTGCGTCACCCGGATGCCTTGAATGCACTCGGCCAAGTGGGAGTTGATCCGCGACTGCTTCATCCGCACGTCCTGCCACGCCCAACGAATCCGTTTGCGCAGCGACGTCGACACGATAAACATAAGCGGCACGGTTATTATGATGGCGATGCCGAGCTTGGGACTGAGCGAGAGCAGGATAATGACGATCCCGATCAGCTGCACGCAGTCGATCAGCAGATTGACCACGCCGTTCGTGAACAGATCCTGCAGCGAGTTGACGTCGTTCGTAATGCGCACGAGCACCGAACCCGCGGGCCGCTTGTCGAAGAAGCGGAACGACAGCTGCTGGATATGGCTGAACAAGGCGTAGCGTAAATCGTATAACACTTTTTGCCCGATTACATTAATGTAGCGAATCCGGTAATTGTTGACGAACCACTGCAAAACATAAAGACCGAGCATCGTGGATGCGTAGATGAGCAGTTGGTCGCCGTCTCCGTTGAATATCGCCTGGTCGATCGCCAGGCTGATCAAATACGGAATGGCCAGCTTGGACATCGTGCCTAGTATCATCGTGACAAGAATGATCGGCAGCAATTGACGGCGATACGGCTTCAAATAGCTGCCCATCCGTTTCAGCTGCCCCCAGTCGAACGATTTCTCCATCTTGTCGTCGTCCTGGTAAACAAAGCGTTCCTGCGTTTTTTTGCTCGTGTTTGCATGTTCGCGGCTATTCTGTCGTTCTTCCTCGGAATGACCGTTTAACTGGCTCAATTCGCCACTCTCCGTTCTTCCTTGTGTTCGGCGAAATCGGGATGATCCGAATATTGGATTTTGTACGTTTCCAAATAATGCCCGGACTGGCGGAGCAACTGCTCGTGCGTTCCGCGTTGAATGACGCGTCCGCCTTCGAGCACAAGTATTTCGTCGGCATGTTTCAGGGACGAGATGCGGTGGGCGATAATGAACGTCGTCCGCCCTTTCATCAATTCCTTGAAGCCGGCTTGAATTTCGTGCTCGGTCTCCATATCGACCGCGCTTGTCGCATCGTCCATAATTAAGATTTTCGGGTTTTTGATCAGGGCGCGGGCAATGGCGATCCGCTGCTTCTGACCTCCGGACAGCCCCATCCCCCGCTCGCCGACGACCGTATCGTAACCGAGCGGCAGCTCCATGATAAAGTCGTGGGCTTTGGCCAGCTTCGCGGCCCGCACGATCTCCTCGTCCGTCACGTCCTTGCGACCGTAGGAAATATTGTTGCGGATCGTCGACGAGAACAGGAACGTCTCCTGGAAGACGAGGGCGATCTGCTGGCGCAAGCTTTCCAGCTTGATATCGCGGATATCTTTGCCGTCGAGCGTAATGCGGCCTTCCTTAATGTTGTAGGCGCGCAGCAAAAGCTGAATGACGGTTGACTTGCCGGAACCGGTTCCTCCAAGCAGCCCGATGACCGAGCCCGCCGGAGCCTCGATATTCAGATCGGTCAGGGCCGGCTGTTTCTCCGGGTAGGCGAACGTCACGTGCTCGAAGCGGATCGTTCCCTTCACCTGATCCGGCTGCAGCGCGACTGCTTCATCCTTGTCTTTTACGTGTACGTACTGATTCAATATTTCCAATACGCGTTCCCCCGAAGCCTTGGATTGCGTATAGTTGTTGATATGAAAACCGATATCCCGCATCGGCGCGATAATGTACCAGATGAAGCTGAAGAAAGCAACCAGCTCTCCAAGACTCATCGAGCCGTTGATGACGAACATGCCGCCGGTCGTCAACAGAATGGCTACGCAGACGGAGGACAATAGCTCGAGCATCGGGAAAAACTTGGACCAGGTGTACGACAAGTTGATGTTGCTGGCCCGGAATTGTCCGTTGCGGACGGCGAATTTCTCGACTTCGTACGGTTCGCGCGCAAACGATTTGACGGTCCGTACGCCGTTGATGTTTTCCTGAACGGCCGTGGTCAGATCGCTGTTCGCTTGACGGATCGAGCGGAACTCCGGATGGATTTTGCGTTCCAGCCGCAGGGCGGTAATGACCAGAAACGGCATCGTGACGAACGTGACGAGCGTCAGCTTCCAGTTCATGGAGAACATCATGATCGAGCCTAAGATGAACATCAGGAACACGTTGAGCAGTTGGGCGAAACCGAAGCCGATAAACTGCCGGATTCCTTCGAGATCGGCGGTCAGACGGGACATCAGGTCGCCTGTCTTCGCGCGGTCGTAATACTGGAACGACAAATATTGCAGCTTTTCATACAGGGCGTTGCGCATGCTGAATGCAACCCGGTTGCCAAGCCGGCCACCCGTATACCCATGGGTGTAAGCGAACAATGCTTTGACGGCCACGACTCCTACGACAAGCAGCGCTAGATAGGGCACCCATTGGAACTGCTCCTTCCGGATGACGTCGTCGATGAGGTACCGGAGCAAAAGCGGGTACACCAGTCCCAAAGCGGTGGAACAGATCAGACAGATCATCGAGACGAATAGCAAGTACCGGTCTTTCCAATAAAACTGCTTTAATTGCTTTAAAACGTCCATTTTCGCCCTCCTAGCCGGCTGCTTTGCAAATTCTTTATGAATCTTATCACCATCTGTTTGTTCGAGCAATCGCCATAATCGGGAGAAACGTTCATTATCCCTCTTATACCCACAAATTAAGACGAAAACGGGAAGGAATCCATGCGATTCTTCCGTTTCATCAGGTTCCCCGGGCATGGATGCGTTTTCACGAAAGTTATGAAAATTGGGTGACAAAGTGCCGTCGCTCCTGCATTCAGGACGTTTTTGAGACTCCCGGAAAATGGAAATCAATTGTCGAATCCAACAAAAATATCCGGGCGCTGCCGCCCGGCTCGATCTCGCTTATGCTTTATGTTTCAACCGTCTCCGGACTTTCTCGGCGGAATGACGTGAAGCGTCCTCACTTCGGCCAAGGTCGCCTTGTCCGTTAACGTTTCCGGCTTGTCCGCATAGACGGCGGTGTAAGCGGAGATCACGATGGAACCGACCCCCGTCGAGCCGGTGGGACCGAATCTCGACTTGTCCCGGACATCCTCGAAATGGAGAGCGAAGCTGCCGGACGTCTCTTCCCGCTCGCCCGCTCTCGGCAAACGATCCGCCGACCTCTCGTCCAACGTAAAAATAACGTCACCCGGCCGATAATCCCCCGTCACCTTGTCCAACACCCGAAAACGCCCGCTCACTTCTTTGGTTCCGGCAAATTGCACCGCGACCGTATGGTCCCCTTGCGCCCCCGGCTGAACAGACTGGGCGGACATGCCGGCAACCGTATCGCCGGAACGCACCGAACCGGGATCGAACAGCCAGCTTTGGTCCTCCTGCAAAGCCGAGTCGGACGAGACGGCGGCGACTCGATAAATATGGAATTGCCAGGTTTCGAACAATCCGGCAAGCAGTACGGCGGCGAGCGCAAGGACAGCCCCTATCCGGATAGACCATTCACGAAGCATCGTTCTCTCCCCCCTGCAACATTAGACGGAAAAATACGGAAATGGTTGCGCCTGAAGTTTACTTATTTCGACTTATTTTACCCGATTTCGCCAGCCCTGAACCGGAAAGCGCCGCCGCCTGCGAAAAAAACGCAAAAAAGCGCTCCCGGCCCCTGTACGCGATGCCGCAAAATCGTCCCCGCTCCGACGACCGTCAGCACCGCTGCCAGTCACCGGAATGTTCGCTCTTCTGCGCCAGTTGCGTACCCGCCAGGAAGCGCCCTTTCACTACCATCCGTCTTACGCGCCGATCAAGCTTTGCAGCTTTGCCCTCGTCGCCGTCAATTGCTCCAGATCGATCTTCATTTCGAGCGCCGCCAGCATGCCTTCCGCATGCTCGGTCATCCGTCCGCGCAGCCGTTCCTGCACCTGTACGGCCCGTTCCCGGTACTGCACAGCGTATTCGTCCAGGAACTGCGCCTCATGCCGTTCCACGTAGTCGGCGATCGGCTTTGTGAGCGCCTTTTCCACCGCGTCCTTCAGCTGGCCTTTGCCCGGGCCTTCGAAAAAGTGCTTGCCGTTCTTGTAAAAGCCCGCCAGCCACTTCTCGTCCACCGGAACGTCCAACGTCTCCGCCACTTCAGGCGTCTGGAACGGCTCGGCCTCGTAGTCCCCTGCCTCGAAGCCTTCCAGCAGCGCGGCGATGCGCTCCTCCCTATGACCGTGCCTCTCGCCGGCCAGCCGGTTCAACGCATTCTCAATCCGCAGCGTGGTCGCGTATATTTCCTGCGACAAGTCGTACGAGATCAGCCGCAGCAGCTCGAACCAGGCGGCCCTCATCGAACTGCGGATCGTCCCGGCGTCCTCGCGCAACGCCGCCGGGTTGAACGCGTACAGAAACAGCTCTCCGAAGCGGTAAGTCAGCCGCTGCTTGACGTAATACAAAAGCTCCTGAATATCTTTGCCCGCTTCGCGCACGTCAACCGCCGTATCCGTATCGTCCAGCAGCTCGTTCGCCCGAACCTGAGCGTCCCGCAAAGCAGCCAGCTTGCGCATGCGCTGTTCTTCCCCTTCGCGCGAGCCTGCGATCCAGCGGTTCAGCAGCGAAGCCGAACGCTCCAGCTCCTGCCCGGCCGAGCGCACCGCGATACCGGCCAGCTCGTCGACCGCGAAGCCGATAAAGTCACGCTCGAAGGCGGAAATGCCGCTCGCTCCGGCAAGCGCCTCGTCCTTGTGCATTTTGCCGTCCAGCGCCATCAGGCTGGAAACCGGGTAAATGCGGGGATTGCGGATACCGTAGCGCAGCAGGTTGTCGCCGACATGGCCGACGACGCCGTCCAACTCCTCGCGGCTTGCCGCCAGATCGGCGGCGTTGACGAGGAAAAACATTTTATCCAGCTCGAAACTATCCTTCACCCGTCCGAGCTGCAGCAAGAACTCGCGGTCCGCTTGGGAAAATGCATGATTGTAATAAGTGACGAAAAGAATAGCGTCGGCGTTCTTGATATAGTTGAAGGCGACCCCCGTATGCCGGGCGTTGATCGAGTCGGCCCCAGGGGTATCGACGAGAATCATTCCCTGCTCGGTCAGCGGGCACAAGTAGTACAGCTCGATATACTCGACAAAGCACGATTTGCTTTCCTCCGCTACAAAATGGCGGAATTGCTCCAGGTCGACGCGCAGCTCGGAGCCCAGTAAGCGCTCGGCCTCGTCCCAGCCTTTGTGCACGGCTTTAAGGAAAGCATAGTGCGGCTTGCCGCTCGGACCGACACGGTCCGGAGACAGCCGCTCGATGCGCGACAGCGCCACCTCCATGCTATCCGCCTGGTCGCCCAGCACGTTCAGGGAGAAGAGCACGTCGCCGGCAATCGTATCCGCCGTCTTCATCTTCACCTTGACCGCCCCATGCGGCCACTCTGCGGTCGGAGGCATAATTTTGTTGATTGCCGCTGTAGTCGGATTCGGCGATACCGGCAAAACCGATTCGCCCATAAGCGCATTGGCGAAAGACGATTTGCCCGCGCTGAACGCTCCGAACAAGGCGATCGTAAAATGGCTCTGCGCCAGGCGCTCGGCTTTCTCATTCATGGATCGGACAATCGACTGCATCGACGGAATCGGCTGCAGCAGCTCGCAAGCCTCGGTCAGCTTTGCCGCGGTCCGCGCCATCGTGGAGCGAAAGCCGCCGGAAGCCGCTGTCCCCGGCCGGCTGTCCGCAGCATCGCCGTCCCGGTCCAGCGAAAGCTGATAGCCGCTCGCTGGCTCTGACGCTTGCTGCCCGCCGCCAGACGCCGCAGCGCCTGCCCCGCCGTTCCCCGCGAACAGCTGCTCCGGATCGGGCAGCCTGCCCGTCAGGTCCGGGCCGCGGAACGGATAGAGCGCCAGCAGCGTGTCCTGATGACGCCTTTCGGCGTCCTCGATCGACCGGAGCTCGCGGTAGTCCGCCAGCCGCTCCTCCAGCTGTCCCTTCTCGCCGAGCAGTGCGGCAACGTCGCGGTCGGCCTGGGCGTGGACGTTGCGTACGATGTCGTCGATCAGCCCAAACGTCGCGCGGCGGAACAAGCTTTTGGTCTCCGCTGCGATATGTTTGGAGTAGTTCAACGTATATTCGCCCGAGATCACAGAGCCGGCTTGCACTTGTGCTGCCAGCCAAGCACCGTCCACACCCCGCAGCACCGCGGTCAAAACTTCGTCGATCCGCTCGGTCCCGACTCCGTTCGGCTCCCCGGCCTTGATCAACTGTCCGCGCAAATGCCAGACGATGCTCGCCTCAACCTTCTCCGCATAGTCCGCAGCGAAAGCATGAAGACGGGTTTCGACTTCTTTCGCCGTCGCCGCGGCGCGCGAAAACAAACCGACCTTGAAGCCCGGCTTGCGGCTTAGCAAATAATGGTGAGCCAGCTCCCGCGTGGTGGCGGGCGTAATGTTCGCATTGTCCAGCAGTTGAACGGTGTCTTTGCGCCATTCGGTCAGCAGCCGCTCCCCGTCGCCCTTTCGCTCCTCGATGCGCTTCACGAGTGCCTCATAGAGCTCCGGCAAATCCGTCTCGCCTTCCCGCTCGATCCGCTCGCGCAGGCTGCTCTTCGCTTCCTCGTTGCGTTCGGAAAACCAGACTCCATGCTCGCCGATCAAATGCAGCACCGACTTGTTGATGCTGCTCTCTCCGAGCGGGCCAGCCAATTCCCCGAGACGGCCGATCAACAGCAGCAGCTTCGCGTATTCGTTGTTCGGATCGTCCGGCCGTTTGACCGACGTGAACAAGATGCCGTCCGGCTCGATATGCCAGCTCTCGAACGACTTGTGTACGCTCTCTTTATATTCCTCGAACGGCAGTTCCCGCTCCCGGTGCTTGTCGATCATATTGACGATCAAATAGAGCGGCTTGCCCCATTCCTTCAGCCGTTTCGTGAAGGCGAAGTTGATTTCCGACTGAACATGGTTGTAATCCATCACATAGAAGACGACGTCCGCCATATGCAGCGCCGATTCCGTCGCCATCATATGGGCGTTGTCCGTCGAGTCGATCCCCGGCGTGTCCAATAGCGCTACGCCGCCTGCCAGCAGCGGGATCGGAAAGCGGATGCTGACCGATTCGATGTCCTGCCCGTTTTTGCAATATTCGTCGAGCTTGTCGAGCGGCACCTCGACGCTTGCCGCCGGGCCCTCTTGTGCTTCTACGGACCGTACGGTCGCGCCAGCTTCTCCGTTGCGTATCGTTACGACATTCGCGCTCGTCGGTATCGGGCTCGACGGCAAGAGCGGATGCCCGCACAATGCATTGATCAAGCTTGATTTCCCTGCCGAGAAGTGACCGCAGAATGCGACGTTCAACGCTTGCTCGGCCGCTTTGCCAGCCAACTGCTTCAGCTTGTCGGCATGCTTGCCGTCTCCGGCATCGGCCATAAGCTGCCCGACGGAACGAATCGCCTCCCTTGCGCTGGTCATTCCCCGGATCTCCGCTGTAGTCATGATCTAGCTCTCCCCATGTACGAAATTGCATGCTGCCGATGTCCATTATATTCCGACTGCCGTCGCTTGACAGCCGAATTTCCCCGGACAAAAGAAAAAACCGAATTTCTCCGGTTTCTGGTGCTAAGTCAAAAGCCGCGTGGCGCAGCCTTTGGTCTGGCTTGTTACCGGTACAACGTCGGAAGGATCCGGCATCCCTGGAGCCGACCGGTTTGCCTGCAGGCAAACGCCGGTCCATTCCCGGATACGCGGCATAACCGCCGACTTTGTACTAGTGTACCACACTTTCTTTTTCAGGTATAAGAATTTCGAATACTTCGCCGTGCTGCAGAATCGTAATGTCTTTTTCTCTTACCTTCATGACGACGACATCCGGCTTGACTTTCATCCGTTCGACGTAGTGTTCCGGCACTTCTCCGGCTTCGCTGACGACGATGCCTTCGATCTCGGTTTCTTCGTTCTCGGCAAGCGGAGTGTTAAGCACCTTCTCGTAAATATCGGAAAAGACTTCGAAATCGTTCGTGTAGACGGCTATGCATTTCATGCTGATTCCCACCTTCAATTATTGGCTGTATTTCCCTACTTGATAGCCTTCCTCTTTACGGGCGTTTTCATACGCTTCTTGCCTTCCTTGCAATAGTCGATCAGCGGGCAAATGTCGCATTGCGGGTTTTGCGCTTTGCAATGGTATCTGCCGAAAAAAATAAGGCGGTGGTGCGTCAGCGTCCATTCGTCGCGCGGCACCTGCTTCATCAGCTTCTGCTCCACCTGCAGCACCGTATCGTCCGGCGCAGCCAGTCCAAGCCGCTTGGAAACCCGCTCCACGTGCGTATCGACCGCGATCGCCGGGACTCCGAAGGCGTTCGAGACGACGACATTGGCCGTCTTCCTCCCTACGCCGGGGAGCTCGACCAGCTCCTCGTGGTTTCGCGGAATTTCGCCGCCGTACTTGTCCAGCACCATGCGGCACAAGCTCTGGATGTTTTTGGCTTTATTGCGGAACAAACCGATGCGGCGAATGTCCTGCTCCAGCTCTTCCAGAGGCACGGCCAAGTAATCTTCCGGCGACTTGTACTTGCGGAACAGGTCTGCGGTCACTTTGTTGACTGTCTCGTCGGTGCATTGGGCGGATAGCAGTACGGCAATCGTCAGCTCGAACGGATTGGAGTGATGAAGCTCGCAATGGGCGTCGGGGAACAATTCGGCAATAGTATCGAGAATGTGCCGCGTCTTTTTGGCCGTCATGTCTATCACCTCGCTAGCAGCGCAGAATTTGCCGAGCATTCACGCAAAAACGCCGCCGGAGCTTGAAACCCGCTCCGGCGACGCTAACCGAACGTAGAGATCTTGCACGCTACGGCTTGGCGATTTCCAGCACTTTATCATTCAGGAAATAAACGGTTACGACGTCGCCCGCAACCAGCGATGTCGGCGCAATCACCTGCGTACCTTGGTGCAAGTACGCTTTGGCATGCAGGAAGTAGTTCGGCTTGTCGCTGATCGTACGACGCATGAATGTGATTTCCTTGGTTCCGGCATCGTACGATTGCACCGTCCACTGCGATCCGGTGATAAGCAGCACGGTCGTTTTGCCGTCGGCCGACTTGACGATCTCGATACGGTCTTCCGGATTGAGCACGGCGATCGAAGCCAATGCCGTAGCCCCGCTCAACACGGTCACATTCGTGCCCAGCTCGACAACCTGGGTCTTGTTCGCGTAGTCGATCAGCGTAATTTTCCCGGCAGCCGCATCAACCGACGAGACTTTGCCGCGAATGCCGTCGACGACCTGAGCGCTTTCGAGGGAGCTGCCGATAAAGTTCATCTGCAAAGGCTCGTCCAGCTGAATGCTGGAGGTGCCTACGGCCGTGCCGTTGTGATGGAGCGGCACACTGAACAGCGAGTAAGACTTGTTCGAGCCGGCCGAATCCTTGACGGTCACCGTATTCGTCGACGAGTCGACAGAGACGGTGTGAACGAGCTGCGTTTCGCGTACGGATAACGAAACTACGTTCTCCTGGGTGGAGTCGAAAAATCCGCGTACGAATTCGCCCGCCTTCAGATCGGAAAGCTTGCCGATGGATTGGCTGTACCGGCTCACATAGACATTGCTGACCGTTTTGTACGTCTGCGAAACGCCGTTCGCCGTCTTGATCGTCACCTCACCGGTCGTCGCACTGACGGATACGATGGTTCCTTCCATTTTAGTAGCAAATTGAATCGAAATCAACTTATCCTGGGAAGCGACCACATTGACGCGCTTGCCTTTAGCCAAATA
The DNA here is from genome assembly GCF_039536325.1 of Paenibacillus hodogayensis. Classification (NCBI taxonomy): domain Bacteria; kingdom Bacillati; phylum Bacillota; class Bacilli; order Caryophanales; family Paenibacillaceae; genus Paenibacillus; species Paenibacillus hodogayensis. The sequence continues at coordinate 411,570 of NZ_BAAAYO010000006.1, forward strand.
AGTCTTGAAGCTATCCAGCGGAAGCGCGTTATCGTCGTATTTCAGCGTCGTCGTATCGGTAATCGTATAAATTTTCAGCTTGCCCAGATCGTCTTTCAAAATCAAATATTTTTTCTCCGCATTATAGTCTTCGATGGTCGCCAGCGTCAAGTTGTCGATCGTCCGGCTGCCGATGGTCACTTTATCGACCTTGTTCTGGTTGATCTCCAGCTTGACCTCGTCGCCCGGCATCAAGTCCTTGACGGAGCCGTACTGGTTGCTGCCGAGCACGACAAGCAGCTTGTCGGACACTTTATAGGAGGCCAGCTCGTCGTTGGCCTTCTGGATCGTGACGATCGTCTTGTCTTCGCTGACGCTAAGCAGCTTGCCGCTATCGCGCTTCTCGACGATTTGCTGCACCACTTCGACGGAGGTTACTTTGTCGTTCTTCACGACGACTCGTACGATGTCGCCCGGGAACAAATTGATCGGATCGAAAGGCTTGTCGCCTTGGACGATAATAGATTTGTCGGAAATCTGATAAACATCGTCTGCGCCCGTATCTTTGTCCTTGACGGTTACCGTCATCGCCGACGGATCGAACGATTGGAACGCCGCGTTCACGGTTTTGTTGAGCGGCACCTTTTTGACAATAATTTGCGATACTTTGGCGTCATCGATCAGCGCGTGCTTTTTCAGCTCGATTACGGAATTTTCCAGCAGCGAACCGAGGCTCAAGCCGGCTCCGTTCAAATCGCGGACCGATACGTTCGAAGCCAGCTCGTATGTATAGTACGAGCCGTTCATCTCGATTGAAGCGGTCAAATCGTTGATGTTGACGCTCACCAGTCTGCCTTCGAAGCTCTTCATCGGCACTTCGGTGTTCGTCACTTCCAGGAAGTAGCCGACGCCTTGGCTTTGCAGCAAGTACACTTCGTTGTAAAGCTTCACGTCGGAGCTGGACAACCGCGTCGTATCGTCCTTGACCGTATAGTAGACGGCGCTTGTGCTCATCTGCACGTCTTTCGTTTGTCCGGCGCTGTCGCGGATCGTCAGCTTGTTGCCGTTGATCGACATTACGGTACCTTTCAAGACGCGGCTGGACGGGTTGGCCAAATAGTTCTCGGCACGGCTCCAGAACGTAGCCATCTGCGCGCGCGTAACGCTGCCCGCCGGACGGAACGTATTGTCCTCGAAGCCGTTGACGATGCCCAGAGACAGCGCTTCGTTAATATATCCGGCAGAACCAGAGGGGATTTTGTCGTTATCCGCGAACGAAGTAGGGGTTTGCGATTTGGCCAGCGCTTCTTGCTTTTTGCCGATCGCCCGGATGACGATCTTGGCTACCCATTCCCGCGCCGCTTCGCGCGTTCCCCATTTTTTTCCCGGCGTGTATTCTTCCTGCAAATCGAGAAGACCTTGATTGACCGCATAGGCAACATACGGACGGGCATCATTCCTCAGATCGTCCTGTGCGAACGGCAGCACCGCCGAGTTTTTGTTTTGCTGCGCCGCGCTCTCGAGACCCATCATACGGATCGCCATAATGATAACGTCCTGCTGGCTGACCGCGCTTTCGGGCGCAAAACGTCCAAGGTCGTCTCCCTCGACGATGCCTTCCACAGCGAGCTTCGTTACGTGCTTGATGGCCCAGTGAGTTGCCGGCACGTCGGGGAAGCTCAATTTAATCGTAGTCGACGTAGAGCCCGACGAATTTTGCGAATTGTTGGTATTGCCGGTCGAACCGTTTTCCGCCGCATAGACCGGAGCGGCCATCACCATGGTAGACACGAGCGAATAGGCCACGGCCATTTTCAAGGTTTTCTTCATCTTGCGTTTCATCCCGATAATCCCCCGCTATTCCGATAGGTTGTCGTCGTCTTATAGTCTCTTGCTCCAGTACAAAGCCAGATCTGCTCTTATGTATCCCGGGAGGCCCGTCCCTTGCGGTGCAAGGGATTCGTCCATTCCACGAATACGGTTTAAGGTCTGACTTTGTACTAGTTCCGTTTCATCGGATGTTCCAGGTCCATATGCCCCATCAGGCTGTCCAGCTTTTTGCCGTCGACCAGAATATCGATCGTTTGCACCTCATTAAACTGGAATAGCGCCTTTTTGATCGATTGCAGCAGCAAGTCCTCTCCCGGCGCGCCAAGGCGGCCGGTGTCGGCGATCGCAATATCGATGGTCAAATTGCCTTTGTCGTTCTTGACGGAACGGTACGTTATGCCTTTGCTAAGCGAAGAAAGCGTACCTTCGGGCGGCACCTTCAGCGCATTGAGCGCAGCCTCGTATTTGTCCGCATCCTCCTTGATGGATACGGTCGCCTCGCGTTCGATCAGACTGTTCAAGTTGTCGTCGGTGAAATACGTTTTGACTTTAAGCTGCTTGGCGGCCGGGGCTTCCGTATTCGTACCGGGTCCCGCACCGGTAACCGGGGGCTCGCTTTTGGTTTTCGCGTTTGCGCAGCCGGTCACCGCAAGGGCGAGCGTCACACCAAGAAGTATTTGCTTGTAACCGAACCTTCGCTTCATCGAAATCACTCCTCAGAACTTTGCTAACGGCAAAGCCGGCTTCATAAAGCGCTGCTGAACTTTGCCATATAGCACAGTAAACTTCGTAAGCGCTGCTGAAACTTTGCGTGAAGCAAACGCGCGGCTTACTTTGCGACAGGGACGTTCTGCTGCTTATTCGTTTGCTTCAGATCGGCCGATTCCGTTTCGTTTTTCGTCCCGGACGATTCCGAGGCGGCCTTCACGGTCTGGTTCCCGGATGCTTTGTCGTTGGCGGTCTGGCCTGTCTGGCCGCCCTGTTCTGCCGCATCCTTCGTCTCTTTAGAGGAGCTGGCGTCCTGCCCCGCTTTTGTCGTATCCTTATCGCCAATACCGCCCGTGGCCGAGGCCGTTTGGGGAGTATTCCCGGACAGCTGAAGCTGCTCCTTGATTCCGTTCACGATTGCAGCGGCTACGCGGTCCTGGAACGGTTCGCTGTACATTTGCGCTTCGTCCCCGGCATTGGTCAAATAACCGACTTCCAGCAAGAGCGCCGGCATTGTCGTTTCGCGAATAACTTTAAAATCAGACTGGCGAACGCTCCGGTCCGCAAATTCGGTCGCCTCGAGCAGCCACTTATGCATTAGCTTGGCAAAAAGAACGCTGTCCGTACGGCTGTAATACGTTTCAGTGCCGCTTATCGTCGGCTTCTGCTTAAACGAATTGCCGTGAATGGAGACAAACAGGTCGGCCTTGGCCTCATTGGCCAGTTGGACGCGATCGTCAAGCGTAGGGTATGTATCGTCCGTACGCGTCATAATCGTCTTGATGGAAGCTTCCTGCTGAAGCAGCTTATATACCTTATTCGCCACCGGGAGGGTAAAATCCTTTTCCTTGCGCGAATTTAAGGACGACGCGCCGGGATCGGAGCCGCCGTGACCGGCGTCTATGACGACCGTGTACTTCCTGTCCTGAAAGTCGATCGACCATTGGCGGCCGGCTTTCGTTTCCTTCAATTGGTAGTCCGTATTTCGTTTCATATCGAGCACGATGCGCACCGTGGAAGGGTTGTCGCTAAATAGAGCGTAACGGATTTTGTCAATCTTTGGATGCTGAACCGCGATCTCCGATCCTTGACCGGGCGTACCCGGCTTGGCGAACGTACCCAACTCGGCATTCGGCAAATCGATAATGATCCGGTAAGGATTGGTGAGCGTCGACGTTTTCGGCACAGCGGTGCCGCTCGTCTCGATTATGACATTCTCCCCGGACAGCTCCAGCTTCGTCAATACGGGCAATGCCTTGTTGCCGGCATCGCCTTTCCCGCCCGGTTTGCCATCCGTCCCGGCGGAAGTTCCTTCTGTCGGTTTGTTCGACCCTTGACCGTCTCCCTTGCCGCCCGCGGGATCGGTAGGCTGCTTGCCTCCATTCGTCCCGGCGGAATCGCCCGGCTTGGCCGAAGGCGTGCCATCTCCCGACGGCTTGCCCGGGTCGGAAGGAGACGTCCCATCCGGCTTTGTTGCCGGATTGCCGCTGCCTGCGCTGCTCCCCGCGACCGGCTTGTCGTCCTTGCCGTTTCCGCCTGCGGGAGCTTGTCCGCCGTCTTTGCCGGAGCCGGACGTTTCCGAGCGCTGCTCGGTCTCGAACAGCTTGACCGCTTGCGCTTCTCCGTCCCAGCCGACCTGGAGGCCGAACTGCTCGGCGACGAAGCGGATTGGCACGAGCGTGTTCCCCTCCTGAATGACCGGCGGGGCGTCGAGAGCGGGCTGTTTGGTTCCATTGACGGTAGCGACTTTGTTATCGATCGTCATGACAATGGCTACATCTTTTCGCTCGATTTTCACTTGGCGTTCTTTGGGGATCCAGCTTACTTTCGCCCCCAATTCCTCGGAAATGATCCGTACCGGAACGATTGTCGTTCCTCCGTTGACTATTTGGGGAGCCACTTCGGGGACCAGCTTCTTCTCGTTCAAGAAAAGCTGGATCGGATTGTCGGCAGCAAACGCTTGGATTGGCACGAGCAGCATCAAGGCGATCAATAGGATCGGCAGCAACAGTTTTACGTACTTCATCGTTCACCTCTAAGCTTCATTTCGAATTTTTGGGAGCCTTACGCGGCGAATACCGCCAATCAGCCTGTCCGATTCTAGCAAAATTCGGGAGCAAAGGACGGCAGATTGCATAGATTTGCCAGCGTCAGACATACGGTTAGACGTCCCTTCGCACCCAAAAGTTGCGCAAAATCGGCAAAAAAGGTTGTCTATTTGACAGAATTCTATGAAAAAGATTGAAAAAGCTCGCAAAAGAGCTTGCTAGAGAAGGAAGGCTCCGGCGCTCGCGAGTAAGGCAGCTCGTCCACAACCTCCCCATTGCTGAGTTCAGGCATGGCAAAGTGATTTCGGACACGGCAAAAAGCCCCGAAGTGAGGACGGGAGGGCCGAAAGCCTTCCACGTTCGCACTTCGGGGCAAAGCCGCTTATGCATGCGGGTCAAAGCACCCCCTGCTTGCTCCATCCTCAGCGTATCCGATCATCCGATCGTTAAGCTCACTGGAGGATTAGGCAGGCAGGAATCGGCAAGTGCCGGACTTTAGCCGATACGGGCCGCTTGCTTCGCTTCATAAGCGGAAATCAGTTCCTCATGCTGCAGCGTCAAGCCGATATCGTCGAGACCGAGCAGCAGAAACTGGCGGCGGTGCTCGTCGAGATCGAAGGCGATATTCAGGCCCTGGCTGTCGGCGATCGTCTTGCTCTCCAGATCGACGGTCAGTTGGTAGCCTTCGTTCGCCGCCGTGCGCTGGAACAAGTCCTCGACTTGCTCTTCGCTCAGCTTGATCGGCAAAATGCCGTTCTTGAAGCAGTTATTGTAGAAAATATCGGCGAACGACGGCGCGATCACCACTTGAAAGCCATAGTCCATAATCGCCCACGGCGCATGCTCGCGGGACGAGCCGCAGCCGAAGTTCGCACGGGAAATGAGCACCGAAGCGCCTTGATAGCGCGGCTTGTTCAGAGCGAAATCCGGGTTGACGTTGCCCTGCTCGTCGAATCTCCATTCGAAGAACAGAAACTGGCCGAAGCCGGTCCGTTCGATCCGCTTCAAAAATTGTTTAGGTATAATCGCGTCCGTATCGACGTTGACCCGGTCGACCGGGCCTACGAGACCGGTATGCTGCTTGAATGCTTCCATCGGGTATCCTCTCCTTATCGCTTGTAGCCTGCGCTTACACGCCTGCCTCGACCTTGAATTTCCAATCGCGTACGTCAACGAAATGCCCTGCGATCGCAGCCGCTGCCGCCATCGCCGGCGACACCAGATGCGTCCGTCCGCCCCGGCCTTGACGCCCTTCGAAATTCCGGTTCGATGTGGAGGCGCAGCGTTCGCCGGGACTCAGCACGTCCGGATTCATCGCGAGGCACATGCTGCAGCCTGCGTCGCGCCATTCGAAGCCCGCTTCGGAAAAGATTTTGTCCAATCCTTCCTTCTCCGCCTGCAGCTTGACGCGTCCGGAGCCCGGAACGACGATTGCGTTGACGTGCGACGATACGGTATAGCCTTTGGCCACCTCGGCGGCCGCGCGCAGATCCTCGATACGGCCGTTCGTGCACGATCCGATGAAGACGCGATCGACCTTCAGTTCGGTCATCGGCGTGCCCGGAGTCAATCCCATGTATTCGATCGCCTTCTCGGCGGCTTTACGTTCGTTCTCCGTGGGCAGGCTGGCCGGTACCGGCACGTTGCCGGTTACGTCGGTGCCCATGCCCGGACTCGTTCCCCACGTTACTTGCGGAATCAGCGACTCGGCGTCGAATTCGACGACCGTATCGTACGTAGCGCCTTCGTCGGTGATCAGCTTCTTCCACTCTTCAACCGCACGATCGTAAGCTTCCCCTTGCGGCACATAATCGCGGCCGCGCAAGTAGTCGAACGTCGTCTGGTCGGGAGCGATCATGCCCGCCCGGGCGCCGGCTTCGATGGACATGTTGCAGACGGTCATCCGCTCTTCCATCGTGAGGTCGCGAATCGCTTCGCCGGTATACTCGATGACGTAGCCGGTAGCGAAGTCGGTGCCGTATTTGGCGATAATACCGAGGATCAAATCCTTGGCGGTAATGCCCGGCTTCAGCTTGCCGACGACGCGCACTTCCATCGTCTTCGGCTTGGACTGCTGCAGACATTGGGTGGCGAGCACATGCTCCACCTCGCTTGTGCCGATCCCGAACGCCAGGGCGCCGAAAGCGCCGTGCGTGGACGTATGGCTGTCGCCGCAAACGATTGTTTTGCCCGGATGGGTCAATCCCACTTCAGGGCCCATTACGTGTACGACGCCTTGGTCGACGTGGTTCAGGTCGAACAGCATGACGCCGAAATCGGCACAGTTTTTGGACAGCGTATCGATCTGCTGCTTGGATATCGGGTCGGCGATGTTGAAGCGGTCCTTCGTCGGCACGTTATGGTCCATCGTGGCGAACGTCAGCTCCGGACGGCGCACTTGGCGGTTCGTCAAGCGAAGCCCTTCGAACGCCTGCGGCGAAGTGACCTCATGAACCAGATGAAGGTCGATATAAATAATGCTCGGCTTGCCCTCTTCCTGATGAATTACATGATTTTCCCAAATCTTCTCAAAAAGCGTCTTGTTTGCCATAAGGATTCACCTCTCCGATCTTTGTCAATCATCATAACACGTCCCCCTTGATTGCTCCAAGATATAATTTCTATAAGAGCCATAGGAAAAAGCAATAAAGGAATGAGAAGGTCAGCCGCATCCAGTGCAGGCTTTCGCGGTATAGTCGACAAAACAACCGCAGGCAGCAATGCCCGCGGTTGTTCGAATCATGGAGCTTTAAGCGTTTGATCGGAATGGCAGCCCCTGCGTCATTTGGAAGCCACATTGTCGATCTCGAACGTATGAGTCCCTTTCCATTTGGTGGCGGGATAATAAAACATTTGGGACGGCCGTTGTTCCGCAGGTCCTTCGCCCGTATACGCAAAGCCGGGGTCCGTGCCGATGTCGATCGTCGTCTCGCCCTTTACCGGGTCCCTGGCGATGCCCGTAATCGGATAAGCGTGCACCGTCTGATCGGGATGGGTTACGAGCATATAGCGTCCGACCATGGACGACGGCACATCCGTCGTCGTGACGAATCCATTCGTTTCACCCGGATTTTCGTTGCGGTTTACTTTGCGGATGTCGCCGGCAACCGGTCCCGCCCCGGTCAAGCTTTCGCTTCCTTTTTGCAGCAGCGCGCCTCCGGCCAAATACATCCGGGTGACCACGCCTGCCTGAAGACGGATAAAGCCCATCTTGCCGTTCATCGTCAAGTCCCCGGCTGTCAGCGGCTGACCGGCGTAATGAGGCGCGCTGAGAATGATGTCCGTCGTGTCCCCGTACGATACGGCGATAATCGCCTCTCCCGTCGTTTCATCCGACTTCAGCACGTTCACGCTGTCGATTCGGGGAGCGGCTCCTGCGGCATAAGGCTCCATGACATGAATAAACTGGCTTTGCAGGCTGTCGCCTTCTTTACGCAGGACGAATTTGGGCATCGTATAGCTGACAGCCTCCGTATTCGTGTCCCCGGTCAGCCCGTTCATGCGGGTAGCCCGCAGCGAAGGCGATTGGCCGATGAACATCCGGTTGTCTCCGCTGCCGGCGAAGCCGTAAACGTGCAGGTTCGCCTTGTCCGTATTGCCGGTCTTTGTCGTCATGGTCAGCTCGTATTCGCCGTCCGGCACCTCCGCTGTCTGCACATTTCGCACATACGTATAAGCATAGTACTGATTGTCGCTCGTGCCGCCGGTATCCGTTTCCTGCTGGGGCATAATAATCGTCGGCGTGCCGTCCACCAGATAAGGCCCGTAGGAAACGAGCGGCACATTCGCGGTCAAGGTCGCATCGCGATTGGCATCGCCGTTCAGCGTATATTCGTGCCGGCCGCCGCCGGCTACGCGGAACAAATCGACCACATACCCTTCCCCGCCCGCAGCCCCGTCGAAGCCGACGAACCACGGCTCCCGAGCGTATTCGGAAACGCCGGGATACGCCTGCTCCTCACGGGCGCCCATCGCTTGGACATCCCCCGACGGAGACAGCAGGTTGAAGGCGGACAAGCTTCCTCCCTGCTTGACGGCGCCTTGAATCGCGGCATCCTTGCCGTCGACCACGACCGTATTGTGGCCCAAGGTGGAGAGGGTCCACTGCCTGTAGAACGTATGGGTGTACCCGATATCCGGCAGCAGCTCCTGCCCTTCCCCGTACAGCGCCAAATTCAAAGGATCTTTATGGTCGTGCCCGAAATTCGGCGAGAACGTCATGTACAGCTGCGACTGGCCGGTCCCGGTGCCGCGCACCATTTTGGCGATTCCCGCCGCCGGCATGAGCAGCGAGGCGTTGCTTTGCGGCGACGGCGCTATTTGAAACGCCCATGTGTCGTTGACCGGGAAATAGCGGCCGTCGGGATAAGCAAGCAAATTCGGAATGTTCAGCATCGAGCCGATCTGCGGCAGCGGCGCGGACGGGTCGAAATTGTCGAACCGCTGTCCGCTGCGGGAAGAGAGATAACCGGCAGGGTCCGTCCATCCGGCCGCATAGCTGGCGGTGCCGCGCACGCCATTGATCGTCTGGTTGTGGTAGGACAAAGTAATCTCTTTCCAGAAGCCGTCGAACAGAAAGGAGCTTTTGGAAAATGCGTCCATTCGACCGACCGCTTCATGAATATAACGCGGCTCTTTCAACGCCTTGCCGAGCTGTATCAGTCCGATCCAATTCGAATATTCCACGTTGCTGTTCAGCTCCGTATAAGTATGGAGCCCCTCGATCGACGGCAGCAGCATCCCGTCGACAATTCGGTCCCGCACATCCTCTCCGGCTTCGGCGCTCAGCAGCTCGAACGCATCGGTTTTGTCAACCTCGGCGAACGCATCGGCCAACGGACGCAGCCCGACCAGATCCTGCAATGTCCAACGGTCCCACATTCCCCCGTAATACGCATAAGGCGCAGCCGCGGTCCCCTCGAACGGATACTGGTTCCAAATCGTATCGTTGATCCGCACCCAGCCCGCATACTTTTTGCTGAACTGATACAGCAGCCGGGCCGCTCCGAGCGGGTCGGTGGCGGCAAGCTCCTTCGTCCGCTTGACGGCGTATAAGCGCTGCTGATGCCACAGGTGGGCCGATAAAAAATAGCGGTTGCCCGAGCCGTCCTCGTAATAAGGGTATTCCACCGGCTCCCCGAGCTTGTTCGTCACGGTCAGCGATTTGTTTTCCCTGTAAGTGTCGTTCGGGTAATCCAGCTTGAGCGCATCCGCAGACGTTATCGCCCACGGCTTGGCGACGCTCCACGTGTAGTTCGCCGAGCGAAAGCCGAGCTGCGTATTGTGCGGAACGCCCGTTGCGAAAAAGCCGATCCGGTCGGGAACCAACTGAAGCAGCAGCTGCACTTCCGTCGATGGAGGAGCATAGGTGACATGGGTGACCGCGGTCGGGGCCGCGTCAACATGGTATAGCTGTTCCCCGGCTTCGATCAGGCTGTAGCGGTCAAAGGCGAATATCGCCAGTTTCCCTGTCGCGGTTCCCTGCCCGCGTACGAACAGGCTCAACGAATACAGGCCGTCCTCGAGCGGCGCAGGATGCGAGAAACCGATCCTCCACTTCTGCCCCTCTTCGCCCAGTTGGATATCGCCCGCCTCCGTCCGCTCGCCCGATGGGGATGTCCAGACCACAGCGATGTCGCTTTGCTGGAGTCCCGGGTAAGCGGATTTGGCGAATGTCAGCGCTTTCTCGCCAAAGCTGCGGAACTGAAGCGCGGAGTCCTCCGGCTTCCAAGCCTCCGCAGGCGAACCGAAGGCAGAGGACGGCGGCGCCTCTAAATACAGGCTGCCCAATCTCCCCTCGTTCGTCACGTCGCCATGCAGCGTCAGCGACCGTTGGTCGAACGGACGGTTCCGGTCGTCGTCGATCAGGGTAGAGGTGCGGATCGGCACCCACGAGCTGGCCGGATAGGGGGAATCCGGTCCGTAGTAGCGGATGACGTTCATGCGCAGCTCTGCTCCGGGCGCGAGCTGCGGAGAGCCGATGACGCTCCATGGAACAGCCATTTCCGCCGTCCAGCTTCCGTTCGGCTGCTTGTTTACGACCGGCTTCACTTGATTGCTTTGGCCCAAATTGACAAACTGCTGCCCGCTCACCTTCGGATCGCTGCCCGTCCAATTGCGCAAGCTGATGCCGACCGGGTGGGAATCGAGCGTAACGACCACAGGAATCGTATAAAACTTCTGGTCGTTGCCCGGATCGGCCAGAACGACAAACACCCGCTCCGCTTTCGGCGGGCTATCGTAGCCGAGCGGACTTTGCAGCGAAATGTACAGCCGACTCGCGTCATACACGACCTTCACAACCGTGTCATGCTCGGCGGGACGGTGATCGAAAAACGTTTTAAAGTGCTGCAGAGCGGCGGCCTGCGCCCATACCGGCTCGTTCGGGATTCCGTCGACGGCAATCGGACCGTAGGTGGAACGGGTTACAATGCCCCAGCGGTCGTTCAGCATATCAACCTCGGGATAAGCTTGCGAATTCGCCACTTGCCGACCTGACAGGACGACGCTTTGCAGCGCCAGTACAAAAATAAGCAGCCAAACCAATTTCGATGCACGAACCGGCTTCATTCGTATCTCCCCTTCGACAATTCGTTTCCTGTCTGCCCGTCGGGAATTGTGGCCTCTATTTGTTCTTCAGTTCGGCAATTTGTTTGTTCGCCGCGTCCTCGGCGTCACGCAGCGCGGTGTTGACGTCCTTCTGACCGGCGACGACCTGGTTGAACGCATTGATCAGGGCGGCTCGGGATGCGATGTAGTATTGGTCCTTCACGTTCATCTCTCCGTAGTGAGGCGGCACGAGCGCCTTAACGTTTTTGCCCTTCAGCTGCGGAATGCCGCTGCCGAGCTGGCTGATGTAATCGACGTTTTGCAGCGGCGGCGTGGCCCCGGTCGTGACCAGTTCGCGCTGGATATCATCCGAGACGAATTGGGTAATGGCGGCAAATGCCGCTTCGCGGTTTTTGCTTGTCGAAGATATCAGATAATAGCGCGTGCTAGGCTGTGGCCCTTCGTTCGGGGCGCTCTTGAAGGAGGGAAACGGCGAGATGTCCCAATTCATGTCCATGGACCCGTTGGCCGCCCGGACGCCCGCATCGTTGACCCCGACAAAGATTGCGACATTCTTCTCCTTCTCGAACATCGTTCTGGCCGATGTCAAGCTTGTGAGATTGGTCGGCTGCGCGATGGGAACGAGCGTATAGAGCGGCAGCGTGCGATCGAACACGCGCTTCCAGTAATCGTTGGCCAGCGTCGCCTTGGTCGTCTTCGGATCGACATACTGCGGCGCGCGCTCGTTCATGTCGAGCATCGCGATAATATCCCCCGCAAAGCCGTAATACTGCACGCCCCCGTCAAACCGGGTCAGTTTCTTGGCCGTCTCCAAAATGTCTTCCCACGTCATCTTATCGTTCAAATACGGCACGCCGAACTTATCGAACAGGTCCTTGTTGTAATACACCGTGTAGGAGCTGACCCGGCTCGGCAAACCGAGCAGCTTGCCGCCGGTAATCTGCTTCATCATGTCAATCGTCACCGGAATAAATCGGTTCAAATCATACTTGTACTTGTTGACCAGATCGGTAATGTCCGAATTGAGTCCGACATCGATGACCGGCTGCACGTCCGGGGTGGAGATAATAATGTCGATCGGCGTTTTTGCGGTCACGACGTCCTTCAGGGTGGTGCTCGTTCCGGGGGCGATGAAGTTAAACTTGAAATTCGGATACTTCCGCTGTATATACTGCCCCTCGGAGCTCATAAAGCCTTCATAATTGCCGCTCAGTATCGAATACACGGTCAGCTCTGCCGCCGTATTCGGATCGAACGGCTGCGCCGCAGCGCTATCGGGCGGTTTCTGCTCCCCGGATGGCGGAGCCGTCCCCGCATCCCCCCCTTTGCCGCATGCGGACAATAGCAGTAGCGCCGCCGCCGCGACTGCACCGGACCATCTTGCCTTTCCACCATTCATGTTCGTCTAGCCCCTCTCGACAGTTGATTTGGGCGGCAGCTTGACAGCTTGCATAGTGACAGCGTTTTCACTTCCGCTGTCTCGATTATACGGACTCGTTATTTCGCCAACAAGGAACCCTCATGACCTCGCATGGTATTCTCGTTACCCATTGTTCCCCCATTGGCGCGCTTTCCGCCTTTCCGAAATACGAGGTCATCAAAGTACCATTACTGGTCATTAAGCTCGCTTATGCCCGGGGACATTCCCTTATACGATAGGGAAGAAAGACAACACCGTACACGGAGGAATCGACATGTTACGTGAAATGCAGGCCGACATCGTGATCGTCGGAGGAAGTCTGGGAGGCTGCGCCGCCGCTCTGGCCGCGGCCGGTATGGGAAAAACCGTGCTGATGACGGAAGAAACGGGATGGATCGGCGGCCAATTGACCAGCCAGGCGGTCCCCCCCGACGAAAACCGCTGGATCGAACAATTCGGCTGCACGCAGAGCTACCGCCGGTTGCGGGACGGCATTCGGAATTACTACCGTCGACACTTTCCGCTAACGCCCGAAGCGGCGGCGCAAGCTCATTTCAATCCAGGCAATGCGAAGGTCAGCCGCATCAGCCACGATCCGCGTGCCGCTCTTGCCGTATTGCAGGAAATGCTTGCCCCGCACCTGTACAGCGGCCGGGTCGGCGTGCTGCCCCACTGCCGGCCCGAGCAGGCGGAGACCGAGGGCGACCGCATCCGATCGGTAACGGTGCGGAATACGTTGACGGGAACGCGCACGGTATGCGCGGCGCCTCTCTTCCTCGACGCGACCGATTGCGGGGACCTGCTTCCCCTGAGCGGAACGGAGTACGTCACCGGCGCGGAGTCGCAGGCGGAGACGAATGAGCGCCACGCGCTGGAAGGACCGGCCGACCCGCAGGACATGCAGGCGATTACCCATTGCTTTGTGGTCGATCATATCGACGGTGAAGACCATACGATCGACAAGCCGGACCATTATTCGTTCTGGCAATCGTTCCGTCCCGATTTTTGGCCCGACCGGCTGCTCAGCTTCGCCGGAGTCCGTCCCTCCACCCTGGAGCCGGTGCGCTACGACCTGTTCCCCGGCGGATCGGGGCTGACGTTTTGGGAAGGTTTCTCGCTTATGTCCTACCGGCGTCTCGCGGATGCCGACCACTTCGCTCCGGGAACGTTTCGCGGAGACGTCACCGTCGTCAACTGGCCGCAAAACGACTATTTCCTCGGTTCGGTTATCGACGTCGGCGAAGAGGAGAAAGCCCTCCATCTGAAGGGCGCCAAGGAGCTTAGCCTGTCGCTGCTGTACTGGCTTCAGACGGAAGCCCCGCGTCCGGACGGCGCATGCGGTTACCCCGGTTTCCGTCTCCGCCGCGACGTATTCGGCACGGATGACGGACTGGCCCCTTACCCGTACATTCGGGAATCGCGGAGAATCAAAGCCGAGTTCACCGTACTGGAGCAGCACGTCAACCCGCTGGACCGGCCGGATGGACGAGCCGAAACGTTCCGCGACTCCGTCGGCATCGGACATTACGGCATCGACCTGCATCCTAGCACGGGCAACCGCCACTATATCCATCTGGCCGCCCTTCCCTTTCAAATCCCGCTCGGCAGCCTGATCCCGGCGCGGATGAACAATCTGCTTGCGGCCTGCAAAAATATCGGCACGACGCATATCTCCAACGGCTGCTACCGGCTGCATCCGGTGGAATGGAACATCGGCGAGGCAGCGGGCGCGCTGGCCGCCTTCTGCCTCGATCGGAGCGAAGCGCCGCGCGCCGTGCGGAACGATCCCGCGCTGCTCGCGGATTTTCAAAACGAGCTCATCCGCCAAGGGTTCGAGCTGGCATGGCCGGACTCCGCCCTGGGCGGATAAGCGCCGCCTCGCGGCAATCGCGGCAATCGGCCGCAGGGCAAAGCAGCCGCTCCCATGCCGGCAGCGCTTGGGGACGCTTCTTTTCGCGCGGCCCGATTGCGGCCATAAGCCTTTTTTCGGCCGACCTGCCATGCGGGTCGGCTTTTTCGCGAAATGCGCTTCTCGCCAAGCACCCGGTTCGATCGGGAGACAGGAAGAGAGTAGCGCGAATGCCGCCATCCCTGCCCCGCAGCAAGCAAAATGTGCTACTATTAGGGGGACAAACTCGACAGAAAGCGCAAACAAACGATGAGCGGGCGCCATTCCGTCCTTTTCCAGCCTATCCGAAAGGGGCTTTGCCATGAACTGCACAGCCACGTCCGCAACCGGTCTCTTATCCGCCGGACTGTATATAAACATCGCGCCGATCGCGCCCGACACGTTTCATATCCGCCTCAACCGGACGGGAACGTTCGCCGCCTGCGGGCCGCTTGCCTCGCTCGGACTAGTAGCCCCTCCTGCCGCTGACGTCCTCTGGAATTCGGCGGAGTCGGAGGAAGCAATTGAACTGAATACCGGCTTGGCCTCGCTGCGCATCGAGCGCCTATGCGGGGCTATCGGGCTTTACGACCGGAACGGCAGTCTGCTCGCCCGCCTGAGCGGGTTATCCCCCATCGATGCAGATGACTTCGAGGCGCGCTTCGATCTGACCGGCGGCGAGCTCGTTTACGGGCTGGGCGACCAATACGACACCCCGCTGATGAAGCGCGGCTGCTCCGTCACGATCGGCTTGCGCGTAGGACGCGTGCATGCGCCTGTGCCGCTGCTGCTGTCGGACGCGGGCTGGGCGCTGCTCAGCGACACGGAGATGGAGCATGAATTCGATGTCGGCCGCTCGGAGCCGGATCAGCTGCTGATCCGGGGTGCAGGAAGCGAATGGGGTTTTTATTGGATGGTCGGCGGCAATCTTGCGGAGCTGCTCGGCAAAGCCGCCGAGCTGACGGGACCGGCCGCGCTGCTGCCGAAGTGGGCGTACGGGCTTACCTTCATCTGCAACCAGCAGTCTACCGCGAGGGATTTGATCGAGGACGGCTTGAAATTCCGCCGGGAGGGCATCCCCTGCGACATGCTCGGGCTGGAGCCGAGCTGGATGGACCGGCCGTTCGATTACGAAAACCCGGTCCGTTGGAACCAGGACCGGTTTTATATTCCTCAGTGGATGCCCGAAGGCGAACACACGTTTATGGGTGCGCTGAAAACGATGGGCTTCAAGCTGAGCCTCAGCCTCCCTTTACCTGAAAAAAAACGGATCGGGGACGAAAAGCCTGCGTCCGGGGCGTTTTACGAGCTGCTGCGGCCTTTCGTGGCGCAAGGTGTCAAAGGCTTCAAGCTGTGTACCAGCCTGCCGTTTCCGCCGGAAGCCCGCGCCGCCGTCTCGGCAGATCAAGGCGAGGAATCCGTTTCCTTGACGGAAGCCGGCTCGATCAGCGGCTCGATCATGGAAGGCTTTGCGAACCAAACCGGCCGCCGGCCAATGATCTACAGCCCCGTCGGCTATACCGGGATTCAGAAATATGCCGCCATGTGGTCCGGGGGCCGCCAGCAGCCGCACCTGTCCGTGCTCAGTCTCGGCCTCTCGGGCATCCCGCACATGAGCGTGGCGATGAATTTGCATACGCCCGCCGGCATCCATTTCGGATTTTTACAGCCGTGGTCGGAGGTCAACAGCTGGGCTTATTGGCGGCACCCGCTGCTGCTGGAGAAACGGCTGCTCGACATGTTCAAGGCGTACGCGAGACTGCGCTACCGGCTGCTCCCGTATATTTATTCGGCCGCGCACGTCGCCGTCCGCACCGGTCTGCCGATCGCCCGGGCCATGCCGCTCGCATTTCCCGGAGACGCTAAAGCCGCCGCGACGCAAAACCAGTACATGTTCGGAGACGAGCTGCTCGTCGGCGTGTTTACCGAACGGGTGTATTTGCCGGAAGGCGAATGGATCAACTACTGGACCGGGGAGCGTCACCATGGCCCGACAGACCTGCACTGCGACGTGCCGGAGCCGTTCGGCGGGCCGCTGTTCGTGCGCGCCGGGGCAATTGTGCCGATGGCTCCGGATATGGAGTACGTGCACCAGCAGTCTACCGAACGACTGGAGCTTCATCTGTATCCGGGAAGGGCGAACGCCTGTACGTTGTATGAAGATGATGGCGTATCGCTGGACTATTTGCGGGGACAAACGGCGGAGACGCATATCGGCTGCCGGTACGAGAAGCAAAGCCTGCTGCTCGAGATCGCTCCGCGCAGCGGCGACTTCTACGGCATGCCCGGGGAGCGGACGTGGGAAATCGTCGTGCATATGCACAATAAGCCCGCGGCTGTCCGGGTCGACGGCGAGCTGTGGCGGGAGGTGTCAGGCTCGCGCAAGCAACCGGTGCCGGGGACGTGGTCGGTTCAGCGGAAAGCCGGAACGATCCGGCTGACGGTTCGCGAGCAGACCGCGAAACGAAGGGAGCCTCTGTGCATTACGCTGGCTTTCTCCATAGCTTCGGAAGCCCGGCTGGCGGCGAAGCCCGCGCAAGCGGCGGGAAGCAGACGGACGGTCGGCGAATGGGAGAAGGAAGTCGAGATCGGCTTGGAAACGGGAGATGCGGACAAGGCGCTGTCCGCGCTGGCGCAATGGTGGGAGGTCCGAACGACTTCCGCCGGGGCGCCGGGGGAGCTTCGTGAGCACTGGCTGTATATGAACGGCTTGTTCGTCCGCTCCGTCGAACGGAAGGGCCGGACGCTGAGCGAAGTCGCGGGGGACGAGCAGCTGCGCCTGCTTCAGCTCGAACCGGACCATGACGCCGGGCAGGCTTACGAATCACTGCGGCAGTTGGCCGCCTTGATCGTGGATTACGATAACCGCCAGGGCGGCCGGACGCATGAGACCGTCCGCCTGGCGACCGATATGATTATGCAGGAGATTGACCGGGAGCTTTCTCTGCAGGCCGTCGCCGACCGGCTGCATCTGAACTCCTCGTATTTGAGCCGCCGATTCAAGAAGGAAATCGGGATGCCGTTCTCCGACTATGTGCTGGAAAAAAAGATGGAGCTCGCCCGGGAGCTTCTGCTGGCCGGCTCGACGGTGGGCGCGGCCGCCGAGCATACCGGCTACAAGGACGCCAGCTATTTCATTCGCGTGTTTCGCAAATACTGGGGAGTCACGCCGGGCGAGATGAAGCCATGATGACCGTACCGATAGCGCACGAGCCGTGTGCGGAAATGACGAACGGCATTCGCAGCATATAGGCAAGCCCTTTAATGGAGCAAGCGCACGAGGAGCCAGTCTTTCGATTCCGGTCTTGCACAGGGCGTTCACTCCGGCGGAAACGCTGCCGTAGCCACTCCATCGATACGAAACGTATGCAGGCCCCGCCACTCGGCATGCGGGTAGGCGGTCATGGCTGAAGGTCTGGCTAGACCCGCCAAAGCGCGGGATTCGCGAGACGCGGACGAAGCGTCCGATTCCTCAATGGTAGGTACTCTGCCGACGCCGTCATCCGAACCGCCTGTATAGTCGAAACCGAGATCTTCATCGAAGCCCAGTTCGGTCCGCCCGCTTGTTGGATCCATCTGGACGGATACGACCGGAAAAGCGTGAGTCGTCCCGTCCGGATGGACGATCACCGCATATTGGCCAACAGCCGATTCCGGAACGCTCGCATCCGTAACGAGCGTCTGCCGCCCACTCTCCGCTCCGGCCGCATGGCGCACCTCCAGAATACGTCCAGCAACCGGACCGGGACTTGTCAGTTCCCGCCCGTCGGCTCTCAGGAGCGTCCCGCCGACCAGCATCAGGCTTTGTACCTTTCCGCCGACGAGCCGGACGAAGCCGGCTTTGCCGGCAAGCTCCCACGGACCGCAGCGAAGCGTCTCGCACTCATAGCGGGGAGCGCTCAAGATGATGTCGGTAACTTCCCCGTACGTAACGGCAACAACCGCTTCCTCCGCGGCTTCGTCCGCATGGAGCACCTTCACCCGGTCGATCGCCGGTACACTCCCGCCGGCGTAAGGCTCGAAGACGTGGATGAATTGGCTGAGCAGCTCGGAGCCATCCGGACTTTCGCGCCTTACGATCCATTTCGGCATATCGAAGCGGATCGCCTCGCTGTTCCGGTCCCCGTCCAGCCCGTTCAAGCGGGTAGCCCTCAAGGACGGCGCCCTGCCTGCAAAGAGCCGGTTGCTTCCCGCTCCGGCAAAGCCGTGCACCTTCAGCACCGCTTCTCCGCTGCCCCGCGAGGCTCCTCCCGGGCCGTCGCTATCCGCCGGGCCGCTTCCGTCCTGTTCGCTTCCGCTCCATCCGTTGTCCGTTTCCCCGTCCTGGCCGTCACGCGAAGTCATCGTCAGCGTATAGATGCCGTCCGGCTGTTCCGCCGTCCGCACATCCTTAACAAACGCATATGCATAATATTGCTGGTCGCTCGTTCCGCCGAAATCGGTTTCCTGCTTCGGTTCGATGATTTGCGGCGTGCCTTCCAGCAAGTACGGCCCGTATTCGGTCATCGGCACATTCGGAACAAGCAGGCAATCTCGGTTGGCATCCCCGTTCAGCGTATATTCGTGGCGTTTCCCCCCGGCCACACGAAACAGATCCAGCGTATACCCGCTGTCCGCCTCCGCCCCTTCGAAGCCGATCAGCCACAGCTCGCGCGAATAGGCCGACACCCCCTCGTAAGCGTTCTCCTGCCGCGCTCGAATCAGCTGAGCGGCTCCCGCACCGGCGAACAGTTCGATATTGCCGCCGCATCTAGCCTCTTCCGTAAGCCGGGCATCGCGGCTATCGACCGTTACCGTGTTGTGGCCGAGCGTCGATAACGTCCACTGCCGGTAAAACGTATGGGTATAGCCGATATCAGGCAGCAGTTCCCGTCCTTCGGCATACAGCGCAACATTCAACGGGTCTTTGTGGTCGTGTCCGTTATTCGGGCAAAAGGTCAAATAAAGCTGTGCCTGCCCGCGTCCGCGTCCCCGGGTCAGCTTGGCGATGCCCGCGAACGGCAGCAGCAGCGAGCCTGTGCACAGGGGGCGCTCAGCCCGCTGAAAAGCCCACGTATCGTTTACCGGCAGACAGAAGCCGTCCGGATACGACAGCATATCGGGCAGCCGCAGCATTCGGCCGATGCGGGGGATCGACGCCTCCGGGTCATACGACGCGAAGCGCGTGCCGTCCCGCGGCGAAACATAGCCCTCCGGGTCACTCCAGCCCTTCAGCCGTCGCGCCGTAGCGACAATGCCCTCGTACGTTTGACGATGATAGGACAGCGAGACTTCTTTCCAGAAGCCGTCGGACAAATACGCATTCTGCGCAAAACGAGCCAGCCTCTCGGCTCCCTCATGAACGTATCGAGGCTCGCCGAGCGCCTTGCCGAGCTGGATAAGCCCGATCCAGTTCGGATAGTCGACATTGTGCTGGAGCACCGGATACGAGAGTGCCGATTCCAGCGAAGGGCGCAGCATATCGTCCACGATCGTCCCGCGCACGTCACCCCCCCATTCGCGGCCGAGCAGCTCGAAGGCGTTCGTGCCGTCCACTTCGATAAAAGCGTCGATCAAAGGCAGCAGCCCGTGCAGATCCATCAGGCTCCAGCGGTCCCACATGCCGCCGAAATACGGATACGGCGGATGCGCCCGGCCGTCGATCGGGTGCTGCACCCACACCGAATCATTAAAGCGCACCCAGCCCGCGTACGCCTGCGCGAACCCGTACAGCACCCGGGCCGCGCCAAGCGGATCGGCCGCGGCCAGCAGAGCCGTTTCGTTCACCGCGTACCGGCGCTGCCAATGCCACAGGTGGGCCGACAAAAAATACCGCCGGCCCCGCTCATCCTCGTAATACGGATAATCGACCGGCTCTCCCTTCTTATTGCGCACGATAACCGATTTGGACTCGGGGTAGCTGTCGTTCGGATACGCCACGCGGTCTTCGTCAACCGATACGATGCTCCAGGGATTATCCGGACTCCAAGTGTAGTTGGCCGAGCGAAACCCCAGCACGGGGGCATGGGGGACGCCTGCGGCGAAAAAACCGATCCGGTCGGGGATGAGCCTCAACAGCTGCTCGACCCGCTCGGAAGGATCTTTCATGACGATTTGCCGCCGCTTTGCCGTTTCGGTTGCCCGTTGCTCCGCACAGCTTTCGCCGGCCTCGATCAGCCCGCAGCGATCGAAAGCGAAGGAGCAGAATTCGCCAAGACCTTCGTGTCCGTTTCGCAAAAACACCCGCAGATGATAAAGCCCTTCCTCCAGCGGAGCAGGGTGGGCAAATTCCAGCGCGCCGTTTCCGTCGCGGGCGGGCAAACCGCTCGGAACGATGATCGATTGCCGTCCCAGCGGGTCGACCCAGACAAGCGAAATCCGCCCTGCGTCGAGCGATCCGCCCGCAGGACCGGAGAGCCGCAGCGCTTTGGCGGTAAAGCTGCGGTACAGCAGGGCGGCGGACAACGTCGTTTCCCGAGGCATCGTTCCGGACGCGGCAGCCGACGGCAAGAAGGAAGCCGCTAGAGCGCGCCCCGCTTCCGCCGGACCGTCCGGTCCCGCGCCTCCGCCCTCCGTAGTATCAGCTGCGGACGGAGGCGCGGGCGGACGGCCGATAAAGACGCTGCCGAGCCGCCCTTCATTGGCCGCGAACAGCTCGACACGGAATATCCGCTCGTCGAGCGGGCGATGAATATCGTCCATTCGGATCGTGCCGGTACGGATCGGCACCCACGAGCTCATCGGCTCAGAAGCTTCGGGCCCGCCATATCGAACGACGTTGAACCTCCACTCGGCACCCTCCCGCCTGTCCGGATTCCCCAGCAGTTCCAGCGGAATACTTACTTCTGCCGTCCAGCTTCCATTCATGCGCTTCTCTACAAGCGGGCGGACGTCCTGCTCCCCGGCCAGGCGAACGAAGGTTTGTTTTTGGTCCCGCCGCTCCGTCCGGGTCCAGTTGTTGTAGCCGATTTGGTACCGGTGCGCACCGGCCGTTATCTCCACATCCACCGTATAAAACATATCCCGGTCCTCGGGCAGGGAGATCAGCACAAACACCGTCTCTGTCTCCGTTTCCGGCAATATATCGCCGCCCGGTCCGCTCTCCAGCATCAAGTGCAGCCGATCCCCAGCCAAGGCCGCACGGACTAGGGTATCCCTTGCCGCAGGCTCGTTGTGAAACGCCGTCACGAATCCCGTCAGCTCCGCCGATCCTTCCCAGTCCGGTCCGATCGCCAAGCCGGCTTCGGGCCGGCAAATAGACGGGTAACGCATAATCGCCCACTTGTCCGGAAACAGCCTCACCTCCGCCGATCCGGCTTCTCCCTCGCTCCCTGTTCCCTGCTTCATCCGACCCATCCTCCCGTCTCCGCCGCGCCCCGCCGTTGCAGGCGTCAACGTTTACCGACCGTCGCTTTCGCCGAAGCGGTCCGGCGCCACCGCGCGCCCTTCGGCGGCAGACGCATAAGCCGCCTCCATCAGCTGCGTCAACGCCAAGCCTTGCTCCGCCGTAATCGACGGCTTTTTACTGTACAGAACGTAATCAGCCCATTGGTCGAGCGGCGACGACAATCCCGGCGGCAGCTTGTCCGGCCGCACCCAACCGGCATGGGACGCGGCGGGCAGCAGATCGCTGCGCAGCATCGTCTCATTGCCGATGAGCAGACAGCCCTTCGTTCCGTATACTTCCAGAAGAGCCGGACAATAGCGGCTCGCAAAGCCCGCCTCGACGACCGCCAATACTCCTTTCGGATAAAGCAGCGTGACGACGGCGTTGTCCTCGACCTCACGCTCGGTGACGTAGCCGAATTGGGCGGAGACGGTTTCCGGCATGCCCAATAATTCGTGGACGATCCCCATCGGATGGCACCCCAGATCGATCAGAGCGCCGCCGCCGCATTCGGTTTTATCGAAAAAATGCGCCGGCAGCCAGCCGTCCGGCGCGCCTTCCCGAGGCAGCGCCCCGTCGTGGGCGAGCCGGGCGCGCACCAGCGTAACCTCCCCCAGCAAACCTTCGTCGATCACCGACTTGGCGTACACCGTTCTGCTGTCGCCCAGCCTCGGCAGCGAGACGATCAGCTTCACTCCGCTTCGCTCCACAGCCTCCAAAATCCGCTTGGCGTCCGCCGTTCGCAGAGCCAACACCTTTTCCGTAAAAATATGCTTCCCCGCCTCGGCAGCGGCTAAGATGATTTCCGGATGCAGAAGGGAAGGGGCGTTGACGACGACCGCATCGATATCGGGATTCGCCAGGACATCCTCCAGCTTGTCGACAAACGGAACGTCAAGCTGCTTCGCCATTTCCCGGCCGCGCTCGGCGGATTCGTCCCACACCGCAGCGACGGCGCAATCGCTGCGCTCGCTCAGCTGCCGGGCGTACCCTCTGGCGTGCACATGCCAAAAGCTCAACACAGCTGTTCTAAGCACCATCACGCCTCCCTCCTCGCCGCGCCGGTTTCCGGCGCCGAAACATGATATCCCGCGGACGCATAGATCTCTTCGGTGAAGCGGACGACCTTCAGCGCATATTCGCCGGGTACAACCACCTCGTGCTTGCCCCTGATCGCGTCGACGAAGCTTCGGTCCGGGTCCGTAACGGCTTCGGGCAACGCCGGCTCGATCGGCTCTTGCCCATTCAGATGAAGGGTGACGCTGCCGTTGTCGTAAAAGATGCCTCCCCGCTCTCCGATAAAAGCGTAAGCTTCCTTCAGCTTGGACAGCGGCGCCAGACCGATCACATTCATGCTGCCGACCGCCCCTTCGGCGAATCGGATCGCGGTCAGCGTATCGACCTCGACGGGGGCGCCGTGGCATTCCAGTTGAACGGATAGCTGCGTCGGCGTCAGCCCCGTCGTCCAAAGCAGGACGTCGATAATATGACTGCCGGAATCCATCAGCATACCTCCCCCGGACAGCTCGGGCCGCTGTCTCCACGTCCCTTCCTGCGCTCGTTTCCAATCCTGATGCAGCGCTGCCGTCACCGATGTAAGCTTGCCGATGACCCCATCGGCAATCGCCGAGCGGATATACATGAACGGCGGCAAAAAGTGGCGCTGAAACGACACTTGCAGCACTTTGCCGTGCCCAGCCGCACAGGCGATCAGCTCCTCCGCCTCCTTCGAGGAACAGGTCATCGGCTTCTCGATCAGCACGTGCATGCCCGCCTCAAGCGATTGCCGGGCATGCCGGAAGTGCATCGTATGCGGCGAGCAGATCAGAACCGCATCCAGCTCGCCGTTTTTCAGCATGTCGGCATAATCGTCGTATTCCTCCGCTCCGTTCAACGAGAACTTTTGTTTGAGCGCCTGTCTGCCCCCTTGAACCGGATCGGCCAGCGCGGCGATGTGTACCCCGTCGAGACGGGACAGCCGCAGAGCGTGACCATGCGCGATATTGCCGCAGCCGATAAAGCCTATGCGCAACGTTTTCATACCTTTTCCCCCTTCGTTTCGTTTCGATCATGATGCCCATTATACAAACCCGATCGGGGGCGGACAATGCACTCTGATGCTCTCCGTCAGTACTTTCATGACCCTCGGGAAAAAAGCAAATTGAAGGCGGCGGAACCGTCACCAGAGTACCAATCGGCCGAATCGCGCAAAAAAACGCCGATAACCCTTTATAGGAAGAACGAACTTCGTATATGATGAATACGAGAGAATCAAAAAACGCGATTGCCATTCGCCTGCCGGCACCCGTCCCGGGATGGCCGGCCGAATCAGGAGGAACATACCGGAATGGAATTCAGGCAGCTTCAATACGCCATCCAAATCGCCGCAGACAAAAACTTTTCACGAGCTGCGGAAAAACTGCATATCGCGCAGCCTTCGTTGAGCCAGCAGTTGTCCAAGCTGGAAAAAGAGCTGGGCGTCCTGCTGTTTCACCGCAATACGAATTCCGTCGAGCTGACGCACGCCGGCTCTTTATTTGTGGACAAAGCCCAGAAGATCGTCGATATGCTCGGCGAAATCCGCCAGGAGATGGACGATATATCCCAACTGCGCAAGGGTAGGCTCATTATCGGCAGCATGCCGATTACGGGAGCGCATATGCTGCCGCTCGTTCTCCCCGTATTCCGGGAGAGATACCCGGAAATCGAGATTTTGCTGGTCGAGGAAACGTCCGCCAATTTGTCGCAGCTGACGATCGAAGGGCGCACCGACCTTAGCGTGCTGTCGATGCCATTGCAGGAGCAATCGCTGGAATACGAGCTGCTCGTCGAGGAAGAAATCTTGCTTGCCGTCCCGCCCCTCCACCCCGCAGCCTCGGCCGCCGGCGAGGGGACAGTCGATCTTGCCCGGTTCCGCGACGAGCCGTTCATCGTATTGAAGAAGGGGCAAGGCTTGCGCCAGACCGCGATCGATTTTTGTCTGGACGCCGGCTTCTCGCCGCACATCGTCTTCGAAAGCAGCAATATCGAGACGGTGCAGTCGCTTGTGGCGGCCGGAATGGGCGTCGCTTTCGTGCCCGCTATGGTAGAGCGCGGCAAATGGAGCGAGGCGGCGCCGGTTTACTTGTCCGTCAGCAGCAGGCCGACCCGCACGCTCGTTATCGCACGGCGCCGAGGCCGGTACGTGTCCAAGGCTGCCGAAGCGTTTATCGCCACTATGCTCGAGTTGATCGGGGGAAACAACCAAAAAGGAGGCTAGCGACCGTGGATCAGCTGATCTTTCTCGGAACGGGAGATTCGATGGGCGTACCGCGCGTATACTGTACGTGTCCGGTATGCCAGGAAGCGAGAAGCGGCGGACGCAACCGCAGGCTCCGTTCGTCGGCCCTGCTGCGCACCGCGGAAGGGGAGCTGCTGCTCGACTGCGGACCGGACTGGGTCGAACAGATGGAGGGGCTCGGGCAGCGTACGCTGACGCGCGTTCTCGTGACGCACCCGCATCACGACCATATCGCCGGACTGCCGGAATGGTTCGATGCATGCCGCTGGACGCGCAGCCGCGGCACGGTGTTCGCTCCGGGCATCGTATTCGAGACGATCCGCCGGCAATATCCGTGGCTGGAGAAGAAGCTCGCTTTCGTGCCGAACGATGGAGGAATGGAGTTCGGAGGCTGGCAGATTACGCCGTGGGAAGTGTGTCATGGCAAGAACGGGTATTCGTTCGCTTACCGGTTTGTCAAAAACGGTTATGCGTGGGCGTACTGCCCCGACGCGATTCATTTGACGGAAAAACAAAAAAAGCCGCTTCACGGCTTGAACATGCTGGTGCTTGGCACGAATTTTTACAAGGAAGAGGCCCGGGTCGAATCGCGCTCCGTCTATGACATGAAGGAAGCGCTCGAGCTGCTGGCGGAAGCAAAGCCGCAGCGTGTCTATTTCACGCATATGTCTCACGGTGTCGACATCGATGCAGGCTACCCGCTGCCCGAGCATGTGACGCTGGCCAGCCGCGAGCTGACCGTTTCGCTTCGGACGGGGGAATAATCTCTCCGCCTGCTGCCGAACGAGGGCGCGCGGTTAGCCCTCCGTGCCGCTTCGGCGCTCCATGCGGTAACGGTGCACGACGTTTCTCCAAGCGAGGTCATGGCGCTCCAACGACTTGACCAGCAGCTCGGCAGTCGCCAGGTTGGTCGCGACAGGGACGCATTGCACGTCGCACAGACGCAGCAGTGCGGTTACGTCAGGCTCGTGGGCGAGGGCGACGAGCGGATCGCGCAGGAATATGACCGCATCGATCTCGTTTTGGGCGACGAGCGCTCCGATTTGTTGATCTCCGCCAAGTGGGCCTGATTTCAGCTTGATGACGCTCAGCTTCGCCTCCTCGGCGATTTTTTGCCCCGTCGAGCCAGTGGCGAACAAAGTATGCTGTGTGAACACTTGATCATAGGCGATTACGAGGTTGACCAGCTCTTCTTTTTTCACGTCATGGGCAATCAAAGCGATGTTCATGGTTACCCTCTCCCTTTTGTTTGTGTTAGAAATCATTACGTCCCTTTAGGTTATGAATGAATTTTACAACAGCTTCTTGGATAAAGCAATACTTAATGTTAGATTATATAACGCGAAGCTGAATTTTTTTTCTGAACGCCATTCTTGCGTTAGATTATATAACGCGTATATAACGTAAAGTAGCCGCCCCCGACAGGAGACAGCCACTCTTATATTATACTATATACCTCTACATCGGGCAGGTCCGATTTTGTCTAAAGTTTGACGTTTTCGGCGAATCGGGCGGATTGTTGTCGTTTACGCGCGTTATTCGCCTCCGTACAACTCCGGCCTGCGGTCCGCAAACACCGGAATAGTCGAGCGTACCTTATCCACGACGGACAAATCGATCTCCGCCGCAATGACCCGCTCCGCCTCGTCTCCCTCGGCCAAAATCTCGCCCCAAGGATCGATAATCAGCGAATGACCGAAAAACGAAGTCGTTCCGCTAGTCCCGACGCGATTGCAGGCAATGACGTACATCTGGTTCTCGATCGCCCGGGCCGTAAGCAGCGTCCGCCAGTGATGCAGCCGCGGGTGCGGCCATTCCGCCGGGACGATCAGCAGCTTCGCGCCGCCGAGCGCGAGCTTGCGCGTCAGCTCCGGAAAGCGAATGTCGTAGCAGATCATCATGCCGGCCGGTACGCCGTCCACTTTCAGACTGCCAAGCCGGTCGCCGGCGTGCAAATATTTCTCCTCGTCCATCAGCCGAAACAGATGGATTTTCGAATATTCCCCGGCTACGTTTCCTTCGCGGTCGATGGCGAACGCCGTATTGCGTACGCGGTCGCCGTTCAGCTCGGCCACCGAGCCGGCGACGACGTTGACTTTATGGTTGCGGCAAAATTCGGACACGAAACGAATCGTCCGCTCCCCTTGCGGATCGGCTATCGTATGGATGCGGTCCAGAGCATAACCCGTATTCCACATTTCCGGCAAAACGATCAGATCCGGCTTGCGCTCGGCGCCTACACACTCCTCCAGCAGTTCGGACAGCTTGGCGAAATTGATGTCAGGCTCCCCGATCGCGACGTCCATCTGCACGACGGCTACCTGTAGCCTATGCGTTTGTTGATCGGATGACATGGCGGCTTTCACTCCGTTTACGTATGATTGCTTCTATCATAGACGATCGCCGCATCCTAAGCAACGGACAGCGCAAGCGGGAATCGCAGGCGGAACGGACTACGCGAGGGATATGCCCGGAAAAAAGGACATGGAAAAGTTCGGCGCGGGCAGGTATAATCAAGTATATCGATACTTAAAGTCTACTATTCGGAGTGAAATACGATGAATTTACCCATACAACCGACTTCCGCATTCCCTGTCGAAGCCGCAGAGCGGCTGCAGCGGCTGCCGACCCAATTTTTCGCTTCGCTTGTCAGCAAGGTGAACCGGCAAATCGCGCAAGGCCACGATGTCATCAATCTTGGGCAAGGCAATCCCGATCAGCCGACGCCTGCGCATATCGTCTCCGCCCTTCAGGAGGCGGCGCCCAATCCGGCCTATCATAAATATTCTCCGTTCAGCGGATACGCTTTTCTGAAAGAAGCGATCGCCAAGCGGTATCAGGAAGATTACGGCGTCACGCTCGATCCCGAGAAGGAAGTCGCCATTCTGTTCGGCGGCAAGACAGGTCTCGTGGAAATCAGCCAATGCCTGCTCAATCCCGGAGACGTCTGCCTCGTCCCCGATCCCGGCTACCCGGACTACTGGTCCGGCGTCGAACTGGCGGGCGGCCGAATGGCGCTTATGCCGCTACTGGCGGACAACGCCTTTCTTCCCGACTATTCGCGTCTTTCGCCGGACGATGTGAACAAAGCCAAGCTGATGTTCATCAACTACCCGAATAACCCGACCGCCGCGTGCGCCCCGGCGTCGTTCTATGACGACACGATCCGCTTTGCCGCCAAGAACGGCATCGTAGTGGCTAGCGATTTTGCCTACGGCGCCATCGGCTTTGACGGCCGACGTCCGGTCAGCTTCCTGGAGCGCCCGGGCGCCAAGGAAGTCGGCGTCGAATTTTACACGCTGTCCAAAACGTACAATATGGCCGGCTGGCGGGTGGGCTTTGCGCTCGGCAACGTGGAGGTCGTGCGCCTGATCAATCTCATTCAGGACCATTACTACGTAAGCCTGTTTGGCGGTATTCAGGCGGCAGCGGCGCTCGCCTTGACCGGTCCGCAGGAATGCGTCCAGCAATTGAACGCGGTGTACGAAAGCCGCCGCAACGCCTTGTTCGGCGCGCTCTCCTCTATCGGCTGGGAGGCGCAGCCGTCGGCCGGCTCCTTCTTCGCCTGGCTGCCGGTGCCCAAACGTTACGGCTCCGCCGAGTTCGCCGATCTGCTGCTGAATGAAGCCCATGTGATGGTCGCTCCCGGCATCGGTTTTGGCAAGCACGGGGAAGGCTTCGTGCGCATCGGCCTGCTCTCTTCCGAGGAGCGTTTGGAGGAGGCGGTCCGGCGGATCGGCGCCCTCCGCTTGTTCGGCTAATCGGCTTTACAAAAGATAATCGCAATGGTATTCTAGTACAAAGCCAATTCTTGAACGGTATTCGCGTCAGGACGGCTGTCCCTTGCCTAGCAAGGAAACGGCGTCTTTCCGAATGCACAGCGGCAGCTCTACTTTGTACCCGTACGAAGGCACAGGCCATTCGTTTTACTTATCCGTACGAACCGGAACATTCGGCTACCGGAATAAGGATGCATGACGCCTATACGGTACTAGGCAGCAGCCGTATCGAATATAACGTAATGACGGGACCAGTAGGAACAGTCCGCGCGCCCAGAGAGTAAATTCCACCGGCTGCGAGAATTTACCGCGACGACTTTGCCGAAACCCACCCCCGAACGGTCAACGACGAGTTGAACAGCCCCCTGCTGTTACCAGGGAATCGAGATGGCGGCGCGCTGTTTATTTAGGGAGCGCACGTCAATTAAGGTGGTACCGCGGAAGCCGGACTTTCGTCCTTATTAGGATGAAAGTCTTTTTGTTTTTTCCGGGCTTCTCGGACGCGCCATTATGCTAAAACAAGGTGGGGAACAATCATGCACCAGCGCATTGTGGTCAAAATCGGCAGCAGCTCGCTCACGTCGGACGAGGGCGGACTGAACCGCGCCAAGATCGATTATTTCGCGGCAGAGCTTTCCCGGCTGCAGGATGAAGGATACAGCGTAGCTCTCGTGACGTCAGGCGCCGTCGCTGCCGGGTTTCGCAAGATCGGCTACGTCAGACGGCCCAAGGCGCTGCACGAGAAGCAAGCTTCCGCAGCGGTCGGGCAGGCGCTGCTGATGCAAAGCTATAATGAAGCTTTTGCACAATACGGTCATGCGGTGGCGCAAATTTTGCTCACCCGCTCCGACTTCCGGAGCCGCGGCCGCAATCATAACGCCCTGATGACGCTGCAGGAGCTGATCAGCCGCGGCATCATTCCGATCATCAACGAGAACGACACCGTAGCCGTCGACGAGCTGAAGTTCAGCGAGAACGATACGCTGTCGGCGCTCGTCGCCAATCTGCTGAAAGCCGACCGGCTCGTCATTATGACCGACACCGACGGCTTGTATACCGACGATCCGCGCAAAAACAGCTCCGCCCGGCGCATCGACCGCGTGGAGGAGATTAGCGAGGACATTTACCGTATCGCCGGCGGCTCGGGCTCGTCGGTGGGCACCGGCGGCATGCGCTCCAAGATCGATGCGGCGCGCATCGCCACGAGCGGCGGCGTGCCCGTATTCATCGGCCGCGCCACGGAGCCCGAGGACATCCTCGAAGCCGTTCGCGGCACGGGCAAAGGAACCTATTTCGACACGAGCGCGCACACGCTGTCTACGAAAAAGCAATGGATTGGCTTCCACTCCGACGCGCAGGGCAAGGTGCTCGTCGATGCCGGCGCGGAGCACGCGCTAGTCGACGGCGGGAGAAGTCTCCTGCCCGCAGGCGTGACGGATGTCGTCGGCGAGTTTCATCCCGGCGACGTGGTCGAAGTGGCGGACGCCGACGGACGGACGCTCGGACGCGGCGTCGTCAACTACGCCTCCTGGCAGTTGAAAGCCGTCGCCGGCTTGTCGACAGACGAAGTACGCAAGCGCGTGGACGTATCCCGCATCGAGGTCGTGCATCGCGATGAATGGATCGTCTTCGCGGGAAGGTGAGGGCAGATAAATGAAACTGAGACATACGCTTGTGCCGACGCTGCGCAACGACCCGTCCGACGCCGAAACGAACAGCCACCGCTTCCTAATCCGGGCCGGTCTGATTCGTTCGCTCGCCTCCGGGGTGTACTCGTATTTGCCGCTCGGTCTTCGCGTTCTGCGCAACATCGAGCGCATCGTCAGGGAAGAAATGGAGAAAGCGGGCGCCGTCGAGGTGCTCCTCCCCTCCCTTCATCCTGCGGAACTGTGGCAGGAAAGCGGACGCTGGGACTTGTACGGCGATGAGCTGATGAGGCTCAAGGACCGGCACGGCCGGTCGTTCGCCCTCGGCGCGACGCACGAGGAGGCCATCACGGCTCTTGTCCGCGACGAAGTGAAGTCTTATAAGAAGCTGCCGCTTACGCTGTTCCAGATTCAGACCAAATTCCGCGACGAACGGCGCCCGCGCTACGGCCTGCTGCGCGGGCGGGAATTCGTGATGAAGGATGCCTATTCGTTTGATGCCACGCCGGAAGGTCTCGACCGGAGCTACGCGGTCATGTACGAAGCGTACTCCGCCATATTCCGCCGTTGCGGGCTGACGTTCCGGTCCGTCGAAGCCGATTCCGGCTCGATCGGAGGTACGGATACGCATGAATTCATGGCTTTGGCAGACATCGGCGAAGATACGATCGTCCATTGCGAAAGCTGCGGCTACGCCGCCAACATCGAGCTGGCGGAATCGGCGGGAAGAGCCGCCGATGCGGATTTGCCGGAACCGGGGCTGGCGGCGGCATTGACGGATGCTGCGTCCGCGACCATGCCCGGGCAGCCGCAGACCGCCGATACGCCGGACGTCCGGACGATCACGCAGCTCACCCGGTTTCTCGGCGTAGAAGCGCGCGAGATCATCAAATCGCTGGCTCTGCTCGCCGACGGCCGCCCGTACGTCGTCCTCGTCCGGGGCGACCGCGAGTTGAACGAGACGAAGGTCAAGCGGCTGCTTGGCGCTTCCGTCGTCGAGATGATGAGCGAGGCCGACATTGCCGGCTTGCTCGGTTCCGTGCCCGGCTTTATCGGGCCGGTCGATCTGGACCCCAAAGTCGGGATCGTCGCCGACGAGGAAGTACGCGGCATGCCGACCGCAGTAGTCGGAGCGAACGCCGTCGACCGCCATTTGACCGGTGTCGTCCCCGAACGACATTTTCCGGTCGGCCGGTACGGCGATCTGCGTATGGCATCGCCTGGGGACGCCTGTAAACGTTGCGGAGAGCCGCTGCAATTCGCCAAAGGCATCGAGGTCGGCCACGTCTTCAAGCTGGGCACGAAGTACAGCGAGGCGCTCCGGGCTACCTTTCTCGACGAACACGGCCGCTCCTTGCCATATATAATGGGATGTTACGGCATAGGCGTTTCCCGCCTGCTGTCGGCCATCGTCGAGCAGCATCACGACGAAGCCGGCATCGTCTGGCCCGCCGCCGTCGCACCGTACGGCGTACATCTGATCGTCATCCAGACGAAGGATGCCGCACAGGCCGAGCTGGCGGAGCGGCTGTACCGGGAGCTCCGCAACGCCGGCTGCGAGGTGCTCCTTGACGATCGTGACGAGCGGCCCGGCGCCAAATTCGCCGATGCCGACCTGCTCGGTCTGCCGCTCCGGGTCACGATCGGCAAACGGGCCGCCGACGGCATCGTCGAGTGCAAGCCACGAAGCGCGGCGGAACCGTTCGAGCTGGAAGCCGATAAGCTTCCGGGCTATGCGGCCGCTCTGACCGGACACTGAGCGGGCTGTAGAACTCGCCGCCCGTTACCCGAACATACCCGAACGAACGCCATAAACGAAACCGAAGGAGGCTTTTCCAATGAGTGAAGTACGCGACAAAGCGTCTAGAGCGAAACAGGCCACCCGCCTGATGAACGGGCTGACGACGGAACAGAAGAACGAGGCGCTCGCTTTGATGGCCGATGCGCTTATTGCCGAAAGTGCGGTAATTCTGGAAGCGAACGCGAAAGATTTGGAACGCGGCCGGCGCGACGGAACGAGTGAATCGCTGCTGGACCGGCTCGCTTTGAACCCGAAGCGCATCGCCGGTATCGCCGAAGGCTTGCGGCAAATTATCGATTTGCCCGATCCGACTGGACTGCTTCTGGACGACACGACGCGACCGAACGGCTTGAACATCCGTAAAATCAGCGTCCCGCTCGGCGTCGTCGCCATCGTCTACGAGGCTCGGCCGAACGTCACCGTCGACGCGGCCGGACTGTGCCTGAAGAGCGGCAACGCCGTCGTGCTGCGCGGAGGCTCTGCGGCGCTCGAATCGAACAAGGCGATCATCGCCGTCATGCATGACGCGCTCTCCCGCTCCGCGGTTCCGGCGGAGAGCCTGCAACTGATCGAAAGCTCCGACCGCGCTTCGGTCGACGAGCTGCTCAAGCTGAACGGCCTGCTGGACGTCATCATTCCTCGCGGCGGCCGCTCGCTGATCCAGAATGTGCTGAAAAACGCCACCGTGCCGGTTATCGAGACGGGAGAAGGCATCTGCCATACGTATTTGGACGATGAAGCCGATCCCGCCATCGCCGATCCGATTGTCATCAACGCCAAGGTGCAGCGCCCGTCCGTCTGCAACTCGCTGGAGACGCTGCTCGTGCACGAGCGATACGCCGCCCGGCATCTGGCGGAGCTGGCCGGAAAGCTGAAGGAGCTTGGCGTCGAGCTGCGAGGCTGCGCCAAAAGCAGGACGCTCGTTCCCTGGATGGGCGAAGCGACCGAAGAGGACTGGCGCACCGAGTACGGCGAACTGATTCTGTCCGTCAAAACCGTCAGCGGTTTGGACGAGGCGCTGGACCATATCCGCGAGTACGGCACGTTCCATTCGGAATGCATCGTCACCGAGCACGCAGGACGGGCCGCGCAGTTTCTGCGCGACGTCGACGCGGCCGCCGTCTACCATAACGCGTCGACCCGTTTCACCGACGGCTTCGAATTCGGCTACGGCGCCGAGATCGGCATCAGTACGCAAAAGCTGCATGCTCGCGGACCGATGGGACTGCCTGCGCTGACCTCGACCAAATTCATCGTGCAAGGGAACGGCCAAATACGCGGGTAACCGCCACACTACCGACAAGGAGGGAACTATTCGCCATGAGCCACACTTTGTTAACCGAAACGATCGCCTTCGTAGGAGCCGGTGCGCTCGCCGAATCGATATTTGCCGGCCTGATCGAGAAAGGCATCACCGCGCCGCAGCAATTGTTCGCGGTCAACCAGAGCAACGACGAACGACTCGCCTATGTTAGGGACACTTACGGCATGCGCGCATCGCGCGATCCCGAGGAACGCGACTCGGCGATTCGGGAAGCGGGTATCGTCATCCTGAACATGAAGCCCAAGGACGCGGCCGCCGGCATCTCGGACATTCGCCATCTACTGGGGCCGAATCAATTGATCGTCTCGGTCATCGCCGGCTTATCGATCGGGACGATTCATCATCTGCTCGGCGCTCCCCTGCCGGTCGTCCGGACGATGCCCAACACGTCCAGCACGATCGGGCTCGGTGCCACGGGCATCAGCTTCTCCGAGGCGGTTACGGCGGAGCGGCGGGCCACGGCGCTTTCGCTGTTCCGGGCGATCGGGGAAGTGTCCGTCGTCGAGGAGGAGCGGCTCGAAATCGTGACCGGCGTATCCGGCAGCGGCCCCGCTTACATCTACTACTTCATGGAAGCGATGATTGCGGCCGGCGTCGAAGGCGGCCTGTCCGAGGAAGCGGCGCGCTCGCTGACGGTACAGACCGTACTGGGCGCTGCCCAAATGGTCAAAACGACGAACGAGGCGCCTCAGGAGCTTCGCCGCAAAGTCACGTCGCCGAACGGCACGACGGAAGCCGCCATCAAGCTGATGGAGTCCGAGGGCGTAGCCGACGCCATCTCCCGCGCGGTGCTGCGCTCGGCGGAGCGGGCTCGCGAGATCGGCCTCGGACTGGCCGAACAGTCGTTGGCCCACGGAAAGCGGGTGTAGCCGTTGAGCGATTATTGCGTAGCCACCTACCGCTGCTTCGACGAGAATGCCAATTTTCATAAAAAAGCGCAATCGATCGCCGTCGGACTGACGGTCGGAAGCTGGACGGAGCTGCCTGCCGCTCAACAAAAGCAGATGGAGAAGCATCTCGGACGGGTGCTGTCCGTCGAAGTCTCGGAACCCGGAGCGGGTCAGGACGGGAACGCTGCGGGCCGCTACGCGGATATCCGCATCGCCTATCCGGACGTCAACTTCAGCGCCGACATTCCGGCATTGCTCGTCACCGTCTTCGGCAAGCTGTCGATGGACGGAGCCATCAAGCTGATCGATCTGCAGTTTTCCCCCGCTTTCGCGAGCGGCTTCGGCGGCCCCAAGTTCGGCATAGCGGGCGTCCGCGATCTGCTCGGAGTTCACGACCGGCCGCTGTTGATGAGCATCTTCAAATCGGTGGTGGGCCACGATCTGGACGAGCTGGGCCGGCAATTCTACGGCCAGGCGGCCGGCGGGGTCGACTTGATCAAGGACGACGAGATTTTGTTCGAAAACCCGCTTACTCCGATCGAAAAGCGGGTCGAGACGTGCATGGCCGCCGCCCGCCGAGCCCGCGAGACGACCGGCCAGCAGCTGCTCTACGCCGTCAACGTCACAGGCCCGGCCTCCAAGCTCGCCGAACAGGCGAAGAAGGCGATCGGGGCGGGAGCGAACGCCCTGCTGTTCAACGTACTTGCCTACGGCTTCGATACGATGCGCGAGCTGGCCGCCGATCCGGATATTAACGTCCCGATCGCCGCTCACCCAGCGCTTGCCGGCGCACTGTATCCGTCGCCGCACTACGGCATAGCGGCTTCGGTGCTTCTCGGCAAGCTGATGCGGCTAAGCGGCGCCGATCTGGTTCTCTTCCCGTCGCCGTACGGCTCGGTCGTCATGCCGAAAGCGGAAAATATGGCGATCCGCCACGCGCTCGTAACCGAACAGCTCGACGGAGACTACCTTTACCGCGCGCCCGACGATGCGGGAGCGCCGCGCGGCCCGGCCCCGCAGCTGCGGACAAGCTTCCCCGTCCCGTCGGCCGGCATACATCCTGGACTTGTCCCGTGGATTATCCGCGACTTCGGACAAGACGTGGTCGTCAACGCCGGAGGAGGCATACACGGTCATCCGCTCGGCACGGCGGCAGGCGGACAAGCGTTCCGCCAGGCGATCGACGCCGTGCTCGAAGGCCGGACGCTGTCCGCTTATGCCGAGACGCGGCCGGAGCTGCGCGCGGCGATCGAGCGTTGGGGGGCCAAAGAATGAAGCGGCCCGTTCTGTTTTGCGATTTTGACGGCACGATTACGGAAAGCGACAATATCGTAGCGATTATGCGGCACTTCGATCCGCCCGGCTGGAAGCCGCTGGTGGACCAAGTCGTCAGCGGCCAGATCAGCATCCGCAACGGTGTCGGACGCATGTTCGAGTTGCTGCCGTCCGAGAGACGCGAGGAAGTCGCCCGCTTCGTATTCGATACGGCACGCATCCGTGCCGGCTTCCCGGAGCTGCTCCAATATTGCCGCGATCGCGATATCGAGTTTCTCGTCACGAGCGGCGGCATCGACTTTTTTCTGCAGCCTCTGTTGGAGCCTTTCCCTATTCCGCAAGACCGTATTTACTGCAACGCCAGCGATTTCTCGGGGGAACGCATTCGCATCGTCTGGCCGCATCCGTGCGACGAGCATTGCTCGAACGATTGCGGCATGTGCAAAACGACGGTCATCCGCCGTTATCCGCAAGACAGCTACATGCGAATTCTGATCGGCGACAGCGTGACCGATTTTGCCGGAGCGCAGCTCGTCGATCTCGTCTACGCGCGATCGCATCTGATCGACAAATGCGAGCAGCTCGGCTTGCCGTACGTACCGTTCGACACGTTCCACGACGTCGTGCAGCATCTGCACACGATACAGGAAGGAGCACAGTCCCGTGAGTAACGATTCCTTGTACACGCTGGAGCAGCGACAGCAGGCTTTCACCCAATTGCGCGAGGTAAAAAGCGAATTGGCGGCGCGCGGCTGGTTCCCGGCAACGAGCGGCAACTTGTCCGTTCGAGTCGGCGACTTCGCTGGTGACCGCTTCGCCTTCGCCGTTACGTCGAGCGGCAAAGACAAGTCGAAGCATACGTCGGAAGACTACTTGATCGTCGACGGCAGCGGACGGCCCATCGAAGCGACGACGTTGAAGCCGTCGGCCGAGACGCTCATCCATTGCGAGATTTACCGCTTGACTGGCTGCGGAGCCGTATTCCACGTCCACACCGTATTTAACAACATCGTGTCGGAGCTGTACGCGGAGCAAGGCAGCGTTCCGTTCCAAGGCGTGGAACTGATCAAAGCGTTCAACATTTGGGAAGAAAACGCCCGCATTGAAGTGCCGATTCTCCCCAACTATACGGACATTCCGCGGATCGCCGCTTTGGTCGAAGAACGCATCGACAAGAGCGTGCCGGGCATCGTGCTGCGCAACCACGGCATCTACGCCTGGGGCACCAACGTATTCGAGGCGAAGCGGCATTTGGAAGCTTTCGAGTTTTTGTTCGAATATGCTTACCGCTGGAAAGCGCTGAACCTGTAACAAATTCAAAGGGGCCCCTTAGCGGGCCCCTCTGAATTTTTGCGTATATTGCTTCGCTTGCTCCGGCGTTTGGACGCGGTTGCGGCTCCATTCCAGCAAAATGCGGTCGATATAGCGGAAATGGATGACGCCTGCGAACACCGCTTCTTTCAACGCTAACATTATGAGCGCCTCCGGATAACGGTCTCGGTCCAACCATTGCGAAATGTTCTCGCACTCCATCGGCGTCAACGGCCGAGCAAACTCCTTCTCGAACACGGTAAAAATATTGTCCCCGCCGGTTTCCGACGGAGGCGTCGGCGCAGCCCTTCCGGCTCGCGAAGCGCCAACAGGCTCTGCCTTCCGGTCCTGCCCCGCCAGCCAGACGGCCGCCAGCCTTTCGTACATAGGCGTCAAGTTATACATCTCGCTTAACACGCCGGTGACCTGATCGATATCTTCGTCGATCTGCAGCAGCCCTTCCTTCATCAGTCGCTCGATGGCCTTGATTACCGCGTCCGGCGACGCCGCGAGGCGTTCCTGCAGCTCCTCGATGGTCGGAAATTCCTTGCCCTCCCGGTCCTTGAACGCCATCAGTTGAATGAGCAGCATCGCTTCCGTATCGGACATCTTCAGCTTCTTATAATGACTGAGCAGCAGCAGCGGAACCGACACGCCGCCGGCGTTCAGCGCCGCGATCATGCCCCGCTCGGGTGCTTTGCGGTCTTCCCCTCTCGACATGCGCACGCCTCCCTCTCAACGCTCTTATGGGTACAATCGGTTCAATAAACGCGGGAACGGAATCGTCTCCCGTACGTGCTCCAGTCCGCAAATCCAGGCAACGGTGCGCTCCAACCCGAGCCCGAAGCCGGAATGCGGCACCGTACCGTAGCGGCGCAGATCCAAATACCAGCGGTATGCGTCTTCGCCCAGCTCGTGCTCGGCAAACCGCTCCTGCATCAGCTGCGGGTCGTCGATCCGTTGGCTGCCGCCGATGATTTCCCCGTACCCTTCGGGCGCGATCATATCGGCGCACAGCACCACTTCCGGACGCGTCGGGTCGGGTTTCATATAGAATGCTTTGAACGAAGCCGGGTAATGCGTAATGAAGACCGGCTTGTCGAACTGGTTGGCGATCTCCGTTTCGTGCGGCGCCCCGAAGTCTTCGCCCCAGGCGATCTCGTGGCCGCTTTCCTGCAGTCGGCGAATCGCTTCGTCGTACGTTATGCGCGGGAACGGAGCTTGCACGTTTTCCAGACGGGACACGTCTCTCCCCAGCGTCTCCAGTTCCTTGCGGCAATGCTTCAGCACGTACTGCACCACATACGATACGAACTGCTCCTGCACGACGAGGTTTTGCTCGTGATCGACGAACGCCATCTCCGGCTCGATCATCCAAAATTCGATCAAATGCCGGCGCGTCTTCGACTTCTCCGCCCGGAACGTCGGTCCGAACGAATACACTTTGCCGAGCGCCATCGCCGCCGCTTCCATGTACAGCTGCCCGCTCTGCGTCAAATAGGCGTCCTCGTCGAAATATTTCGTATGAAACAGGTTGGTCGTGCCTTCGCAAGACGACGGTGTCAAAATCGGAGGGTCGACCAAATAAAAGCCGTTCTCGTCAAGATAGTGCTGCACGGCGCGGATGATGTGCGAGCGGACGACCATAATCGCGCGCTGCCGCGGCGAACGAAGCCACAAGTGACGGTGGTCCATCAAATAATCGACGCCATGCTCCTTCGGGGTAATCGGATAATCGACGGCGATCTGGATCGTTTCGATTCCGGTCACGTTCAGCTCGAACCCGCTCTGGCTGCGAGTGTCCTCACGTACCGTACCCGTTATATACAGAGAGCTTTCCTGGGTCAGCTTGACCGCAGCTTCCCATACGTCCTCGGGCACCTCGCTTTTGACAACGACTCCTTGGATGAATCCCGTTCCGTCGCGAAGCTGCAAAAACTGAATTTTCCCGCTGGACCGCTTGTTGTGCAGCCAGCAGCCGATGCGCACCGATTGCCCGGCGTGCCGGCTTACGTCCCTGATCGTGGCAAGCTCCATATGTACGCCTCCCGTATGGTTTTCCTTTTCCCGCTATCTTCCGTGGCGAATGCGCCCCTGCTATAGGGCAGGTGACGGAGCCGTCGAGTCCGGATTTGCCTGCCCCTCGCATTCCGACGACGCAGACGCTTCGCGGAATGCGTCTCTGGCAATCATCAGTTCCTCGTTCGTCGGGATAACCCAGACGTCAACCTGCGAATCGTCGGCGGAAATCCGGCGGTCTCCGCCTGTTCCGCTTTCGTTGGCCGCATCGTCCAGCTTGACGCCCATAAAGGTCAGACGCTCGCACACCGTTTTCCGCAGCAAGGCGCTGTTCTCGCCTACGCCGGCCGTAAAGACGAGCGTATCGAGCCCGTTCATCGCCGCCGCGTAGGCACCGATATATTTGCGAAGCCGGTATTCGTACATGTCGAACGCAAGTTTCGCGTTGCGGTCGCCTTCCGACGCCGCCTCGACGATTTCGCGCATGTCGCCCATCCCTCCGGATACGGCGAACAAGCCGCTGTGCTTGTTCAGCATCGAGTTCACTTCGCCGAGCGACAAATCTTCCTTATCCATCGCAAAAGGCACGATCGCCGGGTCGATATCGCCGCTGCGCGTCCCCATCATCAGCCCTTCTAGAGGGGTCATGCCCATGCTCGTATCCAAGGATTTGCCGTTCAGAATAGCCGCGACGCTCGCTCCGTTGCCGATATGGCAGGTGATCATCTTCATGTCGTCCAGCGGCTTGCCGCTGCGCTGTGCGGCCCGTTCGCTGACGTACTGGTGCGACGTGCCGTGAAAGCCGTACCGGCGCACGCCGTGCTTTTTGTAAAATACGTTCGGAATCGCATACCGGAACGAAACCGGCGGCATCGTCTGATGAAACGCCGTATCGAACACCGCGACCTGCGGCACATGCGGCAGATTCGCTTCTACCGCTAGAATGCCCGTCAGCGCGCCGGGATTATGCAGCGGGGCCAGGTCGAACAGCCGCCGGATCTCGCGCTTGACGACGTCGTCGATCCGCACGGAGCCGGAGAACGTCTCGCCGCCATGGACAACGCGATGGCCTACGGCATGTACGTCCTCCATCGAAGCGAGCACGCCTTCCTTCGGGTCAACCAGAATGCGCAGCACTTTACGGATCGCTGTCGTATGATCCCAGATTTCGCTCACTTCGCGCAGCTCCGGGCGGTCCGCCGGCTCGTGCGTCAGCATGGCGGTCTCCATCCCGATCCGCTCCACCTTGCCTTTGGCGAGCACCGTTTCGCGGGTCATGTCGAACAGCTGATATTTGAGCGACGAGCTGCCCGCATTGATTACCAGTATATTCATATGCGGTCACCGTCCTCGTCATAATGGAAAAAGCCTTGCCCCGTCTTCGCCCCGAGGTGTCCCGCCCGGACCATCTGCTTCAGCAGGAAAGACGGGCGGTATTTCAAATCGCCGTATTCGCGGAACATCCGCTCCATCGCCGCCAGCACCGAGTCCAGCCCGAACCGGTCGGCCATCTCGAGCGGCCCGTAGCGAAAATCGTACCCGATCCGCATGGCGGTGTCGATATCCTCGGCGGAGGCCACCCCTTCGGACAGCGTATGCATCGCCTCGTTGATCAGAATGCAGATCAGCCGGGTCGTTACGAAACCGGGCGACTCGTACACCATGATGCCTTTGCGGCCGATCGTATGCTCGACAAAGTGCCGCACCGCCGCGTAAGTCTCATCGGACGTTTTCAGGCCGCGGACGATTTCCACGAGCGGTATTTTGCGGGCCGGGTAAGTAAAATGAAGACCGATTACCCGTTCCGGCCGTTTCGTCTCTCCCGCCAGCTCCGTCAGGCTGAGCGTCGACGTATTGCTCGCCAATATTGCGTCGGGGCATATCGCGTCGAGCTTGGCGAACAGCTCCTTTTTCACCTCGGCATCCTCGGTTACCGCCTCGATGATCATCTCGCACGAAGCCATCTGCTCGACCGCGAACGTCTTGTGAATGCGGCTCAAGGTCAGATGCCGCTCGGCTTCGGTAATCGCCCATTTCTCCAGCTGCTTCGCCAGACTCATCTCTATGCTTTTCCATGCCTGCTCCAGCCGCTCCGGACTTTTCTCCAGCAGCAGCACATCGATTCCTCTCGCGGCCAGCATTTCCGCTATTCCCTGTCCCATCGTGCCCGCGCCGATTACACCGATTCTCGTCATCTGCATGGCCAATCTCCTTTACGCCATTCTCGCTGCTATTCTTGCTCTATCTTAAATGATACACCGAATAGAGAAATTTTTCATCCCGGACACAAAAAGTACCCGATCGAAGCGCTTCCTGCGCAAAAACGACACAAAAAAGCCTTGGCGGCCGCCTGTGGGGACGGAACGCAAAGGCTTTGTTTCTATACGCTGTCCTATACCGATGTCATTGGCACCCCGGCATCGGCCAGCAGGAGACGAAACTGATCGCCGGTCAGCACTTCCTCGCGGATCAAAATGTCCAGCGACTGCTCGAACACATGCCGCTCTTGGTCCAACATCGTACGAGTAGAGCCGTGCAGGCCGTCCAGGATGGACGAATTCTCTTTCATCAGCTCTTCTTGCGTCACCATCTGCCGGTCGATAATGCCGAGCGAAGTCAAGCCTGAATCCATCATCGTGCGGACAAGATGCAGCGCCTGCTCGAAATCGTTGCGAGATCCGGTGCTGCGCCCGCCGTAAAACATTTCCTCCGCAACCGCTCCGCCGAGCGCGATCATAATCTGCTGCTCCAGCTCGGTACGGGTATACAAATACTGATCCTGCTGCGGGTTGTGCCGCACGTAGCCGAGCGCCTGACCGCGCGGGCTGAGCGAAACCATCGAGACGGAGCCGGGCTTGACCCGTTCGGCGGCGATAGCGTGTCCCAATTCATGCAGGGCGACCCGTTTGCGTTCTTCCATCGTCGCCTCGCGGTCGGTTTTCTCGCCCATCATGACTTTATCGATCGCGAGGGAGAAATGCTGCTGGTCGACCTCGGTTCGGGCATCGCGCATCGCGTAAATGGCCGCTTCGTTCATGACGCTCTCGAGCTGGGCGCCCGAGAACCCGAACGTTTCCCCCGCCACCCGCTCCAGGTTTGCTTCCGGCGCAACCGGTTTATTCCTGGCGTGCAGCTGCAGGATGTGCAGCCGGCCCTTCTTGTCCGGCAAATCGACGTCAATGTGCCGGTCGAACCGGCCGGGCCGCAGCAGGGCGCTGTCCAGCATCTCCTTGCGGTTTGTCGCGGCCACCATCAAAATGCGCGGCGTATCCGCCGTATGAATGCCGTCCATCTCGGTCAGCAGCTGATTGAGCGTCTGATCGTACTCGCGCTGCTGTCCGCCTTCCCTTTTACCGCCAATAACGTCGATCTCGTCGATAAAAATAATCGCGCTGTCCTTGCCGTCCTTCGCGGCCCGGCTGCGCGCCTCCTTGAACAAATCGCGAACCCGGCTTGCACCGACCCCGACGTACATCTCCACGAACTCACTGCCCGACGCAGACACGAACGCGGAATTCGTATAGTGGGCGGCGGCTTTCGCCATCAGCGTCTTGCCGGTCCCCGGAGGGCCTGTCAGCAATATGCCTTTCAGCGGCCGGATGCCGAACTTGCTAATCTCTTCATGCTTGATCAGAAAATCGAGCGCTTCGACCAATTCGCGCTTGGCCCGGTCCTGCCCCCCGATATCGTCGAACGTCAAGTAAGCTGGCGCCCGGCTCCGCGCTTTCCGCTCGGAGGAAGCGACTCCCAGATTGCCGCGCATCCGCGTGAGGTACAATAATGAAAATAGAATGACGCCGGCCAGCACGATCGGAATGACATTAACCCCGAGAAACATCAGAAAGATAAGCAAAACCGGCACGAAGCCGGCCAGCACCTCTTTACCTAATTTACTCATTCGGCCACACCCCTATCTTCTGGGCCTGACGCGGAAGCAGTCTGAACTTGTCATGCGAGCCGTCCGTCAGGTGGATGTACACGTATTTGTCATCCATTTCCGTCGTCACTTGCAAGCCGGGGAATGTCGACTTCTTGGCTTCGAGCGCTGCCGGTATGGCGGCATAACGCCGGCCTTCCATCGCTTCCGCCACATCGAACAAAGCATCGGACCACCAGCGGTCGAGCTCGGGCGTGCTGGAATCTTTCACGACCAGCTCCACGTTGCGCGCGCCGATAATCGAACCGCCTTTTTCTACGATCGATTGGTAAATTTCGCGAAGGTTGGCATCCGCCTTCGGCGTGAGTTCGACGGTTACCGTCTTGCTGCCGATATTGATTTTGGACTGCTCAATGCCGGGCTGCTCCTGCACGATGCGAGACAAAGGATTTTCCATTGCCAGACTGTCATATAGAAACCATCCGCCGAACAAGACGACCGAAGAAACGATAACACTCGTTACAATAGGCCATAGACGCAACTTCACGGTTACGTCCCCCTTTCTTCGACTTCTGTTTATGAATAGTTTGATGATCAAACTGATATACTAAAGTATAGCACATCATATATACGATTTCCGATGCAATGTGTGGAAATAGCCTGCAAAATGCAAA
Organism: Paenibacillus hodogayensis; assembly: GCF_039536325.1. NCBI lineage: Bacteria > Bacillati > Bacillota > Bacilli > Caryophanales > Paenibacillaceae > Paenibacillus > Paenibacillus hodogayensis. Next base: position 455,255 of record NZ_BAAAYO010000006.1, read on the forward strand.
AAAAGAGCGATTCGCGAAGCCTAAGCTCCGAAACCGCTCTTTCTTTTTGCTTGATGCGCGACGACCCGCACAACGCATTAACGCTTCGTCATGCGCCACGTATCGATCTCCGCTCCGTTGTCGAAGCGATAATAGCCGTAATAATACCGGATTCTGTCGTCTTCCTCCTTGCGCTTATACAGCGCCTCCCACACGTAGTTGTCGTTCAGCACGCCGGGCACGATGCGCAGCACCTCGTTGTCCGGGTTGGCCTGCTCGACGACGCCGCGCACGTCGTCCTCGCTAACCCCCGTGCTGGCATACTGCATGTGGGCGTTGCCGTCGTTCACCCAGGCAATCGCTTTGTTGCCGTCCGGGTCTTGCCCGAAAACGATTATATACGGCTTCTCGCCGACGAACGACTCGACCCTGTCGACCGTTTTCATATAAGTCGTTTCGGTGACCGTCTGCTTCGCGGCTGCTTCGAGCGCCCATTCCTCTCCATGAATCGTCCGGTAGAAGAAAACGAGCACGGCCGCGATCAACACTAGACCGATAACAGTCCCGTATGCGATTTTTTTAACCACTGCCGTCTTCTCCTTCGTCCTGGCGAAATTAGCGTGTCAACAGCTCGAACCGGTTCTGCGCCTCGTACTTGATCCGCTCTTCGTCCAGCGTCAGGCATTCGCCGTTCCGGACGATCTGCTTGCCGTCGACGAACACGTCGACCACATCTTTCGCCGAAGCCGAGTAGACGATATGGGACACATAATCGCTTTTCGGCAAAAAGTGCGGCTGATCGGTATCCAGCGCGATAAAATCGGCTTTCATGCCGACCTCCAGCGTCCCGACGCGGTCCAGCCAGATCGATCTGGCGCCGTTGACGGTGCCGAGCTTGAGCGCTTCCGTGGCCGGAACGGCCAGCGGATCGCCGGACACGCCTTTGTGAATGAGCGCGGCAAGGCGCATTTCCTCGAACATATCGAGATTGTTATTGCTCGCCGAGCTATCCGTGCCGAGCGACACGAGTACGCCCGCCTTCAGCAGGTCCGGTACGCGGGCGACGCCGCTAGCAAGCTTCAGGTTGCTTCCCGGGTTATGCGATACGTGTACATGATGTGCGCTCAGTGTCTCGATCTCGGCATCGGTCAAATGCACCGCGTGCGCCACGAGGCTCGGCCGCGAGAACAGCCCGAGCTTCGCCAGATGATCGACCGGACGGAGGCCGTACTGGCGTTCGTTCTCCAGCACCTCGTGCAGCGTTTCCGACATATGCGTATGCAGGGGCAGATCGAGATCGTGCGCCGCCTGTACGAACTTCTCGATGAAGTCCGGCGGGCACGTGTACGGTGCATGGGGCGACATCATCGTCGTGATGCGACCTTCTGCTTTGCCATGCCAGTCCTTGGCGAACTGGATCGCTTCCTTGACCTTATGATCCTGCACGTCCGGCGGGCATAAGCCGATCGCTCCGCGGGTCAGACAGCCGCGCATGCCGGACTGCTCGACGGCCTGGGCCACCTCGTCCATATGATCATACATGTCGACGAAGCTGGTCGTTCCGCCCTTGATCATTTCGGCGATCGACAGCAGCGTCCCCCAGCGAACGTCTTCTCCGGTAAACTTCGCTTCGTTCGGCCACATTTTCTCCTCTAGCCATACTTGGAGCGCCAGGTCGTCGCCGTAGCCGCGCAGCAGCGACATGGCGGCATGGCAGTGCGTGTTGACCAGACCTGGCATATATAATTTGTTGGTGCCGTCGATCGTCTGGTCGTATATTTCGTTGCCCTCGGGCTCGTTTTCCCCGATATATACGATCGTATCGTTTTCAATGATCATACAGCCCCGGATTACCGGTTTTTCTCCGCCGACGGTAACGAACGTTCCGTTGCGGACGATGATTTTTGCCATGGCCATCAGCCTTTCGCCTAAGAATTACTATCGTATCATTGCGTACGTCTTCCAATGTACCTCTTCATCTAAGCAAAATCAAGCGAAACGGGCGCACGCGAGCCAAAATCCGCAAATGTTCGACATGTTTCGTTTGCTTTTCCCTGCCCCTGTATGATAATTTTAATTTTGTGTAAATTAATGATTTCATCTATACCACATTGGGGGTTTTACGTTTGATGATTTTCAACAAAAAGGGCGAGATCGATTTTCTTAATCTCCTCATTCAAGGCGCGGAGAACACGCTGAAGGGCGCTCATATGTTCCGCAACGCAATGATGGGAGACAAGCCGCCTGCTACATACTTCGAGGCGCTGAAGGAAATCGAGAATATAGGCGATTCGTTCACTCACGAAATTTTCAAAGGGCTGAACAAAGTATTCATTACACCGCTCGACCGCGAAGACATTATGGAGCTCGCCGTCCGGCTCGACGACGTCCTGGACGGAATCGAAGCGTCCATCGCCAGGTTTGATTATTTGAACATCACGTTCACCAACCAATACATGAAAGATTTCTCCGAAGTGCTCGTCTCCTCTTGCGAACACTTGCTTGCCGCTTTCAAGCTGCTGTCCAAGAAAAAATATATGCAGATTCAGGAGCATACCTTATTGATCAACAGTCTGGAAAACGAGGGCGACAGGCTAATGCGCGAAGGCATCCGTGAAATTTTCACCCACCCGACAGAACCCTACCATGATTTCAAGCTGAAAGAGCTGTACGAGCGTCTGGAGCAAACGACCGACTGCTGCGAGGATGTGGCGGATATATTGGAAAGCGTCGTTCTGCGGTACGCCTGATTAGCGGCTCCGCGTTGCGATTATGCCCGGTACCTTCTGTGCCGCGGACGGCTCACCGGCTCCCGGCCCGGCATTTAACAGCTCATGCGACCGGTTGTGAAACTATGCGTTAGGAGACCACCATGCTAACTTTGATCATATTCATTGTCCTATTGGCGTTGCTGTTCGATTTTATCAACGGCTTTCACGACACCGCCAACGCCATCGCCACCTCGATATCCACAAGAGCGTTGTCTCCCCGGTTCGCCGTGCTTTATGCGGCGGTGCTGAACTTTATCGGAGCGATTCTATCGTCCGAAGTGGCCAAAACCGTGGGAGGAAGCATAGCCAACCCGGCGGAAATCGACAATGGCGCCAAAATCGTCATGGTCGCCCTGATCGCCTCCATCGCGTGGAACCTGTTCACTTGGTATTATGCCATTCCATCTTCTTCTTCTCATACGTTGATCGGGGCATTGGGCGGCGCGGTTATCGCCGGCGCCGGAAGCGATTCACTCAATTGGAGCGGTTTTCTGGGTATCATTAAAATTTTGATTTTATCGCCGATTATTGCCTTCGCGGCCGGTTTTATTATTATGTGGATTATCAAATATCTCATTCTGATCAGCGGAAACAAGTCCCGTTCCAAGCTGAACCGGATATTCCGCTCGTTTCAGGTCGTGTCGGCCGGTCTGCTCTCGTTCTCGCACGGCGGCAACGACGCGCAGAAGGCGATGGGCATCATCGTCTTCGCTTTGGTGGCCGGAGGCTACCATGTAGGGCTGGACGTTCCGTTGTGGGTAAAAATCAGCGCGGCGACGGCGATGGGCTTGGGCACTTCGATCGGCGGCTGGAAAATCATCAAAACGGTCAGCAAGAAGATTATGAAAATCGAGCCGGTCAACGGATTCGCATCCGATTTGACCTCATCGATTATTATCCAAACCTCGACCGCAATCGGTCAGCCTTTGTCGACGACGCACGTCATCACCTCGGCCATCATCGGTACGGGCAGCGTAATCCGCTTCAAGGATGTCAAGTGGGGCACGGTCAGCCGCATGATTATGACTTGGGTCATCACGATTCCGATCAGCATGGCGCTTGCTTACGTGCTGTACAAGCTGATTTTTTCGATTTTTTAAAACATGTGCAAAAAGACGGGGGACGCCTCCCCCGCCTTTTTTTCGTTTTCCGTCGTCGGAAGCTCCGGGTTATGCTGACAATGCGGAGCCGGATATCATAGATTTTCGTCGGTATACCGATAGCGCCAAGCCGACGGCAATCATTTCCGCGATAAAATGACTGGACCCGTAGCTGATGAAAGGAACCGGTATGCTCATCAAAGGAACGGCCCCCAGCGACATGAGCAAGCTGTAGCCGGTCTGCAAGCCGAGCAAAGAGGCGATGCCGACCATAAGGATTTTACCGTACCGATCCCGGACCCGGAGCGCCGAGCGAATAAGCCAGCAGGCATATCCCGCAAAGGCGGCGCCAAGCCCGATTGCGGCCAGCCAGCCGAAGTTATACCCCAAATAGACGAAGATGTAGTCAGCGTGAATGTGCGGAAGAGTCGGAAGCGGCTTCGCAAAGCCGTTTCCCTGCCACCCTGCCGATTCCCACGCTAGTCGGATTTGGTTATACACGTAGCCTGAGCCGAACGGGTCGCGGGACGGGTCCCAGAAGGCGCCGAACCGTTCCAGACGAAAGCTTAGCGCATTCGGACCATACCCGACCAATGAGAAGGTGGCGACCAGTACAACCGGCAGCGCAATATGCAGCGTCGTTTTGGCCCAGCTGCGCGTCAAGGAGCCGGTCATTGCGTATAAAGCGACGACATAGAGCAGCAGACAAGGAAGCCTCGCCGAACCGGCTATAAGCAACGACGGAGCCAGCAGCAGCGCAAAAGTGACAATCGGCCAAAAATACGGTTTACGCTCCCGGTCGCTCAATATACCGGCGGCGGCAATGACGAGCAAAAACGTTCCGATCCACACCCCATCCACATTCACCGGTCCTAAGCTGATATAAGAAAGGCTTCCGTTAACCGGACTTTTCCAGCTCTCGATCAGCATGACGCCCATCGTTGCCGCATAGATCACCCAGGAGAAGTTCCGCAGCTTGCGGTGGTCGAAAAAATAGAGGGCGATTACCAGCAGCAGGCCGCCCATCACCGTAACCGAATACTTCAGCAACGAAATTGCCGAACCGAGCCGAGTGTTCTGCAAGCCCTCCTGAACGGCGTACATGGCCATAATACCGATGGCTGCAAAGACGAATACCCCGATCAGCAGCACCCAATTCGTTTTCGGCCGATGGATCTGGTGCAGCCCTTTCCCTACCGACACCGGATCGCCCATCTGGCCGATCGCAAACCGTACCGCATCGTCGCGGCTCTCCCCGACCCGTTCCCTTTCCTGAATCAATTCTTCCAGATGGTGTTCCAGCTCGCTGCGGATTTCCCGATGAACCTCCCTGGCGCGAATTTGGGCACATACGGCGTTTAAGTAGCGGCGGACAAGCTCATGATCGCGAATCATCCCCTACCCTCCCCCAGCACCAGATCGACCGCGCTGCGGAACGTCGTCCATTCGGCCTTCTTCTGCTCGGACTGCTTTTTCCCTTTTGGCGTAATCCTGTAATATTTCCGCCTTCTCCCGCCAACTTCGTTCCAGTATGCCTCCACCAGCCCCTCCGACTCCATCGCGTGGAGGATCGGGTACAGCGTGCCTTCTTTAAGAGCGAAGACGCCGGCGGATTTGCGCTCCAGCTCCTTGATCAGCTCATAGCCGTACAGATCGGTTCTCTCCAGCAGCGACAGGATCATCGTGCCGGTACTGCCTTTGAGCAGCTCTTTGCTCATACGCCTACTCTCCTTTTTGATCACCTAGATAATCTATGCATATGTAATCTAGGTATTAGTATATCCGAGGCGAACCGCCTTGTCCAATCCTTAACGAAAAAATGACCCCTGACGCGGCGGGCGCGTTCAGGAGTCGTCGGATGTCTCGACCGATTACGGATGGTCCAAGTAATAGGCCAGACTCATCAGCTCGGTCGTAAAATCGGCATGATGCACGCGGATATCGGGCGGCACCTTGATGATGACCGGCGCAAAGTTCAGAATCGCTTCCACGCCGGCTTCGACGAATTGGTTTGCCACCAGTTGGGCCTCGAAGGCGGGAACCGTAATGATGCCGATGCGCACCTTATGCTCGCGGATCGTCTCGGTCAGCTCGGTCATCGGCAGCACGGTCAAGTTATTGATCTGCACCCCGATTTTGTCCGGAAAACTGTCGAACACGGCGACGATCTTCATATTGTCCTTCAAATAAGCGTTGTAATTGCAGAGCGCCCGTCCGAGATTGCCGGCGCCGACCAGCGCGACCGGAATGATCTGGTCGAGCTTGAGGATTTGGCGAATTTTCTCGATCAGATATGCGACGTCGTAGCCGATTCCCTTTTTGCCGAATTCGCCGAAATAAGCCAGATCCTTACGGATCTGCGCCGGATTCAGATCGAGCTTCTGCCCCAAATCCTGCGACGACACCATATGCACGTTGCGCCGGGAAAGCTCGTTCAAGTAACGTAAATATACCGGAAGGCGGCGAACGACGGCTTCGGATATTTTGGGCGTTTTCATCCGTTCTCCCCTCCCATCCAATCGGATATTCTCGAAACCAGGTGCTGCGTATTCATATGCTCGATCTTCGGTCCCGGGAGCGAATACAGAAAGTTGCGGCCGTACGACGTCTCCAACACGCGGGTATCGTAAATAATAACGACTCCGCGGTCCTGGGCGGTCCGTACAAGCCGTCCGAAGCCCTGCTTGAAGCGGATAACCGCCTGCGGTACGGACAAAGCGGTGAACGGATTCTGGTTGTTCTTCTTGACCTGCTCGTTCTTCGCTTCGACGAGCGGATGATTCGGCGGTTGGAAAGGGAGCCGGATGATCGCCAGACACGTCAGCGCCTCTCCGGGAATGTCCACGCCTTCCCAGAAGCTGCTGGTGCCAAGCAGAACGCTGGCTGAATGAGAACGGAACATACGGATCAGCTTGCTGCGGTTGCCGCTGTCCACGCCTTGTCCGAGCACGTGAATCGCATGCGGTTTCAGCCGCTCCTTCAGCTCCGGGTGAATCTGCTTCAGCATACGGTGCGAAGTGAATAGAACGAGCATCCGGCCTTTCGTCTCCACAGCCACGTCGGCCAGAGAGCCGGCCAGCGCCTCGAGGAAAGCCGCGTCGGCTGTCGCTCCTTTCACGCTCGGGAAGTCGCGCGGAATCAATACCAGCGCCTGCTGACGGTATTGGAACGGCGAAGGCAGCTGTACCGTCTTTACCTTCTCCTCGTCGGACAACGGCTGCAGGCCGAGCTGCGAGGCGCTGTACTGGAACGATTTGTTCACCGTCAGCGTAGCCGACGTCAGCACGACGCTGTCCTTCGTATCGAAGAAATGCTGCTTCAGCAATTGACTGACATCGAGCGGAACGGCGAACAGCTGTACCGACTTGCTCTTGTAGTAAGGCGAAGCCTCCAGCCAATAGACGTGCTCCGCCTCCGGCATGCGCATGCAAAACCGCAATACGTCGCGATGGCGGACAAGCTGCTTGACCGAGCCGGACAAGTCGGTGAGGACGCTGCTCGTCGAAAACTCGTCGGTTTCCTCCTTCAGCTCGGACACCAGCCGGTCCAGCTTTTTCGCCGTTTCCGTTATTTCCAAATAAATATTTTCTTCGATCACTTGCAGAGAGCTCCACGACTTCGGCAGCGAATCCGGTTTTAGCCGCAGCACGGCCTGCCCCGTTTCCCCCGACGACACGTCCATCCGCTCGCCGATGAGCAGGAACAGAAGCTCCGTCAGCTTGTCCCATTCTTCCTTGATGCGGGCCAGACGGGGATAGACCGATTCGATCGCCGCATTCCATTCCGCGGCTTTCTGCTCCGAGCCCCGCTCCAGCCTGAACTGCAAGGACGGCAGCTGCCCGCTCCGAGCATCCTTATACAGCCACAGCAGCGTATTGACCATGGAGCCGTAATGCAGGTCCATGCCCAGATGCTTGCTCGCGACCTCCTCGAAATGGTGAGCTTCGTCGATGACCAGCTGCTTGTATGCGGGCAGCAGCCGGTTTTCCGCCTGAATATCGGTGAACAGCAGCGAATGGTTCGTAATGACGACGTCGGCTATATTCGCTTCGTTGCGCGCCCGGTGATAGAAGCATTTTTTGAACCAAGGGCACATCCGGTTCAGACACGAGTCCGTATCGCTTGCGACCGTTTGCCAAAACTCGGCCCCTCTATTCGCGAAATACAGCTCCTCGTCGTCCCCGTGCTTCGTCTCGCTCAGCCATACGACCATCTGGGCCGCACTGATCCGGTCGTCCTTCTCGCTGGCGAAGTCCCGGTTATACAGCTTCTGTTCAAACTTGCGGAGGCACAAATAATGGCTGCGCCCCTTCAGCACCGCCGCGCGGAACGGCACCGGAAAAATGTCCTGAAGCAGCGGGATATCGCGTCCGCGAAGCTGCTCCTGCAGATTGATCGTATGCGTGCTGACGATCACCTTCTTGTCTTCCTTGATTCCGTAGTAAAGCGAAGGAATCAAATAACCGAGCGATTTGCCCGTTCCCGTTCCGGCTTCGACCATCAGGTGACGTCCGGCGTCGAAGGCGCTCTCCACTTCCATAATCATCTGCTGCTGCGCTTCTCGTTCCTCGAAATGCTCGAATCGCTCGCGCAAATTTTCGCGGATTTTTCCGTAGAACGAATCGAACGTTTCGGACTTGCCGATCGTCTCGTCTTCCTTCTCCGACCGCGCGGGCTTCTCCTGATCCCAGTCGCCGACGTTCAATACGTATTGCCGGAAGTAGCGTTCGGTATCCGGATCGATCACGGACTGCTGCTCTTTATACAGACGCATTTCCTGAAAAAACCAGCCGAGATCGCCGGGATCGCTTTCGAACAATTGGGCGATTTTTTGCACCGTCATCAGCGGCAGTTCGTCGAAACGCTCCAGGCAGCGGATCCAGATCAAGGCCGTCGCTTCCGCGTCGCTGTCCGCTTGGTGCGGACGGTCGTGCTCCAGGCCGAACGCCGCGCTGACCATCGACAGCTGCAGGCTGGTCAAGCCGGGGAACAGCACCCGCAGCACCGGAATCGTATCCAGTACCCGGCCGTCGAACGGCAAATAACCGCTTCTTTCGCAAGCGTAGCGCAAAAACATATGGTCAAAACCGGCATTATGCGCCACCAGGGCGCTGTCGGCCAGCAGCGGCAGCATGTCGGACAGCACGTCCTCCAGCGCCGGAGCGTCCGCCACCATGGCGTCCGTAATACCTGTCAGTTGTACGATAAATTCGGGTATAGCCTTATTGGGCTTGACCAGGGACGCATACCGCCGGCTTATGGCTCCGTCCTCTATAACAACAAGACCAACCTGTATGATATCATCGGAAGGTTGGTCTCCAGTCGTTTCAAAATCGATTACCGCATATCTCATCCGGCTTCTCTTCAATCCCTTCTTCACGATTCCCTCTCTAGCATACCAAATTAGGCGGCGAAAAGGGAAGGAAAGATTTCCGAATGTTTGTTTGCCTGCCGGCCGGTTCGTCTTGCCATTAATGAATAAATCCGGGTCCCGACAGCTTCACGGAGCCGTTCTGGGACATGCAAATGCCCATGTTGATCATCGGTTCCACGCTGCTTGGATCGGCCGTGTAAGCCAGCTTGAACAGCTGCTGGGCCTGCTCCATATTGGCGTTTTTGGCCTGAATGCAGCCCATGGCATTGTAGGAGATAGCTTTCATTTGATGCTGCTCGGTCATCGACGTAATCAATCGGAAATGCCGATACGCTTCAACATCATTGCCGAGCCGCATATGCCCCATGGCCAAGTACAGCCGCGCAAGCAGAAAATCGGGCTGCTGCTCAACCGCCTTGGCGAATTCCCGAATGGCGTTGTCGTACATCAGCAGTTGGAAATAGCCCTGCCCTTTCTTGAACGTCTCCGACGCCTCGTCCAGCTCCAAGCTCGGCTCCTGGGCCGGTGCCGCTTCGCTTGCCGCGTTTGGAACGGCGGTTTCGCCGGGAATCGCTTGTTCGCCGTTATCGGCCTGCGGCATGGACTCCAGAAATCGGGAAAGCTTTTCTTCAAAATGCAGCCAATGCTCGATAAACGAATCGCTCATCGACTTCAACACGTCCAGCTTCTTGTGCAGATCCTGCTTCCCTTGGACATCGGCCGTCGGATAAAGACGGACGATATCCTCCAACGCGTCGTTCATCGTGGCGAACAACTGCTTCAACATGACCTGATCCCACCTTGGCTGAGAAATCGCGGTGCTGTTACATCACTGTGGAATGGGTCTCGACGTTCAGCGTGTCGATGACCTTGTTGTCGGCTCCCATGATGGCGATTCGCGGCTTGTACGTTTGGGCCTCTTCGCGCGTCATCATTGCGTAAGAAATAATAATGACGGTATCGCCCGGGTGAACGAGGCGTGCGGCGGCGCCGTTCAGACAAATAACGCCGGAGCCCCGGGGGCCGGGAATGACGTACGTTTCGAGACGCGCTCCGTTGTTATTATCTACAACCTGCACTTTTTCATTAGGTAAAAGTTCAACCAAATCCATCAGATCTTCGTCGATCGTTATGCTGCCTATATAGTTCAGGTTCGCCTCCGTGACGGTGGCGCGGTGAATTTTCGATTTCATCATGGTCAAGAACATGCCGGTTCCCCTCCTTCAGGAAAAAAAATGCGATTGTCGATCAAGCGGGTTTTGCCGAACCGGACGGCCAGGGCGACAAGAATCGGCTGCGAACCGTTCCACTGCTCCATCGAGACGACGGAGTCGAGTCCCGGATACGTGCGGATTTCGGCATAGTCGATCCGGGCCAGCGGCGCGGACTCGATATGGTCGCGGATTCGTCCGTTCAGCCGGTCGACCGTCATGCCTTCCTCGGTCAGCCACCCGTCGATCCGTCCGAGCGTAGCGGATAAAATAACCGCCTGCTTGCGCTCCTCTTCGTTCAAATACACGTTGCGCGAGCTCATCGCCAAGCCGTCCGCTTCCCGCAGCGTCTCGCAGCGCACGATCGTTACCGGAACGTTCAGATCCGCCACGAACTGCTCGATGACCGCGATTTGCTGGGCATCTTTCATGCCGAAGTAAGCTTTATCCGGCTGAACGATCTGAAACAGCTTCGTCACCACAGTGGCTACGCCGTCAAAATGCCCAGGACGAGACGAACCGCACAACACCTCGGTAATATTCGACACAATCACTTTGGTTCGAATCGGAGTCGGGTACATATCCGTCACACCAGGCATAAATACCAAATCGGCCCCGGCCTCCGAAGCAAGCCGGAGGTCGCGTTCCCTATCGCGCGGATAGCGCTCGAAATCTTCGTTGGGCCCGAACTGCAGCGGGTTAACGAAGATGCTCAGAACGACAATATCGCATTCTTTGCGCGCCCGTTCGATCAAACTTTGGTGTCCTTGGTGCAAATAGCCCATCGTCGGCACGAAACCGACGGTACATTCCGGCTTGCCGTGAAGCGTCTCGCGGCGGGCTTCTTTCAAGGCCAGGCGTATATCCTGAATCGTTTCTACGGTCTTCATACGGCTTTCTCCATCCCCGTTCGCTCCATTATTCGTCAGACGGCTTGCTGCCGTACAATTGTCCGGCAATTTCCAAGTCGGCATGGAACGTATGCTCCTGCGCCGGGAAGCTGCGGTTTTTGACTTCTTTTACATACTCGGCGATGCCATTACGTATAGAGTCTCCAATGTTGGCGTATGTTTTAACCATTTTTTTTGGATACGCCGGGGACGAGTATTGAAGCAGGTCGTGGAAAACGAGTACCTGCCCGTCGCAATTCGGCCCAGCCCCGATTCCGATCGTCGGAATGGACAGCTGCCTGGTGATCTCTGCGGACAGCTCGTCGGTTGTCAGCTCCAGCACGATGGCGAACGCTCCGGCCTGTTCCAGCGCTTTAGCGTCATCCAGCAGCTTGCGGGCTTGCTCGTTGTTTTTGCCTTGCACCTTGTAGCCGCCGATCTGATACACCGATTGCGGCGTCAGCCCGAGGTGTCCGACGACCGGAACGCCAGCCCTCACGCTCGCTTCGACCGTATGGGCGATTTCCGCGCCGCCCTCCATCTTCACTGCCTGGCACAATCCTTCCCGCATCAGCCTGCCGATGCCGGCTAGCGATTGGTCGATGGATCCATGGTACGTCATGAACGGCATGTCGGCCACGACGAACGTGCCGGTAGCCGCGCGCGTCACCATCTTCGTATGATAAATGATGTCGTCCAGCGTGACCGGCAGCGTCGATTGCTGGCCCTGTACGACGTTGCCGAGTGAATCGCCGACCAGGATGACGTCCACGCCGGCCTCCTCGGCAAGCTTCGCCGAAGGATAGTCGTAAGCGGTCACCATCGAGATTGGCACGCCATCCGCTTTCATCTTTTTCATTCGGGTCGTGCTCAGTTTTTTCGGTTCCATCTTCAACACCCGCTTCCTTCAAAGTGGCCCCGAACCGGTCTGTGGACGCAAAAAAACCTTTTGGCGCAAGCCAAAAGGAGCTGAATGCAACAGGAAACGAATCGTCAGATCAGTTTTCCGTCTCGGTCCTTTTCGGCTCAGAGCAGAATGTACTGGACTTGCATGTCTTGCACGCAGGATGGAAGTACCACCGTACCTCCTGGCAAGACATCGTTTCATCGGGCAAAACGGTTTCGAGAGTGCAGTTCCAGCTAGGATACCGCCTCTTCCTTCCCATTATACCAGCCGTTCACCGGATCGTCATCTTTTTTCGTCAAATTTCCGCAGAATACAGCTTCGTCACCTTGCCGTCAGGCGTGCGAAGGCGGAGAGCACCCATCTCGTCAATCGACTCCGCGACTCCCTCCACTTCGCCTTTGGGCGTGCGGGCGCGAATCGTCTTGCCGAGCGATACCGACAGCGCCTCCCAGGATGCGCGAATCGGCTCGAAGCCCTCGTCATGATACAGCTTGTACAACGTCTCGAACTGCTCGAGGAAAGCGGCGATCAGCCCGGTCCGACTCCATTCTCTGCCGGAAGCGATGCGCAGGGACGTGGCGACAGAGCGGAGCGTTTCCGGATAATCCCCGGTCTCGAGGTTCACGCTTATGCCGATTCCGACGATGACATAATGAAGCCGCTCATCCTCGGCGCTCGATTCGAGCAAAATGCCGGTGATCTTCTTGCCCTCGATCAGCAAATCGTTCGGCCACTTGATGCCGACTGGCAGCGGCTCGAGCTTGCGGATCGCGCGGCATAACGCCACCGCCACCAGCAGCGTAAGCTGTGGGGTAAACTGCAGCGGCATGCGCGGCCGCAGCAGCAGACTCATCCATATGCCTTTGCCCTTCGGGGAATGCCAGCTTCGCCCCATGCGGCCGCGGCCGGCCGTCTGCTGCTCGGCCAGCACAATCGTTCCTTCCGCCGCCCCTTCTTGAGCAAGCTTGTGCGCAATCGTCTGCGTCGAGTCGACCGAGTCGTAGAGCTTGATCGTCCGGCCCGCTCCGGTCGCCGGCAGCGCCGCGAGCAGCTCGGCCATCTTGTAGCGGTCGGGAATCCCCACCAGCCGATACCCTTTGCGCGGAACGGCATCAAAAATATAGCCTTGCTCGCGCAAACTTGTAATGTGCTTCCATACCGCCGTGCGCGAGCAATGAAGCTGCTCGCTTAGCTGTTCTCCCGACAAGTATTCATTGGGCCTTTCCGTAAAAAAGGCCAGCAGTCGTTGTTCCATCAGTATGTATCCCGCTTTGCTATGAATTTCGCCTGCTCCGCAAGCGCTTCTCGTTCATTCGGCAGCCGGCGCCCCGCCGTCAGCAGCAGCAGCTCGCCGAGCAGCTGTCCGAGCCACGGTCCGGGGGGCTTGTCCAGTTCGCGGACGAGCTCGGAGCCGTCAATGGCCAAATCCTGGACACGCTCCACCGGCACCCGCTCCAGCCACAGGCTTGCGTTGCTCAGGAAGGCGGCGGCATGAGGCTCGCCGGCAAGCGCACCGGTTTCCGCCTTGTACCGCCAAGCGGCCAGCGTCAGCCAGTCCCGGACGATCGACTTGCCGAAGGAGACGGCTGCCCGGGCGATCAGATCGTAACCGGCTTCGCCGCCGTCCGTTTCCCGCCAGCGCGACCGCTCCATCCATTCGTCCGCCTGCAGCAGCTTGACGATGTGCTCCGATTTTTTGCCCGGAAAAGTAAGCCGCTTCAACGATTGCTTCGCTTGCGAGGCGTCAAGCCCCAACCGCGCGAGCAACCCCGTCCAGCGCAGCTCGGGATCGTCAAGTTCGGCCAGCCTCCATACCGCTCGGTCGGTATCACCGCGCGTCAGCGAAGGCCAGCCGACGGACTCCTTGAAATAATCGGGCAAGCGGCTTTGCGCCAGGAGATCAATCGCCCGGTCCGGCGCAGAGCCGGCGATCATTTTCGTCAATTCGGCGTACACCCGCTCCATCGCCACGTGGACAAGAAGCGGGGCATGATCGACCAGCGCCTCCCACGTGTCGTCCTCTATCCCGAAGCCGTATTCGCAGGCGAACCGGATGCCGCGCAGCATGCGCAGCGCATCCTCGCCGAACCGCTCAAGCGGATCGCCGACGGCGCGTATAAGGCATCCGACCAAATCCCGCTGCCCTCCGAACGGATCGATGATACGGCCGTCCTCCGCCAGCGCCATCGCGTTAATCGTGAAATCCCGCCGCCGCAAATCCTCGTTCAGATCGGATATAAATTCGACTTCCTTCGGCCTGCGGTACTGCTCGTACTCCGATTCTTTCCGAAACGTCGTCACTTCGAACGGATGGCGTTCCATCAGAACGGTGACCGTACCGTGCGCAAGGCCCGTCGGCACCGTCCTCTCGAACAGCTCCAGCACGGTCTCGGGCAAGGCGGACGTGGCGATATCGATGTCCTTGAGCGGCTTGCCGATCAGCTTATCCCGCACGCAGCCGCCTACGAAATACGCCTCGTACCCGGCTTGGACGAGGCGCCTCAGCACTTCCTTGCCTTCCTGCTCCATCGACTCCGACATCATTCACGCTCCTTCCTTATCCAATCTCAGACGTCCCCGTCAAGCCCGGCACATCTCGTTCAGATTAATATCCGGCACTTGGCGTCCGAGTACGCGGTAATAAATCTGTTCGTATTGCGCGGTAATCAAATCGTTGCAAAACGTATTCCTGGCCCTCTCCAGACAAGCGTTCGAGACGGTTTCGTACAGCTCCGCATCTTCCAGCAGCCGAACCGCATGCTCGGCCATCTGCTCCGTGTCGCCGATCGGCGCCAGGAATCCGGTCTCCCCGTGCGTGATCAGTTCCGGAATGCCGCCGGCGTTGGAGCCGACGGTAGGTACGCCGCAGGCCATCGCCTCCAGAGCAACGAGTCCGAAGCTTTCCTTCTCGGAAGGCAGCAGCATCACGTCCGCAAGCGAAATCACTTGGGCTACGTCATCCTGCTTCCCGGCGAAGATCACCCGCTCCGTCAAGCCCATTTCCTTTACCTTGCAGATCGTTTTGGACAACTCCGGCCCTTCGCCGACGAACAGCAGCTTGGACGGAACACGCTCGTTGACCTTCGCGAATACGTCCACAACGTCGCTAATACGCTTCACCGGCCGGAAGTTGGAAATATGCAGCAGCAGCTTCTCGTCCGGGCGAACGTAGTCCCGGCGCATCGATGAAACATCCCGAGGGTAATATACCCGCTTGTCGACGAAATTGTAGGCAAGATCGATCGGCTTGTCGATATGCAGCAAGTCCCGCGTTTCCCGGATCAAATCCATGGAAACCGCCGTAACCGCGTCGCTGCGTTCGATGGCCAGCCGAATGAGATCGCTCAGCGACTCGTCCTGGCCGAGCACCGTAATATCGGTGCCGTGAAGCGTCGTAATGACTTTCAGGTCGCAACCCGCCATCTCCTTCGCCAGAAAGGCGCATACGGCATGAGGCACCGCATAATGGACATGAAGCAGGTCGAGCTTTTCCATCTTCGCCACCTGAGCCATCTTGCTGGCCAGCGATAAGTCGTATGGCGGATATTTGAACACATAATAGTCGTTGACTTCGACCTCGTGGTAATAAATGTTTTTGTGGAATTTACCCAGCCTAAACGGGACGCTGTGCGTAATAAAGTGAACCTCGTGGCCTTTTTCCGCAAGCAATTTCCCGAGCTCCGTCGCTACGACTCCGGAGCCCCCGAGCGACGGGTAGCATGTAATTCCTATTTTCAGACGGTCGCTGCTCATTCCGTTTCCTCCCCGCTTGTGCGGCATGCTTGCCTCTGGGCGGCTCCTGTCATAAAGCCCCCGTTATGTTCCGCGGAATTAGCGTCACGCTTTACAGTATATTCGCCCTGTTGTCAGAATAGGTCGACGATCAGCGGCTGCTTGGATACGAAGCCTTCCGCATAAGGAACCATCCGCTTCTGCCCAAGCAGACGGTCTCGTGCCTCAACGCGGTCCAGATAGTCCTGATTGAGCGGAGTGGCGACGAAGCCGTTTCCTCCCGCCGCCGGCGTAAACTGGCTGGCATAGGCGCGCAAGGCGGCCGTCTTGGCCGGATACGCCTCGGTTACGTCTACGAGCAGATCGGCGCGATCGACGTCGTTAATAAAGTAAAAATAAAGCTGCTCCACGGTCACCGGCTCCGATTCGGGCATGTACCGGCGCAGCTTGGCGTTAAACACCGCCTCTTCGACCAGTCGGCTGCATGCTACATGATCGGGGTGCCTGTCCTGCCAGTAAGGGGCGAAGACGATACTCGGCCGGCGCTGGCGGATTTCCCGGGTTATTGCGTCGGCGTTCTCCTTCGTCAGATACAATCCACGGTCGGGCAAGCCCAGATTCGATCTTGCCGCAAGGCCGAGAATGCGTCCGGCTTCGTCCGCTTCCTGCCGCCTCGTCTCCACATCCCCGTTGGAGGACATTTCCGCGCGCGTCAGGTCGCATACGGCAACGCGATAGCCGGAGCGCGTATGCTTGGCGATCGTGCCGGCCATTCCGATCTCGGCATCATCCGGATGGGCCCCGAATATTAAAATATCGACCGATTCGGACATATTCACATCACACCCGGTTTATATTTGTCTTTCAGCTCCCGCCAGCCAAATTCCCCGCGGTCCAAGGATCGGACGAGCAGCTCGGCCGAAGCGATATTCGTAGCGACAGGTATTCCCTGGACATCGCACAGGCGGAGCAAGGCGATAATATCCGGCTCGTGCGGCTGGGCCATAAGCGGGTCTCGCAGGAATACGACAAGATCCATTTCATTGCGGGCGACCATGGCGCCGATCTGCTGGTCTCCTCCGAGCGGTCCGGACATGAAGCGGTGCACTTGCAGCTTGGTCGCCTCCATCACCCTCGTGCCGGTGGTGCCGGTCGCGTACAGCTCATGATGGCTGAACACTTCCTCGTAGGCGATCACGAAATTGACCATTTCCTCTTTTTTGCGGTCATGTGCGATTAAAGCGATATTCATCGGGTATCCCTCCACTGTTCGCTCCCGGTTGCTTGCCCCGGTCAATCGATAAAATGCTCAAAACCGTATACGATGCCGGTCAACTCCATCGCTTTCTTTATCGACAGATTGACCCCCGGCATGTAGCCTGCACGGTCGTACGAATCGTGACGGATTTTCAGCGTCTGCCCGAAGCCGCCGAAGACGACTTCCTGCTGGGCGAAGACGCCCGGCAAGCGCACGCTATGTATCCGGAAACCGTTGTAATAACCGCCTCTGGCCCCTTCGATCGTTTCTTCCTCCTGCGGATTGCCTTGGCGCAGCTCCTGCCGGTTGCTGGCGATCAGCTCGGCCGTCTTGATCGAAGTGCCCGACGGAGCGTCCAGCTTCTGATCGCCGTGGTATTCGATAATTTCCACGTGAGGCATATGTTTGGCCGCTTGAGCGGCAAATTTCATCATCAAGATCGCGCCGATGGAAAAGTTGGGCGCTATAATGCCGCCAATGCCGTTATCTTTGCAAAGCTTGTCCAGTTCCTCGATCTGGTCCGGCGAGAGACCCGTTGTCCCGATAACCGGACGGACCCGTCTGCCGATGGCGATTCGGCTGTTCGATAGGACGGCCTGCGGCGTCGTAAAATCGACCAGCACGTGCGCGTCCGCCCCTTGAAGGGCGGTGTCCAGATCCGTTTTGATCGGAACGCCGCACGCGGGCAAGCCCACTAGCGTTCCCGCATCCACTCCTTCGTGCGAACGGTTAATGGCGGCCACCAGCCGCAGCTCCGGGTCTGCCAGTACCATTTTGACGACTTCCTTGCCCATTCTTCCGCTTGCTCCGGCTACAGCTACATGAATTTTAGCGTCCATATGTGATCCCCTTTTTCGGTAGTAGTCTAAAGCGTATGAAAAAGATAATAGCCGTGCTCCCGCCTAAGAACGCAAATAACGCTTCAGCTTCGCTCTATATCTCCCCGCAAGCCGATTCGCCTGCGCGTTCTGCGGCTCCAGCTTGACCGCATCCTTGGCCGCCTGCAGCGCGAGCTCGTACTGCCCCTGCTCCCCATAGGCGATCGCGAGCAGCAAATACGCTTCCGTCAGAAGCGGGTCGAGGCAGACGGCCTGCTTCAGTTGTTCGACGGCGCGATACAGCTGCCTGGAGTCATCCCATTGCGTTCCCGCATCGCGGACCAGCAACCGAGCTTCTACCGCATCGGCATGCAGCCGGTATACGTCGTGATCCGCTTGCAGCTTGCAAGCCAGCCTGGCGTGCTTGATCGCCTTATCCAGCCGGTTGCTGCGCGCGTACGTGACCGATAGTTTGTAGTGATAGTCCGCATTGTCCGGATCGACCCGAACGGCTTGCTCGAACCAGTCGATCGCCCGTTCGAAATCGGCATCCAGAATCGAAGCGTAAGCTTGCTTGATTTCGTCCTCGCCGTCCATCGTCGCCCTCCTCTGCCCCGAATCTCATACCGGCCAAGCCGGTGCAAGCTCCTTGCATCCGAGTACGGCAGCGGCATTCGCCCTGCGTATCCGATGGTACAGCATATGAAGATCAGCCTTGTTCGGTGTCCTTTTTCGTCCACCGGTCGGCGTCCCTGGTCTGGAATTTGCGCATGACCGCATTATGGGCCTCGGTCAGGTCGATGCCGAGCGAATTGGCAAAGCAGATCGTAATGAACAAAATATCGCCAAGCTCCAGCTCGATCGAATTATCCGCTTCCCCGGCCTTTTTCGGTTTCGGCCCGAACTGATGGTTGACTTCGCGAGCCAGCTCCCCGACTTCCTCCGACATCCGGGCGAGCATAGCGAGCGGACTGAAATAACCTTCTTTATATTGGGAAATGTAAGCATCCACTTCCCTCTGCATCTCTTGAAGAGATTTTTCCGGCATGCTCAGAACACTCCTCCTATCCGGCTCTTTCTTTGAAACGCTGTTCTATCCTACATGTTAACGCAAAAGGGCGGCGGAAAACAAATCTTTTTTGCTATCCGAGGGGCATACTAGAAACAAATGACAGTCTATCGGACAGACGGGGGGGACCATCATGCGCAGCAAATGGCTGGAAGGGCTGAAATCGTGGGTCCCTATCGCCTTGGGTACCGCGGTATACGCATTCGCGCTCCATTATTTTGTCATCCCGAACGAGCTGATGGAGGGCGGCGTCACGGGCATCTCGCTGCTTCTCAATTATGCCTTGGACTGGCCGATATCGATTACGACGCTTGCCCTGAACGTTCCGCTGTTCCTGCTCGGCTGGAAAACGATCGGCAAGTCGGCGATGCTCTATACGGTAATCGGCGCTTTGACGCTGTCGCTGTTTTTACGGCTCATGGAGGTAGCGATCGGCCACGGCTGGATCGTCCCGTTCCGCGCGGAACACGATTTTTTTCTAGCTACCTTGTATGCCGGTCTCACGCTCGGTATCGGCCTCGGAATCGTTTTTCGCTTCGGCGGCACGACCGGTGGTACGGACATAATCGCCAGCTTGCTTTCCAGAACGAGGGGCTGGAGCATAGGGCAAGTCATTCTTGCCGTCGACGTGCTCGTGATCGGATCGTCGCTGCTCTATATTCCGAAAGAAAAAGTGCTGTATACGCTCGTAGCCGTCTTCATCGCTTCGCGGACGATCGACTTTATAACGGAAGGCGCTTATTCCGCCAAAGCGTTCACCATCATATCCGATGAAGGAGACCGGATCGCCGAGGCGATAACGCAGGAGATGGATCGGGGCGTTACGCTGTTTGCTGCAAAAGGGGCTTATTCGCAATCGGGTAAAAATGTCGTGTACAGCGTAGTCGCGCGCCAGGAAACGCGCAAGCTGAAGGGAATCGTCAAAAGCATCGATCCCCAAGCTTTTATTGTTATCTCCGATGTGCACGACGTGCTGGGCGAAGGCTTTCGGGGCCGCTGACGGTTCGCGGTCTGCCCTGCGATGCAGCAAAAAAAGACACGGGTGGCTTCACCGCCCCCCGCGCCTGTTGCCTCCTCCGAACGAATTCCGTTCGAAATCGAATATGCGCCATGCCGCAAACGATAAGATAGCGACGATGACCGATCCCAGCAAAACGACCGATGCCATCGGCACCTCCGGCTCTACCATGGGCACGTAAGCCGATCGGTCCGTTCGCTGGAACAGCTCGTCCAGCGTCAGCCGCAGATGCTCTAGCGCGCCGCCCAACTGCTGCAAATCGGATTCGGCCCCGCTCAACCGTCCGCGCATAAAAGCCATCAAGGAATCCATCTTCTCGACCTGAAACGGCTGCCTGCTAATCAATAGCGACGGCCGTATCGTATTGTAGCGGAACTGCAGCTCCTCCAGCTGTTTGGCGGCAGTGCCTCTGTCCCTGAGCTGTACGGCTTGTCCGAGTTGGTCGGCCGCTTCCTTCATCCCTTTATAATATTGCAGCCACATCGGCTGGTTGGCATGCGTCAGCGCATCGGTAGCCAGCCGGATTTTGGCAACGGCGGCTTGTCCTTCCTCAGGCGTCACATGAACCGACTGCAGCACCCGCTTGGCCTGCACGATCGTTTCCGACAACGCGCTTACCCCTTCGACCGAAGTCATCCCTTCGAATCGGATTTCCGTCATTTTACTGCCCAGTTGCTCCAACTTGTCCCGCGCCTTTTCAATATCGCCGTCCATCATATAGCGGTACAGCTCGTCCGCTGCAGCGTTCAGTTGAGCCGCCTGCCGGAGCTGCTCCGGCGAAACCGGATTGCCCTGCTCGACGGACTGCTCCTTTTTGACGCATCCGGCCAGCACGAGCAGAACAAGCAGTACGGCAAGGCTGGACCACCCCAATCGTCCATTGCCGAAAACGAACATCGGACATCCCCCCTCGACTCATCTTATGGGGGAATGTCCGGTTTTAGACCAACGGATCGTAAGGGCGACGATCGCCGTGCTGACTAGCGTCATCGTCCAAGTGAACAGCTCGATTGCACCCAAATCATCGAGTAAAATATCTCTAAGCCACGGGTAAATCCCGGCGTGGTAATCCAGCCAATCATTGAGGAACAGCAGCAGCAGGGCGAACAGCATATGAACTCCCCGCACGCGGAAGCGGCCAATAAACAGTAGCGCTTCCACCGCCATGCCCAGATGGGAAACGATCAGCATCCATTCCTGCCAGACGAGCGGCTCTCCTTGATAAGCGACAGCTGCGTTCATGGCGACCGCCCATACACCGTATTTGACTGACGATATGGCTCCCAGCGCAGCTATGAAGCCGACTCCGTTCGAACCGATCCCCTTCGGGGCGAACAGCAAGACGCCCAGAGATACGGTGAACCAGAGACTCGCGGTCGGACTATCGGGAACGAACAGCACCAGCCAGGGGGACATAGTCTCAACCGTACTGACGATCTGATCCCAATACCACACGTAGCCGTAGACGGTCCCCAGCACATTGACGACGAACAGGGCAAGGAGAAACGCGCGGTTATGCAGAAAAACGCGGTCAAACCAAACGAATAGCGACACGGACAGCCCTCCCGGCGACAGCGCTTGCGACACGGACTTTCTCCGCACGCAGCGCAGCACGGCGCTTTGAAGCGAAAGACCTGACCGTCGAAACGGTCAGGTCTTGTCTTGGCCATGCTGAATGCTTTTATTGTTTCTTCTGATTGGCGAGCCAGCCTGCGAGTTGATCGAGCTCCGCTGCCGTCAGACCTTTTTGAATATTGGGTTCGTACTGGGCGGTCATGCCCGGCGCTTGCCCTTTCTTGATAATGTTCATAATCTCATCTTTGGTATGCTTGTCGCCAGTACCGCGAAGCGACGGAGCCGCAGGACTGCCTTTCAAATCCTTGGCATGACACGTTACGCATGTCGCTTTCTGATAAACCGTATAGCCCGGATCATCCTCGGCGACGATAGCCGCGACTGTAGGCTTCTTCGCCCCGCCGCTGCCGGACGTACCGCCGGCATTCTTGGCTTCCTTCATTTCTTCCTCGCGCTTGATATGCTCGGGAATCAGGTTTTTGTCCGTCAGCTCTTTTTGATAGTGCGTCCATGAGACGACCGTCAAGTGAATGCAGGCAATCAGCGTAACGAACATCATGGCGGAAGCGATCGGACGTCTGTAAAATCTTCTTTCCTTGCCCGTATCGAGGAACGGAGCAAGCAAAAGGCCGCCGAACGCAATGCCCGGGATAATGATCGAACCGATAAAAATTTTCAGCGTATTGCCGGAAACGTACGGATATTTGAGGAATTGATACAGGAACAGGAAGTACCAGTCCGGCATCGGGATGATCGCCGTGTTCGTCGGGTCCGCCGGATAGCCGAGCGGAGCGGCCTCTTGCATGACAAGCACGAGTACGCCTACAAGAGCTACACAACCTACCATCCATTCCTTAAGCAGAAAGTTCGGGATAAACACTTCCGATTTTCCGGGAAAAGCCGAATAATCGGGAGGGATCATCGGCCCGCTCTTGCGTACGCGGGAATCGCCGACGTAAACCACTTTTTCTTTTGAATTATGACCGTGTGCCACGCATTCGTCCTCCCTTCTATTATAGTGGTCCGGAAATGCCCTGTTTGCGGATCATGAAGAAGTGACCTGCGAGCAGTGCAAGGAGAACCCCCGGCAAGAAGAATACATGCAGCGCGAAGAAGCGGGTCAACGTCTGGGCGCCAACGATCTCGCCGCCTTGCAGGAATAAACCAATGTAATGTCCGATAACCGGAATGCTGGTCGCGATCCCGATGCCGACCTTGGTCGCGAAATACGCTTTATTGTCCCAAGGGAGCAAGTAACCGGTAAATCCAAGACCGAGCATTACGAAGAAGATCAGCATGCCGACTACCCAGTTCATTTCGCGAGGCGCTTTATACGAGCCTGTGAAAAAGACGCGCAGGGTATGTAGGAACATCATGACGATAACGAGACTCGCGCCCCAGTGATGCATGCCCCGAACGATAACGCCGAAAGCGACTTTGTTCTGCAAATAGTCGACGCTCGTGTAGGCATTGATAATATCGGGCACGTAATACATGGTCAGAAACATACCCGACAAAATTTGAATAATGACCAAGAAGAAGGTCAGCCCGCCGAAGCAATAGACGAACGCGGAAAAATGGTGCGCCGGGTTTACGTGCTCAGGTACCTCGTGATCCGCAACGTCTCTCCATAAAGGGGTTATATCAAGACGCTCGTCAATCCAGTTGTACATGCTTTTGAACATTTGATCGTAACGCCTCCTTATTTCGTGACGTGCTGGTTCGGCTGAACTTTGCCGAGGTACACAAATCCGCCTTCAACTTTGATCTTGTACTCGTCAAGCGGAGCGGGCGCTACTGCCAAGTTTTTGCCTTCCTTGGTGTAATGCGCTTCGTGACACGGACAAAAAAATTGGTTTGGAAACCGTGTATCCGCATTCCAGTTGACCGTACAGCCCAAATGTTTGCAGACCGGCGACAAGGCGTAAATCTCGCCTTTCTCATCCTTCAGGATCCACGCTTCCAGTTCCTTATCGCTCTCGTACCAGCCATCCACCTGATGCACCTGGAATTTGAACGATTTCGGTTCGGCCGTAATCTTGCTTTCTTCCACAACCTTTACGAACTCACCTGCGCCCGCCGGTTGCAGGATCGGGTCGACAGCAAAACGGATCATCGGAATTGTGACGCCCGCCGCCATGAAAGCAGTTGTTCCGCCGAGGGCATACGATAAAAATTGACGGCGGGACATTTCGCGCCGCGGAATCGGTTTTTCGGAAGAATGCTTGTGTTGAGCGTCATGCATTTCGTCTTCTACCCCCTTTTATGCCATTTATCGCACGTCGTAAAACGACAATTTTGTTTGCACGCATACTAGGACATTATTTATAATAGCTTAGGACATGTAGGGCGTCAAGAACGGAGAGTTTGGATTTGCAAGCCGTTTCGAAGCGTACGAGCCAACATTTAACGAAATTGTCACAAGTTCGTCTCGCACTTATCCTTCACATTTTTTCCGTCAATCATACGCCCGAAATTTGCCGCTCCTCCGACAGGCGGATTACGCCCCTTTCTCCGCACCTTTCCTCCACATGGCGCCGATTTCCTCGGCCGCCTTGGTCCGGAACGCATCGGCCTGCATCACTTCCCCGTCCGCCGCCTCCGGACAAAGCATCAGATCCGCGTCGGGATAAGGCGCGCCCTCCACGGCCGGCTGGCCGGTTATAAGAATCACGTAGCGAAATCCCGCCCCTTTCAGCTTCTGGCACACGGAATTGACCATGAAAGCGGCACCCGGGCCTTCCACGTAATGAAAAGCGGGATAAGTAACGATCCGTCCTTTGTAAGGCCCTTCGATGCAATCCATGATGTCCCGCAAATATTCCAGCTCCTGCGTCGCCTCCCACGGCTGCTCAAAGCCCGTCAAGCCGGTTACCGGCAGCAGACACGTGTCCAGATAAGGCTTCAGCCCTTCCCAATCGGCACGTTCGATATCGCTGAATTTCAAAGCTTGTCCACTCCTTGTCGTTCGGTTCGCTTCAGACGCCTTCAAGGCGCTCTTCTTAATTTAGCACAAAGACCCGGCGAAGGCGATCAAAATCGCCGCGAAGCGCTGGGCAATCGCATTAAAAAAACGGCGGCAAAGCGACGCTGCGGCAGCGTCTTCTCCTCGAACCGCACTTGAAATCGGATTCCCTGTCCGTTTAACGGCTTGCCGGGCCGCAAAAAAAAGACGGTAGACGCACGTCCGTCACCGTCTTTTGTTCGTCCAAGCGTTTCAGGCGTCGCCGCCGTCGATCAGGAATGCAGTTCCTTCCACTGCTGCGTCAGCGCAATAAACGACTCTTCGTCCCCTCTCGCGAGGGCATTGTCGATTTCCCGGTAAAGCGCCTGCTCCTTCTGCTTGCGTATCGCATCGTCCAGCACCATTTCCGCGAATAGTCCCAGCATTGCCGCGTAACCGGAAACGTCCATTTTTTCCAAAGGGCACCCCTCCCAGTAGGAAAGCGTCGGTCGAAGGCGAAGAAGGAGCAGGCCGAATCCTTTACAACTCGCCCCTGTACTCCTTGCCTTTTCGCACATAGCTTTCCATCGTTCGTTGCATTCGCTGCAAATCTTGCTCCGTCAGCTCCCGCACCACTTTGGCCGGCGAACCGAGCGAGAGCGTATAGCCCGGTATCTTCTTGTTCTCGGTGACGATCGAACCGGCCCCTATTAAAGCATATTCACCGATTTCCGCCCCGTTTAGTACGATAGCCCCCATGCCGATTAATGTGCCTTTGCCTATCGTGCAGCCATGGATGATGGCGCCGTGTCCGACCGACACTTCGTCGCCGACGATGAGCGGCTGGTCCTGGTTCACATGGCCGATGCAGCCGTCCTGGATGTTCGTCCGGCGACCGATCCGGATCGGGGCCAAATCCCCTCTCAGCACGGTGTTATACCAGACAGAGCCCTCCTCTCCGATCGCAACGTCCCCGATCAGTTGAATGCCGGCCGCCAGATAGACCGTCGGATGAATATGCGGATAAGCTTCCTTGTAGTGATGCAGCATTGGCGTTCGCTCCGTTTCTGTTAGGAAATGGAGAAAATTGTATCAAGGGAATGGCAGATTGTCAATCTGCAGCGGTATCGCCTCCTCGTCGGCCACATACGTCCCTTCCATGACGCTCTCGCCAAGCTTTGTCATCCGGATCGTGCTTCCCAGCTCCCCGTCTTCGCCGAAGCGCAGCAGCCCGAGATGCGTCATCATCTGCAAGATGCGCCGCTCAAAGATCGATTCCGACGTGTCGTAGTAAAATGGACGGATAAGCGGACACATGACCTCCGCCAGCGACTGCACCGTGACCCAATCGGTTGCCAGCTTGCCGATCCAAAACACGAGCGACTGCAAGTTCGGAATCGGTCCCTTGTACAGCTTGAGCCAAAACCGATACAGCTGCGCCAGATTTTCGCGCCGTCCCTCCAATACCGTCTGTTTCCCTTTGTCGGTCAGTTGCAGCACGCCCGGACGCTCCTCCAGCAGATCGTGGAAGTAGCAGTAGTCGTATAGAAACGATAGCCGGTCCGGCAAATCCCGGTACTTGCGGCCGTAGCCGAACCGCCAGCCTCCCTTGGGCGCCGGCTGCTCCTTGACCGAAAGCCTGTCGAGCAGTTGCTGCAAATGACGCTTATAAAGAGCGCCGTCGGACGTCAGTACGACTTCGTTGTGATATATATAATGAAGAAGCTGGTACACATCGTCGACGATCAGCGTATGTTCGTCCCGATATACGTCGGGATCGTCCGCGTAGACGAGATCGCGGCCGAATGAACGCGCCATCGTATCGGTAAACCGTTTCTTCAAATCTTGCGGGAACTGAAACAAATATTTCGTCGTCTGCGAATAGCCGTTGAACAGCCAGCCGCGCCGCTTGAAGCTGGCGATCATCTCGCGCGGATTGCCGGGCTCCCCGGTCTGTCCGAAATGAGAGAGCTGGGCTCTCGCGACAAGCTCCTCGAGACTGAACAAATCCCGCTGCTCGAACACGAGCGAATTCAAAAAACGGATATGCTCCGTCGGCATCGCCCCCAACTCCCGTTCGAATACGTCGCGGCGGTTCACCTGAGACAAGATCGACTGGATCAAATCGTTTTTGGAATGCCCGTTGCATTTGCAATCATATGCGTTCGCAATGCTGCTCAATTGTTGGATATCGGCGTAGCAAAGCATGTCGGCCAAGTTCATCGTAGCGTCCCCCCTCTGCTTTACTAACCAGTATCGCTATTTTTTGGGAAATTAAACGCCCCAAAACGCGAAAAAACCCGCACATCCGTCCTTTTGACGAATTTGCGGGCTTGGCTTATATCAATTATCGCTGACTTTGCACCAAATGGTCGGTACAGTTAAATAATACGCATTCCCAGCCTTCGGGCTTTTTCTCGACGACGGTCAACGAGGTGTTCTGAATGCTGCCTTCCGGCATTCGCGCCAGCATGCCGTTGAGCAGTACGGCGATAAAAGCGCCGTGGGTCACGACGAGGATGCGTTTGCCCGCCTGCCCGGCGGCAAGCTCGTCCAAATATCCCGCTCCTCGCGCATACAGATCGGCATTGCTTTCAACGCCATGATCGAGCAAATGCCAGTCGTCCCCCCAGGCAGCGACTCGCTCCGCCTGCGTGGTGCCATCCAGCCGGCCATGCGTCCGCTCCCGCAAGCTTCGTTCCAGCCGAACCGGACCGAGACCCGCGATGCCGGCAATAATGTCCGCCGTTTCTTTGGCGCGCGCCAAATCGCTGCTGACGACGCAATCCCATCGTTCCGACAGCAGCCGCTCGCCTAGAGCGTACGCCTGTCTTCTACCCGCTTCATTCAAAGGGATATCGTTCTGGCCCTGCAGACGACCCGCTACGTTCCATTCCGTCGTTCCGTGCCGAATAAACCCCAATATCGTCACAAGCTTTCCTTCCTTCCCATTGCATTCTCGTTGAAAAAAGGACCTCCGCTTAGAGGTCCGGTCCGACGGCTATGCTTTTGTCCGCGAGAGCCAATTCATAATCAGTATCGTTCCCGTCAGGCCAAGCAGCGAAACGACGACCATATAGTCGGGAACGCTGCGGATCGGCCCCATCGTTACCATGTAAGGATCTTTCAGACTGGCCGTGGCCGTCGGCAAGTTTTTGGCTTTGACGGCGACGTTGTGCACCTCGTTCGTAGCGCTGGCTACCGGTTTCAGACCGTATTTGGGCGTCTTCTCGCCCCCTCCGACCCCCATGGCCGAGAGCACAAAGCCGAACACGAACAAAGTCATGCAAAGCGCCACGACAGCGGTCAGATTGCGGCGCAGCTTATAAGAAAAAGCATATAGCTTGTTGGGAACCGGGATGCGCCAGGATTCGTCCGCATAAATCCGGTTCATGACCTGGGCGGACACCGGCACGTATTCGACCTGCCGGTCGAGACCGACGACAGAATTGCGAATCAGATCGGTGCTTTCCTCCCAGATCTCGAATTCTTCCCGGCACGTCGGACATTGCCCGATATGCTCATCGACGGCTCGGCGCCGATCGTCGTCTTCCGGCAAATCCCAATAGGCCCCCAACCATTCTTGAACATCGTGGCATTTCATGGCTGATTCATCCCTTCTACTCTTTGAAGACAGGCTCCATGTAAGGCTCGAGCTGCATCTTGATGCTTGCTCTGGCTCTGAACAGCAGCGATTTGACCGAGCTGACGGTCTGACCGAGAATGGTGGCGATCTCCTGGTAGTCCATCTGGTCGTACTCGCGCAGGATGAGAGCGGAACGCTGCTTCTCCGGCAAATTGTTGATAGCGTCCCGTACCATGGACACCTTCTCATTGCGCAGCATGGCCTGCTCCGGCGTATGCTCCGACGAAGCGACCGACAGGGCCAATGCGAAGGCGCTGTTCTCCTCCAGCGATACGTGAACGTTTTTATTTTTACGGAGCTCGCTGAGCACCGTGTTGCGGGCAATCGTGTAAAGCCAAGTCGAGAAGGAAGCTTCGACCTCGCGGAAAGAATGCAGGCTGCGATACGCTTTGTAAAACGTCTCCGAGCATAAATCCTCGGCCATCGTATCCATGCGGGCGCTTTTCAGCATGTGATAAATGTACGACAAGATTTTGCGCTCGTAACGCCGCATCAATTCTTCGTAATATTGCACGTTGCCATCCTTGATTTCCCGAATTAACTGGGAATCGGTCATTACAAGCGCCCCTCCTTGCCTAACCCGAGTGACGCTCCCAGCCAATAGTCTACTTAGTTTTACTATGACGGGAGCAAAAAGTTGCGCGGAACGCGAAAAAACAGGCAAAAGGTAGCCTATAGCGTTTCGCCTTAAGCTATAACAATTCTGCAAATACTAGGAAAATTCCTTCTTGCACAAAAAAAAAGACCACCGAAACCGGTGGTTGCACACAGTGCCATATTTTCGGATAGGAGTGGAGAGAAACCATACTGTACTTTTATTATATGTATCCGTTTTCATTTTGTCAACACATTTTTGAAAACGGTTTCCCTCATATTCATTTTTTAATGTACTTCCTAATAGACGAAAAAAACGGCGAAACGGTTTCACCGCTTCGTCGTTTTTTTTGAAATTTTTTTATGAAGAGTCGGCTTCTACAACTGGACCTTGTAGTTGCTTTTTTTCAACAGTCCGATGGCCGCATCCATATCGGTTTCATTGCGGAACGACAGCCTGAGCACGCCCGGAACATCCGCTCTGCTCTCGATAATCTGAATGTTGCTCAGATTGATCCGCTGATCGCCGAGCAGCGTCGCGATCTGCCCGATAATGCCGGGATGGTCGGGCACGTCCACGTACACGTCGTACAGAGCGATTATCATCCCCTTGCGGCGTTCGGGCAGCTTGCTGCGGAACGCTCCCGCGCTTTCGAACTCGCGATACACGCCTTCGCCGTCGCT
This sequence comes from Paenibacillus hodogayensis, assembly GCF_039536325.1. Lineage (NCBI taxonomy): Bacteria > Bacillati > Bacillota > Bacilli > Caryophanales > Paenibacillaceae > Paenibacillus > Paenibacillus hodogayensis. The sequence goes on from NZ_BAAAYO010000006.1 coordinate 484,825, forward strand.
CGTCTCCAGCAGATCGGTGAATTTGCTTATCCCGGCATTCCAGTCGCGCAGCAGACGAAGCAGCTCGTCCCGGTTATTGAGCAGGATATCGCGCCACATGTATGGGTGTCCGGAAGCGATTCGGGTTATGTCTCGGAAGCCGCCTGCGGCCAAGCTCTCGTACAAACCGTCCTCCTCATTGTAGCGGGCAATCTGGTTGACCAGAGCAACGGCTATGACGTGAGGCAGATGGCTGACCGCCCCTACGATCCGGTCGTGCCGCTGCGGTTCGACCCGCACGATATGCGCCTTCGTATGCTTCAGCAGCGCCGCGAGCCGGTCGTAAATATCCTCCGGCGTCGTTTCGTCCGGCGTCAGCACATAAAAGGCGTTCTCGTACAGCAGCGATGTTGCCGCCTCGACCCCGGACCTCTCCGAGCCGGCCATTGGATGGCCGCCGATAAAATACACGCCGGGCAGGACTCGGCTTGCCGCGTAATGCGCAATGGACGCTTTCGTGCTGCCTACATCGGAGATGATGCAGCCCGGCTTAAGCGAGATTTGCAGCAGCCGGTCCAAATACTGCTCCAGCAGTCCTACCGGGACGCACAGAAAAATAAAGTCCGCCCCGTCCACCGCTTCTTCCAAGGATGCGCACGCGACGTCGATCACGCCACGTTTCATGCTTTTCTCCAGCTCGAGCGGATTGATGTCGTAGCCCGCCACACGGATGCCCGGCTTGTCTTTGAAGCAGAGCGCCAGCGATCCGCCCATCAAACCGACGCCGATGACGGCGACTTTATCCATTCGCGGCAACTTCTCCAAGCACTTGCTCCAGCGCGGAGATAAACTTCGCATTCTGGGTCTCGCTGCCGACCGTTACGCGAATCTTCGTCGGGAAATCGAGGGCATGACCGCCGCGCACGATCAGCCCTTTGCGAAGCAGACCATCAAAGACGTCTTTTGCCGGACGCTTGACGTCCACCATGATGAAATTGCCGTATGCCGGATAGTAGTCCAAGCCGAGGCGGTTGAACTCTCCTGTCAAATAAGCGATGCCCTGAGCATTTTGCTCGCGGCAGAACGCGATGAATTGCTGGTCCTCTACTGCCGCCTTGGCCGCGGCTTGAGCAAAGCGGTTCGTATTGAACGGCTCGCGCACCTGATTGATCGCATGGATCACATCCGGATGCCCGATTCCGTAACCGATGCGCAGCGAAGCCAGACCGTATATTTTCGAGAACGTCCGCAGCGTAATTACATTGTCGTACTCGGCGATCACATCGATCCCGTTCGGCAGCTCCGGGGACTCGCTGTATTCGATATAAGCTTCGTCGAGCACGACCAGCACGTGAGCCGGTACCTGCTTGAGGAAGTCGTTCAATTCCTGACGCGATACGACCGTTCCGGTCGGATTGTTCGGGTTGCATATCCAGACGATTTTCGTGCGGTCGTTGATCCGGGCCAGCATCGCCGGCAAATCGTGCTTGCCGTCCTTGAGCGGCACCTCTATCGACACGGCGCCCTCGATCTCGCAGTTATGCTTGTACTGCGGGAACGTGTGCGTCGCCATGACCGTCTCGTCGCCTTGCACGAGATAAGCCCGGGCAATCATCAATATGACGTCGTCGGAGCCGGCACCGAATATGATCTGGTTCGGCTGCACGCCGAAGTGGCCGGCAAGCGCCGACGTAAGCTCGACGGCTCCTCCGTCGGGATATAAGCTCGCCGTCTCCAGTTCGGCGACGATCGCTTCTTTCGCCTTGGGGGAACATCCGAACGGATTTTCGTTGGATGCCAGTTTGATAACCTCGCTCAAGCCCAATTCGCGCTTAACGGCTTCGATCGGTTTGCCCGGCTGGTATACCGGCAGGTGGATGATCGTTTGTTTCGGCTGCACGGAGTTCACCTCTATGAAAGAATGGTTGCCTTGCTTTTTTGCACAATATTAATATTGTAGCTTATTTGTGTGCCGCTTGCCAGCAAAAGAACACAGTTTCGCCGGAGAAGCCGATTAGAAGCAATCGGCGGCAAATCGAAGCCGGGCGACTCTTTGCTCCCCCATCCTGCCCTAGGTGTGCTGCATCCGAGACTTTAAAGCTCTACTCCGCGCTGTCTCGGCTCCACGCCTCGATCTGCGCGCATACGGCGCTTTCCGACTCCAATCCGGCCCAATACAGCTTCAGCTCGCGGTTCAGCCGTGTCAATTCGGCCGAATCGATGCCGAGATCGGTGAAAAACCGGAACCCCGGAATCGTCTCCCGGAACAGCGAGAAACGAGAAGGCCTGTACATTTTCTCTTCCCCGACCCATTCGGCCGCCGGCCGCAGCGACGGCAAGCTGTACGTATGCTGGCGGATAAACGTCTGAGCCGTCTGGGACGTCAAAAATTCGAGCAGCCTTAGCGCCGGCTCCTTGTTCGTAGAGCGCCGGTTCACGGCAAGACCGATCGAAAGGAGCAGCGAACGCGGCGTTCCGAAATGGGGAACGGGAGCGATATCGAACGGGATCGGCTTGTTTTGCAAATAGTTCAAGTAAAAAAAGCTGGTCACGATCATCGACGCCTTGCCCTTCGCCAGCATGCGCTCCGATTCGCCCGTTGCGACCCCGTCGGACAAATGGGAAAGCTCGCGCTTGATGTCGCGGCAATTGCGAAGCGCTTCCATCATCGGCGTACCGCACAGACGGAGCGCCCCATCCGGCCCGCGCTCGAACCGGGCATCCGTTTGCAGCGCCAGCAGCGGCCACCGGTTCGGCGAGTAAAAGTCGAAATGGAACCCGACCCGCTCGTTCGGTACCGCAAGCCGCTCGGCAGCTCGGATCAGATCGTGCCACGTCCAGCTGCTGTCCGGCTCGGTAACGCCTTTCTCCGTAAAATGGGCGCGGTTGTACGCCAGCAGCAGCGGGGAGAAAATAAAGGGAAGAACCAGAAGCTGCTCGTTGGAAGAAAAAGCGTCGGACAAAAACGGGTACATGTCCGGGTTGCGCGGCAGCGATTCGAGCAGGTTCTCTCCGCCGTTCTCCATACATTCCCGAAAGTCGGTATAGTTCATCATGACGGCATCGAGAATGCCGCCGGAAAAATAGTTTCCTATATAATGAAAGCTCGAGCTGGTGAGCGGAACGGCCTGCACGCGGATATGCGGGTTTTCCTCCTGAAATAAGGCGATCAGCTTCAACAAGCTTGCTTCGCTGATCACCGAGGAGTGAAAGCCGAATTTGACCGTCGTCGTATCGTCGTTTCGCGAAAGAATCACTTTGTTGCCGACGCGCGGTATTTTTTCCAGAAAGCCCTCGCCGACCAAAATGTCGAGTCCTTTGCGCACCGACTGGTTGCTTAGGTCAAACTGTTCGGCCAGCGCCTTCTCCGAAGGAAGGAATTGACCGGGAAGCAGCTTTCCCGTCACAATGTCCTCGCGCAGACGGGCTACCATATCGTTCAACCGCTCGCGCGGGCTTTTGCGGAATGCTTTAGGCTCCATATGATACCTCTTCTGTTAGCGATACGAACATCCTCATTATAACAAGCGATTGGGATAACCTGTCAACCGCAGGAAAGCCTTCCGCTGCGGCACCGACTGGCCGGAAATCTGCGATAGCTCGGCCTTCACGGAAGGAGCAGATTGCCTTCGCGGTGACGAACCGTACCGCTCTCCGCCGGCAGACGGCTGCGATCAACGCCTTCCTCGACGCAAGCCGTATGCAGCATATACGAAGACGCGGCAAAAGCGTCCGGTCGCGTGTCAAACGCGCCTCCCTTAAATCGGCTGCCAACGGCTTGGTAACGGTGCTTACCGCCTTCAATAGCGAAGTGGGCCATGCCCGGAGCGGCGGCCGAGCTAGTCATTGACCCGAGACTCCACGTCACGCTGTTTGTTTCGCCGATGCTGCTCATGAACGCCATTGCGCCGTTTGTGCCCGAAAACTCCGCGCCGCCGTCAATCGTAACCGATTGACCGGATTGACCGGCTTCCGTTACCTGCGCGGAACCGGGCTCTCCCCCGGTCCACGCCCCGATCAGCGCAAAGCCGCAGTCGGCAAAGCCTCCGCCCCGAACGACCAGCTGATGACAAGCGACCTGTAGAACCCCTTCTCCGCCGGAAACTCCGGTAAACCGCGTATGGAGTAGCGTCAGCCGGCCGATGCTGCCCACAATCAACTTTCCGACGTTCGTAAAGCTGCTGTTCGCGATCGTCACGTCTCCGCTAACGGGAAGAAACCCAATCGCTCCGCCGTCGGGTCGGCTTGCGCGAGCAAGCTCTCCCCCATGGGTTGCGTCAAAGCTGCATCCGTCGATCAAGTTCGTTCTCCCGGAGCGGGCGCTGCTTTGCGACAGCGTGACGGAGCTTTCCGCCGTGCAGCCTCTCATCTGGAGGCCGTCGGCGTTCGCCCAAATCGTACCCGAATCGCCGAGACCTTCCTTCCGATAGGCGTAGCAGTCCTCCAGCGTCAAGTCGCTTATTTTTTTGTGCGCCACGATTCTCGACGCGACATGCTTCCTGACCGTGATGCGTTTGGCGCTGTCGCCCCAGGTCGTGCCGCTGTTGGCAAACGACAGCAGCCCCGAGTTGCCGGTATACGTCAAGTCGTGCTCGAATTGGCCATGGGTTACGAACGGGCCGTAATCGTCCCCGTCGCCGTGACAATTCTCAACCATGCAATAGGCGGCGCAGGTGAAGTCGTTCAAGTGACGGGCATTGCTCGTGTTGCAGTCGCGGACGTGCCCGTACAGCACGTGGATTTGTTGGGTCAAATAACCGGTGCCGCCCCAATCCCGCTGAACCGGATTGATCAGCTCGCACCGTTCGGTGACGAAGGATGTGCAGTATCGCCGCATAATAACCGGCCAAAACGCGCCGACAGCGCGAATATCGGAGACGTCGCATTCCACGGCAAACTCGTATGCGACAGGGCTGGAGCCCAATTGATCCCACGTAGGGAACGGCTTGGTCAAGGAGGGCGTCAATGGTGCCACCGGAACGCCGACAAAGCGCATATTGCGCACGCGGCTCTGCACGACCGGATTTATTTTGCGATACACGATCCGCCGGCCCGCCTCGAGCGGCCAGCCGAGCTTGTAATTGAACCGGACATGACGCTCGTCGATCGTTTCCGTCACCTGCAGCAAGTAATCCAACTCACGCTGGGCCGCTCCTTCCGGATGCGGGGCCGCTTGCACGATCCACCAGTCGCCGACGGCGAAGGCCGCGGAGTCGGCCGTTTCCAGCACATCCGTCAGTTCGGCCAGTCCGTCGCGCAAGATGACCGTTTGCGTCTCGCCTGTTGCCGTTCCGCGAAAGCAAATAACCGCCCCGAACGGGTTGTCCGGTTCGTTTAATTCGATTCCTTCCGTCGTTACCGTATGCCCGAGAAAATCAAGCTCGATCCGGCTGCGGGCAAATATGTGACGGCGGGAAAAGTTCAGATCCGAGTGCGCTTCTATACGATATATCGCCGGATCGCCCATGAGAGCCTCAAGCGCATCGTCAGCGTCGGCGTCCGCGCCGAACAGGCCGAACCAGCGAAAATCCGCTACCCCCTCATGAATTGTCTCCCACCGTCCGGGCTCTTCTCCGGCATGCGGATTATGTACCGTTCCACCGTTGTCCGGACGCCCGCTGCCGGCATCATACCGCACCCATTTGCCCCCGCCGTCGCCGTCTTTGCGATACCCGCCAACCCTTACAACGGCTCCGTCCTTCCGGCTCCCGGACGGCAGCCGGAGAAGTTCGGCTATTGTCGGAACTTGCACGATGGCTAGGGGCTGGCAGCTTCCGGGTTCAAGCCGCTCCTCCTCCTCCTGCCAGTCCGTTTTGTTTGAAGAGGCTTCATTCCCGGCTCGCGTCCATGACATGATGACGTTCTTCCTTCCTAAGCATTGATTTATTTTTGATTTGAATTATTCATTTAAGAATCCTAAAAAATCCTATCTGGTTTGTTTTTGATTATATGTCGGGTTTGCAGGGTTGTCAACGTTCCGCTAGAGAAGCGTTTGTCCACGGAAAAGAAGCCCCGGACATGAGCCGGGACTTCTGCGCTTCATTATTGAATTTGGATGTAAGACGATTTGCCGCCCCAAGCGATTACCGTATAGGAACCCGGCGGAAGACCCGTGGTAGCCAAGGAGGCAGGTACATTCGCTTCGGTTTGCACCTTCCGGACGCTCCCGTTTTGAATCCCTCTCTCCAAATCGGCTTTCGTCGCGCTCAGACCGCGTTTGATCAAGTAGACCTCAGCCGCCCTGTCCGTTACGACCGAGAGAGCTTGCCCGGACTTGACCGCGTTTTGCTCAACAGCGAGCGTCGGTCCGAAGTCGATCTGAACCGTCTCTGCCCGGGAGAGCGGGGCTCCCGCATAATCCTTCAAGACGCCAGCCGGCACCCGAACGGTCACTTTGCCGCTCGGAGGCGCGGCGAATGCAATGCGCAGCATGTGCTCCCGCAGTTCTACCCGGTCGTTTGTCGCATATGTGACCATCGTCACCGTACCGGCATACGTCGCATACGATACGGACGAGCGAAGCTCGGCCATCGTCGCGAAGCTGTTCGAAATAGGTTTGTTAAACCCGATATCCACGATGCCGTTGTTGCTGTACACGTAGAGCGACTCCTGCGCCAGCGAAGCGGATAGCGGCGCATTCAGATGCAGCTCCTGGTCGCTTCTATACTCGCTCATCTCGTAATCGGCGGTTACGCCGATCAGCACATAATCGCCCGGCGGCAAAGCCGCCGTGGAGAATACCGCCTTCTCGTTGGCCCGGACGCTTTTGCTGAGCCCCTTATGCTCGGTTACGACGATATCCAGCATGGACAAATAGCGGCTGGTCGCTCCAGGGACCAGATACAGCGTACCCGGCTGATCGGAAACCCCGTAAACGACGTCGCCTACGGTAGCAATCCTTTGACCGGCTGTATAAACGCTTTCGACTACGCTCCCTTCCAGCGGGATCGAAGCTACTGGAACCGCCGGATTGCCGCCCGATTCGGGTTCCCCTCCGGGATTGCTTCCGTCTCCGCCCCCGCTTCCGCCCGCAGGTCCGGAGCCTCCGCCGAAACTTCCGCCGCCTCCTGAAACCGATATTTCCTTATCGCCGATTTTAACCGTAACGTTTCCATCCACATCGGTTCCGAGCTCCAGCTTGCCCGGCGTGATCGCGAACTGAATGCCGGCAGAGTTGATGATCGCTACCTGAACCGTTCCTTGACCGAATACCGATACGGCCGCATGAAGTATCAGCCTCGCGATCGTCGCTTCTTTACCGAAGACGAGCTTCGTTCCGCTTCCTTTCCGGTCCACCGTCAAGCTTTCGACCGAGCCTTTGGGGATTTCCAGCATAATTCCGCTCGCCAGCACATGGACTGCCGCGAACGTTCCCGTCAGCGTGATTTGAGTCTCTTTCGCAAGCTCCTCCGCCAACGTAACTTTGGCGATCCCGTCGCCTGTCGCGTCCTCCGCTTCCAGAATGACTGCGGAACGAACGAGCACTTCTGCAATAACGGTCGTGCCGCTCGCCGCGATGCGTACCGGTCCGTCCTTTTTGTCCACAATCACTTGCCCTAGAACGACGCCTCTCAAATAGACGCTATGAACTCCGCCGCCGCGAATGAAGGTTTTGCCCGTTACCGAAACGTTGTCCAGCGTAACGTCGCCTTCGCCGATGCCTTCTCCAAGCGTCAGATTGCCGTCGATCTTCATATTCCGCAGCGTAACTCCCGGCGCGGTCACGAAAACGTTGCCCTTGATCGCGGCCGATCCGCTTTGCGGACCGTATGTGCCCGCCTTGTTATAGACGTTGGCGTTATTGGATCTTTCCAGCATGACGATGGCCTCGGCGCGGGTCACAAGCCCAGCGGGCTTGAAAGTCCCGTCCTCGTAACCGTCGGCAATGCCATGCTCCGCAAGCGTGCCGACGGCCTTGCGGCTCCAGTCGGCGATTGTCGCGGAGTCGCGGAATTGGGTGGCCCCCCGGTCGGATTCCTCCGAGCCCAGCTTTAACAGCCGCGCCACGATGACGGCCAGCTCCTGCCGGGTTACGTTCGCCTCGACGCGTATGCTGTTGTCCTCGTATCCTTGCACATAGCCGGCCTTCACCGCCTTGGCAACGTCCGCGTAAGCCCAATGACTGTCCGGCAAATCCGCATAGGAAATCGCCGCGGCGTCCTTCCAGTCGTACAGGCGATTAATAAGGGCCAACAGCTCGCCGCGCTTAATCGCTTCGTTCGGACGCAAACTTCCGTCCTCATACCCTTGAATGTATCCTTGCTGAAGCCATGCCTGCATGGACCGCTCGGCCCAATGTCCTTGAATGTCCGCAGGCTTCTCCAACGCAAATGCGGCCGACCAGCCGGACGTCGTCATACAGACGATGAGCAGGGCGATCGCATAGCGTTTCATTTTGCGAAACACGTGCATGGTATCCCTCCTCTATGCGATCGTCAAGTTATCCGCGCTGTGCTTGATTGCGTTCGTCTCCGCCGGCAGCGACGCGCGGTTGACGCCTTCCTCGATGACCGAGCTGATCAACAATGGATTGCCGCCGCCAAATCCCGCGTTCGTAATGACATACTGGCCGCCCGTGAAACGAGAGCCGTACGCTTTGAGCCTGTGCGAACCGTTCGCGATGTGAAAATGGGCCGTAGCCGCGTCCGCCGTCATACTCGTCACGTCCCCGAAACTCCATGTGATGACGTTCGTCGGCTCCACGCTTTTCAAAAACGCCTTCTCTCCGTTCGTTCCGCTGAACACCGCTCCCCCGTCGACCGTAAACGACTGGTTCGGCGTATTCGGCGCATTGTTCACGTCTCCCAGACGGTCCCACGCTCCGGTGAACAGGAATCCGCAGTTGATCAGGCCGCCTCCCTGCATGACGATCTCCCGCGTCCCGACGCGTACTTTCCCCGTATCCGGCGACGCTCCCTTGAACCACGTGTTGATCAGCGTCAGCTTGTTGATGCTGCCCAGATTGACGTTGATCACGTTCGTAAACTCGCTGTTTAAGATCGTCAGCTCGCCGTTGATCGGCGTATACCCTACCGCCGTCGTCCCCGACCGGATCGGGCGCGCCAGCTCGTAGCCGTCCAGCATCCCGAAAGAACTGCTGTCGATGATGTTTCTGCGCTTCGCCCGCGACGACCCTTTGCTGAGCGTAATCATTTCCTGCGCTGTACAGCCTCTCATTTGCAGGCCGTCCATGTTCAGCCAGAACGACCCCGAGTTCGCCAGCTTCTCCCCTGGCTTCGTGTACGACACCACCGCGTGGCAGTCCTCCAGCGTCAAGTCCGTGATCCGCTTCATCGCGATGATCCGCGAGGCGATATGCTTCTTCACCGTGACCCGCTTGGCGCTGTCTCCCCAGTTCGTCCCGCTGTTCGCGAACGACAGCATCCCCGAGTTGCCGATGTACACCAGGTCGTGCTCGTACTGGCCGTGCGTGACGAACGGCCCGTATTCGTCCCCATCCCCGTGGCAGTTTTCCACCATGCAGTAGCCTGCGCAGGTAAAGTCGTTCAAGTGGCGGGCGTTGCTCGTGTTGCAGTCCTTCACGTGCCCGTACAGGACGTTGATCTGCTGCGTCAAGTAACCCGTTCCGCCCCAGTCCCGTTCCATCGGGTTCATCAGTTGGCATCGCTCCGTCACGTAATGCGAGTTGTACCGCCGCATGACGACCGGCCAGAACACCTTCGTCGCATCGATCCCCGTTACGTCGCATTCTACCGCATATTCGAACGCGACCGGGTTCGAGCCGATCATATCCCAATCCGGCGTCGGCTTCGTCGTCGCCGAACCGTTCTTCGGCACCGGGTTGCCCACGAACTTCATGTTGCGTACGCAGCTTTGCGTTACCGGATTGATTTTCCGGTACGTGATCGAGCGTCCTGCCGCCAGCTCCCAACCCGTCTTGTAGTTGAGCCGGATATGCGTCGCGTCGAACACCTCCGTCACCTTCACCAAATAGTCCAGCTCGCGCTGCGCCTTGCCGCCCGGGTTGTTCTCGATCTGCGCATGCCACCAGCTGCCCACCTCGAACGGCGCGGAATCCGCTACCTGGTAAATGTCCGAGTATTCCGGAATCGCCGCGCTCAGCAGCGCCGTCTGCGTCACGCCCGTCTGCGTCCCTTGGAAAAACATCACCGCTCCGAACGGATTGTCCAGCGTGTTCAGCTCGGTCCCTTCCGTCGTCACCGTATAGTGCTGAAAATCGATCTCGATATTGCTCCGGCTGAATTTGTGGCGTTTCTTGAAATTGAGATCCGTATACGCCTCGATTCGCTGAATTGCCGGATCGTTCACCATCGCTTCCAGCGCCGCATCCGCGTCCTGATTCGGGCCGAACACCCCGAACCAGCGGAAGTCCGCCACTCCGTTATGTACCGTTTCGAAACGGCCCGCCGTTCCGTCTACGTAGCGCATTTCCGGACTATTCGCGCTTTGCGCCCATCTCGCTCCCTGGCCGGTCGACGGATCGTGCACCGTCCCTCCGTTGTCCGCTTTCGTGCTGTTTGGCACCCAGCGTACAACTTTGCCCCCGCCGTCGCCATTTTGGCGGTAGCCGCCGACATAGATGCGCTGCCCGTCCTTGAGCTTGTCCGGGGAAAGCGCCAGCAGCTCTTGAACGTTGGCTGCCTGAAGCGCGGATCCGTCTTCGGCCGATTTGCCGTCCGCATGGACGACGCCGCTTCCCAATACGCTGTTGGCCGCGAGCACGGCCCCGCCGATAGTAAGCGACGTTTTCAGCAAGCTGCGTCTGCTCATCGGTTGGGCTTCGGGAGCGGTTTCGCCGGCGCTATTCCGGGTTTCCTTGTTGTTATGATCGGACATGAGTCCACGACTCCTTTCTCCGGGACATCAGATCGTGACGTTGCCCGCGCTGTGCTTGATCGTATTCGTCTCCGCCGGCAGCGACACGCGATTGACGCCTTCCTCGATAACCGAGCCGATGAATAAATAATTGCTGCCGCCGAATCCGGCGTTCGCCACCGTGTACTTGCCTCCCGTAAACCGCGTACGGAGCGCTTTGAGCTTGTGCGAGCCGTTCTCGATATGAAAATGGGCCGTAGCCGCGTCCGCCGCCGTGCTCGTCACGTCCCCGAAGCTCCATGTCATGACGTTCGTCGGCTCGACGCTTTTCAGAAACGCCTTCTCTCCGTTCGTTCCGCTGAACACCGCTCCCCCATCGACCGTAAACGACTGGTTCGGCGTATTCGGCGCATTGTTCACGTCTCCCAGACGGTCCCACGCTCCGGTGAACAGGAATCCGCAGTTGATCAGGCCGCCTCCCTGCATGACGATCTCCCGCGTCCCGACGCGCACCTTCCCCGTTTCCGGCGACGCTCCCTTGAACCACGTGTTGATCAGCGTCAGCTTGTTGATGCTGCCCAGGTTGACGTTGATCACGTTCGTAAACTCGCTGTTCAGGATCGTCAGCTCGCCGTTGATCGGCGTATACCCTACCGCCGTCGTCCCCGACCGGATCGGGCGCGCCAGCTCGTAGCCGTCCATCATCCCGAACGAGCAGCTGTCGATGATGTTTCTGCGCTTCGCCCGCGACGAGCCTTTGCTGAGCGTAATCATTTCCTGCGCCGTACAGCCTCTCATCTGCAGGCCGTCCATGTTCAGCCAGAACGATCCCGAGTTCGCCAGCTTCGTCCCCGGCTTCGTGTACGACACCACCGCGTGGCAGTCCTCCAGCGTCAAGTCCGTGATCCGCTTCATCGCGATGATCCGCGAGGCGATATGCTTCTTCACTGCTATCCGTTTGGCGCTGTCTCCCCAGTTCGTCCCGCTGTTCGCGAACGACAGCATCCCCGAGTTGCCGATGTACACCAGGTCGTGCTCGTACTGGCCGTGCGTGACGAACGGCCCGTATTCGTCCCCGTCCCCGTGGCAGTTTTCCACCATGCAGTAGCCTGCGCAGGTAAAGTCGTTCAAGTGGCGGGCGTTGCTCGTGTTGCAGTCCTTCACGTGCCCGTACAGGACGTTGATCTGCTGCGTCAAGTAACCCGTTCCGCCCCAGTCCCGTTCCATCGGGTTCATCAGCTGGCACCGCTCCGTCACGTAATGCGAGTTGTACCGCCGCATGACGACCGGCCAAAACACCTTCGTCGCATCGATCCCCGTTACGTCGCATTCTACCGCATATTCGAACGCGACCGGGTTCGAGCCGATCATATCCCAATCCGGCGTCGGCTTCGTCGTCGCCGAACCGTTCTTCGGCACCGGGTTGCCCACGAACTTCATGTTGCGTACGCAGCTTTGCGTTACCGGATTGATTTTCCGGTATGTGATCGAGCGTCCTGCCGCCAGTTCCCACCCCGTCTTGTAGTTGAGCCGGATATGCGTCGCGTCGAACACCTCGGTCACCTTCACCAAATAGTCCAGCTCGCGCTGCGCCTTGCCGCCCGAATTGTTCTCGATCTGCGCATGCCACCAGCTGCCCACCTCGAACGGCGCGGAATCCGCTACCTGGTAAATGTCCGAGTATTCCGGAATCGCCGCACTCAGCAGCGCCGTCTGCGTCACGCCCGCCTGCGTCCCTTGGAAAAACAGCACCGCTCCGAACGGATTGTCCAGCGTGTTCAGCTCGATCCCTTCCGTCGTCACCGTATGGTGCTGAAAATCGATCTCGATATTGCTCCGGCTGAATTTGTGGCGTTTCTTGAAATTGAGATCCGTATACGCCTCGATTCGCTGAATTGCCGGATCGTTCACCATCGCTTCCAGCGCCGCATCCGCGTCCTGATTCGGGCCGAACACCCCGAACCAGCGGAAGTCCGCCACTCCGTTATGTATCGTTTCGAAACGGCCCGCCGTGGAACCGCTTAAACTATGCACCGTGCCTCCATTATCGGCTTTGGCGCTGGCCGCCGCCCAGCGTACGAGCTTGCCCCCTCCGTCGCCGCTCTTCTGGTAACCGCTTACAATGACGTGCTGCCCATCTTTCAACGTATCCGGCCGCATCGCGCGCAGTTCGTTCACATCGGCCGCATGGATCACTTTGTTTGCGCTCTCCGTCGATACCGGCTGAGTATCGGCTGCCCACGCCAGCTTGGAGGAAACCGCGTTTCCCGCGAGAATGGCGCCGCCGATTCCCAACGTGCGGAGCATGTTTCTTCTGCTGATCGATTCATTGCCCGTGCCTCCGGCGCCTGACTTTCCCTTTTTCTCCTCATGTTCCATCGATAACAGCTCCTTCTTGTACCCGTACGTCTCTGATTCAACACTGATTTGAAAATGACTGGAAATAATTCTGAAAAACAAATTTTAACAAACTCAGGTTTGATCCTGGTTTGTTTTACTCATTATATATCCCGATAAGAAATGCCGTCAACGGCCAAAACGATGAAAAAACAAAAAAACCCTTTCGATATGAATCGAAAGGGTAAAGCCTTTAAAAACAAACCTGGCGCCGCTGCGTTCAGCCTCGCAGCTGACGCACGAATTCGCGAACCTGCACGAGCCCGTCGGAGCGGGAAGATTCGGACAGCAGCAGCGGTGTCGCCTCTTCGATTTTGCGTACGATCGCGCTCCCGATGACAACCCCGTCGCACGTTTTGGAAAAATGACCGAACTGTTCGCTGGTCGAAATGCCGAAGCCGATGGCGATCGGCAAATCCGTGGAGCGGCGCACCGATGCGAGAAAGTCGTCGATGCCGGCAAAAAAGTCCGAGCGCACTCCGGTAACGCCAAGCGAAGAGACGCAATAAATGAATCCCGAAGCGCTTGCGGTAATTTTGGCGATCCGGTCGTCCGACGTCGGCGCGACAAGCGGGATCAGATGAATGTTATACCGATCGGATAAGGCCTTGACCGGACCGTTCTCCTCGAACGGCAAATCCGGTATAATTACCCCGCTAATATCGTGCTCGACCAGCAGCTCGAAAAACCGCTCCAAACCAAGCTGAAGCACCGGGTTATAATAGGTGAACAAAATAAACGGCAAATTGACGTTATGCTCGCGCGCCTGCTTGGCGATGCCCATGCAATCAAGAATCGTAATCCGATGCTTAAGCGCACGCTCGGAAGCGCGTTGGATAACCGGACCGTCCGCAAGCGGATCGGAATACGGCACGCCCAGCTCGACGATGTCGGCTCCGGCCAGCTCCAGCTCGCGCAGCAGCGAAAGCGAGACGTCCGGATTCGGATCGCCCATCGTAATGTACGGAATAAGCGCCGTACGGCCCTGGCTTTTCAGCTCTGCGAATTTGGCATCAATGCGATTCATGTCCGCTACCTCCCAAGTACCCCATGATCGACTCGACGTCCTTGTCGCCGCGGCCGGACAAGTTGACGACGATAATCTGGTCTTTGCCCATCGTCGGAGCCACTTTGAGCGTATGCGCAATCGCATGCGAGCTTTCCAGAGCGGCGATAATGCCTTCGGTGCGGCTCAGCAGCCGGAGCGCGTCCAGCGCTTCTTTGTCGGTTACCGGCACATATTCCGCGCGCCCGGAATCTTTCAGGTAAGCGTGCTCCGGTCCAATGCCCGGGTAATCGAGCCCGGCGGAGATGGAGTGAGCGGGCAGCACTTGCCCGAACTCGTCCTGCAGCACGTAGCTGAGCGACCCTTGGAACACGCCAGGGCTGCCCTTGGTCATCGTAGCCGCATGCTCCTCCGTATCCACTCCGCGTCCGGCTGCTTCCACCCCGATCAGGCGAACCGCTTCGTCGCCCACGAATGGATAGAAGATGCCCATCGCGTTGCTGCCTCCGCCGACACAAGCGATGACCGTATCAGGAAGACGTCCTTCCTTCTCGAGAATCTGCGCGCGTGCTTCGTCTCCGATAATCCGCTGGAAGTCGCGTACCATCACCGGATATGGATGCGGTCCGGTGACCGATCCGAGAATATAAAACGTATCGTGAACGTTGCTGACCCAATAGCGCAGCGTTTCGTTGCAGGCGTCCTTGAGCGTGCGCGTCCCCGACATAACCGGGACGACTTCGGCTCCCAGCAGGTTCATGCGGAACACGTTCAATTGCTGTCGCTTCGTGTCCTCTTCGCCCATAAACACTTTGCATTCCAGTCCGAGCAAAGCCGCGACCGTGGCCGAAGCGACGCCGTGCTGACCGGCTCCGGTTTCGGCTATGATCTTTTTCTTGCCCATCCGCTTCGCCAGCACCGCCTGGCCGATCGTATTGTTGATTTTGTGTGCGCCGGTATGGTTTAAGTCTTCGCGCTTCAAATAAATTTTGGCCCCGCCCAGATGCTCGGTTAGCCGTTCGGCGTAATAAAGCCGGGACGGCCGTCCCGCATATTCGTTTAGAAGCGTCCGCACTTCCGCAATAAAATCGGGATCTTGCGAATATTTGCGATACGCCTCGTCCAGCTCGATTAAAGCGTTCATCAACGTCTCCGGCACGTAACGGCCTCCGAAAGCGCCGAAGCGGCCTTGCTCGTCAGGCATTTGCATGCGACTCATGACGTTTCACCCTTTCCACGAAAGCAGTAATTTTATGAACATCTTTGACGCCGTCCATCTCCACGCCGCTCGACACATCAACACCGTCGGGAGCGTAAGCCCCGATCAGCTCGGCTACGTTATCTGGATCCAAGCCGCCGGCGACCAGCATCGGGATGCCGTTGCGGCGCGCCCAAGCGGCGTAGTCGGGGATGCGGCTCCAGTCGAACGTCTTCCCCGTGCCTCCCCCGACCGTATCCAACAACAATCCGTCGACGCAGCCGGCATACGGATCCAGCGCGGCCGCTACCGCCTGAGCGCCGTCCTGTCCGGAAGCGGCGCCCTCCGTTTCGGCAAACGAGCATACGCGGTATACGCGGACGCCGAACATCTCCCTCACCCACCGGCAAAACTCCGGCGACTCCGCTCCATGCAGCTGTATGATGTCAAGCGGCGCCTCGCGCAGCGCTTCCGCGAGCTGCTGCTCCGTCGGATTGACGAACACGCCGGCCGTAAGCGGCGCCGGGGCGCCCGTACGACGTCGCTCGTTCACCGCCCGCACCATGTCCCCGGCAAGCGCCGGCGTTACCTGCCGCTTGCTCGGAGCAAGGATGAAGCCGATATAATCAATCGGCAGGTGAAGCACCGCCTTCACGGTCTCGACATCTTTAAACCCGCATATTTTGACCGTCGTCATCTTACTCGGCCTCCCGCGTACCCGCTTGTCCCATCAGAGCCCCGACCGCGTCCGCAACGACCGGCTGGCGCATGAAATGTTCGCCCACGAGTACGGCGTCGGCTCCGATCGAGCGCAAATAACCGATTTCATCCGGTACGGAAATACCGCTTTCGCTGACGACCGTCTTCCCTTCCGGAATGTGGCGGATCAGCTCCTCGGTCGTTTTCAGATCGGTGACGAACGTGCGCAGGTTGCGGTTGTTGATGCCGATCAGCGTGGCGTCCAGCGTCAGCACCCGTTCCAACTCCTCGCGGTCGTGCACCTCCACAAGCGTATCGAGTCCCAGATCGCGAGCCAGCGCCAAGTAATCGCGCAGCTGCTCCGTGGTCAAGATGGCCGCGATCAGCAAGATAGCATCCGCTCCGATCAGCCGGGCTTCGTAAATTTGCGCCGGATCAATCGTAAAATCTTTGCGCAAAATAGGCAAACGAACCGCTTCGCGAACGGCGCTCAAATAATCGTTGGAGCCTTGAAAATAGTCCGTATCCGTCAAGACGGACAAGCAATCCGCCTGAGCGGCTTCATAAGCCCGGGCGATCCCGACCGGATCGAAATCCGGACGGATCAGCCCTTTGGACGGCGACGCCTTCTTCACTTCGGCGATCAACCCCATATTCCGCTTGCGCTCGGCGAGCGCGCGCTCGAAGCCGAGGCAGGCGGGCATGGACGCGATCCGGCTTTCCGCCGCCGGTATCGATAAAGTTTGCTTCAGCCGTTCAACTTCCGTATGTTTGGTCGCTACGATTTTATCTAGAAACATGAGCCGATTCTCCCGTTACTTGGACTAGCTGCTCCAGCTTCTCCGCGGCTTTCCCGGAGTCGATGGCCGCACCCGCTAATTTTACACCTTCCTGCAGCGTTGAGCAACGGCCGGTCACATAGAAGCAAGCTCCGGCGTTGGCGAGAATGATGTCCCGGCATGCGCCCGGGGCGCCAGCGAACACGCTGCGGATAATCGCCGCATTGGCCGCGGCGTCGCCTCCGACCACATCGCTCATCGGATAAGCGCGCAAGCCGAGTTCGTCAGGGGCGATGTCGAACGTACGGACGTCCCCGTCCTTCAGCTCGGTCACTTTGGTCGCCGCCGAAATGCTGATTTCGTCAAGCCCGTCGTAGCTCGCCACGACAAGCGCCCGCTTGATCCCGAGCGAGCCGAGCACTTCGGCGACCAGCTCGGTCCGATTGCGGTCGAATATGCCGAGCAGTTGCCGGTCGGCTCCGGCCGGATTGGTCAAGGGACCGAGCAGGTTGAACACGGTGCGGATGCCGATTTCCTTGCGCGGCACGGCCGCATGCTTCATGGAAGGATGATGCGCCTGGGCAAACATGAAGCAGATGCCGATGCGCTCGAGGCAAGCTGACGCCTGCTCGGCGGACAGCCCGATCGTGACGCCCAGCGCTTCCAGCACGTCGGCGCTGCCGCTCTTGCTCGACATGGCCCGGTTGCCGTGCTTGGCTACGCGGATGCCGCCGGCTGCGGCGACGATCGCCGATGCCGTGGAAATATTGAACGTATCCGCTCCGTCGCCGCCGGTTCCGCACGTATCGAGCAGGTTGAACCGCTCCGAATGCACCGCATTCGCCTTGCTGCGCATCGTCTCCGCGAATCCACCGATTTCGTCCGCCGTTTCTCCCTTCATGCGCAGCGCGGTAAGCAGACTGCCGATCTGCGCCTGGGTCGCTCCGCCCTCCATGATGATCTCCATCGCCGCCTTCGCTTCGTCGCGAGTCAGATGGGCGCCGCCGACCACTTTGGCGATCGCCTGCTGTATGGAAATGCCGTAGACCATAATCGTTTCCTCCCGCCGTTCGTTCTCCGGTTTAATAATAGTCCTGGTTGGTGACCG
The DNA here is from genome assembly GCF_039536325.1 of Paenibacillus hodogayensis. Taxonomy (NCBI): domain Bacteria; kingdom Bacillati; phylum Bacillota; class Bacilli; order Caryophanales; family Paenibacillaceae; genus Paenibacillus; species Paenibacillus hodogayensis. The sequence goes on from NZ_BAAAYO010000006.1 coordinate 502,788, forward strand.
TAGCCGCTTTCTCCGTCTCCGTGAATATCGCTTCCGCCATCCGTACCGCTTTCAGCATCCCCATCGCCTTATTGACGGTTTCGTTGTACTCCATCTCCGGAACGGAATCCCAGACGATGCCCGCCCCCGCCTGCACATACGCCTTGCCGTGCTTGAAAATAAGCGTGCGGATCGTAATGCAGGTATTCAGGTTTCCCGAGAAGCCGAGGTAGCCGATCGCTCCGGCGTAGGCGCCCCTTGCTTCGTTCTCCATCTCCGCGATAATTTCCATCGCCCGCAGCTTCGGCGCTCCGGATACGGTGCCTGCTGGCAGGCAAGAAATGAATGCGTCGAAAAAGTCTTTATCCTCCCGCAGCTTGCCGGACACGTTGGACACAATATGCATGACGTGCGAATACCGCTCGATCTCCATGAACATATCGCACTTCACGCTGCCGAATTGGGCCACGCGTCCGATATCGTTGCGTCCGAGGTCGACCAGCATCAGATGCTCCGCCCGTTCCTTCTCGTCCGCGAGCAGCTCCCGCTCTAGCGCAGCGTCCTCCTCCGGCGTCTTCCCTCTCGGGCGCGTCCCGGCGATCGGTCGTGTCTCGACCCGTTCCCCGTCCACCTTGACGAGCGCCTCTGGGGAGGTGCCGACGATGACTTCGTCGTCCATTTTCAAATAGTACATGTAGGGCGACGGGTTCATCGTTCTCAGCACGCGATAGACGTGCAGCGGATCGATCTCGGTCTCGATATGGAACCGCTGGGACAGCACCACCTGGAAGATGTCTCCGGCGCGAATGTATTCTTTCGCCTTCTCGACGTTGCCGATGTACTGCTCCTTCGTCAAGTTGGAGTGCACCACGCCGAGATCGATGTCCGCGGGAATCGCGTTTTGCTTCGTCCGCTGCGTCACCGGCTGTTGAATCCGTTCGATCGCGGCGTCGATCTTGGCGCAGGTGCGGTGATACGCCTCGGCGATCTGCGCGTCGGTCGCATGCTTCTCGATGTGCACGTTGCCGATGACCTTGATCTGCTGCTTGAAATGGTCGAACACGATCACCTGGTCGCAAAACATAAACTCGATGTCGTTCATCTGCAAATCGTCATGGCGGTGGGCCGGCAGCTTCTCGTAATATTGCAGCAGATCGTAGCCGAAAAAGCCGATCGCCCCGCCGGTGAACGGGGGAAAATCGGGGAGAGCCGGGCTCGAGTAGCTTCTCAGCAGCCCCTTCAGCAGCTCCAGCGGCTTGTCGTCCACGATTTGGCGGACGCCGTTCAGCTCGATCTCCATCGCGCCGTGCTTGCCCTTCACCATCAGGAAAGGCTCCGTCCCGATAAACGAATATCGCGCCCATTTGACCCCGCCCTCTACGCTTTCCAGCAGAAACGCCCGCTGCTCCTCGTAAAAGTGCTGGAATACGCGAATCGGCGTTTCCGTGTCGGCCATCAGGTGGCGAACGACCGGGATCAGGTTATGCGTGCCGGCAAGGCGAATCACTTCTTTCAGCTCGGGCGTGTACATCATCATCTCTCCTTTGCGGCGATAGGCCGAAAATCATCGGAAGCAGAAAAGCCTCTACCGAAGTAGAGGCTTGGAATGGCGATAAGTTTCGTAAGTTTCGCGAAAAAAAAGCATCGGTTGGACCTGCCGCGTACAGCTCATACCCGGTCGGCAAAACCGAAACTGCATACCACGACGCCGTTCGGCGTACAAAGGTACTCAAAATTCGGCAACGCTACCGTCGCTTGAACGTTCCGCACGCATAAAATCCCGGCTAAATGCCAACAACCTGCAGCCGAATACATCCTATGTACCCGCTGCCGCTCTCTTCTCTAAACTCAGCTCTACTCGCTCCAAAACTCTACCTGTACTCTGCTCACTCTTGCTTTGTTACCACTATACTACAAACGGGCGCGGGACGTCAAACGGTTACCGTTTATCGCAATCCCTCCGGGGCGGATTCTGCTTTATTCAACTGTTGGTGCAAATACGCGCAGTTTAACCCTTTTTCCAACAACGATTGAGCGGTATAGAAGTAATGATTGCTCGCCTCGAAGCCGATCTTGGAATCTTGTCGCATCAGTTGGCAATGAGCGACGGCCATGCTCCGTTCCTCTTTCAGCAGCGCTTGCATGGCGGCGGCGCAATCGCTTTTGTCCGGACCTTCCGGGAGAGTGTGCCACAGGTCCCGCAGCCGAATGAACTCGGCTTGGTGCCACGCGCTGCCGAAGTGGTGATAAGTAGCCAAGACCATCCGGCGCATCTCCTGAAACGCAGCGAAATGACGCGGCTCCACAGCCTCTTCGGCCGAGTCCAGCAGTTCCAGCCCTTTCCTCCAGCCGGCAACCAGCTGATGGAGCTGGTCGAAAAAAATAGATTCCGGATAAATGGAGCGCCATCTATTCAGATCGTCGTACGGGTAACACACCATCGTCGCCCGGTAGCCTGTCGGTTGCAAAAACAACAGATTGGAGGGACCGGCATTTTGCGGTCCCGCATACAGCATCGACATGCTGAGCGGAAATTCGCGGAAGGCGGCGCTGAACGCTTCCCACGCCTCGGCGACCCGCTGGCCAGCCCGAGCTCCGAATACCTCAGCGGCAAACGTTCGGCTGTCTTCCGGCGGATTGCCGGGTTTCTCCCAATAAAAACGGGAAGCATAGTCCAATAATAAGGACGGATAACCGCCAAGCGTCCAACTTACCATGAGACCGGTGACATCCGCTTCCCGCAGCCGGCGCAAATGACGCTCGACAAGAGGGACAACCGGAATATACGGGACTGCCGCGCATTCCCAGGAGTTATTGAACTGTACCTTGGCGATCGCCGACAGCCCTCTTGCAGAGGCCAGCTCCCAAAACTGCCGCGATTTTGCGCTGGGGCCAATCTGGGAGATGGAGTAGTCGGTCAGCTTGCCGGAGACGCCGCCGACTTCCGTTTCAAGCTCGAACTCGCTTGTCGACATAATGCTTACGCCCTCCGGCATCGCTTCGACCGTTCGCCGGACCGCCTCCTCGTCCCATCCCCGGTAGTCGGTATACCCCCATGTCCAGCAAATAACTCTGGCCGCAGGCTTGACGCTGCGGATTCCTTCGGCGATGCACCGGTTCACCTCGGCCACCACGTCTTGAATCGGCCTTTGCGCACAACGCGGGCAGCGGGTGGGCGCATTCGGGTAACTTCGGGAGTAGCAGTTCGTCAAATTTTCGGACATCGTGATCGTAAATACGCCGGCAAGGTCCGGTACCTCCCGCATCAGTCTGTCGCACGAGTCTCTCACGTAACGCTGAATGTCGGGATGGGACGTGCATAAGCAGGCGTAGCCGTCCAGCTCATGCCCTTTCCAGTCGGAATGATCGTCAAAAAAAGCGAGCGGCATCGCTCGGGGCTCGTTCAAATACAGATAAATGCCAATGCCGTACGAGGCCGCCCTTTCCACAAGTTTCCTCAGATTGTCCAACCGGATTTCCCAATGTTCGCTGCGGCCCGGAGCCTCCTCCCATGGAACGAGCTGGTATAAAATGCCTTGCAGCCATACTCCGTTAATGCCAGCCTCGCTTAATTTGCTCAGCAGCCGGTCCGGATAAGGGTCCAGCAGCGGGTCCAAGAGCGGGTCGCCATAGACCGCGAAATAGGAGTAGCCCAGACGCAGATCCATGCGGGTCTCCCGGGCGACATTCTCCAGGCGCAGGATGGGCGCGCCTCGCGTCTTCATCGCTTGCAGCATGTATTGAAGCCCTCGCCATACGCCGGGAGCGTCGATGCCGATCACTTCGATCCGTTCCTGCCCGATCCGTACGGAGTGGCTTTCCGCCGGCAGGCTTCCATCGGAACGGATGGAAAGCGCAATTGTTTTTCCTTCCCCGTCAGCTTCGAGGCTCATCGTCAGACGAATGCCGAAGGTAGCCAGCAAGCTGTCGATAAACCGCCTCGCAAATACGTCCAGGAGCGTTCCCGCCGCACGATCGACTGTAACCGTCCAATGATCGTCCAGCCGCAGTTCGTCCGCATCAGGCTGTTCCTTGCTCGCCGGAAGGATCGCCTCCGGCTCATTCCAGTCGTCCAGAAAAGAAAACGGCCGTTCGAATACTGTTCCCGCTTCGGAATCCAGGCGCATACGTTCCGCTTCCGCTTTGATTTGCCGGGTACGGCGCATTTCGTCGTCCGTTAATCCGCGGTATATAACCGGTTTCGCATCGGGCTTGAAATCGCCCAATTTGACGTGCAGGAAGTCGTCCTCCTTGAGCGTAAACCCAAGCCGCTCCTCCGACCAGCCCAGCAGCTGGAGCAATTGGTCATAAGGCAGGACATGCCAGTTGTCGCGAATAATGGTGATATAGCCCCGCTCCATCCAACGGTCCTGTACGGGCTCCTGATTCGGCAGTCCCATATCGGCAGCCAGCTTGTTTACGTTTTCCAACGACGTATTCAACACCTCGGCAAGCCTCAATGCTTCAACCGTGCCCCAATTTCTCCATATGAACAATTGCTGCCTCGTCGGAAAATACGGAAAGGCAATCGGTTCGTTGCGAATGTCCGGCAGCTTCCATTTCATCGCTCTCACCTCATCGTGTCGCAGCGTGCGCGTTTATTTTTTGACGATGTCCTGAATGGCTTTGTTCATCTTCTCGTCCGCTTCGCGCAGCGCCGTATTGATATCCTTGCCATTGTACAGCACGTTAGTGAACGCTTCATTGATCAGGGATGCCGGGTTTTGCGGGAACGCATACTTGAACGGCTTGACGACCGCAAGCTTCAGCTTGGTCAAAGCGACCACATTTTTGTTCTGGTAATCGGAGATAGCCTGTCCGTATTGATCCTGAACGCCCCGATCCTTGAGAACGGATACACGGCCGTTTCTAGACATGGCCGTCTGCACTTCTTCGGACAAAACCACTTCGATGACCCGGAGAGCGGCATCTTTGTTTTTGCTCGTCCCCGTTATGGCGAGATTGAACGAATCGACGCGCTGGCCGACTCCGGGCGCGCTCGGATTTTGCGGGTATGTGACAAGATCCCAATTCAATTCCTTCGTTTTGTTCAGCGTTTGCAGCAAATCCGTGTAGGCCGGAACCATCGCCACCTGCCCTTTTTGAAATCCGCTGATCGCCCCGATCGTTTTGGGAATCACTCCTCCGTCCGGCTGCCGGTACAGCTGATACCACAGCTCGAACAAGTCCTTCCAGCCCTGCGTTTGAAATACGGCCTTATCGTTCACCGTGTCCAGAAAAGGCAAGCTTACCTGGTACGCCGCCCGGTACAGGTTCTCCGGATGCAAGCCGACGTAGGCGACTCCGTTATCGGTCCTGGACAGCTTCTCGCCCAGCTTCCTGACATCTTCCCAGCTCATATTGTCCTTGGGGTACGAAACTCCGAATTTGTCGAATAAATCCTTATTGTAAAATAAAGCAAATCCATTGTTATAGATTGGAAGCGCGCTCAAGTAATCCGAAAAGGTGCCTACCTTGATCGACTCCAAATACTCGGGTTGAATGCGACCGAGATCCATTTTGGCGCTTTTGATCATCTCATCCATATTGAAATCGATGCCAAGCAGCTTTAAGGCGGATAAGTTGAGCGGAGCTTCCAGCACCATATCCGGGACCGTTCCGGCGGCGACCAGCTCTTCCAGACTTTGTCCCTTTTGCGAATTGTCGATTCGCTCCACTGTAATGTACGGATATTTTTTCTTTACGGGGTCCGTTATATAATTTTTTACCTCTTCGTCCGTCAACGATGCGACTCGTGCGGCGATTTTGATCGTGACCGGCTCCTTGCTTGGCGCCGCTTCTTCCTTCGTTATGCTCGTTTTGGCCCCACAAGCCGCAAGCAGGACCGCCGACAGCAGGACGACCGAAATTCCGTTCATTCGTTTCGTTTTCAAAATAACCCACCTCTTTTGTTTTTTGGACTCGACCGGGTGATGTTCATGCACTTCATAAAATAGTAAACGATTTCTTTAATCGTTTACTATGAGCTGCTCTTCTTACCGACCTCCTTGGCGCAAGCGGTAGACGCTTAGGTGGGAGTGTGCCGTTCCGCGGACAGTACCTCTTCCCAATATAGATGCACAATATATTATATATAATATATTATTAATGCCCTCTCGGGCTTTGCGGTTAAGGTCAATTATTTGGTCATATCGGTCAAGAGGAATGCCCGAAAGGCGGTAAAATCAAAAAAAACCTCCGCCGAAGTAGAGGTTAAATGGACGACCCGTTCGCGAACAGAAAGCGGGTCCTATGCCGGACAACGCGACAGTAGCCTTCCCCGACGGATCGATACTCCCCTTCCTTCGCACCTTCATGCGAAGCGAAAAGGAGCACCCCACTGCGCCGGGGCAAGGCCGCCGCTCGAAATCCTTTCCGTACACCGGGGACGAACGTCACGCCGATTTCCGGTATGCCGCCCCCGCGCGCCGTCATCGTTACCTTTCGTCTACATACAAATCGTCGAACCAGGCCGGACCGTTCGTCGCGGTGTCGCTCAACAGATACACCTGTATATATTTCGCGTTCGATGCCGGTGTAAGATTCAATTCGTAGTAGGTCCAATCCGAGGACGCGGCAGCCGGCTTCCATACGTAGCTGATCGTTGCCGCACCGTCAGCCTTGACTTGACGCAGCCCGATGGACACATTGCCCGCGGTGGAAGCGTTCTTCACCCAACCGCTCAGCGTGTATGTCTTGCCGGCTTGCGTCGGCATCAAACCGGACACGGCTACGTTCCATGCATTGTTGGGGTCCGGCAGCAGAGATAGCGCGTAATCTCCGCTGTGCATTTCATCCTGCACCCACACGCTCTGGCGCATCGTCCAGCCGTCGGGAGCGGTCCCCGGGGAATTCGGCCGTTCAAAGCCCGGATTGCGCAGCAGGTTGCGGCTGACTGCGACGGACAGCGGCAACGATTGTACCGGATTGCCATCCGCCAAAATTTGAATCGTCGCCCCGTGCACGCCGTCGGTAATGGTCGCCGGCAAATAAACCTTGCCGCTAACCGTCACCTGCCCTTGTGCCGGCACGGACAGCGAGACGGGCAGCTGGACCGTCAAGCCGGGCGATGCGGTGGTGCTGTTCAACGTGGCCTGAAGCGTTCGCGAAGCTATGCTCTTCAAGCGGATCGAGAACGGCAGCTCGCCGCCTCCGTTCGCCTCCAGCAAGGCAGGCAGCGCCTCGGCCTCAAGCAGATTCACATAGGGATAAGTCACATAGTGGTTGACCGTCACCCGTTTGCCCGGCGCCCCGGCGTACTCGAAGCCGATTCGGGCCTGAAGCTCGTAACGTCCCGCCTGTGCCGGCGCGGCGATTCGGAAATCGAACGCCTCGGACACGCTCAAGCCGCTACCCAGCCCATATACGCTGCGCGTTACCGGCTGCAGCTCGAACGGCTCGGGAAAGATCAACGTCATCGTGATATTGCGCAAATCACCCGGTCGGGTATGGCGTACGTCAATATTTAGCCCGTTTGGCTCCTGCTGCCCGAACATCCGGCTGTCGGCCGGCACGAGCCGGATTTGCACGCTCGAAGCCGCAACGGGGCCCAGCCGTTCCCGCATCTTCTCCAACGCCCCGAGCATAGCCTTCCTCGCAGGGGTATCGGCGAGCTGTCCGGCCCAATTGTCCAAATCGTCCAGAACGGTTAACCCGTCCAGCGCCAAGCCGCTGGCTTCATCGATATTCGGGGTCGGATCGCTTAACTCCTCGGTCATATCGGCCAGTACGGCCTCCAGTTGGCTGATCCGATTCGTCCAATAGGTATCCGCCGATAGCGCACCTGCCGCCCCGGCAACGTCGTCCGCCTGCTCCACCATGGACGCGAACGGAACGATGCGGTACAGAAGCGATTGCAGCGGCGCCAGAGTAACTGTCAGTTCGCTGCCCTGTTCGTCCCGCGTCGATCGAAGGTCGCCATACAGCAATTGCGCGCGGAAGCCGGTTGCCTCCAAAGGAATCGTCACCTGACGGCTCGTCTCTCCCGTATTGACAACAGCGGCGTACAGCTCGTCGCCGTCGCGCCAAAGTGTCCACGCGGCGTCCGTCGCCGTGTCTGCCCCTGCGCGCTCTCCGGACGTCACCAGACGCCCCAGCAGCTCCAGCTCCGGACGAAACTCCACCAGCCCCGGCCAAAGCGCGGAATCGCGAAGCACAAAGCCGTTCTCGTTCAGAGAATAATACAGCAGGCCTTGGCTTCCGTTCAGCAGCGACTGGTAGGCCATATTGCGCACCTCGGCAATCGTCGGCAAGTGCGGCCAGTTCGGCGGATTGTACATCGCCTGAAGAACGTTCCAAACCGGCTTGACGCCGCCGGTCGCCTGGCGGGCCAAGGCCGTGCGCTCGCCGACAAGCGAAATTGGGCTGTATGGAAGCGGATACACATCTACGGATAAAATATCCGCTACCTTAGCCACCGGCTCGTAGGCGGCCGCAGGCGATTCCACCATATAAATCGGATGAGCTTTGTCGATGGAATGAACAAGCCGATAAGCCTCCATCAGCTCTTTCTGCGACTTGTTGTTCTGAACCGGCTCGTCCATAACCATCCAGGCTAACACGGCCGGGTGGTCCTTCAATGCCGTTACCATCGTTTCGGTCAAAGCCGCATTCTCGCCGACGTTCATGTTGTAGTAAAGCCCGACCATCACCTTCAGGCCGCTCGCGTGGGCCGCATCGAGCGTCGCCTGCATCGTGCTTACTTTATTGGCGGGGACGGCCTGTATCGTATTGATTCCCGCAGCAGCGGCAAACGGATAGTCCACCCGGTTCACATGATAGGCGCCTACCGGGAAGAACGGCTGACCGTTTACCAGCAGCGTTCCGTCCGTGCGCATCATCGTCGGGCGATCGTAGCGGTAAATGGTCTCGTACACCGTTTCCAGCGTTTCTCCGAGCGGACCGAGCAGACGCGCCTCGACGCGATAAGGCTCTTCCTTGATCATCTGCGACGGGTCGAATGTAAAGGCAATCGGCTGCGCGGCGCTTGTCGGACCGTAGACCGCGATCGGTACGCCGTTCGCTTCCCGATAAACCGTTGTCGTCACCGTCGAATTGGCCGGCACGCCGGCCGGAACAGGAAGCTTGGCCGTCACTCGGCCCTCCGTCTGCTCCGCATAATAAAACAGCGCGTCCGTCTTCAACGCGATCAAGGGGCGATGGCGCTTCAGCACGAGTGAAGCGTCGTCGAAATAAACGGTGCCTGTCCCGTAGAGCCGCAGGTACAGGCTGACGATATTCGCTTCCTCCGGGGCGGTAAACTCCATCGCCAGACGCTGCCAATCTCCGTTAAGCTCGGTTCGCAGCATCCTTTGGTTCAGATCCCCTTCCAGATGATTGGCAGTGGTCCGTGTATCCTTGTAAAATTCCAGCTTGAAGCCTGCGCCCGAGCTTGGCAGCACGACCGATTTGACCCAGACGGACAATTCGTAGGTCGCACCCGGCTCGATCCCGATTCCCTGGTTGACCCACGGATTAGCGCTGCTCTGATCGGTTTGCAGCTTAAGCCCTTCGCTACCCGTGCGGGCTGCCGATCCGCTCGGGACGGCGAAAGTGCCCCAGCCGCCGGAGGCGACCCACGGAGGCGCCGAGCTGCCGGTTTTCAGCTCGAAACCTCCGTTTTGCACCAGATTGTCGCCGTCTGCCCCGGCTTTGTCAGGCGTACCGAATACGGCAAGCGGCAGGAGCGCCAACAGCAGAGCGATCCTTACACTCCAACGCATACGTTTCATTTTGATTCTCCTCTCCGATTACGGAAGTTTTGACAATGGCTTTCATCCGACGTATTACTCCCCGGCTTCAGCGGGCTTCGTATCGAAGCAGCATCCCTCCTTTCTAGCAATCGATTGCTTTCGAATGGGCACGCTTCAGGCCGCTTGACGCATCGGCCGCCCGCACGGCGGACAGGCCGGTGCGCAGCTCGCCAGGTGGCCGACGTCTACGGCTTCACCTTGCTGCAGCAGCTTTATCCGACAAGGAAATGGAGCGCCGAAGCCCCGGAGCGGAGCCGGGGGCAATCGGTCATGGCTTTGCCGGGGAACCGATCTCGCAAGCTCGGACGATCGCTTCGTTCCGCTCCGGACGCGTACCGGCCGGATAGTCGATCTGTATGGTTCGCCCTTCCCCGCAAGTCTCCCATTTCACGGCAATATCGCCGTACGGCGTCGGCACTTTGCCTTCCATCCGCTCGAATCCTGCCTGCGCCGGCTCGACGCGGAATGACCGGAAGCCCGGCTCCGTCGGCCGGACGCCTAGCCCGTAGGCATAGTAAAAGTACACCGGAATAGCAGACCAGCCGTGGCATAGACTTCCCGCTTGCCCGAAGGCGTCGGCGCCGTCCAGCGTTTCCCAGAAGCTGGTAGCCCCGTTGAAAAGCATGTTCCCCCATTGTTCGGCAATCGTGTCGAATACCGCTGCTCCGTAAAGGTCCGGCTCTCCCAACAAGGCTTGAAACTTGAACAACGAGTAACTGAGCGTTACCGGCGCGAAACCGTTGTCGTCCTCCGCCAGACGGCGGCGCAGCGAACGGGCGAGCGGTTCCGGGCATACGCCTGCGCATAGCGCCAGCGATTGGGTCAATTCCGCGAAGTGAGCGTCGGAGCCGACTCCGCGATAAGTAAGGTAAGCTTGCGCCTCTTCGTCCCAGAACGATGCATGCATCGAGGTACGGAGCGTTTCCTCCGCTTCGCGGAAGCGGTTCGTCCGCTTCATATCGCCGAAAGCGCTGGCAAGCCGTCCTCCGGCCTGCAGCGCCAGAAGAAACATGCCGTTCAGCGGTGCGTCGGCTCTGTTCCGCGCGCGCTCCTTCTCTTCCTTCGTCCCGGCGCCGTTCAGTCCGGGCTGCCAATCGTAGAAGTTCCAATAGGCATCTCCGGTCGGCGTAACCAGCATCCCGTCGCGGCAATTGTCCAGATGGGCATCCATCATCCGCAACGCTACCGAAAGGGGCTCGGCCGTTCCCGCCGCATCGCCGCTGTGCATCCAGTAATCCTCCACTTGCAGCAGCCACAGGAAGGTGAAGGAAGGAATCGTAAACGCGCTGCGGGACGGAGCCGTCAGCTCCAGAAACCCGTCGGGACGGACGGATTCGGCAAACAGCCGGGCCGCGGCCGCGGGGAATTCGTATTCGCCGAAGCAATAATAGCCGCACAGCGCCTGATTTCTCGCATCCATCGCGTACAGCGCCTGTTCCCGCCACGGCGTGTCCTCGTAATGCTCATACATGCACAGATGCAAGGTACGGACGGCGACCTCCTCGATGCGTCGGTGCAGCCGATCAGGCACATTCAGCCTCCCCTTGCGCTCGACCGGATATTGGACGACCCTCAAACCGGCATACGCCAAGGTAAAGACGGTTTGGACGCCTCCGATTTGCAGCTGCAAGTATCGCCCCGCCCACCTTTTCAAAGGATGGAAGAACGTTTGCGCCCCTTCTCCGCACGTGTAACGGGTGGCGAAGTGCTTGCCGCGCGTCGAGGCTCGCACTCTCAAATCGTCCAGATGCTCGCCGTATGCAATATCGATCCGTACGCCAGCATCCGCCTCCAGCTCCAGTTCGAGAAAGCCGCACTCCTCACGCCCCATGTCCAGCACCAGGTACACGCCCCCGTCTTCGGGAATGTTCCCTGCCTGCAGCACGATCCGGTTCCCGCCGTACAGCGGCATCCCGGCGCCCTCGGCCAGCAGCTGCCGGGCCGGACGGAACGACAAGTAATCGTTCTGCATCGTCTCCGCTACAATTGCGCCCGGCGGCTCGGCCCTTCTCGCGAACGTGCCCTGGGTACGCAGCCTTGACGGTGCGCGTTCACCGATGACTGGCTTGCGGATCGGCCGAAGGTATAGCTCCGGAAGGTCCTCTCCCGGCGCAAACGACGCAACCGGTCGGCGCCATTCCTTCCGTGCGACATCGTAACCGATCCGGTTCCAGTCGTCTGCGCCTCTGGCGTCGTATTCGAACGTAAAGCCCAATTGCACCGTGCTGAGCGGCATGTCCCCGGAAACGTAAGTCGGCGATCGGCGGCACAGCGCCTCTTCCCCGCTTGCGATGACGCCCTGCGCCCCATGCAAAGCGTAGATCAGTCCGGCCCGCCCCCCAATATATTGGAAGCTGTCGATTCCCTGGTAATGTACGACCACGGCCAGAACGTTGGCCCCTTGTCGCAGCCGGCTGCCGATCGGGATGCAGTCATACGCTTTGCGGCTAGGATAATCGTCATATTGCCCGGCGTCCACGAATTCGCCGTTGAGCCATACCGCATAATCGGTGTCCGCCGATATATACAGCAGAGCCGTTTCATCCGCCCGCTCCAGCTCGAAGGCGTGGCGGAATTCCACATACTGATTGGCTTCGTCCCGTCCGTCCGGATGCCAGATCCATACCGCTTCGTTTAATGGGTTTGCCCCCATCCCATGCTCCACTCCTTTTGCTCGCTCCCTGCTCGCTCGTCGGGTCGTCTGGCGGAAGCGGAAGCGAATCGATCAGCGGACTTGCCGTGACCCCGCTTCCCTTTCCGCTGTCGAACCCGGAGCGTCCGCGACGTTATTTTTTCTGCTTGGCGTCGGCTATTGCTTTCTCCGCTTTCTCTTGCGCGTCGCGTAGCGCTGTGTTGATGTCGGTCTTGCCTTCGATCAGCTGCTGGATGTAAGGCGTGAATACTTTTTCCACGGACAGCAGGTATGGATTTTTGACCACGCCGGGCGCGATCTCGTTGTAGTAGAGCGCCTTCCAGTTTTTGTCCTTGAACGCGGTATCCTGCGCGAACGCTTTTCTGACGCTGTCGGTGGAGAGAATCGGCATGTTTCCTTTTTTGGATTCCTCAAGCTGGGCTTCCTCGGACGCCAGGTATTGGATCACCTTCATGGCCGCATCCTTGTCCTTAGCGATCGAGGTCATCCCGAATACGACAGGCATCGATTGCGAACCGACCTTGGGCTTATCCGCGAACGTCGGCAGCGAGACGAGGTCCCAGCTGATGTCGTTGATGTTCGGGATCGAGAACGGGAAGCTGGAGTTGAACACGAACATGCCGAGCTGCGGCGTATCGGTAAATTCGAGCCGGTAAGGGAGCTTCTTTTTGGCGGTGACGAATTTTTGGTAGCTCTCCAGCTTGCCCGGCGTAAGCAAATACGTTTCGATGAGACGCTTCCAACCGTCGTTCAGGAAAGTCGGCTTCTCCGTCTTCGCGTCCACGTAAGGGATGGACAGCTGGTTGTTGCCGAGCATATGCGCCGGGGAAACGGTAAAGCCGATATACGCCGTGCCTCCGTCCTCGCGGTCGAGCTTTTTGGCCGTTTCGAACGTGTCTTCCCAGGTCATGCCATCCTTCGGATAAGGAACGCCGAACTTGTCGAATAGCCCTTTGTTATAGTACATCACCTGAATCATGTTGCTCACAGGAAGCGCATACAACTTTCCGCCGCCAGAAGCCTTCAAGCTTTCGATCAGCTTAGGCTCGATGGCCGCCAGATTAACGCCGTGCTTCTGGGCCAGCTCCGTCATATCGAACTGGAGATTCGCACTTTCGGCGAGTTCGAAATAATAAGAGTCGGTCTGGAACAAAATATCGACCCGCTGTCCGGTGGCCAGCAGATCCTGGAGCGTCGTCCCCGCCTTGCTTTGGATATAAGTGATCTTGTAGTCGGGGAACTTCTTGCGCAGCCTGTTGCCGTAGTTGGCGTCAAAGCTTTCCGGCGTACCTCCGTTGTTCGTATGAATGACCAGCTCGACCGGCTCCGTTTTGACCGGGGCGGGCGTAGACGCAGGCGCTTGGCTTTGGCCATTCGAGGAGCAGCCCCCGAGCGCGACCGCCAGCCCCGCTGCGGTCAAAACCGGTATCCACCTCGGCAGCAGTCTGCGGCGGTCCGGATTTATTTGTTTTCTTCCTGCATTTTCCATGTTCTCGTGTCCCCTTCGTTAATCATGTTTGCGCGTTTGGCCGCTCTGCGGCTTGCGGACGTGGCCTCTTTCCCCTCGCTTTCCGGTCCGCCTTACGCTTTATGATAAAACTCTCCGGCCGTCAATGCTTTGCCGCAAAGGTCAAACGTTTTGTCCATTCGGTCATTCCGTCTGCGGCCGTTCCCGCCTCGCCCTTTGCGGTGCAGGGGATGGCCGCCGATGCATTCCCCCGAGCGGGCGCAGCCCGGCGTTTTCCCTCTTTTATCGGAAGATGGACTTGCCCTATAATAGAGCTAACACGCTAACACTGAAACCCATTCCACAGAGAGCGGAGAGAGCGCCATGTTGCGGCCAAGATACGAGTTGAAGGAAGACTTGTCCATTCGCAAGCTGGTGACGTTCTATTACCGCGAAATGTCCAAGCATTTTTATACGCGGGGCGAAACGCACGATTTTTGGGAGTTTGTGTACGTGGATCGGGGGGAAGTGGAGTTTTTCACCGATCTGGGGGTATACCGGCTTCGTCAGGGTGACATGCTGCTCCTGATGCCGAATTTGTTTCACGGAGGGCGCGCGGTCAATAAGGCGACATGCAATCTGATTATTATGTCGTTCGAATGCGCGTCCTCCTGCATGGAGGAGCTGACCGGGGAATGTCTGATCCGGCTGCAGGAGGACGAGTACCGGCTGCTGGCGCTGATCGTGCAGGAGGGCATCCGCGCCTTTGACCCGCCGATCAACGCCCCGCTGTGCTCCGGCTGCCCTCAGCAAAACGCCGAAGCCGACTTCGGGGCCGAGCAGCTGATCCGCAATTTTTTGGAAATTTTGCTAATCCGGCTGATCCGCCGAAGGAGACAGGAACGCAAGGAAAGCGAGAAGGACACGTTGATCGCAGCTCAGCATGGGGACGATTTGTTTGCGCGCATCGTCGCCTTTTTGCATAACCATCTGAACGAGCGCTTCACGCTCGATGAGCTGTGCGATCGTTTTGCCATCAGCCGTACCGGTCTGAAAATGATTTTCAAGGCGCGGACCGGCGCGGGCGCAATGGAATATTTCAGCCGGATGAAGATCGACAGAGCGAAGCAGCTGATCCGCGAGGAAAACGGCAACCTGTCGGCCATCGCCGAAATTCTCGGCTACAGCAGCATCCATCATTTCTCCAAGCAATTCAAGCGCATCTCGAACATGACGCCTTCCGAATATTCCCGCTCAATTGTCGCTCGGACGAAACGGATCGGGGGGTAGCGCTTGCAGCGGCAAGCCGACCGATGCCCGGCGGAGCGACGCTCGCCTCGCCCGGGAACGGATGAAACAACAAAACCCCCGGCCCGTTTTTCGGACCAGGGGGAATTTCATCGGCCGCCGCGCCGAAAGCGCGATGCGGACACCGCTACTTCGTCTGTCCCGACAAATCGGGCCGCAACTTGATCGCGTTGTTCAAATAGACGTGGCGGATTTCTTTTTGCGATTTCGTCGTATTGACGGAAACCATCAGCCGGATGCATTTTTCCAAACCGCCGGGAACGGAAATTTCCAGCGCGCACATGAGCGGCACCAGCTCCCACCCCTGCATCTCGCGGATGACCTTGGCCGGAAACGCCGCATTCAAATCCTGCGTAACCGTAACGAACACGCTGGCGATATCCTCCGGATCGATGCCGTTCTCGGCAACGATTTGACCCAGCAGCTCGGCCGTCGCATTCAAAATTTCCGTTTCTTCATTACGCTCCACCGTGATGGCTCCGCGCACTCCCCGTACAAACATGTCGGCTTACTCCCCCTCTTTCAAGCTGTCCACGACTTCCCTTACCCAGACGGACGACACGCTGCGATTGATTTCCACTTCGCCGATGTCCTTCGGGATGATGAACACCATACTGCCTTCCGTAAACTTCTTGTCGTGCATCATGGCGCCCATGATCGCATCCGTATCCAGATGACGTGGAATCCGCACGGGCAAGCCGAATTGGCGCAAAATACGCTCCGTCTCGGAGGCGATGGAAGCCGGATTGCCAAGCTTCGCCGACAAGCGAGCCGCGCCGACCATGCCGATGGCGATCGCTTCGCCATGCAGCAGCTCGCCATAGCCCGCCACCGCCTCCAAAGCGTGGCCGATCGTATGGCCCAGATTCAGAATCGCCCGCAGGCCGCCTTCCTTCTCGTCCTCGGAGACGACCTTCGCCTTCACCCCGCAGCCGATATACAGCGCATGCTCCAGCGCCGCCGAATCGAGCGCCAGCAGCTTTTCGGCGTTGGCGTCGCACCATTCGACGAATTCGCGGTCGAGAATAAAGCCTTCCTTTACGAGCTCGGACAGCCCTGCCCGCACTTCCCGATCGGGCAGCGATTTCAGGGTGGCGATATCGTACAGGACGAATTCCGGCTGATGGAAGGCGCCGATTACGTTTTTGGCCAACCGATGGTTGACCGCGACTTTGCCTCCGACGCTGCTGTCGTGCGCCAAAATCGTCGTCGGGATCTGCACGAACCGGACCCCGCGCATATAGCTGGCGGCCACAAAGCCCGCCAAATCGCCCACGACCCCTCCGCCCAAAGCCAGCACCGCGGAATTGCGGTCCAAGCCGGCCTCCAGGGCGACGGTAATGATATCTTCCAGCACGGACAGCGACTTGGACTTCTCTCCGGATGCGACGACCGCTGTAGCGAC
The DNA here is from genome assembly GCF_039536325.1 of Paenibacillus hodogayensis. Lineage (NCBI taxonomy): Bacteria > Bacillati > Bacillota > Bacilli > Caryophanales > Paenibacillaceae > Paenibacillus > Paenibacillus hodogayensis. The sequence goes on from NZ_BAAAYO010000006.1 coordinate 519,332, forward strand.
CTTATAGCCGCCCGCCTCCAGAAGCCCTTTCACCCGCTCCAAATAATGCTTCGCGACCTGCTCGTCGGTAACGAGCAGCAGGGGCGACTTCGTGCCGATACGGTGCTTGCCGAGCGTGGCCGCGATATCGTTCAGCAAGCCTTCGCCTACATAGATCGGATAGGAGCGCTCTCCCAGCTCCACGGTCAGCTGCTTCATCTTAGTACCGCTCCACTTGAGCGAGATAGTTGTCGTAGTTGGCGCGAATTTCCTCCATCGAATCGCCGCCGAACTTCTCCATGAACGCGTTCGCCACTTCCCAGGCGATGACGCTCTCCATGATGACGCCGGCTGCCGGAACGGCACACGTATCCGAGCGCTCCACCTGGGCGGAGAACGGCTGCTTCGTGTCGATGTCGACGCTGGCGAGCGGCTTGTACAAGGTGGAGATCGGCTTCATGACGCCGCGCACGATAATCGGCTCTCCGGTCGTCATGCCGCCTTCGAAGCCGCCTGCGCGATTCGAACCGCGACGGAAGCCGCTCTCCTCGGCATACAAAATCTCGTCATGCACCTTCGAGCCGCGGCGCTTGGCCGCTTCAAACCCGATGCCGAACTCGACGCCCTTGAACGCTTGAATGGAGACGACCGCCTGGGCGATCCGTCCGTCCAGCTTGCGGTCCCATTGCACGTGGCTGCCGAGACCGACTGGTACGCCTTCCACGATAACTTCCACGATCCCGCCGAGCGTATCCCCTTCCGCCTTCGCCTGATCGATCGCGGCGATCATCCGGGCTTCCGCTTCCTTGTCCGTCACGCGAACCGGAGACTCCTCCGTAATCCGAATCAGCTCGTCGATCGGCAGCTCCTCGCGGACCGCCTCGATTTCGCCGATCCGAATCACTTGACCGGCAATCTTGATGCCGAATTGGGCCAAAAATTGCCGTGCGATCGCGCCGATGGCTACGCGTACCGTCGTTTCCCGGGCGCTGGAGCGCTCCAAAATATTGCGCAGATCGGTCTGGTTGTACTTCAAGCCGCCATTCAGGTCGGCATGGCCCGGACGCGGCCGGTTAACGCGGCGCTTGCCTTCGCTGCCTTCCTCGACGTCCTCGATGCTCATGACCGTCGTCCACGCTTTCCAATCGTTGTTGGCTACGACCAGCGCGACTGGCGCCCCCGTCGTTTTGCCGTGACGCACGCCGCCTACGAGCTGTGCCGTATCCTTCTCGATTTGCATCCGTTTGCCGCGTCCATGGCCTTTTTGCCGTCGAGCCAACTGCTCGTTGATCGGTTCGCCGGTAAGCGGCAAATTGCTCGGCAGCCCTTCCACTATTGCCGTCAGCTGCGGGCCGTGCGTTTCTCCTGCTGTCAAATATCTCATTTGCGGATTGTCCCCTTTCTTCCTGTCCCAACATCCGAAAAACGCTTATATAGAAGCTTTAGCGCTTTGATGTACCGAATTTCCTTTGCTAATTATAGTATAGCGTCCGTAGTTTGACAAGAAATCGGGAGATTCGACGACTATTTTTTCGCGGCTCCCTTTATGTGCACTCCTTTTACTCGCCAAACATCAAACAAGCATGCCCCGGGAAGGTGCATGCTTGTCATAGCGAATAATAGCCGGACGGCGCTTAACCGCCTGCGGGCAACGGGTAAATGCGAGTAGGTTCGTTCTGTTTCTGCTCGTCGACCATGCCGACGACCTGCAGCGAATCGATGCCGAGAATTTGCGCGCATTCCTGGATCGTAATAAATCCGCGCCGGTAGGCCGTGATGACCTTTCGTTTATCCATAAGGGGAAAACCTCCTGAATGGTTTACCCTACTAGTATAGGAATTATTGGAAACGTTTATACATGAGCCATCCGTTTGCGGTAAATAAACGTATCCGCCGTCTCCAGCTCGTACTGCCCCGGCGAAAAAATCTGCTCCGTGCTGCCCACGAACAGCAGCCCGCCCGGCTTCAGCGCCCGGCTGAACTTCTGGTACAGCAGATGCTTGGCTTCCTCCGTAAAATAAATCATAACGTTGCGGCAAACGATCAGGTCGAATTGCGCGTCGAACGGATCGTGGAGCAGGTTTTGTTTAGAGAAGCGGACCTGCTTTTTCAGCGTATCGACCACCGAAAACGTCATGTCTTTGCGGGTAAAATACTTGTTGACGTAGTTGGCGGGCACGTCGCGGATCGAGCGGTCGG
>NZ_BAAAYO010000006.1:521556-891645 GCF_039536325.1 Paenibacillus hodogayensis
ATCCGTCGCGTATACCTGGGACGATTCCAAAACGCCCAGCTCGGCCATGATCATCGCCAGCGTATACGGCTCCTCCCCCGTCGAACAAGCCGCGCTCCAACATTTGAGCCGCCGTGTGGAACGCATCATCTCCGGAATAAACTTGCTCTCGAGCAGCTCCCAACGGTTCGGATTGCGCCAAAATTCCGAAACGTTGATCGTCATCCGATCCAGAAACTCGTAATACAGCTCTTTATCCCGGGCCATCGCGTCGAAGAACGAGACAAAAGAGGTGTAGCCCTTTTTCGTATAAAGAGTCGTGAGCCGGCGTTTCATTTGCGCTTCCTTGTACTGGGACAAGTCAATGGCCGAGTAGTCTTTTACTTTTTTCACGAATAACAAAAAATCTTGATCATCCAACCCCTGTCACTCCCCAAGAGACGATATCGATCGGTAAAACTCCCCGTTTGCATGCCGGAAGTCCCAAGCATACAAAAAATCCCGTATGCCATTTATTCCATGCACACGGGATATTTTCCTGCTCGTTCTATCGAAAATTGTCGAAGTTACGGGAATTTCATGCAGCAGCAGCCATTAAATCCACTTTTGAATCGTTTTTGTATAACCGAGAAGCTCATGCGGCTCGAAAAAAATGCCGATCTCCCGTACGGCGTTCTCGGGAGAATCCGAGCCGTGAATCAGATTGCGGTTCGTATGTACGGCATAATCGCCTCGGATCGTTCCCGGCTGCGCTTCCAGCGTATTCGTCTTGCCCATCATGATTCGCGACAGCGCGATGACCTGATCCCCTTCCCATACCATTGCAAATACGGGGGCAGACGTAATGAAGCTCATCAAGTCGTCGTAATAAGGCCTTCCATGATGCTCGGCATAATGTTTCTCGGCTTGCTCCCGCGTCACGACCATCAGCTTGCTGGCGATCAGCGTAAACCCTTTGCGCTCGAAGCGGCTTACAATATCCCCGATCAATCCGCGCTGCACGCCGTCCGGTTTGATCATCAAATAAGTTCTTTCCATAACGTTTCCCTCCACTCTCGTAAATGTCGTAATGATCGGTGGTGATCGCCGGCCGGACGCCAATCTTGCCGGCAGCTCAGTACGAACGGTTGCCGATGAAATGAGCCACTTTAATCAAATCCTGCTTGGCGCGGATGTCCGGCAAGCCGTTCAACGCCTCGATGGCCCTGTCGATATACCGCGACGACAGGTTGTCCGCCTGCTTGATGTAAGTACCACCGCGAATGAGACGCAGAAAAGGCGAGACGTCCGTCTGCCCATCGACAAGCCGGACCCGCTCGATCTCGTCCAGCAGCTCGCGGCGAATGCCGGTGTCCGAGAGCGCATACAGGACCGGCAACGTTATGTTGCCTTGGCGGATATCGCTGCCCGGCGGCTTGCCCAGCTCCTTCTCGGTTCCGGTCAAATCCAGAATGTCGTCGCGAATCTGATAAGCCATACCCACATTATAGCCGAACTGGTACATCCTCCGACATATGTCGTCGGTCGCCTCCGAAGCGACGGCGCCCAACTGGCAGCTGATCGCGATCAGCAGCGCCGTTTTGCGCTTGATGCGAAGCAAGTAATGACGAAGCGTTTGATCCGTGCGAAAAAAGTAGCGGATTTGCTCGATCTCGCCGATGGTCAGCTCTACGATGGCGGACGACAAAATTTGGTGGATGCGCGGGTTGCTGAGCTGCGTTGCCACCATAAGCGCCTTGGCGAAAATGTAATCCCCCGTATACATGGCGATCCGGTTATCCCACTTCGCCCGCACCGTCTGCTGACCGCGGCGCGTATCCGCGTCGTCGATCACGTCGTCGTGCACGAGCGTAGCCATATGGATCAGCTCCAACGGAACGGCGATATGCTTGATCCGCTGGAGGTCGTACTGGCCGAACTGGGAGGAAAGCAGAACGACCACAGGGCGTATCCGCTTCCCTCCCGCCTTGAGCAGGTGGAGCGACGTTTCCTTGAGCATTGCATGCTCGGTGTAGACGCTGTCCTCCAGCTCCCGTTCGACGAAAGCAATGTCTTTCTTCATTCGGGCATAAATATCCAATAGTTTCATTGCGTCACCTGGTTACGGAATTATCGGTCCACATATGGAGCGGAGCCGGTTCGGGAAGCAGCCCCAGTTCGTTCGCGTAGCGGAAGTACAGGCTTAGCCCTTTCCGCTGCTCCGGGCCGAAATCATGACTCAAATTGCGAAAATAATAACGCCAATAGTCGAGAGTGCCGCCAATATCCATCTGAGCCCGGCGAATAATCGATTCCGGGTCGCGCTCGCCGGCAGCCTTGCTTTGCAGAAACGCTTCGTGAATAGCCGCGACAAGCCCCGGATAGGCGGCGATCGTTTCTTTGCGAACGGCCCATACGGCAAAGGTCATCCAATGCTCGGTATACTTGTACCAGAGCTCGCCCATATCCGTCACCTGGTATGGAGTCTCGGACCAGCTGGCCCGGATCGCATCGTCGCCGATCAACAGCGCCGCATCGGCATGTTTCATCATTGTATCCAAAGACGGAGCCGCATACACATAGCGGGGCGTGACGCCAACGAAACGGGCGAGGATGATCTTCAGCAGATTGACGGTTGTAGCCGATGTCGTCGGCAGCATAACCGTACAGCCGTCAAGCTGCTCAAGCGGCTTCTTGTGGAAAATCAGCAGCGAATTCACTTTTCCCTTGGCGCTGACGGACAGCTCCGGGAACAGTTCGTAGCGGCTGTGCGATTCCCCGTATGCGAACGAGGATATCGCCCCCATATCCACCTCGCCGGCCAGCATCGCCCGATTCAGTCCGGTCGGCACTTGACCGATCCATTCCAGATCCGTGCCGAACCGCTCATGCGGAAAATGGTGATAAATCGGCCAAACGTTCGTGTAGTTGATTTTTCCAATACGTATTAACGAACCGTGCTGCATCATCAAGCATCTCCCCATCGTCGAAACAGTTCGTTGTCGATTCCCATGTTGTCGAGCACTTTGCCGACCAGGAAATCAACCAATTCATCCATCGATAACGGTTTGTGATAAAAAGCCGGCATTGCCGGCACGATGCTCACGCCCATGCGCGCAAGCTTCAGCATGTTTTCCAAATGAATCGCATGCAGCGGCGTTTCCCGCGGCACGACGATAAGCCGGCGCCCTTCCTTCAGCATCACGTCGGCGGCCCGCTCAAGCAAATTGCCGGAGGCGCCGTGGGCGATGCCCGACAGCGTCCCCATGCTGCATGGAACGATGGCCATGCCCGCCGTGCGAAACGAGCCGCTCGCAATGCTTGCTCCAATATCCGCGATCGGGTAGTAGCGCGGCTGTCTTGCGAAACGTTCGAATCGGCTTGCAATCGTCTGCTGGCGATGAGCGGCATCCCAGCCCAGCTCCTCGTGCAGCACCCGCCAGCCCGCATCGGTAATGACCAGATGGACGGGGTATCCCAGCTCCAGCAGCACCTCGCAAAGCCGGACGCCGTAGACGGCTCCGCTCGCTCCGGTCAAGCCGACGACCCAGCCGGGGCGATTTTCGCTTTCTACCATACGTAGCGCACCACCAGATCGATGAATGTGAAACAAAACACAACCACGCTCAAAACGCCGTTCATCGTGAAGAACGCCGTGTTTAATTTCGATAAGTCGTTCGGCTTCACGATGTAATGTTCATAAAACAAGATCACATAGGATACTAGCAGACCAGCCAAATACCACCAGCTCAGCTCCGTCATCAGGAACAGACTCAGCAGCCCGATCGAGGTTACGACGTGGAACAGTCGGGCAAGCATAAGCGCCGGGCCGATCCCGAAGCGGCTCGGTATCGAATGAAGCCCTTCGCGCTTGTCATGCTCCGCATCTTGGCAAGCATAGATGATGTCGAAGCCGGCAGTCCATAATGCGACGCTGACGTACAGCACCATAGCCGTCCAGTCGATCGTGCCCGTGACGGCGACCCAGGCGCCGAGCGGAGCAAGTCCGAGCGTCAAGCCGAGAATGAGATGACAAGTCCAAGTAAAGCGCTTCGTGTACGAATAAATAACGGTCATGAAGACGGCAAGCGGCAGAAGCTTCATTGCCAGCGGACTCAGGTTGGCCGTAGCCCAGAAAAGCAAAACGAACGAGACGATAATGAACAGCAGCACTTCTCCGGCTGACAGCAGCCCAGCCGGCAAGGCGCGCTTTGCGGTGCGCGGATTTTTCTTGTCGATCACCCGGTCGATTAGCCGATTCAGTCCCATCGCGGCGCTGCGCGCGCCGACCATGGCCATCACGATCCAACCGATCTGCCCCCATGTAGGGAGCGAGCCGAACTGGATGACCGAGCCGAGAACCGCCCCCATGAAGGCGAACGGCAAAGCGAAGAGCGTATGCTCGAACTTGATCATTTCCATAAAGATTTTGACTTTACTCCACACGACCCGCACCCTCCTGATTTCCCTTTCCCTTAGCTCCGATGTGCAAGGCGGCGACCCCACCTGTTAACGGATACGCGCGGACGTCCGAAAGACCGATGTGCCGGAAAATGCCGGCAAGCTGTTTGTGGTCTGGAAAATGGACGAGCGACTCCGGGAGCCACTTGTACTGCTCGTACCGCTTGGCGATCATTTTGCCGATCAACGGCAGGACACGCTGAAAATAAAAGTAGTAAATCGACTTGAACGGCTGCCACGTCGGCTTGGACAGCTCGAGCGATACGACAAGCCCCCCAGGCTTGACGACCCTCTGCATCTCTCTCAGCACCTTTTCCAGATCCGGCACGTTGCGCAGCGCAAAACCGATTGTGGCATAATCGAACGTATCGTCCGGAAAAGGCAGCTCCATCGCATTGCCGTGAGTCAATTCAATCTGCTTGCTCTTGCCAACCCGGGCTATCTTCTGCTCCCCGAAATCGAGCATGTTCTGGCTAAAATCCAGCCCGACTATGCGGCCGTCTCCGCTCGCCTGCGCCAGCTGCAGCGTCCAGTCGCACGTTCCGCAGCACACGTCCAGCGCCGTCGATCCGGGCTTGACCGCCATCTGCTTCATCGTAAACTTGCGCCAAGCCTTATGCCTGCGGAAGCTGATCAGGTCGTTCATCAAATCGTACTTATGGGCAATGCTTTCGAATACGGAATGGACAAACTGTTCTTTGCTCGTATTCATCTCCAACCTTTTCTTCACCTCGCTCACACTTCCTCCAATGCCCGCGAAGCGGCAATCGCTCTTGCGAACGGATCGCCGATCCGGTGCAGCTCTCCGGCCAGCTTGTCCGAGTCGAACTGCCGAATTTTGTCCGACAGCTGATTGAACTGCGCGTCCAGCATTTGAAGCAGGGTCGCCCTCACATTGTACTTGTGAAGCAGCGTCCGCAGCTTTCCGGGGTCGGATTCCCCGTTTTTCAACTGCTTTTTCTCTTCCTTCGTGCCGATTTGCAGCAAATGCCAAAAAGCCCAACCGGACCGGAGATCGTTCCCCCGCTCGATACGGCGCAGCTCGTCCAGCAACACTTCGCAGCTCGTATACCCGTGGAGCATGTCCGGCCAGCTGTTCGGCTTCATCCCTTCCAGCAGGCGCGAGAACGTCAAGAACAGCTGCATCTTGATGCTCACCGCTTGCTGCATATACTCGTCGGCCGTCATTTTCCATTGGCGGATTCGCGTGTACATATTCATCTTCAACCGGTTTACTTCGCATATCGCCGTCGCCATATGACCGGTCATCTCCACCTGTCCGGCCTGCGCAAGCAGTTGGTAAAACCGGCTGCTGAAATAATCGCCCGCCAGCACTTTCAGCTGCCGGGACCGGGCTTCCTTCTTCTCTTTGCGATCGTTTGTTTCCGCCACCAGATCATGCGTATCCAGCCCCATCTGGGCCAATGACGCCACAAGGGCATACAGCTCGCTTTGCTGACCGGCTGCCGGGCTTTTATTTAGAAACGCGTACAAAAGCTGCGTACGAAAATTCGGAAGCTCCGGCAATTCCGTGTGATCCCGGATCATATCGTATTCGGTGTAAGGTTTCGTCGCATCCGCAATCGAGTAACTGTTCATACATGCCTCCGTACCGCCGACAAGCGTTCAAATTGCGTTCATCCGTGCATCCAAACCATTATATCATAACCGGAAGCACCGCGCACAACCTATTGTTCCGACGAGGCATTGCGACTGCCGGCCGTCATTCGCCGCGCCGCCGCTTTATTCAGTATACATCCTGGTCAGCGATACTGGTCAAGCCACTTGCGCGTATAAGTAAGGCTAAAATGTGAACTTAGGTATTGCTCCTTCGTCCCTCTCCCGCGCAAACCCGCCTCCGTCGCCCCGCCGCCCAGATCCGTTCGCTTCGCGTCCATGGCCAGCAGCAGCTGCGGCGTTTGATCTTTGCCGGCCGGCTGCTCCATGACGCGGACAAGCAGCTGCTTTACATTTTTAGTGCCCGAAAAGCCAAGAGAAGACAACTCGTACAAATCTTCATATATCGCTTCGGCGGACATTCCGCCAGACTTTGTTTTCAAATCAACGGAAAGAATGGAGTCGCTAAACTCCACATGCGCCACGTTCAGACGGAGCTTGGCTCTGACCAGCAGATCGACCAGATTGCGTTCGCTCAGGGTAACGGCATAATCCGACCGGAATACGGGTGTTTCCGCTCCGTTCGATTGGACCGAACCGTCCAACTCGGGAACAATCGAAAGAACTGCGGCGAATCCAATCGAGATCAGTACAGCCGCCATAATCCGGACTGTCGATTTCAAAGCCCATCCCTCCCCGTTAGCTCCTCTCCTTCATTGTACATAACAAAAAGGCAAGCTATGCCTGCCTTTTTGAAAGAGCCGCGTGCTATCGCCGCTGCGGGAAGGGGGCTTGCCATATGTGGCGCGCACCCGTAGCTTTTTACGTATGCTATTCGTCGGTGTCGACTGTGCCGAAGCGGGTGATGACGACCGCCTTGCCGCGTATTTTCACGGCGGACGTATGCTCCGTAAACTGGGCGATCATAACTTCTCCCTTGTCCAGCTTCTCCGTGTGATGAAACCGCGTGTCATGCCCTCGCGTCAATCCGATGACGTGAACGCCGTTCTCCTTCGCCTTGATCACGAAATAATCGCCTTGTACCGTCTCGCTGGCCATTTTTCGATCCATCCTCTCTCCTCGACTCAACTGTCATTTGCTTGTCTGTGCCTCTATCTATGATGCGAAAAATAGTCCGCGATGTCAAACGGTCTTTTTAATCATAAGCGATTCTTTATGCATTCACTCCAATGAAAGCTCCATTGGTTCGGTACAATGCTTGTACCCGTTCCTTGCATAGAACGGAACGGCTTCATCGCTAGGCCAAACGATGATGAATTCAAGCTGCCGTTCCTCTCCCCATTGCTTGATTTCTCTCAATAGTTGACTGCCTATTCCCCTCGACCGATACTCGGGAACCGTGTAAACGTTTGTCATATACGCAAACGGATGCGTATTGCGGCCAGGACGAGGCACCTTATCGATCAGTTCCACGTAGATGTGGGAGACGATTCGCGCCTCTTTCTCAGCCACCCAGATGAACCATTTTCCACCGTCGATCACAGCCTCGAGAAATTCCCTGCACTCGTTATGGAAATCTCCATAGGACGCCACAATGTCTGGTGCATGCTCGTATGTAAAATCCCAGCGCATGCGGATCAGTTGGTCGATATCCTCTTGAGCCGCTAATCGGATTCTCATGCCCGGTCCTCCCTTCCATGGTTATTTCGAATACGCATCAGCCGTGTTCTTTATAGGTCCGCAGTGGAACATCATCCCATATTTGCACTTCAATATATCGTTCGGGCCCAAGCGTTCCGTCCGCATTCCACTCCTGCGGCAGTCCATACTGTCGAATCATTTCGTAAATTTCATCAATGGTATATACCTGATTCCGATACGGTTTCCCGTCCTGGTACCGCATAGTCGGAAATAAATCACCATAAGTGAAACTGATGGTAAAAGGATCGAATTCGGTAATGGGAATACACAGCTCTTTGCCGTTCGTATACCAGGATAGCAGCCACGGACATGCCTCAAACGTCATGTAGTGCGGGTATCGTCTGACTGGTTTTCCGCCTTTACGTTCAAACATCGTTCTTGCACTTGTCTCCAGTTCCCTTCGTAACGCGAGATATTCGGGAGAACGTTTGCTTGCAAAACCTTTTCCTTCGCTTCGAATGTTACCCAGAACGCCCTCTGCATCATCAAGTTCCAGATCGGACAAGTTGCAGAACGGACCTGTCGAAGCATCATAATAATGGTAAAGCAGCTTTTCCATCCAAACCTCCGGTTTCCGGGTCCCTGTCCTTTTTCCGCGTCATAATCTACCTCATAAGGCGCTACTGGAACTTCTTCCATGGACACGCCCCCTAACCCTTGGTTCAACATGCGAATTCTAAACTCGGACGCAACTGAAAAAGCTATCGATACGCCCCCATATTCATAAAGAACCGAAGGGTTCTCGATTTCAATCCTATAACGATTACCCAATTCGCAACTCCCGAGTTTCATTATATTTCCAACCCAAAGGTATTCCGTCATCAAGCTGCCTCAGTCCGAAATGATGGAAATTTTGTCCAAGCAACACCTCGTAACCGCGTAGTATAGCATTGCGTCAACGAATGCTATCTGTCTTGCAGCATGTGCGGTGTAATTCACAGCAGCGTAATAGCAAAGACCACTCTCCCCAGTGTATTGACATACGCCGAAGAAAGTGGTCTTAACTTGCAATTTAGTATCGGAGTAACACGATTTGAACGTGCGACCTCACCCACCCCAAGGGTGCGCGCTACCAGGCTGCGCTATACCCCGATATGTAAAAAACGGTGCTGGGGCTGCCGGAGACATGTCCGGTTTATTGATGCTAAACGATATTATAATGGGTTTATTTTCATTTGTAAAGAGGATATGCGCTTTCCTTTACAATCGATTGGCTTTCCCTTCAATTCGGGACCGAGAACGGTTACGGAGCAAGCGACTCGCGCCGCTCCCCTATTAAAACACAAGAGCCGCCCCGCTTCTTGGGGAGCGGAGCGGCCTTGGCTTCCTGGCAAGTCGTTCTTTACTGTGCGGCAGAGGCCGCTTGGATGGCGCCGTAAGCCCAAAAATCGGACTTAACATCCTTCCAGATCGGCTGTTGATCTTTATGCGGAGCCACACCCAAAATACCGTTAATCATGGTAACGGCTTCTGCTCTCGTCAATTGTCCGTCCGGACGGAACGTGCCGTCCTCATAGCCGTTCAGCACGCCCGCGGCTTTCAGACGGGCGACGGCGTCGGCTGCCCAATGTCCCTTCATGTCGGAGAATGAAACGGAAGCTGCGCCGCGATCGGTTTTCAGCAGCGGCAGAAGCGCTTTAGCCATTTCCGCGCGGGTTACCGCTTGGTTCGGTTTGAAACTTTTGTCTTCATAGCCGGTCATGATGGTCAAATTGGTTGCTGTCGCAATCGCTGTGGCTGCCCAATGACCAGCAGACACGTCGGTGTACGATACGGACGCGGAAGCCGCTTTATCGCCTGCAATTCGCGCGATGATCGCTGCCGTCTCCGCACGGGTAATGAAGCCGTTCGGACGGAACGTATGATCCTCGTATCCTTGAATGTATGCCTTCAATTCCTTCGATCCGCCCCAAGCGTCTACCAGAACGACCGAGAAGGTGCTGAATTTATCTACCGTAATGCGAAGCCCTTTCTCGCCTTTCTCGGCAAGGTCAACTACTTCGCCGCGAACAAGCTCTTTGCTGCCGTCGCTATGCTCGATATAAACGCCCAATTGACTCGGGTCCGCATTCAAAGCCGCTTGCCCTTCCAAAGGAAGCACCAGCGTTACAGGGCGGTCCTGCAGGTTCGTCTCGATGACGACTGGCCGGCCGGCCATATGGATGCGCGCGTCTCCGGCAACGGTGACGATGCCTGTATCTGCTTGCGCTCTACGCTCTACGTCGGAACGCTCTTGTTGCGATTTCAGCGGTACCAATCGGAAGTATACGTCTTGGGCCCGATCTTGGAGAGCGGCGCTCGGGATCGTAATCTTCACGTTGTTGTTGACAAGCACAAGGTCGATTCCTTTTTCAAAAAGGAGCGAGGATGTCGCTTTGTCGATCGTAAAGTTCCATTCGGATACTTCATCCTTCGCGTCCGGTATGACGATGGTTGCAATCTTGGAACCGGAATCGATCAACTGTTGTACAATTTCTTTGGCTTTGCCGGATTCGAACTTCAGCGAATCCTTGATTGATCCCTTCGCGTCGCGGGTACGAGTAATATCCAGAGAAGACACGACGGCAGCGTTCGTACCGTTCTCCACATTCACTTTGATCGTCTCCGTTGTCGGTGCGCTACCGCCCGCTCCGCCGCCGGAATTCGCACCGGAATTGGTTCCCGGATTCGTTTCAGGCTCCGTACCCGGATTCGTTCCCGGGTTGTCCGATCCGCCTTGCGGAATTACGCTGGCCGATGGCAGCGAATAATCCGAGGTGCCCGCTTCATTGCTCGCTCTTACGGCAAACACGTACGCCGTCCCGTTTGTCAAGCCGGTAACCGTAAAGGACTTCCCGGTTACATTGGATGCGGCAAGCACCCAGTCGCTGGTTTGCTGCGGCGCAGCCGTTCCTGCATATTGATAGACCGAATAGCTTACGACATTTCGGCTAGCATTCCATGACAAAGACACTTGAGCGTTGCCCGCTACGGCCACCACTTCCTGCGGTACGGTTGGCGGCGTCAAGGCTGCAACAGGCGTCACGCTGCCCGATGCCTGCGAGAAGTCCGACCATCCCGCTTCATTGACCGCTCTTACGGCAAACACATAGGAGGTGCCGTTCGTCAAACCGGTAACCGTGTACCTTTTTCCGATAACATTGGATGCAGCGAGCACCCAATCACTCTCCTGCTGCGGCGCAGCCGTTCCCGCATATTGATAGACCGCATAGCTGTTTGCATGATTGCTGGCGTTCCATGACAAAGACGCTTGAGCGTTGCCCGCTACGGCCAAAACTTCCTGCGGCACGGTTGGCGGCGTCAAGGCTGCAACAGGCGTCACGCTGGCCGATGCCGGCGAAAAGGCGGACGTTCCGTCACCGTCGATCGCTTTGACCGCAAACACGTAAGGTGTGCCGTTGACCAAATTTTGCACGGTATAGGTCGTACCGGTCACGGTTGGCGCCGAGACAACCCAATCGGATGGCAGCAGCGGCGCAGCGGCACCCGCATAGTGGTAGACCGCATAGCTTACCGCGTTCGCGCTTGCGCTCCAAGTTACGGCAGCCAAGCTATCTCCCGCCGTGGCGGACACTTGCGCTGGCGGAGCCAGGACGGCTCTTGGCGTTACGCTGGCGGACGCCGATGAAAAGGCCGAGCTTTGCGCGCCGTCGCTCGCTTTAACGGCGAACACATACGGCGTGCCGTTCGTCAAGCCGGTTACTGTGAAGGACGTATCCGCTGTCCCCGGCTGTACGACCGTCCAATCGCTTTCCAGCAGCGGCGCGGCTGTACCCGCATACTTGTACACCGCGTAGCTGACCGCTTGAGCGCTCGAACTCCACGTGACGACCGCTTGAGCGTCACCGCCGACGGCAGTGACCTGCGCAGGCGCGGAAGGTCCTGCCGTCGTTGTTGATGTCTGGAGCATCACTGGGCTGGTTTGCAGATTTCCAATAGGCGAGTACATGCTTGGGATGTCTCTAGCTACGACATAAATATCGTAATCCGTATTCGGCGTTAACCCGCTTATCGTGATCGTTTGCTCCGTATTTGCCGTAATGAAAGGGGTCCCCGGCAAATTGCTTGCAACGGTAATGCTGTCGATCGGCGCGCTACCTCGAGGGAGCACCTTCGTATAGACGATTGCCGGCTCGTCCAGCTTCACTTTCACCTCGACCGAGTCAGGCGTTACGCTGCCGATTTGAGGGAACCCGCCTTCGAATACAGGCGGAGTTGTATCGATTAAGGGCTGAAACGGAAATCTTAGAGGCACCTGCAATAAAGTTCCGTGCGGATCTTCAATGACTACGCTGATCGTAGAGGTGAGCATGGGCATTCCCGGCATCGAGCTTAGTCCGCTAATCGGCAATTGCACCTCTACGCCCGCTTGTACAGGGATGCTTCCTTTATTGGTAATGGGAACGTTGCCCAAACCCATCCCGTTCTTGACACTGAGGCTGGAAAGCATAAGGCTCATCATTTCATCGGTAACTACATAATAAACGGTTCCGTTTTGGGGAGATTTGACCTTTAAAGTTGCTGTAGTGAGCGACGTGCTTGTTAGCGTCGGATAACTCGGTGAAAATACAGGGTACTCAATGCTGGCAAAAGCCGTGTTGTAGCCCGCCGGAAACACGCCCAAAATGAGCATGAAGGCGACGAGCAACGGCAGCAGTCTTGTGCGCCGCCTGTCTGTGAATCGTGTTAGCATCATTATAAACTCCTTCGCATCAGTATGCTCAACAGTATACAGCACGGCTCTGAACCGATTCTGAGCATAAAGGAAGAAGCAGCGGGAACAACAAAGAACGCTCTTCCCGCTATCAGGAAGAGCGTTCTATCGGCATAATGTTCAGCAAGCCCGCAAGCTGCCCCCTCTTAATCGGCGTAGCCGTCCGGGTGCTGCTTGTGCCAGTTCCAGGCCGTACGGATAATCGTGGCTAGGTCGTCGTAGCGGGGCTGCCAGCCCAGCACGGACCTTGCTTTGGAAGAGGAAGCGATGAGCACAGCCGGGTCTCCCGCCCGGCGAGGCGAGACAACGGCCGGAATCGGGTGCTCCGTCACGGAACGGGCCAGCTCGATCACCTGCTGGACCGAGAAGCCTGCACCGCTGCCGAGGTTGAACACATCGCTCGAATGGCCGGCGCGCATATGCTGAAGGGCGAGCCAATGGGCGTTGGCCAAATCCATGACGTGAACATAATCGCGGATACACGTGCCGTCCTCGGTCGGATAATCGTCGCCATAAATGCCGATATGCTCGCGCTGGCCGAGCGGCACCTGCAATATGATCGGAATCAGATGGCTTTCCGGTTTATGATCTTCGCCGATCAAGCCGTCCGGATGCGCTCCGCACGCATTGAAATAACGCAAAGAAACGAATTTGATGCCGTACGCCTTGTCGCACCAGCGAAACATATTTTCCATCGCCAGCTTCGTTTCGCCATACGGGCTCTCGGGCCGCGTAGGAGCGATCTCCTCGATCGGCACCCGTTCCGGCTCTCCGTAGGTGGCCGCCGTCGACGAGAACACGATTTTGTTCACCCCATGCTTCACCATCGCGTTCACGAGCGAATAAGTGCCGAACAGGTTGTTGTCGTAATAGGCCAGCGGCTGCTGCACGCTCTCCCCAACAAGCGAGCTGGCGGCAAAATGAATGACCGCCTCGATCGCATTCTCGCCGAATACGCGGTCGAGCAGCTCCGCATCGCGGATATCGCCTTCATAAAAACGCGCGTCGGCCGATACGGCAGAGCGGTGTCCGGTACGCAAGCTGTCGACGACGACCACCTGTTCGCCGTGCGACAGCAGTTCTACGACGGTATGGCTTCCAATATAGCCGGCACCGCCCGTTACGAGAATAGCCATGCTTACTTTCCCCCCCGACAATCGGAATCGGGCGCCGAGGCAGGCTGCGGCCAACGACCGGAACAGCTATCGGAACATTCGCCGGCCTGCCCTGACGCCCATACTTTTTGCTACAGCTCCAGCTCTTTCGCGCCGTCGCCAATATCGCATACGTAGAAGGAAGGGACGAGCCCCGTCTTCGCCGTATAATTGTCCGCCACGCTCCGCTGAAACCGCTCAACTGCTTCGTCGCGAACGATGCTGACATTGCAGCCGCCGAAGCCGGCACCTGTCATGCGCGTGCCGATACAGCCCTCGACGGCTCGCGCTTCCTCATACAACGTATCCAGCTCGAAGCCGGTTACCTCGTACAAATCGCGCAAAGATTCGTGAGAAGCGTTCATCAGCAAACCGAACGCCTCCAGCTCCCCTTGCTCCAAATAAACGCGCGCCTTCAGCACGCGGTCATCCTCAGCGACAACATGCTCCACCCGATTGGCGATCAGCGGATCGGGAATCGCATGACGCACCTGCTCCCACCGCTCGGCGGTCAGCTCGCCTAAGCTGCCAAGCTCGGGCAGCTTTTCCCGTATCCACTTTAACCCATCCTCGCACTGTTGTCTACGCTCGTTGTACTTCGAGTCGGCCAAGCCTCGGCGCTTGTTCGTGTTCGTAATGATCAGCTTGCAGCCGTCAATGCGAAACGGCACGTACTGATAGTCGAGCGTATCGCACTTGAGCATGACCGCATGCGCGCGCTTGCCCATGCCGACGGCAAACTGGTCCATAATGCCGCAGTTGACGCCAACGAAACGGTTCTCGGCCCGTTGCGACAGCTGAACGAGCGTGAGCATAGGCAGCGACAAGCCCGCCGTCTCCGCGAAGGCGAGCGCCGTTACAAGCTCGATCGAAGCCGAGGAGGATAAACCGGCCCCGTTCGGAACGTTGCCGTCATACAAAATGTCCGCCCCTCGCAGCCGGTCCGCGTACCCCCCCTCCTCCAGCCGAAGCAGCTCGGAAAGAACGCCTTTCGGGTAGTTGGCCCAATCGTGCTCGGGGAGATGACGGACATCGGAGACGTTCACGTCGGCTTCCGCAGCAAACTGGCTGGAACGAAAGCGGTATACGCCGTCGGTCCGAGGCTTGATTAGCGCATAGGTGCCGAAGGTCAAGGCCGCCGGAAACACGTAGCCTCCGTTATAATCGGTATGCTCGCCGATCAGGTTCACCCGCCCCGGGGCAAAAAAGCAGCGAACCCCTTCGTCGCTGCCGAACCGTTCGGCAAACCGGGCGCGAAGCTGCCCCAAATCGATCGTTGTCGCTGTCATGACAATCTCCCTTCCTTCCTCAAATAACGTTCGTACGCTTCCCTCATCTTCGGGGCCGTGTCCTCCACCGCCATCGGATTGGCTGCAGCCCAGGCGCCCATCTCGGAGGAAGCGTACCATTTGATCTTGTCCTTGTCGCGAAGCGGCGGATAAAATTCGATATGAAAATGATAATACGCTTCGACGTCGTCGCCGTTGACCGGCCGTTGATGCATGACCATCATATACGGGAACAGCTTATCGAACAGCTGATCCATCGTGCCGGTCGTGTCCTTGAGCATTTCGGCCAAAGCCCGTTTCTCGTCGGAGGTAAAGTCCGGCAAGCCGGTCAGATGGCGCTTGCTGACGATAAACACGCCATATGGATAATCGGTAAAGTAGGGCAAATAGCACAGGAAATGCTCGTTCTCGATAATAATCCGCTGCCGGAATTCGGTTTCGTCGCGATTCATGTCGCAAAGCAGGCAGCTTCCGTGCTCTTCGTGGTGCAGGCGGCAGCTTTCCAGCTCCGTCTTCAGCTTGAGCGGCATATGCGAATAGGCGTAAACTTGCCCATGCGGATGCGGCATCGTCACCCCGCACTCTTCCCCGCGGTTTTCGAAAATCATGACATACTGATGCTTCGGATCTTTCGCCAGCTCGACGAACCGTTCGGTCCATACGTCGATCAGCTTGCCGATATGATCGACCGGCAACTCCGGCAGCGTCTTCGTATGATCCGGCGAATACAGGATCACCTCGCATTTGCCGAACGACTTTTCCGCCTTATACAGCGATGTGGCGACCGGGTCTGGCTCCGGCGGGTTCGGACTGAGCGCGGGAAAATCGTTCTCGTACACGTGCACCTCGTAATCGTCCGGAACTTTGCCCGAGCCTGGACAGAACGGACAATAGCCTTTGGGCATATGCGGGCGGTTTTGCCGATTGGACGCCACCATGATCCAATCGCGCAGCAGCGGGTTATAGCGCAGTTCTGCCATCGTTACATTTCCTCCTTGCCGTTACCGGCTTTCTCTACTTAATAAAATTATTTAATTAAGTTTGGTTAATCTTATCATACTCTCTCCTGAATTCGAACACAACCTTATTTTGCTCAAAGTTTTCCCTGGCCTCCATTACGATTGGATTGGCGGCTTTTATTGCCTTCGCGCACTTAATTAGTTATCCTTAGAAAGGACAAAATAGAAGGAAAAGGACGGTGGGACCGATGACGAAGCCGATAGTCGGCAGCTTTCAATGGATGAAATCGTTGAACCGCTCGATCGTACTGACGACGATTCGCAATGAAGGGCCGATCTCGCGGGCGGAAATCGCCAAACGCATCGCCCTGACACCGCCGACCGTCACGAATATCGTCAACGAGCTGCTGGAGGAAAAGATGATCGTCGAGAGCGAGGTCGGCGCTTCGAGCGGCGGACGAAAGCCGATTATGCTCAAGCTCAATGCAGAGGCGTTCTCTATCATAGGCATCGACGTCGGGGTGAGCACAATCAAGGCGGTATTGACCGATCTTGACGCCGGAGTCATTCGCGAGGAGCGCCGTACTCTGCCGCCAAAGCCGGACGCCCCCACACTGCTGGCCGAGCTGCATCATGCGGTCGCCGAGCTGATCGGCGCCGCCGGAGAGCAGCGCCCGGTACTCGGCATCGGCGTCGGGATGCACGGGCTGGTCAACCCGGAGGAGGGCATGGCCGTGTTCGCTCCGAACTTGCAGCTGCGCCATGTGCCGATCGGCGAATCGCTGGAGCAGGCGTTCGGCCTGCCCGTCTATGTGGAGAACGACGTGGTGGCGATGGCGCTTGGCGAGCTTTGGTTCGGAGGCGGGCAGGATGTCGATCATTTCATCTGCGTTAACATCGGGGTGGGGGTCGGCGCCGGCATTGTGCTGAACCGGCATATTTTCCGCGGCAGCAGCTATGCGGCCGGAGAAATCGGGCATACGACCGTCGACCTGAACGGCCCCCGCTGCGAATGCGGCAACTACGGCTGCCTGCAGACGCTCGTCTCCGGCCCGGCGATCGCAGAGAGCGTCCAGAACGAAATCGCCTTGGGACGTTCAAGCCAAATGCTGGCCGCGGCTTCCGGCAATCTTCAGGCGATTACCGGAGAACTGGTGTACGAGGCCGCGTTGGAGGGAGACGAGCTCGCTCGCGAAGCGTTCGGCAAAGCGGGCCGCCTGCTGGGCATCGGCCTGACGAATATGATCCATACGCTGAATCCGCAAAAGATCATCTTGGGCGGCGGCGTCTCGCAGGCCGGTCCGCTGCTGACCGAGCCGCTCCTGCAAACGGTAAACGCCCGCGCGCTCGAATCTTCAGTCCGCGCGCTGACGATCGAGACGTCGCGGCTTGGCAGCCGGGCAACCGCCATCGGGGCCGTCACGATCGTACTGAGCCGGCTGTTCGACCGGCAGCCGCAGACAGAAGCTCCATACGGGCGCTAAGCCCGGTTCGCTGGAGCCGTCGGCCTCATGAACGGGCACGGGGCATCCCACCTGTGCAGCGCAACGCAAAAAGTGCCTGGCGTCATCGTCAGGCACTTCGTAAGGATATCCTATAGTTCCATTCTTTAAAGAAGACGTTATTGCGCGCAAACGTCGCGCAGCTGCTTGCCCGGTTTAAAAGCAGGCACCTTGCTTGCCGGAATGTCGATCTCTTCGCCCGTCTGCGGATTGCGGCCTTTGCGAGCGGAACGTTCACGAACTTCAAAGTTTCCGAATCCGACGAGCTGCACTTTATCCCCGCTTTGCAGCGCACCGGTAATTGCTTCGAAAACGGCGTCAATCGCTTTCGTAATGTCTTTTTTGGACAAGTCGGTCGTTTCCGCCACTTTGGCGATCAGCTCCGATTTATTCATGCCATTCACCTCCCCCTTAACGTACTACTGCCGTTACTCTCTGTGTTCACCGTTTCCGCGCAAAATATACGTCTCTTCGCAAAAATAAAACAAAACGACGGCAAGACGCGCCAAAGCAGACAGCCTCCCGTCATCGGGAGCGCTGCCTGCTTGTCGGTTATGCCGTTACAAAATGATGGCGATTAGACCGCCCGAGCCTTCGTTGATAATGCGGCCCAGCGTTTCCTGCAGCTTGTAGCGGGCGTTGTCCGGCATCATCGCCAGCTTGCCCTGAATGCCTTCGCGGACGATCGAGTTCAGCGAGCGGCCGAAAATATCGGAATCCCATATTTTCAACGGATTCTCCTCGAAGTCCTGCATCAGATAGCGGACCAGTTCCTCGCTCTGCTTCTCCGTCCCGATAATCGGCGCGAATTCCGACTCGACGTCGACGCGGATCATATGGATCGAAGGCGCCGTCGCCTTCAGACGAACCCCGAAGCGCGAGCCTTGGCGGATCAGCTCCGGCTCGTCGAGCGACATATCCTCGAGGCTCGGCGGCGCGATGCCGTAGCCGGTCGTCTTGACCATCTCCAGCGCCTCGGCAAACCGGTCGTATTCCCGCTTCGCGTGGGTGAATTCCTGCATCAGCTGGAGCAGATGGTCCTTGCCGCGAATTTCCACGCCGACGACTTCCATCAAAATTTTATCGTACAGCTCGTCGGGCGCGTACAGGTCGATTTCGGCCACGCCCTGCCCCATATCCATACCGGCAAGCGCGGCCCGCTCGATGAAATCGTACGTGTCGAACTGGCTGACGACCCGATCCACGTCGCGCAAACGGCGAATATCTTTGACCGTATTGCGGACGGAGCTCTCGAAGTGCGAACGCAGCCAATGGTTTTCGCCGAGCACCATAACCCAGCTGGGCAGGTTGACGTTCACTTCGTGAACCGGGAACTCGTACAGCACCTCGCGCATGACTTGCAAAATATCGTCTTCCGTCATGTTCGCTACGCTTGTGGCCATAACCGGGATGTCGTATTTGGCGGCCAGCTCGTTGCGCAGATCGACCGTCTCCGGACTCGTCGGCTTGACAGAGTTGACGATCAGAATGAACGGCTTGCCGACTTCCTTCAGCTCGTTGATGACCCGCTCTTCCGCTTCGACATACGAGGAGCGCGGAATTTCCGCGATGGAGCCGTCGGTCGTCACGACGACGCCGAGCGTCGAATGCTCTTGAATGACTTTGCGCGTGCCGATCTCGGCCGCTTCCTGGAACGGAATCGGTTCGTCGAACCACGGTGTCGTAATCATCCGCGGTCCGCTTTCGTCCTCATAGCCTTTGGCGCCCTGAACGGCGTAACCGACGCAATCGACAAGCCGGATGTTGACGTTGAGACCTTCCGCGACGTTCAGCCGCACCGCGTTATTCGGCACGAACTTCGGCTCGGTCGTCATGATCGTCTTGCCGGCCGCGCTCTGCGGCAGCTCGTCGGTCGCCCGGACCCGTTCAGCTTCGTTCTGGATGTTCGGCAACACCAGTGTTTCCATGAACCGTTTAATAAACGTAGATTTCCCCGTCCGGACCGCTCCTACGACTCCAAGGTAGATGTCCCCCCCGGTACGCTCCGCGATGTCCTTAAAGATATCCACTTTCTCCAATGAGATCCCCTCCTAGGCAGGATAATGAACGAAGCAGATGTCGCAATCGGATGGTTGACGGCGGAAGCCGTTATTCATACTCGCGAAGCGACGATACTCGTACATGTTTTTTGACTAGTAAAAATATATGTACTAGGTTTTGCGATTATGACTAGCGCCTATTAAAAGTTTCGGACGAAGCGGCTCCGGAATCTATCGATCTACCAACTCCCCGTGCGCATTGATTTTCCCTTCCACCACTATATGTCGATACCGACCCGCATATTCGAAGCCATGGCGATAAAAAAAGGAATAAGCGGAACCGCGCAAAAAAACCCCCTTCGTACCGCAGGGGGGTTCTTCATAAAATTTGCATGATGAGGACAGCCGTTATTTTTTATTTTGTTCCTCGATTTGCTTATTCGCATCTTCTTCGGCTTTGCGCAACATGGAATTGAGATCTTGCTGGCTCGTTTTGTAAGTATCGATAATTTGGCTTAACTTCGCCCGGATGCTCCCGTCGTTCAGAACGGTCGGAACCGGCTTGGCGATTTTCTCCGCATAAAACGCCTTGACGTTTTTCCCTTTCAAAATATCGAGATCTTTACCAAAATCGTTCAATACTTTATCGTCGCGCAAAACCGGAACATGTCCTTTACGGGCGTTGGCCGCTTGAATTTCGTCGGACACGATGTAGGCAAGCACCTCGAACGTTTCGTCCTTATACTTGCTGTTCGGCATAATCGAATAGAAAGGAGCGTTCATCTGCGAACCGACGCCTTTCATGCCTTCGAAATTGGGCAACGTGACGACATCCCAATCCAGCCCTTTCTGAACGGCTGCGGGCAGCAGGTCAAGCGGACTCGGACCGGCCATCATGGCCAAAGTCTGATTGGTGAAGAAATTGGCGGTGTCCTCGGCCGAAGGCTCGTTTCCCGGAATATCGTAAAACCGGACCATCGACTCCACCCATTTTTTCCACGGATCCGTATTGATCGTCGTTTTCCCCGTAGCCGGGTCGGCGAACGGCAAGCCCATCTGGTTCCGGAATGCCAAATTCAGCGCGCTAAATTTAAAGCCTTTGTAGTTGACCCCGCCTTCGACGCGCGTCATTTTTTTCGTAATGTCGTACACTTGATCCCAAGTCATGTTATCGGTCGGGTAAGGAACGCCAAATTTGTCGAACAGGCTTTTGTTAAAATATAGCGTCGAATTGTTTAATTCATACGGCATGATCAGAAATTCGCCTTTATCGGAGTACGATTTGACGGTTTCCAGCACGCCCGGTGAAAACCGGTTCACATCGAACTTGTATTTTGTCATGTACGGCGTCAGGTCTGTAACAAGTTTATCCCGCAGGGTGCCAGGCAGCCCGCCCGCCGACCGGGCAATCGCATCGACGGAAATGCCCGCCCCCACCACGTCTTCAAGCATGTTGCCCTTGCCCTCCAGCATGACGTTCAGCTTGATGTTAGGAAAGTGATTCTCCACTTTTCCCTTCAATTCTTCGAGAAGCTCCTTGGAGTACCCATTATACAAAAAGTTCAAGGTCACCGTTTCCAACTTCTCTGGTTTCTTTCCGTTTCCGTCGGCAGGGTCGGTCCCTTTGTCCCCACATCCGGCGAGCAAAACGGTCATCGACATCCCCAGACCAAGCACGGTTTTTTGGAATCGCTT
The DNA here is from genome assembly GCF_039536325.1 of Paenibacillus hodogayensis. Lineage (NCBI taxonomy): Bacteria > Bacillati > Bacillota > Bacilli > Caryophanales > Paenibacillaceae > Paenibacillus > Paenibacillus hodogayensis. The sequence continues at coordinate 542,568 of NZ_BAAAYO010000006.1, forward strand.
CATCTTTCGTCCCCCTATTCAGCTACTGATTACTGTGAGCGCTTTAATTGTACCTCCCCCCTTTGGGAAAATCTTTCCTATAATTGATCACTTTTTTGGAGAAAAATTTTGATGTTCGAAAAAATCAGCTCGCCCGTCTCCCTTGTCGCTACGAGGCGGATTAGGCGTCTTTTTCCTCCGTTTCCTGATTTGCCTGTCTTTGCGGTCATGGTCTATAATGCATAGCGGGACGCATTACGCGTAACCTCGATCGGGAAGGGGTACTGCCGATGACTTTTGAATTGAACATGAAGACGCATCGTCCGGAGACGAATCGGGTCGTCGAAAAATATTTCCGTCTGTTCCCCGTCTATTTGCGCAAGGAGTCCATAAAATATCACCGCTATATGCTGCACGTGCAGCCGGGAATCGAATTTAATCTCAGCTTGGCTGGAACCGCTTACTTTGTTGTCGGCGAACGCATTTACAAAACGTCGCCCGGCCAACTGCTCGTCTTTCCCGGCGATGTACCTCATCAAGTATTTGTCGAGCCTTCCGACCATTACCGCCGAGCGGTCATATGCGTCAACGACGTTATGTTGAAGCAGGCGACTGCTCAATTTCCCGATACGCATTCCCCGCTGCGCTGGTTCGACAACGTCTCTTGCCACCAGTTCCAGCTGCAAATGAAAACGTTCGCAGCGCTCCGGCAGATCGCCGTGGCGATGTACCAGGAGCAGCAGGAGCAAAAGCCGGGCTGGCAGCAAATGCTGATGGCCCAACTGCTGTCGATGATCGTCTCCGTCGGCCGGCTGGTAGACGAGCAGGCGTCGCCCGACATCGGCCGGTTACCTCAGCGGCATGTTGCGCGCGAGCTGGCGGAGAGCTGCTGCACGTTTATCGAATCGCACCTGTACGAAGATTTGTCGTTGCAAACCGCTGCACGGCGGTTCCATGTCAGCCCGGAGCATCTGACGCGCACCTTCAAACGGGAAACCGGCATCGCCTTCTATCAATACGTCCTGCTTCAGCGCATTCGCGAAAGCAAGCGGCTGCTGCTGTCCGATACGGGCTTGTCGCTGACGGAGATCGCCTATACGCTCGGCTTCGCATCGTCGTCGCATTTCAGCCGCACGTTCCGCAGCATCGTCAAGCTGAGCCCGAGCGAGTACCGTCTTCAGGCCGCATCTACGCAATAAGCCGAAGCGTCTCAAGAAGCAGACGGCTTCGGCTCATTATTCAACCAGTAATAGGGGAACGATTTGACCGGTACATAAGGCGCATCGGCTACAAGCAATTCCCGCAAGTCGGTCTTTCCATCGGCCGACTTCATCCCTTTGCGCTCCATCGCCTGCATAACCTCCGGCGCATAGTCGATGCCGACCGTACCGCTGCCGTCGATCAGGAAAGTCAAATATTGACGGGAGTACAGGCTCTGCACCTGCTCGGTTTTTTTGCCCAGCTTGGCGAAATCGAGCCGGAATACGTTGCGGCCGGCTTCCTCGCCCTTCGGAATTTCCCCGTTTTTCGCTTTTTTGTAATCGTCGACCGCCCGCTGCAGGTCTCCGGTTTTTTGGAAGGCCGCAATATCCAGCAGCTTAACCTCCGGCTTCTGCTCGGCATGAACGAGCACGAACAGGAATTTCCCGCCGTTCTCGAAGGCGATTCCTGGCACTTGCCCGAGATACGGGCCTTGCGACAGCTTCTTCATATCCAGCACGTACTGCTCGTAAATCGGCGTGTCGACCTCGAAGTTCTTGATCGGCAGCACGCCGTTTTTCTCTTTGTACAAATCGACCGCATGCTGCACAAGCAGCAGACTTTCCATGACGGAAGCCTGATTTTCCTTGCGCATCTCCTTCGGGTACAGACATCCGGCCAGCAGCGGCAGCAGCATGACGGAAACGATCATCCCCGCCAGTCGTGCGGCAAAAGCTTGGCGGCTGACGCCGGACAAGCGCGCTTCTCCCGAACCGGATCGTTCCGCTAGCGCGCGGCGTCTTGCAAACGCAAACATCGGCTCTCTCCTTTATCCCCTTCGGCTTCTATCGTTCCTTGGCATCCTGACTACCAGAGACCTTCCTCTTCCTGCTGCTTGGCCAGTTGGGCGCGTACCGCGGCCTTCAACGGGTCTTCCGGAACAGTGACGGTGCACGGCCCGGTTATCCTAGCTTGGCAAGCCAGTCGAAAGCTCTGGTCGACCAAATCGCCCAGCTTCCGCTTCTCGTTGTCTCCCGCCGCCGTCAAGCCTGCCGCATCCTCCACGATCACCTTGCACATCAGGCAGGCAGCGTTGCCCCCGCAGCGGGTACGGATAAGAATGCGCGCTTTCTGGGCAGCCTGGAGCACGGTCGACCCCGGCTTAACTTGAATCGTTTTATTGTCAGGCTTAAAGCGGACTTCAACGTTCACCCCCGCTCTCCTCCCCTTCGGACGGCGCTTGCAGCAGCTCGCCGATGCGCCCTGCGAAACGGTCGCCTATGCGGTTGCCTTCGAGCAGAACGCGCAGGACCGGATCATGACGAGCAGGCTCCGAACGCATACCCGCCGCGAGCGGCTCGTAGCGGTCGCGGCGCTCCCGCAGTACGTTGAAGAGCAGTTCATGGGCAAGCGGCATAAAACGGACCGTCGCCGCGCCGACCGTTCCTTCGGCGGCAAAGGGAGCCAGCACGGAGCGAATGCGCACCTCGTACTCGGCTTCATCCAGACGTACCTGGAGACTGCCTACAAGCTCAACCTGTACGCCCTCAATTTCATAATGGCTCAGCAAGGACCCATACTGATCCGTCTCGCTGTAAGCCTGTTCGTCTACCGAATAAGCGTGCAGCGCGGCATGTACCGCCTCAGCCTCTCCGGCATCCACATAGACGTCCAGATCGCGCGGCACCACACCGAGCGGAGTCCCCTGCAGCAGCGCTCCGCAGCTGCCGCCGACCAGCCAGACGACACCGCAATCCGCCAGCAGCTGCCCAATAATGTCCAACGCCCGGACGACGGACGCCGGGACCGCATGGACGGCAGGCTCAATACGGTTTGTTTTGCACGACGATATGTCCATTGCTTATCACCTTCGCTTGACACCCGAGCCGGTATCCTTGTTCAAGCTCCTCTTCTTCCAAACCGATCCGCTCCGCCTTGGTCGGTTCGTCCAAACATGCAATGCCTTCCACGACATGACAGCGACAACGGCAGCAGGTGCCCCGCGTGCAGTTGAACGCCCAGTCCACATCGGCTTTAAGCGCCAGCTGCAGGACGGTTTGCCCTGCGACGGCTTCCACGGTCTTTCGTTTGGTACGTCCCGTCAATTCGATCATTGGGCTTCCCTCCGTCTTCTGTCAAATAATCGATAGGATCATATACACGACGGAAACAAGCAAAATGACGAAAGCGATCGCCGATAGAACGCCTCGCACGACGCCCTTCAACTTGACTCTGGCAAACGTAACCAGGAAGGATGCCAGTACCATCAGCCCCATTCCGATGAAGGAGGCCCACATCTTATCCATGCTGCTCAAATGAAATCACCCTATGCATTAGTTCTATCGCCCCTGATTATAGCATTCCGGCGAGCTTTTGTGAAATCGGGGCACGGTTTTGCCGTCAATTTAAAAAACGCCCGGACGGGTGTCCGGACGTTTCTGGCTTGCGCGGAGCCCTTTCGGAGCGCCGACCTTATCTGGAGCGGTAAGCGTTAATCTCGAACGAAACGACGCTGGCATACGCTATATAGTCCAGCCGCTTCGAGTAAGGGCCTTTATTGGCCGCGGAGCGGTCGATCGTGAATACCGGCCCCCGCGGTCCGTTCGGTCCTGCCGCGTACCAGGCGGCGAACGCCTCCGCTTCCTGCAGCGAGACATCGTATTCCTTCAGAAGCCGGTCGGTCAGCGTCACAACCAGCATCGCCCGGTCGGGCTGCGGGGCGACAGGCATAGCCGTCGCTACGATACTCGGGCCGCTTTCACCGGAAGCGTTCATGGCGGAGACGGTGTAGGCGTAAGTGACTCCGTTGGCCGCACTCGTATCCGTATAGTAGCCGTATACGGTTTGCGCAACCGTCGTAAATCCGCCGCCCGGCCATACGGCCCGTTTGACGTTGTAGTATACCGCCCCCGTCACCGTAGGCCATTGCAGCATCACTTGTCCGTCCCCGGGGTAAGCCGACAAGCTCGCCGGTGTGGACGGAACAGGCAGGTACGGCACGGCGTAAGCGGGATCGGAATTGCCGCTTTCGCCGAATTCGTTGAAAGCCGAGACAACGTAGTAATACCCGTAGCCGTTCATGACCGACTTATCGGCATAGGTTGTCCCATAGACGGTTTGCACGACCGAATACGGCCCTCCTGGCGTCATCGACCGTTTCACGCGGTAGCCGAGCGCATATTGGGAATCCCGCCAATCGAGCTGCACCGTCCGATCCATACCGTTCGCCCGCAGCGAAGTCGGAACGCCGGGAGCGATCGCGGATACTTTCCCGTAGACGTCCAGTTCATACACGCGCACCGCGTTGGCCGGCTTGGCCGATTTCACCCGAAGCGACTTGACCGCAGACATCTGGATCGGGAACGGGGCCGTAGGCTCCGTCGTGTACGCCCCGGCCGCGGCCACCTCGGTCCCGTTTACGTCAAGCAAGTAAAGCTGCGCATCCGGGGAATCCGCATAAAAGATAAAACCGGTCAAATCTACCGGGCGCGGAAACGTCCACACGACCGGCTCATTGCTTACCGTAATGAACGTCTGCGGATTGCCGTCGGTCGCTCCGTACTGGTAGCCGCCCGATTCCGACACGCCGGGCTGCCAGCGCAGCAGCCCCGGCTGCGCCGTATACGGAGCCGCATAAGCGGTCGTTCCCACCAACAGCAAGCTCCAAACCATCAACCACACGATCCATGCTTTTCTCAAACTGCATCTCTCCCTTATTCCTATAATAAGAACTTACGTTCCCATTATAGAAAAGGGCGGACATACCGGCAACTTGTCACAACGGACGAATCGGACAATTCGGGCAAAAAAAAGCAAGCCCCTTCAAAAGGGGCTCGCGTTGGCGCAGCACGGAGCTTGCCTATTTTTTCATCATCATTTTCATCAGCGCTTCCATGTTGTTCGGATTCATTCCGCTCTTCTGTACGGCGCTGACAATCTCATTCATCGTCGCATCGGACACGGGCACCTTCACCATGCTGGACACTTGCTTGATCAGCTGCCGCAGCTGCTTCTCGCTTTGCACGGTGGACGGCTTAACCCCGCTCGCCAACTTGTATATGTCCTTCTCGGACACGTTTTTGCCGACCTTTTTCTTGACGGCATTCAGTACGTCCTTCGATATCTCTTTGCCGCTCATGCGTGACCTCCTCAAACAGTGACTTACCGTATTGTATGAGGTCTGCACGCGGAAGGTGTAGGCGGCTTTGCCGGTTAAAGTATCCATTTCCCGCCGAAAGCGTCGGCGAGCTCCTCGTTCTCGTGCGTACGTCCGCGGCCCATCAAATGACCGACCGCCTGCTGCGGCTCTTTGCCGGCGAACAGCACCTCGTGCAGCTGCTCCGTAATCGGCATCGACACTTCGTATTGTTTGGACAGCGCATAGGCGGTTTTCGTCGTCTTCACGCCTTCCACGACCATGCCCATCGTTTCGAGCACCTCGTCCAGAGGCCGGCCCTGACCGAGCAAATATCCGGCTCGCCAGTTGCGGCTATGCTGGCTCGTACACGTTACGACCAGATCGCCGACGCCGGCCAAGCCGGAGAAGGTCAGCGCGTGTCCGCCCATGCTTGCGCCCAATCGGGCAATCTCCGCCAGCCCGCGCGTCAGCAGCGCCGCCTTGGCGTTGTCGCCAAAGCCGAGGCCGTCGGACAATCCGGCGCCGAGCGCAATGATGTTTTTCAGCGCCCCTCCAACCTCCACGCCGATCACGTCGGGGTTCGTATAAACGCGAAAATACGGGTTGATCAGTACATCCTGCGCCTGTTCGGCCGCCTCCAGACAATCGGCGGCTACGACGACCGTAGTCGGGCGCCGCTGCACGACCTCTTCGGCGTGACTCGGTCCGGACAAGACGACAAGCCGGGACGGATCGAGGTGCGGAAGCTCCTCGGCCAACACGGTCGTCATCCGTTTCATCGTCTCCGGCTCAAACCCCTTCGTCGCATGAATGACCGTCGCCGACGCCAGCACATACGGCCGCGCCTGGCGGGCTACCTGCCGCATTGCATGGGAAGGCGAGACGAACAGCACGACGCCCGCGCCGGACAGCGCTTCCTCCATGGAAGCTGTCGCCGTGATACGCTCGGACAGGACGAAATCGCCCGTATACTTGCCGTTGCGACGGCTGTCGTTGATTTCGTCCGCCTGCGCTTGCGTGCGCGTGTACAGCGTCACGGCGAAATCGTTGTCCGCCAGGACGGAGGCCAGTCCCGTGCCCCAGCTTCCCGCCGTAATAACCGCCGCTTTTCGTAAGCTCATCCGACCTTCTCCTTCCCGCCCGACACGCCGCCTGCGCGCTGCCCGATTTTATTTTCTTTGCCCTTCACCAGCTTGACGATGTTGGTCCGATGACGAACGATCGCGAATACGCCGATCAGCAAAGTAGCCCAGAACACATCGGCAGGGTAATCCATAAAACCTACTAATATCGGGATAAGTGCCGCAAATACGAGCGAACCGAGAGACACGTAGCGGGTCAGGGCAATCAGTGCGATCGCTACCGCGCCGGCGATCAGAGCCGGAACGAGACATAGGGTCGCGGCGACGCCAATCGTCGTAGCGATCCCTTTGCCGCCCTTGAAGCCAAAATAGATCGGCCAGTTATGACCTGCGATGGCGGCCAGACCGGAGAGCGCGGCGATATAAGAGACGCCGGAATCCGCTCCCATGGCCATCCCGATCCACACTGCCGCCACGCCTTTGGCCGCATCGAGCAGCAGCACGGCAATCGCCGGACCGACGCCGATCACACGAAGCGTATTGGTTGCGCCCGCATTGCCGCTGCCGTGCTTGCGGATATCGATTCCTTTAAACAGCTTGCCGTATAAGAAGCTGAAGCTGATCGAGCCGAGCAAATAAGCCAACACTACCGGAACGAACGTATGCACGAGTACCTCTCCCTATTCGTCGTCTGATTTTTTGCGCGTAAACAGGCGGATTGGCGTTCCTTCGAAACGGAAAGCCGCACGGATACGGTTTTCCAAATACCGCTCGTACGAGAAGTGCATCAATTCCGGATCGTTGACGAACAGAAGGATCGTCGGCGGCTTGACGGAAACTTGGGTCGCGTAATTGATTTTAAGCCGTTTTCCTTTATCCGTAGGAGGCGGATTCATGGCCACCGCATCGGATACGACGTCGTTCAACAGATGGGTTTGAACCCGCATTGCGTGCTGCTCGCTTACCTCCACGACGATCGGCAGCAGCTTGTGCAGCCGCTGCTTCGTTTTCGCGGAGACGAAGGCGATCGGCGCATACGTCATAAACAGAAAGTGATCGCGGATTTTTTGCGAAAACTGCTGCATGGTTTTGTCGTCCTTTTCCACGACATCCCATTTGTTGACGACGAATATGGCCGCTTTGCCCGCTTCATGGGCATAACCGGCAATGTGCTTGTCCTGCTCGATAATGCCTTCCTCGCCGTTGATCACGACCAGCACGACATCGGCCCGTTCGATCGCGTGCATGGCCCTCATCACGCTGTATTTCTCGGTCGTCTCGTATACTTTGCCGCGCTTGCGCATACCCGCCGTATCGATGAGCACGAACTTCTGGTCGTCGCGCTCGAACGGGGTATCGATCGCATCCCGCGTCGTGCCAGCCTGATCGCTGACGATAACCCGTTCTTCCCCCAGGATGGCGTTTACAAGCGACGACTTGCCAACGTTCGGCCTGCCGATCAGCGCGACCCGGATCGTATCTTCCCCGTATTGCTCTTCTTCCTTCTCCGGCAAATTGGTCACGACCGCTTCCAGCAGATCGCCGATGCCGATGCCGTGAGAACCGGAAATGCCGATCGGATCTCCGAAGCCCAACGTGTAAAACTCGTAAATATCGTCTTGCCTTTTCAGATTATCCACCTTGTTGACGGCCAGTATAACGGGCTTCTTGGCGCGGTACAGCATTTGCGCCACTTCCGAATCCGATCCGGTCAGGCCGGCTTTGCCGTCGACCATAAACACGATCGCGTCGGCTTCCTCGATGGCCAGCTCGGCCTGCATACGGATCGATTTCAGCATTTCGTCGGCTCCGTCGATTTCTATACCGCCGGTATCGATCACGCTAAACGATGTGCCCATCCATTCCCCGATCCCGTATATACGGTCACGCGTTACGCCGGGTTTGTCTTCCACGATCGCGAGCCTGTCGCCGATAATCCGATTAAAAATCGTCGATTTTCCGACGTTCGGGCGTCCTACAATCGCCACGATGGGACGTGCCATTCCGATTCAACTCCTGCCTCATAATCGCTTCGCGGACGTTTTGACGTCCTGCGGAGCCTTCCTTCGTAAAAATCTCACAACTACCATCATAACAAATTAGGCTGGCAAAGTGAAGGAGCGGCGTGCTCTCCGCACCCGCTCCGTCGTTTGTATGCGAGGCAGCCGTCTTCGGCGAGCCTTATTCTTTGTGATCGACAAGCACCATCGTTCCGTTTTTCAAATCATGGGCGCTGGCGTCCAATATTTTTTCCAGCAAAAACGACAGCTCCTGCCGCTCCTGCTCCGTCTCCACAAAAAACATCGGCGCCCCGCCCTCTACCGTCTCGGGCCTGGACGATACGATCGCTACGATTTTCCCCATCGTTTACGTTCCTCCCCTTTTGGTTTGTGCGGCGGACTCGGACGGCATGCGCACCGCGCTTTCCAGCAGTGGAACGCGCAGCAGCACCTGCCGAGCCTTCTCGGCGTCCCGCTCCTGCGGCAGGACGAATAAGGCGAGCCGCCCGTCGTCCATATCCAGCTTGGCCAGCGGGACGAGCGCCGGCTCTCCGGAATCGCGGTAGACGCCGAGAATGGTCGCAAGGTCGTGCAGCATCGCCTGGCGCTGGCCCAGATTAGCCAAGGAGACGCGGAAGTTGCGGTTTTTCGGCTGCAAAATCAAGCCGAGCGCACGCTTTCGAATCACGTCCCGGTCGGCGGACAAGCCAACATTCATGATATAAATATCGCCCACGTACAAATCGGGACCCTCCAGCACGACGTCGGCCACCTGAACGTCAGCCGCATGGGCGATCGATTTGCCGGATTTGAACCATTGAGCGATAAGAACGGCCACCATCCCGCAGCCGATTCCCGCATACACGTTCCATAAAATCGTAAACAGCGAACCGACAAAAGCCGCAAAAATAACCAGGTAGTTGCGTCCCTCGAATACCATAGCGATGCCTTCGATGTACGTCCCGCCGCGGGGGACTAGCTCCATCTCGTCCATCTTCGTCAGCGTGCTTCGCTCCATGCTGCGCACGTCGCGGAACTGCTGGGCGGCAACGGTCAAGAAGGTGACCGCCGTATAATTTTTGTCGAACAGCGCCGGGACGGCTACCGCTCCCAAAGCCGCGGCGATTGCGCCGAGCGCGATATGGATGATCCTCCCATGCGGGTACGTCGGGTATTGACGGTAATCGGTGCGCAGCATCGTCAGCCTAGCCAACATCCCGAACAGCACGCCGACGATTACACCGGCCGTATAGCGGTGCTCGAACAGTTGATCGGTCATTTCTTCAATCCTTTCCACCGGTCTGACAAGCTTTTGGAGGCGCCCCGCACGGCGGCGGACACCCACTCGCCGGCTACGGACAGCAGCCGGGCGGTCACGATCGTAAACCACCATTCGTCTTGAAAAGGCAGTCCTCCCAGCACTGCCGTCCACCTATCCGGATAAGCGCTGCCGTACAAAGCCGAGCCAAGCAGCAAGGCGATGCTGACGGCCGCTATCTGATCCGTCGTTCTACGCAGCAGCAGAGAGGCCGCAATCGCAACGACCATGGCCCCCGAAGACCAGCTGTGTCCGGGGATAAAAAAAGGATTCAAGTCCCCGAGATGCTTCAGCACGTAATAAAGCGATGCCAAAAACAGGCCAAGCGAGACCAAATGGAGCACTTGGAGCGGAGGCCGACGGCACAGAGCGGCAGCAAGCGCCGTGGCGGACAACCAGAGGACGGTGCCGCTCGTCTCCGGATGACCGTACAGGGTGAAGCGGAATAACGCGGAGACGAACCAGCCTGCAAAAAAAATCAGAACGGCGGCGTCCGGAATGCCGGGGAGCAGCGTACGCTTCCAGCCGCTCGCCAGCAGAATGAGCACAATGATGATCAGAATCAAAGACAGGAAGCCGGGGTTCATTCGCATCACCTATCGTTTTATTGATGTGGATAGTATGCGCCGTTCACCGGAAAACTTTCCAACCAAGCAGCAAAAAGGACGGCTTCGCAAGGAAGCCGTCCCGGGATAGTGCCGTCTTATTTGAATTTGCTCAGCTTGTCGCCGAACCGTTCGCCAAGCGTCATGCTCAAGCTTTCGCGAGGAGGAATCGGCTCGTTGTGGTTGCTGCCCCGCGAACCGCCGCGGTCGGACTTGCGCTCGCGTTCCGGTTTAGCCGGCGCTTCCGGCGCTTCTTCGGTTTCTTTGATGCTCAAGGAAACGCGTTTCTCGGCCGGATTGAAATCAAGCACCTTAACATTGACTTCTTGGCCGTCCTTCAGCACTTCATGTGGAGTGCCGATGTGACGGTGAGCCATTTGCGAAATATGCACAAGGCCTTCGACTCCCGGCGCAATTTCCACGAACGCCCCGAAGCTGACGAGCCGTTTGACCGTACCGGTCACGATCTCGCCCGGTTGGAACTTGTCGGCCGCTTGCTGCCAAGGACCCGGCTGTGTAGCGCGGATGCTCAAGCTGATGCGGTCGTTCTCCGGATCGACCTTCAAAATTTGCACTTGGACTTTGTCGCCCTCTTGCACGACTTCGGAAGGCTGTTGCACATGGTGCCAAGCCATCTCGGAAATGTGCACGAGACCGTCGATACCGCCGATATCGACGAACGCGCCGAACTGCGTCAGACGCTGTACGGTACCTTCCAATTGCTGGCCGACCTTCAGCTCGCCCATCACTTGCTTCTTGTTCGCTTCGAATTCCTCGTCGAGCACGTCCTTCTGAGAGAGCACGACTTTGTTCTTCTCGCGGTCCAGCTCCTTCACCTTCAGGCGAAGCGTACGGCCCTTGTAATCGGAGAAATCTTCCACGAAGTGACGTTCTACCATCGAAGCCGGCACGAAGCCGCGCAAACCAACGTCAACGACGAGACCGCCTTTGACGATTTCCTTCACTTGCGCTTCGATGACCGTGCCTTGCTCCAGCTTCGTTTGCAGCTCGGTCCACGATTGCTCGCTGTCTACGGCGCGCTTGGAGAGCAGCAGCTTTTCTTTGTTGTCGTCCAGGCTGAGCACTTTCAGCTCGATTTCCTGACCGATTTCCACCGCGTCGGCAGCGTTGTCCAGGCTTACATTGGACAGCTCTTTCAGCGGAATGATGCCGTCGTATTTATAACCGATATCGACAATTGCCTGGTTATCTTCAATTTTAACGATTTTTCCTTTAACGACATCACCTTTTTTGTACGTGACCACATTGGACAAATCTTGATCTGCAGTTTCTGTTACTTCGGCTGCTTCGACGTTGTCCTGAACTTTAATTTCTTCTGACATGGTTGATTACCTCCTCGACTGACAAACCGTAACTTTCGTCAAACATATAGCTTAGTATAATTCCAAGATACCATTTCCATACGCGCGAATCAACGTACGGTTGGATCCGGGGTTATCGGGCGTTAAGAATTCGCTTCTCTTAATTGCTTTATGGATGCCATAATATGCTCCGTAGCCTGTTCGAGCGATTCCGAACTGGACGATTCCCGCATAGGGGACAAATCGAGCGGCTGTCCGTATACGATCTTCATCTTGCCGAACAGTTTGTACGTCCCGATGATTGCGACCGGCACGACGGTTGCTCCGGAGCGCAAAGCCAGACTGGCCGCGCCTTTTTTGCCCATGCCGCCGCCGCGCGAGCCTTCGGGAAAAATACCGAGCACTCCGCCTTCGCCCAGCATTTGCAGCGCATGCCGGATCGATTCCTTGCTGACGCCGCCGCGCTTGACCGGAAACGCTCCAAGATTGGAGATCATGGGCCCGAATACGGGGATTTTGAACAGCTCCGCCTTGGCCATAAAATGCACCATCCTGTTTAAAGGCGTACCGACGAGCGGAGGGTCCAACGTGCTGATATGGTTGGAGCACAAGATGACCGCGCCCTTGTCCGGAATATGTTCCCGGCCGGATACTTCCACCCGGAAAAACGTTTTGAAGAAGATGCGGCAGACTAACCTGCCGAACCGGTACAGCTTCATATTATCGGATCCCCTTGCCTGCCGCGGTTTTTGCCAGCTCCAGAATGCGCTCCGCCACCTGTGGCACGGACATGCCGCTCGTATCGATCAGCACCGCATCGTCGGCGCGCACCAGCGGCGAGGCTTCGCGCTCCTCGTCCATCCGGTCCCGCTCGGCGATATCTTTCTCCAATTGCTCCAGCGTGACTTCTTCCTGCTTATCCTTCATTTCCAGATAGCGGCGCTCGGCCCGCTCTCTGACGCTTGCGGTCAAAAATATTTTCAGCTCCGCATCCGGCATCACGTGCGTCCCGATATCCCGTCCGTCCATGACTACGCCTTTGGCACGGGCCATCTCCTGCTGTTTGAGAACAAGCAAGCGGCGGATTTCCGGCACGGCAGCCACAGCCGAAACGTTCTGATTGACGGCTACTGAGCGGATCAGATCGGTCACATCGATGCCGTCAAGGATGACTTGCTGGGCTTGCTCTCCCGGGTACAGCTCGATCTGCAGCGAGCCTGCCAGCCTCACCAGCTCGTCCTTGTTGTCCGAAGCGATTCCGGCCTGAAGCGCTTTCCAGGTGACTGCGCGATACATGGCTCCCGTATCCACGTACACAAAGCCGAGATGCCGGGCTACGAGGCGTGCAACCGTGCTTTTGCCGGCAGCGGCCGGTCCGTCGATCGCAATATTGAATTTTTCCAACGGAAAGCGTCCTCCCTTGCTGCTTGCAGGTCATTCTCATGCTGAAAACGAGAAAAAAAAGCAGGCCGAGCCTGCACATACCGTAGAAAATTATACCACACTGCGGATGGGGTTGCAAAAGAAGCGCAAAAAATTTACGGCCCAATGCCGGGACCGCTGCGCTCTAACGGTATGCCTTCCAGTCTCTCCACCTTCACAGCCCACGTCCGCACAGCCGGTACCGCGAGCAGCAGCTGCGCCGCCGCAAGCAAAGCCAGACCGACATAGATCGCTCCGCGCAGCAACCGCTCCACCCAGTCCGAGACACGGATGAACACGGCCTCGTACTCCTTGGCCTGCGCCCCCTCCCGGGTATTAGGCCTTTCCTCTTTCCCGCTCTCGCATTCCGCCACCGGGCATGCACCGCTTTCCGTCGATTTGGGTAGCAGTATGCCCGATTACCGTTCCGCTCATTCGTCACGAAAACTTGTTAGTCGCGTTATCTTTTGCGGAAGTCCAACTGACGCTCGAAGCAGAAGCGGATCACTTTTTGCCGTTCCACGTCGGCAATTTCCGCGAACTGCACCATGACGATCAACTTGCCGTTTTCCAGCGCCTTGATCCTCACGACTTCCCCCTTGAAGTTGGCATGATCGATCGCTCCGTTGCGGAAAGGAAGGAGCAGCCAACAGACGATCATATCGTGGTTTTTGACCGGCATCCGTCCCTCGCACAGAAACGAGATGCCCCCGCCCCCCACATCGTCGGTTATGGCGGTAAACATGACCTGTTCGGTTACTTTGACGGCGATCTCCAGCTCCGCCGGCACGCGCAAAAAATTGCGGCGCTGCACTTTCGTAATCTGCTCGGGCTCCGGAGGCTTGATTAGGACGAGCCGGATCACTTCCTCCTTGAAACCGAGAATGACGGTATTGAAATAATTTTTAACCCCGCCCTCGGTTATGTAGTACGCGTTGATCTGATCGCCCGCGTACAGCCGCTTCAGCTTGCCGGTTCCGACATGAAGCGGCACCTCCAGCGACATGTAGTTTTCGTTGATGTCCGCAATGCGGGATTTGTACTCCTGCTGGGCTTCCTCGGGGTCAACGGAATTTACCTGCATATATAAGATTTGATTCACTTTTGGAAGCACGTCATGGACCTCCCGATGACCTAACCAGACTTTAGACCTATTCATATGCCTATATGGTTCCATTATACCAGATCATTTCGCCGCAGCATACGTCATTCCGCAAAACACACGCTTAATCTTAGAGCAAAAAAGAGAAGGCCGTCAAGACAGCCTTCTCTTCTTTACCAGGTGCGTGCGTTTTATCAGGAAGCGACTTGGGCTTCGGCCTGTTTCAGCTGCTCGACCTTTTCCTCGCCGCCCGTGTCTCCGTTAATGTAAATCCGATATACGCTGCCGTTTACCCGTCCTGTAAACTGATAGCAGAGAACTTCCTGATCAATGTCGTTTTTGATCAGCGCCAGCGACTCGTTGTTGATTTGGAAGCCGCCGTTCAACGATTTCCGGGCTTCCTCCATTGTCAGCTTGGGAGTGCCGATATCACGTTTATGGTGTTCGAAAATAAAGTCGGACGCTTGGATGCCGAGCACTTCGCCGTTGTCGAGGGCTACCTTGACCGTCACTTTGTCCGGAAACACGATGACGTCATCCTGCTTGGCAGCAAACGTGAGACTGGCCACATGCTGGTAGGCGTCGTAGCTGATCGGCGTCATCCCTTTGTATTCGTGCGCCTCCAAATACGATTGCGCCGCTTCGCTTGCTTGCTGCGGTCCCAGCTTCGATTCGTTTACGTCGCGGGGCGACATGAACCAGATCAATTGGCCGCCTTTTTTCGTAAAATCCATCGATACGTCGCCGCCGTTTTCGTTTTTGCCGGAAAGACTGAAGGAACTGTACTCCGTCCCGTCGCCGTTCTGGACCACCTGCACGTTGGACAGCGGACGGCCGTTCATGACAAGGGCGGCCTTTTGCCTGATTTCCTCCTCCGTCACGTCGTTGCCGGCAAGCGCAGAAAATGTGCGTTTCTCGAACATGGCGGACATGGAAGGGCCCCAGTTGATCTCCTCGTATTCGCTAACTTTTTTGTCTACGGTCTGGAAGCCGTCAATGATCGTATTGTCCAACGTTTTTTGCTCCGTGGCGAGCGCCACTTCTACGTCCATCCAGCGCAGGCTGTTGGAGATGACTTTGGACTGCACGTCCCGCAAATCGTTGGAAATTTGCTTCGAATGCTCATACAGGGCGGTCAACGTTTTCATTTCCTCATCGTTCAGCGGCTCGTTTGTCAAATCCCGGACTGCGGCCCGGTACGAAAAGTTGGAAATGTTGCTCAGCAGCTCCTCCGTTTTGTTGAACGGCAGCAGCGTCAATGGCAATTGGTTGATCTCGTTTTGGGCCTGGCTCGTCAACCGCCATACGTTGACAAGTCCTTTGCGCTGGGACGCGTAAGACCCCGTATTGAGGGCCAGCGTATTGCCAAGCTCGTTGTTCAGCTTGTCGACGTGAAACGATAAATCGTGAAATGCGCGCTGATACTGGTTTTCCGCCTTGATCAAAATCGAATTCTTCTCTTGGTTCACTTGATATCCCCACAGAACCGCACCGACCAGCAGTACGGTCATAACCGGGAACAAGATGGCGCTCAGCCTTTTGTACATAAGGGCGCTCCCTTCCTTTGCCACTTTTGAGACTAGTGTTCGCCCCACGCTGAACTTTATGCATCCGTCGGACAATTCGCATTCGGATTCGGGCAAAAAAAAGAAGCCGCCCTTCAGGCAGCTTCGCCGATTGTCCTCGGCCGTCTTGGATTATTCCGCGAGCTCGATATCGAAATCGCTCCGGTTGTCGCACAAGCATTGCTTGAAGCCGGTTTCGACGCGCTCCTTCTCCTGTTTGCCGCGCAGCACGAAGCGTTCACCGCAGCGCTTGCATCGAATCGATACTTTCACTCTCATTCCGATCATCGTAAACCTCCGGTTAGCCGAAATTGGCATTTACCGGAATTATACCCGCTTTTGTCACATTTTAATCTCTTCTTCCGCCCTTACGGCGCGCATCGGGGATTTGGCGTTGGCGCGGTTGACGCTGCCCATGCCCCTTACCCACAAAAATACCATCAAAGGAACGATCAGCCAAAGCCAGTACGTTTTCGTTTGCATCAAAATGTAATCGAACGTACCGTGCCATAATATCGGAATCCATAGCGATTTAAACAACAGTCGGGCGGAATGCCGCGGATCGCCGAATTTCGCTTTTCCCATGTAATAGCCCATCAGCACAGCAAATAGAGCATGGGCGGACACGGGCAAAAAGGCGCGGAACAGCAGCGCCGAGAACGAAAACGAGTTCAACAAGGCATAGATGACGTTCTCCAGCGTGGCGAAGCCGAGCGACACCGATACGGAATAAACGATTCCGTCGTAAGGCTCGTCAAACACGGTATGTTTGTAAATCGCGTAGTATACGATAAACCATTTGAGAAATTCCTCGACGGCCGCCGTAATGCCATAGGCGAACAGGAGCGGGTTGTCCCCGAGCCCGAGCTGAAGGGTACGCTGGAGCACCATGGTCGGAAACACGAGCAGGACGCCGAATAGGAATACGCGCACGACCATATGAATCGGCTCCGAATCATACCGGTCCTTCAAATAAAAATAAGCAAGCAGCGCGATGCCCGGCGCCACTGCCGCAGTAATGACCGAAAGCCACGCCATCCGTCGTCCCCTCCTTCCTCATTCGGCAAACACGGAAAAAAGCATCCGCAAAAACATCCGTTTTTGGAGATGCTGCCCGTTTAGGTAATCCCTTCCAATCCGGCAAAGCGATCCGTTTACTTATGAAAATGCTCGCATAGTACGCGAATCGCCGATTCGCCGATGACCCGTTTGCCATACTCGTCCAACACGGCGGTAGTCACCGAGGTGGCATCCCCGTATTCGGACAAAATGGCGATGAGCGCTTGATACTGCGGCTCTTCCATTTCCTCCGGGTCGATCTGCAAAATATATTTGCCTTTATAGGAATAAAGAACCCCTTCCGTAACGCCAATGCGCGACGCCACATGAGAAGCCTTCAACAAAAATTCGAAGTCATGAAAAGCGTAGGAGATCACATCGCTCTGCTCGAGCGTTACTTCCATCTCGTACACTTCTTCCGCTTCTTCCTCGTCCACCGGATCGCTGGTGCTCTGCACCTTTCCCCGGGTGACGATCACTACCATACCCTGTGCCGGAAGGGCAAATACTTCCACGGCAAGCGGTCCCGAGGCGTCGAAGCCAAGCTCCGAGTGCGCCTGCTCCATCATTTCGCTGAACAGCTCGTGAACTTTAGGAATTTCGCGCCACATGTCTTCTTTCTCGATACCACGCTCCGTCAGGTCGTCGAATGTCAGGAAAATCCTTATCTTATCCACACTCAGGCGTTCAATTCTCATGACAGGACCTCCCTCCCACTACTGTCATAACAGAGTATGACGCGATCGCTAATTTGGTGAGCCGAAACTCACGGGCATGTATAGTCCATGTTATCATGTTTTTAAAGGCGTTGCACTATAAAAGTTCTCTATAATCGAATGTTCAAAAACCGTTCAAAATCATGCCCAGCGCGAAAAGCCCGCCCTTTTGCAAGGAGCGGACTTCTATTCCCGGATTCAATCGGGACGCTTAGCTTACTGGGTCATGAAGCTTTCCTGCGATTTGTGCAAAATTTCGTCCACCTGACTTTTGACCGCAGGGTCTTTCTTGATCAATTTTTCCAGCTGATCCAGCCCGGATCCGTTCCACGCGGATTCGGAAAAGGAGCCGGACGAAGCGTGGGACGAGAAGTTTTTACCCGACCTCGCCGTTTTATTGCGCTCATGCGTCCGGCTTGAGCCCATACCCATAAAAGACATCGGGTTGTTGCGCTGAACATACATGACAACCGCCGCGCCCGCCAATCCGCCGAGAAGAAATGCGCCTATTCGCATAGCTGTCCCTCCTGTCAAGGAAAAGTGTTTAAATTCTCTGTTAGCTTAACCTTTCGGGGGACAGCCATTCGTGCAAAAAACAGGAAGGGGAAGACTCGGCGTTGCGTCGTTTCCGATTCAAGCAAGCCTTCTCAAAAAGGTTACGATCGTGAGCAGGCCTTTATCGAAATTTTCCAGATGAAAATGCTCGTTCGGAGCGTGTAAATTTTCCGTCGGCAAGCCGAAGCCCATCAACACGACAGGTGCGGTCAGCTCGCGGGCGAACGCCTCGACGATCGGAATCGAGCCGCCGTCCTTGGTGAAAACCGGTCTGACCCCATAGACATGCTCGTAAGCGTCAGCCGCTTTTTGCAGCACCGGAACGGACGGTTCGATCGTAAACGGATTTCCTTTTTCCCGCTGAACGAGGCTTACTTTGGCCCCCGGAGGCGTATGCAGCCGCAAATGACGTTCGATTTTGTCCAAAATATCCTGCGGATTTTGCCTGCCGACGAGCCGGCAAGTGATTTTGGCATGCGCTTCGCAAGGGATAACGGTTTTGGTGCCCTCTCCTTGAAAGCCGCCGTACATGCCGTTGATTTCCAGCGTAGGCCGCGCGCCGACCCGCTCCGCATACGTATATCCCGCTTCTCCGAACAGCGCGTCCAGCTCCAGCCGTTCGCGGATGCCCTCTTCGTCGACGCCTTTTTTGGCCAGCTCCGCTTTCATTTCGGCCGAAAGCTCCGGCACATCCTCGTAAAATCCGGCTACCGCAATACGGCCGTCCGGCTCATGCAGGGAATCGAGCAATGTGACGAGCGCATGCAGAGCGTTGGGAACTCCGCCCCCGTACGAGCCGGAATGCAAGTCCGTTTTTGCCGTACGGACCGCTATATCCATGGAGCACAGTCCGCGCAGTCCTGTGCAGATCGCAGGCTGGCCCGGCGCCAGCAGCTCCGTATCGGAAATAAGCACCGCATCCGCCGCCAGCAGCTCCTTGTTGGCTTGCAGGAACGGATACAGGTTGGCGCTCGATATTTCCTCTTCGCCTTCGATGCACACCTTGATGTTGACCGGCAGCGCGCCTTCCTGCCGCAGGATCGCTTCGATGGCTTTGATATGAATAAACAGTTGTCCTTTGTCGTCCGTAGCCCCCCGAGCGTACAGCTTGCCGTCGCGAATGTCGGGCTCGAAGGGCGGCGTTTGCCACAAATGCAAAGGGTCTACCGGCTGAACATCGTAATGACCGTATACGAGTACGGTTGGCTTGCCAGGGGCATGCAAATGATCGGCGTACACGATCGGATGTCCGGCAGTCGGATGAATCGCCACATGCTCCAGACCGGCACGGGCGAGAGCCTCGGCCAGCCACTCCGCCGCCCGGTTCACATCTTGCTTATGCTCCGACTGCGCGGATATACTCGGAATCGATACCCATTCCTTGAGTTCGTTCAACTGGCTTTCTCGGTTGGCGGCAAAATACGCTGCATAGTCCATAAAAATCCTCCTCGCGGTTACGTTCATTCTCCGTAAAGCTGGTACCAGAAAATAATGCCCATCGTCAGCAGAATCAGAAGCACGACCAGACTGGCGTGAAATATGCGGGTAGCCTTGATGCTGTCGGACGAATGAATGACCCGTCTCGGCGGGAGACGCATGTCGTCTTCGTCCGGCAAAGCCGGCATCTCCTTCTCGGTGTAGTCAGCCTTCCCCATCCTCTTCATCCTTCCAGTAACGTATAATGCAGCCCATCACAAAGTCGATTATAAAATGGGCGGCGATCGGGGTCCACAGGGAGCCGGTCATTACGTACATTTTGCCCAAACCGTAGCTGATTGCAAATACCATCCCGGTCATCAGCCAATGCCGCAAATAACGCACATGGATGGCCGCAAACACGATACTTGTCCAGTACGGGCCGAACGCATGCTGCAGCGCCCCGCGGAACAGCAACTCCTCGCATACCGCCACGACGAACGACAGCAATGCGATATGCCACAGAGGCCGCAAGCGAAACAGCTTTTTGTTGACGCCGCCGTCATCCGTCACCTCTTCGGGAACGAAACGGGCGACGAGCCAGTCGAACAGCAGCACCCCGATTGCGAACAACACCGCCCAGCCCCATGCGGACAAGCGGTCGGGCAAGCGGAGCAGGGCGATCAGCGACTGGGACTGGAACAGCACGATCGTCAGCCCAAGCACGAACGTAATCGCCTGCGTCAAATACAAATTAAGCAGCAGCATCCCGTCGTCCAGTTCGGCCGGATCGACTTTGCGAATGCGGATATTTCTGAAATTTATTTTTTTCATGTTTCCTCCGGGTTACACGGTTCACTTTTTAGGTATTTTACCCTATACTTTTAAAGTAGGAAATCTGGTTAAGGAGTCATCATATGGATAAGCGCCTGAATCGTTCGGACTATTTGCTTTCGCTTGTGTTTATTTTCCTGCTCGTCTGCATAGCCGGCGCTTTCTTCTTCGGCCTCCAGCTCGGCCAGCAGCGTACGGAATCGAAGCACGCCGCCCTTCTATCCGCCCGGGAGGACGCGGCCAAGAAACCCGGAGCGTACGAGCAGCAGCATCTTGTTTCGTATTATCATACGATTTATACGCCCTATCGCGAATTCGCGAATCGCTGGTTCGACAAAATGAAGGAGTTGGAGCTGCAAGCGCACACGATCGACGCCTCTTCCGTATTCAAGGATTTGTCGAAAGCTGCCGATGACAAGTATACGGCCTTGTCCAAAGTAGCCACTCCCGATACGTCTCCGCTGCTCGGAGAGGCTCATCAAAATATTTTAAAAAGCTTGAAGCTGTTCGCCGAATCTTCCAAATCGTTTCAGTCCAAAGCGAACTCGCTAGCACCGGGCGATGTGCTTGCCGAGGTGGACAAGGACGCCTACTTCCGCGAAGCGAAGAAATTCGCGCTGCAAGGAGAGCAGCAGTTTTACATGTCCATGGTCAAATGGAACGAAACGATCAATCCGCAGGTCAAAGGCGCCAATTTGCTGGGACAGACTGCATATTCCAAAAAAGAATGGGATCAAATGGGCATCAATGCGAAAAACGCTGCCGTCTCCTCTATCCTGCTGCGCGAGGTCAGATATTTGCCGCTGTACCCGCAGGACATGACGGTCCGCATCGATGAATGGTTTGCAGGCGGCCAAGCCCAGAAAATGAATTTGAACGACATTCAGCAGATCATCGATCTGCTTGCAGAAACAGGCTCGGCCCGCAAAGGCGATTTCGTAACGCGCAAGGAAAAGTGGTACGGCGGCGATACCCTGCCGCAGCTTCCGTTTTTTTACGAGAACAAGTGAGCCTCTTATTTGAAGATAGCGAAAATGGGCGGCGAGTTCAAGCAAAACGAATTCCCGCCTTTTGCGTCGGCGTCGCCAGGGGTCAAAATGTGTCCATTTTTTGACGGTAACCGTTTTCGCTTCGCAGGCCCTGTCATTAATGTGTCTCGAATTGATTGACACTTTCGCATTCGACATGATAAAGTAAGTTATAATGATACAAGTTAACGACGAAGACGGAGACTAGTATTCCGGAAGCTTACAGAAAGCCGGTGGTTGCTGCGAACCGGTAGCTATGGTATACGATCCACTCCCGAGTCGATGCGCGAACGAGTCGTCTCTTAAGCGCAACCGGTAGAGCCCGTTAACGCTCTGGTCCGCTATTTGTTCGGCAGACCGAGTAAGGCAGCACGTGCGAATGCGCTGCAAATTAGGGTGGCAACGCGAACCACACTCTCGTCCCTATATACGGAATTTTTTCCGTATGGGACGGGAGTTTTTTTGCTTTTAGAAAGCTCATTTTGCAAACATATGCTCAAGGAGGAAGTGGGATCATGTACAAAGTATTGGTATCCGATCCGATCAGCGATTTGGGGTTGCAGCAGTTGACGGAAGCAAGCGACGTAGAAATCGTCAAACAAGCGGGGCTCAGCGAGGACGAGCTCGTTTCTATAATCGGTCAGTTCGACGCTCTTCTCGTTCGTTCCCAAACGAAAGTAACCCGCCGCATTATGGAAGCCGGCACGAATTTGAAAGTTATCGGCCGGGCCGGCGTCGGTGTAGACAACATCGATCTGGAAGCCGCCACCAGTCTCGGCATCGTCGTCATCAACGCGCCGGACGGCAATACGATCACTACCTGTGAGCATACTTTCGCCATGATGATGGCTTTGGCCCGTCATATTCCCCAAGCCTACAAAAAAACCGTCGGCGGCGAATGGGACCGCAAATCGTTCGTCGGCGTCGAGCTGCGCAACAAAACGTTGGGCGTACTCGGCCTGGGTCGTATCGGCAGCGAAGTGGCCAAGCGCGCGATCGCCTTCGGCATGAAGGTGCTCGGCTATGACCCGTTCATGACGGAGGAACGCGCGGAGAAGGTCGGCATCAAGCTGGCGTCGGTCGACGAAATCATCCGCAACGCCGATTTCATGACGGTGCACACGCCGCTTACGAGCGAAACGCACCATATGATCGCCGGTCCTCAATTCGAAGTGATGAAAAAAGGCATGCGCATCGTCAACTGCGCACGCGGCGGCATCATCGACGAATATGCGCTGGTGGAAGCGATCGATCAAGGCATTGTACACGGGGCCGCTTTCGACGTATTCGAGCATGAGCCTCCGGCTGAAGATCATCCGTTCCTGAAGCATCCGAAAATCATCGTAACCCCTCACCTCGGCGCCTCGACGGTAGAAGCGCAAGAAAATGTCGCCATCGACGTAGCCGAGCAAGTGATTCATATTCTGCGCAACGAGCCGTTCAAGAACGCGGTGAACATGCCGCCGATCCCGGCCGAGCTGCTGAGCAAAATCCAGCCTTACTTCAAGCTGTGCGACAAGCTCGGCAACGCTCTCGCCCAAATGACCGACGGTCCGGTGCGGGAAATTACAATCAACTACTCCGGCGAGCTGGCCGATCTCGATACGAACCCGTTAACCCGTTATGTCCTTAAAGGCATCCTGTCGCACCACCTGGGCTTCGAGCAGGTCAATGCGGTTAACTCGATGCACTTGGCCAAGCAGCGGGATATCAACATCGTGGTCCAAAAATCGATCTCGACTCAAGGGTTTACGAACCGGATTACGCTCAGCCTGAAGACAAAGGACGAGGAACGTTGGCTGTCCGGCTCGCTGCTCGCCGGCTTCGGGGAACGAATCGTACAGATCGGACCATACCCGGTGGACATTCCGACGGAAGGCCACCTGCTGCTCGTCTCCCATATGGATAAACCGGGCATTATCGGCCGCGTCGGCACGCTGCTCGGCAATAACGACGTCAATATCGCGACGATGCAAGTCGGACGTACCGATGTCGGCGGGTCGGCCATCATGGTGCTGACGATCGACAAACAAGCGCCTAAGGCCGTGTTGGAGCAGTTGGCCGAATCTCCAGAGATTAAACGGGTCCGCGAAGTGCGTCTCGATTACTGAAAACCGTAAGACATTGTTTCACGTACAACAAGATTTGTCGCGCCCATTCAACAAGATTCCTGCTGAACCTGCAAAATCGCGACAAACCTAACAACGAATTTCGCTTTTTTACGACTTTTCGCCACGACGCAAAGGGATACGCGGCATGCTGCCGACGTATCCCTTTTTTTGTTCGACGAAGCTGTTGTCTGGTTCAACTGTGCTGCTGACGAAGCTGCTCCACCTTCGATTCGGGAAATCCCGTTGCGGAGGAAATTGCTGCATTGTCCAGGCCCATCCGAATCAGATTCAGGACGTTCTTGTACGGTTCGGAATTTTAATAAAGAACGTGGTGCCTTGTCCGAGCTCGCTCTCCGCATAGAGAGCGGCTTGATGAGCGTCGGCGATGTTTTTGACGATCGCGAGGCCAAGCCCCGTACCACCGGACGTGCCTCTGGTCCGGGCCTTATCGGCTTTGTAAAACCGCTCGAAAATATAAGGCAGGTCCTCCTGCGGAATCCCTCTTCCGCCGTCGGCAATCTCAATCTGAACCGTCTCGTCCTGCTGCTCGGCGATCCTCTTTACCCGGATATCGATCCATGCTCCTTCTGGCGTATGCCGAATCGCGTTATCCAGCAAATTCGTTAATACTTGCTCCAGCCGGTCTTCGTCGGCATGGCGCATCGTGATGCCGCTGTCCGGAAGCATCAGCTTGAAGGCGATGCCGCGCTCCTTGCACAACGCGCTGAACTTGCGGTATACCCGTTGGATGAGCGGCTCCAGCTCAAACTCGCGAAAATTCATCTCCATGTGGCCGGCTTCCATCCGGGCGAGGTCCAGCAAATCTTTCACCAGCCGTCCCATCCGCAGCGACTCGTCGTGGATCACTTGAGCCAGCTCCTGCCGGTCTTCCGGTGTGGCGGCGATATCGTCAAGCAGCGCCTCGCTGTACCCCTGCAGCATCGACAGAGGCGTCCGCAGTTCGTGCGAGACGTTGGCGACAAAATCTTTGCGCAGCTTGTCGAGTCGGTGCTCCTCCGTCACGTCGCGGAGCACGGCGACGGCGCCTCGCAGTCCTTCGGACGAATAAAGCGGAGCCA
The DNA here is from genome assembly GCF_039536325.1 of Paenibacillus hodogayensis. Taxonomy (NCBI): domain Bacteria; kingdom Bacillati; phylum Bacillota; class Bacilli; order Caryophanales; family Paenibacillaceae; genus Paenibacillus; species Paenibacillus hodogayensis. The sequence goes on from NZ_BAAAYO010000006.1 coordinate 567,099, forward strand.
TAACCGCGGAATAGACGCTGCTATGCACGCGAATGGTCGACGTATTTTCCTTGTTCGTGCTGACCACATCGGCAAACAAAGATTGAAGCGGTCCCGGTACGAGCGTCTGCTCTGGATACTCCCCGTCAGCGTCCTCCCAGCCGATGCCCTGCCACTGTTCCACAAGCAGTTCCCCCTGCGGGTTCGTCAAAATGACGCTCCCATCGGCATCCAGCGTAATGACGGCGTCGGTCATGCTGCGCAATACGCTCGACAAATGCTCCTTCTCGTTGTTCAAGGCATGGATCGTCAAGTCGAGGCGCTCCGTCATCTTGTTGATCGCGATCGCCAGCTCGCCGATTTCGTCGGAGGACGTTACCGGCACCCGCGTTTTGTACTCGCCCAGCGTAATAAAGTCTGCCGCCTTTTTCATTTGCAGCAAAGGCTGCGTGATGCGCGACGACAGGAAGAAGGCGAACAGCGTCGTGAGCAAAAATCCGATAACGCCGGCGATTACGAATAAATTCTGAAAATAGGCTTGCGTGTAATCGAGAGCGATTTGCGCCTGATACAAGACGACGACACCGTTTACTTTATTCGTGCCAGCCTCGTATTGAGGTACGCCTACCGCCAAAAATCGCTTGCCTGTTTGCGGATCGAAGAAAATGGCCGGGAACTTGCCGCCTTCCAATATTTTGGTCAGCTTCTCGGACTCGAACAAATCTCGCGCCTTCAGCCGCGGAATTTGCGTTGCCTTGGCGGCGGGAATGATCTCCTCCAGCCGTTCATTCAATACGATCAAAGCCGCATCCTGGGCATCGAGCAGTTCCGCGACCGCATTTACGTAGGAGAACTCTTCCTTATGCAGCGTCAGGTCTGCAGACACTTTCAACGCCAGCTTCTGCAGGCTTCGCTCCTGGTCCTTCGAGTTGGCGAAGTTCGTATCGAGAAATTGTCCCATAAAGACGCCGTTGATCACAAGAACAACGGCGACTAATCCGATAATGGTCATCCACAGCTTGCCGACGACGCTTTTCCATTTCCACAGTTTCACGTTATTTCGGCACCTCGAGCTTATACCCTACGCCCCATACCGTCGTAATCATGGCTGCGGCTTCCGGCGATACTTTGTTCAGCTTCTCGCGCAGCCGCTTCACATGCGTATCGACCGTGCGCAGATCGCCGAAAAATTCGTAATTCCACACGTCCTTGAGCAAATCCTCGCGCGAGAACACTTTGTCCGGCGATGTCGCCAAGTAGTGCAGCAGCTCATATTCTTTCGGCGTCAGAGCCACCTCTTGTCCTCCGGCGGTTACCCGGTGAGCGTCGTGCTCGATAATCAAGTGCGGAAACACGATGTTGTTGCTGGCATGAATCGCATCTTTAGCCAAGTACGCGGTCGCCGAGGAGCGCCGCAGGATCGCTTTGACCCGGTAGATCACTTCCCGGGGACTGAACGGCTTCACCACGTAATCGTCGGCCCCGACTTCGAAGCCTTGAACGCGGTTCGCTTCTTCACCCTTCGCGGTCAGCATAATAACCGGGGTGGCCTTCACCTGCCGCAAACGGGCGCACACTTCCGTTCCATCGATGCCCGGCAGCATGACGTCCAGCAGAATCAAATCGTAGTCGCCTTCGAGCGCCTTGGCCAGCGCCGATTCCCCATCCTCCGCCTCGTCGATCACGTAGCCTTCTTTTTCGAGGTACATCCGCAGCAAGCGACGGATGCGCTCCTCGTCGTCTACTACCAATATGCTCGCCTTCAAATCCATCATCTGCCGTTCACCCTCCTTGGCCAAACTCGCTTGTAGTTTTTCGTTACACGCCGGCGTACGAGTGAAGCCCGGCTATGATCAAATTGACACCGACGTTGGTAAACATGACGACGACAAAGCCGATCACCGCCATCCAGGCGGACTTGCGGCCCTGCCAACCGCGGGAAAGACGGAAATGCAAGTACGCGGTGTAGTACAACCACGTAATAAGCGCCCAGACTTCCTTCGGGTCCCATCCCCAGAACCTCCCCCACGCCTCATGCGCCCAGATCATCGCGAAGATGAGCGCGCCGAGCGTAAACAACGGGAATCCGATCGCAATCGCTCGGTAGCTGATCTCGTCCAAATCTTCCGGGTCCATCCCGTTCATCGCGGGTTGAATCGCCGCGCCCACCTGCTTGCGCAGGATGAGCCGGACGAGTCCGTACAAGATCAACCCGGCGATGAGCGACCAGAGGAACGTATTCAGCTTCCGGCCCGCATTGATGCCGTTCATCCACGAAGGCGACGTAAACAACGGCTCCTCCATGCCCAAAAACGGCTTCATCGTTTCGACCGTGCTGTTGTAAGGCTTGACGATTGGGGGCAGCACGTAATCGACGGTGCTTGTCGTCACATTCTCTTTTCCGTTCTGGTCGATCTTCGTAATTTCCTGCTTGAACTTTGCTTCATAGCCGATTCCTTTGAAAACAAACGAAGTCACGACGAACGCCACGACCGTAAACACGACGAAAATGACGACTTCCACGCCGCGCCGTTCGCGGCGGTCCGCCTTCGACGTTCCCTTGAAGTTGACCACCCGCAGCAAATACATCAGCCCGGCTGCGAACCCTACGGCAAAAAACGCTTCCGAGAACGCCGCGGTCGTAACATGAATTTTCAGCCAGTAACTTTGCAGCGCCGGAATGAGCGGTTGAATGTCCGGCGGAAACACGAGCGCGTAAGCCAGGATGATGACGCACACCGGCATCGCGAACATGCCGAGCACGGCAACGCGGTATATCGCGTATACGATCACGAATGCGAGCGCGATCATCATCGAGAGGAAAGTCAAAAACTCGAACATGTTGCTGACGGGAATATGCCCCGCCGCGTACCAGCGCGTGAAGAAATAGCCGAGCTGGGAAGCGAAGCCGACGATCGTTAGAACGAGTCCCCCCCGGCCCCATCGCTTCAAGTGGCGCTCGGGGTCCCGCGAGCTCCATTTTTTTCCCGTAACCGCAATGCCGAAGACGATAAACGACAGCGTGTACAGGATAAATGCAATCAATAAAAACGTTCCGCTAAGCGATTCCGTATTCAAGAATTGTTCACCTCTTTGGCCAACTGCTTCGGAGTTACCTCGATGCCTGTCCGGTTCAGCACCACCGCCACTTCGTTCCGCAGCCCGTACCAGTTTTTGTTCGTATGGGCGCCAAGCGTCAGCTTGTCCCCGTCGTCAAACCGCAACCAGATGCGCCGGTGCTGCCAATACAGTCCCATCACGACGCCGATCAGGAAAATCGTCGCGCCGACAAAGATGTATGGCAATGCCGTATCGCGGCGTATGTTCAAATAGCTCGTAAAATTGGCGATCTTGACGTCATCCATCGAATTGACGGAAATGTCCCACACGCTGCCGATCGCTCCGTTGATCTTGTCTTGACTGAACTTGATTTTGTCGACCTCGCGAGGAAAGTACAGGTAAGATTGGCCTTCCTTCGGCAGATCCGGGCCGGTAATCGAGAAGACGAACGCCGGCGCGTTCGGTTCGTTGGACACGGTGATGGGCGTGCCTTTGTCGTTCAGCGAGAAGTCCGGAAAAAACTCCTTCATCTCGAGCTTATACGGTCCGGCTTCATACGTCTGCTCCGGATTTTTCATCCGGATCGTAAACGGGCCGTAAGCCTGTCCGGTCTGCTTGTTGCGAAGCATCGGACTGACCGCCAGCAGACGCGGCGTCTGGGCGTAATCGAATTGGTACGCCAGCAGCCCTTTGTAGTTCAACGGGTGGTTGACCGTAATCGTCTGACGCGTCAGTTCCTTAAGTTCCGGCCGCTTGTTCGGGTCGTCGCAGTCGGCTACGCATTGGTACAGAATCGCCTTCGTCTCGTACAGCTTCGGAACGATCTGCCCTTTCTCGCGAAACTGCTCGCTCATCTCCGATTCCTCGTAAAACTCCACGTTGAACTGCTCGTTCTCCAAATAATAATGGGTTTCCGGAAGCGGAACCGGCTCTCCTTCGAGAAATCCGGCGTATTGGTCCAGCTGCCAGCCCGGCAAACCGCGCATCAGCACGGCCAGCAGGAAGATGATCAGGCCGATATGGTTAATGTAAGGCCCCCACCGGCTGAACCGGTGCTTTTCGGCGAGCAGCGCGGCCCCGTCCGTATGCACCCGATACCCTTTTTTGCGCAGCTTCGCCGCCGCATCCTGGACCCAAGCTTCCGGCTGTTGAGCGCCGGCACCGGTTGTTCCGAGCGGTGCGGTATACACGACCTTTTGTCTCAGCAGAAAAGCGAGATGCTTGCGGATCTGCTGCTTGCTGAGCGCCCTGTACAACGGCAGCACCCGGTCGAGGCTGCAGATGACAAGCGAAGTGCCGATACAGACGAGCAGGCCGATAAACCACCAGGAGCCGTATGTATCGGATAAACCGAGCTTGTAGTACCAATCCCCGGTCCAGCCGTACGTTTCTTTGTAATACTTGGCCGGATCGACGTTCAGAAACGTATTTTCCTGCGGGTAAATCGAGCCGAGCATCGCTCCGACGAGCGTAGCCAGTATCAGGTAAATCGCTACCCGCACCGACGAGAAGAAATTCCAAACCCGGTCGAGCACGGACGGGTTATCCTTCTGGGAACGCCGGGCGACGCCGTCGTAGCGCATCTCCAGCGGGGCATCTCCGTCGTCCTCGTGCAGAGGCTTCCCGCACGCTTCGCACAATACGGTTCCCACATGATTTTGATGCCCGCATTCGCATTTCGTGTTCACAATCACGGGGTGTATCGCTCCTTTACAGAGGTGAACTCATTCGCTTACAGCTTACAGCTTCAGCATCGGGCGGATCGTTTGCTCGATGAAGTCGTCATCCATTTCCATGACGGCAATCTTGACGATTTTACCGGACGGATCGATGAAGAACGTCGTGGGGTAATAACGGACCGCGTAACGGTCACGCATCCGCAGCTCCTTGTCCAGCAGCACGGGAAACGTTATGTTCATCTGCTGAACGAAGCTCTGCACGGTGACGTTGCTTTCATCCAGATTCAGTCCGAGCACAACCAGCCCCTTGTCCTTCCACTTCTCGTACTGGCGCTGAATCGCCGGCATTTCGCGGGCGCACGGTTCGCACCAAGAACCCCAGAAGTTGACCATCACCGCTTTGCCGCGATAATCGGACAGCGAAGCCTTGCTCCCGTCCAGCCCCGTTAACGAAAAATCAGGAGCAGTGCTCCCTTCGCGAGGAATGTCTTCCTTGGCGAACAGGCTGCTCCCTATCGTGTATCCTCCGATCAGCAAAACGAAGGTCAGAATGATGCCTTGAATCCATTTCTTATGTTCGCGCACCGTAAATCACCTTCACTTTCCAGTATCAATGCGGCTACACCCATTATAGCGAAATCGATTGAGAAAAAACGCCGTCATTGCGGAGTTTTTTGAACATTATGTGACTGCACCGCGCTCTGGCGCAGCTCCTCGACCTCGGCCTTCGTAAGCATCCGGTGCTTGCCACGGGCGAGCCCGGCGAGCAGCAGCGAGCCGAACTGAATGCGCTTCAGCCGGATGACCGGAAACCGGATCGCATCGAACATGCGCCGCACTTGGCGATTTCGGCCCTCGTGAATCGTGATGGACACGATCGTCTCGTTTTTCTCCGGATTGATATCCACGTACTCCAGCTCGGCCGGAGCGGTCAAGCCGTCCTCCAACTGAATGCCGGCCCGCAGCTTGTCCAGCAAATCTCCGTGCGGCACGCCTTCTACTGTTGCGTGATACGTCTTCGGCACGTGATGGCTCGGGTGCGTAAGCAGGTTCGCCAGCGCCCCGTCGTTCGTCAGCAGCAGCAGTCCTTCGCTGTCGTAATCAAGCCGGCCGACCGGGTATACCCGCTCCTTGACGTCCTTGATGTAATCGTTCACCACGTCGCGGCCTTCCGGGTCGGACGTGCTTGTTATGACGCCCTTCGGCTTGTTGAGCAAAATATATTGCATGCGTTGACGGTTGATCGGACGCCCGTCCACTTTTATGGCATCGACGGCGGGGTCGACCTTGACCCCCAGTGTCGTTACCGTCTCATCGTTCACCTGAACCCTGCCGGCTTCGATGTATTCCTCGCATTTGCGCCGCGACGCCACGCCGGCCTGGGCCAAAACTTTTTGCAATCGTTCCATTTGACAGTCACCTCAACCCTAATGATAACCATCCTTTGGGGAAATCACAAGTTCGGCCCATGGAAAATGCTTCCCGGGGCATTCATCGTGATGCGAGATCACGTCGCCGGGGTCGAAACCGAACTTGTCGGCCAGCCGCAGCACTAGCTTTTGCAGGATGAAGAACTGTTCCTGCATCAGGCCGGACACCGTCTCGTCGGGCCGGGAGAAGTCGCCCTCGACGCAAATATGAATCGTCTGCGGATCGGTCGTTTCGGACGACGGTATAATTTCGCCGTGCCGGGTTATATAGAAATCGTAGCCTTTGCCGTTTATCGACGAGCAGACGGATTGATGGATCGTAATGCCGGTCGGTTGCATCCCTGGAATCACCTCGCCTAGTCGGGCTGCTCCATTATATGTAGGCGGGCGTTCGGAAGTGCGATACCCGCTAAAAGAAAAAAAGCCCTATCTGCCCGGAGGCGAAAAGGACTTGAGTCGGTCAGGAGAGTTCATGGCGCCGCTTCGTATTCGTTCATAGGAAGAGCAGTAGCGTAAACGGCCAATCGCCGAATTCGTCAGCCCGCTGCGGCAAACACAAGCAGGCAGACCGCCACCGCCGCGACAAAGCCGACCAGGTCGGAGAACAGCCCGACCTTCAGCGCGTAGCGCCCGTTGCGTATGCCGACGGCGCCGAAATAAACGGTCAGCACGTACAGCGTCGTATCCGTGCTCCCCTGAATCGTCGAGGCGATCCGGCCGATCAGCGAATCCGGGCCGTATTGGCCGATCAGATCGGCTGTGTAAGCAAGCGAGCCGGACCCCGTGATCGGTCGAAGGATCGCGAGTGGCAGCACTTCGCCGGGTACGCCGATATGCTCCAGTGCGGGCTTGAGCCAGCCGATCAGCAGATCCATCGCTCCGGAAGCGCGGAAGACGCTGATGGCGACCATCATACCCACCAGATGGGGGATGATTTTGACCGCCGTATCGAATCCGTCCTTGGCCCCCTCGACGAACGATTCGTACACGGGCACTTTTTTGTATACCCCATATAGAGGTATGAGTACGATCAATACCGGAATCGCCCAGGCGGACATCACGGATACGAGCGAATACAAGCGCGATCATCCTTTCGGCACGGTTTTGGCCATTAGCCTTCGTCGGTACCAACGGTCCGCCAGTATCGCCGCCATAGTGGCGATCGCGGTGGCGATCAGCGTCGTCCCGACGATCTCGGCCGGATTGGCGGAATTGTAGTTCATCCGGATGGCGATCAGCGTCGTCGGAATAAGCGTAATGCTGGCGGTATTGAGCGCTAGCAGCGTGCACATCGCCGGGCTCGCGGTATGTTTGTCCGGATTGAGCGTTTGCAGCTCCTGCATCGCCTTGATGCCCATCGGAGTAGCGGCGTTGCCAAGTCCGAGCAGGTTGGCGCTCATGTTGGACATGATATATCCGACAGCCGGGTGATCCTTGGGCACGTCGGGAAACAACAGCCGAACGACGGGCCGGAGCAGCCGCGCCACTTTGCGCAGCATGCCCGAATCTTCGGCGATGCGCATCATGCCGAGCCAGAAGACGAGAATGCTGATCAAGCCGAAGCTGATCGTCACCCCATTCTTGGCCCCGTCGAACACGGCCTTCGTCACGACCTCCACGTTGCCTTGGGCTGCCGCCACGGCAAATCCGGCAACGATAAAAAACAACCATATCCAGTTAACGATAACGTTTCTCCCCCTCTCGCCCGGAACGCGCTACTGCCGCAGCACGAACAACCGGCGCACGACCTCCTGCAGCTCCAGACGCCACAGGTGGAAGCGCGATACCTCATAGCCTGCGCTTTCCCGGTAACTGAAAGCCGACTCCTCCTTGACCGAAAGCTGCGGACTGTTCTCCGCATACAACGGCACCGAACCGATCCGCCGATCCCCGATGGAGAACGTCAGCGTGCCCCGTTCGCCGAACCGGTACGAATCGGAGGCGGGATCAAGCAGCAGCGCGTCCTTGCGGATCGCCCCGCGCTCTCCGTCGGCAAGCGGATAAGCGAACGGACGGCCGATGACGACGGGCATATTTTCGATCCGGTCACCTTTCTCCACCAGACGTTCCAACGGATAGTAGTTGAAGCCGTAATCGAGCAGCTTGCGGTGATCGAGCCAGTCGTCGGGATCGTTGAGCGTAACGACCGCCAGCTGCTGACCGTTGCGGGTAGCCGACGACACCAGGCATCGCTTGGCCAGCTTCGTGTAGCCGGTTTTCACCCCGTCCGCGCCTTCATATAAGGTCAGCATCTTGTTCTTGTTCATCCACTGGTAATCCCATGTTTCGTTCGGGTTGGGAGCCGATTTCATCTTCGTTTTGACGATATCGCGAAAAACCGGATTGCGCATGGCGTAAGCGGTCAACCGGGCCATATCGTTGGCGGTGGAATAATGCCCTTCCTCGTCGAGACCGCTTGGATTTTTAAATTGCGAGCGGGACATGCCGATCTGGCCGGCCTTCTCGTTCATTAAATAGACGAACCCTTCCAGCGAACCCCCGACATGCTCGGCGATGGCCGTCGCCGCATCATTGCCCGAACGCAGCATAAGCCCGTACAGCATATTTTCCAGACTCATTTCTTCTCCGGCCTTCAAATAAATCGAAGAGCCTTCCTTGCCCGCCGCTTTGGAGCTGACCTTGACCTGGTCGGACAGCCTGCCGTGCTCGATGGCCGTAATGGCGGTCATGATTTTGGTCAGGCTGGCAATGCGCATTTGCTTGTCTCCGTCCTTGGACACGATCAGCCGCCCGGAAGCAACGTCGATCAACGCCGCGCTCTCGGCATTGGTCTGTACGCCGGGAGGCGCGGCAAATGCGGCCCAGGGCCACACAAGCAGCAGTATAAGCGACGCTCCGGCGATTCGCAGCGCGAATTTGCGATACCCCTTCATCTTCCGCATATCACCCCGATCTTGGCGCCAAGCGCCCGATTGGTACAAGTATATGCTTGACCGATGACGATATGAACCGATTTGTCCATCGCCTTTACTCAACTTATGGAAGAAGCCCAAAAAGCGTCTCGCGAAAAATAGTGGCTCCGGTTCCTTGTCCTTATTGACTTTCCGGGGCAAACATGAATAAATAGTAAAGGTGAAGACTTTACCGGAAAGTGGGAAACTGTGTTGAACATCATACGTCTGGAACGTGCCGGACCACTGAACGGCTCCGTCCAAATACAAGGCTCCAAGAACAGCTCGCTTTCCCTGATGGCAGCCAGCTGCTTATGCGATCACCCCGTGACGCTGTCCGGCATTCCCGACATTTACGACATTCGCGTGATTTGCGATATAGCCGACGATATCGGCATGGCGACGACGCGTCATCCGAACGGCGACATTACGCTCGATCCGGGCTCGATTCACAGCGCCGCGATCGATAAGGAGAAAGCTTCCTCGTACCGGGCCTCCTACTATTTTATAGGCGCGCTGCTGGCCAAGTTCGGCAAAGTCGACATCGGCTTTCCCGGCGGGGACAACTTCGTTTCCCGGCCGATCGATCAGCATGTGAAGGGCTTGAAGGCGATGGGAGCGACTTTCACCTTTCATGAGGATCACTACACCGTCGAGGCGAAGCGGCTGACCGGAGCGGATATTTACTTCGATACGATTACGTCGGGCGCCACGATCAACTGCATGCTCGCCGCCGTATTGGCGGACGGGCGCACCGTACTGCGCGGAGCGGCCAAAGATCCCGAGGTCGTCGATACGGCGATCATGCTGAACGAATTCGGAGCGAAAATAACCGGAGCCGGAACCGATACCATCCGCATCGAGGGCGTAAATTCGCTTCGGGGCGGACAGCATACGGTTATCCCCGACCGGTTGATCGCCGGAGCCTTCCTGATGTCCGCAGGAATAGCAGGCGGATCGGTTACCGTAACCGACGTCATTCCCGATCACCTCGGATCGTGCATCGCCAAGCTGACCGAGATCGGCTTGCACTTCGATGTTCAGGAACAAAGCATTACGGCAAGCTCCACCGGCAAATTGAAAGCTACTCGCGTGCGCACCGCGATGTATCCCGGGTTTGCCACCGATCTGCAGCAGCCGCTGACCGCGCTCCTGACCGGAGCGCTCGGCAAAAGCATCATTACCGAGAAGGTATACCCGAAGCGGTTCCAGCACGTGGCCCAGCTGCGCCGAATGGGGGCGGATATCGAGGTGCGCGGCAATTCGGCGTTCATCCGCGGCGGCCTGCCGCTTACCGGCAGTTGGGTGCATGCGTCGGACATCCGCGCAGGCACTTGCCTCCTGCTGGCGGGTCTCGCTGCGGAGGGCACGACATGCATTACCGGCATCGAGCATATCGAGCGCGGTTATGAGGACGCGATTACGGCCTTCCGCTCGCTCGGCGTGACGATTGCTCTCGAACAAGTGGACGCCGCGCATGCCGAAGAGAAGCTGCGGATCGGGCGGGCCGGGCTATAGAACGGAATGTTTGGCGCGATCGGTTTCATTCAGCGGACAAAAAAGAGCCTTTTCCGATTGGAAAAAGCTCTTTTTTGTATGCGAACGTCTTGATCAACCCAGACCCCCGGCGGTGCCTTGCCCTATAGACCGACCGGTACGCGGAATAAGGCCGACATCATCTACACCGCGCAATACCGGCAAACGGCCGTTCCGTATACAGCCTCCAACGCACCGGACCTATTCCCCGCCCTTCGCCGGGTCAAAGCGTTCCTCCAGGTCCGCTTCAGCTATCGCCTTATGCAGCACGGCTTCCACTTTGCCAAGGTGCGCCTGCATCGCTTCGAATGCTTGCTCCTCACGTTGACCGCGAATCGCCTCGAATATATCGGAATGCTCCCCAAGCAGCCGCCGCGCCTCCGCCCGCTCACCGTAAAACCACAGCTTACGCGATTCGCGCATGCTGTCGTGCAGCCGCTCGGATAACGACTCCATCATCGAGATCAGCAGCGAATTATGCGTCGCCCCCGCCAGCTTCAGATGAAACCGTACGTCGGCCTCTTCGCCTTTGGCCTCGTCGTGCAAATACGTTTCCATGTGCAGCAATTCTTCCCGGATCCCCTGCAAATCGGCTTCCGTCCGGTTTCTGGCCGCCAACGACGCACAGCCGGTTTCCAATATTTTGCGCACCTCGAGCAGCTCGCGGATCGACTGCGCCCGGGCAAACAGCGAGGAACCGTCCGACGGCTCGTTCGGCAGCTCGGCGCTCACATAGGTGCCCCCGCCCTGCCGGATTTCAACCAGCCCGATCGCCTTGAGCGCGCTCAACGCTTCGCGTATCGTCGAACGTCCGACCCCGAAGGTCGTCGCGAGGTCGACGACGGAAGCCAGCTTTTCGCCGGGGACGAAAGCGCCGGACAGGATGCTCGCCTTCAGCTGCTCCATTACAAGCTCATATCCTTTTAAAGGCTTGACCTGATTGAACGCCATGGATAAAATCGATCCTCACTTTCAGGTGGGGATTTAGGATGTACATCCATTCTATAGTAAGCTATAATGAGAGAAAAGTCATCTGATGACCTGATTAATTTTCAACTTTTTGGGAGGACTGAGCATGCTGGAACCTTCAATTCGCTCCAAGCTGATCGCCATCGTCGGCGAATCTTGGTTTAAGGACGACATGGAAGCTTTGGTCAGCTATTCGTATGACGCCACTCCGATGCAGCAAGCGCTGCCAGACGGCGTTATTTTTCCGTCCACGACGCAGCACGTATCGGACATTCTGAAGGTAGCCAACGAGCACCGCATCCCGATCATCGGGCGCGGCGCCGGCAGCAATCTGTGCGGCGGCACGGTTCCGCTCGAGGGCGGTCTCGTCATGGTGATGAACCGGATGAACAAGCTGATCGAGATCGATACCGACAATTTGACCGCTACGTTCCAGACCGGACTTAATACGAAGCAGTTCCATCTCGCGGTGGAAAATCTCGGCTTGTTTTACCCGCCCGATCCGAGCAGCATGATCATCTCCACGCTCGGCGGCAACATTATGGAATGCGCGGGCGGCCTGCGCGGCCTGAAATACGGGACGACCAAAGACTACGTACTTGGCCTGGAAGCGGTGCTGCCGAACGGCGACATTATCCGCACCGGCGGCAAGCTGTACAAGGACGTGGCCGGCTACGACTTGACGAAGCTGCTGGTCGGCTCGGAGGGGACGCTTGCGATCATTACGGAAGCGACGGTCAAGCTCATCCCAGCGCCCAAGTACAAGAAAACGATGGTCGCCCATTACAAAGACCTCAACTCCGCGGCCCGATCCGTATCGGCCATCGTTGGCAACCGGATCATTCCGGCTACGCTGGAGTTTCTGGATAACGCCACGATCCGCGTCGTGGAAGGCTTCAATAAGATCGGCCTGCCGGTCGACATGGAAGCGATTCTACTGATCGAGCAGGACGGTCTGGACGAATCGGTCGTCGAGAAGGATATCGTGGAAATCGTGCGCATCTGCAAAGAGCAAGGCGCCGTCGAAGTGAAGATGGCTGCCGATGCCGCCGAAGCCGAGAAGCTGATGCTGGCGCGCCGCAGCGCCTTGTCTACGTGCGCTCGCATCCGGCCGACGACGATTCTCGAGGACGCCACCGTTCCGCGCTCCAAAATCGCCGACATGGTCGTCGCGATCAATGACATCGCCAAAAAATACAATGTGCAAATTTGTACGTTCGGCCACGCCGGCGACGGCAATCTGCATCCGACTTGTACGACCGACGCGCGCGACGAGGAAGAGATTCACCGCGTCGAGATGGCGTTCGAGGAAATTTTCGAAGCGGCCATCAATCTGGGCGGTACGATCACCGGCGAGCATGGCGTCGGCGTCATGAAAGCCCCTTATCTGGAATGGAAAATCGGCGAAGCGGGCATCGAGATTATGAAGGGGATCAAGAAAGCGTTCGATCCGAACAACATCATGAATCCCGGCAAAATTTTCGCCAAACAATCGCGGAAAAGAGTGGTGATCAGTCATGGCAGCCGTTAACGATACGACAACCAAAGAGCCGCATGTGCCATGGGGCTCGTCGCCCGAGAAGAAGCCGCTCAACGCGCTCGCCCAGACGATGAAGCTCCAGCTCAACTACGACGAGCTGACCAACTGCATGCGCTGCGGCTTCTGCCAGGCCGCCTGCCCGACCTTTCTCGAGACCGGCCTGGAAGCCGCCTCGCCGCGCGGACGGATTGCGCTGATGAAAGCGGTCGTGGACGGCGTCATGGAGCCGGACCAATCGTTCCGCGAGCAAATGGATCTGTGCCTCGGCTGCCGCGCCTGCGAACCGGTATGCCCGGCCGACGTCAAATACGGCCATCTGCTGGAGGAAACCCGCGATTCGCTGGAGCAGCACGTGGAGCACCGCTGGTATATCAATGCCGCGCGCAAAGCCGCCTTCAAGGAGCTGTTCCCGAAGCCGAAGCGGATGAAGCTACTCGGCACGATGCTGCGCACGTACCAGAAGTCCGGCTTGCAAAAAGTGGCCCGCGGCAGCGGCATCATGAAGCTGTTCCCGAAAAACATGCGCGACATGGAGAAAATTTTGCCCGAAGCTTCCGGCAAAGGCGTGGTCGAACTGTTCGGCACGCGGGTTCCGGCCAAAGGCCAAAAAATCGCCACCGTCGGCATGTTCCGCGGCTGTCTGATGGACGTGATGTTTACCGAAACGAACCGCAAAACGGTTCAACTGCTCAGCGAAGCGGGCTTCGAGGTACTGATCCCCGAGGCGCAAAACTGCTGCGGCGCGCTCCACGCGCACTCCGGCGAGATCGATCAGGCGAAGCAGCTCGCCCGTCAAAACGTCCGCGCGTTCCGCGAAGCTGGCGTCGACTATATCGCCTCCAATGCCGGCGGCTGCGGCGCCCTGCTGGTCGAATACGACCATCTGCTGCATGACGAGGGCGACTATGCCGATGACGCCAAATGGTTCGCCTCCCGCGTCAAGGATGTCAGCCAGTTGCTGCTGGAAAAAGGCCGGCTGCCGCAATTCAGTCAGCCCGCGGATCAATCCAATCCGAACGGCCAGCCGTTTACGATTACTTACCAAGATTCGTGCCATCTGCGCAACGTCATGCGCTCGTCCAACGCTCCGCGCAACCTGATGAAACGGGTGGCGAACGTGAACTTTGTAGAGCTTCAAGGCGCCGACCGGTGCTGCGGCTCTGCGGGGATTTACAATATCGTGCAGACCGAGATGGCCAACCAGATTTTGGAGCACAAAATGGAGCATGTGAAAGAAACGAACGCCCACGTGCTCATTACGAGCAACCCCGGCTGCCTGCTGCAAATGAAGCTCGGCATCGAGCGCGAGCATCTGTCCGACAAGATGGAGGCCGTGCACATCGTCGACTTCCTGTACGACCGGATCGCGGACGGCGCCTCCTCGCAGAAGGGCTGACCGAAATCAAAGGTTCGGACTTCCCGTTCTCTGTAACCACACAAACGCCCGTTGCTTGCCGAAAGGCAAAGCAGCGGGCGTTTGTTTTGGGCCATTTTTCGAACCCGTTATCGGGTTTTCGGGTTTTCGGTTTTCCCTCTTGAGAAGATCGGTTATTCAAGGCTCCTCGGAGCTTGATGGCGGGCCGGGGTCCGGCACGTCCTGTTTTCCGTTCGCGATCGCCAGATCCTTTATCATATCCTCGCACCATTGAATGTATAGACGCTCCCAGCGAATGCCGAACTCGATCACGAAGAGGGTCGAGGCGATCGGATCGGCGTGCGGCGAGGCGAGCCGACGCTGCTGCTTCAACTCTTCCGCCTTGCTTTCGTAGAAGAAGAGCCGCTCCTCATGCTGTCGTCTGGCATGCTCCATCCGGTCGACCATCGTCTGGGGATCGATAAGCCACGTGTTATATGTTTTCAGCAAAAAGTCGTCGCGCGTCCCGTAATCCATCTCCACCGGCTCCACCGTCCATGCGATGATCGCCTGACGGCCGGCTTCCGTAATCTCGTACAGCTTCCGCGCGGGCCGGTACGTATGCTGCTCCACTCCTTGGAGACGGATCAGTCCCTCCTCCTCCATCTTCGTCAGCTCCGGATATACCTGATTGCTGCCTATTTTCCAGAAAGGAGCAAGCCGGTTGTTCATCTGCTGCTTAATATCGTAGCCGCTGAGCGGCTCGCGCGCCAACAAGGAAAGCAAAGCGTAGCGGGATGAGCTCATGCCAATCAACTCCTTCGCATCAATCGAAACACTCTATATCTCATTGTAAAGCATGTGGTCCACGATCACAATAAATAATAGGTACATTTTAACCTAAGTTCATATTGACACTAAAACATTTGTTAGGTTAATATGAACCTATATTAAAAAGAACTTATTTGAGGAGTGGAGCAATTCAATGGCTAAAGCATGGGCCCTTTACTTGAAAAAACCGCAAACCACGGTAGCCGTGGTCGTCGCCCTGATGGCACAAATCATCTTTTGCCTGTTCTGGATGACCGCGTACGACGGCGTGCTCGACCGGACCGATCGGCTCAAAGTCGCCATCGTCAACGAGGACGGAGAGTCCGGTCGTCAGATCGGACAGCATCTGCAGGATACGCTTCCGTTTGAGACGGCCCTGCTCACGGCCGAGGAAGCACGCCGGCAGTTGGAGAAGCGCGACGCCTATTTGATCATTACGATTCCTGAACATTTCAGCGCTGCCTTGAAAGATCCTTCCGCAAAAGCCGTCGTCCGTTACACTCTGAATGAGGCGAACGCCCAGATGCCCAAAGGCGTGGCGCAGAGCGTCGCGGCAAAAGTTACCGGAGAGCTTAATGCCCAAGCTTCCCTGCAGGGCACGCAAAGCGTGCTCCAACAATTGAATATGCCTGCCGGGCAAGCGTCGCAAACCGCGCAAAGCGTTCTGACCCGAGCAGAGGCGGACGTTACCTCCCTTCATCCGGTCAACGGTTTGAACAATCAGATGGTTCCGATGATGCTGGTGCTCGGCTCCTTCGTGGGCGCCATGCTGATGGGCATGAACGTACATCAGGTTTCCTTATCGATCGGTTCGGCTTTGACGAGACGTCAGCATTTTTTGTTCCGTCTGCTGTTCATTGGAGTCGCCTCCTTCGTGATTTCGATAATCGGTTCTACCGTTATCGCCGCCTTCGGCGGACAAATGGAACAGGGCTTCGTATCGTTTTGGCTGTTTCACTGGCTGACCATTCTTACCTTTATGCTGCTCGCCCAGACGGTGCTAATGGTGTTCGGCATGGCCGGCATGCTCATTAATATGGCGCTCCTGTCGCTGCAATTGGTCACTTCGGGAACGATCGTGCCGAGTCAAATGCTGAGCGGCACCTACCGGGCGCTGGCCCATATCATGCCGGCGACGTACTCGGTCGAAGGCATTATGAACATCCAGTTCGGAGGAACCGACACGCTGCACGATGTAGGTCTCCTGCTCGCTTTTTCGGGAGCCAGCGTCTTGATTGGCTTGGCCGCAACTCTATGGAAAGGCCACAAAAACATCCGGATGCAAACAACCATCGGATAATACTCGGGCACGTTTCATAACAAACGCGAACTACAAAAAACCCTCTCCGAACCAGCAGGAGAGGGTTTTAAGCATTCGTTCAATGCGTAATGCGTTTCATGCTTCAGTCGATTACATTCCCATTAGAGGAGCTGACGAACGTATCGTTGGCAGTCGTGCCTGCATACGCACCGTTTGCCGTATTCGTCATTTTACCGGATCTCAGCATGCTTTGGATTTTATCAACCACTTGCGGAGCCTGCTCAATCAGACGTTCGTACAGATGCGTCTGGTTGTCGAGCGGAACGACCTTGACGCCTTGCTTGCCTACGACGAGGAAAGCGATCGGCGTAATCGAAACGCCGCCGCCGCTGCCTCCTCCGAACGGCAAAGCCACTTGAGCATTGTGCGCGTCGCCGCGGTTTTGCCCATCGCCGCGTCCCGTATCGGAGTCGTTGTTGGTTTCCATGGCGAATTCGCTGCCGCCGGCGGCAAAGCCGAAGCCAACTTTAGAGATCGGCATAATGACGCTGCCGTCAGGCGTTTCCACCGGGTCGCCGACGATCGTATTGACGTCGACCATTTCCTTAATGTTTTCCATGGCTGTTTTCATCAGCCCTTGTATCGGATGCTCGCCCATATGATTTCCTCCTCGGATGGATAGCTGTTTGAGGTACAATAGCTTCTCATACAGCTATAGCATTGCCCGGAGGTACAATCGTTATGTATGGCTTAAGAATTCGAAGCGATTCCGGCCAAGAGGCTTCCGAAAATAAAGACCACGAACACAACATACAAAACGATGCCGATGGCGATCCACAACAAAGCAGCTTTGGCGTAATTCGATTTATTGGGATTGGTCGAGCTGCCGCCAAAAGCCCAGACGAATAACATGATAATATTGACAAGCGGAATTGCCATGATCAGCAACGTGATCATCCAGTCCTTAAACGAAAGCACCGGTGCTGTCTGTTGAGACGTATTGACAGCAGATTGGTTATAGTTTACTTGAGTTTCCACGGAAACACTCCCATACATTGGAATTTGACCTGGACTTTAGTCCTATCGCGATTCGGACTAAGGTCGAGTCATGTCATGTATAGAAAGATAATAGTCGATTTTTGGAAAATTATCAATTCTTTTTTTCGTTAATATAAAAATAATTTATCGCAGCAGCAATTTGCTCCAAAACCGGAATCCGCCCTTCACCCGCAAGATTCGGAACACGAGCAGAAATCCGGCATAGCAAGCATAGCCCGCTTTGATTTTCATCAGGCATAAGGCTTCCGTGGAGAAATGCATCCGATTGAACATCGGATCGATGCTGAGCTCCGGCTTAGCCTCCAGCCGGATATGGCGAAACAAGAAGCCGAGCGCGGACGTTTTCAATCCCCACAGAACGCCCACCGTAATCGCCGTGTCTGCGGCATCCTCGAGCCCGACGCGCGTCGACCAGCGGATGTCAGTGCATACGACGCGGGCCTGGACGTTTCTCGCCCATTCCGCCAGCCTCAGCGTGTAAGCGAGCAGTTCCTTCGTCTTGTGGAAAAATTGCTCGACGGTTTCGCGGGTAATATTGACTTTCCGCTCTTCTCCGGCAGGCTCCCCACGGAGATTGGAGTTTTTTGTCTTGACTTGCAGGCCGTCCGACGTCCAGTTCATCGTAGGAACCGCATACCGGTAACGCACCAGCCCGTACAACCCCTTCACCTCGACGGTCAAGCTGTCGTCCCCCTGCACCCGGGAAAACCGGACCTTCAACGACACGTCGCTTAGCACAAATAAGAGCATTCCCGTAAGGAGAATGCCCGCGACCATCCACGCCCACCATGCCATGCGTCTGATCCTCCGGTCATCCCTGAACTTAGGGCGGCATCCGCCGCCTGTCAAAGTTTAGTATGACCTGTAGTCTTTCCTCTATACACCGCTTACCCGTTGTCCGGAACGTCGTCGATCGTCAGCTGCTGTCCTTCCAGCTTCTCGAACAGCATCCTGGTTTCTTCCTCGAGATCGTCGGGATTTTGCAGCAGCGACGCTTCGGGAAGCTCATGCAAACCGGCCAGACCGAAATAATCGAGAAACGGCTTGGTCGTGCCGTACAAAATCGGACGACCGATCGCCTCGGCGCGGCCGACCTCCAGAATAAGGTTTTTGGCCGTAAGCGTCTGCAACGCCCGGTCCGCCTTCACGCCGCGAATTTGCTCGATCTCCACGCGCGTGATCGGCTGCTTGTACGCGACGATAGCCAGCGTTTCCAGCGCCGCCTGGGACAGGCTAGAGCGGGTCGGGGACTGCGCCAGCTTCTCGAAGTAGGGCGCATGCTGCGGAAGCGTCGTCAACTGGAAAGCGCCGGCGATTTCCACAATCTGTACGCCCCGCTCGAGGCGCTGGAACTCCTCCGCCATTTGCTTGAGCAGCCCGCTGATTTCATGCGGCTGCAGATCGATGACGTCGGCGATCTGCTTTGCGTCGAGACCTTCGTCCCCCGCGGCGAACAGCAGCCCTTCAATCACCGATTGGATCTGACGGTAGTTCAACCCGAATTCCCCCCTCCCTTTGCTGGATCACGATATCGTCGAACAGCCGCTGCTGGAAGCAAACGATTTGTTTCGTTTTCATCAATTCGAGCAAAGCCATGAATGTCACGACGACTTCCTCGCGGTTCATCTCATAATCGAACAGCTTGGAGAACAGCAGCTTGCCGCCGCGCTTATCGAGCAGCGTGAGCACCTCGCCCATCCGCTCCTTGACCGAAATTTCATCCCGGCGAATTTTGGCCACGGTATTGCGGGACTTGGCTTTGCGCAACGCCCTCTGAAAAGCGATGACCAGATCGGCCACGTCAAGCCCTTCCACCGGATTGACCTCCACCTCGCGCACGAACGGCGTCAAATCTTCCGGCTCGCGGGTAAAGACGAGACTGCGGGCAAGTTCCTTGTCCCGCAGTTCCTCGGCAATCGCTTTATACTTACGGTATTCGAGCAGCTTCTGTACAAGCTCGGCGCGCGGATCGAAGCTGTCGTCCTCGAAAAAGAGGTCGTCCACCTCGACGGGGGGCGGCTTGGGCAGCAGAAGCTGGCTTTTGATCGCCAGCAGCGTCGCCGCCATGACGAGAAACTCGCTCGTCACTTCCAGCTCCAGCTCCTGCATCGCCCCCAACACGTCCATGTACTGCTCGGTAATGTCGCTGATCGGGATGTTGTATATGTCGATTTCCGCCTTATCGATCAGGTGAAGCAACAGATCAAGAGGACCTTCGAACGTTTCCAATTTGTAATGCGGCTTCATTCCGGTCCACCTTTACGTTAGACGAATACATGCTTACCCGAAACGGCTTAGCGCGCCAGCTGCTTCGTCAGGTTGGCCATCTCGATGGCCGTAACGGCCGCCTCCCAGCCTTTGTTGCCGGCTTTCGTGCCGGCGCGTTCGATCGCCTGCTCGATCGAATCGGTGGTCAACACGCCGAACACGGTCGGCACGCCGGTTTTCAGACCGATCGCCGCCACGCCTTTGGCCGCCTCGTTGCACACGTAGTCAAAATGCGGGGTCGAGCCGCGGATAACCGCTCCAAGCGTCACGACGGCGTCGTACTTGCCGCTTTCCGCCAGCTTCTGGGCGATCAACGGGATTTCGAACGCTCCGGGAACCCAGGCGATGTCGATTTCTTCTTCTTTGGCGCCGTGCCGTTTGAAAGCGTCGAGCGCGCCGCCGAGCAGCTTGGATGTAATGAATTCGTTAAAACGGCCGACTACGATTCCGTAGCGGTATCCTTCGGATATGAGATTGCCTTCAAAGTTTGCCATATGGGTTCAAGCTCCTTATATTTAAGTAGTATGATCGGAGGAGGCCTCTTCGTCAAATGCCCGTGCCGCCCTCGTGTTCGAAATTAAGCAAATGGCCGAGCTTCTCCTGCTTCGTGTGCAAATAAACGCGGTTGTCGTCGTTTGCTTCCATCTGGATCGGCACGCGTTCCACAATTTCCAGCCCGTATCCTTCGAGACCGCGGATTTTGCGCGGGTTGTTCGTGAGCAGGCGAATTTTGCTGATGCCCAGATCCTTCAAAATTTGCGCTCCGATGCCGTAATCGCGAAGGTCGGGAGCAAACCCTAATTTTATATTCGCGTCCACGGTGTCATATCCCTGCTCTTGAAGCACATAAGCCTTCAATTTATTGATCAGGCCGATGCCCCGGCCCTCTTGGCGCAAATAGACGAGCACGCCGTTGCCGACCTCGTTGATCTGCTCCAGCGCGGCAGCCAGCTGCGGACCGCAGTCGCAGCGGTGCGAATGGAACACGTCGCCGGTCAGGCATTCCGAATGCATGCGGACAAGCACCGGCTGGTCCGGGTCGATCTTGCCTTTGACCAAGGCGACATGCTCCTGGTTATTCACCTCGTTGGAATAGGCGATCGCCGCGAACATCCCGAAATCGGTCGGCAGCTTGATCTCCACCTCGCGTTTGACGAGCTTCTCCTTCTCGTTGCGGTAATGGATCAGATCCTTGATCGTGACCATCTTCAGCTCGTGCTTCTCGGCGATCTCCGCCAAGTCCGTCACCCTCGCCATCGTGCCGTCTTCCTTGATCACCTCGCAGATGACCGCAGCCGGATAAGAGCCGCACATGCGAGCCAGATCGACCGCCGCTTCGGTATGTCCGGTCCGGCGCAGCACGCCGCCCTTCTTGGCGATCAGCGGGAAGATATGCCCCGGCCGGCGGAAATCCTCCGGACGCGTCGCCGGATCGATCATCGCCTTGATGGTGGCGGCGCGCTCGTAGGCGGATATGCCGGTCGACGTGCCGCTATGATCGATGGATACGGTAAACGCCGTTCCATGATAATCGGTATTCTTGGCCACCATAGGGGGCAGATCGAGCTGCTCCGCGCGTTCCTCGGTGATCGGGACGCAAACGAGTCCGCGGGCTTCCTTGATCATAAAATTAATGACGTCGGGCGAAGCCTTGTCGGCCAACGCGACGAAATCCCCTTCATTCTCGCGGTCTTCGTCGTCCACAACGATAATGACTTTGCCGAGCATCAGATCGTATATCGCTTCTTCGATCGTGTCCATTTTCACAGGCTTCTGCATAGCCTTCACCTCGTTTTCGTTACACGCCTTGATCCGAATTTTATCCCGTTATTCCTTTTAATCGATCGTTACATAAAACCGTTCTCGGCCAAAAATTCCATCGTGACGCCTCCACGGCGCCCGCCCGCCCCTTCGCCGGCCCCTCGGCCTCGGAAGGAAAGCAGCCGATCGATATATTTGCCCAGCAGGTCGTATTCGACATTGACCGGTTCGCCCGGCTGCTTATGCTGGAGCACCGTCTGGGCCAGCGTATGCGGAATGATTGAGATCGTGAAGGAGCGTTCGTCGACCGAGACGACGGTAAGGCTGATGCCGTCCACCGTGATCGACCCGTGCGGGATGACATACTTCATCGATTCTTCATTCGCGGTATCAATGCGGAACACGACGGCGTTCTCCTCCGAATGGCGGGACGCGATCGTGCCCGGTGCATCCACATGCCCCTGCACAATATGACCGCCGAAACGCCCGTTCGACGGCATGGCCCGTTCCAAGTTGACCGCGTTTCCCGGCTGCAAAAGGCGCAGCGTCGTTTTGCGGTACGTCTCGGGCATGACGTCCACGGTAAAGGAGCTTGCATCGAAGGCGATAACGGTCAAGCATACGCCGTTGACCGAGATGCTGTCGCCCAGCTTGACGTCACCCAGCACCAGAGAGGCCTCGACCGTCAGTACCATGGCTTGTCCCTGCTTGCCGATGCGTCGCATCCGCCCCATTTCCTCTACGATTCCGGTGAACATGCTTCCTGTCTCCTTCCCGGGCTCGGGTAGCCCGTAATGCAGCAATCGTCGCCGACCCGTTCGATATCGATGCGCTCGAGCGCAATCGCATCGGCCATCCGCTCGAAGCCGTCCAGGACGAAAGCTCCCGGAGCCCCGGCTCCGCCGACGATTTTCGGAGCGAGGAACAGCACGACCTTGTCGACCAGCCCGGCGGACAGCATGGCCCCGTTCAGCTTGCCTCCGCCTTCCAGCAAGATCGAACCGATCTCCCGTTCCGTCAAAATCGCCATCGCCTTGCGCAGATCGACCTGCGGGCCGTCTGAGCATTTGATAACCTCCACGCCGAGAGCGTTCAGCCGCAGCATCTGCTCGATCGACGCCTGATTCGTCGTCAGCACTATCGTTTTGGCCGACGTATCTTTGACGAGACGGGACTCCAGCGGAATGCGCAGCTTCGAGTCTACGACGAGCCGTACCGGCTGGATGGCCTCCAGCTCCAGACGGGCGGTCAGCAGCGGATCATCGGCAATCACCGTATCGACCCCAACCATGATCGCCTGGTGCCGATGCCGCAGCATGTGCACGCGGGCACGCGACGACTCGCCGCTGATCCATTTGCTGTCGCCGGTCTTGGCGGCGATTTTGCCGTCGAGCGTAGTCGCGGATTTCAGCGTCACGAACGGCAGTCCGGAGACGATGAATTTGTTGAACATTTCGTTCAGCGCGCGGGCTTCCCGCTCCAGCACCCCGACGTCGACGCGGATGCCGTGGCTGCGCAGGCGTTCTACGCCCGTCCCCGCAACTTGCGGATTCGGGTCGGTGCAGGCTACGACCACGCGCCCGACCTTCTCGGCGATCAGGCGGTCCGCGCACGGCGGCGTTCGTCCGAAGTGGCTGCACGGCTCCAGCGTGACGTAGGCCGTGGCTCCTTCCGCCTCCTTGCCCGCCATGAGCAAGGCGTGCACCTCCGCATGATGGCTGCCCCGCTGCAAATGCGCGCCAAGGCCGACAATGCGTCCTTCCTTGACGATGACGCAGCCGACGACCGGATTGATGCCCGTCTGGCCAATCGCCTTCTCGGCAAGCTGCAGCGCCAGCCTCATGTAGTATTCATCATTCAGCATTTCCAATTGTTCTCACCGCCTATACCGGAAAACATGCGGGTCCGTTCGGCCCGTTTCCGCGACCCCTCATACGGCCGTCCGGGCGGGCGGCCCCGAGTCCCCGGACGAATGCGGCAATCGCGTAATCTACTTGAACAATACGAAAGCCCCTTTACCGGTTAAAGTAAAGGGGCGGGAATACAAGGACGCCGGCAACATCTGGTGCAGCCATGCAAGCATGGCCAAATAGACGTCGCCGTAAGGGCCAAAAAAAGCATCCCGGCTGCGCACGCGCGCTCACCCGGGAGCCCGGCAGTTCCGTTTTTGCGGTACGCAAAACCGTTCCATGCCTGCCGGTTCGCAGCCAGCGCCGCCGTTCATGTGAAAAAAAACACATGTCCGGCGCGAAAATGCCGCGCACCGAAAGCCCCGATTCCTTCTCCCATCCAGACTATACTGTCGGTCCCGGAATTGCACCAGGTCCACCGGTCGAAAGTTTACTCGCGACACGGGTCACGGACTGATTCGGCCGCCAGGCGCGATACGCCTAAGCTGTGTTCTGAAAGCCGAAATCACCGCCGGTCGGGATTTGCACCCTGCCCCGAAGGAATATCGTATGATGTTCATTTGTATTGTACTGCATATTACCATAGGAAAACAATGTGTGGCAAGCAGATTTTCATGCGTTTTTGGACGGATGTCGTTTTGGCTTTGAAAAATGCGCGGATTTCCAGTACAATGAGTTAAGCTTTGGACAAGCAAGGGAGGAAATGACAATGGCAAAAAAAGGTAGCATCGAGCTGGAAAACGGCGAGAAGGTATTGATCGATTTTTATCCGGAGGAAGCGCCCAATACGGTAGCCAACTTCGAAAAGCTGGCTAACAGCGGCTTTTACAACGGTTTGACGTTCCACCGCGTCATCAAGGGCTTCGTCGCTCAAGGCGGTTGTCCTCACGGCACGGGAACCGGCGGTCCCGGCTACACGATCGATTGCGAGACGTCCACCAACGTCAGCAAGCACGAGCGCGGCACGCTCTCGATGGCCCATGCGGGCAAAAACACTGGCGGCAGCCAGTTCTTCATCTGCTATCAGCCGCAGCCGCATCTGGACGGCGGTCATACCGTGTTCGGCAAAGTCGTCAAAGGGATGGAATTTATCGACGCAACCAAGCAAGGTGACAAGATGAAAGAAGTTAAGGTGTGGGACGAAGAGTAAGCTCCGGCTTCTCCGAATCGCCTGTTCGAATAGCCCGTTGGCCTTGGATGGCCTCCGGGCTATTCGTTATGGGCTTGCGTCGCAAGATCGCGGAGCAGCCTGCATACACGCCTCAGGACGAGACGGACTTCGTCGCCTTATTGGCTTGCAGCTTGATCGTAGCCGCTGTAATGATCAGCAGCAGGCCGTTGAGTACGAACACGACGGGGATCGAGATCCAGCCGCCGATCGCCCCGCCCGCGATCGGTCCGGCCATATTGCCGAGCTGGTTGGCCGACTGGTTCAAGCTGAACGCCCTGCCGCGGAATTCGGGCGTCGTCGCCTTGACGATGAGCGCATTCAGCGAAGGGTACACGGCGGCGAAAAACAGCCCGTAGACGAAGCGCAGCGCGCCGAACCCGACGATGCTGTGGAACAAAACCTGCAGCAGATTGCCAACGCCTCCTCCTATGAGGCCGATGACGAGCGTATTGCGATAGCCGATCCGTTCCCCGATCTTGCCCCATTGAGGCGCTGCCAAAATCGTCGCGATGCCGACGGCGGAGAAAATGATTCCCGAGCTGAAGCTGGCGTCGTTATGCGATACGCCCATCTTAAGCACGTAAATGGCCAGCAGCGGCTCCAGCACCATGACTGAGCTGGTGACGATCAGCGCGATCATCAGCTGGCGCATCAGCCCCGAATTGGCCGCAGCGGCCCGCAAATCGTCAAGCACGTGCGAGCGGGGCCGGTTGCGGTCGAAATTGTCCTCCTTGACGAAGAATACGGCGACGAGCGCAGAGACGAGCACGACGGCGCCGGACAGCAGGAACGCCTCACGGTAGCCGACGAACTTGCTCATCAGCCCGCCCACAAGCGGTCCGAGAATGCTGCCTGCGGCCGAAGCGGTCGAGATGATGCCGAGGGCGTAGCCGACCTTTTTCTCCGGCGTGTTCGTGCCGATCAGCGCAATCGCCGAAGGAACGTACCCGGCCAGCAAGCCGGACAAGATGCGAACGGCGATCAGCTCGTAAGGGTTGCGCACCAAAGAGGTAAGAATATAGACTGCGCACAGCGAGAAGCCGGAGCGGATCAGCATCGGCCGGCGGCCGTATTTGTCCGAGAGAGAACCCCAGAACGGTGCGATTAACGCCCCGGCGAGAAACGTAATGCCGAAGGCGAAGCCGCTCCACAGCTCCAGATGCTTCTCCACCCCCAGATCGGTATTGATGTACAGCGATAAAAACGGAACAACCATCGAAAATGCCATTCCGCAGAAAAATACGCCTATCCATAGCACGTATAAATTGCGTTTCCAGTATTTTTCCACGACTTGCCGCACTCCTTCGGTTACAAAAAGAACAACGCCTCAGCGCTCCGATCGAAAAGTCCGATCCGGGGCGCCGGCGCCGTTCTCATGCTTGATATGCCGTTCAGCTTCTCCCTACCGGCTGCTTGCGCATCCGTTCCGGCAGAGCGTCCTTGCCAGCCACGTCCTCGAACGTTTCGCGGCGGACGACGAGGTCGGCCTCGCCGTCGCGCACGAACACGACCGCCGGACGGCGGAGCCGATTGTAGTTGCTCGCCATCGAATAATTGTACGCACCCGTGCACGATACGGCGAGCGTGTCGCCTGCACGGGTAACGGGAAGCTCCAGATCCCAGATAAGCATATCGCCGGTTTCGCAGCATTTGCCGGCCACGGATACGGTCTCCTCGTTCGGATCTTTCGCACGGTTCGCGAGCATGGCTTCGTATTTGGCGTCATACAGAGCCGGACGCGGGTTATCGGTCATGCCCCCGTCCACGGACACGTACTTGCGCACGCCTGGAATGTTCTTGGACGAGCCGATCGTGTACAGCGTCGTACCTGCGTCGCCGACGATGCTGCGGCCCGGCTCGATCCATATTTCCGGCTGCGGATACTCGTATTGGGCGAACAACGATTGGATCGAGTCGGTAATCGCCTGCACGTAGCGCGCAAGCGGCAGCGGGCTGTCCTCTTCGACATAGCGGATGCCGAAGCCGCCGCCCAGATTGATGACGGCAAACGTTACGCTCAGCTCGCGGCGAACGTCCTGGGCAAACTCGGCAACCCGTTCCGCGGCAAGGCGAAAGCCGTCGACTTCGAAAATTTGCGATCCGATATGGGAATGAACGCCCAAAATGTTCACGTTCTGCATGGACGCCGCTTCGCGGATCGCCTCAAAGGCCGAGCCGTTGCCGATATCGAAGCCGAATTTCGTATCGGTTTGACCGGTCGAAATAAATTCGTGCGTGTGCGCCTCGACGCCCGGAGTGACGCGGAACAGCACATTGATAACCGCTCCTTTGTCCTTGGCGGTTTCATTCAACAGATGCAGCTCCATGAAATTGTCGACGACGATACAGCCGATCTTCGCATCGAGCGCCATCTCGATTTCCTCGGGGGTTTTGTTGTTGCCGTGAAAATGAATGCGCTCCGGCGGGAATCCGGCCCGCAGGGCGGTATACAGCTCGCCGTCGGAGACGACGTCCAGCGACAGCCCTTCCTCCTCGGCGATCCGGCACATGGCCATGACGCAAAACGCCTTGCTCGCGTAAGCCACTTGAAACGGCAGTCCGGTGGCGCGAAACGCTTCGACGAACTCCCGGCAGCGGCGGCGAATCAGTTCCTCGTCGAATACGTACAGCGGAGTGCCGAACTGGGCGGTCAGTTCCGCCGTATCGCATCCTCCGATTTCCAATCTCCCGGCCGCGTTAATTTGACTCGTTCCGTGCAAATACATGATTACGTTCCTCTTTCCTTCGTTCGATATCGTGGTTGGCATTAGCAAGCTTTCTTCTAAAGTACCACAGCGCTGTTGTATTGACAATACGGGCTATACACCAGTCTGCGCAGGCGAAGGCCTGCCGCGCCTTTCCTCAATGGCCCCCGGACGGCCCGGCAGCTCGGCGGCAGGCAGCCAAACAAGCCCGCTCCAAGGGCGGGCTTGCCGGTACTGCACAGCCTCTCGCTGCTTTGAACGGCCGATAAGCATTCATTCCGGCTGTCTGCGGCGGTCCACCGCATTCGTGATGCTCGGACGCATTTTGGAAGCCAGAATCGGCCGGCGAAACAAGATCGACAGCATCG
Source organism: Paenibacillus hodogayensis (assembly GCF_039536325.1). NCBI lineage: Bacteria > Bacillati > Bacillota > Bacilli > Caryophanales > Paenibacillaceae > Paenibacillus > Paenibacillus hodogayensis. The sequence continues at coordinate 594,892 of NZ_BAAAYO010000006.1, forward strand.
CCTTTCCGTTGAACGGAATGAACGGCCACATATATGGCGTATTGTAGGAACGATTGATGGACAGAGCAACCAGCCATATCGTGATGCCGATGACGAAGCCCGGAATCTGGAACGCGGCTACCAGAATAAGCAGCCCCATCCGGACGAGACGGTTCGCGAGTCCAAGCTCGTAGCTCGGGGTGGCGAACATGCCGACTGCGGCAATCGCCATATACATAATGACCTCATTGATAAACAGTCCGGTTTTCACGGCGATGTCGCCGACCAGAATGGCCGCAACAAGCCCCATGGCCACCGAAAGCGGCGAAGGCGTATGAACGGCGGCCAGCCGCATCAAATCGACGCCCAGCTCCACCAGTAAAAACTGGATCAGAATCGGCAGCTCTCCTTGCTTCTGCGGTCCGAGAAAGGCGAGTCCCGCCGGCTTCAGCTCGGGATGCTTCACCATCAGAAACCACAGAGGCAGCAAAAACAACGAAGCGAATATCCCGATAAACCGCACCCAACGCAAGTAGCTGCCCACAAAAGGCGTCTGCCGGTACTCCTCGACATGCTGCACCAGATGAAAAAAAGTCGTCGGCAGGATCATCACGCTCGGCGAAGTATCTGCGAACAAAATAACGTGCCCTTCCAGCATATGCGAGGCGACGACATCGGGACGCTCCGAATAACGGACCGACGGATACGGGTTCCAGCCTTTGCCGATAATCGCCTCCTCGAGCTGTTTGTCCCCAAGCGGAATGCCGTCGATCTCCACCTGATTGATCTTGTCGCGCAGCGATTCGACCAAGGTCGGGTCGGCAATGTCGCCGATATAGCCGATGCATACGTCCGTCTTCGTCCGCAAGCCTACGGTCAGCAGCTCCAGCTTCAGCCGTGGATCGCGGATGCGCCTCCGGACCAGGCTCACATTGGTCATCAACGTCTCCACAAAGCCGTCGCGCGAGCCGCGGACTACCCTTTCCAAATCCGGCTCTTCGATCGAACGGACCGGGAACGTTTTGGCATCTATAACCAAAGCGGCGGATTCATGATCGATAAACAGCACCGTGGAGCCCATCAGCGCGAACTGGACCGCCTTGTCGAACTCCTTTTCCGGTACAACCTGAATGTGCGACACATACCGGTTCATCAGCGCGGCCAGAGCATTCGGAGCAAGCTGTTCCCGGTCGAGCAGCGACAGGCGGGCAATAATATCGGTCAGTACCGTGTCCTTGGCAAATCCGTTGACGAAGAAGAAAGCGGTCTTCTTCATTCCGAACTCCATCTCGCGGAACACGAGGTCGAAGCTGACGCCCAGGCCGACCTTTTCCTTCAGTGCCCGCTCGATCTCACCGATCGAACGGGGAATCTCCTTCATTTCCTTCAAACCGAGCTCTTCGTCAGTCAGCAGCTCGTTGGCGTCGATGTTCCCATCGTTCTTGCGTCTGCGCCGTACGGTCAGCTTGCCTCGGGGCTGATCTTTCATATCCGTATCCATTCGCATCCCTCCTTGGATCGTGTAAGTTCATTTGAAACCATGCGATTCGGCAAGCCCGTCAAGCGTGATACACGATCCAATCGAACAGCGAGCCGATCACCTTCCCGAGCACCATCGCCATCAGCAGCCAGACGATGTACCCGCCAAGCCCGAGACGCTTGGCCATGATCGGCAGCACGTTCAGCACTTCGGTCAGCGCTCCGGCCAGCATGCCGACGAAGCAGCCGGCCAGCAGTCCGATCAGAATCGCAGCGACCGGAGTCAGCGTCACCCGCCAATCGAAGAAATAGGCGAACGTCCAGAACAACACCCCCGTGACCATCGCTCCTTCGAACCAGTGCACTCGGTCGAACGAACGGGTCATCTGCGCCAGCCTCGGCACAATATCGAGCACGATCAGGAACGAAACCATCCCCCCGCCGACCGCCAAGCCTCCCGCCAAGCCGATGACCGCCGCCGAGACGATTCCGAACAGGCCGATCATGGCCGTCGCCCTTCTTCCTGCGAAGCTTCAGTCGGTCTCGGAGCCGCAGACGATTCCGCCGCGCTTCCCTTGTCCTCACCGGGTGTCAACGTTCCCGACGGAACGCTTGCCATTTTCTGATATTCTTCGGTGATGACGTACTGGTTCAAGCTCTGCTGGTATGTGAACAGCTCCACCTCCAGTGGACTCGGCTCCTCGGTGAACCGTTTTTTGAACAGCTGGTTGAAAAACAGCACCATGCCGGCTCCCAGACCAAGCGAATACGGAATTTGCAGCCAATACGGATGCTCCACCCATTCACCCGTTACCATCTCGTAGATGCGCTGATGCACCTCCATCATGCTTACGTCCTCGTGAAAATTCATGATAGCCAACCCGGAGCCGATGAACAGCAGCAGCCAAACGACTGCAAGCGCAAGCCGATTCGGCCGCTTCGGCTTCGTTTCGATATCGATCAGCACGTGCGGATCGCCGAAATATTCGATCTTGATGTGCGGCGCGACGCTGCGAATCGTCCGGACGATGTGCATCATGTCGATCAGCACGATGTTGCCGTCGCGCTCCGACGGTTTCACAAGCGGCAGCTCCATCAGCGTCCGCTCCATGTCCGGCTCGGTCAACAGCTGCGCGACGCGCCCCAGCGTCACAGTTTGCCCCGGAGGAATCGTAGCCCGCTTGCGCAATCGTATGTATACGGTCGGAGTGAACGCGTGACTCATGGAATCACTCCCTTCATTTGTGTCATTTGGTGTAGTATGCGGAGTGCGGCAAGCGGATAGTCGCCCTATTTTTTGGCAAACGGCTCCAATCCATGCTCAACGCAAAAAAACGACCGTCTCCCGCCCCTAAGGGCCGAAAACGGTCGGTGTTTCGTCTGTATTCGATGCCGGCGCGGCTCCCGCCCGTAGCTTGGACGTAAACTGACGCTCATTGGGCGATCTGCTCGCGGATTGATTGCAATATTTTTTTCTCCAGCCGGGATACTTGCACCTGGGAAATGCCGAGCCGGCTGGCCACCTCCGACTGCGTCTGATCGCGGAAGTACCGCAGGTAGACGATCAGCCTCTCCCGCTCCGACAAGGCGCTGATCGCCTCATTGAGAGCCAGCTTGTCGAACCACTTTTCCTGGCTTTCGTCGGCAATCTGATCCATCAGAGTAATCGGGTCCCCGTCGTTCTCGAATACGGTCTCATGAATCGACGAAGGCGGCTTGTTGGCCTCCTGCGCGAACACGACGTCTTCGGGCGTAATGCCGAGATCGTCTGCCACTTCCTTGATCGTGGGCATCCGGCCGAGCCGCTTGGACAGTTCGTCCTTCTTCTTGCGCACCTTGTTCGCCAGTTCTTTGAGCGAACGGCTGACTTTGACGGTACCGTCGTCGCGTAAAAAACGCTGGATTTCCCCGATAATCATCGGAACCGCATAGGTGGAAAATTTAACGTCATAGGACAGGTCGAATTTGTCTACCGATTTCAGCAATCCGATGCACCCGATCTGAAACAAATCTTCAGGCTCGTAGCCTCGGTTCAGAAACCGTTGAACGACCGACCAGACGAGGCGAATGTTGCAATTGACGAGCGTCTCGCGCGCGATGGTATCCCCGGATTGGCTCAGAGCGATAAGCCGTTTCACTTCACTATCGTCCAGGTACGTGTGCGAGGCATGTTTCAAATCGACATCCATATCGCAAAACCCCTAGTTAAAAAGCGCTTTTTTTGATTCGATTTGCTTGACCATTACGACCTTCGTCCCTTGGCCGGGCTCGGATACGACATCCACCTCGTCCATAAAGTTTTCGATGATCGTGAACCCCATCCCGGACCGCTCCAATTCGGGTTTCGAGGTGTACAGCGGCTGGCGAGCCAGCTCCAAATCTTCTATGCCTTTGCCTTGATCCTCGACGGTCAGAAAAAAGCGGTCTCCCTCGATTTTCGCGGTAATCTCGATTTCCTGGTCGCTGGCGTTGTCATATCCGTGAATAATCGCATTCGTTACCGCTTCGGATACGACCGTCTTGATATCGGTCAGCTCTTCCATCGTCGGATCGAGCTGGGAAACGAACGCGGCAACGACAACGCGCGCGAACGATTCGTTCTCGGATATACTGGCAAAGCGAAGCTGCATGTGATTGTTCCGGCTCATGACACCACCTCCAAGCTGGATAAAGCAAGTCTCTCATTATCTTGAATGGACAAAATCTTGAACAGTCCGGACATCTCAAATAAACGATAGACCGCCGGATTGACATCGCACACGACCATTTTGCCGCCTCTTGCCGTAATGAGCTTATATCGGCCGAGAATGACGCCGAGCCCCGAGCTGTCCATGAAACTCAACTCTTTCATACTGAGCACGACATGGTTGACGTCGCCCCGCAAAATCGCCTCTTCCATTTTCACTTTCACGGCATCGGCGGTATGATGATCGAGTTCCCCCTTTAATCGGACGATCAGCGTTCTCCGGTGATGCTCCAATTCAATGTGCAAACTCAAGGCAGGCTCACTTCCTTTCGCGTTGTGCCTATGATTTCTACGAAATGGACGTATATTCCTGCATGGCGACAAAACTAGAAGAAAACTGCTAAAAAGAGGTGATTCCTGATCATTTTCAACAACTTACGGTCATTTTTCGCGAAAATTCGTCAATCTCTCCGCAAACCGGCTATTCCCGGATACCGCCGAGGCATCCGGGAACGACCGGGTCATACGCGTCAATCCGCCATGAATAAGCGCATCGACGTTCTCTTGAACAGCTTCCACCAGCCGGCTTTGTTTATCTCTGTCGGAGATTCGACAGGGAATTCGCTAATGACCGTGTCCCCTCTGTAGACTATCAGCTTGCCGAGCGACTGTCCGTAGGCAATCGGCGCTTTCAACGCCGGAAGCTGCAGCTCGTAGCGGATATTTTCGACGGAATCGCCTTTTTTGAGCAGAACGCTGTACTGGTGCTTGGCCGTAAGCTGCAGATCGCGCTGCTCGCCCTTCTCGACGCGGACCGTGCCGATCACGTCTCCGGTTTTGAAAATAGGGTGGCTCATATATTGCGAGAATGCGTAGTCGAACATCTTCGTCACTTCGGCGTTGCGCGTCTTCGTATTCGGCTCGCCGAGTACGACGGCGATAATCCGGAAGTTATCCCGCTTGGCCGTAGCCGACAGGCAAAACTTCGCTTCGCTCGTATACCCCGTCTTCAAACCGTCCGCCCCGTCGTAAAAACGGACCAGTTTATTCGTATTGACGAGCCAAAACGGCTTCTCGGAGTCTTTACGGAGGTAGTCCTGGTATTGGCCGGTATATTTCGTAATTCCTTCATGCTTCAACAGCTCTCGGGACATCAGCGCGATATCGTAGGCCGAAGTGTAATGGTTTTCTGCGGGAAGCCCGTTTACGTTGACGAAATGGGTGTTCTCCATGCCGAGCTGCTTCGCCCTGGCGTTCATCATGCCGACGAACGCTTCCTCCGTGCCGGCAATTTTCTCGGCCATTGCGACGGATGCGTCGTTGCCCGAAGCCATGGCAATGCCTTTGAGCATTTCGTCGACGGTCATCTCTTCGCCGGGCTCGAGAAAGATTTGCGATCCGCCCATGGAAGCGGCGTATTCGCTCGTACGTACCTTCTCGTCCAGTTTGATTTTGCCCTGATCCAATGCTTCCATCACGAGCAGCATCGTCATAATTTTCGTGATACTTGCGGGAGGCAGCTTCTGATTATGGTTTTTCTCGAACAAAATCGTTCCGGTATCGGCATCGAGCAACACCGCCGAGCCGGCGCTTGGAGCCAGATCGACTTGCGGAGCGGACTCCTGGGCTTTGCCCGATTTATCCTGGGCTTTACCGGTTTTATCGTCCGCGAAGGCCGCAGGCATGACGAGCGAGAAGACGAGCGCGGCGCATAGTAGGCTGGCAAATCCTCGTTTGAACATGAAATTGAACCCCTCCTGATCCATGGTTGAAACGTGTTCCATGCGAATTGGCTGCAAGTATGGAATCGCTTCTAACCAGTGTTGCCAAAAAAGGGGAAAAATAAACAAAAAAGACCGCCAAAGGCGGCCTTTCTCCTTATACGGAACGTGTCTCCAGCAGCGTTGTCGCACGGAGCCGTTCCAAGCTGTCGGCGCCGATGCCGAACATCGCGGCGCGCAGCTCGAATTCGATACGGGCGAGCACCAGCGCGGCCCGCTCCGCCGATTCGACGGCGGGTCCGAGCAGCGAGCGGCCGAAGCCGGCGACGTCCGCGCCAAGCGCAATCGCCTTGGCGGCGTCGACTCCCGTGGCCAGCCCGCCGCTTGCGACAAGCGTGCAGCCCGGCGCCGACTCGCGGGCTTCGACCAAACATTGCGCAGTGGAAATGCCCCAGTCCGCAAAGGCGTCCGCCGCCGCCCGTCGAACCGGATCGGTCAAACGGAACTTCTCCACTTGACTCCACGACGTCCCTCCCGCGCCGGCCACGTCCACGAAAGCGACTCCGGCGTCGGCGAGACGGCGAGTCGTCTCTCCGCCGATGCCCCAGCCGACCTCCTTGACGCCGACCGGCACCGGAAGCGTCCGGCACAGAAAGCCGATCCGCTCCAGCAGCCCTTTAAAATTCGTATTGCCCTCCGGCTGAAACAGCTCCTGCATGCCGTTCAGATGAAGTACGAGCGCGTCGGCTTCCGCCAGCTCCACGGCGCGCAGACACTCTTCCGCCCCATAGCCGTAGTTAAGCTGCACGGCCCCGATATTGGCGATCAGTGGGATGGTCGGGGCCACATCGCGCACCCGGAACGTCCGGGCCAGCTCCGGCCGCTCCACAGCCGCCCGGACGGAGCCGATTCCCATCGCCCAGCCACGATGCTCGGCAGCCTCGGCCAAACGGCGGTTGATCGCCAGCGCCTCCTCCGTCCCGCCCGTCATCGAACTGATCAAAAGCGGCGCTCGCAGCCGCTTGCCAAGCCATTCCCCGGTCGTGTCGATCTCCGCGAAGTCGATTTCCGGCAGCGCCTGGTGACGGAAACGGTATCGCCCGAAGCCGGCTCCTTCCGAGCGGCTCTCGACATCCTCCTCCAGACATATCCGAATATGCTCCGCCTTGCGGCGTTCCGTGCTTATCTCTGCTTCCATGCCGATTCCCCCTGCGTCTCCCATTGCCTGATTGCCCCGCATGCATAGCGGGGCGGATACCCACTACTATACAGCAATCCGTACCGGTTGACAAAATCGGGGAGGAATCGTTCGGCCGAGTCCGGACGCCTCAGCCCTACTTGTTGGCTTCGATATCTTTGTTGAACGCTTCCTCGGCGCGGCGAATCGCGCTGTTGACGTCCAGCTCTCCGTCGATGACGCTTTTGACGGCGGCGGTCAGATGCGGAGTCGCAAATTTATCGTACTTCGTCGGCGGGAAGGGAGGTGCGAACTTGCTATTGAAGACGGCCTTAATGTTTTTGCCCTGCATCGATTTCATGTTCATGCCGTACTTGTTTTTGATCTGCTCATTATTGAGGGAGGTGAAGCGGCCATGCTCAGTAATCAGGTTTTGATTCGCTTCGCTCGTCAGCAAGTTGATCACCTCGAACGCCTCTTCCTTATGCTTGCTCAATGCCGATACGAGCAGGAAGTGTCCGGACGAGGCCAGACTCGTATTTGGCCGCTCCGTGTAGCTTGGGAACTGCGTAATGTCCCAGTTGAACTGGCTTGGCGTACCTTGCAGCTTCTCTAGAGCGGCAAAGCGGGCATCATACGTCGGAATCATTGCCAATGTTTGCGTTTTCAAAAAATGGTCCAACGTCGCGCCCTTATTGCCCGGAATTTCATTAACGGCTTTGATCAGCTGAAATACTTTGTTCCATCCGTCCGAATTGATCGCCGCCTTATTCGTCGTCGCATTGACGTAAGGAAGCGAGAGCTGCGTGATCAGGTCGCCGATGCCGGGAATCATAATCCCTTTGTATTCGACGCCACCGGCCGTGCGAGAGAAGTTTTTGGCCAAATTGACCGTCTCGTCCCAGGTCATGCCTTCCTTCGGATAGGTGACCCCGAACATGTCGAAGATATCCTTGTTGTAGAACAAAGCAAGGAAGTTCAATGAGAATGGAACCGCATACATTCCTTCGTTGCCCCCATACACACGAGATGTCTCCATCGCCGCCGGATCGAACTTGCCGATATCCATCTTGTAGGTCTTGATCAGGCTCGTCATGTCGTAGGCTGTCCCGAGCTCCCTGTGAATCTTGATCTGAGGGTAAGTCGTGAACATAAAGTCCGGAAAGCTTCCCCCCGATATCAAATTGCTCAGACCGTCGGCGCCTTTGGTGTTCCTTACTATCTGAACGGTAATGTGCGGGTACTTGGCTTTGACCGGGGCTGCGATCATCGTCTCGAACTCCTCGTCGGAGATGGTTGCGCCGTCCTGCAGCATGGTCAGCGTCATAGGCTCGCTTGGCTTGACTACTTCCTCCTGTACCTGGGGTGCTTGACTGCCGCTACTTGCACAAGCGGTCGTGATAACCAAAATCAAACTGGCCATCAGCAGCGAATGCGATTTTGCCATAATAAGATCCTCCCCTATTCAGTTACGCTGGAAATGTAATCGGTTTCTTTTCTGAAGTATATCACGCAAAAAATCGAAACGTCAATAAAAATTCTCATATATGAAACTATTTCATGTTAATGAATCTATGAGACTGAGTTCGATGCCCCGCAGCACCAAAAAACCGCGTTCGGCAAGAACGCGGTTTGATCAACCAGATACTTTCTTAACATCGCAACGGAACCGTCAAAACCTCCGCTCCAACAGCCTAGCCGATCACTTTATGCACGATCGGCACAGGCGCGGGACGGTCCGCCCCGATGACGTAGGCGGCAACCAAACGTCCGATCGACTCCTGGTTGTTCTCGCTGTTGCTGTGAATGACAGCCAGCACGTCGCCGTAGCGCACCGCATCGCCCGTCTTTTTCAGCAAGGAAACCCCGGCTGCATAGTCGATCGCATCCTCCTTGCGGGCGCGGCCGGCTCCGAGCAGCATCGCGGCGACGCCTACGCTTTCCGCATCGATCGCCTGCACGAAGCCTTCCTGCTCCGCCCGCACCTTTACCTGGTAACGGGCTTGCGGCAGCAGTCCGGGATCGTCGACAATGCCGCCCTCGCCGCCCTGCGCCTCGATAAACGTCCGGAACGTGCGAAGCGCCTCGCCGGAAGCGAGCAATCCGTTCAAGGCGCCGTACGCGGCAGCGTAATCGGCGTACACCCCTCCGGCGACCGCCATATGGGCGCCAAGATTCAGGCATAGCTCGGTCAGTCTAGCGTCTCCCTCGCCCTTCAGCACGGCGATCGCCTCGCGCACCTCGTTGGCATTGCCAACCTCGGTTCCGAGCGGCTCGCTCATGTCGGACAGGACGGCGATCGTCTTGCGCTTCAGGCTGCTGCCGATGGACACCATCGTCGCCGCCAGCTCCTCCGCCTCGGCCATCGATTTGAGAAACGCGCCGGAGCCGACCTTAACATCGAGCACGATCGCGTCGGCGCCTGCGGCGATTTTTTTGCTCATGATCGAGGAAGCGATCAACGGCAGCGAATTGACCGTAGCCGTCACGTCGCGCAAGGCGTACAGCTTTTTGTCCGCCGGAGCCAGGTTTCCGCTCTGTCCGACAAGAGCCATCTTATGCTCGTTGACGTTGCGCACGAATTGCTCGTTCTCCAGCTCGATATGAAAGCCCGGAATCGACTCCAGCTTATCGACCGTGCCTCCCGTATGCCCGAGTCCGCGGCCCGACATCTTGGCGACCGGCACGCCTGCCGCAGCTACGAGCGGCACCACGATCAGACTCGTCTTGTCGCCGACGCCGCCGGTCGAATGCTTGTCGACCTTCGTCCCACGGATGCCGGCCAGACTGACGACATCGCCGGAGTTGACCATCGCCATTGTCAGATCGGCAATTTCCGCCGCATCCATGCCGCGGAAAAAGACCGCCATGGCAAACGCCGACATCTGGTAGTCCGGAATGTCTCCCTTCGTAAAGCCCTGCACGGCAAAATACAGCTGCTCGCGGGTCAGCCGGCCGCCGTCCCTCTTCTGCTGGATAATGTCCACCATTCTCATGACCGCTTTCCTCCCTTGCTTGCATCCCCGCGCAGCACTCGCGGCGGTTCGTTCGTCCTTCGACCTACACTTCGGCTTCGCGCACGAACGTTTTGACAAGCGCGGCGAATTTCGGCTTCGTCCGGTTCGCCACCTCCATAACCTGCTCGTGCGACAGCGGCTCCAGCTCATCGCCAACCGCCATATCGGTAATGCAGGAGATGCCGAGCACGCGCAAGCCGCAATGACGGGCGGCGGTCACTTCGGCCACGGTCGACATGCCGACCGCGTCTCCGCCCAGTCTCGCCAGCATCGTCAGCTCGGCGGGCGTCATGTAGGAAGGGCCGCTTATGCCGCAGTAGACGCCTTCCTGAAGCTCCAGCGCGTCTCCGTCGTCGCCGCGGATTTGGCTCGATATGCGATGGGCGAGCTCGCGGTACGATTTGTCGTACGCCTCGGACATGTCGGGAAAGCGCGGGCCGAGCTCGGGATCGTTTTTGCCGATCAGCGGATGATCGCCAGTCATATTGATATGGTCGCAGATCAGCATCAGATCGCCCGGACGGAAGGCGCGGTTCATGCCTCCGGCCGCGTTCGTTACAACGACCGACTGCACGCCCAGCTTGCGCATCACATACAGCGGCTTGACGACCTGGCGCATCGGGTAACCTTCATAATAATGAAAGCGGCCCTGCATGACGATGACCGTTTTCCCCTCGAGCGTTCCGACGACGAACCGCCCGGCGTGCCCCTCTACCGTCGATACCGGGAAATGCGGAACTTCACCAAAATCGATCGCTACGGCATCCTCCACTTCGTTGGCCAAATCCCCCAGCCCCGAGCCGAGAACGAGTCCGATCGAAGGAAGGCGACCGCCGATGCGGCCCCGTATAAATCCTGCCGCCTGATTGATCTGCTCTACATAGGACAATTCCATATTACACAACCTCCTGCTTTTTTCCGGTAACCGATTATGTTCGTTCCTTCGGTTTTATAATTTCGGTATGATTGCCTTCACGAGCTCGAGGAAGCTTCCCTTCACCCGTTCGGCCGTCTCCATCACTTCGGCATGCGACAACGACTGATCGAGCATGCCTGCCGCCATGTTCGTAATACATGAGATGCCAAGCACCGCTATGCCCGCATGACGGGCGGCAATAACCTCCGGCACGGTCGACATGCCGACGGCGTCGGCGCCGAGCATGCGCAGCATGCGAATTTCGGCCGGCGTTTCATAGCTCGGTCCGGTCATGGCGGCATAGACGCCCTCGCGCAGCGTCAAGCCGAGACCGGACGCCGCCTCCCGCGCCAGCTCGCGCAGTTCCGCGCTGTAGGCTTCGGACATGTCCGGGAAGCGGACGCCGAGCGAGTTCTCGTTGGGTCCGATCAGCGGATTGCGGAACATGAAATTGATATGATCGCTAATCAGCATCAGATCGCCCGGGGAGAAAGAGGCTTGAAGGCCGCCCGCCGCGTTCGTGACGAGCAGCGACTTCACGCCGAGCGCCTTCATGACGCGCACCGGGAACGATACCGCAGCCACGTCATAGCCTTCGTACAGATGAAAACGGCCTTTCATGAGAACCGTTTTTTTGCCGCCGATCGTGCCCACCAGCAGTTCGCTGGCGTGTCCCTCCACGGTCGATACCGGAAAATGCGGTATTTCCTCGTAATGAATAACCGTAACGTCCTCCATCGCATCCGCCAGGACGCCGAGACCGGAGCCGAGTATAAGACCGACCTCCGGCGAGTAAGGGATTTCCTCCTCGATGAATCCGACGGCGTCGCGGATGCGCTGTTCCATGCTAAGCTCGCTCATGCTTAACCCCCGTTCCTATAATGAAAGAAGCTCGGACAGGAAGCTGCTGCCGTAAGACGGCGCAGGCAGTCCGAAATTATCCGCCACGGTCGCCCCTAGATCGGCGAACGTGCCGCGCACGCCAAGCGACGCCCCCGCTTGAAACCGCGGGCTCCAAGCGAGCAGCGGCACGTATTCCCGCGTATGGTCCGTGCCCGTATGCGTCGGATCGTTGCCGTGATCGGCGGTAAGGAGCAGCAGGTCGTCGCGCCCGATACGGGCCATGATGTCGGGCAGACTGGCGTCGAATTCCATGAGCGCCCGGGCGTAGCCCTCGGGATCGCGCCGGTGGCCGTACAAGGAATCGAAATCGACGAGATTCGTAAACGCCAGACCGCGAAACGGCTGCTCCAGTGTGCGGATCGTCTCTTCGATGCCGTGTGCGTTGCTTTTCGTCGATACCGCCGAGGTCACCCCTTCGCCGGAATATATGTCGTTGATTTTACCGATGGCGATGCAATCCAATCCGGCTTGCGCAAGACGATTCATCACCGTTGGAGCCGGCGGCTTAACTGCATAATCGTGCCGGTTTGGCGTCCGCTTGAACGCCCCGGGCTCGCCGACGTAAGGACGGGCGATGACCCGGCCGACCGCGTACTCGTCCATCGTCAGCTCGCGAGCGATTTTACAGGCGCGGTATAGCTCCTCCAGCGGAATGACGTCCTCGTGGGCGGCCAGTTGGAATACGCTATCCGCGGACGTATAGACGATCCACGCGCCGGTGCGCATCTGCTCTTCCCCGAGCTCGTCGAGTATGTCCGTGCCCGAAGCGGGCTTGTTGCCGATAACCCGGCGGCCCGTCGCTTGTTCGAACTTGCGGACAAGCGGCTCGGGAAACCCGTCGGGGTACGTCTGGAACGGAATCTCGACGCGCAGGCCCATCAGCTCCCAATGGCCGGTCATCGTATCTTTGCCGACGGACACCTCCGTCATCTTGCCGTAAAAGGCCGCCGGCTGCGCGACCGCCGCGATATGCCGCAGCGGTTCAATGCAGCCCAAACCGAGCCGTTCCAGATGAGGCAGGCGGAAATCCGCGACTCGTTCCGCAATATGTCCGAGCGTATGGGCTCCGGCGTCGCCGAAGCCGGGGGCGTCGGGCGCTTCGCCGATGCCTACGCTGTCCAGCACGATCAGGGCAATGCGTTGAAAGGTCAAATTCGTTACCTCCGTTTCGCCGGATAAGCAGCGGATCGCTGCAATTTTACTCATTATCGCATGCCGCCCAAGTGAATGCAAAAATACCCCGGCAGGAGCCGGGGTATGCCTCGAAAGCCGCCGAAGAACCGGCAACGCGAACCGGGAGAACCCGCTTGCGCTACGTCATGGTCGCCCTCGGATGGGTGCGGTCGTACACTTCCTTCGTTCTGGACTTCGTCACGTGCGTATACACTTGAGTCGTGGAAATGTCGGCATGGCCGAGCATTTCCTGCACGGCTCTCAGATCGGCGCCGTTTTCCAGCAAATGCGTGGCGAATGAATGCCGAAGCGTATGCGGCGTAATTTCTATATCGATGCCCGCCTCCCGGGCGCGGCGCTTAATGATTTTCCAAAATCCTTGGCGGGTCAAGCGGGTGCCCAGATGATTGATGAAAAGCGCTTCCTCGCCCTTATCCTGGCGGAGCAGCTTCGGGCGTACTGACTCGTTGTATTCCTCCAGGCAAACGGCGGCAATGCGTCCCAGCGGGATAATCCGCTCTTTGGAGCCTTTGCCTGTGCAATGGATGAAGCCCATCGCGACGTTGACATCCCCCACGTTCAGCGAGATCAACTCGGACACGCGAATGCCGGTCGCATACAGCAGCTCCAGCATAGCCTTGTCGCGCATGCCCGAAGCGGACGTCGTTTCGGGAGCATCCAGCAGCAGCCCGACCTGCTCGACGGTCAGCACCTTCGGCAGCCTTTTCTCCAGCTTCGGCGTCTCCATATGCAACGAAGGATCGCTCGCCATCAGCCCCTCCTTCACCAGGAACTGGCAAAAAGCGCGAATCGAAACGATCGTGCGTGATACGGTCGCCGGAGCGCGGCCAAGCTGCTTCAGCTCGTGCAGATAGGTGGCGATATGCAGCTTGCCCATCTCCCCCAACGACTGCACGCCCTGCCGGTCGAGATGCTCGATATATTGGACCAGGTCGCGTTCGTACGATTCGAGCGTGTTGTGCGCCAATCCCCGCTCCGCGGTGAGGTAATGTATAAAGCTTTGGAGATGTCTCTTCATCGCTACTAGTCGTTCCCCCAGTGTGTCGTTCCTCTTTGTATGAGAACTATTCAACGCCGGGGGCCGTTTTCCTGCATAAGCCGAACAAAAGTTTGGGTTTTCCGTCATTCCCCGTACTTGTAAAAAAACAGCAATCGCTCCGCCGCCGTCTGCGGCTCGCTGACCGGCTCGTCATGCCGGAACGCCTTAACCGCCTTTCCGAGAGGCTCCCGGTAGCGGCCCGCCGGCTCGATCCAGCCCCCGACCAGCCGGAACAGCTGGAACAGCACGACCGTCAGCACGACGAATATCGCGATATATTTGGCGCGAATCCACCATTTCCTCCATCCGATAATCCACATGGCCCGTCCTCCGCATGGCACGAAATTCGCGTTCAGCAGCCGATTCGCCGCTTTTGTACCCAGATTATGAGAGGACGAGCCGATTTATGTCCCGGGCGACCGTAAAATGCCAAAATCCCCGGACAAGCGTGAACCACGCTGCCGGGGATTTCCCGTTATTCCGTCTCCGGAGGTTGTACTTTGTCTTTGCACCGATGGCAGATGCCTTGAAAATCAAGCCGATGATCCAGCACCTTGAATTGAAACTCGCGCTCCAGCCGTTCCTCCAGCGGAGTAAGCCAATCGTCCATAATTTCGTCGACGGCCCCGCATTGCACACAAATCAGATGGTGGTGATGATGCCGCGTGCTGTCGCTGCGAAGATCGTAGCGGGCCACGCCATCGCCGAAGTTCATCTTCTCCACCACGTGCAGCTCGCTGAGCAGCTCCAGGGTCCGATACACGGTAGCAAGCCCGATTTCGGGCGCTTTATCCTTGACGAGCATGAAGACGTCTTCCGCGCTCAAATGATCTTCTTCATTTTCCAATAATACGCGCACGGTCGCTTCGCGCTGGGGTGTCAGCTTGTAGCCTTTGGATTGCAATTGCTGCTTGATTTTTTCGATACGCGCTTCCATGGTCCTCCCCCTCTTGAGCGCTTTCGCGTGTTGCTTCCCGTCCGATTTCCATATAATTAAAGAAACCGCCGCATTCTCATTATAGGGGGAGCGGCAAAACAAGTCAAACTTTTTAGAATGATTTTAAAAGAGCTACGGGTTCTTGCTTTTGAATTCCTGAATTTTTTTGACCGACGCTTCCTCTGCCGTGCGCAGCGCCGTGTTCACGTCCATTTTGTCCATCGCGATATTATTGCCCGCCGCCGTGTACTGACCGACCAGTTCGGCGTCATAGATGCCTTTGGCCGGAATCGGGGCGAACTTGTTGTAGAAAATCGCCTTCCAGTTGCGGTCCTTGTAAGGCGATTCTTTGCCGATCTCCTTCTTGACCGCTTCGTCGTTCAATACCGGCATAATGCCCTTGCGCGCCATCCCGGTCTGGAACTCCTCGGAAATCATATATTTCAGCACTTCCATAGTCGCTTCTTTGTTGCGGACCATATTCGTCATGCCGAAGTACACCGGATACGATTGCGAGCCGACTCCCTTCTCCACCGTCGGGAACGAGACAATATCCCAGTTCAGCGATTTCAGCTCCTGCTCCCAGACGTAGATCAAGCTGGACAAATAACCGAACATGCCGACGTTCTGATCCTTGACGAACATGTTGATGTCCGGGATTTTATTGATCTTTTTCATGCCTTCCAGATAGTCGGGAACCCGCATCGGGTCGAGGAAATACGTTTGGAAAAACGATTTCCAGCGCTCGTCCTTGTTGATTGTCGGCGTATCGTTTTGCAGATCGGCATCGGGAATGGCCATGGGATTCAGCCGAAGCGTATGGGCCGGCGAATGGGTGAACCCGAAATACTGCGTGCCTCCGTCGACGCGGGTCAGCTTTTTGGAGAGCTCGACCATTTCGTTCCACGTTATGCCGTCCTTCGGATAGGGGACGCCGAACTTGTCGAACAGCGTTTTGTTGTAATAGAGCACCAGATTGCTCGTAAAGATCGGGAGTCCGTACAGCTTCCCTCCCGAAGCTTGCTTGACGGCTTCGAGAACGGTCGGGTCGAGCTTGCTCAGATCGACCTTCTGGGCTTTGATCAGCTCGGTCATATCGTATTGAATGCCGGCGGGAAACGCGGCCGCTTCAAAATTGCCGATCGACTGGAAAAAAATATCGAATTTCGTGCCGTTGGCGATCAGATCGGCCAACTGCGTGCCCGTACCCGTCCGCTGGATGTACTTGATCGTCCAGTTGGGAAAATGTTTGCGCAGCGCGTCGCCGAACCGGTAATCGAAGCTTTCGACCGGATCTCCGTTGCTCGAATAAAAAACGACCTCGGCCGGCTCCTTCGTAATATCCTTCTCCGGCGATTTTGCGGGATCCCCGCCGGTTCCGCCGCTGCTGCAAGCCCCCAACAGCCCTGCGGCCAGCGTCATGGCCGTCAACGTTTTCGTGCGTTTGTTCAGCATGTGAAAAATTCCCCCTTCTGTTTTTTGCAACCGTTCCGGAAATCGATTTCTTTATTCGGTTTAACAAGCGAATTGTCATCAATACCGGAAGGGTACACCGTTATGAAAGCGATTTCTTAATTCTTATCTTAAGTCCGTTGCAAAGAAATGTAAAGTTTAATTTTATAAAAATATTATCGTAAAAATGTAATCGTTACATTTTTGTGCAACTTTTTTTTCACCATCCCTCATGGTATGATGGAATATAATCGTTTGTTTGTCGGACTATACGAAAGGAGTACGCATGATAACGCTAAAAGATATCGCCAAGGCTGCCGGCGTAACCGCCGCTACGGTTTCCCGCGCGCTAAACAACGAACCCGGCGTCAAAGATCGGACGCGCACCAAAATCATCGCGCTAGCCAAAGAGATGAACTACTTGTCCGGTCCGGCCGCGAAGCGCAAAGCTGAAACGCGGCAAGGCAGTATAGGGGTTCTCTGGAATCGTCCTTATGGCTTGTTCTTCAACCATCTGTGCCTCGAGCTGCAGCGGCAGGCGGCTTTGCGCGACCACTACACGATCGTTTCCTTCGCGAAGCCCGACGAGGCTCTTCGCCACTTCAACGACCATCTGGTCGATAAAGCGATCTATTGGTGCGGCCCAGGATGGAAGCCGAGCCTCGAATTTTTGCAAGCCAAGCAGCAGTTCCGTGGAAACATGCTGATGCTCGGGGGCGCGAGCCTGGATGGCACCCACCGGCTGGAGGTTGACCGGAAGGACGCGATGCTGAAGGCGGTCCGGCATCTGGCCGGTCTCGGACATCGGCGCATTGCGTTCGTGGGCAGCGCTTCCGATAAGCAGATGGGGTATACGATCGGATTGCTGGAAAACCAGCTGGAATACGACCCGGATTTTCTCATGAACTGCCATACCGACATCGAGCTGTCTCAGGAACAGGTCGCCAAAGTGCTCCGCAAGAACGATCCAGACCGGGCGACGGCCGTTATCGTCGACAGCCACGGCAACCTATTTTCGTTCATTCAGGCGATTCGCAAGTTGGGCCTTCGCGTTCCGGAAGATTTCTCCTTGATCGTTTACGAGAGCATTCCGGAGACGGAGAAGCTGCTGGACGTACCTATCACGTACGTAGGCCCGAACGTCCGCGAACTGGCCGAACGTTCGATCGGGCTGCTTCTCGGCGACGACCCGCTTTCCGAAGGCGAGTGGCACAACCAGACCATCTATCCCGAATTGATCGTCCGACACACGACAGCCACGCCCCCCGGCTGATGCCGACAAGGAAGTCCCCTCACTACCCGATTTGAGCGGCCACCAGCATCGGCGTCACCCATTTGATCATCACCGGGGACAAATAAGCCTCGAACAATGCCACGCCGAACAACAGCGCGGTCATGACGACGGTGGAAGACGTATATTTGACGAAGGTCGGGTACAGAGCCCCGCGCTTCTGCATAAACCGGTTTTTCACGATATACAGGGAAAAAGCGCACGCTCCGACGCTGCACATGACCAGTGCCGGAATAACGATGAGATTTTGCGGCGCGATCGACACGAAGGCGAACAGCATGCCTTTCCACGACAGCTGCCCGACCAGATAGCCGACCGAGAAGCCGATCAGCACGCCCTTCAGAAAATCGAGCAAAAAAATGAGCGGCAGCCCGATCACGGACAAGCCGAGCACCCAAATGAGACCGATCCATTTCAGGTGAAGCGCGAAGGAGTCCCAGAGCGCTGCCGTTCCTCCGAACTTGTTGCCCTGATCGACGATCTGGATAAAGCTGTTCACATGCCGGGCCATCTCTTCCTTCTGTCCGGGCGAAAGCGCATTGACCATCAATGCCCCGAAGACGACCCCCATGACGAACAGCACCGAGACGAACAAATAAAGCGGCAAATGATCCTTCATATACAATCGCATCTGGTAGTTCCGATTCATGTTCGCTTCCTCCCCTTGTCCTGCTGCATCCAATATATGAAGGCAAGGGGAAAACTATGTCTATCGGATTGGAATCTTTCGCGGATCGCTAGTCTATCCAAGAACGAATGATAGGGAAGCCTGTTTCATTCCGAGAACAAGAATAGCCCTCCGTCGAGGGCCACAGTCTTCCAATGGAACATTGGCCACTAGGCCGAGGCAGGGAACGTTCAGGAGCGCTCCCGAGATACTTTGCCGTATCGACCTCCGCCTCCTACCTCCAATTGCAGCGTTCCGGCCCTCGCTTGCGCGATATAGCCGGCCAGCTCTACTCCGACGGCTTCCCGCAGCTCTTCCAAGCCGACCCGGTGCAAAATGTTCATCTCCGTGCCGAACCGCTCCAGCAGCGTCTGCAGCTTCTTCTTCCCAAGCCCGGGCATATATTCGAGCGGCACCTGGAACTTATACGGCGGATGATGCTCCGCTATGCGGGCTTCGTCGCGGCCGGCAATCGAACGGATTCGGTCCATCACGCCGCGGACGATTTTCGGACTGCCGCAATACAAGCAGCGTTCCGCCGCTATTTGCGCTTCATCCACGATCGAATCGCATGCCCCGCAGTAGGTGCGGTGGTATTTGCCGAGACGCGGGTTAAGCCCGTAATTGGCCGCTATGCGCCGTCCCCCCTCGCGCCCCAGTGCGAGCTGCAATTCGCGAAACGTCGGCGCGGCCAGCTCCAGCTCGTTGTACTCTCGGCCGATCTTGCCGAGCGAATGGGCGTCGGAATTGGTCACGAACGAATACTGGTCCAGTTCGGGAAGGAGGCTGGCCATCTCCGTATCGGCAGACAGGCCGAGTTCTACGGCGGCTACCCGGTCCGGGTCGAGCATATCCGCCAGATGGCGCGCCCCGCTGCCGAACAAGCTTTTGTAAGGGGTAAAAATATGCGCCGGGATCAGCATCCCGCCCCGTCCCACCGCTTCCTCCTGAAGCCGGCGGGCTGGCAGGTACAGGCGCTGCGAGCTTAGCCCAACGTTTTTCATATGCGGCCGCAGCCAGTCGGTAAATTCGCGCATTGCCTGAAGCGTTGGCAAGTAAACGAGCAGATGGGCCGCCCCGAGTCCCTCGTCCTTAACCTCGATTTCGCTGCCGAGCATGATCGTCGTCCGGCCGTAGCGGATGCCCCCGCCCTCCAGCTCGCTCATTTCGCCTTTGTCCAAATAATGCATAATTTCTTCCTGCACGAACGGCGACTGGCAGTCGATAATGCCGACGATATCGATCCCTTTCCGGTCGGACGCTTCTTTGGCGATGTTGTAAAAGGTCAGGTCGCGGCTGCCGCTGATCTTCACCGGTTCGCCTTTCTCGGTGCGGCCGATATGGATGTGCAGGTCGGCCCAATAGCGGTTCATAACGAATACGAGCCAGTCAGACGATGCAGCTGCCAGGCGTAGACCGCGGCAATCGTCTTGGCGTCGCTGATCCGGCCTTCCTCGATATACCGCTTGGCGGTATCCAACGTTATCGCTTCGCAGTCGATAAATTCGTCCTCGTCCGGCTTTGCCGTTCCCGGCGTCAGCTTGTCGGCCACGTACAAATGCAGGATCTCGTCGGCAAAGCCGGGCGACGTATAGAAGGAGCTTAACAGCCGCACCTCCGAACAAGTGAAGCCGGTTTCCTCCTCCAGCTCGCGCATGGCTGCGGAAGCCGTGTCCTCGCCCGGCTCCAGCTTCCCGGCGGGGATCTCCACCTGACTGCGGCCGAGCGGCTTGCGGTACTGCTCGACGACGATCATCCGGTCTTCATGAATGGCCAGTACGGCAACGGCCCCCGGATGCTTGACGATTTCCCTCGTCGCCGTTTCCCCGTTTGGCAGCAGGACGCGATCGACCTGCAAAGATATGATTTTGCCCTGGAATACAGGCTCTGTAGCGATCGTCACTTCTTCGTACTTGGATTTGCCCGACATCGTGTCATCTCCTCATTTTCCGAAACTTCATTCTCTCTCGCGTCTCGTTATTTCGGGCATAGCTTGTCCGCCGGACGCATACGTTGATAGTATACCAGACTTTCAAACGAATGATGAGGACGGGATGAGCGATGAAAAGCTATATAACCGAGACGCAGCTGAGATTGGTCGGAAAAAGCTGGGAAATCCGCGCGCAATTACGCAGCATGTCCGCTGCGGCAGGAAGCGGCCAGGACGGGCTGGCCGCCCTGCTGCCCAAGCTTATCGACGGCCGCCAGCAGCCGACAGAGCGGCCTGCGCCGCCGCGCATACCGTCAGGAAAAACGCCGGATCGTCGCGTAGTTGCCTTCCCATCGTCGTAATCGGCGCATCGTACGCCGCCAGCCGCCGCTCCGCCTCCGCCAATCCGACGCCGGGCACCCAGAGCGGATCGTGCCGATCGGCACAACCCGACTCCTCTAACTGCCGGCGGATCAACCGCTTGTGCGGTTCCTCCAGTTCGTCCGGCAGCGGGATTGCCGCACGGGCCAGCGCCAGCTTGCCGAGCGTTTCCCGCACATGATGGCTGACGCCCCGGTGCCGCTCGCGCGCTTCGGCGAAGCTGACCCGCGCCATGACAACGGGCTTTCCGCCAAGCGCACGGACGGCATGCACGAGCTCGGCCAGCTCTGTCGCCGTATGGCCAAACGGCGTGCCCGTACCGACAATGCCCGGCCCCATGGTCACGATTGCAATATCCGCGCCTTGAACGTGCCGCGCTGCCAGAAGCGCGGTATATTTATTGACGGCTTCCAGGTCGCCGCCGTAGGCGTGGCCGTATGTAACCGTTCCGTCCAGCCAGCCCGAGGCTCGCAGACGGGCCGTATGGCCGCTTAATACGAGCGGCAGCGCCCCTCCGTCCGTCATGATGTACGACAGGCGCAGCGAAACCCCTTCCCCGCTGCCGCGTATCCAGGCCACCGCCACCGGGAGCATGCTGTGCAGCTCCCCGATCAGCACCGGCATGCCGTCCAGCTGGCGCGGCTCGGCAAACAGCCGGCGATGCGGGCTCGCCTCCTCCTCTACAGCCAAAACCGCCCGCTGCTGAGGCATATAGCGCAGCTTCATAATATGACCGGACTGGAGCTGGCCTTGCTCCTGGGCAAAGCTTTCCCGTTCCTCGTCGTCGCCCGGGTACCTTTGCTTGGGGCTTGCGCCCAACCCCGCCGTATTCTCTTGCTCTGCTTCCGCTCCTTCGCTTGCCGAAGCCTCGTCGGGCTCCCTACGCTCCGCTACGTCGTGAATCAAGCAAAGCCCCCCGTCGAGCCCGAGGGCGGCAGCGGTAACGTTGACGACCACGCGATCCCCGCAGACGAGCGGCGGACGAACGTCCGTGTAATGAACAGCCTGCCGTAAGGTTCCGTCCGCCTCCATCACATCCACTTGCTGTACGCCCGAACGCAGCTCGGCTGCGCCGACAACCGTTCCGTCTCTCCATACGATCATGCCGTTCCCCCTTGTCAGGCGGCTTGCATCCGCCGGCTTTTATGGAAGTGTATGGACACCGGCAGCGATTTATGAGCTGCAATTCCGCTGTTGTCCGGCTCCGCTCCAAATAACGGTCGGGTTCCGCATCGTCTGGATGCGTAAGTCCCGGGACGGCAAAAGGACCTGCTGGCGCTGCCGGCAGGTCCTTCTCTTCTTTTTTAAACGCTTGCCTGTATAATCTCTACAGCGACATTTGCAGAATACGCAGAACGTCGTCGCGCTCCAGCTTTTTGAACGAGCCGAGCGGACCGAAGCGAACCGCTTCCTCCGCCATCCGTTCCAGCTTGTCCGCTCCAATCCCGAACTCGGCCAGCGTTGCCTGGGCGCCGATGCGGGTAAAAAACGCCCGGGTGCGCTCGATGCCGGCCAGCGCCGTTTCTTCCGGCGTCTTTCCGGACGGATCGACGCCCCATACCCGAACAGCATATTGCACGAACCGATCGATCCGTTCTTGGTAAACGTATTTCATCCAGTTCGGGAATACGATGGACAAGCCCGCTCCGTGCGGGATGTCGTAGATCGCGCTGATTTCGTGCTCGATGCCGTGCGAGGCCCAATCCTGCTGCACGCCTACGCCGATTATGCCGTTCAGCGCCATCGTGCCGGCCCACAACAGATTGGCTCTAGCGTCGGCATGCTGCGGATCGGCCAGCGCCAGCTCGACATTCTCGATCACCGTTTGCAGAATCCCTTCGCAAAACCGTTCCTGAAGGGGCGTATTGGCGGTCAGGCTGAAATATTGCTCGAATACGTGCGACATAATGTCGACCGCGCCGTTCACCGTATGGCTCGCAGGCACCGTATACGTCAGCTCCGGGTCGAGAATGGAGAAGCGCGGATAAGCGAACCGGCTGCCGAACGCGCGTTTTTGCTGCGTTTCCCAATTCGTTATGACCGAGTTGCCGTTCATCTCCGATCCGGTCGCGGCCAGCGTCAGCACGGTGCCGAGCGGCAACCCCTCGCGGATGACCGCTTTGCGGATGCAAAAATCCCAAACGTCCCCCTCGTAAGGAACGCCGACCGCGATCGCCTTCGCCGCATCGATCACGCTGCCTCCTCCGACAGCCAGGATGAGGTCGATCGAGTGGGCGCGCGCCAGCTCGATGCCTTTATGAACGGTCGACAGGCGCGGATTGGGCTCCACGTCCGGCAGCTCGTACATGCGTGCACCGATCGCGTTCAACTGAGCGATCACCTGATCGTACAAGCCGGTACGCTTAATGCTTCCGGACCCGTAGACCAGCAGCACGTTGCGACCATAGGGTTGGACAAGCTCGCCGAGCTTGCTGACGGTGCCGGGACCGAAAACGATTTGTGTAGGGTTCTGAAACTGGAATGAATTCAACGCGCAGCAGCTCCTTTTTCTATAAGTCTGTCTTTATTATAACGTGAGGGCGGACAAGAAGCTCTTCCGGACCCGGATCGTTTACGGCGGACGGTCCATTGCCGGTGCGTTCCTCCTCTCTGTTACCCGCAGTAGGTCCTGCCTTTTATTTCTCTTTATCAGACCATATGTGTATGCTCCAGGTCTAGCTTTTTCGCCGCCTTAGTATGCTCCATTTTGCGCAAAGAGAAGCGCCGTCGCTGGCAAACGGCGTGCTTGCGCGCAGCCCGGCAGCGAGAGGATACTTCTTTTGGCACGTATGGCTGACTAACCGCTATCAGGGCCGCTTCGTCTCTTCGTATAGTCGGATGATTCGAAGCGGCGGTTGCGCACCTTCGCGTGACAGCACAATATTGCCATCTGCCTTTACCGTATACATGCCAAAGTCGCTCACCCTTTGCATGGAGCCGCTGATCGGCACTCTCATTACCGATCCATTGGAATTTTTCGTTTCCTGCCATTCGCCTCTCTCATCGGGCTGATTGACATCGCCCAACGTGACATATGGCGTCAGCTTCCCATCCGTATCCAACTCGTACATTCGCTCGTAATCCGCCACATAAAACTTCCCGCCCACCGCTGCTGCAAAACGCAGGTTTTCATCATCCAGCTTGGTGACAAGCCGAGTATCTCCATTGGTCGGATTCACTTCGTGCAGCTTACGGGACACCAAGTCCAAATAATAAATGCTGCCTTCCTTGAACGTCGCCGCCAGCTTGGCTCCGCCCTCGCTTTTATCGATCGGCGCCAGCGGAATCGCCGAACCCCCAGCTTCCGATGTGTATATTTGGCCGTGTACGATATCGCTGAAATAAACTTGCTTGCCCTCAGCAAGTAGAAAATTACTGCCTGAAGGGACCAACGATCCGTAGTCTCCATGTGTTACCATTTCAATTGTCCCGCCCGGAACGATGCGGTATACGACGCTGGATATGCTGCTCTTGTAGAAAGCTTCGCCGGTTTGATTATATGTGGCGTTCGTATTGTACGCCAGCAAGTAAACGCTATCGCTCGACTCGTCATAATATAAAGTTTCCGGGGCGAGGTTGGTGTAGGGAAATTCTCTCTTACCTTTCAGAAGCTCGGTATAGCTGAAGTTAAATCGGCTGTCGAACTTATCCAGCAGCACTTCCACCCGTTTTGTTTTCGCATCGTATTTGAGCAGCCCGACGGCTCGGTCCTGTCCGAACAGCACGTAAACGCTTCCGGCCTTGTCTGTCACGATGCTTCGTGGCCGGATAGCGATATTACGCAAATCGGCGTTCATATCTTTCATGTCGATCAACGCTTCCATCCTGATCGGGTCCAACTTCGTCCGCGTCGCGTGAACGTTCTTCGCGAGTTCTTTCTCAGATTCATTGGCCGCTTGTTTTGCAGCATCTTTTGCGGGCGACTCGTGCTGTGAAGGAGACTCTTCCTGGCGCTTGGACATGATCGTGATCGTTCCAGCAGCAGCATCGAACTGGACGTCTTTATCCAAGTTTTCGGCAATAAATCGCAACGGGACCATCGTCGATTCATTCACGATTTGAGCCGGCTGCTCCAACGACTCGGTCCGATCGCCCACACTTGCCGTCAGACTACCGATCACCAGGCGAAGCCGGAAATCCTCGTACCGAATCGCGATCGCATTCTCGTCCCCGAGCCACTCGACATTGGCTCCCAGCGCTTCCGATATGGCGCGAATCGGAACCATCGTCGTATCACCAATCCGCGTCGGCTCGACGGGCAGTACCAAAGCTTGGCCGTCCACTAGAGCCGTCCTGCTGTTTAAAACGATTGTAACCGACGAAACCTTCCGCGCATCCGTCGTCGGTGTTAGCCCTTTCTCGGCATAAGCCGCATTCCCCCCAAGCAGCAGACCAATGGCCAGTGCGAAGCCGAGCGTTCCCTGTTTGTTCATCTGCAATTCCTGCTTCCCCTTGAATTTAAAACTCTTTCCAAGTCACATTTGCTCTTCCATCCTACTGTTTGTATGGGAAAAAATGCAACCCCCGACAATCCCGTAAAATGCTGCCTTGACTTCGAAACGTCCAACATATTTGTCGGCTATCTGCCGCTAGGATGGGCAATTCCCTCGAACAAACATCTGAACATACATTCGCTTATCCGTTCTGCCGTCCTCTTAACGTGGCTGCAGAAACGATCCGTTTGCGCGTATTTGGAGCTGTAACCAAAAAAGGCGCCATCGCGGGCGCCTTTTCCGTGTTCACTATTCGCTTGCCGCCTCCGTCACAATCGCCACCACGAGCTCGGTGACTGCCGTCAGCTCGGAAATCGGCATTTGTTCCTCGGTCGTATGGATGTTCTCGTAGCCGACGGCCAGATTGACGGTCGGGATGCCCATGCCGTTAAACATGTTCGCGTCGCTGCCTCCGCCGGTGTGGAACGTGCCCGGCTGACGCCCGATCTTCTCCAGCGCCTTCATCGCCAACTGCACGACTGGCGCACTCTCGTCGTATTTGTAAGCCGGGTAGATGACCTGGCTTATAAATTCAACCGTGGCGCCCATATCCTGGGCGGCCGATTCGCAGGCGTGCTTCATCGCTTCCAGCTGACGATCGAGCTTCGCCTGCTCGCGGCTCCTCGCTTCCGCGGCGATATCGACGCGTTCGCAGACGATATTCGTGGCACCGCCCCCGGCAAAGCTGCCGATGTTCGCCGTCGTCTCGAAATCGATCCTGCCGAGCGGCATGCGGGAAATCGCCTTGCTCGCAACTTGAATCGCGCTGACGCCGTCCTCCGGATTGACCCCGGCGTGTGCCGAGCGGCCCTTGATCGTAATCTGAATGCGCGCCTGCGTCGGCGCGGCCACCGCGATTTGACCGACTCGGCCGTTCGAATCGAGCGCGTAGCCGAATTTTGCCTTCAACGGAACGGACGGACGCTCCGCCATCGCCCGCGATCCGAGCAAGCCGGATTCTTCGCCCGCGGTAATGACGAACAGCAGCTTGCCATGCGATATGCGCTGTTCCCTCAGCACGCGGATCGCCTCGATCATCGCCGCAATGCCGGCCTTGTCGTCGCTGCCCAATATCGTCGTGCCGTCGCTGCGTATGTAGCCGTCCGTGTCCACGCGGGGCTTGATCCCTTTGCCCGGCGTTACGGTGTCCATATGGCAGGTGAACAAGATCGCCGGAAGATGCGCCTTGTCCGGCGTTGCTTCCAGCGTACAGATCAAGTTGCCGGAGCCATGGCCGGTTACCGCGGCCGTATCGTCCTCGACTACGTCCAGTCCGAGCTCGCCGCCGAACAGCGTTTTCAACGCCTCGCTGATCTCCCGCTCGTGCTTCGTCTCGCTGTCGATTCGGACCAGCTGCAAAAACTGCTCGACCAATCGATTTTGTTGAATCATCTGACTTTCCTCCCGGACATGGATTAAGGTACAATACAGATATGCGTCATTATCGCTCCAAGTATAACCTAATTCAAGGAGTTGAAGCTGTTGTTCAGCAAAAATTTCGTTAAAATCATGGTATATCTGATGCTGTTCGCTATGGTCTCGTCCGTCATTCTGTATACCGTAGGCGTTTTCCTCGGCTGATTGCCCGTTCCCCGGAACCGTTCAAGCTCTGGCTCGATCCCGCAAAAACCGGGCCGGAGCCGCGTATTCGGACATGCATCCCTTGCTCCGCAAGGGGTCCGGTCCGTTTCGCTCCTCTAAGAGGTTTTCGCTCTGACTTTGTATCAGTACAGCTTGGTTTCCATATTGAAGCTTTCCAGATTTTCCTTCACCCGCTGCAAAAAGCGCCCGCAGATGACGCCGTCCAAAATCCGGTGGTCCAGCGACAAACATATGTTGGCCATGGAGCGAACCGCAATCATATCGTTGATCACGACCGGTCGTTTGACGATCGATTCGAACGTCAGGTTGACCGCTTGCGGGTAATTGATGATCGGATACGACAAAATGGAACCGAACGATCCGGTATTGTTGACCGTGATCGTGCCTCCCTGCACATCGTCCAGCTTGAGCTTGCCGGAACGCGCCTTGCGGGAAAGCTCGTCGATCTCGCGCGCGAGACCCGCGATATTTTTTTGATCCGCCTTTTTAATGACAGGCGTAATAACCGAATCCTCGGTGCCTACGGACAACGAGATGTTAATGTCGCGCTTGATGATAATTTTGTCGACCGCCCAAACGGAGTTCATGATCGGGTAGTCCTTGATCGCATTGACGACCGCCTTCAACACGAACGCCAGGTACGTCAAGTTGATGCCTTCTTTTTTGATGAATTCGTCCTTGATCTTGTTCCGCAGGACGACGAGATTGGTCACGTCCACCTCGATCATCGTCCAGGCGTGCGGAATTTCCGCCACGCTCTGACGCATCCGGGTGGCGATCGTGTTGCGGATCGGCGTCACGTCGATAATCGTCTCGCCGCGGCCGTCATTGCCGCGACCCTCGACCTCGATCTTCGGGATCGGCGGCTCCTCGGATAGATGCAGTCCGGTCGAGCGCACCGGAACTTGGGGCACATCGGGCGATACCTGCACCTCGGCGGCCGTGATGATGGCAGCCGCGCTGCTGTCCGTCGTCCGGGAACGCTGAGGGCCTCCCTCTTCGACGTATCGCAGCACGTCTTTGCGGGTAATGCGTCCGCCCAGTCCGGTTCCGTTGAGCTGCTCCAGCCGGATGCCGTGTTCGGCCGCAAGCTGCTGCACCGCCGGGGAATACCGGTTGCGCATGCTGACATCCGCCCCAGCGGTCCCACCCGCGGCAACGACTGCGGTCGAAATGCTGGCCGTCGGCGAGGCTTCGCTTTCAGCTACTGATCCAGACTCCCGTATAATCGCCACCTCGCCGCCTACCGGAACCGTCTCGCCTTCCTCGGCCAACAGCTCGACCAGCGTACCTTCCACCGTCGAGGGCAGCTCGGCGTTTACTTTCTCCGTAATCAGCTCGCAGATCGGTTCGTACTGCTCTACGTAATCGCCCGGCTTCTTCAGCCATTTGCTGATCGTCGCCGACACGAGCGATTCCGCAAGCTGGGGAATGACGATCCGGGTGCCCTGCGCTTTCGTTTCCTTCATAATCCGCTAACCTCCCCGAGCGCTTAATTAATATAAGGCCAAGTTGCGCATAGCTTCCATTACTTTATCTTTGTTTAGCATATAATGCTTCTCCAGCACGGGGCTGATCGGCATTGCCGGAACGTCCGGACTGCACAGCCGCTTGATCGGGGCGTCCAGTTGGAACAACAGTTCCTCCGCGATGATCGCGGATACTTCCGCGCCGACGCCGCCGGTTTTGTTGTCTTCGTGAATGATAAGCACTTTGCCGGTTTTGGCCGCCGCGGCCAAGATCGCTTCGTTGTCTAGCGGCTGGATCGTGCGCAGGTCGAGCACGAGCGCCTCGATCCCTTCCTTGGCCAGCTCGCTTGCCGCCTCCAGAGCGAAATGCACCGGCAAGCCATACGTAATGACCGTAATGTCCGAACCGTCTCGCTTTACGTCCGCCTTGCCGATCGGCACGACGTAATCATCCTCGGGCACTTCGCCCTCGGCGAACTGATAACATTTTTTGTGCTCGAAGTAAAGAACGGGATCGGCGTCGCGGATCGCCGCCTTCAGCAGCCCTTTGGCATCGTATGGCGTGGAAGGGAAAACGATTTTCAACCCCGGTGTCCCGAAGAAGATCGATTCCGTGCATTGCGAATGATACAAGCCGCCGAAAATGCCGCCGCCGATCGGCGCGCGGATAACGACCGGGCAGCCCCAGTCGTTGTTGGAGCGGTAACGGATTTTGGCCGCCTCGCTAATAATCTGGTTGGTGGCCGGCAACATGAAGTCGGCATACTGCATCTCGGCTATCGGCCGCATGCCGTACATGGCGGCTCCGATTGCGACTCCGGCTATGGCCGATTCGGCAAGCGGGGTATCGATCACGCGCGTTTCGCCGAATTGTTCGATCAACCCCTTCGTCACCGTAAAGACGCCGCCTTTATAGCCGACATCCTCGCCGAGCACGAACACGTTGTCGTCGCGCACCATTTCCTCGCGCATCGCCTCGCGAATCGCCGTCAAATAGTTCTGAACCGCCATCGGTTACACCCCTTCCTCTTCGGCATAGACGTGCTTGAACAAGTCTTGCGTATCCGGGAACGGAGCCTTATCGCCGTATTCGGTCGCTTCCTTGATTTCCGCAACGAGCTGCTCGCTCAGTCGAGCGTCCTGCTCTTCGCTCCAAATGCCGCTTTCGATCAAATACGCTTTGTAGCGCGGTATCGCATCCTTGCCCCGGTGCATGTCGACTTCTTCCTTCGTCCGGTAGGCCAGGTCGTTGTCCGAGGTGGAGTGCGGCGAGAGCCGGTACGTGACCGCCTCGATCAGCGTCGGACCGTCGCCGCGAATGGCGCGCTCGCGGGCTTCCTTGACGACGCGGAACACTTCGAGCACATCGTTGCCGTCAACCTTGACGCCCGGGAAGCCGTAGCCGAGCGCGCGGTCGGCGATCGAGCCGGCCACCTGCTTATGCAGCGGAACCGATATTGCGTATTGGTTATTTTCGCACATGAAGATAACGGGCAGCTTGTGCACGCCGGCGAAGTTGCAGCCTTCGTGAAAATCGCCCTGATTGCTCGAGCCGTCGCCGAACGTGGTGAACGAAACGATCGATTCGCCCTTCATCCGCGCAGCAAGCGCAATGCCGACCGCATGGGGCACCTGCGTCGTAACGGGCGACGAGCCGGTAACGATGCGCAGCTTGCGGTGCGAGAAGTGACCGGGCATTTGCCGGCCCGCACTGTTCGGATCGCCGGCTTTCGCAAAGAGCGAGAGCATCAGCTCCTTGGGCGTCATGCCGACGGTAAGCACAAATCCGTAATCCCGGTAATAGGGCAAAAAGTAATCGCGATTCCGGTCGAGCGCATACGCCGCGCCGACTTGGGCCGCCTCCTGTCCGATGCCGGAAACGTGAAAGTTGATTTTGCCTGCACGTTGGAGCAGCAGGGCGCGTTCGTCATACTTTCGGGCCATCAGCATGAACCTGTACATGTCAAGCGCTTGATCGTCGGTTAGCCCAAGTTGCTTATGCTTCGTCAATTGACCGATGGACATGGGGCTTCAGCCTCCTGATCGGCCGAACGGATGCGGTGTCAGACACCTTCGCTCGCCGGAATGATAGTGGGACCGCAAAAAACAATTAGTATCAGGTCTTAAGAGTTGACGCTATAAGTATATTATAATCGCTTTGGCGTATGAATACAATTTGAACATCCGATTCGCCGAAACCTTATCCGCCGATGGACAGCCCGTCCACCGCCAGCATCGCTTCCCCCAACGCTTCGGACAGCGTCGGATGAGGGTGGATCGAACTGCCGATCTCCCACGGCACGGCATCCAGCAGCTTGGCCAGCGCCGCCTCAGCGATCAGCTCGGTCGCCTGCGGACCGATGATGTGAACACCCAGCAGGTCGTTCGTCTTCGCATCCGCCACCACCTTCACGAAGCCGTCGTTCTCACCATAAACGAGCGCCTTGCCTAACGGCTTGAAGGAAAACTTGGCGGTCTTGAGCTCGCGGCCTTGCTCGGCCGCCTGTCGCTCGGTCCAGCCGACCGAGGCCACCTGCGGATGGGAGTATACGCAACGGGGCACGAGATGCGCCGCATGCGGCTTGGACGATTTGCCCGCGGCATGCTCCGCCGCGCATATGCCCTCATGTCCGGCTACATGGGCGAGCTGCAAGCCGCCGTTCACGTCTCCGACCGCATAAATGTGCGATTCGCCCGTCTGCAGCCATTCGTTCACTTTGATGACGCCCTTCTCCAGCCGGACGTCGGTATTTTCCAGACCGATCCCGTCCGCATTGGCCACCCGGCCGACCGATACGAGCATCGTTTCGGCCATAATCCGCTCCGTCTCCTTGGACGTCTCTATCGACATCGAAACGGTATCTGCCCCTATCTCGACCGTGTCGGTCAACAACCGCGCCCCCGTCATGACACGGATGCCGCGCCTTTTGAACAGACGCTCCAACTCTCTCGACACGTCCTCGTCCTCCGTCGGCAGCAGCCGCTTCTCGGCTTCGACAAGCGTTACCTCCACGCCGAATTCGTGCAGCATCGTCGCCCATTCCACGCCGATCACCCCGCCGCCGACAATGACCATCGATGCCGGAAGACGGTCCAGCTCCAGCGCATGATCGCTCGTCAAGATACGCCGCCCGTCGGCCTCGATTCCCGGCAGCATGCCCGGTCGCGATCCGGTAGCAATAATGAGCTGTGCCGGCACGAGCGTCTCCGACTCCCCGTCCTCCAGCTCCACGGCCACCGAGCCGCTGCGCGGGGAGAAGATCGAAGGGCCGATGATGCGCCCGTTGCCCCGTATAATGTCGATCCGGTGCTTCGTCATGAGATATTGCAGCCCTTTGTGCAGCTGCTCCACGACGGCCGATTTGCGCGCCTGCGCTTTGGCGAAATCGAACGAAATCGCCCCATCGGCCACGACGCCGAATTCGTCGGCGCGCTTCATCGTGGCGTACACTTCCGCGCTGCGCAGCAGCGCCTTGCTCGGAATGCAGCCGCGGTGCAGACAAGTCCCCCCGAGCTTGTCCCGCTCGACGATCGCCACCGATTTCCCAAGCTGCGCCGCGCGGATCGCTGCGGAATAACCGCCGATTCCGCCGCCGAGCACTACCAGATCGTATGTTTTGGACATATGTATGTTCCTCCCGTCTTTCGAAACGATGCCTTTATTGTACCAAAACCGAGTAAACTTGCATAAACGATGCCACAAATAATTAACTGAATTGTCTGATATTCCTTTGCGGTACCGAAAGAATTATACCATCTTTTCAGACGTTCCGCTCTATATGCAGCAAGCCCTGCTCCTGTCGGATAGACCGACAAGAAGCAGGGCGGCTGCGGCGTGTTTTTCAAACGAACTGCAATGGCTTGCGGACGATTTATCTGGAATTTATTTCTTGAATCGCTTTGTCGGCGGCTTCTTGCGAGTCGCGCAGCGAGGTGTTGATATCGGCCTTGTCGTTGCCGATGTTCTGGATCATCGGCACGTACGGGCGGATTGCCGCGGAGTGTAAATCGCCCCTAATCACAGGCTGCGGCGTTAATTTGTTGTGGAATACCGCTTTCATGTTCAGCTTTTCGACGCCGGGCAAATCGGCTCCGAACTGGTCCTTGGCCGCCTGCAGCTTGATCGCCGGCGGAAACCCGATGCGGCTGTTGCCAATCTCTACTTCATCCGAGGCCAGGAATTTCAAAATTTCCCAGCCCTCGTCTTTGTATTTCGTGCTCGGGCTCATCATCAGGATCGATGCGGCCGGCGAAACCCCCTGGCCTTTGGCGTCGTCGAATACGGGCAGCGCCGCAATATTGAAATTCAAGTCCTGCGCACCGAGGAACGGTTGAAAGTACGCGGACCACGGCAGCATGGCAACTACCTTTTGCTGCATGAAACCGGCGCGGTCTTCGACGATCTTTTCCGGACGGTTGCCTGGAATCGCATACAGGTCTTTGACGAACTGCATAATCCGGTTCCAGCGCGGGTCGCTCAAATAGGTCGCCTTCCCGGTCTTCGGATCATAGGGGGACAGGGCGTACTGCTGGTAAAAATGACGGGTGAGTCCGATATCCAGCCCGCGGTACTGGACGCCGTTGTCGCTGCGCGTCACTTTCTTCGCCAGCTCGAGCGTTTCATTCCAGGTCATGCCATCCTTCGGATACGACACCCCGAACTTGTCGAACAAATCTTTGTTGTAGAACAGCACAGCCGATCCGACCTGCCAAGGCAGCGCGAATATTTCGCCTTTGTCCGACTGGTCCTTGACCATCTGGAGCGCGCTGTCGTCGAAGCGGGATAAATCATAGCCTTCGCGCTTGATGAACGCCGTCAAGTCCATCGCCAGACCCAAAGCTTTCATGTCCGCGATGCTCTCCTGAAACCCGATCCAGAACAGGTCGATTTGTTCGCCGGAGGCAAGCAGCTTCTCTATATTGGAGCGCGTAAACCCGTTGCCGACCGTCTTGATCGTCACGTTCGGGTATTTGGCCCGAATACGCGCGCCGATTTCCTGCTCGAAAATTTCATTGGACGCATTGTTGAAAAACGTCAGGGTGATCGGCTTCGACATATCGACAACCGGCGCCTTCGGCGTTTCGCCCGCTGCTTCGTTCGCAGGAGGCGACTTCGTTTCGGCTGCGCCGCCGGCGCACGCGCTGATCGTCATGGCCGTCACCAGTATGGTTGCCCATGTTAGATACCCTTTTCTTGTGTGGTTCATTTCGGAATCCCCCTATGCCTTCTATTTGGTCTCTCTGACTGTCTCCATAAGTTGCAATGCACATCTGTAACGGTGGCGTTTAACTATCGTGAACCCGTGAAAGCCCGTCATAATCGGCATGATGCTCGGGAGGCCGGTTTCCGTCGCTCTGTCCCCGGCTCTCCCCATCTTCCGGATACTCCGTGCGCGGACGTTCATCCTGTCGGGCAAGACCGCCCCATACGGCCGCCATCGGCATCGTCGTAACCGTCACCGCGTTGCTTGGATCGGACACGTAGCCGAAGCTGTTAGTGCTGGATACGCGAAACGTATAGCCTGTCTCGGCGGACAGCCCGGAGACGGTGAACGCCGTGCCGTAGGTGCTGCCGACCACGGTGTTCCCTTCGCCGTATACCGTATAGGTCACCGTTCCGACATTGGCCGGATGCGGGTCCCAGGCGAGATTGACGGAATTCGGCGATACGGACGTGTAACGGACATGAAGCGGCGCTTCCGGCTTATAGTCGCGCAGCGCAATCGAGCCTGTGCGGGCGATCAGCCCGACATAACCCGTCTCCTTGATATAGCCGCTGTAGGAGTCGACAACATCGATCACCGAATGACCGTCAACCTTTAGCACGATTCGGACGCCGCCCGGCACATCAATCGCTCCGAATTCCACCAAATGATTGCTGCCGTAGGTCAAATACGTGTTCGGCAGCGCATTTCCGATCAACGGCGTAAATCCGGCCACATTGCCGTACAGAACGGTGCGTTCCCCCTTATTGAAGCGGTGCAGCTCTATCGCCGACGGACTGAATACAAACAGATAAGTTTCATTCGTCAACGCATTATACGGCTGGTCGTCCTGCTGCGAGCGGAAAGCGAGCGCATGCCAGCCGCCGGTGTCCTGGATCGTCATTTGCACCGGAATGATCTCGCTCGCATACTGCCGGCCCTGGAACATTGCGAGTCCGGTCGGCGTGCGGAGCGTGATTAGCCCGTCGGACGCCGTCTTTTCCGCCGTGCCGTTCACGTACCAATAATCCGGCTCGTCGATCATCGTTTCCGTCAGGGCGAGCTTGACTTGCACCGGGAAGGCATAGGTTTCGGCCGTCCCCTCGACGATGGCCGTAATCTCGATATTCGCAATGCCGACCGCTTTACCGGTTACGATTCCGCCGGCGGTTACAGTGGCTACGCCCGGGTTGTCGCTCGCGAAGGCGACGGAGTCGATCGGACGCGTTCGGCCGTAATACGTTGCGCTGGTTACCGTAAGCGCAAGCGATTGGCGCGGCATTAGCGCCGGTTTCGTGGTCGTGACGGTTAGCCCATCGTATGCATCGTCCACGTAGACGCCGTGTACGACCGGAACCGGAACGCCGTTAACGGTTGCGGTGAAAGTCGTCTTGCCCGGACCGACTGCGGTGACGAGACCCGCGCTGTCCACGGTCGCCACGGCCGGATTGCTGCTGGCAAACACGATCGTATACGCGCTCAGGTCCATTGCCGCACCGCGCTCCGACAAAGCCGCCTCGATCTGGAGCGGCGCCGAATGTCCCGATTCCAGCTCCATCTCCCTCAGAAACAATCTGGCTATCGGCTCGGCCGGACGCAGATGGCGGTAGGCGGGCTGCAAGCCCGCGTTCCGGATAATCGTCAGCGCGGCGGACGGCCATTCCGCATTTTCGCTCAACACCGTTCCGGTCACCGGCGTATTCGTGCCGTTGTTGACCAGCTTGGGGGTATTCGTATACGTGCGGTTGACGGTAATGTCGCGAATCGTCGTTGTCCAAATATGCAAAAAGTTCGGAGCCGTTTCGACCACGTTGTCATAGGTCTGCCAGTAGTTGCTGCCTTCATCGAAATAGATGGCGCCTTGACCGACGTCGTGGTCGCGCAGCAAGTAGTTGCCGGAGACGACGCTTGGCTCCGCAACCGAGCCCCCGGTCGTCCCGAGCGTGTAAATGTTCCCGCCGTCGTTCAGCTTTTGCATCACGTCGTAGATCAGGTTGTTTTGTATGCGGACATTGCGCGTGTTCGAGGTCGGGCTGGATGCCCAGCCGTAGCCGACGTGCAGTCCCGAATAAGGCACATCGCCGATTTCGTTGTGCGATATGTCCATATCGACCGGATAACCGGCGGAAATGGCCGCCGCCGAGTAGTAGTCGACGCCGATGTTGCGGATCAGGTTGTTGGTCACGTCGTTGTTCCGGTTCAGCCTGCGCGCATCGGCCGTCTCCTTCTGGCCGGACGTCACGTCGCCGACTGCGATCGCGCCGCCCGAAATGTCCGTGAAGACGTTGCCGGCAATCCGGCTGTCTTGGGTGCCTTCATCCGTCTTCAAGCCGATCGAGCCGAGACGGCTGAATCGATTGCCCTCGAACGTGATGAAATGCGCTTGCTGCACATGAACCGCTCCGTCCATCAACCGGTCCCCGATTCCGCTGCCGGTTTCCCGGATATGGCTGTTTTGCGCGTCGGCATGCCCGTTGCCGGTGCTCGGTCTGAGCCAGGCCGCATATTCGAAACGCAAGCCGGAAAAGGTCAAATGGGCAACCGGCTGATCGAGACTGCTGCCCTGAACGCGCATCAGCTCCTCCAGTTCGGGGGCAACGACCTGAGCCGACCCCATCTCTTCGCCCGGGCGCGGCTTGTAGTAAAACATGCCGGTCGTCCGGTCCAAATACCATTCCCCCGGCTCATCCAGCAGCTCGTAGGCGTTCTCGTAATACCACGGAACCGTCGCGCTTGTCGATCCTTTGTTACGCAAGTAGTACCAGCCCGGCTGCTGCATGACGATCGTCGCCACGCCTCCGCTCGCCGTAATGGAGTCGACCTTGCCGCGGGGGCTGGTCCATTTTTGCTTATATACCATCTCGATGTCGCGGATATTGCCCCAGCCGGCCAAAAACGTATCGGTAGTCGTATGCCCCGTCTCATTGTGCGTGGCGGCGCTCAAGCCGCCCGCACTGCGCGCGCGCACGGCGCGAACACCGTTTACGTACAATTGGCGCGTATCCAAGTCGCCGCCGCCGTATGCTTTGTAGATGTTTTTGGCGGCGTCATGAAGCGTCCAGCCGGCAATCGTCCTTCCTCCGCTAATGACCGGACTTTCGCCCGGGTACTCCCGGTAGATGACCGAGAACCCGTTTTTCCCCGAATCCCGTTCATCGAAAGTAAGCGTGCTCGCCTTGATGCTCCTGATCTCGCTCAGCGTCTTGTCGTTCTTGAACAGTGACTCGGTGCGGATTGCATACGGCTGGACGTATTCGCCCTCCCGCAAATAAACCGTGATGTCCGAGGCCATGCCTTCCGTCAACGTCCGGACTTTATCGCGCGCCCTCTGAATCGTGCGGAACGGGTTCGTTATCGTGCCGATGTTGTCGTCGTCGCCGACGACCGGGTCGACATAGTAGGACGAAGACGGACCGGAGTCGATCCTTTCGGAAGGCGCGCTCGCGTAAGCGATTCCGGTATCGTAAGCATCGGCCGGAGTCGCCTCGAACTTGACGAACTGATTCAGCATGGCGGCGGTCACTGTCAGCGTCCGGCCCGTTGCGCCGGCGATCGCGGCGTAGGGACCGGCCTTCGAGCCGCTAATCAGCCAACGGTACGTCGTCCCCGACTCGGTGTCCAGGTCGCTGTCGATATAGTCGTACATCCCGGTCAACAGCTGCCCGACGGAAGCCATCCCGGCTATACGCACCTGCTCCGCGGTCGGCGCTGCACCCTCCCCGACCAGCAAAGGCTGGCTGTAGACGAGCGTGCCGGAAACCGGTTCGACCTTCGTTCGCGGGGTAACGCCGAACTTGACGTATTGGCCGAGATCGGCCGCTTGCACGGTGTACGAGCTGCTTGTCGCCCCCGGTATGAGGGTGAAGGCTCCGGCTGCCGTCTCGCTAATATACCAGCCAAGCGTCGAGCCGGATTCCGCATTCCCGTTCGCATCGACGTAGTCGTAGGAGGCGGCAAGCAGTCGACCGGGTTTCGCCTGACCGGCGATCGTTACCTTGGAGGCGGCCGGAGCTTTCGGCACGGGATCCGGCGTGCTCGCCGACAATGTGACCGCGAACTGCGCATGGGCAGAGGCGTTGGCCGCCGACTCGGCGCGGATCGTGATCGTGCCGAGCGACGCGAAAGCGCTTACCGAAAGCAAGCCGCTCGACGGATGAATCGATACACCGGTCGGGCTGCCGACGACCGACCAGGAAAGCGCTTGTCCGTTCATCCCCTCGGTCGTTCCCATCTGGTTCGTCATCGAGGCCGTGTAGCTGTACGTATTGGCGGCGTTGCCCGCCAGCGGAACGAGGGCGCTCGGGCTGCCGGCAATCGCAACGGTTTGCGGCGTCGCCGGTTCCACCTTCACCTCGTCCACATAAAAGCTAACGTACTGCCCTTGTTCGTTTTTGGGCTCGCTGCTGAGCGAATGCTGGATAAACAATCTGGCGTTATCGTACACGAAGCCAGAGCCGGGATCGGTCGCCGAGGTCGGGAACGTTTTCATTCCGCGCAGCAGCTTCCATTCCGTATTCACCGAGCCGCTCGCCATGATCGGATAGTTGGAGCTGCCCCACTTGACCCCGCTCTGGTTCAGATACAGTCCGACCTCTGCCGCGCCTGCCTCCCGCTTCACGGCCACCGAGAAATAATACGTCTTGCCCGGCTCGAACTGCATCCCCGGCTGCCCGATATTGCCGGAATAGACCGACGGCCGCATGATCTTGGCCGATGCGGTTCCGGCATACGCTTCCGACGTGCTTTTGGAAATCGTCGATCCAACTGCGGTCCAGCCGCTCAGATCGGTTTCGAAGCCGGGGTTCACGACCAGATTCTCCGCATTGGCCCGGGGCGCGCCGAGAAGCCCGCTTGCTGCGATCATACAGAAGGCAAGGCCAAGGATACCGATAACCTTGCGAGCATAAAGAGAGGGAAGATTGGACTGTTTCCATATGTCTGTCGCTCCATCCGGTCGCCGTGCTTTCGTCGCGTACTGCATACGCGCACCTCCTCAAAGGAATGTGAAGCCGGTAGCCTCAAAGCATATACGGATCGATGCGCAGCTCCGCTATCCGCACGTCGCCGTCGAAGAGACAGATTTCTCGCAGCTCGTCTTGAGACGCGCGCGGCACTTCCCCGTCCGGAAATGAACGGTCTTCGATGCGCAGCCTGTCCAACCGGCGGCTCAGTTGTTCCCCCGCAAGCTTTTGATCGAAATGAATGACGGCCCATCCGGTTTCGATTCGGGCAATATGATGCAGCTTCTCTTCGCCGCGATACAGCACCTGGCGAATCCGCAGCTGCCCTTCTTCCTGCTCGAGCTCCGCCTGAATCGGTCCGCGTCCGTTCGTACCGGTATGCAGGGAAATACCGTTCAGCGCGGCAATGGCCACGTCGGCTGTCTCGAAATGAAGGACAACCCATTCGGTGCCGCTCTCGGAGACATGCCGGGAGACGCTCCCGCTAAACCTTTTCACCATCCACTCGTCCGCAGCTTCGGCGAACTGATGATGAATGCCGCTCATGCTGCGCACGACGAGCAGCATCTGGTCATGCTGGACGCTGCGCAACTGAATGTCCGGGTAATAAGGCTCGCGAAACAGCGCCGGATTCAAGTAGTTGTCGCCGTACGATTTGGCCGGATGCGACCGGATCTGCCCGTCTTCGCGAATGAACCAACGCAAATAGGATATTTGCTCCCCATCGACGCTAAACGAGACCGGAAACGTTTGCCACGCGAGCCCCCACGACGGCCACTGGTAGGAGCCCGGGATGACCGGAAACCGGTTCAGGCTGCCGAGACGGCCGTGATGTCCGATCCAGCTCGTGGCATAGCTGTCGTCGAATACGCGTTCCCTCCGCCCGCGCGGAACGGACAGCGCCGTCGGCTTTGGAGGATGATTCAGCTCCCTTTCGAACAGCAGGGCATAATTGATCCAGTTCCACACCCCTTCCTTGTTGTACACATAGTCGGAATCGGGGGCGATCACGCCGGCAAGACGCAGCATCAGGTTGTCCTGACGCGTGTGGCCCTCAAAATTATAGCTGCGGATCGCCGGCACAAACTCGTGGTCGCCATGGAAGGCGTTGTACGCCAGCAGCATCTCCATATGGCCTTCCAACTGCGCCCGCAAA
The DNA here is from genome assembly GCF_039536325.1 of Paenibacillus hodogayensis. Taxonomy (NCBI): domain Bacteria; kingdom Bacillati; phylum Bacillota; class Bacilli; order Caryophanales; family Paenibacillaceae; genus Paenibacillus; species Paenibacillus hodogayensis. Next base: position 634,546 of record NZ_BAAAYO010000006.1, read on the forward strand.
CCGGCCTGTTCCTGCCCAAGCGCGAGACAAGCCAGCCGGAGTCCGGCAACGATGATACGAATGTAGCCCGGACTGATGTTCTCACCCCAGCCCCAGCCGCGTTCGGTCGTATAGTCGCTCCAACGCTGCAAAAAACGCAACGCCTTGGCGGCATGTTCCGCATCGTTCAGCACGTGCGCCAGCGCCGCATACAAGGCGCCGTCGCTGACGATTTTGTTCGAATAATACAGACTCGGATGCGCCGTCTCATGCTCGAACCAGGGCAGCGACTGACGCAGCATGCCGTCGATTAGTGGCCGGTGCGCGGCAGGAATCCGTTCCGCTTTGCATAACACCAGACATACAATCGGCATCAAGGTAAAAAAAGCGGCGTTCGAATCGCTCACCTGCGTTTCCTCGCGATACCACAAAAAAGCGCCATGGTACGAACTGGAAGCATCGACGATTTGCAGGGAGCGAAGCGCCCGAAGCACCTCGCTGCCGAAGGCCTCCTCCATCGTGCCGCACAAGACGGAAGCCGCATAGTAGGCGGCCGTCGGACGACCGGCGTGCGTACTGGCAAGCGTAGAGACCGCTTTCGTATGCCCCGGCCCTTCAGAACGGATCAAGCCGTCATCCCATTGGCTGGAAGCGGCCGATCGGGTAAAATGATCGTGCAGCATCTGCTCCCCGTAGGATAGCTTCAACACATCATATCCTCCTTTTCCCGAAACATCCTGTTATGAGATATTTAAGAATCAATGCCAATGTAACCGATTTCGTGAATGACGGAGCAAGAGGTTCGGTAATCCATATGTTATCAGAAAGCGCTTTATCAATGTTTTCATTTTTTGCGGTAAAATGTTTACTTCTTGCTCTTCGCCGGAAAGGGTTTTCATTGCGGCAGTCGAACTGTTTTGGTATAGCGCAATCGATCGGGAATCGGGGGAGAAGCGATGAAGTTTTACAACGAACTGAGCCAGAGCCGGTTTAAATATATTAGTCGCTCCACTCGCGGTCATTTCGATACGTTTCATATGCATCACGGCATGGAGTTTTTGTATATATTCGCGGGCTCGGTTCTGATGGTGCTGGAAAACCGGATTTTTCAAGTCGGCCCCGGAACCCTTGTGCTGCTGCAGCCCTTTCAACTGCACCGCATCGAACCCGACCGCGAACAAAGCTATGAACGGACCGTGCTTATTTTCGACCCTTACCATATGGACAATCGGCTGCAGCCGTACCCGCAATTCCAACGTTTTTTTCAATATTTGTGGAAAGAGAAACTGCCTGTCCAGCTCATCCGGCATCCGATGCTCGACCAGCTATTTCAGCATGGCAAAGATTATTTGTTCGACAGCTCCGCAAAAGACGAAAAATCCGAGCAGCTGACGTTCTTCGTCAACTCCATCCTGCAGGCGCTGTACTGGATCTGGAATACGCTGGACGAAACGAGCGCAGGCCCTTCGTCTCCGCGGTCCAACCATTACGCCGAGTATGTCATGAAATGGATAGATCAACATTTTCATGAAGAACTGAACCTGGACCAGTTGGCCGACCTTGTCCATCTGTCGCCCTATCATTTGTCGCGCATGTTTCATCACGCGACAGGCAGCACTATAACCGAACATATCGCCGCCCGTCGACTGCGGGAAGCCTGCTTTCTGCTGCAAACGAGCAACCTGTCCGTCAAGCTGATCGGCGAACGGATCGGCTACCCGAACTTCTCCTATTTTTGCCGCATTTTCAAAAAGCATATGGGCAAGTCGCCAAGAGAGTACCGCGACATGTTCGAGATCGGGTAAGCGTCCTGCATTAGACATCAAATACAATTCGAGATAAGATAGGATAGGATAACTAGAAAACGACGCAAAGAGAGGTCCGTTGCATGAAAGACAAAGTTCAGCGGTTTATCGCCATTCTGCTGCTGATTATACCCGGAATCGCCGCCACTTACGGCTTTCTGGCCATGAAGGACGCCTTCTTCGCCCAGTTCGGACCGGAAGACGAGAATCCGCATATTTTATGGGGAAAAATGCTGTTCGGCTTCGTCTTATTCGCGGCCGGCGTTACGTTCATCGGAGGATGGATCTTTTTCCGCGACCGCAAGCGCAATTATGTCGCGCCCCGGTTTCGGGCAAAAAAAAAGCGGCCCTAGACGCGGCCGAACCGGTCGAGCCACCGGACCCACTTATGCCGTTCGATCCATGCCGTGATCGAACTTTTTTCCGCTGTGCGGTGCATAGCCAGCAGCAGCAGCAGCGCGCTCCCCTGTAGCCAGACGGGGGCGGCGTTCGCTAGCGCGCAGCCGAGCGTAAAGCCGAGCAGATTGGAGCCGCAGTCGCCCAGCATATGCCGGCCCCGCAGATCGCCGGGCAAGAGCGCGGCTCCGGCGGCCAGCGCCGGCAGCATCCAGACGCAGCCGGACAGCGGGCTCGTTGCGAGGAGCACCGCCGCCCCCAAGCCGAAGCTTTTCCACGCCCGCCCCGGCCGGACGTCCAGCAAATTGAGCGCATTCGCCGACAACGCAATCGTCAGCCAGTCGAACCCCGCTTCCGCCCAAGATCCGCTCCCCCTCGCCACAACCCACAGCGCCGCCGTTCCGACAAGCAGCGCCTTGACGATTCCCGTGGATGGAGAATGCGTCCGTCGCCATTGCCGCCAATGACCCGCCAGCCCCTTCACCTTCCGTTCCCCGATCGTATCGTCCAGCCAGCCTACCGCGAATACGAGCACGTACGCGGCGGCATCCCCGTTCGCAAGCCATGCCGTCGAGGCGAAGCCGGGTAGAACCGGAAGCCATTCTTCCCCTGCTATGAACAGCGTATACAAAGCCAAATCGAGCAAAACGATCACCGCCCCGGTGCCGACCGGAATAATTTCCCCCGCATAGTTTGGCGCCGTCAGACCGTGATCGTTTAAAAACCGCAGCATTCCCGGGAGCAGCAGCCGAGCCAAACCGGCCATGCCCGCGAACAAAACGAGCGCAACCGCTGCGTTCACCGTACGGGCTTCCTCCAGCGGGCAAGCATCGTCCGGCTGATGTCAATCATTTGGCTCCCGCGATGCCAGAACCCGGACAAGGACTTGCCGGTTTCCCGGTGCTGGAGGGGAAGCGGAATCTCGCAAATCCGGCAGCCGAGCCTGGCCGCATCGATCGTCATGCCGACCTCGATGCCGAACCCTTCCGGAAGCCGGTCGAATTGCCTCAGCAGCTGGCTGCGGACGGCGCGCTGCCCGGACAGCGGCGCCTCCACCTTCAAGCCGGTCAGCCTGAATATGCCATTGCCGGCGAACCGTTTGACGAAGCCGAAGCCTCCATTCACGGCTGGCGCTGCGAAGCGGGCGATCGCCATGTCGGCTTCTCCGCTGCGCAGCGGCGCAAGCAGTTCGGCGAGATGAACGGCGCTCGCCCCCAAGTCCGCGTCGGCGAACAAGACGATCTCTCCTTGCGCCCGCATCCACCCGGTGCGCATGGCCGCCCCTTTGCCCAAGCGATTCGCGTGCTCGATGACAACCGTAGCCAAGCCGGCAGCCTCGTCCGCAGTCCGGTCCGTGCTTCCGTCGTCCACGACGATCAGCTCGCTCCACAACGGCTTGCCCGCCGCACCGCGAATCCGGTGCAGAGCGGTCAGCGTGGCCGCGATCGTCCGTTCTTCGTTCCAAGCGGGTACGACTACCGATACTGATGCGTCCATTCGTCCGCCCCTCCTTCCGTCAAGCTTTGCAGCCTCGCTAGCGGGCTATACCCCGGCTGCATCCATAACCCCGCCCCGCGGGCGTCGACCAGCTTATGTCCGACCAGCATGCGCACCAGCAGCGTGCTCGCCATGCCTTTCCGTCCTTTTTGCAAAAAATCGACCGGCCCGCAATGCGAGCCGACGACGACGAGACGGGCCGCATCACCCTCATAGGCGATCCGCAGGGCGACATCCTCGCTCGTGCCCGGCGCGGTCACGGTAGTAGCCCGGAGCCCCAAGGCGCGAATGCGCTCCATGCCGGGAGCGTGTCCGTCCGCGTATGCATGTACGAACAACTGCGCTCCGCAGCGCAGCGCTTCATCGGATATGCTGTCCATATCGCCAACGATCAGATCCGGAAGGTAGCCCTGGGCGGCGAGAGCGTCCGCTCCTCCGTCGACGCCGATCAGCGCCGGCTGCATCGCCGCGATGTATTCGCGGAGCGCGGACAAGTCCTCCCGGTGCCCTCTGCCCCGCGAGACGATCAGCGCATGCTCGCCCGCCAGCGGCCTGTCCAACGGCGGCATCCGCAGCGGCGTCAGCAGCGTGTCCAGCTCCTCCTTGGCGTACCGCAGCGTATTGTCCGTAAAGTCCAGCACCGTTTGCCGGTAGCTCCGCTCGGCCGTCCGTCTCGCCGCCAGCCAGGAGTCGTAGCCAAAAGCGCTGCAACGAATATGGCGTCCTTCGCAGACGAGCATCCCTTCCGCGATCCGTACGCGTCTTCCGTCGCCGACCCGGTCGAATTCCGCCGCCGCGATTTCGAAGATCGGGATTCCATTCCTTAACAGCTCCAGCGGACCTTCATGCGGGAACGAGCCGGTCATCGTGGGAGCGGCATTGACGACCGCTTTCACCCCCGCCGCGACCAACCCCACGGCCGCCTGCTCGTCCAGATCGGCATGCTGCAGCAAGGCGATGTCGCCTGCGGCGACGGAACGGAGCAGCCGCTTCGTTTGGCGGTCCGATCTGACTGTACCTTCGATAATAACGGCCGACAGCACGCGCTTCGCCTCCAATCGGAGTCCCTCCGCAACAAGTTTCCTTTTCCTGTAGTGTTGGCAATTCCCGCCGTGTCCATGCGTCAAAGAAAAAAACCTTCCGCATTGGAAAGGCGGAAGGCCGATATAGGCGCGCTCTTTGGCGCTATGAGCAATAGTTTACAGTCGGATCTCTTGTTGCAGCTTGATGAACTGGACCAAAAACTCATCAAGCTGTTGGCTCATCTCCAGTACGCTGTGGTCCGCGAAAGTTCCTTTCTTCATGGCTAGCGCCACCAGATCGCCGCGAAGCTGCTCGATCGCTTCGGATTCTTCTAATAATGCCGCGTTCATATTGATCGATTCCTCTTTCACCGTTAATCTTTTTGTATCGTTTTGCATCGAATGTTCGTATAGCACTCATTATAATACGATTCGATCGTCAATGTTTGTCACTTCTTGTCACGGGTATTCAATAATTTGTGGACATCGGACACGTTCGTCCAGCATTCCTGTTTATCCGGCTTTTTGGCGGGTCATGTTTCGAGCCGTATCCGGGAACGGCGACATCATTCCCGTATTTGTTCCCCATTCCCCGACCATTTTTCCTCGTTACCCGTCTTTTTTCATGACAGCTTCCGGTTTCCTGCACGCCAAAACAGACCTTCATCCAGCGAAGGTCTGTCCGCAATAAGCCATAAAGCAGAAAACGGTAATAATGGCCGTTATTTGCTGCCAAACAAGCGAACCAGGTCGTCCAGCATCGATTGAGCCGCATGCGGACCGTAACCGCCGAACCAGGAATCCGAGGATATTTCGTACACTTGCGAGCTGCGGACGGCTTTCATATTTTTCCACAAGGTCAGCTCCTTCAAACCGTTGAACAATTCTTTGTTATCCTTGATCAGCAAAATATAATCGGGATCGATCTCCGGCAGCTTCTCTGCAGATAAAATCTCGTAATGGTTCTCCTTGCTGGTCACCGGATAAACGGCTGGACGCGAAAACCCGAATTCGTCGTACAGCCAATTGTAGTCGGCGTCGCCGTAGTAGCGGACGTCGTTGCGCACGCGCAGCACCATCACCGTTTTGCCTTTGGCCCGTGCGGCTACTTGAGCGATCGCCTGCTTTTTCTTGGCCTGATAGTCGGCGATTACTTGCTGAGCCTTGTCCACCCTCCCGAACGCTTTGCCCGTAGCCAGAAATGCTTCTTCCCAGTTCGCCGCATTGTATCCGTTGTCCAGCAGAGCGGTCGGAGCGATTTTGCTATATTGCTCGTAAATATTGGCGCTGTTCGTGTCCGTGACGATCAGATCGGGCGATAGCGACAGCAACTTCTCGATCTGTACTTTGCCCTGCTCCCCGATGATATCGACATTGCCGAGGAACGGTTTGAGATAAAGCGGAAAGTCTTCGTTTTGCGATTTGACTGTCGATGTCGGCTGCAGGCCGAGCGAGATCATATGGTCGGTCAAATATGTAACTGTCGTGGCGATATGAACCGGAACGCGTTCCAGCTTGCGCTCGCCCTTCGTGTCCGTAAACGTAAAGGACGTTTTGCCGGCCACCTCCTCTCCCTTGACGTCCGCCGGCGTCTTTGCAGGGCTGGCGGACTGGCTGCAGGCCGTCAACGTCAGTATGAGCAGCAGCGCCAAGGCCGCCCCCTTTTTCAAGCTTTTTCGTACATACATCGCATGAACTCCCCTTTTACTAAAAATGTGTTTACCGGCCGCTCGCCGTTTGAAACGGCGTGCTGACCGAAAGCCCTCTCGCATCGGTCAGACCGAAGAAAAAGCATCCGGCCCCAATCGGCAGTCGGGCGGACGCAATAGCCCTAGACTCGTCGATCTGGGCTTCCGCGGTTTTCCAATGCAGTGCCCGCCGATTGATGCCGTCCTCGCTCCAATACAGCTTGGCGCTTACAACCGGCAAACGGGAGCAATACGCGACCGTAACCATCTTGTCCCGCTGCAGTACCGGTTCCAGCCGGGGAAGCGGCGTTCCCGCAAGGACTACGGAATCGGCGAAAGCGTAAATTTCTTCTCGCGACCAGCCGTCCGAATGCGAATGCTTCAATCCCGGATGGACGCTCAGCACGCTGGACGCATTCCCCCGCTGCTGCAATTCGAACGAGCGGCCGAATATATCGAGCGGGAAATGCGTATCGTTGCTGCCGTTAACCCACAGCATCGGAAGCCGGCTGTCCGCCAAATACGACGACGGGTCCCACAGTTTGCGGATTTTCCCGGCTTCCGCTTCAGGCATGGCAGCAAGCGCTTCGCCGTAGATCGTGCCCCGTTCGTACAGGAAGCCGCAGCCGTATACGGGCACGGCAAAACAGAGCCTGCGGTCGATACCCGCCACCAGACTCGTTATAATGCCTCCCCACGAAATGCCGGAAATGCCGATTCGCGTCTCGTCCACCTGAGGGAGGGAGCGAAGGAAGGAATGGGCCAACATCGCATCGGCCGTCGCATGATACATCCATTGATCCTCGACGGGGAGGGCGTAGTCGCCGAACACCCCCTGCTTCTCGGGACCGCTCCAGCGGTGCCGGCGCAGTTCGTCGGACTTGCCGGAGAATACCGGCGCATGTCCCTCCAGATCCATTGCAATGGCCGCATAACCCCTCCGCACCCACCGCTCGACCCATTCGCGGTATGCCGTTCCGGCCCCGCCGTGCACTAGCACGACGCCGGGAACCTTGACGCCGGTAGCGGTCTGCGGCACAGCCCAGTAAGCAAACACGCGGGTTTCTTTGCCCAGGTACGGAAGCCCCTGATAAAAACAAGCCCGGATTCCCGTTGCGGTACAGGACAGCTCCTGCAGCGGATAGACAGCCGGCGGTCCGGTCAGCAGCTCCCGTCTCCATGGCGCCCCTTTGGCAAGCATGGCGATCAGACCTTTCTGTTCATTAAGCCGTTAAGCTTATCTTCATGATAATAATTTTCATTCTCATTCACATAGTATCATTGTCCCGTTTTCTTGAACATGGACAATAAGACGGTCAGGGATGGACGATGGTCACAGGAGAATTGCAGTCAGATGATCCAGCGCCCGGCTGTGCGACCAAGCGGAATATTCCAGCAGCTTTTCCGTGCCGGTCGGGTATACTCGCCACTGCCTGATCGCAGACAGCCGGGTCCACGCCTCGGAACGCTGCAGCCGCTCCCATTGGATGGCCGCCTGCGGCGTCGGATCGATCATGACCACCAGCATATCGGCATCGTAGCGGAACAGTTCATCGCGGGTTACCGTTTCAAATATTTCGATAGGCTTGAGCCTGTCGTCGACCCCGAGCCGCAAATCCTCATAGAGTACGGCCCCGGCATTGCGTCTGCCGTATACCCGGAACTCGGCATCCATAATCCGCCAAACTTGCACGGTCGCTCCGCCCCATTTTCTCCGCACGCGACGGCTGGCCGACTCCGCTTTGCGGTCGTAAGCGGCGAGCCACGCCTCCGCCTCCCCGGCGCGCTCCACCGCCTTCGCCATCTGCTGCAGTTGGCGGCGCCAATCGTCGCCGAGCCAGCCGATCGGGATCGTCGGGGCGATGCGCTCCAGTTCCGCCCTTGCCCCCTCGTGGAGACAATCCGTGCAGAAGATCAGCTCCGGCGACGCCTGCTCCAGCATCAGCAAATTATGCGCCCACACCGGGCCCTCCCCTTCCTCGCAGGAATGCAGCCGGAGCATCGTTCCGTATTCGTCGTGATGTTCGTAAAACGCAGCGGCTCTGGGGCGCAACCGCAAAGCCAGCAGATTTCCGGACAACGGCTCGGAGACGCTCGCGATGCTGAAGCTGCGGCTGCGGATATATGCGGAAGGCGGAAGCCCTTTTTTCTGCTTAAACCGCCTGCTGAAATAAAACTCGTCCTCGAAACCGACCCGAGCCGCGGCCTCCTTCACCGTTCCGTGCAGGAACAACAACTCTTCCGCCCGCTCCAGACGCAACCCCAGCATATAGTCGGACGGACTTTCACCTTTATACCGCAAGAAGGCCGCGCTGAAATACCCCGGGCTCAGCCCCGCCATCTGCGCCAACTCGTCCCGCGGCAGGTCGCGCTCCAGATGCTGCTCCATATAACGGACGACGCGGGCAATAGCCGCTTCCGTCGTCTCTTCCGGCCCAGGACGACGCTCGGCAGCAGCCAGCAGCTCCAATAGGCGATACAGCCCAGCCTGTCCCCGGAAACCGTCCTGTTCCCCTTCTTCCAGCTTCATCAGCTCGCTGCAGCAGCGAAGCAGAGGCGCAAAATCCGGTGCAATCATCCGCACTTCTTCAGCGGTCACACGCTCGTACCGGTGCAGCTTCGTCTCGCCGTACACCTCGTAGCGCACGAGACAGCCCTCAAACGGCTGTCGGTCCGCCCACAGCCGGAAGGGGCGGTCCGACGTCAGCAACCATACTTCCCCCCGGCTTGCCGCACGGGCTCCCTCGCCGAAGTCCAGCATACCGCTGCCCTTTAAAACGATAATCGCAACATCTCCGCCTCCCGTAGCTTCGAAGGGGTTCGAGCCAACAGAAAGCCCGACTGCGCAGACCTCTGCGAGTCTGTACAGCCGGGTTCCGGCATTGAAAATAGTATTCATAAAACGATCCCGCCCTCCGTTCCTTTTCTGTTCCGTTCCCTCTATATTAGCAGGTTTGCGGCTGCTGAGAAAACGTTAGAGGCGCGTTTCGACCATCCTTCTTTGACAAACCCCTCGGCTTCTGCCGAAGCTTCTTTGTCGGGAGCCGCTTCGTTACTATCCGCATCAAACATGAGTATGCAAAAAAATGCCGGCTGCGCATTCGGCAGACGGCGAGGATTGACTATTGCCCTTTCAGCACGATTCGACGCCCCCGTCAAAGCGATGGCCGATGAAGCGCTAAGAACGTTCGGCCAGATCTTTCTCTCCCAATCTCCATGGAACTTATGTTTCCGTGTTTTCTTTAATACGTGTAAGCAGTTTAATCGTCTCGCCAAAACCTACAAAAACCATACCGCTGAACAGACTTGAAATAATTAACGTTACCCCGTAAACCCACCTTAACGGATGGGGGTCCGGACTAAAGGAACGTGTGGAGCCCGGATCTTCCAATGCTGCAATAATAAAAACTCCGGCTATAATTCCGACAATCAAAATGCCTACACCCAATGTATGAAGAACGTTTGCAATCGGATTAGTGGCATAAGAAACAGGACGATTGCCGGACGATTCTTCTTGAATAATATGATCAAGCTCCGTACTCATGGTTTTTTTAGCCTCTCTTTCTTTGAGCAAGCGAAAACGATACGAAAAAGTTTACAAATGATAGAGCTGCAATAAAGTTTAATAAAGTCAAAAGGATAAAATGAGATTTGGAGTTCTCTGTATATTCAACCACGTCAGTATTTAATAACACGTTATAGAAAGTTGTAATGCACATCAAAATGGCGCCGCATAAAGCAATGAAAGTTGCCGCTTTAAGCTTCAAATTTCAATCCCTCCTTTCTTTTATTCGATTCATTTCAAGTAGTCAATCCATAACTTCCATGATTTAGAAATGAACTTTTAAACCTATTCACCACAAAAAAGCAAAGACCTATAAGTCTTAAGGACTCATAAAACACTCGTTAATTGGTACGAAAGTCACTTAATACCTTACCACAATCCGCCAAATTTAGGCAATACCAGATCGCGTCCATGTAAATGGGTCATAAGTTATATATTTTTGAAGTTTTCTTTCAGATGTGACTTAAAATCCGTGGAAATATTTAAAAGTGACCGTTACAATAAAAAATGTTGATTTTATCGTTGTGGGGCGACTTTAGACAAAACAGACGGGAGGAACCCTTTAAGCGAGTAATAGGACCCGCAAGCGGTATTTTAACAAATTGAAAAGACAAAGCAGGTGCATAGGATGAAAAAAATTTCAACAAGTCTAGTTCTGGCAGCCATTCTGTTCCATCTATTTCTGAGCAGCGGCAGTGTACAGGCAGAATTCCAGACACCGACTCTGAAGGACATCTCCGGTCATTGGGCGGAAGCGCAAATCCAAAAAGCGGTTTCTACCGGCTTCGTAACGGGTTATTCGGATGGAACTTTCAAGCCGGAAGCTACGATTACAGGCGAAGAGTTTATAACGATGATGATCAAAGCATTGCAGTATCCCGTAGAAGCACCGCGCTTAGGCGAATCTTGGTTCGCCCCTTACAAGCAAGCGGCAACAAGCCATGAGCTTTATAATGACGACTATCCGTCCGGATTGGACAAACCTATAGCCCGCGCCGAAATTGCGGCTACCTTGGTAAGAGCAACTCAAAATCCGATATTTGATAAGATGATCAAGGAAGAGATGCAAAAAAGATTCCCGCTGCAAACATTTGCAAACGACCCAGCAAGAAAGTCAATTGAAGCCGGACCCGATTTTGCCGGCGATTTCAACCTTGTCTACGATCACCCGGAACAAGTCGTAACCAAACTGGAACAAGCGTTAGCGTCGGTTAAGAATCGGATCCCTCCCCAATTAATAACGGATACCGATGAATGCAGAAAAGACGCAAACATGTGCGGATATCTGATTTCCAACGAGCAATCCTATGTGGAGGACTTCCTAAAAAACATCAAAAACGGATTGGACCCGATTCAGCAATTAAAAAAGGACCAAACCTCTTCGCAGAACCGAATGATCTATGAAGCCGCTTCGCGAGGCTTATTAACGGGGAACGGGAACGGGATGCTTTCGCTCGACTCCAAAGTGACTCGTGCCCAAGCGGTTACCTTTGTTAATCGAGTGATCGCTTTTAACGCAGGACAACAATTCCAGACGGACAAACATACTGTCGCTGCTGCCGAGGTGGTATGGCACAAGTCCAATGTAATGACCATGGTGCCGAGATACTTTTCTGCCTACAACTACGGGGCGTTCGAATTCGACGATCAAGGATGGGCTTCTACTTCGATAAACGGTCTTGTTTCGTGTACGACTACCGCTTTTCTTGCTGTTGATTTGGATGACCCTGATGATCCCAACCGCAAATGGCTATCCGACGATTTGCGTTGGGGGCAAAGTCCGGTCCTTCACTCGTTGGACGGAGTTAGCGGATATGCTTTGCTTTCCATTAGCGAATTAACATTGGAACAGCAATCGGCCTTCTACCATAATTCATGCGGAATCAGCGTTTCGAATGACGATTGGACAAGAATCGATGAACCCACAGAACAAAATATAAATGCCAAAAAGCCGCAGTCGCTATTTTCATTGGGTGTGTTGGAGCAAAGAGAAGAGGATAGAATTCGGATAAAGCCAAAGTTGATCGATGCGGGAACTGCAACCATTCAAGTATCCGGGTATATCGTCCCGAAAGACTTCGTTTCCAAAAATCAGATTACGGTCTACTACATCCCAATCGATAATGTGACCGGAGGAACTCCGCATAAGCTGATTTCGCGATCGCATGTTAATGAAACTTATAAATAATACCGTATAATCATTCACAAAAATACCGCTCCCTTTACTGGTTTCGAAAGAAACCAATAAAGAAGCGGTATTTGTCGTTTACGCGCTTACACTTCTATTCTTCCCTCTTTCACGACACCTTATGCTCAATCCGCAGCTTGTCCGCCACCATCGCGATGAACTCGGAATTGGTCGGTTTGCTCTTGGAGATATTAATCGTGTACCCGAACAGGTGGCTGATGCTGTCGATGTTGCCGCGCGTCCAGGCGACTTCGATCGCGTGGCGGATGGCGCGTTCGACGCGAGACGGCGTCGTTTTGTATTTGTCGGCAATGGCCGGATAGAGCGTTTTCGTGATCGCTCCCAATATTTCGATATTGTTGTACACCATGGTGATCGCTTCGCGCAAATACTGGTACCCTTTGATATGCGCCGGCACGCCGATTTCGTGAATGATGCTCGTGATGTTGGCATCCAGGTTGCGGCCTTTCGTAATCGGCACCACATTCGGCTTGGACGAGACGTGCGATGTCATCGGACTGGTGTTCGTAACGAGCTGGCGAATTCGATTGGTCAAAATCTCCATATCGAACGGTTTTAAAATGTAATACGAGGCTCCCAGCTGAACCGCCTTCTGGGTGATGTTCTCCTGCCCGAAAGCAGTGAGCATAATGATTTTGGGCTGAGGGTTCAAGTTCATTTCCCGGAGCTTTTCCAATACGCCGAGGCCGTCGAGGTGTGGCATGATGATATCGAGAATGAGCACATCCGGCGCTTTGCTGTTGTGCTCCATATAAGACAACACATCATTGCCGTTGTAGGCAACTCCAGCCACAACCATATCGTTTTGTTCGGAAATAAATTCCGAAAGCAGGTTTGTGAATTCTCGGTTGTCATCAGCCAATAACACTTCGATCTTTTGCAACATTAGTTCCTCCTCATTGGTCGAAAAAGTGATGGGTTTACTACCACTCTTACATATTTTCGACAAGGCGGTTCGTTTTCCTTCTGTCGAAAAATTTTTTTCTTTTATTTTTTTCGAAAATGATCTATAATAAATATTTTTCCTTACATTCTCTTACGGTTCGACAAAAAACGAAAAATCTTAAGGCCCGTTAACCGGCCTTAAGATTTTGCTGTGTGTTCGGATTGATGACGACGCCGGCGTCCTGCAGCATCCACTCGATAAAACACCCGTAACCGGAAGTCGGATCGTTGACGAAAACGTGGGTGACCGCGCCGATCATTTTGCCGTTCTGGATAATCGGGCTGCCGCTCATGCCCTGTACGATGCCTCCGGTCTTGTCCAACAGACGAGGATCGGTAATCTTGATAACCATGCCCTTTGTGGCCGGGAACTCCTGCCGGGAGACGTGGACGACCTCGATATCGAACTTCTCGACCTTTTGCCCGGAGACGACGGTGTAAATATGCGCCGGACCTTCCTTCACTTCTTCCGCGAAAGCGACGGGAATGGCTTCTTTCTCGATGCTGTGCTCCGGTGCGCTGAACATTTTGCCGAAGATGCCGAATGCGGTATTTTTCTCGATGTTTCCTAATATTTTGCTCTCGTTGATAAAGATGGCCCGTTTTTCCCCAGGCTCGCCGTTCTGGCTCTTGGCGATCGAGGTGACGTTGGAGTGCACGATCTGACCGTCGCCGACGGAGATCGGCGTTTGCGTGTCCATGTCCGTAATGACATGGCCCAATGCGCCGTATACGCCCTGGTCGGGTGCATAAAACGTAAGCGTGCCGACGCCCGCCGCCGAGTCGCGGATGTACAAGCCGAGCCTGTACGATTTTTCGAGAATATCGAAGGCCGGCGTAATGTCCGCGCGAATCTGCGTGTCGTTGCGGCGGATTTTCAGCGAGAGCGGCTTTTTCTGCTCCCCGGCTTTTTTCACCAGATCCGCCACCTTCGTGACGTCGTTAATGTACGTGCCGTCCACTTCCTGAATCAGATCGCCGACTTGAATTTTCGCTTCCTCGCCGGGAGACATTTTCTTGTTCTCGGCTACGGAGACGAGATGATGACCGACGACCATAATGCCGTCCGACTTGATTTTGACCCCGATCGTCTGCCCGCCGGGAATCACCTTGAGATCGGGCATCACATTCACTTTGACCGTCTTCAACGGGATTTTGCCAAACAGCCGCAGCTGTAATTGGGTCTCGCCGCTGCTTGCCGACTCCAGCGAGATCGGCCGGTTCAGATCGACCTGGAACGAATGCTCGGCGCTGCCGTTCACTTTGACCACATCCGGATTGACCGTCGCCTGCGCGTGAACCGGCATCGACAAGCGGAGCTCTTTCTCTTGCCCGGTAAACAACCTCAACTCGTTGGGGAACGACGCGAAGCTTTGAAAAGGAGTGGAAATACTGCCCAAACAAACGAAGAAGACGAGAATAAGACCCATCAATCTTTTTCTTTTGCCGGAATCCAACTCGAACCACGCTCCTTTACGCATGCTGCCTGACTGGGCGTTTTCCGCCGTTTGCGTACCTATAAGGTAACCGCGCCCCAACGGTTTTATAACTGAAAATGATGCCCTCCCGTTCCTGCAAATTCGCTGAATTTGCAGTTATTCCGTGATTATGGGCGGTATAACCCAATTAACGGGGATATTTCAGGGGTTAATCCCCATTTTTCACGAACTGGCGCCGATTTTCTGCACCCGAGCCAGCTCGATCATCTCGCGCGCATGGCTAAGCGTCGTTTCCGTCACTTCTACCCCGCCCAGCATGCGCGCCAGCTCCAGAATACGGACCGAATCCCGCACGTCCTCGACCGACGTGTACGTCCGCTCGCCTTGAACCGATTTATGGATCAAATAATGCGAATCCGCCATACACGCCACCTGCGGCAGATGTGTAATGGAGAATACTTGGCAATGCTTGGACAGATCGGACATTTTCTCGGCGATGGCCTGAGCCGCCCGTCCGCTGACGCCGGTATCGACCTCGTCGAAGACGAGCACGGGTATTTGGTCGACCCGCGCGAAAATCGATTTCATCGCCAGCATGATCCGAGACATCTCCCCGCCGGAAGCGATCTTCGCCAGCGGGCGGAGCGGCTCCCCCGGATTCGCCGAGATCATGAACTCCGCTTCGTCCAGACCGCTGCGCGAGATAACGGGCGGTTCGCCGATCGAAGAATGGCCGTTGCGGGCGAAATGAACGTCGAAGCGGGTCCGTTCCATATGAAGCGCCTTCAGCTCGCCTTCGATGCCCGATGCCAGACGTTTGGCCGCTTCCTGACGGAGCTCGGACAGTTTCGTCCCGATGACCAGAAGCTTTTCTTTTTCCCGCTCCAGCGCCTGCTCGAGCTTCCGCATCGTCTCATCCTTGTTCTCGATCAGTTCCAGCTCGTTCTGAATTTTTTGCCCATAGGCGATCATTTCCCCGATATTGTCCCCGTACTTGCGCCGAAGCGTCGAAAGAAGCGTGAGCCGGTCTTCGATCTCCTCCAACCGCTCCGGATTGAATTCGATGTTATCGCGGTAATCGCGCAGCTGAAACGCCGCGTCCTCCAACTGGTAATACGCCGACTGCATCTGCTCGAGAAGCGGACCAAGCACTGCCGCGTGCGCCCCCGCCACATCGGTGATGCGCGCGACCGCCTTGGCGATGGTGGACAAGCCTTTGGTTCCGTATAAAGCGTCGTATGAGTCCGCCACGTTCTGATACAGCTTTTCTGCATTAGCTAGTTTGCGCTTTTCTTCCAATAACGATTCATCTTCGCCGATTTTTAACTCCGCCGCCCCGATTTCCTCGATCTGGAACCGGTACAGGTCGGCCATCTGCAGCGCTTGCTTGCTCGTTTCCTGCAAATGCCGCAATTCCTTCTTCAACTGGGCATAGCGGTCGTAGCACTGCTCGAATTCGGAGCGAACGGGGACGATCCGGTCGGACTCGAACAGATCGAGCCATTCCAAGTGCGCTTCCGCCTTCATCAGCGACTGGTGCTCGTGCTGGCCGTGAATATTGACGAGACAATCGCCGACCTCGCGCAGCATCGTCAGATTGACAAGCTGTCCGTTTATCCGGCTCGTGCTTTTGCCGTGAGCGGACACTTCGCGCCTGACGATCAGACGTTCGGGGTCCTCGTGTCCCGTATCGATGCCGATCTTTGCCAACACGACAAACACCGGATGACCGGCGGCGATATCGAATTGCGCTTCAATCTCGGCTTTGTCGCAGCCGTAGCGCACCAGCTCCGCAGAGCCCCTGCCTCCGGCGATCAGACCGAGGGCATCAATGATAATCGACTTGCCGGCCCCGGTCTCCCCGGTCAATACCGAAAAACCGTTTCGGAACGAAACGGTTACTTGTTCGATCACAGCCAAATTGCGAATCGTCAATTCCGTAATCATCTGAATTCCTCCCGCCGCCGGCAACGTTATCCGAGCATGTCCAAAAACTGCTTGACCACGTCCGCGCTATGTTTCTTGGTCCGGCAAATGATCAGGATCGTATCATCGCCGCATATGGTTCCCATGATTTCACTCCATTCCAAACTGTCGATCAGTGAGCCGAGCGTATTGGCGGTGCCTGGCATACATTTCATGACGACCAGATTGTCCGTGAAATCGATATGCACAAAATGATCCGCGAGCGCCCGCTTTAGCCGCGGAACCGGATTCATTTTCTGGTCGGCCGGCATCGAATATTTATACCGTCCATCCTCGAGCGGAACTTTTATCAAGTGCATTTCTTTAATATCGCGGGAAATCGTCGCTTGTGTAACGTGAAACCCGGCTATGCGCATCTCTTCGACAAGCACGTCCTGAGTTTCGATTGCTTTGGATGTAATAATTTCCCTGATTTTAAAATGTCGCTGGGCTTTCATGCACAGCCTCCCCTTTTTAGTCCCTTTCGATCTCGAACGTAATTTGACGAATGGAGCGCAGCGTCGTATCGACATACAGCACCCCGGCTGCATCGGGGTAAAGCAAGCTGTAGACGAGCAGTCTTTCGCGAATGGCGCTGGCCGTCATCTCAAGCGGCTGCCGGTCGCGGGCCAGCTTGACGATGTACAACTCGTCCTCCTTCAGCACGAAGGCGTCGATGAATAGGCGTGTTTCCAGCTCCTGGCCGTCCAGCAACACGGTCACCGGCAGCTTCGTCTTCCCGGCGGCCACCTCGTAGCCTTCCGCGTTGAGCAGCCGGACCGCCTCGTCGGACGGAACGAATATTTCCTCCTGCTGCGGTATGGCCAGCATCGGTCGCGGCTTGTCGTACCAGTGACGGCCGCGGGCGTAAAACCAGATCAGGCCGGCCGCGATCAGCAGCACTATGACGAACGTGTCCCCGGTTCGCATCGCCAATCCCCCCTGCATGAAACATTCTAGAGGATGGCGGAAAATCCTTTCGAAAAGCCAAAAAACTCATCGGTTCCGATGAGTTCAAGCCCAAATCGTTAAAACGCTTGCGCAGCGGCCGCCACGGTTTCGCCAATCCGCTCTGTCCAGCCGGCCGGTATCGCGTCGCCGTGCGCCTCTTCCCCGCCGCCGGTTCCGTTCAGCGAGAGCAGCGCCAAAAACTCGATATTGCCTTCTCCACCTGTAATGGGTGAGTAGGTCAAGCCTTGCAGCTCGTAGCCGTTCCGGACGGCTTGAGTCAGTACGGCTTCCAACACCTCGCGGTGCACGCCGGGATCGCGCACGACGCCGGACTTGCCGACTTTCTCCCGTCCTGCTTCGAACTGCGGCTTAATCAAGGCGGCAACCTGCGCTCCCGGAGCAAGCAAAGCCCGGAGCGGCGGCAAAATCAGCTTCAACGAAATAAACGATACGTCGATGGAGGCAAACGTCGGCGCCGGTCCCGGCAAATCGCCGGGCTGCATGTAACGGAAATTCGTCCGTTCCATCACGCATACGCGCGGGTCGTTGCGCAAGCTCCAGTCGAGCTGGTTATAGCCGACATCCACCGCATAGACGTACGCAGCCCCGTTTTGCAGGGCGCAATCGGTAAAACCTCCGGTCGAAGCGCCGATATCGATCATGACCGCGCCCTCAAGCTTTAGATCGAATTCGCGTATCGCCTTCTCCAGCTTGAGCCCTCCGCGGCTCACATAGGGATGGATCGCCCCTTTGACCGTAATCGACGCTTCGCGCGGCACTTTGGTGCCCGCTTTGTCGATCCGTTCCCCGTCGACGATGACGAGGCCCGCCATAATGGCGGCTTTCGCTTTTTCCCTGCTATCGTAATACGCTTGTTCCACCAGCAGCAGATCAAGCCGTTCTTTATTGGAAGACATCGTTTGCCGCTCCTGCCCGTTTACGCGCGCTGCCGTCTGCGCGGCAGCATCGCCTTCATTTCCGTGACGATCCGTTCCGGCGTCAAACCGACTTCCTGACGCTGTTCTTTCGGACTGCCGTGCTCGACAAAATAGTCGGGTATGCCGATCGGTTTAATCTTCATACCGTAAATATCGCGTTCGGCATAAAATTCCAATACGGCGCTGCCGAAGCCGCCGCGTACGGCCCCTTCTTCCAGCGTCAGCAGATGGTAGCCTTCCTCGTACAGCCGAACGAGCATGTTCTCGTCAAGCGGCTTCAGGAAGCGCGCGTTGACGATAAGCGGCTGTATGCCTTCCGGCTTGAGCAGCTCCGCCGCTTGCGCAGCCAGCTCCAGCATCGGCGCTCCTGCCGCCAGGATGGCGAATTTTTCGCCGTCGCGGACCTTCTCCCACGTTCCGATCGGGATCGGCTGCGGATTCTCCTCCATCTTGACGCCCACGCCGTTCAGGCGCGGATAACGGACGGCTATCGGGCCGTCGTTGTATTCGATTGCGGTCTTCATCATGTGACGCAGCTCATTCTCGTCTTTGGGCATCATCAGCACCATATTCGGAATGCTGCGCATGAAGGCGATATCGTAGACGCCCTGATGCGTTTCACCATCCGCCCCGACGAAGCCGGCCCGGTCGATGGCGAAAACGACATTCGTGTTTTGCCGGCATATGTCGTGGATGATCTGGTCGTAGGCCCGCTGCATGAACGTCGAGTACACAGCGAAAACCGGCTTCATGCCTTCCAGCGCCAAGGCGGCGCACAGCGTCGCGGCGTGCTGCTCGGCTATGCCTACGTCGATCATCCGATCGGGAAACCTGTCGGCGAACTTGAGCAGCCCGGAGCCGCTCGACATCGCCGGCGTAACCGCCACGATCCGCTCGTCCCGCTCGGCCAGCTCGATCAGCGAATTGGCGAACACTTCCGTATACATCGGATGGCCGACCGCCTTGACGAATTGGCCCGATTCGATCTTGTAAGGTCCGCCGCCGTGCCATGATTGCGAATCGGCCTCGGCCGGCGAAAAACCTTTGCCCTTCACCGTAACGACGTGAATGAGGACGGGACCGTTAATGTTCTCCGCCTGCTTGAACGTATCCAGCAATTGCGTCAGGTTGTGGCCGTCGACCGGCCCCAAATATTTGAAGCCCAAATCCTCGAACCAGACGCCGGAGACGACCAAATATTTCAGGCTGTCCTTCATCCGTTCCGCCGTCTTGGCGAGCGTGCCGCCGATGGCCGGAATTTTTTTGAGGAAATGCTCGAATTCTTCCTTGACCTTGTTGTAATGCTTATCGGTGCGAATGCGGGACAAATAGTTGTGCAAAGCGCCTACGTTCGGCGCAATCGACATCTCGTTGTCGTTCAGCACGACAGTCAAGTTTTTGCGCTCGTGGCCGATATGGTTCATCGCTTCCAGCGCCATGCCGCCGGTCAGCGCGCCGTCGCCGATGATGGCGACGATCTTGTTGTCCTCGCCCTTCAGGTCGCGGGCCACGGCCATGCCCATGGCGGCCGACAGCGACGTGCTGCTGTGGCCGGCCTCCCAGACGTCATGCTCGCTTTCCGACATTTTGACGAAGCCGCACATCCCTTTGTACTTGCGCAGCGTGTCGAAGCGGTTTTTGCGCCCTGTCAATATTTTATGAACGTACGATTGGTGACCGACGTCGAATATGAACTTGTCTTTCGGGCTGTCGAACCAATAATGGAGCGCGAGCGTAAGCTCGACGACACCGAGATTCGGGGCCAGATGGCCGCCTGTTTTGGACAGCTTTTCAATCAGAAAGCCGCGTATTTCCTCTGCCAGCGTCTCCAGCTCGGGAACGCTCAGCGTTTTGAGATCGGCCGGACTGTCGATTCGATTTAGAAGCACGGTTGTGCCCTCACTTTCCGTCCCCATATTGCTTCGCGTTAACGCATCGGGAGCTATCGCTCCGAGTTGGCCGGTTCAAGGCCGGCCGCCTGCCGTACGGAAGGAATTATGGAATTTGCGCCATTGTATACTAGTATTGCCCCTTTGCCGGATATCACGTGCGACAATATGTAGGCAAGACCATGCGTTTGATCGTTACATACTACGACACATTATAACATATCCGCGAATTGACGCTCAATGATAGTCTACTCACGCCTGGACCACGGCTCGGTGACGCCGGCTTGTCCGGACACGCCAAAAAGCGGCGGCAACGCCTGTGAGCGCTGCGCCGGCATCAATGGTCCCTGCCCACCAAATAATCCGCCAGTTCGAACAGACGCTCCGGGTTGGCCAGCCGGGCGCGGCGAATCGCTTCTTTCCCCAGCTCGGTCAGCTCCGCCACTTGACGCCGAGATTCGTCCAAACCGATGAAGTAAGGGTAAGTCACTTTTTGCTGCTTCTCGTCGCTGTGGACCGCCTTGCCGAGCTTACCTTCGTCGCCGACGACATCCAGAATATCGTCCTGGATTTGAAAAGCCAATCCTACATTCGTCCCGAACGTCTCGAGCGCCTCCAACTGCTCTTCCGTTGCGCCGCCGATCCGTCCTCCGGCTTTGAGCGAGAAGGCGATCAGATCGCTCGTCTTATGCAGGTGAATATATTCCAGCTCGTCCAAGCGCGTAAGTCCTTGCTCTCCCTGCATGTCGGCCACCTGGCCGCCCACCATCCCCCGCGGACCGGCGTATTCGGCCAGCTCCCGGACGATAGAGAGTACGGTATCTGCGGGAACGCCGTGAAGTGCCGCTCCCGATGCCGCGTAAAAGGCGTGGGTCAACAGCGCGTCTCCGGCCAAAATGGCCATCGCTTCGCCGAACACTTTATGGTTAGTCAGCCGTCCCCGCCGGTAATCGTCGTTGTCGAGCGCCGGCAGATCGTCGTGGATAAGCGAATACGTGTGTACCATCTCCACCGCGCAGGCCACCGGCAAAGCCGCTTCCAGCTTGCCTCCGCACGCTTCCGCCGCGGCAATGACGAGAATCGGGCGGATTCGCTTTCCACCCGCCATCAGCGAATAAGCCATCGCCTCGCGCAGCACGTCCGGAACCGGCCAGCGGCCCGGCAGACTCGACAGCAGCTCCACTTCGATCCGCTGCGCATAGCTCTTGATGTAATCCGATATGGACGAGTCCGACATGTCGATTAATTCTCCCTTTCGTCCGTAGCCGGCTGGAACGGCTTTTTCACAAAGCTTCCGTTATCCTCCAGCAGCGTTTCGATTTTCCGTTCCACCTGCTCCAGCTTCGTCCCGCACAGATGCGACAGCGCCATACCGTCCTGGAACAGCTCGATCGCTTTTTCCAGCGGCACGTCCCCGCGCTCCAGCTTGGCGACGATTTGCTCGAGCTTGTCCATCGCTTCCTCGAAGCTGACCGCGTTATCCTTCTCCCCGTTGCTCATTCCCGTTCTCCTCCATTCCCCATACATGACAGTCCAGCTTGCCGTCGGTCAAACGTATGGTTACCATATCGCCGGGCTGTACCTGCCCGATCGAGTTGATGATGCGTTCCTGCCGCTCGTCGTAGACGAGACTGTAGCCGCGCTGCATTACCTTGAGCGGACTGAGCGCATCCAGCTGGCGAAGCTGGGAGGTAAACCTGTGCCGCGCGTCCTTGCTGACCGCCTGCATCGATTGAAGCAGCTGATGCCGGGCGACGTCGACGCGCTTGCGGGCATAGCCGAGCTGCTGCTTCGGATTATGCGCGGAAAGCTTCCGCTCCAGCCGGATCGCCGATTCGCGCGCGGCGGAGACCCTCTCCTGCAAGCGGAAGGCGAGCTGCTCGCGCAGACGGTCCAGCCGTTGCGCAGGCTCCTGCAGCTGCCTGTACGGCTGCGTCAGCACCGGCGAACGGCGCAGACGGTTCCACTGCTCGCGCTTGAAGTTCACTTGCGACGACAGTCCCTTGAGCAGCCGCTGCGACAAATGAGCGAGATGCTGCGCCAGCTCCAGATGATGCGGCACGGCAAGTTCGGCCGCCGCTGTCGGCGTAGCCGCTCTCAGATCGGCAGTGAAATCGGCTATCGTAAAATCGGTCTCGTGTCCGACCGCCGAGATGACCGGGATGGCCGATGACGCGATACTCCGCGCGACCATCTCCTCGTTGAACGCCCACAATTCCTCTAGCGACCCGCCGCCGCGCCCGACGATCAATACGTCGGCTTCCCCTTGACGATTCATCGCCTCGATGGCTCGGACGATGCTGGGCGCCGCCTGCGCCCCTTGCACAAGCACCGGAAACAGCAGCACCGGCACGGACGGATACCGTCTTTGCAGTGTCGTAACGATATCCCGGACCGCCGCGCCTGTCGGAGACGTAATGACCCCGACGGCGCGCGGAAATTTCGGTATCGGTCTCTTTCTTTCCTGCGCAAACAGCCCTTCGTCGCCGAGCTTTTTTTTCAGCCGTTCGAACGCCATGTACAGATTGCCGATGCCGTCCTGCTGCATCTGCGTGACGTACATCTGGTACTGGCCGTCCCGCTCGAAGACGGATATGTTGCCTCTGGCGACCACCTTCGCCCCGTCGCGGGGAATAAACGAGAGCCGCTGATTGTTCGAGGCGAACATGATGCACTTGACCCGGCTGTCGGCGTCTTTAAGCGTGAAATACATATGGCCGCTGGAATGATGGGTAAAATTCGACAGCTCCCCGCGTACCCAGACGTCCTGGAGCAGCGAATCCCCTTCCAGCTTCATCTTGATATATTTCGTCAAATCCTTGACGGACAAGACGTTTTGCTTCGTTTGCATCGGACTCGTCGCCCCACTTCCGCGCTGCTTACCCGCGCAGCGTTTTGGCCGCCTGCAGCGTATTTTGCAGCAGCATCGTAATCGTCATCGGGCCGACGACGCCGGGAACCGGCGTGATCGGGCCGGCAATGTCCACGACGTCGGCAAAATCGACGTCTCCAGCCAGCTTGCCGTCGTCCAGACGGTTAATCCCCACATCGATGACGATTGCGCCCGGCTTCACAAACTCCTTCGTGACGAACTTCGCCTTGCCGATCGCCACCACAAGAATGTCCGCCTCGCGGCAAAGCTCTTTCATATTCGCGGTACGCGAATGGCATACCGTAACGGTCGCGTTCTCGCGCAGCAGCAGCATAGCGACCGGCTTGCCGACAATATTGCTGCGGCCGATGACGACCGCTCTTTTGCCCGCGATGTCCGTCCCGGTCCGTTTGATGATTTCGATAACGCCGGCCGGGGTGCATGGCAGCAGGCTCGGCTTGCCTATCGACAAATTGCCTACGTTAATCGGATGGAAGCCGTCGACATCTTTCTCCACGGCGATCGCGTCGATAACGGCATCTTCCGAAATATGCTTCGGCAGCGGCAGCTGTACCAGAATGCCGTGAATACTCGTGTTGCGGTTCAGCTTGTCCACCAAGTCGAGCAGCTCGGCCTGCGTCGTCTCCGCCGGCAGCCGATGCACCTCGGAATAGATGCCTACCTGCTCGCACGCCTTTGCCTTGTTGCGTACATATACGGCCGAAGCCGGATCTTCCCCAACGAGCACGACGGCTAGACCGGGGCGGAAGCCTTCCGCCGCCAGTGCGTCGATCTCTTCTTTTAGCTTGCCGCGTATGTCGCTTACGAGTTGTTTGCCGTCTATGATATGCTGTGTCACTTTCCAATTTCCTCCCCGTTATCGCTTCCGTATGAGAACGGTGCCGATTTACCGGCTGGCCTCGAAGCTGCTCTTGATCTGATCCAATTCCTTGATCAGCTTGCCGAGAACGCCGTTGACGAACTTACCCGATTCGTCGGAGCCGAACCGCTTTGCCAATTCGATCGCTTCATTGACGACAACCTTCGGCGGAACCTCGTTCGTAAACAGCATTTCGTATGCCGCCAAACGCAATATTTGCCGGTCCACCTTGGACAGCCTGTCCACCTTCCAGCCCGTCAAGTATACGCTAAGCGTCTCGTCGATCCGTTCCTTCTGTCTGATCGTACCCACTACGAGATCGGACAAATAGAGCGAGCCGGCGACTTCCCCGCTGCCGATTTCCAACTCCGCCTCGTTGTCGCTGCGCGCTTCCTCCAGCGACGTCTCGATCGCCGTCTCCGGCGACACCTCATTCATGTCGATCTGGTACAAGCTTTGCAACGCGATTTCCCTGGCCAATCTACGCTTCATCGCGCGAATCATCCTCCTGCCTACATTCCGGAACGTCTATGCGTTCAATATACCACAATCTACATGCAAAAAAGAAGAAGGCCGTTTCCCGATGGGACCGCCTTCCGCCGTTTCAACGAAACCATTTCCAGCGATCCGCAAGCCGACTGAGCTTCTCCATCCATTCGTCCGCGTTCAGCCTGAGCCGTCCCGCGTCGAATTTGCTGCCCAAGTAAGCGCAGATCGAAACGATAAAAGCGAATATCAACATATCCCAAAAGCCGCTAATCAAATAAATAATGCCCAGAAACAACCCTGAAGCGATTCCGATCAGGCGGCCTTTATGCCGTTCCCAAAGCTCGTTCCACATCGCGCAAGCCACCTGCCTTTATTCGACTCTGCTCTTAAACGTCTGAGACTGCATGACGTTGGCGACGAACACGGATACGTTCGCAACGGGAATGCCGGTAATCTCTTCAATATGTCCTTTGACCGAGCGCTGCATCTCCTCGGACAGCTCGGGAATCGAGTTCTCCCCGTCCACGACAGCCCGTATGACAACGTCAAGCCCCGCGTCGCTAACCGACACCCGGGCTTTCATATCTTTTACGCCTCTTACCCGTCCAGCCGCTTTGAGCGACAAATTTTCCACGGTTTCGAGCGAAATGCGGATGTCCCCGAAGTCGGTCCGCTGATCGATCGAAGGAGCTTGTCCGCGTCCCCGTCTGACGGCCACAAAGAAAAACCGACAGGTCACGAGCAGCACGAACAGGCCGATCGCGATCGCCGGATAAGCGGTAGACCCTTCGTAATACAAATTGCGCAAAAAGTTGGCGGACGTATCAATCGGCACCCACCCGAAAGATGCGGTCAAAAAAAAGACGACGCTGACACCGATTATCAGCGTATATAGGAAAAGCAGCAACCGGTCCAATACTTTGATCACGCTGGTACGTCCCCTTCCGCATAGGCGGGGGCGATGGGTTGTCCTTCACCGGACAACCCGCTTCCCCCAAGACGGGCCCCAAGCCTTACTTGACTCGCAGCACCGCCGTTTCTTCTTCTTGTGGCGCTAATTTATCCGGTGTCTTGAATTGCACGTCGTGAATATGCACGTTAACCTCGACGACGGAAAGTCCGGTCATCGATTCGATCGTTTGCTTGACATTGCGCTGGATCGAGCTCGCCACCTCGGGTATCCGGTTGCCGAATTCTACGATGATGGATACGTCGATAGCCGCCTCGCGCTGACCAACCTCCACCTTGACGCCCTTGGACAAGTTTTTGCGTCCGAGCAGCTCCGCAATACCGCCGCCGAATCCTCCGCTCATGCCCGCTACGCCCTGCACCTCTACGGTCGCCAGTCCTGCAATCACCTCGATGACTTCCGGGGCGATCTGGATCGTTCCGATCTCGGTCTTCTCATAATCCGCAGCCAAAGTACTCATGTATACAACACCTCCCAGACGTCTCGTCTATACTATTACTATACCATTTTGCCATTTTTATGACAAACGATACGGGGCCTGCCCCTTACGATTCCGGATCGTTGACGTCATGCTCCTCGAGGAACTTGATGTCGAACGTTCCCGCCTGAAACAGCTTGTGATCCATAAGTTTAAGGTGAAACGGAATCGTCGTATGGATGCCTTCTACCGCGAACTCGCCAAGCGCCCTGCGCATGCGCGCGATCGCTTCATCGCGGGTCGGCGCCCATACAATCAGTTTGGCGATCATAGAGTCGTAGTGAGGAGAGATCGTATACCCCTGATACGCCCCGCTGTCAACCCGTACGCCCGGACCGCCCGGCGGCAAGTAAAACTGGATAAGGCCGGGGGACGGCATAAAATTGCGCTCCGGATCTTCGGCATTGATGCGGCATTCGATGGACCAGCCGTTGATGACGACGTCCTCCTGCCGGAACGATAGCGGCTCGCCTTGAGCCACGAGAATCATTTCCTTGATGATGTCGATGTTCGTAATCATCTCGGTAACGGGGTGCTCGACCTGAATGCGCGTATTCATTTCCATAAAATAAAACCGGCCGTCCTCGCCGAGCAGGAATTCCAGCGTGCCGGCTCCCGAATACTGGACCGCCTTGGCCGCTCTGACGGCAGCTTCGCCCATCGCCGTGCGCGTTTCGGGCGAAAGCACCGGGCAAGGGGCTTCCTCCACGAGCTTCTGTCTGCGCCGCTGCACCGAGCAGTCCCGCTCGCCCAGATAGACGGCGTTGCCGTGCTTGTCGGCCAATATTTGAATTTCGACGTGCTTCATGCCCGTCAAATATTTTTCCAGATATACGCCCGCATTGCCGAACGCTTTCTGCGCCTCCTGCTGGGCCGTGGCGATCTGCTGGACGAGCGATTGTTCGTCCTCGGCGATGCGGATACCCTTGCCTCCGCCTCCCGCCGTCGCCTTGATAATGACCGGATAGCCGATTTCGCGGGCAATTCGCACCGCTTCGTCCATATCCTCGATCAGACCTTCGGAGCCCGGAATAACCGGCACGTCCGCATCCTTCATCGTCTGCTTCGCCACCGCTTTGTCGCCCATCTTGCTAATCGCTTGCGGGGACGGGCCGATGAACGTAATGTTGCATTGCTCGCATATTTCCGCGAAGTCGGCATTCTCGGCCAAAAAGCCGTAACCCGGATGCACGCCGTCCGATTCGGTCAGCGTGGCCACGCTCATTATATTCGTAAAGTTCAAATAGCTGTCCTTGGACAGCGTCGGACCGATGCAATACGCTTCGTCCGCCAGACGGACGTGCAGCGAATCCCGGTCGGCCTCGGAGTAGACGGCTACGGTGTAAATGCCGAGCTCCCGGCAGGCGCGAATGATGCGCACCGCGATTTCGCCGCGGTTAGCCACCAATACTTTTTGAAACGTCATGTGCGCGTTAGCCTCCATTTATTCCGGTTTCACCAGGAACAAAGTTTGTCCGTACTCGACCAGTTGGCCGTTCTCGACCAAAACGTCGACGATCTCGCCCTTGATCTCGGCTTCGATCGGGTTCATCAGCTTCATCGCCTCCAAAATGCAAACCGTCGTCTTCTCACCGACGCGGTCGCCGACGCTGACGAACGGAGCTGCGCCAGGGGCCGAAGCCGAATAGAACGTGCCGACCATCGGGGACGTAATTTTATGCAAGCCCTCGCTCGGATCGGCAGCCGGAGGCTGGGCGACCGGGCCGGTTTCCGGTGCGGCATTCTGGGCCGTATGCGGCGCCACGGCGTATACCGGCGGCTGCAAAGGCGAATAATGCTGGTTGGGAGGAGTATGCGTCACGACGACGGATTCGGTTTTATTCGGTTTACGGATTAAAAGGCGCGAGCCTTCGTTTTCAATTTCAAGCTCCTGCACGGTGGTCGAATCGACCAGCTTGATCAGCTCTTTGATTTCGCTCAATTTGAACATTTCCATGGTTCACTCCTTCGACGATTGTGAAGCGCTTGCTAAGACAGGCAATGTTTGTATTATAGCACAACCGTCAATCGCACATAAACAAGATTATGAGGCGGGCCGCACGGGAACGAAGAAGACCTCCGGATTCGGAGGTCTCCCGCGCGGTATGCCGGCTCGGGCCGGAAGCTTACTTGACGTACTGTACCGTCACTTTATCCGGCGCTACGTTCATTTCTTTCATGACCAAATCGACGATCGAGACGCCTTGGCTTTTTTCCAGTTTGGCGGCCTGTACGACGACTTTCCATCTGCCGCTCTCCTGAAGCACGATCGCATTGTGGAAATCTTTGGCCAATTGGTCTTCCAGACTGGTCACTTTCTCGTCCTGATCCTGCAGTTTTTGAAGCTCGTTCATCGCCTGCGTCACTTCTTCGCTCGATTTCTTGGCGTCGAGCTGGACCGATATTAATTTTTCCGTTTGCTTGGCGAGTTCCTCGTTGCGCTTTATGAAGGCGGCCGCAAAATAATCGCTGCCCGACGTCGCCTTGGCGGTCACTTGCTTGAGCACTTCCTCGTCCGTTTTGGCGCCGGTCGAGGCACCCGCGGTTGCTTTGGCGTCGGGGGCCGGTTTATTGGCAGCCGCGCCTTTGTCGGTTGCATTATCGGTCGTCGCTTTGCCTGCGGCGGCACTTTTATCGGCAGCACCCTTCTTCTCGTCGGCGGCCGGATCGGCGGAAGCCGGATTCGCTTTCGTTGCAGAGCCGGTGGCGATCGTATCGACCTTGATTTCGTTGCCGGCGGCCTGCTTCGATGTCAGGTCCAGGTCGTTCACGTCTTCGGTAAACAGGTAATAAGCGGAGAGTACCACCATCAAGCTGAGCATGGACACGAGCCAAACCGTTTGTCTTTTCGTATTCATTGTTTTCGTCCTCCTTAAATAGTGGATTAAATCGTTATTGCTTGCGGGGCAATACCGAGATGCGATGCGCCGGGACGTCCAGTCCGCGGCTGACCGCTTCCGCGATCATCTGCTTGACCGTCAAATTTTCGGCACCTTTGGCGACAACGACAACCCCCCTTATGCGCGGCTTTATTTTTTTTAACACGATCGGAGTTTGCCCGCCCGAGGCTTGGTACAGGACGATTTCTCCAGAACGCGAGATTTCGGTAATGTGCCTGGTGGAGCCGTTCTGATCCTTCTCGTCGGTGATGTGCTGGGTATCCTTCGCATTGGAGTGAACGATCGTTTCCTCCGTCGATTCGATCGTGACGAGAACCTCCACGTCCCCGACCGCGACCACCTTCTGCAAAATGTCCCGAATGGCCGCTTCGTAAGCATGCTCGTATTCGCCGAATCCTGCTTTGTCGTTCGGGTCCTTTCCCGCAAAGGCCTGCTCGGCCAACGGCGGAGCCGCCCCGCTCTCCCCTCCCGGCTGCTCGATCGTCTTGACGTGCAGAAACGAGTTGAGAACCATAAGGGCGACCCCCAGCAAGCCGAGCAGCAGGAGCCATCGGAATGCGCTGACCCGCTTGGGCCCGCCCGGCCCGCCGCCTACCCGCTGCTCCAGCCATTGCAGCCATTTCGCCATGAGATCACCTCCCTTTTCCCGTTTCCGACTCGTACAACAGCGTCACTTGGCTGCGATTAAGCTTCCATTGCCGATTGAGCTGCTCGTATACCCGCTGCTTGGCTGCCTGCTGCGCTTCCGTCAGCTTGCCGTCGTCCTGCTTGACCGTCGAACCGATGCGGATGTCGATGTTCACCGGCTCCACGGCCGCGATCGGCTTGCGCGACGGCGACTGGCGCGTCTGCTCTTCCCCGGACGACGCCTCTCTATGATCAAGGATCACCTGCATGTGCTTCATGCGGGGCGTTCCGTTATTGTCGTATTCCATTTGCAGCTTGACTTGCTTGACGCGAACCTCCGCATCGTCGCCGATGCTCTGCTGCAGCTCGGCGGCCAGTTGGCTCTCCGTCAGCTTCTGCGCTTCGCTGCGGTCGGTTTGCCGCCAGCGGTCGGCATCCTGCATGATCGCCGTCAGCGACCGCATCGAGCCGAACGTCTTTTCCCCGTTCTTGTCTTCGCCCAGCTGTTCGACCGAGGCGAGCATTTTGCCCGTATCCCACTTTTGCTGGAATAGGGACAGCAGCGGCGATAGCAGCGTGAGTAAGATGAACAGCCCGAGTACCGTTCTGACATAGCGTTGAAAGGCATTGTTCGGCAGCAGCAACTCGACGAAGGCGGCCAGCATAACGACTACGATAATGTCCTTCAGCCAGCCGTTCAACCATTCCATCATCGGTACCGCCCCTTTTCGCCAAAGTTAGTCGCCCCTCGTCACCTCATCATGACCGATACGTTGCCGACCGTAATAATGATCGTGACCGCCAGGAAGAACATGAAGCCGACGACGGCCAGCGAAGCGAATACGTAGATCAGGCTTTTGCCGATCGTCTGCAGACACTGGATGATCGGGTTCGAGCCGAGCGGCTGCATGACGGCGGCGGACACGTTGTAGATGAGCGCCAGCGCCATAATCTTCATCGCCGGGAACGCGCACAGGAAGACCAGGATGATGACTCCGGACAGGCCGACCGCGTTTTTGACAAGCAGCGAAGCGCCGATGACGGTTTCGGAGGCGTCCGAGAACAGCCGACCGACGACCGGAATGAAGTTGCCGGTCACGTATTTAGCCGTGCGGATCGTCACCCCGTCGGCCACGGCGCCGGTTCCGCCCTGCACCGAGATGACCCCGAGGAAGACGGTAACCATGATGCCTAGAGCGGCTACGCTGACTCGCCTGAGCAGGTTGGCCAGCTGCGTCACCTTGTATTTGTCGCTGATCGAGCTGACGATGTGCAGCACGGCGGAGAAGAAGAGCAGCGGGAACACCACCGTGTAAATAAGCGTGCCGACCGCATGGATCATAAATACGATGAGCGGATGCAGTACGGCCACCGAGGCCACGTTGCCCATCGCTCCGAGCATCATCAGCATGAGCGGTATCATGGCGATCATGAACTGGATCATGCTCGATATCGCCGACTTGGCGTAGCCGATCGCTATGCTGAAGCTGTTGATGGCGATCAGCAGCAGCACCAAGTACGTGATCGCATAGGCGATTTTGCTGACATTGTTGCGTTCGAAGGCGCTTTGCAGCGATTCGAGTATCATGCTGAAGACGGTCAGGATGACGATGGACGAGAGCAGCTTGCCCCCGATCAGCACCTCGTGCAGAAAAAACTTGCCGATCCCTTCGAATATCCCCTTCAGCGAAAAGCCTTTGCCTCCCGGCACGACCAGCTCCATGAAGCTCGGAGTTTGACCCCCAGGGAAATAGGAGCCGTATTCTTTCATCAGTTGCTTCCAATAGTTCTCCACCTCGTCTGTCGGCAGCCGCTCCGCCTGCTCGCGGATGATCGCATCCGCTGGCGACCCGGCGTGGGCGACCGTTCCGGCAAAAGCGATCCATACGAGGAACACGACGACTGCGGCGATGGACCACCTTTGCTGTTTCAACCGGCTCCCTCCCGTCGTTGTCGCTTCCTGGCTGCGTCGCCCCCGCCCGAACGGCGACTGCGGCCGAATGGCGGCTGCGGCCGGAACCCCGTCCGCGGCGCCCGTTCAAGCGGGCAGCAGCTTGACTACCGTTTCGATGATGACGGTAATGATCGGAATCGCCATGACCATAATCAGCACTTTGCCGGCCAGCTCGATCTTCGAGGCGATCGATTCGAGCCCCGAGTCGCGGACGATCTGCGCTCCGAACTCGGCAATGTAGGCGATGCCGATAATTTTCATAATCGTCTTCATGAACATAACGTTGATGCTCGTGAGCGCCGAAAGCTGCTCCAATATGTCGATGACTGCGGATATTTTGCCTAGCAGGAACAAGAAGATGTAGATACCCGTAATCGTTACGAGCAGGAACGCGAACAGCGGTTTGTGCTCTTTCAGCACAAGCGTCAATACGGCGACGACAAATCCGATGCCGACGATCTGGATCATTTCCATAGAACCACCTACTGGAACAAAAAGATCGTCTTGATTTCCTTGAACAAGTCGTCCAGCAAGCTAACGACCATAAACAGGACGACGACGAAACCGATCACCGTCACCCAATGCGCCATATCCTCTTTGCCCATCTGTTTCAGTACGGTATGGATCATCGCGATGATGATGCCGATGCCGGCAATTTGAAAGATGGCGTTGACATCCACATTCATTTCCCGCACCCCTTCTGGGACAAAGTCAGACCTCGAATCGTATTGTGGAACCGGCAGCGCTTCTTGCCCGGCAAGGGATCGTCCATTCCAGACATGCGTACCGTTTCAGGTCTGACTTTGTACTAGTACATCAGAATGACGACGAAAGCCGCGGCCAGCACCCCCAGGCTTCTCCACATCTTCTCGTAGCGCCGGGCATCGTCCCAGGCAACTTGCTCCTCGGCCTGTAGCAGGCTCACAGCCAGCCGCAGATGCTTAGTCTGGTCGTCCCGGTCGCTGATGCCCAAAGTAAAGCTCATCTGGCTTAAAATTTCCCGTTCATTCGATGACAGGGCGGTATATTTCCAGCAAGTCTCCAGCGCATCGCGCCAGCTTTCCCCGGCAGTTTTGCCGGAACCGTTCATCATCGGCTCCGCCGCCGTCCGGAACAGCAGGGCCAACTTCGGCTCCAGCGTTTCGGCCAGTCGGAGCAGCGCTTCCGGCAGCGGCGTATAGCCGTACGTCATTTCCGTCTCGAGCCGCTGCAGCGCGTGAATCAATTGGCGGATCTGGCGCGGCCGTCGGGCGTACTGCGAAGCCTTGGCGAAACCGAACATCGTCCCCGCCAGCAGCACGATCATCGCCCCGAACAGCTTCAGCATAACGTCCTCCCGGTTTCCCTCAGCGCCGCCCCGCCCAGCTCGGCCAGCTTGCGGCCGGCTTCGTCCCGTACCGTATAGCGCGTGCCTTCGCGGGGAGTGCGAGACAATTCGACGATTCTGGCGAACATCCGGTCCGCGATCATGCGCCGCATGACCGGTCTGTCGCCGATGTCGGCCGCATTCCGGCCGTGAGCGGTGGCGATGACGCGCACGCCGGCATGCAGCGCTTCCTGGAGAGCCGCCGCATCCGCCTCGCGGCCGATTTCGTCGACGACCAGCACCTCGGGGGACATGGAGCGGATCATCATCATCATCCCTTCGGCTTTAGGGCATCCGTCGAGCACGTCGGTACGCGGGCCGAGGTCGAACGCCGGGACGCCTTTGACGCAAGCGGCAATCTCGGAGCGCTCGTCGATAATGCCGACCCTCAGCCCCGTTCTTGCTGGACCTCCCGAGCTCTCCGCTCCGGCGCTGATCATCCTCGCCAGATCGCGGATCAGCGTCGTCTTCCCTTGTCGGGGCGGCGAGACGATCAGCGTCTGGTGAACGTTGCGGGCCGCCTCGTCCCATAGCGCCGGCAGCAGCGTCCGGCCGATGCCGGGAATCGCTCTCGCCACGCGGATATTGAAGCTGCCGACATCGCGGATATGCTTCACTTCCCCGCGCTCCAGTACCGTCTTGCCGGCCAGGCCGACGCGATGGCCACCAGCGACCGTAATATAGCCGCGGCGCAGCTCCTCCTCGAACGTATAAAGCGAATGGTTCGTCAGCAGGTCCAAGAGCTTCAGCCCGTCCTCTTTCGAGGGTCGATATCCATTGTCCGGCTCCGCCGACAACGTTCCGAGCGGAGTGACGAACCGCGAATCGCCGTCGATCACCAGCTCGAGCGGCCTTGCTTCGCGTATGCGGATTTCTTCGAGTCGATCGCGGGCCTCGTCCGGCAGCCTCTCTATCAATCCGCGTATCGTTGCCGGCAAAAAAGCTAGAATCGGTTGCATGGCTGTTAGTCACCTCCCGGTTTGTCCGGGTCTACTCTCATCTATATGCCCGGACAGGCGTATTATTCCGCTATTTTTTCAAGATGCCTATGAAAATGCAGGCAACTCCCACACCGACCCATAGCATTTTTGTAAATGACAGCTTTTCCGCCAATCCTACCAAACCGATCGTCGTCGTCGTTAGGAGAATCAAAGGACCGACGATCGCCAGTCCGGAATTGACAAGCAGCGCCTTGTCCACCTGATTGAGCCTGAGCATCAGAAGCGCCGCGATAATCTCCAGGCTGCCCGACATGAGCCGGAGGCTGGCCATCCCCAGCACGATTTTGTTAATCATTCGCCTCTTCCCCTTCCAGGCGCCGGATAGCGGGGCTCCCCCTTTGTCCAAAACGCCTTTTTCCCATCTTATGCGGGCAAGGCCCTTTTTAGGCATAGGGGCACCACCGTCCGGGCGAATGCATATATTGCTCCCAGACATCATACAAATCCTTTACAGCGAGGAGACTTGTTTTATGGACGTAACTTCACGGCTGGAGTGGCATCCGCTGCTGCTGGACCCGACCGGCTGCCGGTCCGCCAAGCCGCGGACGAACGGGCAGACGATGGTCATCGACAAAGGCCTCGGGCTCCATGCCATGGAAGATTTGCTGCAAACGTCGGCTCCTTATATCGACCTGCTCAAAATCGGTTTCGGTACGGCCGCGCTTTATCCGACCGACTTGCTGAAACGCAAAATAGAGCTGGCCCGGCAGCACGATATCGCCATCATGCCGGGAGGCACTTTCCTGGAAGTCGCTGTTGCCCAGGAGACCGTAGGCGAATTTTTCGATATGGTGCGGCTGCTCGGCTTTACCGCCGTTGAAGTGTCCGACGGAACGATCGAACTGGACCGGCATACGCGCAACGAGCTCATTCGCCGAGGCCGCGAGGCGGGGCTGCTTGTCTTTACGGAATACGGGAAAAAGCTGTGGGGATCGACGATCGATACGGAAATGCTGCTGGAGACGGTCCTTATCGACCTGCAGCATGGGGCGGCGCTCGTGACGATCGAAGCGCGGGAATCCGGGACGGGGGTCGGCATCTTCGACGAGAACGGCCAGTGCCGGGATGAGGAGCTGCGGCAGATCATGCAGCTGCTGCCCGATCCGGACCGTATTCTATGGGAAGCTCCACAGAAGCAGCAGCAGATCTATTTATTGAAAGCGCTCGGCAGTTCCGTCAATCTGGGCAATATTGCGCCGCATGAGCTGTTTTCGCTGGAAACGCTGCGCAGGGGGCTTCGTTCGGATACGTTCGTCAAGCCTTTATAGGCTGTAAACCCGCGAACCCGTCCTCCGAAGGGGTACACAATGGCACCAGTCCCCCCATTCACGCGATCGGCTGCCCATTCTGGTCTATTACCGGATATTCGCACTCCAGCGCCATTGTGTACGCCCCCGAAGCCAGCGAACAGTATTGCGGCGAAGCCGAGCTAAGCGGCTGCGGCAGCAAGCGCCCTGACTTGGGTCGACGGCGATACGCATCATCACTTCCATATAAAGCGAGGGATCGGGCATGCAGGTGGACGTCATCTCGACCGTAAACGAAGCGAGATCGGACGACTTTATTCAGAAGACGGTTATCGTCATCGATGTGCTGCGCGCGACGAGCACTATCGTTACGGCGCTGGCGAGCGGCTGCTCGGACATCGTACCCGTAGAGACGGTCAATCAGGCCAGACCCTACCAGGGAACGGACTGCCTGCTGGGCGGAGAACGTTTCTGCAAAAAAATTACCGGGTTTCATCTCGGCAATTCGCCCGCCGAATATGCGGCGCCGGAGATCGCGGGCAAGCGGATCGTGCTGACGACGACGAACGGGACGCGAGCGGTGCATAAAGCGCAGCGCGCCGGACGGCTGCTGATCGGCTCCTTCCTGAACGCCGAAGCTTGCGCCCAGACGGCCTTCTCGCTTAACCGCGACATCGTCATTGTATGCGCCGGCACGCAGGATGAATTTTGCCTGGAGGACGGCTTATGCGCCGGGCTGCTGCTCCGGTACGTACGCCAGTATGACGAAGAGCGTACCCGGACGAACGATACGGGTACGGCTATGCTGCTGGCCTACGAGACGGCTCGCGAACGGCTGTCCGAAACACTTCTGGCTTGCGCCAGCGGACAGCGTCTGACCCGGCTGGGCCACCGGGAGGACGTCTTGTTCTGCTCGCAGACGAATCACTTCGATCTCGTTCCGGTATGGAAGGAGCAGGCGCTCGTCCGGTTCTAATCCGTTTGCCGGCACACATACACATAGTAAAAAGTCATGCCTGGGCCCGGTGTATGGTGTGGGGTAGTCCGCAAGCCGGCACGGTCCGGGCTGTACCCGCAGATTTTCGTACCGCAGGAAAAAGATTGTACGGGCGAGTCAAGCTTCCGGCTCGTCGTGCGGTTTTTTTCCTTCTTTACCAATTCGCGTCGGACAAGGGGTTATCGTATGAATGGCGAACTGCTGCTTCTGTTGTTGATTATCGTAGGCATGATCGGCCGGTCGCCGATCATCACGACGGCCGCTTGTATTTTGCTGGTGGTCAAGCTGATCCATCTGGAACGCTATTTGCCGACGATCGAACGCAGAGGTCTGGAACTGGGCCTTTTGTTTTTGACGATGGGCGTTCTGGTTCCATTCGCCAGCGAGCGCATCTCCACGAAGGATATTGCTGCCGTCTTCACCTCTTGGCCGGGCATTATCGCGCTTATCGGCGGAGCGATCGCCACGTACATGAACGGCAAAGGACTCGATTTGCTGAAAATCGACCCGCAGCTGATCGTCGGTCTTGTCATCGGCTCCATCTTCGGCATCATCTTCATGCGGGGCATCCCCGTCGGTCCGCTTATGGCCGCGGGCATTACCGCCCTGCTGCTGAAAATCGCCACTTTCCTGTTCGGAAAAATTCATTAGCGGTTTAGCGCGTAACACGGAGTCGTTCATTAAACGGTGTAACAGGAAGCCGTCCTCATCCGTCAAACGAATGCGGCGAAACTTGCGGGAGGAGTCTCGTAATGTCGCTTGTGAGAGAAATGGCGCGTAACACATGCGGTCTGTGGTCGGCCGACTGCCGTCATGCAGCGAAACACCGCGCGCCGGGAGCTGCGCACGGTGCGAAAGAGACACAGCCTCCCTTCTAAACTGCGCTCTTATCGACGAATGCTTCTTGCCTAAACAGCGCAGCTTGCCGACGAATGCTACTTGCCTAAACAGCGCAGCTTGTCGACGAATATCGCAACCTATCGTTTAAGCGGCGTTACCTTCGCTATCAAGCGCGTCAGTCGATCGTCTAAAGCCGCCAAATCGTCGCGAATTCTCGTTGAATCCGCAAGACTCTTGTGGTAGTGTATCAGAAGAGTCTGTATAGGAGGAGACACCAATGGCTTTGAAAGTGTGCAAGTTCGGCGGGACCTCGCTTGCGTCCGCCGATCAGTTTCGCAAAGTTGCCCGTATCGCTCTGGCCGACGCCGATCGTAAAATTGTCGTCGTATCGGCTCCGGGAAAAAGAGACAAACCGGACACGAAGGTGACCGACCTGCTTATCGCCTACGCCGATGCCAAACTGGCCGGTTCGGGTGCCGAAGCTGTGGAGCAGGCGATCTTGGAACGGTTTGCCGGCATTATCGAAGGACTCGGGCTGCCCGGGGAGCAATTCGAAACCGTCAAGACGATATTGATTTCGCGCGGCGAAGGCGACCGCAGTCATCGCGCCCGGTATATCGATTCGATTAAAGCGTTGGGTGAAGAGTTCAGTGCCCGCCTGCTGGCCGCCTTTTTGCAAAAGGAAGGGCACGATTTCATATATGTCGATCCGAAGGATGCCGGTCTCGTGCTGAGCGATGAGCCGGGCAACGCGCAAGTGCTGCCGGAATCGTACGAATTGATTCGTCCGCTGCGCGACAGTGCTCATCGGATCGTATTTCCCGGCTTTTACGGTTACGCCAAGAACGGCAATCTCGTAGCGTTCCCTCGCGGAGGCTCGGATATTACCGGCGCCATCTTGGCCGCGGCGGTCGAGGCCGACGTTTACGAGAATTTCACCGATGTGGACAATGTGTTCGCCGCCGATCCGCGCGTCGTGGACAAACCGGCAGCGATCCATGAAATGACTTATTCGGAAATGCGCGAGCTGTCGTACGCCGGTTTCTCCGTCCTGCATGACGAAGCGCTTCAACCGGCGTTTAACGCCAAAATCCCGGTCCATATCCGCAATACGAACAATCCGGAGTCGAAAGGTACGTTGATTTCGCTCGAACGGCATAACGACGAATTCCCGGTCGTGGGGGTCGCCGGCTCTGCGGATTTCTGTACCATTTTCCTGAGCAAATATTTGATGAACCGCGAGAAAGGCTTCGGCCGCCGGCTGTTGCAAATTATCGAGGATGCCGATTTGTCCTACGAGCATATGCCTTCCGGTATCGACAACATCTCGGTCATCATCAAGCAATCCTCGCTGACGCCGGAGGTGGAGCATCGCGTGTTGGAGCGTATCCGCAGCGAACTCGCTCCCGACAAGCTGCTGATTCAACGCGGCATCGCTCTGATCATGATCGTCGGCGACGGCATGACGAAGCAGATCGGCATCGCCAAGCGGGCGACGGGCGCTCTGTCCGACAATGCGATCAACCTCGAGATGATTAACCAAGGCGCTTCCGAGAATAGCATCATGTTCGGCATCCGCAACGAGGACATGAACAAAGCGATCGTTTCTCTGCACAATGCTTTTTTTGGAAAGTAAAATGAGGCTTTTTCACTCAAGGTGATTCTTCGATCGGGTTCCGCCGCATGTTCGGGCGGGGCTCTTTTCGTTTTTGCTTAATGCTCGAAGGAACATTACCCTTGCGAGTTTGCTTTGATTTTCGCGAGCTAGTGCTCCTTCTGACATTAACTTTGCAGGATGGGCCAGTTTTCCCTCTTTTGGACCGGATTCGGATGCGCTTAGTGCTCGAAGGAGCATTATCTGTGCGAGTTTGCTTCGATTTTCACGAGCTAGTGCTCCTTCTGGCACTAGCTTTGCGGGATGGGCCAGGTTTCCCTCTCTTGGACCGGATTCGGATGCGCTTAGTGCTCGAAGGAGCATTATCCTTGCAAGTTTGTTCCGATTTTCGCGAGATAGTGCTCCTTCTGGCATTAACTTTGCAGGATGGGCCAGTTTTCCCTCTCTTGGACCGGATTCAGACGTGCTTAGTGCTCGAAAGAGCATTATCCGTGCAGATTTACTCCGATTTTCGCGAGATAGTGCTCCTTCTGGCATTAACTTTGCAGGATGGGCCGGTTTTCTCTGCCCCTAGCCAGGTCCAGAAGCTCGTAGTGCTCGTAGTAGCATTATCCATGCTGATTTGATAGAGGAGAAGGTACCGCTGTGGCTGTGCTAACAAGCCAACTTCGACCGCCCTCTACCTTTTTATCGGTAGCCCTTCTTACAACAAATCTGCCGCTCTCGATCCCAACCGAAGCACGCCTTTTCCTCCGCAACATGAATCCGCTTCAAAATGTCACGCTGCGGTCTTCCTTCAGCCGATAAGCACGGACACGCTGGGTACTGCCTCTTGACTGAAACCACTTCTTTTCTATCAAACTTTGTACAAGAGCGTTGCCTCTTTTACGCCCCACCCCCAGATACCGGAACAGATCTCCGGGCCGCGCGACCCCTTGATTCCTAGATACGTAACGCAACGCTTCTTTTTCCAAAACGGATAAATTCCCTTCGCCCGACTCCGCATTGCCGAATAACCGGCCGAATAGCTGCTGCAGCGTCTGCTGACAACGCCGAGGCTTCTCCTTCACATCATCGTAGGAAAAACGAATGATCTGCCAACCGTCAATGACGAGTTGATTTTGCCTGCTTAGCTCATCCGAAAATTGTTTGCGGTCGATATCCCGGCGATGCGGTCCGAATCCGTCGATTTCGATACATACCCTTATTTGTCCGTGGATATAGGCGAAATCCAGAAAGCGCACACCATCTCTAAAATCCACTACCTCATATTCCGGATGCAGGTTGGAAAAATGGTGAAAAGCCGGCCACCAAACGCTTTCCGCAAACAGACGCTCGGCATGCCCGTGTCCTTCCGCTACCCGCCGTCTCCGTTCCCCGTTTCGCGATGAAGTATGCCATCCGATCCACTCTTCATAAACGCTATTTGTTCCCATTCAAATCCCTCCGATGAATATGGAATAATTGCAAAACGATCTAAGTATGCGAGCACTGCCTAATTCACTAATGAGGAAGTATCTGCTTCGACTTGCTCAGAGCTCCTCAGAATAATCAATTGACCGTCGTCTGTTTGACCGACTGATATTAAAATACCAAAATATGGAAGTTACCTCAACTATAACTCATTTACGTTTGCTGTAGTGGCTATGTGTAGCGGAGCTGATCGATGTTTCAATGGCTGGCTGTTTGGCTGTTGGCTGTTGACTGTTGGCTGTCGGCTGTCGGCTGTTGGCTGTTGGCTATTGGCTGTTGGCTGTCGGCTGTTGGCTGTCGGCTGTCGGCTGTTGGCTGTTGGCTGTTGGCTGTCGGCTGTTGGCTTCTTGGCTGTTGGCTTCTTGGCTGTTTGCCTGCTTGGCTGCTTGGCATTTAGAAGTTTCGCTTTTATGTCAACAAGAAAACGACAAAAAAGCACCCTCTCGAATTCGAAAGGATGCTTTCCTGTTCGGCCCGCTGCACGGGCGGATACCCGGCAGCGGCGGATAACCTGCGCGGTACGGTGGCGTTTAGCGAATCGGCCATACGATTGGCCCTATACGCACTACGCCTTGCGAGAAACATGACTGCGATGCCCTACACACCTTGCGACGCACATGATGTCATGCGCTTTGCACTTGCAACGCACAGCATTGTCACACGCTTTGCACCTCGCACGCAGAGGCTACCACTGCTATACGCCCTCGCAACGCACAGGCTGCCATGCGCTTTACGCCTCGCAACGCACAGGCTGCCATGCGCTTCGCCTTGCAACGCATAGGCTACCACGCGCTTCGCCTTGCAACGCACAGGCTGCCACGCTTTACGCCTCGCGACACAGTGGCCGCCATGCCCTTGCGCCTCGCAACGCACGCCTGCAATGCTCCCTACGCGGATAATTAAGCGCGGGAAATGTACTTGCCGTCGGTCGTGTTGATCAACAGCACGTCGTTCTCGTTGATAAACAGCGGAACCTGAACGTTCAGGCCGGTTTCCATCTTAGCGCTTTTGGTCGCGCCCGTTGCCGTGTTGCCCTTGATGCCCGGCTCGGTTTCGATAACCTTCAGCTCGACGCTGTTCGGCAGGTTAATGCCAAGGATTTCATTATGGTAGCTGACGATACTGATCGTCATGTTTTCTTTCAAGAAGTTCAATTCCCACTCCAATTGCTCAGACGGCAGCGTGATCTGGTCATACGTTTCGTTGTCCATGAACGTATGCTCTTGACCGCTTGCATACAAATATTGCATAGCGCGGTTTTCGACATGAGCGCGGCCTACATCTTCGCCAGCCCGGAACGTTTTTTCCACGGTGTTGCCGTTGCGGAGGTTTTTCAGCTTCGAACGGACGAAGGCAGCGCCTTTACCCGGTTTAACGTGCTGGAAATCGAGAACGGTAAAAATATCATGATCCACTTCAATGGTCAAGCCGGTCCGAAAATCGTTAACAGAAATCACAATCGTTTCCTCCTAAATGGTCGTTATCTTGGTCCTCTGCGCTGTCCATAACGGAACGGATCGAAAGACGGCTGCCCAAATTCCTGACCCGCAGCCTCCCAGCCTCCGTAACGCCGGGACAGACGCCTATTTTGAAAAAGATTCACTAATCGATGATAATAAAGTCTTTTGTCGATTGTGTCAATCTTTGGACTCCCTGTTCGGTCACGACGACATCGTCCTCGATGCGGACGCCGCCGAAACCCGGCAAGTAAATGCCCGGCTCAACCGTCACCGTCATGCCAAGCTCCAGCACCGTATCGCTCAGCTTGGACAACCGCGGCGCCTCGTGTACTTCCATGCCAAGCCCATGTCCGGTGCTGTGGCCGAAATAGTCGCCATAGCCGTGCCGCGTTATCAGATCGCGAGTCAGCGCGTCCGCTTCCTTGCCGGTCATCCCTGGCTTCATATGCTCCAGCGCATTCAACTGGGCTTCCAACACGATTCCGTAAATCTCCCGATGCTTCTCCTGCGGCTTGCCCAGCATGACGGTGCGCGTAATGTCCGAGCAGTAGCCTTTGTAGTAAGCGCCGAAATCGAGCTTGACGAATTCGCCGGATTGAAGCACGCGCTCGCTGGCTTTGCCGTGCGGAAGAGCGGACCGCTCTCCCGAAGCGACGATCGTCTCGAACGATACGGATGTCGCTCCGTGCTGACGCATATAAAATTCGATGGTCAATGCCACGTCCAGCTCGGTCAAGCCCGGCTTGAGTGTCGTCAAGACGTGAGCGAACGTCCGGTCGGCCAGCTCCGCCGCCTCGCGCATGACAGCCAGCTCGGTGTCATCCTT
The DNA here is from genome assembly GCF_039536325.1 of Paenibacillus hodogayensis. NCBI lineage: Bacteria > Bacillati > Bacillota > Bacilli > Caryophanales > Paenibacillaceae > Paenibacillus > Paenibacillus hodogayensis. The sequence goes on from NZ_BAAAYO010000006.1 coordinate 676,829, forward strand.
TACGACGCGCAGCTGCTCTACCAGCGAATCGGTCGGAACAAGCCTGATGCCCGGCAGCTCCGCTTCGAACATCCGGTAAGTGGCGAACGACACATGCTGCTGCTCGAAAGCAAGCTCCCGGATGGACAGCCCGTTCAGCAGCTCCATCAAAGTCGCGCTGAATTTCGGCTGATGCTCCACCACTTCGAAGTGTTTCGCTTGGGCAGGCGCTTGAGACATATACCGGAAATCCGTCAGCAAATACGCTTTATCGGCGGTAACGAGCAAATACCCGGACGATCCGGTAAATCCGGATAAATAACGGCGGTTATGCTCCCCTGTTACGAACAGCGCTTCCACGCCGCGTTCCTGCAAAAGCGCCCGCAAGCGGGATAATCTGGCTTGTTCCATCAGCTGCTCCCCTTCTCCTCAAGATGCCGGTGAAGCGCCATTAGGCCAAGCTCATAGCTGTGCGCCCCGAAACCGGCTATTTGTCCCACGGCTACGGGCGCAAGGACCGATACGTGGCGAAACGGCTCTCTTTTATGAATATTGGAAAGGTGCACCTCTACGACGGGCAGCATCACGGTGGAGCAGGCGTCGCGCAGCGCATAGCTGTAGTGGGTAAAGGCACCCGGGTTAATCAGAATGCCGTCCTTCGTGCCAAAAGCTTCGTGGATGCGATCGATCAGGACGCCTTCGTGATTCGATTGGTGAAACTCCAGACCGATTCCGAGTTTCGCGGCCAAGGCGGTCAGCTTCTCTTCGATCGCCGCCAGCGTAGCCGTACCGTAGATGCCGGGCTCGCGAACCCCTAGCATGTTCAAGTTCGGACCGTGCAATACCAGTATGTTGAACAGCTGAACCACCACCCGATGCGGAATAATCGAACAGAAGCCATTTTACCATAACTTTCCCCGCTTTGAGAACTTTTTTTTGCCCCCCGCCTCTTTCACGGGCCGCGTCAGGCAGGACGAGACGGCTCTCTTTCACGCTCATCGGTAAATTCGAACGAAATCGAAAAGCCGATAAACAGCCCCCAGATGAGAAACAGGCAAAAATCGGTAATGATCGTATTCCAATCGTACCGGTAAATCCACTTCATCATCCCCGTCAACGGACCGACGAGCAGCACGATAAGCGCCCACCAGGCAATTCCGTACACAATACCCGCCCAGTGGCCACGGACTTTGCGGAATAGAACCGCATACAGCAGCGAGGCTGCGATGGAGAACACGATAAACGAAAGCCAGCCCATCCAGAAGCCTGCGGTCGTGTTCAGGAACGACGGGGCGAAAAACGGCTTGGCCATAAAAGATAACGGGACTTTCGTAAACTTGAAATAGGCACCGGCGACTTTGACCGCACCCCAGATCAGTCCGGCGAACAGGCCGATCTGCAGAGCGAACGCCAGCACCCCGGTCCGGTCGGCATCGCGCTCTCCTTGTTCTGCGCGGTCCGTCGAATGCTTGTGTGCTTCCATAGCGGCTCGTCCTTTCAGCTTCATATAATCAATAGTATGCGTCAGCGTCTGGCAAACTAAACGAGTGGCTTTCGGACCGAGAATTCGTTACAATACGAATAGAGGAACTTTATTCGCAGTCAAAGGAAAGGAGGGCGACCTCAAGTGCCGCAAAATCAAAAAGCCGTATACGGCGGCCAAGCCGTTATGGAAGGCGTCATGTTTGCCGGCAAAACCGTCAACGTGACAGCGGTAAGACGTAAAAACCAAGAAATCGAATTTTTCGAGGTGCCCCGGAAAGAAATCGCTTGGGTGAACAACTTAAAGAAAATCCCGTTGCTGCGCGGAATTGTCGCCATTATCGAATCGAGCGCCAAAGGTGCCCAGCATCTCAATTTTTCGGCGGAGAAATATGCGGAGGATGAAGGCGGAACGGAGACCGAAGAGCCCGCAGGCAAAAAGTCGGGTTCTTCCGGCGGTTTGACGATGATTCTCGGCGTAGCGGTCGTCGGGGTGCTATCGTTCCTGTTCGGCAAATTCGTGTTCACGCTCGTGCCCGCTTTTTTGGAGCAGTTGCTGTTTCAGAAAGCGTTCGAGAACCAGATCGGCCACAATCTGCTCGAAGGCGTCATCAAAATCGTCCTGCTTCTCGGCTATATTTACTTCATCTCACTCACGCCGCTGATCAAGAGGTTGTTTCAGTATCATGGAGCCGAGCATAAGGTCATCAGCGCTTACGAGGCCGGCAAGGAACTGACCGTAGCGAACGTTCAGAAGTTCAATACGCTCCATTACCGCTGCGGCAGCAGCTTTATCGTATTTACCGTCATTGTCGGTGTGATCGTCTACTCCTTTTTCGAATACGATAGCTTATGGGAGCGGTTATTGCTTCGCGTCCTGCTGCTACCGCTGGTCATCGGGCTCTCCTACGAGGTGCTCCGCCTGACCAATTCCGTCAGGGAAACGCCGGTGCTGCGTTTTCTGGGCTATCCGGGCTTGTGGCTGCAAAAGCTAACCACTAAGGAGCCGGACGACACTCAAGTCGAAGTATCGATCGCTTCGTTCGAACGGATGCTCGAGATCGAACGGGAACTGCTGCAAAGCGACAATGGGCCCCGCTCGGGTCAGGCAGTTTCTTGATAGAAGCAAATGGCCTTATCGACAAGCTGAAAGGGGGAAGCAGCATATGAAGCGGCGGTTTCATCCGTTTTTTATCGTCATTCTGGTGCTAATGGCCATCGGCATCATGACCAATATGATGACCAGACCGTTTGAACTCATCGTGGCGATCGTCATCTTCGGAGGGGTGTTCCTGCTGTGGAAATACCCACCGGCCCGATGGAGCAAATCGAACCGGCGCAAGCCGACGCCTTCTTCCTCCGCCAAACGCTCCAAAGAACGAAGAAAAGATGTACCGTTCCGGGTTATACAAGGCAACAAACGGGATGACGACGGGCCTCCGGAGAAGCCCCATACGTATCATTAACCAAAGAAAGAAGCTGCCCTCCCTACGGGGGCAAACAAAAAAACTCCAACACCGGAAACCCGGTCTGGAGTTTTTTCTTTATTGTCGCTCTCACCGCATCGGTCAAGCCGGACGGCCGCTTTTTCCTTTGCGTATCACTTCCTTGAACTGGTTCAAGTAGTCGTGGTGAGACCACTTCTTGAAATAGGCCTTGGCTGCCTCGTACCCGGCCTTGTACAGCTCTATGCTTTTCTCCGGCTTGATGTCGAAGTCGGTTACGCGCACGCCGAGCGTCGGAATTTTGATCGTACGAAAGCGGTTCTGCTCTTCGATGTAACGCTCGTCGTGAGCGCCCATCATCGTGGCGAACAAGGCTTGGAACATCGAGAGCGGCCCGACGATACGTTTGGGCTCCGACGATTCCTTGCCGACCAAGTGAAAGCCGAGCGTCGGAATTTGATCCTTCGGAGGAATTTTACTGTTCTCCTCATCGTAAATCCACAACGGAAAATTGCTCAGCAGTCCCCCATCGACGATATAGATAAACTGGTCGGCGAACGATTCGCCCTTTTGACGAAGCTTGCCCGATTTCCTCAGGACGACCGGATCGAAAAAGTACGGGATGCTCGTGCTCATCCGTACCGCCTTCGCCACTGTAAATTTCTCCGGGTCGATACCGTATTGGGCGATATCGTCGGGTAGGACGAGCAGTTTGCCCTGGGAAATATCCGAGGCGATAATTTTCAGCTTCCCCCGCGGCAAATCGGCAAACGTTCGGATGCCTTTGGCCGCCAGTTTGTCAGCCATCCATTGCTCCAGCTTCTGGCCCGAATACAGCCCTTTGCGGACAAACAGACGCAAGGCCGGACCGACGACAGGCACCTGATGAAGCCACGATTTGGCCAAAAAATCGGTAAACGGGGTTTCCATGATAATCTGCTTCAATTCGTCCGCCGTATACCCGGCCGCCAGCAAGGCGGCTACAATCGCCCCCGACGACGTGCCCGCAACCTGATTGAACTTGACGCCCTGCTCCTCGGCCGCTTTGATCGCCCCGGCCAGCGCGATCGCCTTCACGCCTCCTCCTTCGAACACACCGTTGACAAGCATATGGGTCACCCTTCCGCGCCGTTTAAGCCAACTTCAGCCTAACCCACTGTATGCGGAACCGGTTTGTACGTATGCCACGGTTCGTACGAAAGCGTCCGGAACATGCAAAAACGCCCCGTTCGCCGCATAGCGCGGCGAGCGAAGCGTTCTGAGCGTTCCCGTCCGTTTACGGACGGCGAGAATGCCTCTTATTCCGTTTCTAGTTCGTTGCGAATCCCTCTCAGGTCTGCAATACGCTCGGGACTCCGTTGGAAATATTCGACGAGTACCTCGATACAAGTGATCGAATCCCAACTGAGATGATGCTCGATACCCTCGACATCCCTGTATATGTTCTCCTCCTGGACGCCGATCAGCTGAAGGAAGCTCTCCAACAGATGATGCCGTTCCACGAGCCGTTTCCCCATCTTCTTGCCTTTGGAAGTCAGAACAAGTCCCCGATACCGCTCATAAATCAAATAATTGTCTTTGTCGAGCTTCTGGATCATTTTCGTTACGGACGAGGGATGAACTTCAAGCCCTTCGGCGATGTCGGACACTCTGGCATAACCTTTGTCGTCAATCAGCTTATAAATTTTCTCCAGATAGTCCTCCATGCTCGGTGTCGCCGCCATAAGACCCCTCCTCGCTTCCGAATTGCAAACCTTTTTAATGATACACCTTAGCTGCGGACAAAGCAAGTTTACGGCAGCGCAGCCAGCAATCGACTCCCATCGGACCATCTGTCGACGGTTCCGCCTCCGCGAATCGGGGAAAGCTAGCAGGGAGCTTGTTTTGCAGCCAATCGGAGAGGAGTTGAAGCATGGCCACCGATCTTCTCGACCGCCCGGCAAGGGGCGGAACGTCCGTCTTCGTGCCGGAGCTTGTCTATTTCGAGCCGGACGCACTGAATTACCCGAAAGGTCAACGGATATACGAATGGGCCGAAGCCAAGGGCTTGCCGATCAAAATGACGGGTTCGCACAACCGGATCACCGGTCTTCCTGGCGACAGCGACTTGGCGAAATACAAGACAGCCAAACGAACGCTCGTCGTCGGCATCCGCAAAACGCTCAAATTCGATACGTCCAAGCCTTCGGCGGAGTACGCCATTCCGATCGCCACCGGATGCATGGGACATTGCCATTATTGTTATTTGCAAACGACGCTCGGGGCAAAGCCGTATATTCGCATCTATGTCAATATGGACGATATTTTGAACGCGGCATTAGGCTACATCGAAGAACGCGCTCCCGAAATCACCCGCTTCGAGGCGGCCTGTACGTCCGACCCGGTCGGTCTGGAGCCTATCAGCGGCTCGTTGAAGGAACTGATCGAATTTATGGGCAAGCAGCCGCTGGGACGGCTCCGCTTCGTCACCAAGTTCCATCACGTCGACTCGCTGCTGGACGCCAAGCACAACGGCAATACCCGCTTCCGGTTCAGCGTAAACTCCGACTACGTCATTCGTCATTTCGAGCCGGCCACCTCCTCGTTCGCGGAGCGGATCGAAGCCGCCGGCAAAGTGGCGCGGGCCGGTTACCCGCTCGGTTTTATTATCGCCCCGATCATCTGGTACGATGGCTGGCAGGAAGGCTACGCGGACCTGCTGGCGAAGCTGGAGGCCTCCGTGCCGAAGGAAGCGGCCGAAGGGCTGACATTCGAGCTCATTCAGCACCGGTTTACGAAAACGGCCAAAACGGTTATCCAGCAGCGCTACCCGAAGAGCAAGTTGGAGATGGACGAGGCGAAACGAAAATACAAATGGGGCCGCTGGGGCCAAGGCAAATACGTATACCCGGACGAGCAGGCCCATGCGCTGCGGGAATTTATAACGGAACGGATTTTCGAGCATTTTCCGCAAGCCAAAATCGAATACTTCACTTGATCCGCTTATCCGCACGTTCTGCATCTGAACGCGTTGTTTTGCAAAAAAAAAGCTTCCCGTCGTCTGCCTTTACGGCAGTCGAGGAAGCTTTTTTGAGGTTCGGCGTCCTGTTTCCCCGGGCTTAAAATTTCAGCCAGTCGGGCGTCCGCTCCTGAAGCCAGATCGTGATTAGCACCATTTTGTTGAAATAGAGCAGCGCCGCCATCACGATCATGATCGCTCCGCCGATCTTCATCATCAGCGAGGAATAGCGGAGAATCCATTTCGTCGATCCGATAAAGAAAGCCAGAATAAAAAACGGTATAGCGAACCCTACGGAATAGGCCGTCGTCAGCTGAAACCACGTTCCCGGCTCCGTAGCGGCCAGCAGCAGAATGGACGATAGGATCGGACCTACGCAGGGCGACCACCCTGCCGCGAAGCCCATACCGACCACGAGCGAGCCGAGATAGCCCGCCGGCTTCGACTTGACCTGCAGCTTCCGTTCGCGCATCAGCCATTGGGGCTGGAACAAGCCAAGCAGGAACAGACCCATGACAAAAATAAGAATGGCCGATAATTGCCGGATCAGATCGCGGTAATCATTAAACCAGTCGGCGACCAAGCCCACGCCGAAGCCGAGCGAATAAAAAATGATCGAAAACCCGAGGATGAAAAACAACGTATGTACGGTCGTGGCGATCCGTATTTCCTTCGTGGAACGGTCATTTTTCAGCCTTTGTACGGAGATGCCGGTAATGTACGACAAATAGGAAGGATACAAGGGCAGGCAGCAGGGCGATATAAAGGAAGCGAAGCCGGCCCACAATGCGATCCACAGGTTGACTTGAGACAAAACCGTTCACTCTCCGTTTCGATTGGCATTATCCGTATTATACGTTAGCCGTTCGCCCTCGTACAAGCAGCGTCAAAATAAGCATGACGATCAGCATAAGCACGATGGTCGCGCCGGGTGCCCAATTCCATACGCCTGCCGCCACCAGGCCCCCCACAACGGCAATTTCCGAATAAATCAGAGCGATCCAGACGGATCTGCGGAAGCTCTTGGCTACGGCCAGGCTGCTCGCTACGGGTATCGTCAGCAGTGCGGATACGAGCAGAGCGCCAACAATCTTGATGGCCACGCCGATTACGAGCGCGGTCAATATCGTCGTCAGCAAATTCAGGGCGCGCAGCGGAATGCCGCTTACCGCCGCCGCATCCTCGTCGAACATAATCAGAAACATTTCCTTGAAGAAAAGGAACAGCATGACCAAAACGACGACGGTAACACCCAGCACGAGCCACAGATCGGTCCAGCTGAGCGTGTAAATGCTTCCGAACAAATAGCTGGTAACGTCCATGTTGAACCCTTTGCCGAGCGTAAACAGGAACGTAGCCAGGGCGACTCCGCCCGACATGATGATGGCGATCGACAGCTCGGCATACGACCGGTAAGCGCGGCGCAGACGCTCGATGGCGAAGGAAGCGAGTATCGAGAACACGAGACCGACTGCAAGCGGATAGACGCCGATCAGGAAACCGAGCGCTACGCCGGCAATCGAGACATGCGCAAGCGTATCCCCGATCATGGACAGTCTTCGCAGCACGAGGAAAATACCCAGCAATGGCGCCATCGCCCCGATCAGAATCCCGCCGAGCAAAGCCCGTTGAAAAAAATATTCCAAAAAAATATCCAATGGCGTTGTTCTCCCCTAACGTACGGCAGCCGGCTCTTCGAATCCGGCCAGTCTGAGATCGCGGAGGCTGTGCGCCAAATTCGTTTCCGCGCAATTGTCCAGCTCATGGGTGTGCTTGACGTAAAACTTCAGCTTGCCGCTCGTATGCGCCGGCTCGTAGCCCAGATACGCATGCATCATATCGATGTCGTGCGATACCATCAGGAACGTAATATTGTGACGCTGATGCATATGGCGGATCATATGGAAAAAGCTTTCCTGCGTCTCCGAATCGATGCCGACCGTCGGCTCGTCGAGAATGAGCAGCTCCGGGTTATTGACGAGCGCCCGGGCCAAAAAAACGCGCTGCTGCTGACCGCCCGACAACCGTCCGATGCGCCGGTCCGCCAGCTCCTCGATACGCAGGGCGTGCATGGCGTCGTCGCATTTGCGCAAATCGTCCTTGTTCATCCGGCGGAACAGTTTCTTGCGCCCGTACAGCCCGGAAAGCACCACTTCCCTGACGGTGGCCGGAAACAGAGGATTGAACGCGTTTTTTTGCGGTACATAGCCGATCCGCTCCCAATCGCGGAACTGCCCGAGAGGCGTGCCGAACAGGCGGATCTCCCCCGACGTCGGCTTGATCAGCCCGACGATCATGCGCAGCAGCGTTGTCTTACCCGCGCCGTTCGAGCCGATCAGGCCAACGAAGTCGCGCTGCAAAATGTCGAAGCTCAGACGGTCAAGCACGTTGCGCTGCTCATACTGAAACGACACGTTATCCACAGAAACGACCGGAAGGTGGCAATGCGCCCCCGCCGGTCCGATCGATTGTTGCATGGTTTTGCTCCAATCCTTCAAAATATACGTAAAACCTACTGTTTTCATTGTAATGCTTTCAATAAATTTTGCAAATTTTTATCCATCACCGTCACGTAATTGTCACCGGCCTTCACCTGCTCCTGGGTCAGTCCTTCGAGCGGATTGAGCACAAGCGTTTCGATGCCGGCGTCTTTGGCGAGCGTCTTGGCCATTTTGTCGGAAACCAGCTCTTCGAAGAAAATATATTTGACATTGTTTTCTTTGACGAATTTATTGATTTCCTTCAAATCCTGCGCCGTCGGCTCCGAGTCCGGCGACAAGCCCATGATCGGCTTCTGGGTCAGGCCGTAATCGCGGGCCAGGTAACCAAACGCCTGATGAGAGACGACGATTTCCTTGCGTGGGGCTTTCCCGAGCGATTGGGAGAACCTGGCGTCCAGCTCGGCCAGCTGCTTTCTGAGCGTCTCGTAGTTGGTCTCGTAGTAAGCTTTATTGGCCGCATCCGCCTGCACAAGTCCGTTTTTAATATTCTCGGCCATCCGGAGAGCCGATTTCGGAGAAACCCAGACGTGCGGATCGACGTCCGACGTTTCCTCGTGAGCGTGATCGTCCTTCTTGCTCTTCTTCTCCTTGCCGTGATCGTGGTCGTCCTCGTGCACGCCGCGAATCAGCTCAACGCCGTCACTTGCCGTTATGACGGATAGTCCGGAATCCTTTTTGCGGCTGTCGAGAAATTCATGCACCCATCCTTCAAAGCCGGCTCCGTTGTAAATGAACAGCTGGGCTTTGCCGATATTGACCAGATCGCGGCTTTTCGGCGACCAGTCGTGAGGCTCCACCCCAGCCGGTACGAGATTGATTACGTTCACCTTGTCGCCGCCGATCTGGCTCGTAAAGTCGTAAAGCGTATAAAAAGTAGTGATAGCATTGACTTTTCCTTCGGATAGCGTTACATTCGATTTGCCGCAACCGGCAAGCGCGGCCGCCAGCAGCAATACAGCGGCGAGCATGACGCTCAGGCGCGCAGCGCTCGATTTTTGCTTCTTCATTCGTTCTGCCCCCTCCACACAAACAAACGCATAATTTGTAAATCGTAACTTTTATTATTTACACACTGGATTATAAAAGCTTTTCGTTGCCCTTGTCAACCGCTTTTTTTGTCGCCTATTTTTGAACGAACACGCACAAACGCCTCCAACAGCCCGTACGAACGGGTGCGGAGGCGTTTATTTGTTTATGGCTGCTGGTTATTTGACGATCGCGCCCACTGGAATATCTTCCGCCACAGAAGCTAGCGTCAGCTTGTCGCCGGCCGAAGCGGCCAGGATCATCCCTTGCGACAGCTCGCCGCGCAGCTTGACCGGCTTAAGGTTGGCGACGACGATCACCTTGCGGCCCACCAACTCGTCCGGCGTGTAAAACTTGGCGATGCCGGAGACGACCTGCCGCTTCTCGTAGCCGAGGTCGAGCTGCAGCTTGAGCAGTTTGTCTGCGCCTTTCACCGGCTCGGCGGCGATTACTTGGGCGACCCGCAGCTCGACCTTCATGAAGTCGTCGATGCCGATCTCCTCAAGCGGGGCCGGGTCAGGCGTAGTCGAAGCCGCTGCTTGCGGCGCGGACGTCTGTTTCGCTTGGCTATCCGTCTCGGACGGAGCAGCGGCAGGCGACGCGGGCAGCGTACCGCCCATCGACTGGATCAAATAAGCGATTTCCGGTTCCACGTCCAGACGCGGGAACAGCGCTTCTCCTTTGTTCACCTTCGTGCCCACCGGGAGCAAACCGAACGTGCGGACGCTTTCCCAGGCAGTCAGGTCGCTGTCGCCGGCGATGCCGAGCTGCTCCCATATTTTGCGCGGCGTATGCGTCATAAACGGCTGCAGCAGCACGGAGATGATCCGCAGCGATTCCGCCAGATGGTAAAGCACGGAGCCGAGCTGCGGACGGGACGCCTCGTCTTTGGCAAGCGACCACGGCTGCGTTTCGTCGATATATTTGTTCGTGCGTCCGATCAGCTGCCATAAGCTCGCCAGAGCCACGGAAAACTCCAGCTTTTCCATCGCTTCCTCCAGCCGCGTCACCGATTGCTGTGCGGTTTCCCGCAGAAGAGCGTCGAACTCGGTCGCATCGGCCAGCTGCGGCTGAATGACGCCGTCGAAATATTTGTCGATCATGACGACCGTCCGGTTGAGCAGATTGCCCAGGTCGTTGGCAAGATCGAAATTGATCCGTTCGACGAAACCTTCCGGAGTAAATACGCCGTCCTGTCCGAACGGCACGTCGCGCAGCAGGAAATACCGCAGCGGGTCGAGTCCGTAGCGCTCGATCAGCAGCACCGGATCGATGACATTGCCTTTGGACTTGGACATTTTGCCTTCTTTGGTCAAAAACCAGCCGTGCGCGAACACTTGCTTAGGCAGCGGCAGGTCGAGCGCCATCAGCATAATCGGCCAATAAACCGTATGGAAGCGGATAATGTCCTTGCCGACAAGGTGCACATCGGCAGGCCAATATTCGCGGAACTTGGCGTCGTCCTTTTTGTAGCCCAGCGCTGTAATGTAGTTGGACAGCGCATCCACCCAGACGTAGATGACATGCTGCGGGTTGCCGGGCACCTTGATGCCCCAATCGAACGTGCTGCGCGATACCGCCAAATCGTCCAGCCCCTGCTTGACGAAGCTGATCATTTCGTTGCGGCGCGTCTCCGGCTGAATAAAGCCCGGCTGATCGTCATAATATTGCAGCAGCCTGTCGGCATATTTGCTAAGCCGCAAAAAATAATTTTGCTCCTTCACCTTCTCGACAGGGCGTCCGCAATCCGGGCATTTGCCGTCCACCAGCTCGCGCTCCAGCACATACGATTCGCACGAGGTGCAATACCAGCCCTCGTATTCGCCGAGATAAATATCTCCCTGATCAAGCAGCTGTTGAAAAATTTGCTGGACGACGGTCGTGTGGCGCTCCTCGGTCGTGCGGATAAAATCGTCGTAGGAAATGTCCAGCTTGCTCCACAGCGACTTGATCCCGGTGACGATTCCATCCACGAACAGTTGGGGCTCCACGCCCTTCTCGGCCGCCTTGCGCTCGATTTTTTGCCCGTGCTCGTCCGTACCGGTCAGATAGATGACATCGTAGCCGCGCAGTCTTTTGTAGCGCGTCATCGCATCTCCGGCCACCGTTGTATAGGCATGCCCGATGTGCAGCTTGTCGTTCGGGTAATAGATCGGGGTCGTCAAGTAATACGTTTTTCGTTTGTTGTCGCTCATTCCGCATCCTCCTTAGAAAGTCTGAAAAAACACAAAAACCCCCGTCCACATGGGACGAGAGTCGAATACTCACGCGGTACCACCCAAATTCCCCCGTCGTACCTTGCGCAAACGACGGAGCTCCGGCCAAGCCTGCTCGCAGACTTGTGCCCGTAACGCTGGCCAGCGTCGCTGCCTTACCTCCGCCTTTAACGGGCGAACGGCTCGACGACGAATCCTCCCGGACCATCTTCCGCAGCTTTCCTATACCGGCTTGCACCTGCCCCGGCTCTCTGCAATAGGTTGCGCTCTGCGTACTCATCCGTTCAATGGAAGCATATTGACATCCAAACTATCCTTATCATATGCAAAACGGTCCTATCGTGTCAAGTCGGGGCAGCCGCCTGATCAGGTCGGGTGACCGCCGGCCTGCTCCTCGCGCGACGGAGGTACGGGATCGAAGCCGCCGGGATGGAACGGGTGGCATTTGCATATGCGTTTGGCCGCCAGCCAGCTTCCTTTGGCCGCCCCGTGAAGCTCGATCGCCTCAAGCGCATAGGCCGAGCAAGTCGGATAAAACCGGCACGTCGGCGGCTTGAGAGGCGATATCCATGTCCGGTAAAAGCGGATCGGCAGCTGCAGCGCCGTGCGCATGCCCCGCTTTACTCGCGTCCGGTCCCGACGTTCCTCCGTCATCTTCGCACCTCCCCTGCCCCCGATCGGACCGGGAGCTTTTCTGCACTTCTCATAAATAACCGAGAATGACGCCGGCCGTCTCCTCGATCGCTTTGTCGGTCACCTCGATAACCGGACAGCCCAGCCGTTTCATAATATCGTGGGCGTATTCCAGCTCCTCGGAAATGCGCTGCAGCGTGGCGTACTTCGCCCCGTACGGCAGCCCGACGGCTTTCAGCCGCTCGATGCGGATTTTGAGCAGCTGATCCGCGTTCATCGTCAGTCCGACCACCCGATTGCCCGGCAGCTGAAGCAGCTGCTGAGGCGGCTTGACCTCTGGCACAAGCGGGAAATTGCCGACCTTGTATCCTTTGTGCGCCAAAAAAATGCTGAGCGGCGTCTTCGACGTGCGCGACACCCCGATCAGCACGATATGGGCTTGCAGCAGCAAATTCGAGTCGCGCCCGTCGTCGCACTTGACGGCGAACTCGATCGCCTCGACCCGGCGGAAGTAGGCGTCGTCCATCTCATGCAGCAGCCCCGGCTTGCGCTTAGGCGAATCGTTGAACGTATCGATAAACGCCTGCATCATCGGTCCCATGATGTCGACGGCGCGCACGCCGAGCCGGACCGACTCCTCCTTCATCATCTCGCGCAGCTCCGGCTGCACGAGCGTGAACGCGACGAAGCCGCCGGTTTGGGCCGCTTCCTCCATGACCGAGCGGACTTCATCCTCGCTTTTGATATGGCTGACCCGCTTGATCTTCACCTGATGCGCGTCGAATTGACGCATGGTCGCGCGTACGACCGCCTCCGCGGTTTCCCCGACCGCGTCCGAGCAAATGTATATAAACAGCTGCCGTTCCTCGCTCATTTCCGCTCCCCCCATTACTTACAGCTCTACGTCTCCCGTCAGTCCGACCAGCAGCTTCGTCATCGTCGTTTTCGTTATGCGGCCGACGACCTCCGACTTGCCCGGATCGTCGGGATGCCGGACGACAACCGGCAAGCTATCTACTTGATGCTGAATCATTCTCCGCCCGGCTTCCAGAACAGTGTCGTCGGGCGCAGCCGTCACGACGTTCGGCTGACGTGTCATGACGAGGCTGACCGGCATCGTCGAAGCTCCCGGATTGCCCAGCGTCACCTTGAGCAGGTCTTTGCGGGAAATGACTCCGACAAGCGCGTTCGTCTCGTCCGCCACGATCAAACTTCCAACATTATCCATAAACAGCGTCACGACGGCATCGTGGACCGTCGCCGACTCGCGGATGACGACCGGCAGCGACTGCACATCCTTGACCTTCATCCCGGTAATGTCCGCGGCTCCCGGCCGGTCGCGGTCGGAGGCTTGTCCCAGAAAATAGCCGACCTTCGGCTTCGCATCCAAAGCGCCCAGCATGACAAGCAGGGACAGATCCGATCGGATAGTCGGCCGGCTGAGCCGGAGCATCTCGGCGATCTGTTCCCCCGTGATCGGAGCATGAAGCTTGACAAGCCGGACGATTTCCAATTGGCGCGGCGATAATTGCATCCCGGACGCCCCCCTTCTTCGAACGGAAGCCGAAAGCTTCACAGCTTCCGGCTCGTTCGACATCCATCTCTTCTGTTAGTTTAGCTCGATTCGGCGGCAAAAGCCACTGGACGCGTCAACATTTTTCCCGAATCCCGACTCAGGCCGGGCTCGCCTCCTGGACGGCAAGTGTCGGTTCGCGTCCGTGCGCTTCCTCCGCCCGGACCGGCCCTAGGGCGATACGCGCCTGGGCCGCCGCGATACGGGCCAGCGGAATGCGGTACGGCGAGCAGCTGACATAATCCAGGCCGGCCGCATGGCAGAAAAAGATCGACTGCGGATCGCCGCCGTGCTCGCCGCAAACGCCGGTTTTCAAGTTGCCGCGAACCGCCTTGCCTTGGCGGAGCGCCCACTCGATCAGTTGGCCGACCCCGTCCTGGTCCAGAGTCTGGAACGGGTTGTGCGGGAGCAGCTTATGTTCGACGTAATGGGTCAAAAATTTGCCCTCGGCATCGTCCCGGCTGCAGCCATACGTCATCTGCGTCAGGTCGTTCGTGCCGAACGAGAAGAAATCGGCGCACTCGGCGATCTGTGCGGCGGTAAGAGCCGCGCGCGGCACCTCGATCATCGTGCCGACCTTGTACGGGCATTCGCCTGCGCGGTCGCCAAGTATCGCTGCCGCCGTCCGTTCGATGCGCTCGCGCAGAAAACGCAGCTCGTTGACATGGCCGACAAGCGGCACCATCACTTCCGGCACGACGCGGACGCCTTCGCCGATGCAGACGAGGGCGGCGCGGAACACCGCTTCGGTCTGCATGTCGTAGATTTCCGGGAACAGCACGCCAAGCCGGCAGCCGCGCTGGCCGAGCATCGGATTCGCCTCGTGCAGCGAGCGCACCTTGCGCAGCATCGTCTCGAGCTCAGTCAGTTGGGCGCGGCGGTCCGAACCGTCGGGCTCCGCATCCGCCGCGGCCGCAGTCAGCTCGGCAATGCGCTGGCGCAGCTCGTCGGCGTTCGGCAAAAATTCATGCAGCGGCGGATCAAGCAGTCGGATCGTAACGGGAAGCCCGTCCATCGCCCGGAACATCCCTTCGAAATCGTCCTGCTGCATCGGCAGCAGCTTGGCCAGAGCAATCTCGCGCTCCTCCTTCGATTCCGCGAGAATCATTTCGCGCACCGCGGGAAGGCGGTCCGCCGCCAGGAACATATGCTCCGTGCGGCACAGCCCAATCCCTTCGGCGCCGAATTCGCGGGCTTTGGCCGCATCGACCGGGTTGTCCGCATTCGCGGCCACACGCAAGGAGCGGATCTCGTCGGCCCAGCCGAGCAGCCGCACCAGCTCGGCGGACATCTCGCCCGCCCGGAGCGGAACTTCCCCGCGGATAACGCGGCCGGTCGAGCCGTCGATGGAGATCGCCTCTCCTTCGCGGATGACGACCGACCCGGCGCGCAGCTCCCGCGCTTCGAAGTCGATGCGGGCCTCTTCGCAGCCGCAAACGCATGGCTTGCCCATCCCGCGGGCGACGACGGCCGCATGGCTCGTCATGCCGCCCCGGCTGGTCAGCACGCCTTCGGCGGCAAGCACGCCGTGAATATCTTCCGGCGTCGTCTCCGAACGAATCAAGATGACGCGGCGTCCCGAACGGGCCCATTCCTCGGCGCGGTCGGCGTCGAATACCGCTTCGCCCGTCGCTGCGCCCGGTGAGGCCGGCAGCCCCGTCGCGATCACGTCGAGGCTGGCGTCCGCCGGTATGGCCGGGTGGAGCAGCTGGTCGAGATGACCGATCTCGATGCGGACGATCGCCTCCTCGCGGGTCAAGACGCCTTCGTCGACGAGATCGGCGCTGATTTTCATCGCCGCCTGGGCCGAGCGTTTGCCTCCGCGGGTTTGCAGCAAGTACAGCTTGCCGTGCTCCACCGTAAATTCGATATCCTGCATATCGCGGTAATGGCGTTCCAGCCGCTCTGCCGTCTGCTTCAGGCTGGCATACACGTCGGGCATCTGCTGCTCCAGCTCAGCGATCGGCAGCGGCGTGCGCACGCCGGCCACGACGTCCTCGCCCTGGGCGTTGGTCAAATATTCGCCGAACAGCGACTTTTCTCCGGTAGACGGATTGCGGGTGAAGACGACGCCCGTACCGCAGTCGTCCCCTTTGTTGCCGAATACCATCGCCTGAATATTGACAGCGGTCCCCTGTTCGTCGGGGATCCGGTTGACTTTGCGATATACTTTGGCCCTATGGTTGTTCCAGGAACGGAATACGGCCTCCACCGCCAAGGTCAGCTGCTCCCCGACCGACTGCGGGAATGGCTTGCCCGACTTGGCGATCAGCGCTTTGTATTGCTCGACCAGCATGATCCAGCCGTCCTCGCCAACATCGCGGTCATGCTCGGCTCCGGTCTGCCGCTTCATCTCGTGCAGCAGCTTCTCGAAGCGTATCGGCTCGATGCCGAACACGACGTTGCCGAACATCTGGATCAGCCTGCGGTAGCAGTCGTAGGCGAACCGGCCGTTGCCCGTTGCCTCGGCGACGCCGCGCACCGTGTCGTCGTTCAGCCCGACGTTCAGAATGGTGTCCATCATGCCCGGCATCGACGTCACCGAGCCCGACCGGACGGAAACGAGCAGCGGCTGCCCGGCATCTCCGAACGTTTTGCCCAGCCGGCCTTCCAACTCGGCCAGCGCCGCCCGCGCCTCTTCCATCAATCCTTCCGGCAGCGCGGCTCCCGCCGCGTAATAAGCGCGGCACGCTTCCGTCGTAATCGTAAATCCCGGAGGGACGGGCAATCCGGCGTTCGTCATCTCGGCCAGGTTCGCCCCTTTGCCGCCAAGCTCCGTCTTCATCTCCGCATTGCCCTGCTCGAACAGCTTGACCCAGCCGGCGGAAGCGCGCGAAGACGCGCCTCCGCTTGCTTCGCGATGAATGCTGCCGCTTTCGTTGGAATGTGTGCTGCCGATATGGTTTGCAATATTGCCGGCTCCGCTGTTAGTCATTCTCCGCTTCCCCCTGTCGCGATCCGTTGCTGCACGTTTCCTCTCGGCAGCAGCCGTAGAGGACGGTCACCTTCTCCGTCTCCACTTCGTCAATCCAACGACCGCAATACTGGCAAACGATAAGACCCAGTTTCACGCTTTGACCGATCGGTTTCATGCCGGATCGCCTCCATAATCGAATATGATTTATAATTCCTTATATAATACATACCATATAAATAATTATGACGCAATAATTATTTGGCCAAAATGAGGTCTATTTGTGCTCCCGCCTCTCGGCCGACTCCCCCTTACGCAACCTCTAAAAAGTACCACACGCATGTATATGCAACGATTCGCATTCCGATTCCGCCATTTCCGCAGCAGTTGCCGAACGACGAAAAACCGGCAGACGCAGCCTGCCGGTTTGGAACATGCTTTATTCTTTTATGACGTCACATTGATACGCGTCTCCGCGTTCAAGCGCAATTGATTATTGGCAAATTCCTGATACAGCGGATGGGACGCAAGCAATTCCTCGTGCGTGCCTTCTCCCGTTACGACCCCTTTCTCGATAAAAACGATCCGGTCGGCATCCACAACGGTCGACAGCCGATGAGCGATGATCAAGGTCGTTCGCCCGATCATGAGATTGTCGAGCGCCTGCTGCACGGCTAGCTCGGACTTGCTGTCCAGACTCGACGTCGCTTCGTCGAGCATGAGCAGACTCGGATCGCGCAGCAGCGCTCTGGCGATAGCCACACGCTGCCGCTGCCCGCCGGACAGCTTGATCCCCCGCTCGCCTACCTCGGTCGCATAGCCTTCCGGCAGCGCGTCGATAAAGGCGTGGGCGTAGGCCATCCGCGCCGCCTGCTCCACTTCAAGATCGGTCGCTTCGCGATTGAGCCCATAACAGATGTTATCGCGAATCGTCCCGGCAATAATCGGGCTATCCTGCGAGACGTAGCCGATCCTTTGTCTCCATTGCGCCAGCGAGAGCTCTCCGATCGGCTCCGCGCCATACGAAATCGTGCCGCTCTGCGGAATATAATACCGTTCGAGCAGCGAGAACAGCGTCGTTTTCCCGCCTCCGCTCGGTCCGACGATCGCCGTCACCTTGCCGGGCTCGATGTCGAAGCTTACGCCCCGCAGCACCGATTTCCCTTCATTGTAGGAAAAGGCGACGTTGTCCAGACGGATCGGCTCCTCGCGCTCCGTGACGTCCTTCCCGCCTTGATAAGGCTCCTCGTCCGCTTTGAGCGCAGCGGATATACGCTCTGTCGCGCCGACCGCCTTCTGAAATTGGGTGAAAAACTGGGAAATTTGCGCGGCCGGCATGACGATCTGGAACAAGTAAAGCAGAAACGCCACCAGTTCGCCTGCCGTCATCAACCCGGACGAGACGCGGATGCCGCCGTAGCCGATCAGGGCCACCACGAGCCCCATAATGACCAGCATCATGACCGGCGTGATCCATGCCTGCACCTTGCCTTCCCGCACGCCAAACCGATATAGACTCATAATGCCTTTTTTGCCGTTCTCGTATTCGCGCTCCTCGGCATTGGACGATTTCACCAGCCGTATTTCCGACAGCACCTGGTTCAGCACCGCCGTGAAGCCCGCCGTTTCGTCCTGCATGCCCTTGGAGATCTTATACATTTGTCTGGCGAGCGGCGCCATGATCGCGGCGGTAATCGGGATAGCCAGAAGCATGACCAGCGTCATTTTCCAATCCATAACAAGCAGAATGACGATCGCGCCGATCATCGAGATAATCCCGTTCAGCGAACCGGACAAATGCTCCGTTATCAGCCCGCGCACAATACCGGTATCGCTCGTTACCCGGCTCGTCAGCTCCCCGGTCTGGCTGTTGTCGTAATAAGAGACCGGCATCTTCAACAGCTTGCTCCACAGCCTGTCGCGGATGCCGGCTACTATTTTATGGCCCGCACGGTTAAGCAAATAAATCGATACGCCCCCGGCTACCGTTTGCAGCGCGAAAGCGAGGACAAGCACCACGATGTGCAGCGGCTCCAGCTTATCGAATGTAAAGCCGTCGACCAAATTTTTGGTGAAAAGCGGAATAATCAGGCTGCCCGCCGTACCCACGAGGCTGAGCAACAGCGCAATGGCCAGCTGCAGCTTGGGCGGATCGGCGTCGCGGATCAAAGCGACAAACTGCCTCCAGCCGCCTTCCTTCTGACGTATTGCCTTCCTATCGGTTGTCGCATTCATTTCTCTCACTCCTTCTCTTCTATGCCCATAGTGTACACATCCTTTATGAACTGAATATTAACGAATGAGGGCGAACGTACATATATATAGGATAGCACCAAACAGGGAGGATGAATCATGACCCGCAATCAGACGAACCGCCCGCCCGGGGAGGACGGGCAGCGCACCAATTGGAGACAGTTCGAGCGCCTGTTCGACGAATTGTTTCCGAATGCGGTTCCTCCGGGAACCGGAGACTCGATCGCCCGCATCGGCCAGTTCGTGCGCGGCGTGATGGAACGCGCGGTTCCGGAGACGCCCCCGTACCAGGAGCAAACCGCAGATTCCGGACAGTCGGCCTTGTTCCAGCCGCATATCGGCGAGACGGAGCGCTACTTGAAAGTTCGCATCCGTATCCCGGGCTCCATCGACCCGCGCAAGCTGCAGCTGTTCGTCAACGGTCTCGCACTCGTGATCGAAGGCCCGCTCGGCCATTCGCAAACGGTGCCGCTGCCCGTTCCGGTCGGCGTGAAGACGATGCAGGCGGCTTACCGGGACGGGACACTGCACATCCGGTTGACCAAACGGACTCCGCCGCCCTACAAGGAGCTGTATGTCCAGTACCCGTAAACGTTCTCCAACGCAAAAAAAGGAACCGGCATGACCTGTCCGGCTCCTGACGCGCGTCTCCTTGCCCGACGCTTTATATTTCCCAATTGTGCCAATCCCGCTTGCGCTTCTCGTTGTATTCCAGCCATTGCAGCGTCTTGTCGTACAGGTCCCGCTTGGAGTCGCCGGAGGAAAACGTATGATCGGCCTGAAAAATCAGCTCGATATCGCATTGTCCGGCCGAGCGCATCCAGAACAGCTTCTGGTACAGCGAGCAATAGTCGGCCGGAATGACCGAATCGGACGTGCCGTGGGCGAGGAAGACGTCGCCGGCGAATTTGCGGATCTGCGCAAACGGCTGATGGGCCGACAACGATTCGAAAAAAGCCGGCCGCAAAGGGTACCCCATGTAGTCCGCTTCCCCATATCGCACCGCGTCGTCATACGTTTTCTGACCGACAATGCGCAGCAAATCGTTGAACGGATGGGCGACGGCCGACCAGAGCAGCAGCGTTTTGACGCGCCGGTCCTGTGCCGCCGTCAGCAGGGCGACCGCTCCGCCGAGACTGTGGCCGAGCAGCGCAACGCGGTTGATGTCCACGTAATCGATGTCCAGCGCATAATCGAGCACAACCCGGGTTTGCTCGATCATCGAGTCAAGTCCATGCTCCCCGTATTCCCCGGTACTTTCCCCGCATCCCGCATAGTCGAAGCGCAGCACCATATACCCGGCGGCGGCGAACTTCCGCGAAGCGTTGACGAACAACCGATCCACGCCGATCCGGCTGCCGATGAAACCGTGGCAGATCACAATGAGCGGGCATTGCCCCCCTTGCTTCTCCGCATCCTGCGGGGGAATCGTTGGGTAATGCAAGGTGGCCTTCAGCTCGATCGTACCGTGTTGTATCGTAATCGCCCGTTCCATCGTAGGGTTCCTCCTTGACGGTCGTATGCTGCTCCGCCGTCTTTTTATATAATCATATAATTCCTATTAGTTTACTATGCTTTAAATGTACCACCAGCTTCCCCTTCTGTCAATCTTTCATGACGTCCGCTCGTCCCAGTGCCGGCCATATCGGCCAAGCCGGCCCGCATCGCGTCCTCCACGCTCTCGTCGAACCGTCCCGGCATATGAAAATAGTACGTGGACAGTACCGGCTCGTAGCCGCCATGGGCGATCTGCTTCTGCGTCGGAACGTAGCCGATCATCCCATTGGAGTAAGGAAGCGGCAGTACGTTCCCGGCGGAGACCGCTTTGACGTACAAGCCGTATTCGACGACGACCTCTGCGTTCATGGCCAGCAGCGACAGCCCTTCGGCCACGTCGAGCCGCGTCAACTCCAGCAAAAGCCGGTCCGGTCGCCCGTCCGGATTCCGCAGCATCGCCTCCGCCCACTCGTCGTAAGGCGACTCGCCCGCGGCTGCCAGAGCCTCCAGCTCGGCCCGGGTTTCCAGCGGCTTCAGCCTAAGCGGCAGAGCAACGGTCCGCCCCTCCAGCGGCACCGGCTTCAAGACGCGCATCGGCCCCTCCAGCACGTCGCCGACCGTATCGGCGAGGAGCAGCCCGAAGTAGTCGACGATATCGCGGTCGGCGACAAGTTCGGCCGGGGCGCTCTCCTTGAAAATATTAATATCCCCGCACGCCCCCTGAAGAAACAGGCATACGGCGTCTCCCCCAAGCCGCCTCTCCAATGACTCCATCGCTTTGCCGCTAAATTCCGCAGAGACGACGTTTTCATTCGTAGTTACCGGGTGACAGGCGTAATGCACCGCAACCGCCTTGACCGCCCCCTTCTCCGTGCGGAAACGCAGCACGACGACCTCCGGGTCTACCGGCCCTTCGGGATTCGGACCGCCAATGACACGGCCATCGACGTACTTGCGCCGCTGCACCCCGATACCGGACAGTCCCTCTCCTTTCTCGATCGTGACGGGTTCGATATTCGCTGCGGCTGCGGCGATGGCCTGCACCAGCTTTCGCTCCAGATCGTCGACGTAACCGACGTCCGCCTGTCCGAGCAGCCGGTGAAAGCCGAAGCTCGTCTGCGGACCGGAATGATTATGGGTGCCGTTCAGTATGATCGCTTCCGGCGCAAGTCCGAACCGCTCGGCAAGCGTCTGCCGAATCCGCGGCATTCTGTCAGAGCCCCACCAGAGCAAATCGGCGGAAACGATGACCGCCTGACGCATCGCGCTCCCTTCCGCCTGCTGACGCAAATAAAGCACCCGCGCGTAAAGACGACTGCGGATGCCCTCATACGGTTTATTTTGCCTGACCGCAAATCCTGCCAAAGGCACGGCCGCAAGCGGCGTAATATCGGCTTTGGCGGTTCCCAGCTGCAATTCCATTGTTTCCGCTCCCCTTTCGTTCCCGCGATCGATCGCTATCACGGTCCATCTTACCCGTATCGGGCTGCGGTCGCATGTCAATTTCGGCAAGGGAGCGGACATTTTATCGCCACCCGGCCGGTTCCGGCGAGTGTCGCAGCGTTGTCGGCCGAGCGGGCCTCAGTCGGCCTTGAACGTCACGGGGCGGCCGAGCGCGTTGGAAATTTGCTTGGCGTATTCCGTGAAGATGGCTCTGCCGTTATAGTTGTCCAGCAGGTTGTGTAAATAGGACGGCCAATTGGCTGAATCGGCGTCTTCGAACAGCGTCTTCGCCTGCATCGCCCGCATCTGCTTGCGGTAAGCTCCGATATCCATCCCCGGAGGGGGCGCCACGTAAGTCCCGAGCTCGTACAGCTTCTGCCGCTTGAACACCTGAACGATGGCCCGGTCGTGATCGGTCTCTCGCGGATCGACGATTTCCAGCCCGATCGGCGCCGGATCGTCCGCCTTGGCCGAGAAGACGCTCCCCCACACCTCGGTCAAATTGCCATTGGCGGCTATATCCTTCTGGATCGCCTCCGGCAGCAGCGTAATCCGATTGCCTTCCTTCCGGTAGTGGACGTTTTCCTTGCCGATGTGAGCGAGCAGCCAGCCTTCCTGACCGGCCAGCCAATCCAATATTTCTATCGTGCGGCGGGCTTTGGCCTCCGGCGTTTTGGCATTCAGCATGAACGGAATTCCCGGCAGAGGAGCGTAGGTGACGGGCACATCTCCGGCGATATGGAACGCCTCGAACGTCGCCGCGGCATTGCCGGTCATTTCGCGCGTCTTTTTCTGCACGCTGTTGGCGGAGCCGTCGAAGGCGATATCCCGGATGGTGGAATAAAACATCCCCACCTTCCCCTGCTGCACCTTGTTGATATGCTCCCCAGCTTTGTTCCGGAACCAGTCCGGGTCGATGATCTTCTGCTGCATCATCTCGCGGATGTCGTCAAGCACCTGCGCCGTGCGGGCGTTCGTGCCGCTGTCGATCAGCCGATTGTCGCCGTCGATGTAGAAGCCCGGCGTCATGCCGTGTTTGTACCATTGCGGCATATCGTTCGGGATCGCCATGCCGGAGCCGGTCGTCGTGTACCCGTACGTATCGTGTTTGCCGTTGCCGTCCGGATCGTTATACGTAAAAGCTTTCATGACAGCCATCATCTCGTCGTAGGTGGATGGAACCTTCAGCTTGAGCTCCGGATCTTTGCGGTTTAGCGCGTCGATCCAGTCTTTGCGGACATAATAGGCGCCGTAATACGATTTGGAGAAAGGCACGGGCGCCCGCTTGAACGTATGATGCACCTGGTAACGGGATAGTTCCTTTGACGTCACCCATTGAAAATAATGCGGCATCGTCTGCGGCGTCACGTACGGGCTCAGATCGGCCGCGTAGCCGTCCGCCATATAGCTGTACGATTTGGAACCGTCGGCTTGGAACATGTCCGGTCCGTTGCCAGCCTTCAGCGATTCGTGCAGCTTGGCGGAGAACTCGTCGCCCATCGTCATATAATCGAGCTTTAATTCGACCTTGAATTTATCTTCTATCGTTTTTTTGATAAAATCTTTGCCGCCCGCAGGCAAGCTCGCGCCGTTGGCCGGCACCGCGATCATCCAGTGCAGCGACAGCTTGTCCTCCTTCGGCTCGGCCGGCTTATCCGGTTCGGGCGGCTGCGCGGTCTCCTCGGCAGGCTTGACCTCCTGACGGGCGCAGGAGCCGAATACGAGCGCAACCGCCAAAACGGCGGACAGAGCCGCGAGCCCCTTCAACAGCTTGGTCAAAAGCGTAAACCTCCTCAAGGCCGGCATTAGCCGGATATATACACCATGGCCACTGCGTTATCGCGCTTAAGGCCGTCATACTCGGACGGAAGCTCGGGTCTGCATGTGCGTCATTGCGTATTAGAACCAGAGTTTCGACAGCCGAGCCGTTTCTCCTGCCGCCCGCCCGGATATTCCCCGTAAAGTTCACCAATACGCAAAAAACGTCAAAAAAGGAGGCGCCGCGGCGCCCCCCTGACTATCGTTTTTTTGCCTCAGTTCTCCGATTTGAACTTGAGATCCTGCTTCAACGCGGCTCCCACCTGCGAGGCATAGCCTTCGAACAATCCTTTGCCCTGGTACTTATCCATCAGCTCGGCGCGGTATTTCGGCCAATTGGAGGCGTCTTTTTCTTCGAACACGATTTTGTTCTGGTACAAATAGAGCTGTTTGCGGAACGCCGACAAATCCATCCCGACGATCGGGGCCAGGTTCGTGCCGAGCAGCGTATACTTGTACGCCTTCACTTGGCTGGCGATCTGCCGGTCGCGGTCGGTTTCGATCGGATTGACGTATTGCAGGCCGAGCCGGTCCGGCAGCATCGTCGGACTGCTGAATGCCGATCCCCAAATATCGAGGAAGCTGCCGTTGTCCGTAATATCCTTCTTGAACGCCGCCGGATCGATGACGATCTTCGTGCCTTCTTTCTTATAATGCACGCCCGCCTGACCGTAATGGGTGAGCAAAAACCCTTCTTCTCCGCCGAGCCAGTCGAGAATTTCGAGGGAACGCTCGATTTTCGCATCCGTCGTCTTCGAGCTGATCATCCAGGCGTTGCCCGGAAGCGCCTCGTAGCCGATCGGATTGTTCGGGGCAATGTTGAATGGCACGAATTCGGCCGGCTTGCCGGTCACGTCCTTCGTTTTCTTCTGGATGCTGTTCGGCGTATTCTCGAAGGCGGCATCGCGCGCCGTTGCGAAGAACATGCCCGCCTTACCCTGCTGCACTTTGTCGAACTGCTGTCCCGGCTTGTTGAGGAACCAGTCCGGATCGACTACCTTCAGATTGATCATTGCCTTGATGTCGGTCAGCACGCTGCTTAGCCGGATATCGCTGCCCGTGTCGATGAAGTAGCCGTTTTCCATCATAAAGCCCGGCGCCAGATTGTTCTTGATCCATTCCGGAAAATCGCGCGGAATCGCGTTGCCGTTGGCCGCCGCCGTGATCGCGTACGTGTCGTTCTTGCCGTTGCCGTCCGGATCGTTGAACGTAAACGCCTTCGCCACGGCGAGATATTCGTCGTAGTTCGTCGGCACCTTCAGCTTCAAATTCGGGTCTTTCTTGTTCAGGGCGTCGATCCAGTCCTTGCGCACGTAGTGGGTCGCATACTGGTCTCGCAGGAAAGGGATCGGCGCTCGCATGAAGACGCCCTGCACCTGGTAGCGCTTCATCTCGGTATCGTTGATCCAGTATTTGAAGTAGTTCGGCATCTTCTCGGGCGTCGCCCATTTGGTCATATCGAGCGGCACTTTATCCAATATGAATTTATTCGAATTCGTCCCGTCGATCTGGAAAATATCCGGGATGTCGCCTCCGGCGACGCGTGTGTTCAGCTTGCTCTGGTAGTCGGTCCCGGCCGGCATAAAGTCCAGCTTGAGCGTGACGTTAAACTTGTCTTCGATCGCTTTGAGCACGAAATCCTTCGATTTATCCGAAGGAAGCTGCGCGTTGTTGTTTGTGATCATGACCAGCCAGTTCAGCGACAGCTTCTCTTTGCCAGGCTTTCCGGTTCCCGTTTCGGAATCCGCCGCCGGCTTCTCGTCTTTGCTGCCGCAGGCGGACAGAACAAGTACCGCCGTTAATGAGAACGCTGTCAATTGTGCTAACCTTTTCATCAAATCATGACCTCCTGTAAAATATGCTTACTTGGAATGAATGCAGGTTCAAGCGGGTAGTAGCCGGAACAGGCTGCAAGCGCATGTGACGGGAAAACAAGGGTCCAACTGCGGCTCGTCTTTGCAAACGAACGATTGATACCGCTTGCATGTATCGTTCCGGGCGCTCTGCATACCACCTCCAATACAAGTTACATACAGCATATCACACTTATATTAATCTGTAAAATACATGTATTTTACAGAGTGGAAAAACGATTGCATAAAGCAAAAAACAGACAGCGCGGTTTATGTAACCCGCTGCCTGTTCCGTATAGCCTGCTTACCTTTGCACTAGCGCATAGGAGCGCTGCTCGACCATGCGGGCTACGTCGATTACCCGGCAGGCGTATCCCCATTCGTTGTCGTACCAGGCGAGCAATTTGAGCTGCCGGTCTGCGACGGCCAAAGACAGGCCGTCGACCGTCGCCGACTTGTCCGAACCGATATAATCGGAGGAGACAAGCGGCTCACGGCTCCATGCCACATAAGGAGCGTAACGGGATTCCGCGACTGCGCGCTCCAGCCGCTCGGCAGCGGGAATGCGGCCGACGGCCTCGTTCAGCTCGATCGTCATATCGGCCAGCGAGACGTTCGGAACCGGGACGCGCAGCGAAACGCCCTCGACCAATGGAGCGAGACGGGGCAGCACGCCGGCAAGCGCCTTGCCGATTCCGGTCGTCGTTGGAATGATCGACTGGGCGCAGGCCCGGGCGCGCCGTAAATCTTTATGCGGATTGTCGAGATGGTTCTGATCGTTCGTATAAGCGTGCACAGTCGTTATCCACGCCCGGCGTATCCCGTATATTTCGTCGACCATCCGCAATACCGGAGCCACGCAGTTCGTCGTGCACGAGGCGGCCGAAATGAGCCGATGACGCCCCGGCTCGTACTCCTCGTCATTCGCTCCCATGACTACGGTCCAATCGAGCTGCTTGCCGGGAGACGTGACGATGACGCTCTCCGCCCCCCCGCTTAGGTGACGGCTTGCACCGTCGCGGTCCGTAAACGTTCCCGTGGCGTCCAAAACAAGCTTCACGCCGAGACCGGACCAATCGATGCTGGCTGGATCGCGCTCCGACACTACCTTGACGGTGCGGCCGTTAATGATCAGATCCCCGTCGCGGACGGCAATATCCGCATCCCAGCGGCCATGCACCGAGTCGTATTTGAGCAAATGGGCGATCGCATCGGCCGGATAGCTGGCGTTAATCGCGCGGATATCGAGTCTCCCTTCCCCAAAGGCGCGGCGGACGAGCAGCCTCCCGATTCTCCCCAAACCGTTGACACCCGTTCCCCATGACATAGCGGCTCCTCCCTTTCATCCCTTAAAAGTCACTTTATAGTACACACTATAACATAATATATTACGTTTTAAATAGCCTTTATGCTCAATATAAGTGTATTAATTTTATTTAATGTGTCATATTTTCGAATAATGACGACAAATAACCCGCTTCCATAGAAAGCGGGCAGGTTCGCTCCCCGATTCTTCGCCGGGGTCGCTTCTTATTTCATCAATTTATTGACGGTGACCAGCAGTTCGTCGATAATATCCTGATCCCCTTCGCGAATGCGTTCGACGACGCACGATTTCAGATGCCCTTCGAGCAGCAGCTTGCCCACTCCGTTCAAGGCCGCTTGTATGGCCGCGATCTGGTTCAAAACGTCGTCGCAATACGTGTCTTTTTCGATCAATCCTTTGATTCCGCGAATTTGTCCTTCGATCCGGTTCAAGCGGGTAGTCAAGTTTTTTTTCAGCTTATCGGAATGGTGGCTTTTCCGCTCGTCGCCGTCTCCGGTATGACAGCAGGCTTCTTCTGCGGCCAGCATCGTCGGTTCGTCGTTCATGGCAATCGACCTCCTTACTGCCTATGCTACCCTCCCCCCGTATGTTCGTCAAGTCGCCTTGTCTCCGCCCGCTCTGCCGATCTTGTACCGGCTCTATCAACGCCTCGCTTTTGTGGATGCAAAAGCTCCCCCGCTCCTTCCGCGCTCGGCCTAGCCATGTGTGATGCGATTGCCCTGAAGCGAAGCTTCCCGCGTTGACATTCGCACGGGTTCATTGTAATGTGAAGAATGAACGTTACGATACGATCACTGGGGGGGCCCTTGCCGCGGGCTGAGATGAAGGAAGCGACCTTCGGACCCTTTGAACCTGATCTGGAGCAATGCCAGCGTAGGGAAGTGGTGCAGCCGCGATACTTGACCTTATTCGATCGAGCATCGAACGCCAAACCGCCCTTTCCGTGGCGGTTTTTTTGTTGTCTGCCCATCACCGCTTGCCACCTGAGGAGGTCGATGCCCTGTTATGCATGCGGAAGAAACGTCAAGCCGGTATTCCCGGCAAACGCTGTTCAAACCGATCGGCGCAGAAGGTCAGCGCAAGCTGTCCGAAAGCTCCGTTCTGATCGTCGGCATGGGCGCGCTCGGCACCGTGCTGGCCAACCATATGGTGAGGGCCGGCGTCGGCAAGGTGCGTTTTATCGACCGCGACTATGTCGAAGCGAGCAATTTGCACCGGCAAATGCTGTACGACGAGGACGACGCGGCCCGGATGACGCCGAAAGCGATTGCCGCCCGGGAGCGGCTGTCCCGCATCAACTCGTCCGTCGAACTGGAAGCCGTCGTCGCCGACGCGACCGTGGACAATATCGAAAGTCTGCTTGCCGGCGTGGATCTTGCGCTGGACGGAACGGACAACTTCCAGACCCGCTATTTGTTGAACGACGCCTGCTTCAAGCGAGGCATTCCGTTCGTTTACGGCGGCTCCGTCGCTTCGCGGGGCATGAGCGCGATCTTCGTGCCTGGCGAGACGCCGTGTCTGCGCTGTCTGATCCAGCCGTCCGACGACGCGGGCGACACGTGCGATACGGCCGGCGTCATCGCGCCGATCGTCGACATCGTAGCCTCGTACCAGGCGGTCGAGGCGCTGAAGCATCTGGTCGGCGATAGCGCCGCGCGCCGCAGCCGGCTGGTTACACTAGACGTCTGGCACAACCATTACTACGAAATGAAGCTGCCTCCCGCGCGCAGCGACTGCCCCGTATGCTCCGGAAGCCGGTATCCGGCACTGGAGCGCAACGGGACGGAAGGGGCCGCAGCCTCGCTGTGCGGCAGGGAAACGGTGCAAATCCGCGCCCGCGCCTCGTTCGACCTGAACGAATGGCGAGGCCGGCTGGAGCGTGTAGCAACGGTCAAAACAAACCCGTTCCTCCTCAAAGCCGAGCTTCCCGAAGGCGAACGGCTCGTGCTGTTTCCCGACGGCCGGGCGCTGGTGCAAGGCACGGAAGACACGGTGCGGGCCAAGACGCTTTACGCCCGCTATATCGGGATGTAAGACCTTATTACGGCAGTTCTACTTTTAAAAGGGAGGTGCGGTTTTTCATGAAGGAGTTCAAGCTCTATGCCATAACCGGCGAGCAGTTCCATCCGGGCCGCGGTCTGGTCGAGGTCATGGAGGAAGCGCTGCAGGGCGGCTGCGACATTATCCAGCTGCGCGACAAAAAAAGCGCCAAACGCGATGTGCTGCATAAAGCGCGCGCGCTGCGCGAATTGACGTTGCGGTACGGAGCGACGTTTATCGTCAACGATCATATCGATATCGCGCTGGCGGTCGATGCCGACGGCATCCATCTCGGCCAGGACGACCTTCCGCTTGCCGAAGCGCGCAAAATCGTCGGGAGCAAAATCATCGGCATCTCCACGCACGCCATCGAGGAAGCGCGGCAGGCCGAGCGGGACGGAGCCGACTACATCGGCGTCGGACCGATATTTCCGACCCAGAGCAAGGAAGACGTTGTCGCTCCGGTTACGACCGAATACGTAAGTCAGGTTGCGGCGGAGATTCGCATCCCGTTCGTCGCCATCGGCGGCATCAAGCTGCACAATGTCGATCAGGTGCTGCAGGCGGGCGCTTCGCGTATATGCGCCATCAGCGAAATCGTCGGCAGTTCCGACGTTCGCGGCACCTCGCAATCGTTTGTAGCCAAAATCGACGCGGCCGCGCGCAGCCGCGCCTAAGGCCGCAGCCATCTTTCCCTTCCATGGAGGCAGTTGCATGATACCGATTACGATTCAAGTCAACGGACAATCCCGCACCGTCGAGGCCGCTACGGTACTCGAGCTGCTGCGCTTGTACGAGCTGGAAAACAAAATGGTCGTCGTGGAGATCGACGGCGGCATCGTGGAGAAGGAAGGTTGGGCATCGACGGCATTGCGAGACGGCATGCAGGTCGAGCTCGTTCATTTCGTAGGAGGAGGCTGAAGAAGGATGACCCAGGATTCGCTCGTAATAGGCGGCACTTCGCTTGACTCGCGCTTCTTTCTCGGAACCGGGCGTTACCCGAACCCGTTCGTGCAAAATGCGGCGATCGAGGCGTCCGGCGCGCAGGTGCTGACGTTTGCGATTCGCCGCGTCAACCTCGACGCTCCGGGCGAAGACGCGATTTTGCAGCATTTCGAGGGCAAGACGTTCACGTACTTGCCGAATACGTCAGGCGCCCGCACCGCCGACGAAGCCGTGCGCATCGCGCGGCTGGCCCGCGCGGCCGGGATCGGCAACTGGATCAAGGTGGAGATCAGCGCGAACGAAAAGACGCTGCTGCCCGACCCGCTGGAGACGCTGAAGGCGACGGAACGGCTCGCGTCCGAAGGGTTCGTCGTTCTGCCGTATACGTCCGACGATCCGATTCTGTGCAAAAGGCTTGAGGAAGCCGGCGCCGCTGCCGTCATGCCGGGCGGCGCTCCGATCGGAACGGGTCTCGGCATCCTGAATCCGTACAACATCGGCCTCATCGTCGAGGATGCGGGGGTGCCGGTTATCGTGGACGCCGGCCTCGGCTCGGCGCAGGATGTCGTGCAGGCGATGGAGCTCGGCGTCGACGGCATTCTGATGAATACGCCGGTCGCCAAAGCGAAAGATCCGGTGCGCATGGCGCTGGCCATGAAGCTCGCCATCGAGGCGGGACGGCTCGCCCACCTAGCCGGACGCATTCCGAAGAAACGCTACGCCTCGGCGAGCAGCGGGCTCCCCGAGTTGATCCCCGCGCCGCGGAGCTAACCTGACTAATAAGGAAGCTGATTCGCCATGACACAACATGTATTAGTCCTCGGGGGAGGCGTCATCGGGCTATCCTGCGCCTTCGAGCTGCGCCGCCGCGGGTTCGGCGTCACTTTGCTGGAGCAGGGCCGGTGCGGAGGGCAGGCTTCCGGCGCAGCGGCCGGCATGCTTGCCCCCTACTCCGAAAACGTCGAGGAGCCCGACGCCTTCTTCCGACTCTGTCTGCGCAGTCTGAACCTGTACCCCGACTGGCAGCTGGCGGTCAAGGAAGCATCCGGCCTCGATTTCGAATATTCGGCGACCGGCAGCTTATATGTGATGTATCACGATGCCGACGTGCAGGCGATGGAATCGCGCAGGCTGTGGCAGGACGGGCACGGCGCGAAGAGCGAGCTGCTTGACGCGGCCGAGCTGCGGCGGCTGGAGCCGCATATTGCGCCCGAAGCGATCGGCGCCCTGCGCTATCCCGGCGAATCGCATGTTTACGCACCCGACTACGTAAAGGCTTTGGAAGAAGCTTGCCGCCGGACCGGCGTCGTCATCCGCGACGGACTAGGCCCCGTCGATATCTTGCGCTGGCAGGACGGCGCGGAGGTTCGCTCCCCGGCAAGCGGGGAAACGTATCGGGGCGACATTTTGCTCGTCGCCAACGGAGCATGGGCCGGCCTGATGGAAGAAGCGTTCGGGATGGCCATACCGGTCTATCCGATCCGCGGACAAATATGCGCTTACGAGACGCCGGAAATGCCGGTCCGTCATATGGTGTTTTGCAGCCAAGGCTATGTGGTCGGCAAACGCAACGGAACGCTCGTGTGCGGGGCGTCCGAGGATGTGGCCGGTTTCGAAACGACGGTCACCCGGCGCGGCATCGCCCGGCTGGAGAGCTGGAACGGCAAGCTGTTTCCGTTTCTCGGCGGCATGCGCCCGTTTCATGAATGGGCCGGGCTGCGGCCTGCGACGCATGACGGCTTTCCGCTGCTCGGGCGGCTGCGCCGCTCCGATTCGCTGCTGTTCGCAGCCGGCCATTACCGCAACGGCATCCTGCTCAGTCCGGTCACCGCGCATGTCGTGGCGGACTTGCTGGAAGGCCGCGATTCCAGCGGACCGGAGCTGGCTCCGTTCGAGCCCGAAAGGTTCGGCGTACGCGCGTAGACATATTTACATCGGCTAAGGAGGAAACGATTGTGACTGTATTCAAAGCGATGACGATCGCAGGCTCCGACTCGGGCGGCGGGGCCGGCATCCAGGCCGACTTAAAGACGTTTCAGGAGCTCGGCGTATTCGGCACGAGTGCGATTACCGCCATTACGTCGCAAAACACGCTGGGCGTGCAAGCCGTATTCCCGCTGCCGCTCGATACGATCGCCAGCCAGATCGACTCGGTGCTCTCCGACATCGGAGCGGACGCTGTGAAAACCGGCATGCTGTTCTCGGCGGATATTATCCGTCTCGTCGCGGATAAATTGCGGCTGTACGGCCCGCAGCAGGTCGTCGTCGACCCGGTGATGATCGCCAAGGGCGGCGCCGCCCTCCTGCAAAACGAAGCCATCGAGGCGCTGCGCCGGGAGCTGCTGCCGCTCGCCGCCGTGGTGACCCCGAACGTACCGGAAGCGTCCGCCATTTTGGATGGCGCTGTGATCCGCAGCGTGGACGATATGATCGAAGCCGCCCGCAGCCTCCACCGCTTAGGGCCCCGCTACGTCTTTCTGAAAGGCGGCCATTTGGAGGGCGAGGAAGCCGTGGACGTGCTCTTTGACGGCAAAGAGGCCCGCTTGTTCCGCACTCCGCGCATACGCACGAAGCATACTCACGGCACCGGCTGTACGACGGCTTCGGCGATCGCCGCCGGCTTGGCCAAAGGGCTCCCGATCGACGAAGCCGTCGCCCTAGCGAAGCGGTTCATTACCGCGGCCATCGGCTCAGCGCTCGAGATCGGCTCCGGCATCGGGCCGACGCACCATGCCGCTCTGCGTCTGCAGCAGCAATCATCGAGCTGACATTCTCTGCTTTGCGCACAAAAAACCGCCACGGAGCCCTTAAAGGGTCATCCGTGGCGGTTTTGCATAGCGTCGCGGCAGCCGGCACGCTTGTTGGCACGCTCTGTGTGCTCACCCGGCCAGCGCCGGCTCCGCGCCTTTTCAAAACAGGCAGCCGTTATTCTCTTACTCCATCCAAATGGATAATTCCCCGCCGTACTCGTCGTACCAGACCGATGCGCCCAGCTCTTCGACGATAAACCGGCAAGGGACGTAGACGGTATCCCCGTGCTTGCGTACCGTTCCGTCCATCTCGTAAGACTCCCCGTCGATCTCGGCCTGCTTATCGTTCACCATCAAACGAATGACCGTGCCCCATGCGTCCGTGACCGTTACAACGTCCTTGTCGTACTCGACAGAGGAGCCGGTAAAGTCGGCGATACGTTCAACCGGCGCATAAGCGATACCGTCCTCGATATAAGCGTCCGACGCGGTCGCTTCTTCCGGGCTCGCCGCTACGGGTATATACAGCGTCAGCAGTTCCGGGTAGTCATATTGCCGCTCAGCCAGCCATTGGCCGACAATCGAATTCGGATCGGCCGATTCCAGCAGACCGTCGAACCCGTTGTAACGTTCGAATACGAACGGATTCGCTCCAAGCTCCAGCGCATCGGCTTTTA
The DNA here is from genome assembly GCF_039536325.1 of Paenibacillus hodogayensis. NCBI lineage: Bacteria > Bacillati > Bacillota > Bacilli > Caryophanales > Paenibacillaceae > Paenibacillus > Paenibacillus hodogayensis. The sequence continues at coordinate 710,199 of NZ_BAAAYO010000006.1, forward strand.
CGGGCTTGTTATGGTCCCAGCTTTCCGACCGGATGTTCAGCTTGATGGACGAAACTCCGTCGAAACCGGATTGCGGCCGAATGGAAAACTCCAGCTCGGACTTGCGCAGGTCCAAATTGCGATCGAAGGACAGCTTGGCGCTAACCTTCGTATTATCGTTAAACACCTCGCCGAATGGCCCTTCCTTGGTCTTCTGCGCGCTGTCGACCCCGATCAGAGCAAAGTACAGCCCTTGCTTAATAAATGTATGGATCATGTCGACAGCCAATTCCTTGTCGGAGGCCGTCTCTATGATGCTCTCCATAACATGCCCCATCGGATCTCCGTACATAGGCGTTCCGAGCGGCAGCATATTGGCCAGTTCGCCGTTTTTGGCGTAAGGCTCGATCACCGGCCACAAGACGTCGTACAGCTCGCCGACCAGCTTTTTCACCGCCTGTTCGTCCTTGAGCAGACTGCGAATAAACGTTTTCGCCAAGGGCAGCAGCTCGCTGCCGGTCAGGCTTGCGTCCAGCTTATACACGCTGACTTGCTCGTTATGTATCGTTTCTGTCGTGGACGAGACGCCGATTTGCTTCGGGTTCGGCAAATTGTTGACGATCAGCGACGCGATCGACGTATCGATTCCTTTCTCCTTGTACTTGGCCATCACTTGCTTGCGCATCTTCTGGAACAAATCGTCCGACGACCCTGAGTCGCTCAGACTGTTAAAACCGACCGGCACCACTATAGTCCGCGACACGCCGTCCACTTTCAGCAGAAACTGCTCGGGAGTCGCGAGGATGTGGAACGGAACGGTTCCTTTTTGGACCGTCAGCTGTCCTTTGATCGACATCCGCTCCTGGCTTTCCATCTTGACGCTCTGCAGCTCGAGCTTGGTAGCGTTCAGCTCGTCGATCATCGCCTTCGTATACTCGTCCGTCTCCTTGCCCGCCTCCGGCTCGACATGCAGCGAAATGCTGAGGCTTTGCTGCACCGACTTCGTATTCATACCGGCCAACAGCGCCCGGTTAAGCTCGAGTCCCCCCAGCGACTGACAACCCACGATAGCCGCAAGAGCAGCGAGCAGCAGCCATCGGCCGTAGCGCCAAATGTTTCTCTTTTCCACCTATTCATCTCCCTGTCCGTTTTGTTTGAATTGCAGTACATGCAGTACACATTGGGTTACATTCTATGCAAAGAATGGTTTTCCTGCCTGAACGGCGGCACAATTCGGCATATGGCAAATTTAAGTCTTGAGCCCTATAGCCGCAGACCTACTAAATAAGCGGAGCGAAGCTGCAAGCCAAAGCTCGCTGCCAGTAAAAAAGAAAGGAACCGGCCGCAATGCCCGATTCCGCTACTTTCAAATCGCCCGGTGAAGCCGGAGAGAATTACATACGACGGAGATCGAGCTGAGCGTCATCGCCGTGCCGGCCATCCAAGGTTCGAGTACGCCGGAAGCGGCGAACGGGATGGCAATGACGTTGTACACGAGAGCGAACAGCAAATTTTGGCGTATATTGCCGATCGTCTTGCGGCCGACCCGGATCGCTTCCGACACCCCTGTCAAGTTGCGCTTCAGCAGCGTAATGTCCGCTGCCTCGATCGCCATGTCCGTGCCCGTTCCTACGGCGATGCCGATGTCCGCGGCCCCCAGCGCCGCGGCGTCGTTCAGGCCGTCGCCGACCATCGCCACTTTGCGCCCGGACTGCTGCAGCCGTCTCACCACCGCTACTTTCCCTTCCGGCAGCACATTGGCGTACACTTTGCGAATGCCCAGTTCGGCGGCAATCGCTTTGGCGGTAAGCTCGTTGTCTCCGGTCATCATGATCACCTCGAGCCCGCTCCGTCCGAGCCGCTTGACCGCCTCCTTCGAAGAGGCCGGTATCGTGTCCTGGAGAGCCAGAAAGCCCGCGTACCGGCCGTCTACGGCGACGAACAGCACGGACATGCGCTTTGCCTCCAGCTTGCCGATCATCTCCGGATTTTCCGGGGCATAGATTCCTTGTTGAAGCAAAAGCTGCTTTGTTCCCACATAAACGTGCCGCCCGTCCGCAACCGCTGCGATCCCGTAGCCCGGTATCGCTTCGAAACGGGTCGTCTTCGGGACGTCCAGCTTTTCCCGCACGGCAGCCGATACGATCGCCTGAGCTAGCGGATGCTCCGAGCTCCATTCGGCGGCGGCAGCCAGGCGCAGCAACTCCGCTTTGGTACCGAAAACCGGCTGGACGTCCATTACTTTCGGCTTGCCTTCGGTAATCGTCCCGGTCTTGTCGAGAATGACCGTATCGATCCGGTGCATTTGCTCCAAATGCCGGCCTTCCTTGAACAAAATACCGGACTGGGCCGCTTTGCCCGTACCGACCAGCACCGACGTAGGGGTCGCCAGACCGATCGCGCAAGGACAGGCGATGACCAGCACCGCGATGGCGCGGATCAGAGCCGTGCCGACGTCTCCCGGTTCGACCGCATACATCCAGTAAACGAACGTTACGACCGCCAGGGCGACGATAACCGGTACGAATACCGCCGCTATCCGATCGGCAATGCGCTGTATCGACGGCTTGGAGCTTTGCGCCTCCTCCAGCAGCCGGACCATCCGGGCGACCGTCGATTCGTCGCCAACGGCCATGGCGAACACCCGCAGCGCCCCCGTCTTGTTGATCGTTCCGGCGATCACGCGATCGCCTTCCCGCTTGTCGGACGGGGCCACCTCTCCGGTGACTGCCGCCTCGTCGACCGTAGAGCTTCCGCCGGTCACTCTTCCGTCTACGGGAATCCGTTCGCCGGGACGAATCAGCACCATATCGCCGGCATTCACTTCCGCCAACGGCACTTGCCGTTCCTCCGTGCCGACGAGTACCGTCACGGTTTTCGCCTGAAGCTCGTGCAGCCGACGAATCGCCGTCAATGTGCGCTTTTTGGCGAGCGCCTCCAGCCATTTGCCGAGATGGACAATGGTGATGATCATGGCGCTCGTTTCGTAGTAGAGCGGCACATGGCCGGAATGCCCTCCCGTATGAGCCGCCCCGTTCGGCGAAGCGAGCGTAACCGTCAAGTAATGGCTGTACAGAAACGCGACCGACGTGCTCAAAGCGATCAGTACATCCATATTCGCCGTCCGTCCCCGCAGGGCGTGGAACGCCCCGATGTAGAACTGCAGACCGAATCCGAACTGAACCGGAAGCGCCATCGCGAATTGAAACCACGGGTCCATGAACAGCGCCGGCATCCACACGCCCGAAGTGAACGACCAGTGGCCGAACATCGTCCACAAAAGCGGCAGCGTGAACAGCGCCGAGCCGACAAATCGGTTGCGCAGACGAACTCGTTCCCGTTCGGAGTCCTTCGCCGTATCGCTCTCTTCGCGGGCCAGCGGGAACATCGCGTAGCCAAGCTGGCGTACCTTCTCGCCGATCTGCGACACATCGATCTTCCGGTTATCGAAGGCGACGGACATGCGCTCCATGGCCAAATTGACGGAAACCCCGTCAACGCCCTCCATCCGGGAAAGCGACTTCTCGATACGCGCGGCGCAGGCCGCGCAAGTCATGCCGGTCACCCGGAACGTGGAACGCTCCACGATGACCGGAGGGTTGCTGCTCATCGTCATCACCTCGATTGACAAGCGTTACATCCCATGTATATGGAGAGTGGTTCACTTTCATGCTGGCCCGTTCGGGCCGTTTTTGCCTTTGCAGCGCTTTTCTAGAAAGCCAAATAGACCCCCGCTGCCGTTTTCGGGGGTCCTACAGGCGATTGTATCGATCGATCTACTTTTTGCCGAGACGCTTTCTTAAAGCTTTCACTTTCCCCTGGGGTAAGCCTGTCAGTTCAACGACCAAAGCCATGTCCATATTTTTGCCTAACATGTTCAGCGCCACTTTCTCCATTCCTTGCTCTATTCCCTTTTCTATGCCTTCGCTCTATCCCTTTTAAAACAGCCTGTTCCTGAATCCACTCCACATTCCGCTCCAGATTGGATATCACGCCGCTCAGCCCCTTTATAGTATAGCCGGCTTCGTTTCGAGCGGGATTCGGAACGAAAAAAAGGCCGGGAAACGGAGCTCCCGACCTTTTTACTTATGCGTTAGCGGTTCTTGAATAAAGACGTATACTCGCCGTAGCCCTGCTCCTCCAGCTTGCTAGCCGGCACAAACCGCAGCGCTGCCGAATTGATGCAGTACCGCAAACCCGTCGGCTTCGGACCGTCCTCGAAAACGTGGCCCAAGTGCGAATCCGCATTCTTGCTGCGCACTTCCGTACGCACCATGTTGTGTGTCACGTCGACGTGTTCGGTAACTTCCTCCTCGTCGATCGGCTTCGTGAACGAAGGCCAGCCGCAACCGGAGTCAAATTTGTCCAGGGAGCTGAACAACGGCTTGCCGGAAACGATATCGACGTAGATGCCTTCTTCTTTATGGTCCCAGAACTCGTTGCGAAACGCCGGCTCGGTGCCGCTATTCTGCGTCACTTCGAACTGGATCGGCGTCAGCCGCTGTTTCAGCTCTTCCTGGCGCCCCTTGTCCTTCCAGCTTTCCTTCAAGAATTTGGCGCGGCCGGAGCCCGTATAGTAGGCCTCGTAACGGACCGGATTCGTCTTATAATAGCCTTGATGATAGTTCTCGGCAGCATAGAAGGGCTTAGCCGGCAAGATCGGGGTGACGATCGGCTTGCTGAACACGCCGCTTTGTTCGAGCCTCCGCTTGGATTGCTCGGCCTGAACGCGTTGTTCCTCGCTGTGTACGAAGATCGCCGTCGTGTAAGAATGGCCCCGGTCGGCGAACTGTCCGCCGGCATCGGTCGGATCAATGAGCCTCCAGTATAAATCGACCAGCTCCTCATACGGAAACTGCTCCGGATCGAACGTAATTTGCACGGCTTCGAGATGGCCGGTTTTGTCGCTGCACACTTGCTCGTAAGTCGGATTCTCCACGTGACCGCCGGTATAGCCGGATACGACGCGAATAATACCCGGTTGCTGATCGAACGGCTTCACCATGCACCAGAAGCAGCCTCCGGCGAAGGTAGCCAGTTCGTAACGCTCGTTTGAATCGCTCATGCATGCATCTCCTCGCTTCGTCTTGGATTTTGCCTAGGATTACTATCGGTTTTGTCCCATTATACCACTTTCGCCGACGAAAGAAAGCACGCTACTGTTATCCGCCGATTCAGCCGGCAAAGTCGGACAATGGAAGGAATCTATGGTAAACTAGCAGCGTACACCATACATAAGGGAGAGATACTAGTGAGCGTCCAATTCCGCAACGACTGGGCTCCGCTGCTGGAAACCGAGTTTGCCAAGCCTTATTATACCGAGCTTCGCCGCTTTCTAGCCGAGGAATACCGCAGCCGGACCATCTACCCGGATATGTACGATATTTACGCCGCCTTGCATCTGACCAGCTATGAAGACACGAAGGTCGTTATCCTTGGCCAAGACCCGTACCACGGCCCCGGCCAGGCGCACGGGCTCAGTTTTTCGGTCAAGCCCGGCGTTCCCGCTCCGCCTTCGCTGCAAAATATTTTCAAAGAGCTGCACGACGATCTCGGCTGCTTTATTCCGAACAACGGCTATCTTGTCCATTGGGCCGAACAAGGCGTGCTGCTGCTCAACACGGTATTGACCGTTCAGGCGCATACCGCCAACTCCCACCGGGGCCACGGCTGGGAGTCGTTCACGGACCGCGTCATCGCCATGCTGAACGAGCGGGACAAGCCGGTCGTCTTCATCTTATGGGGTTCCCCGGCCCAGAAAAAAGCCCAATACATCGATACGTCGAAGCATTTCATCATCCGTTCGCCTCATCCGAGCCCGTTGTCGGCTTACCGCGGATTTTTCGGCAGCAAGCCGTTTTCTCGAGCCAACCGTTTTTTGAGCGAACACGGTATGAAAGAGATCGATTGGCAAATTCCGAACTTATAATTCAAAGAGATAACATCTAAGCAGGCCTTATTCGAAACGAAGGAGCGGATCGGCATGGCAGATCATCTCGTTCAATACTATGTAGTCAATCGGGAGCTGACGATGTCTCCCGGTAAAATAGCCGCTCAGGTAGCTCACGCCGCTACTCTGGCGGCCATCGATCTGCTGCGCGGGGACGCTTCGCGATTTCCCGCCCCCGAATTTTTGCAATGGTTCGCAGAATGGTACGGGGACGGCATGAAAAAAATCGTGCTGAAGGGCAGCGCGTCCGCGATGGACAAGCTGGTCGGGCAAGGCTTCTATCCCGTACGCGACGGCGGTTTGACGGAAATTCCTTCCGGCTCGTTGACCGTCGTCTGTCTGCCGCCGATGCCCAAGGCCAAGGCGCAGCTGTATGTAAAAGGGTTAAGCTTGTACTAACCAGAAACGGCAAAGGTGGTTTTACATGAAACCTATACGGAATTCCGCTAAGGCGGTCATTGTTCAGGACGGCTCGGTATTGCTGACGAAAAACAAGGACGCGGAAGGCTTCTTCTATTTATTCCCAGGAGGCGGTCAGGAGCCTGCCGAAGAATTGAAGGCAGCGGTCGTCCGCGAATGTCTAGAAGAAATCGGGCGAATCGTTACCGTCGGCGAGCTGCTGCACGTTCGTGAATACATTGGTAAAAACCATCAGTTTGCGGAATGGGACGCCGATGTCCATCAGGTCGAATTTTATTTCCGCTGCGATTTATGTCCGGACGAGATCGCCGAGTTTGTCGGGTCCAACCCGGACGACCATCAGGTCGGGGTCGAATGGATCGAGCTGGCCCGCCTTAGCGAGGTTCGTCTTTATCCACAGTCGCTTGCCGACTTGCTTCGTCTCGGTCAAGCCTCCCCGTGCTACTTGGGAGATACGCCTTAAGCGTCTCTTAAAGCAAGCAAAGCCCCCGAGCTGCCAAACGGCAATTCGAGGGCTTGCTTTGTATGCATATTAGCCTTGAGCGTAAATATGCGGGTTTTGGCGGCGGCATTCTTCCATAACGGCCATTTGCTGACGCACCTGCTGCGGCGTAATTTCGAGCGGAGCTCCCGTCGTCAAAGAGTGGTGCAGCATCAAGTAGAGCGATTTGGTGTTCTGATCGAACATCGAAAGCCCCTCGATCTGAGCGTATTCCCATGACTCCTCATACCAGGTCAGCTTCTCGCTGCAATAAGCCGGCTCGCCATTGGCGTTGAACAGCGGCGCACGAGTCAACTCCTGTTCAGGAGCTTCCTCCGACTTGAAAAATTTCCACTGCAGCTTGTTCGTATTGCCTGTCAAACCGCCGTTCGTGCCTTGAATCGTAAATTGCGCTCTCGGGAAGGTCGAGCAGGACGAAATTTCAAGGTCGATCGTCGGACGGCCTTGACCGCGCAAAATGATTTTGACATAGTCTTCGGCGTCGCCAAACGTATTGGCTCTGTCCATGATACACGTTACTTGCGGCATAATGTCCGTGCCGAACAGTTGCAGCGCCTGGTCCACCGGATGCGGTCCGGTATTCAGCAGATTGCCGCCGTTGTTCGATTGCAGCGTCTGCCAGTCCCAGCGGCGGGCGAAGCCGTTGTTCGTGAAGTCGACCTGCACGATGCGTCCGAGCACGCCAGAGTCGATGATTTCACGCATTTTCAGGAATGCCGGCATGTAGCGCGATTGCTGGAACACCGCGAGCACTTTGCCGTTTTTCTCAGCGGCGGCGATCAGTTGGTCCACTTCCTCCGGCGTCTTGGCAAGCGGCTTTTCGCAAAGCACGTTTACGCCCTTGTTCAGCAGATCGAGCGAGATCGGGAAGTGCAGATCGCTCGGCGACGCGTTGACGACCAGGTCAAGCTCTTCATTAGCGACCATCTCTTCATAAGTTGCGTACGCTTTACAGCCATATTCCTGCTCGGCGCGAACGCGGCGGTCTTCCAAGCCGTCCGCTACAGCCGTCACTTTGTATTGGTCGCCAAGCCGCACAAGCAAATGTCCGTGAATGTTCCGTCCGCTGCGGCCTTGTCCGATAATGCCCACCTTTAAAATACTCATTGTTTTTCTCGACTCCTTTATTGGCTTGCGATTATTGAGCATGAAAAGAACCGTTGCACGTAACTAAATATACCGTGTAACGGCCCATGCCGCTTGCACTATTTTATTAATTGCTTTGATTTATTTTTCGTTATTCCAGTACCGACTTTTTGTAATCGGTCGGCGTCATGCCGGTTCTTTTTTTGAACGTGCGGATAAAGTGGCTCAGATGGCGGAAGCCGACCTGGAAGCAAATTTGCGTCATCGTATGCGCGCCGATCCGGATCAGCTCCTTGGCCCGCTCGATTCGGACCTCGTGCAAATATTCCACGAACGTCTGACCTGTAGTCTTCTTGAACAGATGGCTGAAATACGCCGGCGTCATATTGGCGATGACCGCGCCCTGCTCTAGCGGAATATCTTGCCCGTAGTTTTCCTGAATGTACCGGATGACATCGTCGAATTGCTTGTATTGCGGACGCTGGCCCTCCGCCGACTGACGCTGGCGCTCCGTTTTGCGGAACTCCCGGTCGATCAGGATTAGCAGCTTGACCACATTGATCTGTACCGAAAATTCGTAGCCTTCTTCGCGATTCTGTACTTCCTCCTGGATGTCCTGGAGCAGCCCCTCGACGAGAAGCTGCTTGTCTTGGGAAATATGCAGCCACGGCTGCAGCCATTCGGAAGCGGTGCCGGTATTTTCAAAGTGAACGACATGCTGAAACAGCGATCTTGAAAACGGCTTCAAATGATCTCCCAGAAAAGCCGGCATAAAATCGAGCAGCACGAATTCAAATTCTTTGTCCTCGAACGAGTTGATACAGTGGGGCCGCAATGGCGGAATGATGAACAGATCGCCTTTGCCGACAGTCAGCGTTTTATCGCAAAAGGTGTGTGCCCCGACTCCCCTGACCACGTAAGCAAGCTGAATATAATCGTGCATATGCAACCTTTGATTCATCTTGCTTCCTTTATGCCGGATGAATTTGAACTGGAAATCGTCGTTCAGTTGATCCTTGAATTGCAACAACTGGGCGCTCATGACGTTCCTCCCGTGACGCGGCAATGAAAGCCGACTCGGCTTGCCGTTTCTACCCTTAGTCTATTACAAAAAGGCCGTTCAAACAATACCGGGTTTGTCCTTAAACAGTCTGTAACACGTTCGCCCGTCATTTCAAAAAACGGCGCATGAGCCGGTAGCCGGACTTCGACGACGGGTAGCGGAACGGCATATCGAAGGCGGTCGTCTGCTTCAGCACGCTTTTGTAATGGGAGAAGGCGCGAAAGCCGAATTCTCCGTGGTAGCTGCCTGTCCCGCTCTCTCCTACGCCCCCGAACGGCAAATACGGGGTGGCGACATGCATCAGCGTATCGTTAATACAGCCGCCGCCAAACGACAATCGGTCGACGACTCGCTGCTGCACCGTTTCATCCTTGGCGAACACATACAGTGCAAGCGGCTTCGGCTTATCCAGCACGAAGCGGATCGCCTCATCCAACTCGCCGTATTCGAGCACAGGGAGGATCGGGCCGAATATTTCCTCCTTCATGACCTGAGCGTCCAGAGGGACATTGTCAAGCGCCGTCGGCGCGATTTTCCGCAGCAGCGCATCCGTCTCGCCTCCGAAGACGATCTCCCCTTCGTCCAAATAGCTCTTGAGCCGATCATAGTGTCGGTCGTTGACGATTTTCGGATAAAGCGGGCTGCGCACCGGCGCTTTGCCGTAAAACCGCTCCACCTCCTGCCGCATCTTCTCCAGCAGCTCCTGCTTGACTTCCCGGTGCACGAGCAAATAGTCCGGCGCAACGCACGTCTGACCGCCGTTCGTGAACTTGCCGAAGGCGATCCGCCGCGCGGCCAGCTTCAGATCGGCATCGCGATGTACGATGCACGGGCTTTTCCCGCCAAGCTCCAGCGTAACCGGAATGAGCCTGCGCGCGGCCGCCTCGGCCACTTTTTTTCCGATCGAGGTGCTTCCGGTGAAGAAGACGGTGTCGAACGGCTGCTCCAGCAGCTCCGTGCTCGTCTCCGGCCCTCCCTCGACAACCGCAATATGACGAGGATCGAAATGATCCCGCACCAGCGCGGAAATTAGCGACGATACGGAAGGCGTCAGCTCCGAGGGCTTCACTACGGCCGTATTGCCGGCGGCAATAGCGGCAACGAGCGGAGTAAACGTAAGGTTTACGGGGTAATTCCATGGCGATATGATCAGCGCGGTTCCGTACGGCTCCGGCACGATATAGCTTTTGCTGCCGAGCATGGCGGTCATGCTTTTGACTTTGCGGGCTTTCACCCATTTCTTCAAATGCTTCATGGCAAACGATATTTCATGCAGCACGACCCCGATTTCCGTCGCGTAAGCCTCCGCCTTCGGCTTGCTCAAGTCGCGGTGAAGCGCTTCGAAAAGCTGGTCCTCCGCCCCTTGCAGCGTCTCTCGCAGCTTCTGCAGCGTATCGAGGCGGTGCCGGATGTCTTTGGTCATGCCGCTGTCGTAATATTGCTTTTGTCGTTCCACCAGTTCGCTTAAGGATATGTCCATTACGCATTCCGCCTTCCCGGGCTCAATGAAAAGTTGCCCCGACATCCATAATTCACTACAATGATAAAGACAAACCGACAAAGGACGATCCTATGGTAACGATTTACGATATCGCCAAGCGGGCGAATGTCTCCGCGATGACGGTTTCCCGGGTCATCAACAATTCCGGCCGGATCAGCGCGAGCACGCGCGAGAAAGTAAAGCGGATCATGGAGGAGCTCCACTACGTCCCGAACTCGACGGCGCGCAGCCTCGTCAAGCAGGAAACGAAGATGCTCTCGCTCCTCATTACTGATATCACGAATCCGTTCTTCACCACGCTCGCCCGGGGGGCCGAGGACGCCGCCATGGAGCTCGGCTACAAGCTGCTGTTCGGCAACAGCGACGAAAAGCTGTCCAAGGAGCGGGAATATGTGGACATGATGCTTTCGACGCGCGTCGATGGCTTGCTATTTGCCCCCGCCTCGGACGACTCCGCGGAGCATTTGACCATGCTGAACGTCCATCAGGTGCCTTTCGTGCTTGTCGACCGGGACGTGCCCGGCGTGGAGGCGGACGTCGTGCTCGGCGAAAACCGCTCGGGAGCGGCCCGGCTTACGGCCTACCTGCTCGCTCTCGGCCACCGGCGCATCGCGCTCATCAACGGCTTCGGCACCGTATCGACCGCCAGGGAGCGGTTCGCGGGCTATTGCGATGCGCTCGCGGAGCACGGTATCGGCTACGACAAGTCGCTTGTCGTCGAATACGGCTATAACCGGTTCGACGATCCGGACAAGCTGGAGCGGGTCATGCGGCTGCCTGACCCGCCAACAGCTATATTCGCGGCCAATAACGTGCTGGCCGTCAGCATCATCGCTTTTTTGCGCGGCAAAGGGATCGGTGTTCCCGAGCAAATGTCCGTCGTCTGCTTCGAGGATGTCGGCCTCGCCTCGAAGCTGGATCCGTTCCTGACGGTGGTCATGCAGCCTGCTTACGACTTCGGCTACAAAGGCGTACGACTGCTGATCGACCGCATTCGCCGCAAGGACGAGCTGGAGCGGCAGACGATCCGCCTCCCTTCGGAGATGATCATCCGCAAGTCGGCGGGGCCTCCGGCATAAGCGCGTCGAGCGGCTCTGACCGCCGCCCGCTTGCCTCAAACGAAACACCCTATTATGGAAAGGATGTCAACCGTGGACGTCGTCAACATTAGCGGCCTAGAGCCGGATTTTTTCATTACCGTCGCCTTATTCATTCTGTTTATCCTGTCCATGCTCGGCATGGGCGTCCTCCGGCTATTTCAGCAGTTCAAACGCAGCGGCATCCTCTATATCGCAACCGGCCTGGTCGGCATCGTCGCCTTCGTCGTCGTGCTGAATGTCTGGTACGTCTAGAATCCGCCAGCCCAGACGGGGCGGGCATTACCCGCCCCGCAAGCTGCTCGGCCACAGGACGAACGCGTCCCGGTCGGATTCGGCGCCGATGCGCCGGAACAAGTCCGCGGCTTCCGTACGCGGAGCAGCCGTCCCGTTCCAGCTGTCCACCACGATTTTCCGCAAGCCCGACTGCTTCAGCATAACGCGCACCGCCTCCAGCACAACCTCCGTCTCTCCGCCTTCTTCCAGCCCTTCGCGGTCGATCGTCACGAATCGTTTGCCGTTATTCTCGATCCACAGCACCCATTTCCCGTTGAGGAATACCAGGTAGTTGCCGGTTTTGCGAGCAAACGACGGCTTGTCCTTCCCCTTGTCCGTCTCCGGCCATTTCAGCAGCGAGCCGTAAGGATTCGCCGGATCGACGGACGACAGCACCACAACTCCCGCATCGCCCGCCTGAGCGGGCTGCCGCAGCCGTTCCACTGTCTGTGGGGCGGCCACCTGCATATGGGGGATGCCTTCGATCCAGAAGCCGCGCGCCACCATCCCCCAATCCTCGAGCTTGCGGATCGTGTCCTGCAGTCGTCCGGGCTCGGCTGGCAGATGACGGCCGATGACGTCTCTCGTAATAACCCCGTAGCTTTGCAGCAGATGATGAATCCAGGCAACGACCCTTTTCTCCTCCGCGCCGCCGTCTTTGACCTTCGCACCGGCAGCGCCGTTCTTGCTCACGCCGGCCGGCAGATCGCCGACGTCCCCGCCGTCGATCGCATACCAGCGGCCGAGACCGGACTGGAACCCTTTGCGGGAAGACGCGCGCACGCCGGAGCCGTGCAGCCGGATCGGGGCGAATTGGTCGTTGGAAACCCGCCCGTCCCAGACGAGCCTGAGCAGCTTTTCCATCAATTCGGAGGGCGGCAGCCCGGTCTCGCGGCTCAGTCCTGTCAGGAAGCTTGCCCCTTTCGTTTGGAGCAGCATCAGCAGTTCGGGCTCGGAAGCCGGTTCTCCGGCGGTTGTCCACGGCGCGTAAAGCTCCCGCGATTCGGCCAGGTAAAAGGCGATCCGCCCTTCCTTCTCCCCCTCCTCTTTGCGTCCGAACCAGACGACCTCGCCGCCCGCGCACAGCAGGTCGAGCATATCTTTGCGGTAGTCCGCCACACGGACCGGGAAGACGAACGATTCCCAATGCGACAACGGCAAGTAGATCCCTTGCAGCACCGCGATCGCTTCTCGCAGCCCGTCGCTGCCGGTCAACCGTTCGCCGGGCAGCACCCGCTGGATGCCGAGCAGCAAGCGGCAGTAGCGGGCCGGATCGACCGGCTCCACCCGTTTGCGCATCTGACCGATCGAGAATCGCAGCAGACGGGCCGCCGCGCTCCGGCTCGTCCATAACGCCTCGTCGGGCGAGCCCGCAAAGGGCGATCGCTCGATCGTGCCGTCCTGTGTCCACCGGTCGATCCACGCGTCCGCTTCGACGGCTCCCAAACCGTAACGAGCGGCAAGCTGCTCGGAGGTAAAGGCGATTTGCCGCTCTGCGTACCGCCGCAAAATAAACGACGCCGACACCGGATCGTCATCGAACGTCCGATACGTCTCCGTCTCGTCCCCGCAAATCCACCGGCTTTCGCCTCCTGCCTGCACCGCATGAATGCGATCCCGCTTGCGCAAAAGCTCAATGGCTTGCTCCGCCGAGCCATCCGTCCCGATCCGGCTGCGGATTTCCGCCGCGGTCAGGTCGCCCTGCCTTTTCAGCAGACGATACAGCCGTTCCTCCGCGGGGAGCTGCCGGTAGCGCGGCTGCACATCCTCGCCGCCGGCTTCTTGTCCGTCTTCCTCTCTAGCGGGCTCAGACGAACCCGTCTCCGCTCCGGAGCTCGGATCTGCCGTCCCGTCGATCCACGCCTGCGCTTCTTCTGCATCCATCAGTCCCTGGAACGCCGCAGGCTCGAAAAACTGGCCGGCCAGCTGCTTGCTGACCGTCAGCAGCCGGTATTGGATATCCTGCGGCACCGCATCGGATTCGTACAGCACCGTATTGACAAACTCCCATACGAACTGAGACGCGAACGGCGACGGATACCCGCTTTGCCGCGATTCGAGGCGAATAGCGCCGCTGTGCAGACCGTGCAGCAGCTCCTTGACCCGCTGCGGGGCAAGCGATTCGTACATGCAGATGCGCATCGTTTCGCGGATGAACGGGAAGCGGTCGGCATACGGCAGCGATTCCTCCAGCAGCCGCTCGCTTCTCATCCGCTGCTGCCAAAGCGGTACGCGCGTAAAGCCGCGGGCCAGCATCAGCGAGGTTTGCGCCAGATGACGGAACGTGATGCCGAACAGCGGAGAGGACGGGATCGATTCGGCTATCAGCTCCTCCAGGTTGTCCTCGCGGACGTTCATCCATAGATCGGCATATTCTTGCTTCCAATCCTGAAAAATAAACTCGATGCCGTTGTCCCTGACATAGGTATATATTTTCGAAGACGACCGCGTCTCGTATAGCCGCTGTAGCGCCAGCTGCCACGTCCGATTCGTGCGCCTGCCGAATACGGTATGAATCACAAGGTGGTGCTTCTTCACTTCGTCCTCGTAGTGCTCGACGACGATCTTGTGCCGGTGCGGCACGGAGCTCGCCGCTCTCTGCGCATCGACAAGGCCCGTCAGCGACCGGGCCGCATGCTCGTCCAGCCGGTACTCGGCCATCAGCCAGGCGACTGTAAGCTGCGTATCCTCGGTTGCAGTTCGGCGCTCCAGCTCCTCCAGCAGTTCGCCCACCTTGCACGAAAGCTCGTACGACCGGCCTTCCCCGTCCCCCCGCCAAAAGGGAATTTCGCTGTAGGCGTTAGCCGGCACCTCGGACGCATAGATGCGGTCGCCCTTGATCGAAACGATCCGGTACGAAGCCGTGCCGAGCTGGAACACGTCGCCCGCGCGGCTCTCGTGGACATATTCCTCATCAAGCTCGCCGATATGTCCTCTTCCATCGGCCAAATAGACCGGGTAAGCGGAGCTTTGCGGGATCGTGCCCGCTCCGGTCAGCACGGCCGCCCTCGTCTGCCGCACACTGCTCAGCATCCCGGAGGCGCGTTCCCATTCGATCAGCGGGCGGCAATGCGGATAATAGCCGGCCAGCACCTGAAGCGCCTCGGTCAGCCTCTCCCGCGAAACGTCATGGAAGCTGTCGCTGCGCCGGAACAGGGCAAGCAGATCGTCGATATGCCATTCACCGTTCGCCACAATCGCAGCGGTCTGCTGACAAAACACATCGATCGAGCCTTCCGGAATACGGATCCGCTCGATGCGGCGGTTGACGATCTCGTTAGCCAACACGGCGCATTCGGCGAGCTGCCCGCGGTGCCGTGCCACGATAATCCCCCGGCTAGTATCGCCGACGGAGTGACCGGCGCGTCCGATGCGCTGGATGCCCGAGGCGGCGGACTGCGGAGAATCGATCTGAATGACGAGATCGACATGGCCGACGTCAATGCCCAGCTCCAGCGACGACGTGGCGACGAGACAGCGCAAGGCGCCGTCCTTCAGCGCCCGCTCCGTGTCCAACCGCCTCTCCCGCGATACGCTCCCGTGGTGGGATCTGGCCGTCTCCGTTCCGGCCAGATCGTTCAAGTGCAGCGTCACCCGCTCGCACAGCCGACGGTTGTTCACGAAGATGAGCACCGAGCGGCTGCCTTCCATCATCGTCCACAGCCGCGCCGCGATAAAGGCCCATACCTCCGTCCGTTTGCCCCGCACGGCCGGCAGCTCCGGCAGCGTCACCGACACCTCGAACGTTTTGGCCATGGCGCTCTGCACGATGGTTACCGGTCGGGCGGCAAGCTCCGTCGTTCCGTCCTTCCCAGCGCTCTCTTCCGCGGTCCAGCCGCCCAAGTAGCGCGCGACGCGCTCCATCGGGTTGATCGTCGCCGATATGCCGATACGCTGGAGCGGACGTCCGCACAGCTGCTCCAGCCGCTCCAGCGAGACCGATAAATGCATGCCCCGCTTGTCTTCGGCCAGATCGTGGATCTCGTCGACGATCACCTGCTCGACGGTCGTCAGCGTGTGCCGCGCCTTCTCGGAAGCCAGCAATATATACAGCGACTCCGGAGTAGTCACCAGCACATCGGGAGGATGGCGCAGCATCGACGCCCGCGTGCTTTGCGTCGTATCTCCCGTCCGTACGCCTGCCCCGATGGCGCTCCACGGCTTGCCGGTCTCCTCCGCATACCGCCGGCCGTAAGGCTCCAGCTCTCGTATAAATCCGAGCAGGTGGTCGTGAATATCGTTGTTCAGCGCCTTCAGAGGCGTTACGTACAGCAGCCGCACGCCCGGCTGCGCCGCATCGCTTTTGGCGAAGGCGATTTTGTTCAGGCACGGCAGCAGCCCCGCCAACGTTTTGCCCGATCCCGTAGGGGCGGCCAGCAGCACGTTGCGGCCGGACATGACCGGCTCCCACGTCCTTGCCTGTATGTCGGTCGGTTCGCCGAATTTGTCGCGGAACCATTCCCCCAGGACGGGATGGCAGTCTCGACCCGGACCCCCGCGGTAATCGATATGTGCGTTGTCGCTCATCCCGTCTGCGCCGCCTTTCCGTTTCCGAACGAATATATGTTCCGATTATTATATCACGGGTTTCCTAAAAATAGAAAAGCTTCCTCCGCCAACGGACGGAAAGGTAACATTTCATCCAATCGGATAAAGCGATGACCACCTTGCTTATGAAGATAGCGGGAGAAGCCTCTGGAAAAAAATGCTGGAAGAGCATTTCCTTTCACGTTAATATAGTAACAAAGGAGTGATTTTCACGTGAACAATTCCGATTTGACAACTCGCAGCTTTTCTACAGCGGAGGCAAAGTCCGCACTCTCGGCGACGGCTTCGGAGCAAACCGATTTCGTCCGCCTGCTCCGCGAGCATAATGAGAGCGCTGCCACCCTGTATGCGAAAGTATCCGGCGACCGCTGCATCGAGGTGCTCGTTCCGTTCAAAGGAAAGCGCTGCGCCCATTATGGCTTCGGCAAAGACAAGCACGACGACTTCATCCTGTTCCGCGACGGCGCTGTCTCCGAGCTGGAGGCAGACTCTACGCCCGCAGGCGGCGAAGAATACCTCGCTCACAAAAAATTCGAAGTGCTTCAGTCCTGGAGCAACAAGGAATTCGCTCTTAGCGTCTCCCCCGCGGGGTCCGGCTTCAAACACCAGTGGCTGCCCGAGCACAATCGCACCGGGACCGTATTTGCCGGTTCGCAGCATATTTGGTTCGACGATACGGAAATAACGGATTGGAGCGCCGAACCATCGTTTCGGAAAGTCCTGTCGGTTCGCATCGAGCAGCGCATGATGGCCAGACATCCGGACGAGCCGTCGTCTCCGCTGGCAGAAATCGATTGCTGGCACACGATAGACCGTAACGGCGTTTCCGTCCGCAGCGAGATCCGTTGGCTTCGCCCGGTGTCCATCGCGGCCGGCTACGGCATGATGTTCCCCGTAGACGGTTCGTTCCCCCGATCGCTCGTGACCGGCCTTGGGTATACTTACGAGGCAACCGCGACAGACAACAGCAGCACCGATCTGATCGATGACGACCGCTCGCGCAGCTATGCCTACCTGCATCGCGCAGCAGGCACGGAAACGGCGGATCGTTCGGCAGCCGACATCGTAGTCGCCATGAACGTCGACGACATTGCCGCGACATTCCGATACGGCCAGGAAGGCCGCCGCAACAATAAACCGATGGTCTGGCTGCAGCACCGCAATGCGTCGATCCAGAAGCTGTACCCACACGTCTACGAACATTACACGGCGAATAGCGGAGAAACGTACGAAGCTTCGGGCGTCTATTTCATCGGGGAGCTGCCGCAAGCGCTATATAAGCGCTGATCCCGGTCAAGCGATTGCCGTCATGCAGAACCCCCGCGAGCCGGGAGCTGCGCGTGGGGCGAAACCTAAAAAAACAATACCCGCAGGCTGCCGGCCTGCGGGTACTTTTGCATCTAAACTTTTGCATCTAAACGAGGGAGGAAAGGCCATATGGATGAGCTTGGACCGTGAAACGTCGTTTGATACAGTTGGGCGCGGGTTCGCGCTGCTTGGGCATGGGTCGCGCTTGGGCACAGGTTCGCGCTGATTAGGCCCGCATCAGCATCGTCCCTGCGCGTACCGCGAAGCCAGTACCAATACGGAAGCAGACGCATTTACTCCTGCAAATACGTGCTGACCTTGTTTTGCACGGACTTGGCTGCTTCTTCGACCGACTTTTGCCCGGAGAAGAAGGAGGCAACCTCCTGATCGATAATGGCTTTCACCTTGGGATCGGTCTCTGCATAAAACCGGAGCTCGGACAACGACTGTTCGATTTTGTCGATATCTTGCTGCGTCGGCGGTTGCGGCTTGATCGCTTTGCCGTCTTTGCCCATCATCGTGATTTGCGCCTTTCCGTCGCTTTTGCCGATTTCGTTCAGCTGCGACTGCCGTTCCGCGCTCGCTTTGCGGTTGACGGCAAATCCGTTCAAATCGCGGGCTTTCTGCATATCTTCGGATAACATAAACTTAATAAATTCCCACGCCTCTTTCTTATGACTCGACTTGGCGTTGAGCGAAAGAAGCATATCCGACGTGAACGAGGCTCCGCGGATATCCGCATAGGAAGGCAGGTTGTACAAAGCCACTTTGCCATCGAAAAGCGTCTTCATAAACAGAACCATGTCTTCATATTGAAGCGGAGCGAAGCTTTGGAACAAGACGTTAGCCCGGTCGAGCGGCTCCGCGCTTACAAGCTTGTTGTCGATCATCGCCTTGCTTAGCTTCAGCATTTCCGTAAACAGCGAAACGTCGAACTTTTTATTCGAATAGTCGACGAGCTTGCTGTAGCTGGAATCGACCATCTTGGCGAGCAGCGCGGCCCCGTCGACGTCCACGAAACCGTATGTATTTTGAATGCCGTTTTTGCTGCCGTCCCGGACGAGCGACTCGACGACGCCCTTGAAGTCGTCCCATGTCCATTTGGCGGCGTCGATCTTGACGCCTTCGAGCAGGGCTTGATTGCCGACGAGCCAATTGAGCGATAGCTTCGCGGGCAAAGCGTAAATCGCATTTTTATAAAGCATCGCATCGAATACGTTGGCATAATAATCGTCCCGTTGGAACGAAGCGTCGGTTTTCATCTTATCGCTGATGTTTTCCAGCAGCTTCTTGTCGGCGTACTTCTTATAAGGAAAGCTTCCGTCGGAAACGATGATGTCCGACGCTTTCCCGCTCATCAGCTCGGTATTGACCGTGCTCACGAATTTCTCCGTATCTTTAGGATCCGGCTTCTCCCCGCTCCTCCTGATCATGACGTTGCCTTCCATCTTCGGCGCGGCGATGCTTTCCCGGATTTCGATCTTGATATTCGGATGGCTATCTTCAAATTTTTGCTTCGCCAAATCAAGAAAGCGGTTGGAGGTTTTGACCGAAAGCGTCACGGTAACCGGCCCCGCCGACTCCTCGGCCTTGCCGCCGCTATCCCCCACAGCTGCGGCATCGGGTTGTGCGGACGTACCCGTATTTCCTCCGCAAGCGCTCAAAACCGCCATCGACAAAATCGCGCTCCCTGCAAGCGCCGTTTTGCAACTTTTCATCCACATGTTCCCACACGTCCTTTTTTATGATCCATTTCGCCCGACAGCGCGAGCGGACAACGCGCTTAACACAAACAAACTGACAAAGACGAACAGTTCTTGCGGCCTGACGACATACTCGGTCCCGGCCCACCAGCATGCCGCAGCTGTCGCCGCGACTGCTGCCCCGATACAGGCGGCGAGACGGATGAGACGGTCTGCGGTCGAAAGACCGCCCATCGCCCATTCGCGCACGCCGATTCCTAGCAACGGCAGTCCGATAAGGATCCCGACTGTCGCGAGGCGGGTGACCAGAACGTTAACCCGATCGTATACCAGCTCGCCGGACGATGCGACGTAGCCCATAGCACCTACTTGACGCTGCCACCATTCCAGCCTTTTATCGCGATAAAAGGTCCAATCGATCAGTTCGTCGGGAACGAGCTCGTCGGGAATGTAAAACCGGTGCCGGACGGCCATCCCCAGCATGAATGCGCAAGCCATCAGTCCGATAAGCGCGGCGGCGTCGACCGCCAGAGCCGACTTGCCCTTCCGCACAACGTCCGGCCAATCATCGGTTGACAGACCTCTGCGCATGAACGCGACGGTCCGTTTCAGACGACCCCAGGCCAACCGGACGCCTAGCAGCAATCCCGTAACACCGGCCGTCGCAAGCAGCAGTTTCGGCTTCTGGTCGACCCAATTTTGCTCGGCCGCATAATTGACAATCTTGTAACGCGAAGGCGGCTTGCCGATTGCTGCCAAAGCCTTGCGCACCTCGTCCGTTCCGGTAACCGCGGCGGTCGGACCGGCGGCAAGCTCGATTGTCGTGATTTGGACCGCCGGGTCCAGCTCGATCAGCGTCGTGATCGGCACAAGCAAGTCCGGTTTGCCGTTATCCGTCATCCGGCGAAGCAGCGTATCGGGCTCCTCGTAAACGCCGACGATTTTGAAGGTAGCCCCCAATAGTTGCACCGTCATGCCGACAACATCGCGGGTACGGAACAATTGGTCCGCCAGCCGCGAACTGATCGCCGTAACCCGGCTATACTCCTCTATCGACTGAGCCGCGATCGGACTGCCGCGATACATCCGCAAATTCGCGAAGCTGCCGGTTCGTCCGCCGACGCCGACGACGTCCGCCTCGATGCTGCGGTCTCCCCCCGTTACGGCGGCCGGCGTGCGTGCGGAATACGTTATGGGCCGCTCCCATCGCTCCGCCAGCTTCTCGGCTTCGCGAATCGTCAGCCGTGCGGAGCCGGTCGGATCGGCGGCCAGATCGACGTTGACCGACAAGGCGGCGAGCGATTGCGGACCGCTCATATCGCGCCACTGCGCAAGGAACGATTCCGACAATCCGCTGGCGGCAATCAATAGAAGAACGCCGACGAATACGATCCACGAAGACAGACGAATACGTCTCATGTCGTCCCCCTCCTCATTGCGCCATCATGACGCGGTCCCCGTCTTGAACCGGCTTGCTGTTCGTTACGATCACTTTATCGATCGGGCTTATACCGCTTGCGATCTCCGCTTTGTGATCATCGGAGTCGGGAATCGTAACGGCGGCGCGCTGGGCGTAAAACTCGCTGCCTAGCGGTCCCTTTTTCTCCTTCAGCACGAGCACATACTTGCCGCCGTCGTCTTCCCGCACCGCTGCATTGGACACGAGCTGTCTCGATGACGGCATCTTCTTGGAGGCAAACAGCTCGCCTTCTTCTCCGCCCGTCAGCCTGTCATCGTTCAACACGACGATCAGTTCCTTCCGCGACGACGAAGCTGAGGCGCTCTTGCCGGTCTGGCTGCCTGCACTGGATACGGGATCGCGGATGGTGTCCAGTCTGCCTTTCAGCCGGGCATTGTGTAAAGAGGAGACGACCACTTCGACCTCGTCGCCGACGCTTACATATTTCGCCTTGGACGCGTCGACCGTCGTAACGAACTGGAACCCTTTGGCCTCATCCGTTACCCGGGCGATCGGACGGCCGCTTTGCGGAGCAAGCCCGGCCGAGGCGTTCAACTCGACCACCGTTCCGGATACGCTTGACACGAGCGCCGCACCTTGCTCCAGCTGCCCGCGAAGCTGCTTCAGCTTGCGCTCCTGAATTTGCAAATCGAGCTTGGCGCTCTCCAGATCCCGCTCGACCGACCGGCTTTGCAGCGCGTTGCCGTTCCTCTCCGCTTCGATCAGGCCGTCCTGCAGCTTTCCGATCGAGAGCTTCTTCTGCTCGTAACGCGCTTCCTCGTCTAATAGCGTGCTGCGGGCATCCGCGGTTCTGAACGTGGCGATCGTCTGACCTGCGGTTACACGGTCGCCGACTTTGACGAACACCTGATCGACCGTCCAGCGGGTGTCCAGGTTCAAATCGGCGATTTCCGCCACTTCAACCGTTCCCGTGCCGGTCACGTCATGCGACAGAAAGCCGGGCGCCGCTTGCTCCACGATCACCTGCGGCAAGGAGAAATGAAGCAGCGTATTGGAGAATAACGTAAGTGCAACCATCAGGAAAGCGAAGGCGGTAATGACATTGCGGACGGCACGTTTGTGGACGGACGCGGCAAGCGGCTGCTGTTGTTGCTGAAGCTGATGTTCCACCGACTCCATAGCGGTTCGTTTTCCTCCATTCTCTTGTCCTCGTTTTTCTTACCCCCGGCGCGTTTCACAGCCTCTTAGCCCTTAATGCCCGACAGTTGGATGCCCTCGATCAAATACTGCTCGGCGTACAGCATCATCAGCAGCATCGGAGCCATATAGATGGCAGAGGCGGCAAAGGCAATCCCCCGTTCCCCTTCCCCGATGGCCGACAAATAAACCGACAACGGCTGCTTCACCGCATCGCGCAAAAAGATGAGCGGCTGCTCGACCATATTCCAATTGTCGACAAATGCCAGTATGGCAAGGGCGGCGAGCCCCGGCTTGCACATCGGCAGCACGATGCGGACGAAAATGCGGAAATGGCCGGCCCCGTCCGCACGGGCCGCTTCGATATAGCTGTAAGGGACTACGAGCATAAACTGCCGCATCAGAAACACCCCGAACGCTCCGAAAATGCCGGGGAGGATAATCGCCAAGTGCGAGTTCAGCAAGCCGAGCTTGTCGGCCACGATGAAATTCGGCACGAGCGTGACCTGAAACGGCATGAGCATCGTGACGATGTACAGGAAGAACAGCGGCTCCCTCAGCCGGAAGCGGAGCTGCGTGAAGGCATAGCCGGCAAGTGAAGCAATGACGACTTGTCCGGCGATGATCGGAACGACCACCCGCACGGAATTCCAAAACATCAGTAAAAACTGCTGTTTTTTGACGAGTACCCCGTAGTATTGCGACAGCGTCACTTTATCGGGAATCCACTTCACATTCACGTAAGAGCCGGAAATTCTGGGATCGTTGCCCTTCTCGCCATGCTTGGAAATCGCGTAAAAATGGGCGGATATTTCGCCTTCGGTCATCAGCGAATTCGTAAGCGTGAGCACGATCGGAAAGACGAATAGGCCAACCAGCCCGAGCAAAATGACGGTAAGCGCCAACTTACGCGCATCGGCCCGAAGCTTGGCTCTCCTTCGCTTCCAAGCTCTTTCCCTCACGCGGAGCGCTGAAGGACCGGCACTTGCGACGAAAGGGGAATTGTCATCATATGGCGAAGCGTCTTTCTGTTGCAAGGTTTCACTCCATTCCTTGAAAAGCGGCATTTCGGAGCGAACGTTGGGGCCGCGCCGCTCACCCGAGCGTACGAGCTATCCGGCGTTCCACCATAAACAAGACGAATACAATGGCGACGATCGCGGCCGCCATCAAGAACGCCGCACTGGTCAGCTTCTGGTAGTCGAGCGATTTGAACATGTTGTTCATGTAATGCTGCAGCATATAAATGCGCTCCTGGGGGTATTCGCCGGCGATCATGTACGTTTCGCGAAACACTTTGAACGAGTTGACGATCGACATCAGGAAGACGAAAAAGGCCGTCGGCGTCAAATAAACAAGCGTAATCGAGCGCCACTGGCGAAGCCTGCCGGCTCCGTCAATCGACGCCGCTTCGTAGTAGTCCGCCGGAATATTTTGCAAACCGGCGAGAAACAGCACCATGTTGTAGCCGACATTTTTCCACAAATAGACGATGACGACGACCCAGAACGCCATGTCGCTCTCCATCCAATCTTTCGGCGCATAGCCGAATTCGTGCAGCCAGCCGTTGAGGCTGCCGTTCAAGTCGAACAGCGCTTGCCAGACGAGCACGACGGAAGCGACCGGAATGACGAGCGGCGCCAGAAAGCCGATGCGAAGCCAATTGCGCATATAGACGTTGCGGTTCAGCAGCATCGCGAGCAGCAGAGAGAGCAGCATATTCAAAGGCACGCTTACGGAAGTGAACAGAAGCGTATTCACCGCCGCCCGGCGAAATACGGCGTTGCCGAGCAGCTCGGCGTAATTGCGAAGCCCTACGAACGCTCCGTCGATCGGCGTGTCTACGAGCGAGTAATAAAACCCGATGCCAAACGGGATTAAGAAAAAAACGGCGAATCCGGCCAAGCTCGGGGCAAGAAACATGCCGGCCGTCCAACCGTCACTAAACCACAGTCGACCGCGGAAGCGTGCGCGCTTCGGCTTCCGGCTTTCGTCCGCTTGCCGGACGGCTTTTCCCCGGCGACGGAGACGTACCGGACCGATTCGCGGCCATGCGCGTTTCCAGCGCGAGCTCATGTTCGACAAGTCCTCCTTTCGACTGTTTCTGCGCCAAAGGGGTGCGACATTATCGTAATCGGTCAATGTGACAACTATGTGTCACGGTGCTACAATGGGGTCGGGAGAGTGGAAGAAATGAGCAAAACGATCTTGATTGTGGAAGACGAAGCGAAAATGCGCAGACTGCTCGTCGATTATTTAAGCCACGAAGGATTCGCAACGATTGAGGCGGCCAACGGCCAGGCGGCGATGGAACGGTTCGGCGCAAACCGCGTAGATCTGGTCATTCTGGACGTGATGATGCCGTTTATGGACGGCTTCGCCGTATGCGAGGCGATACGCCAAAAGTCCGACGTGCTGATCGTGCTGCTGACCGCCAAGTCGGAGGAATACGACAAGCTGCAGGGGTATGGACGGGGCGCCGACGATTATGTAACCAAACCGTTCAGCCCGAAAGTGCTTGTCGCCAAAATCAAAGCGTTGTTCAAACGGCTGGACGGCGACAACGAAGCGCCGACCAATCCAATCGTACGGCTGGGCGAGCTGGAGTTGGACCTGGACGGTCATGAAATCCGGCTGGACAATCGTCCGCTCTCTTTCACGCGCAAAGAATACGAGCTGCTGCTCTACTTATATCGCAACCCGAACATCACCCTGTCCCGGGAGCAAATATTGGACCAGGTATGGGGATACGGTTATGAAGGGGACGCCCGAACGGTGGATACACATATCAAACGGCTGAGGCAGAAGCTGGAGCATAAAGCCGACCTGATCGCCACGGTGAAAGGGTTCGGATACAAGTTCGGGGTGAGACGATGATAAGCCGCTTCAACAAAATTTCGACGAAGCTGTTCGTGCTCACCTCGCTGTTTCTCGTCCTGTTTTTTACGCTGCTTATGGTCGTGCAGTCCAGCTTCTTCGAATCGTATTACGAGCGCAAAAAAATAAACGAGCTGAAAAGCGCGCTCGTGACGTTCCGCGACAGCAATTACACCTCGTCGGATATCGTGGATACGTTGACCGAAAAATTTCAGGAATTCGAAAAGGTTTACTCCGCTACTTTGGCAATCGGCCAAATGAAAGACGGCTCGCTTCTTCTCGGGACCCAGCCGCGGTTGACGATCGTACAGACGGTAGATAAAAACGGCAACTTCCTCCAAAGCAAGCAGCAGCTGATCAAAACGACCGTCCCGGATAACGGCCCGTCCATCGCGCTATCCGCCATGAACCGCTGGAAGAGTGACGCGGGACTCGTTCGCCGGGTGCTGGATCTGGGGGAAACGGTTTCGTTCGTCAATAAAAGCGCGGAAATGGGCCCGAATGCGATCGCCGCCATCGCCCCGCTGAAGAACGGGACGGCAACCGAACATGTGCTGCTCGCGGTCGCCTCCCTGCAGCCGGTGGGCGAAGCGGCAAGCATCGTCAAAGACTTCTACATCTACTTCCTCGCTCTCGCCATCGCTCTTATCGTGCTGCTAACTTATGTGTTCTCGCGGATGATCTCCCGTCCGCTCGTCGATCTGAACAATGCCGCGGCGCGAATGGCGAAACTCGACTTTACCGCCAAATGCGCCGCCGACTCCCGGGACGAGATCGGCAGCTTGGGCGGAACGCTCAACTTCTTGTCGCAAAACTTGAAGGATACGCTCGGCCAGCTGCATACCGCCAACGAACAGTTGATGGCCGACATCGAGAACGAGAAGCGGCTGGAGAGGCTGCGTCGGGAATTCGTAGCCAGCGTCTCCCATGAGCTGAAAACGCCGATCAGCCTGATCGGCGGCTACGTGGAGGGGTTGAAGGACGGCATTGCGGAAGGAGAACGGCGGGAAGAATATTTGGACGTGATCGCGGAAGAGACGGAACGAATGGCTAATATCGTGGGGGATATGCTGGATTTGTCCCAGCTCGAATCGGGTAAGTTCAACCTGCGTAAAGAGCCGTTTCGCATCGGAGCGCTGGCCGAATCGCTGACGGATAAAATGTTCGTGGAACTCGCGAAAAAGCGGATCAGCTGCGAGGTCGATCTGGAGGATGCGGACGCGACCGTCATCGGCGACGAGTTCCGTATCGGGCAAGTGCTGACCAATTTGCTCAGCAACGCGATCAAGCATGCCGCGGAAATGGGTAAAATCCGCATCCGCACCTTGGAAGGACCGGGAAGCGGCGTACCCGGCATGGCCGGCACGCTTCGCATCGAGGTGTACAACGACGGCGAACCGATACCCGCGGAGGAGCTGCCGCATATTTGGAACACCTTCTATACGGTGGACAAATCGGGCAGCCGCCAGTTCGGCGGCTCCGGCATCGGCCTTGCCATCGTGAAAAACATCCTGTCTTTGCATGGCAGCGAATTCGGCGTCCGAAACGAGCCGGGCGGCGTCCTCTTCTATTTTACGCTACCGCTCTCGGATGAAAACGAATCGGGCGCCTGATGCAGCTTATGCGGCACAATCGCTTACGCAATGGAAGTCGGAGCGCCGAACGGACTTGCATATTCCGGAATCGCCGACAAAATAGCGGCGGCCCCTTCGTCGTCCAGTTGACCGAACCGCTCCACGGCGGCGACGATTTTCGGAAACAGCTCCACGTCCCCGGCGCTCGCAAAGGCGTTGACCCCTTCCTGCGCCAAAGCGAAATGAACGCAGGCATCGATTTCGCGCTGGTCGTCGAACGGCTCGTACCACGTAGCGTGATTGCGGACTTGGCCGACAGCCCAGGGGCCTTTGGCGATCGCTTTGATCACGCGCAGCGGGACGTTCCTCCGTTTCGTTTCGCTGACTAGGGAATCGAACGCTTGTCGGTATGGAGGCAGCCCGTACAGGAAATAGTTATGCGGCGTCAGAACCGTTTCAAAATCGAAGCGACGAAGCGCTTCCAGATGGACCGCCGGAGCGAGGTGTCCATGGCCGGTTATGCCGATATGGCCGACGAGCCCTTCCCGCTTCGCTTCGAGGGCGGCTTCCAGAGCGCCTCCCGGGGCCAGACACTTGTCCAGCTCTTCCAGCGTACCGACGGCATGCAGTTGGAGCAGATCGATGCGGTCGATGCGCAGCCGCTCGAGCGAGCGATGAATATCCTCCTTCGCTCCGCTATGCGTCCGCTGCGTCGTTTTTGTCGCCAAGAATACGTCTTTGCGAATTTGCGGCAGCCACTTGCCGAGCCTAAGCTCCGAGTCTCCATAGCTCGCCGCCGTATCGATATGGTTCACTCCGTGCGCAAGCGCAAACTCGATCGAGCGGTCCGCGTCGGCCTCCGTCACTTGTCCCAGCTTGGCGCCGCCGAACAGCAGCACCGAGCTTTCGAAGCCGATCGCACCCATCTTCCGTTTCAGCATCACATACGCCTCCTTTTGTCTCCACTATACGCCTTGTGCCGGTTAAACGAAAGCGAACCCCCTCCGGCTTGACCTGGTTGCCTGTCCCATGCATTGGACGTTTCCCGCCCTTCCCTTCGCATACTGGTCGTCTACGAGCAGTCGGTGGCGGAAACCGGGTCAGCAATATCGGGCATGCGGCCAACTTGGCAGTACGGGGGATTTTTCGTTCAAGAGCGCAATCCGAGCAGCGAGACGGCATTGCCGCGGCATAAGGCGGCGCGTTCCTCCTCGTCGATAGGCGCCGCTGCGAGCTGAAGCGCTGTCGCTTCCGGCACTTGTATCGGCCAGCAGGAACCGTACCCGAAGCGCCCGGCCTCTCCTTTGCGGCATAGCCCGGCGATCGCCCCGATCGGACCGTTGGTGAACCACAGGTCGAGCAATATTCGTTTCTCCCGCTCTTCCCTTTCATCGTCGTTCAAATATTCGGTAATGTCTGTCCACTCCTGCGCTCTCAAGCCGCTTAACACGATCGGTACGTCCTCTGCTCTGCGCAGCAGCTCCATCACCTCGTGATACGGAACGTTGTCGACCGGATATCGCGGGTGAACGAGCCGCTCGTCCTCCAATCGGACGCACAGATGAAGCGGCAGCCCGTATCGTCCCACGCGCTTGACCAGCTCCGTCGCACTCGGCGACGCCACGCTGTAACGATGATAGCCGGGGACGAGACGAATGCCGCGAGCACCGGCGCCGACTGCCCAATCCAGCTCCCGTTCCCACCCGGCCTCTTCCGGATTGACGATCGCGTACGGCCATAGCCGTTTGTCGGCGGAGCAGTCGCGGAGCAGCTCTGCGTTGCCTTCATGCGTATCGAAGCCGAATATCGAGGCGATATGGCTGACGCAGACGCCCTCCAGTCCTAGGCGGTCCGCCATCGCCGATACATCCGCGGCAGACGCGCGCACCGGCAGTCGCATCGGCCATTGCCCCATAAACGCGGTCAAATCGATCGCCTTCTGGGCGGTAAAAGGGGCAAGCATGCCCGCCGCCGTCCGGACCGCTTTCCTCGCATCCTCTTCCAAGCCCTTCCCCCGTCCGATTGATTGTTCGCCCTCGTGACCGGTTTCATCTATAGCCGTCATATGTGAAGAGCCTCCTTTGCAAGTTTTTTAGCATGCCCGCTCGTCGCCGTATCGGTACAGATCCGTTCCGGCCGCTCCAACGCTCGAAAGTACCCGCTGCGGAAGAGGCGTCATCGGCAGAATCTCAGCCGCTTTGTAAAGCCGCACATGCATTCATAGTCAGACCTATATTGTTTTATCGTGGCTGGCAACTACTCCGTCAAGCAAAGCCTGCATATTTCCGCCCATCACCAGATCAAGCTCGTCGTCGTTCAGACCGGCTCCCAGCACTTTGCCTACGTTGCTGGCCAGGCAGATGCCGTACAGGTCCGAACCGAATAACACCCTTTTCGCTCCAAGCCGCCTTACCGCTATGGCTACCTCGCCTCCGCCGATCGGAGTGCCCGACGTATCCGTATATACGTTCGGATAAGGCTCGATCAGTTGGACAGAGCTCTCGACCTGGCCGGACAGATGCGCCATAATGATGCGGGCCTCGGGATAACGCTCGGCCAAGTTCGCCACGTGGGCGGCCGTCGATTCGTAAGGGAGCTGACCTACCGTCTTCCGCCAAGCATGGATCAATATAGGCGCCCGGTATGCGATCGCCTGCTCGATAAACGGGAAGACGAGCGGATCGTCGCACAAGGTAGCGACCCACAGCTTCAAGCCGATCATCCGCTGGTCTTCGATGCGCCGGCGGAAATCGTCCAGCGCCTTCCCGCCGTGGCGCGGATTGACGTAGCAATAGCCGGATACCCGGTCCGGATGACGTTCTATAACCGCGGAAAGGTGATCGTTCGATTCTCGCACCTGATCGAAGGTCGGGCTATACCCCATGCCTACTACAGTCGAGCAGACGAATCGCGTTATACCCAGTCTGTCACCCTCCTGTAACGTTTCCGGATGCAACTGGGCCCCTTGCAAATGCACGTGAGCGTCAATCCAGTTCAAATTGTACTCCCCCTTGGTTCGCCATAATGGTATTTGCACCTCTCCTATACCATTAATTTCAAACCCAGTATAGCCCCATTCCCTGATACCGGCAATGCCCTTTTCATACGTCTATCCCGCTGTCTGCGCATATATTGTAACATTCGGTATTTTAGCGTGTTGGGAGGTGTTTTTGAACATGCAGAGACCTTTTCCGCCGCCTGCTCCTCAACCGCAGCCGCCCCTTTACCAGAAAGCGGTCGGCTTGCTCGGTAGAACGGTCGGCCTGTCGCTGAAAAACGGCCAGGGCATATCCGGCGTTCTTTGCCAGGTACAGGCAAACGAGCTATTCGTGCTGCAATATTTGTACCAGGCGCAATTTGCGACGTTCCACTACCCGCTTCAGGATATCCAGGACATTCACGCTTTCCCGCCGTGCCGACAAGGTCCCACGTACTAATCGGTACGGCACACAGCGTCAGGACGCGACTGGAGCCCGAAAGTCCGTTGTGCAGCGACGGCGGCTTTCGGGCCTCTTGGGCAATATTTCCTTTAGATGAAAATGTGGGGCGGATTTCCTTTCATGTAAACATTTTGCCAATGAAATCTCTTCCTAGTAAGGATACAATTACTTCTGGGAGGGATGACATGAAAAAAAAGATTGTGAGTATCATTTCCATCGCAGCCTTGTCACTGACCATATCCACGAGCGCCTTCGCGGCCACGGGTACGGTGGAGCGCGGCGTCAATTTCCGCTCGGCGCCTTCTACCAACAGCTCGGTCTATCAACTGATCCACGCAGGATCAAAGGTAGAGATTTTGAATCAGGTCAATTCGTATTGGTATCAAATATCGTATAACGGCAAAACCGGCTATGTCTCGAGCGACTATGTCCGATCGTCGGGAAGCACGACCCCAGGCACTCCGTCGGGCGGCTCGCCTAGCGCGAACGCCAAGGCCGACCGCATCATCGCTCACGCTCAGGCGCTGAAGGGCGTCGTGCACTACTCGTTCGGCGTCAACAAACCGACCTCGGTCATGGACTGCTCGGCCTTTACGAAGTACGTGTTCGGCCTAGAGGGCGTCTCGCTCAAGTGGGGAACCCGCTATCAGAAAGACGCGGGCAGCTACGTTGCCAAGGGCAACCTGAAAAAAGGCGATCTCGTCTTCTTCTGGACAGGCACGTCGGGGACGATCAGCCATGTGGGCATTTACATAGGAAACGGACAGTTTATCCATAACAGTCCGTCATTTAACGGGGTCGGCACATCGTCGCTGACGTCCGGCTACTGGTCCGATCATTACATAACGGCACGCCGCGTGCTGTAAAACCGTCTAAAGCCCGGATGCGCCTCATCGCGCATCCGGGCTTTTTGCACGTTCCGCGAACCGCCCGATGCTTTCCCTTACGGCCGGGTACTGTGCTACAATAGGAGCTATCAGTCTTTGTGGAGGAACAGGCATGGAAGTCACCCGAATCGCTTCACGTAAAATCTATGAACAGATTGCCGAGCAGATTAAAGAGCAGATCGTCAGCGGAAAACTGCCGCCCGGCCACAAGCTGCCGTCGACACGCGAGTTGACCGAGCGGTATGCGGTCGGGCGTTCGACGATGCGCGAGGCGCTCAGCATGCTGAAGGCGATGGGGTTGATCGAGATTCGCCAGGGCGAAGGCTGCTTTGTGCGCAGTATGCAGGAGCCCGGCATTGAACCGTTCCGGTTCGAGCATTTGTTTACAAGCATGGAGGCCGTCGTCGAGCTGCTGGAAGCCCGCATTTCCCTGGAGGTCGCTAATGCGGGACTGGCCGCAGTCAAGCGCAGTGACGATGATTTGGCCGCATTGAACGCGATTTTGGCGGAGATGGACAGCGAGCGGGGAATGGAGGCCGTCGGAGAAAAGCAGGATATGCGTTTTCATCTGACTTTGGCGCACGCGACGCACAACTCGATTATGATCCGCCTGCTGGAAACGATCGCCGCCCAGGTGGAGCTGACTATCCGTGAGACGCGCCGGGTCCGGCTGTCTGCCGATCACAAAATCGCCGGTCAACTGTGGCGCGAACACAAAGCGATTGCCGCTGCGGTAGCCGCCCGCGATCCGGAACGGGCGCAAGCGGCGATGCGCCGCCACCTGCTCCATGTCGAGGGCGAACTGATGAAGACGATCCGGCTTCAAGCGAAGGAGTAACGGCACCACGATAGGAACGGTGGGGGAGGCAGCGCATGACGGAAGCCGCGGAAGAACGAGTGATTGAAGGCCGCAGCCGATACAAGCTGCAGCGGGAATTTTCGATCGACCGGTTGTATACGTTCCACTACTATGAGCTGTCCAAGAGCTTTTACACCACAGGAGAAAAGCATGATTTCTGGGAGCTTGTGTACGTCGACAAAGGGGCGCTGGAGCTGTACTTGGACGGCTGCCGCATTGAGCTGACCCAAGGCGATCTGATCTTCTACGCCCCGAACGCCTTCCACTCCGGAGGAGCCAAGACCGCGACCAATGTGATGATCGTGACCTTCGACTCGTTCGCGCCGTGCATGCATCAGTTGGGCAATCGGATATTCCAACTGGAGAAGGACGAATTATATATCCTGACCGAGCTGCTGAAGGAAGGGTTTGAGGCATTCGACCCGCCGATCGATACGCTGTTTTTTCCGGAGCTGGGCAGAAACGCGCAAGCCCCGTTCGGTTGTGAGCACGCCATCATTGCCTACCTGGAGCTGTTCTTGCTCAAACTGCTGCGCCGCGTCAATGCCGTCGCACCGGCGGGTACATTGAAGACGCTAATGGCGGTCGGCGACAATCAGAAGGACAAACTGGTCGAAAGCATCATTGCCTACATGAAGCGCAACGTATCCGCAAACCTGACGCTTGACGAGATCAGCGAGCAGTTCTTTATTGGAAAAACCCAACTGAAGGTACTGTTCAAGCAAGCGATGGGGATCGGCATCATGCGATACTTCGGTCTAGTGAAAATCGAGGAAGCGAAATCCGCCATTCGCGAGGAACAGTACAACTATACGGAAATCGCGGAAAAGCTCGGCTATAGCAGCGTCCATTACTTTTCGAAATGCTTCAAGCGTGCGACCGGCATGACGCCGACGGAGTACGCGAAAACCGTCCAATCCTACATTCGCTCCAGGCCGTCTTCCGGTTCACGGCAGCATTCCGATGCATCCCGACACGATGGTTAAAATAGGAGAATACCGTCAAGGAGCTTCCCTTGACGGTATTTTTGCGTGAATGGCTTGAATTGAGGATGGCCGGCTTTTCCTGCGAGCGCCTCGATTCCTAGTGACCGATCAGGAAATCGGCCTGCTGCTCAATCCTCGCTTTCCGCTCCGGCGCAATGCTTTGCGGCTGCGCCTGATCCAACTGCTGCAGGAGATGGTTCATCTGCTGTCTGGCTTGCTCCAAGCTGTTATTCAACTGCGTGTACAGCGACTGTTCGATCTCCCCTGCTCCACGCGCCTGCTCCATCAGCTTCCGCAGCGAAGCAATGGACACATGCGCACTGAACCCGACGCGGGTTTCGGTTACATGGCCGGCAACATCCGTCACTTTTGCAATCAGGTTATGGCTCCCGGGAGACGCCTCCCATACGAAGCTGGCGCCTCTATAGGCAATACCGTCAATCGTCAGGGCAATTTGGGCAACGCCCGACAGCCCATCGGCCGGTACGGGCTCGATGACGTACAACTGACCGGCCTCCAGATTCATGCCTTGCTCCATCGGACTGCCGTTCAGCAGCAATTGCACGTTGGGCCCCGTCTGATCGACGCGGAGTTGAGCCGTCTTCTCTTCCTCGATATTCCCCAGTATATCGACCGAGCGGTACGTCAACCCGTACACGCCGTTCGTTACCGTAATTGGTGCAGTGTATGGGACATATCCGTCTGTTAATGGCCGATCCCCGCCGTATACTTGATCGGCTACGGACAGTTTGTATTGCGTAGAGGCAACCGGGAGATCGCCGCGCTCTGCTGTAAGCATGACCGTAACCGTCCCGACATGCCAGCCGTTTTCGCCCATCGTTCCCGAAGCATGCATCGTCGTAAACGGACGCGCGGCCGGCACGTGGATACCGTTTCTGTAAATGCCGATATCCCACACAGATCCTCTCGGCTGTCCGTCATAATCCGCAGAAATGTCAATCGTCCGGTTGCCCTGCAGCACGAAACCAGGGATCGCTTTGCCGGCTCCGACTGCCGGACTTCCTTCTTTCAACCGCCAATCCCCTGCGCTCGGGTCCGCCAAATACGGATTCGCATATACGCCGTTAGGCTCTGCTTGTGCCGGCAATGTGGCATTGTTGTAGTACACGTTGTAATCATGCACCAGATTGATCGGCTGTCTAGTCCCGGCAGAGATCACCGCATTGTCGGTCGAATTCATGATGATATTGTTCATAAATACCGGATTGATGTTGTCCGGGTCCCAGTCCCAGCCGACAATCGGCACGGTGTTGCGCGGGTTGTATAAATAAATGCCGTTTCTCGCTCCGATTACGATATTATTGTACGCCGCACTGTCCTTGCTACCCGCAAACGCGATGCCATTGTTGATCGTGGAGACTCCGTTTACGGTTTCGGCGACAACAATATTGTTGTACGCCACCATGTTCCATGCCTCGAAGCCGTTGATGCTGGAATCGCGGGTCGATCTCGAGTCGGTCGCGCCCCCCAGATAGATGGCCCCTGTCGACATATTCACGCTATGGTTATGGATGTAGTTGTTGTAGATTTGAATGTCGGACGATCCGCCCTTGACCAGCAACCCGACGCGACCCACCTCATAAATCTCGTTGTTGCGGATGATGCTGGAGGAGACGTTGACAAAGTCGATCCCCTCATGGTTCATATCGTAGATGATATTGCCTTCAACCAAATAATCGGAGACAAGATACCCTTTGACGCCCTCCTCAAAGGCATTGTGTATTTTGTTGCCGATGACGTGCACGTGATGAGAGCCTTCCCGCACCTGGATAAACATATCGGACGTATCGGGTCCTCGCCGATTTTGGGTAATTTCAAAATCTTGAATCGTAATGTACGGGGTATCGACCAGCATAATCTTTTTCGATGGCAGATCATGGAACCGAATGACGGCTTTATGCTTGTTCCGCGCTTTGAATACAATCCGTTCGTTCTCTCTGCCGCCTTGCGTAAACACAGCCGGTCGGGTCTCGATATAAAGACCGTCCTCGAAAATAACCGTGTTCCCGCGCTGTGCCACCTCCGCCGCTTTCGCCATCGTTCGCCACGGCGCCGCCTCTGTTCCAGGGTTCGTGTCCAAGCCGTTCGGGGAAACGTAATAGGTCGCGCCAGGTACGGTGCCCGGGCTGCCCGATCCCGCCGGAGCGTCGATCCCGACTACGCGGATATCGTCAATCTGGATGTCCGCCCGGTACACCGCCGCTGCAATGGCTCCGTTCTGCAATTGCCCGTCCACTCCGCTCAATTCCAGTTTGCCGTTTACATATACGAGGAGCTCCGTACCGTTTACCACAAAACGAATATTCACCCATTCGCCGATCGGGGGATGCCAGTCGGTTTTCTCCTGCAACGGAGTGACAGTGCCGGCAACCTTTTTCTTCAGTCCGATGTATCCTTTGTCCGGACTTCCTTGGATCTCCAGCAAGTAGTAGTTGTTGATATTGGTATACCGGGTATACAGCGTTAACCAGCCTGTCTGAGCATGAAACTGATCGAACTTGACTCTGGCATCCATCTGATAGCTGATCCAGTCCGGGGAACCGGCGTACGAACGGGAGATACCGCTTCCGGCAGAAGCATTCGGGTCGGTCAATACTTTGTTGCCGCCCGGGAATTCCTCCACAACCCGCATCGTTCCGGTCTGGTCTGTCCAAGCAGCACCGCCGGTTTCAAAGTCTTCCGTGAACAAAACCTCTCCTAGCTTGGGCAAAGCAAATGCGTGAATTCCAATGTGTATCGACTCCGTTCGGACCATGCCATTGTAATCTAGATAAATGTCCATCATTTCACCGTGAAATCCGGTGACGTTCAATGCCGTTCCCTTGCCAAGGGCCGGGCTGTTCGGCTGCAGCCGCCAATCGCTTGCGCGGTCGGCGAACAACGGATCGCCTACGACGCTATTCGGCTCGGCGAGCGTGTTCACACAGTTATGATACAGATTGTAGTCGTGCGAGTAGCCGTTCGGCGGTGCGATCATGCTGACAGCGCCAGCGGAACAGCCTGAGAAAATATTGTTATACACGTTCGACGCAGTCGGAACCGGCGCCCAACCGGCCGTCGGTCCGCCGCCGTTGGCAAAGCGAACTCCGTAAGTGACATCGATGACAACGTTATGGTAGAAGCCGCTGTCCACGCTTCCGACAAACGATACGGCTGTTTCGAGCAGTCCTGGCGTCGCGGCGGCAATCACATTGTTCCAGGCAACTGCATTGTAAGTTTCATATCCGTTCGGGTCATACGCTACGGAAGCGGGATAGCTTCCGCCCAGCGTGATGGCCGTGCGCATCAACTTTCCGACTGCAAAAATGCGATTGTTATAGATCTGCGCGCTGCGCGTGCCCGCTGGAACGAGAATGGCCGTATTGACGTCGCGAATCTCGTTGCCCGCAATAATCGGCCGGTCGATATTGGCCAGCACAACAGCAAAGTTCACAAAATCATACATCTCATTGCCGATAACCGCGATATCGCTCCCATATAACGCTTGGACGGCCTTGCCGCCTGCGCCATGGATGGCGTTTCCGCTGATCGTGCAACCCGCGCAGTTATTGATATTGATGAAGATATCCCCGCTTGACGTGCCGCTCACGGTCTGGGTAATCTCGAAATCGGCGATCGAGATGAATGTCTTGTTAGTCAAATCCACCTTGGATGTCGTATTCAAATTGGAAAACAGCAGCTTGGCCCGCTGTTGGTTCCTCGCCTTAATCGTAATTGGCGCACCCTCCGCGCCATTTCTGTTGAATCGGATCGTCTGACTGCTTTCATAGACGCCGTCTTCGAAGATAGCCGTATCGCCGGCTTGAAGCGATGCTGCCGCCTTTGCAACTGTTTTCCACGGCGCTGTTTCCGTACCCGGATTCGTATCGCTTCCGGCGGGAGAGACGTAGTACGTATTGCCCGCTGCGCTGACAATCCGGGTAAGGCCGATTGGAACGTTAGAGAACAGGCTTAGCACTAATGCAAGCAAGGTAACCAGGCAAATCGATTTGCTCCGACATGTCCTCATGTATTTTCGCTCCTTGGTTAGGAATTGATTGAGTCGGCATTGGGACGCCATCTCGTCAGCGGCCTCGCTTCGCTTCGGCAATCGTCTTCTCCGCCGTTTCCGTCGCTTCGCGCAACGCTGTGTTCAAATCTTTCCTGCCGAGCACCACATCTAGAGGGACGGTACTCAGAACGTTCTCCACCTTCAGATGGAATCTGGAAAATTTGGCCATCGGGGCGTATTGGTTGTAGAAGACCGCGCTCCAGTTTTTCTCTTTAAAATCGGACTCCTTGCCGTACGCCTTCTTCACTTCCTCATCGTTGATCACAGGCATGATGCCGCGCTTGGAATACTCGAGCTGATTGTCGCGCGAGGTCAAATAATCGATAGCCTTCATTGCCGCTTCTTTGTGTTTGGACATGGAGGTCACCGCCATGGCGAACGGCGTCGCTGCCGAGCCGACCTTCGGCTTCTCCTTCATAACCGGCAGCGAGACAAGGTCCCACTGCACCTGCCCAACCTCTTTCGGGACGGTGAACGGGAACTGGGAATTGTACACGAACATGCCGATTTCTTGCGTGTCGGTAAACTCTCTCCAGTTCGGAAGCCGTTTCAGTTCACCCACTCGGCTTTTGTAGCCTTCGTCCGAGCCGGGGGTGACGTAGAACAGCTGCATGAGCGATTTCCATACATCGTCCTGGAAGGTGGGCTTGTCTGTCGCCGGATCAAGGTACGGCTGCGAGAATTGATTGCCGCGCAAAATATGGGCCGGTGAAGAAGCGAAGCCGAGAATTTGCTTCCCATCGTCCTTCCGCGTCAGCTTGCGGGCCATGTCCATGGTCTCGTCCCACGTCATGCCGTTCTTCGGATAAGTGATACCGAACTTGTCGAAA
This sequence comes from Paenibacillus hodogayensis, assembly GCF_039536325.1. Lineage (NCBI taxonomy): Bacteria > Bacillati > Bacillota > Bacilli > Caryophanales > Paenibacillaceae > Paenibacillus > Paenibacillus hodogayensis. Next base: position 747,774 of record NZ_BAAAYO010000006.1, read on the forward strand.
AGCGTTTTATTGTAATACATCACCTGGACCATATTTGTCACTGGAAGCGCATACATTTTTCCGTCGCTTGACGTCCGAATTCCGTCAATAAGCGTCGGTTCGAATTTGTTCAGGTCGACTCCCTGCTTCTTGATCAGATCGCTCATGTCATAGTGCAGCTCCGACTCCATAAGCAAGCCGAACAGGTAGGGCGTTGAGGCAAACAAAATGTCGATGCTTTGGTTTTGCGCCAGAAGCTCGGGCAGCGTTTGCCCCTCTTTCTGCTGCATGTACTTGATCGTGTAATGTGGAAACTTCTTACGCAGCGCATTCCCGAACAAGCTGTTGAAGGCTTCCTCCGAATCGCCGTTGTTGGAATGAAACACGAGTTCGGCCGGCTCGTCCGCACGGATCTCGGGAGTATTCGGCTTGCCTTTTGGGTCGAGCGGTTCCGCCACCTGCTGTCCATTGTTCGCGCTGCATGCCGCAAGCATGAAGGAAATGGCGAGCGGCAGTGCGCGCCGAATTGACACGGTTCGGGTTTTTCTTGACATAGGACGTTTCAAAGCAGTACCCCCTCGGTTCTTTTGAGTCGCGAGCTCAACTACAGCATAATGGAGAATCGGCCGGTTTTCTTTGTCAGATACGTCAGGATCTGTGTAAGATCGGTCGAGTCGCTTTCTCCTTGCCGGCGTAGACAAAAAAGCCTTTTCTTTTTGGTAGTTGTCTGATAACCTGATAATAAGATTGGTAAACGGTTTTGAGAAAGCGGGTGTCCCCTCTATATGAAAGTTTCCCTATTTATTACTTGTCTCGCCGATATGATGTACCCCGAAGTCGGGGAAAGCGTGGTCCGGCTGCTGCACCGTTACGGCTGCGAGGTTGATTTTCCCGAGCAGCAAACCTGCTGCGGCCAGCCGGCGTTCAACAGCGGCTACCAGGACGAGGCGCGCGTCGTGGCGCGGCAATGGATTCGGGCGTTCGAAGGGAGCGATTACATTGTCTCCCCCTCCGGCTCCTGCACCGGCATGATCCACCATTATTATCCCGATCTGTTTCGCGACGAGCCGGAATGGCGGGCGAAGGCGGAGGCGCTGATCGCCAAAACGTACGAATTCTCGCAATTTCTCGTGCAGATTCTGGGGGTTACCGATGTCGGGGCGGCTTTCCCGCACACCGCCACCTACCATCCGTCCTGCCATGCGATGCGTCTGCTGGGCGTTCGCACCGAGCCGAACGAGCTGATGAGCCACGTCCGGGGGCTCGAGCTCATCGACCTGCCCCACCGGGAAGACTGCTGCGGCTTCGGCGGCACGTTCGCGGTGAAGATGGCCGACATGTCCGAAGCGATGGTTTGCGAGAAAGCCCGTCACGTGCTCGAGACGGGGGCGGAAGTGCTCGTCGGCACCGACATGGGCTGTCTGATGAACATCGATGGCAGACTGAACAAGGAAGGCAAGCCGGTGCGAGTCATGCATCTCGCCCAGCTGCTGGAGCAAGGAGGAGCAACACGATGAGCGCGACGCAACAAGGAACGGATTCGCACGCGGAAGCATTGGCCAAGATTGGCAGCGGGTTGAAAAAAAGAACAGAGCTGGCGCTCGGCGACGAATTTCTGCGCAAAGCCGTCGCCTTCACGACGGATAAGCTGAAAACCGGCAAGCTCAAAGCCGCCGACGACTTCGGCGACTGGGAGACGTGGCGCGAGCGAGGGCGCGCGATCCGCGAACACGTCATCTCGCATATCGACTTTTATTTAGCGCAGTTTTCGGATAACGTAGCCAAAGCCGGCGGAAACGTCCACTTTTGCCAAACCGGCGAGGATGCGGTTCGCGCTTTTCTCGACATCGCCCGCAAGTCGCAGGCCAAGCTGGTCGCCAAAGGCAAATCGATGGTGTCGGAGGAAATTCACCTCAACCACCGGTTGGAGGAAATCGGCATCGAGGCGGTCGAAACCGACCTCGGGGAATACATTTTGCAGCTCGCCAAGGAAACGCCGTCGCATCTGATCATTCCGGCTATTCACAAAAACAAGCAGCAGATCGCCGACCTATTCTCCGACCATTCCGGTCAATCGTTTCCGGCCGAGACGAAACCGCTCGCCGATTACGCCCGCAACCAGCTGCGCAACATTTTTTTGGAAGCGGACATCGGCCTTACCGGCTGCAACTTCGGCATTGCCGAAACCGGAACGGTGACGCTCGTTTCCAACGAAGGCAACGCGCGAATGGTGTCCACGATTCCAAAGGTTCACGTCGTGGTCATGGGCATGGAGCGGCTCGTGCCGACGTTCGCTGACGTCGAGGTCATGCTCAACCTGCTGGCGCGCAGCGCAACCGGCCAGAAGCTGACGACCTACACGTCGTTCGTCACAGGCCCCCGGCGGGAAGGAGATCTGGACGGACCGGAGGAGCTGCACGTGCTCATTCTTGATAACGGGCGTTCGGCCCAGCTCGGCGACCCGCAGTTCCAGGAAGTACTTCACTGCATTCGCTGCGCCGCCTGTCTCAACGTCTGCCCGGTTTATCGTCAGGTCGGCGGACATACGTACGGTTCCGTCTACAGCGGGCCGATCGGCGCGGTGCTCACGCCGCTGCTCCATCAGGACTACAAGGAAGCCGGCCAGCTCGCCTATGCCTCCAGTTTATGCGGAGCCTGCTACGAGGCGTGTCCGGTCAAAATACCGCTGCACGACATGCTCGTCCAGCTGCGTCACCGCAAAGTCAAGCTGAAGATGACCCCGCTGGCCGAACGGATCGCGTTCAAATCGTACGCCACCGCCTTCGGCAGCGTAACGCTCTACCGGCTGGCGAACAAAGCCGCCTACTGGGCGCAGAAGCCCCTGCTGCGCGGCGGCGCGATCCGGAGGGCGCCCGCTCCCCTGTCCGGCTGGACCCAGTCGCGGTTTTTGCCGATGAAGCCGAAACGCTCGTTCCGCGAGCGCTGGCAGGAGCTTAAGCAGGAACTGGCCGCCCGGCCCGAGGGCAAGGAGGAACGTCCATGAGCAATCCCCGTCAATCACACAGTCCCGCCTCAGGCACTATTGCGGGAAAAGACGCCTTTATCAACCGTCTCGCCAACCGTCTCGGCCGGTCGGTCCCGCTCGCCCAAGCACCGGCCAGACCGGTCATCGGCGTGCCCGAACATTATGCGGCCCGGCAGACGACAGTCCAAGAGCGGATCGACCAATTTTCGGCCAACTGGTCGGCGCTGACCGGCACGGTTTGGACTGCGCGTCTGGACGCCGCCGCCGAGGCGGTCCCCGCCTATGCGCGTACCGTTTGCGCCGAACGGGAGATCGATCTCGTAACACGGTGGGCACATCCCGACCTGGATCGGCTTCCGCTCGATGACGGGCTTGCCGCTGACGGCGTCTCCGTCGTGCCTTGGCGGGAGGGCGGCGCCGCTTCGTGGACGCCGCCTTCCGGAGCAGCAGCGCCGGAAGGCTCCGTATGGAGCACCCGCAGTCCGCTGCTTCGGGCGGCGGAGCGAAGCCGGCTCGGTATCGTATGGGCAGACTATGCCATCGCCAACACCGGCACGCTGGTCCTGCTCGCCCACGGCGGCAACGGCCGATCCGTCAGCCTGCTCCCGGATACGCTGTTCGCTGTCATCCGCGCGAGTCGGCTCGTTACCCGCATGGGCGAAGCGTTTGAGGCAATTCGCGCGGATTATCCCGAAGCGACGGCCATGCCTTCCTCGGTCAACCTGATTACCGGGCCGAGCCGCAGCGCCGATATCGAAAACGATTTGACCATCGGCATTCACGGTCCCGGCAAAGTGTATGCCCTCATTCTCGAAGACTGAGCGCATGTGGCGGAGACGGCGGCCAACGGGCTGCCTGCCCTGCCCTACCCCGATAAGACAAACCGACAAAAAGACTTTTTACACAACGCCAAAAAAGAGGCTCCCAAATTCCGCAAGGAATCTGGAGCCCTTTTTTTGTCCATACGTTATCCGCTTCTCTTTTTGGGGAAAGGGTATTCGTACTCTCCTCCGCTATCCGCCTTTCGCCGGCCGTCCCCCAACGGCTTTTCCTTTCATTCGATAAACCGCGACGAGCAGCAGCGGCAGCGCGATTCCGACCACCACATCGATATCCGCCAAATATGTCATAATGACGCTGTTGAAGTACACCACATTGGGGGAGATCACAAAAGCTAAGCCGAAGACGATCATCCCCGTCGGAAAAACAAGCGGCCGGTAATCGTCCAGCTTGAACAGCTGTGCCATCCCCAGCACGAAAGCGTAGTAAAACAAAACGCTTTTGATGAACGTCGACAAGACCAGATTGACCGCCAGTAGCGCCTCTAGTCTTTCCAGAAAGTGGCCAATACTGACCTTCCCGGACAAAATATAGATCGGGTAAATAAAATGCGACGTCATCGTGCTGCCCAGCACGAGAATCGACAGCAAGATGACCGAGAAGCTCCCAATCCCTCCCAAAAGCACCGCCAAACCGTAATCGCGAGCCAGGTGCTTCTGCCGGACTACATGCGGCATCACCATAAGGATGACGCACAATTCGCAGAACGGGTAGACGGACGCCAGTACCGTTCCTTTCACCACCGGCGATATTCCGTTTGCCATAATCGGCTGAAGGCGTTCCGTCTCGACTTGCGGAATGAGCATGAGGAGCAGCGCCGTCAGCAACAGCGCGAATATCGGAAAAAACAGCTCGCTAGTCCGCGCGATCGTCTGCAGCCCGTATTTCACCCCGACCATCAGCGCAATGATCGCCATGGCATGAATCGCCCGCATCGGCGTCTCCGGGAACAGTTGAGTCGTCAGAAAATCCGACGACTCCCGAACCATAATGGACGTGTTCATCAAAAAGTAAAGCAGGTACACAACGGACACGAGCCCGCCCGCAAAGCGGCCCAGCAGCTTTCGGTTGAGCCCCATCAGGCCGTCCCGGCCGATCGATTTCCCCAGCACGAACAGCAGGCCCGTAATGAGCAGACCGAATACCATTCCGCTCAAGGACGAGATCCACGAATCCTGATGGGCGGCGCTTGCAATCGCCGTAGGCAGGACAAGAAGCATGTCGCCGAGCGTGACGAACACAATAAGCACGGCCAACTGCTTCGTGCCAATGCTGTCTTTTTCAACCACGACCGTCCCCCCCTTTACCGGATCAGTTGCCCCAGCCAGTCGTTAATCGGTTTGAATACGACTACTGCCGCCTGAAACGGGCTCGGCCATGATACCCTCTGCATGGCGGCTATGCTCAGTACGATGCCGACGGCGATCATCACGATGTAGAGGGCCGCCGATTTCGCGGACCGTCTGAACAGCCCCGGGAGCTCGATGGAGCAAGCCGCAGCGGCAACGGCAATAACAAGAAATATTTTCCACATCCGATCTTATCCCTTCAGCCCGTTCCGAATCGATTCGTTGGTCGTCCCGATTCTGCGGATATGCACTTCCACATGATAAGTCACTTTCAGCTTGGCAAAATGCTCGCTCCACTCGTTTTTGAGCCGGGCCCACGCCTTCGGCTCGGAACGGTAAAGCGCCTGGCCGAAGCCGAATATGTCGGCCTTGAACTTGCTCTGTACGGCTTCGATCGTCCTTCGCATCAGCTCGATCTTCTTCTCCTCCTGCTCCTTCTCCAGCCGGGCAATCGTTTGCGGATCTTCCAGATCGATGGTGCATGCCACCTCGGCTATGTTGGACTCGTCGACCAGATGGATGTCCACCGTCGGCTCCCCGTTCTCCATTTTGGCTTTCAGCTTCGTATGGGACTGTATCGTCTCCAGAGTAAGCAAGCCGCCGCTAGGGCATTCCACGTAACCTGCGGTACTCTTCACTTGATCGGTAATGTAATTGTAGCCTTTGCTCTCGGTTTCGTTCAGCCAGCCGATCAGACGATCCTTGTGTAAAACGCCCAAACCGAACAGCTGAAGCTGGGCAGCCGGATCGACCTGGTCCAGATTCTGCTTCATCTCCCCGATGCTTCTGTCCCCCTCCACCCGTACGCCGGTCAGCACCGGATTCTCGCCCTCCGTAAGCAGCTTCTCCACGAGCTGGTCGAGCGTCACGGTCGTCGTCGGCGCCCACGCCTTGGCCGAGGTGTCGAGTGCATGGAACAACTCGTTCGCGGGAATTTTCTCGAGCGAGGTCAACACTTTCAGCACGCTTTCGGCGGAAGTTCCTCTGGCGATCATCACATAGAAATCGGAGCGCACCTCCGGATCGCGGACAAGCAGATCGATCGCATTCGCAATGCCTTCCTTGGCCAAAGATTCGCCCAGCACGAGAACGCGGATATGAGCGCCGTATATTTTGCGCGGGCTGGACTCGGTCAGCTTGCGAAACGCCGCCAATAGCGAAGGAGCAGTCGCCTTGAACATCGTGACGGAAGAAATGTCGCCCTTGCCGCTCCGTTTTGCCACCTCGCCCGGCTCCACCACTTGCACGGAAAGATGGTATTGGCTGCCGACCTTGTCTATCGCCGTTCCGAGCTGAATGCCGAGATCGTTCAGCTCCCTGCGATTCCAGCAGCCGGTCAAAACAGTCGAAAGCAGCACGCCCAGGATCAATCCCAAGACCGTCGTTCTCACGAGCCCCGCCTCCCTCAAGATCCGGATTTTGTGTTTTTGGGCTTGCTGCTCGGCTTCGATTGCTGGCGTTTCCGGTCGTTTTTGGCCATGAACCGCGGTCGGGTCAGCATGCCCGGCCACGGAATGCGGAACAACGTATCCTTGTGATCCTGGGGCACGAACGGGCCTAGCGGACTCATGTAAGGCGCGCCGAACGATTGCAGGCTGGTCAGATGGAGAACCAGAATAATCATCCCGATCAGAATACCGTAAAATCCTACCGAGGCGGCCAGTCCCATCAAGATGAACCGGATCATCCGAACGGAGATGGACATGCCGGACGACGGGATGACGTAGCTGGAAATGGCCGTAATCGAAACGATGATTACCATAACCGCGGAGACGATGCCCGCCTCGACCGCGGCTTGTCCGATGACCAGCGTGCCTACGATCGACACGGCCTGTCCGACCGTACGCGGCATGCGGACTCCCGCCTCGCGCAATATTTCGTAAGTGATTTCCATCATCAGCGCTTCGATGAAGGCGGGAAACGGAACTCCTTCCCGCTGGGCCGCCAGACTGATCAGCAAGCTCGTGGGCAGCATTTCCTGATGGTAGGTCGTGATCGCAATATAGAAAGAGGGCGCCAGCAGCGCGAAAAAAAAGGACAAAAACCGGATAATGCGAAGCAGGGTGCTAATATCCGCCCTTTGGTAATAATCTTCGGCCGCCTGAAAAAAATGGACGAACAGCGCGGGAACAAGCAGCACGAACGGCGTCCCGTCCACCAGAATGGCGACCCGCCCCTCCAGCAGTCCTGCCGCGATCGAGTCCGGTCGCTCGCTGTTGTATACGGTCTGGAACGGGGTCAGCGTCTTGTCCTGAATAAATTCCTCGATATAGCCGCTTTCCAGGATGCCGTCGATATCGATCCGGTCCAGACGCCTTCTCACCTCGTCCACGACGTTCTTGTCGGCAAGATGTTCCAAGTACATGATCGAGACGTCCGTGTGGGACACCGTGCCGATCTGCCGCGTTTCCAGCCATAGCCGGGGATCTTTGATTCTGCGCCGGATCAGAGTCGTGTTGGTCCGGATGTTTTCCGTAAAAGCTTCCATTGGCCCGCGTACGACCGCCTGCGAGGTCGGCTCGCCGACAGGCCGGTCCTCCCAGCCCGCCGCCCCGACGCGCAGCGCTTCGGCACAGCCTTCAATCAGGACAATCGCATCGCCGGACAGCAGCCGGATGAGCAGCGGATCGAACTCATCCATAAGCGCAACATCCCCGGCCGACAGCTCCTCCCTCAGCCGCAGCAGTCTTTCCGGCCCCGAGTCGGCTCGGGGCGTACCCGTCCGTTCGCCGCCCTGCATAAGAGGGGTCAATATGGAGTCGTGGATAAACGTGGTGTCGGCCAGTCCGTCCATATAAAGCACGCCGATTCGACAGCCGTCAAAGCTGGTGAAAGCTCTCGTCTTCAGATCCTCGCTGCCTCCCAAAGCTTGTCGTACGGCGTCCATATTGGCCTGTATGGAAGTGGCGAGGAGTCGTTTGCCTGTCTCGGTCTGTTGGTTGTGTGTCATGAACGAAACCCCGGTTTCGAATAGAATGTGTATGCCTATCATATCCAGTGTTGGCTATTCTTATGTAGCCCGCTTCCGGTACGAGCGGAACGCGAAAAAAGCCGCCGCGGCGCGCAGGGCGCCGGGTGGCTTCTGATGTGTATGTATTCGGATTAGCCTCTTGCCGCTTCCGCCGCGCCGACGGTTTTCAGCCAGGCGTTGGCGATCAGCGCGTGTCCGGCCGGAGACGGATGGACGCCGTCCGGAGCCCAGTAAGCCGAAGTCGCCAACGTAGACGCCTGGGCGAACAATCCGTCGAGCGGAACGAGCAGCGTTCCGAATTCGCGGGCCAATTCGCGCACGACGGTAATTTTCGGATCAAGATCCTCGCGCCAGCCTTTGCGGTCTTCAGGCACAGGCAGCACAAACGGCTCGATCAAGACGATTTGCGCGCCGAGGCGCTCCCGGGTTTCGGTGAGCAGCCGGCGGTAGTTCTGCTCGAATTGCTCCGCCGAGGTCGGGTCGTTGCGGTCGTATTTTCTCCACGTATCGTTAATGCCGATATAGATCGAGACCCAGTCCGGCTTCAGTTCCAGGCAATCCGGCTCCCACCGGTTCAGCAAATCGGCGGCGCGGTTGCCGCTGATGCCTCTGTTGATAAACTTCACCTGCAGCTGCGGGTATGCGGCGGAGAACAAAGCCGCCGTCAGCAGCGCGTAGCCTCGCCCCAAATCGCCCGTCTGCTCCCGGTTTCGTCCCGCGTCGGTAATGCTGTCCCCTTGAAACAATACCACGTCGCCCTGCTTGATACGCAATGTCATCGTCAATTCCTCCGGATTATCGTTTTAGCGGCTGATCGCCCTGCTTGTCGCGCTTACGCGTTTTTGCCGAATACGACTCCGCCGTCGATATACAGCGGGGAGCCCATCATAAACTTCGACTCGTCCGAGGCGAGGAACAAGGCTGCGTTCGCCACATCTTCCGGTCTGCCGAGATCGCCGCTCAATTGCCGCTTCTTCAGCGATTCGATCGCTTGTTCGGGATCGTCGTACGATTTTTTCAAATAATTTTCCACAAAAGGCGTCATGATCGTGCCCGGCAGCAGCGCATTGACGCGAATGCCGTACGGCGCATAATCCACCTGCATCGACTTCGTCAGGGCGAGAACCGCCCCTTTCGTCGCCGCATACGATGCCCGCAGAGCAAGTCCGATTTCAGCGATGCAGGAAGACATGTTGATAATCGAGCCGGCCCGGCGCTCCATCATGTGCGGCAGCGCGTATTTGGACGGCAGGTAGACGCCGCGAATGTTGACGTTCATGACCCGGTCCCAAGCGTCGGGCTCGATCTCATGCAGCATGCCTACGCCACTGATTCCCGCATTGTTGAACAGTACGTCGATTTTGCCGTACAGGCGGATCGTCTCGTCGACAAGCGCCTTGGCCGATTCCGGGCTCGTTACGTCGGCGTGCAGGTACGCTGCCCGACCGCCCGCAGCGGCGATCAGAGCGACCGTTTCTTCACCTTTCTCTCGGTCGATATCGGCGACGACGACGACCGCCTGCTCGCGCGCGAACAGAAGCGCGGCGCTTTGGCCGATTCCCGAGCCCGCACCGGTGATGATACATACTTTATCCAGCAGTCTCATTTTGCTGATTGCTCCTTTGTCGCAATGTGTAGGACGGGCATAACCCTTTAACCCGATACTAAAATAATATTCGCGTAAGACACGCAATCTCCTGTTCGGATCACCGCACGGGATTCGGGACAAATTTCCTTGAAGGCGACGTGCGGCAGCGAGTCAATCGGGATATGGGGATACGCCTCCCGCATATGCGCAAATCGCGAAGGACTTGCCTGAATCATCTCCTCTGCGACGATGATCCGGTCGATGACGAACTCTTTGTCGATCGCGGCCAACACATCCAGAACGGTCGGCACATTGTCCACAAGCGCCAAATCGAGCCGCTCCGGACCGGACGGCACCGGGAACCCTCTGTCGCAGATGGTCAGCATATCCGTATGGCCCGTCTCGGCCAAAATCCGGCTGAGCGCCGGATTCAATATTCCGCCCTTCTTCATCGGACGTCACCTCCTCCGTCGGCGTCAAGCACCTGCTTGCGCTGGTCGAGCGTAATCCGCTCGCGCAGCGAAGGGAGCGGGCGCTTCAGGTAAAACCGCTCGCCCCCTCCCGCATGGCCGATCCCCACGAGCTCCCAGCCTTCCGCTCCCAGCTCGTTCAGCTTGTCTGGAGAATCGGTCGTCGCGTATTCCCAACGAATGGCCGCCGCCATGCTCATCCCTCCATGCGAAAGGCTACGACGCGAGCAGGCGCGCCGCTCGAATCGCGGATTTTGATCGGCAGCGCCATGACGTGCCAGTTCCCCTCGCCAAGGGCTGGATCGTCCAACTGCAGCCCTTCGGCTACCCAGACGGGGGCGCCGAGCAGAATCCGGTGGGTTTCCCGGTTCTCGTCCCCGGTGCCCCCGACGCTGAAATGATCGATGCCGACGCCGCGAACCCCGCTTTGCACGAGAAGCTTCGCCGCCTCGTTCGATACGTAAGGCGAGCCGTATACCCATTCCTTAGACCAGCCGCGTTTTTCCCCCCAGCCGGTATAGAGCAGAACGACCGTTTCGTCGTCCATCCGTTCCCGGTAAGGCTCCAGATCGGCTGCGGTGATCGGTTCTCCCGGACCTTTGTGGGCCAAGGGCACGTACAACGCTTTCCCCTGCAGCCGATCGACCGGAATACGATCCATCGTCAGCGTGTAGTCTCCGAGATGCGCCGGGGCGTCCATATGCGTGCCGGTATGCAGATTCATCGTAATCCGCTCCAGCGTCCAGCCGTCCCGCGCCCCGATCAGCACATAGTCGAGCTGCGGCGGCTCATGGTCCGGAAGAACCGGACAATTGTGAAACAGATCCTGCGACAGATCGATCATCGGACCAATGCGCATAATTGCCTCATGCCTCCTCTTCTTAACGTTCCATGTGATCGTCGGGCTGAGCCGCCTTCACGGTCAATCCGCCGTCCACCATGAGCAGGTGTCCGTTGACCTGCATCGCCTCCTCGGAAGCGAGGAAGACGACCGCATCCCCGATTTGCCGGGCGGTGCCGAGACGCTTCATCGGATTCGCCTCGACCTCCTTGCGGCGAAGCTCCGGGTCGGCCAAAAAGTCGGTGCACATATCGGTGTCGACCGTGCTCGGTCCGACCGCATTGACATTGATGCCGTACTTGCCCAGCTCGATCGCCATGCCTTTGGTCAGCATATGAGCCGCGGCCTTGGACGACTGATAGTGCGGGATAACCGGACTTGTGACCATCAGGCTTGCGGTAGACAGCACGTTGACGATTTTTCCGTAGCTCCGCTCGGTCATGCCGGAGGCGGCGCGTTGTGAGCAGAGGAAGATCGATTTCACGTTTGTATTGTACGTACGGTCCCACGTTTCTTCGGTAATTTTCAAAAAAGGTTCGAACGGCGCGATTCCGGCATTATTGACCAAAATATCGACCGGTCCCAGCTCCTTCTCGACCTGCTCGAACATCGCCTCGACCTGCGGCTTGTTGCCGACGTCCGCGCGCACGATCATCGCCCGGACCCCGTGCGATTCCGCTTGGCGCTTGACCTGTTCGGCCAACTCGCGGGATTTCTCAGACGTATAATTGACGGCGACGCTCGCTCCTTCTTCCGCCAGACGGATCACGATCGCTTCGCCGATCCCCCTGCTTCCTCCGGTAACGAGCGCTACCCGATTTGCCAAACGAGCCATAATGGATGTCTCTCCTTATTATCTGAAATTCGTGCGGTACGATAGAAAGTGCCGCCAGATCTGCGCCGTGCGCTTACAGACTCGGTCCGATCCGGTTGATGCTGAACTCCGTATGGCCGAGCACCTCGGCTTTGGTCAGCTTCCCGTCGCTGACCTCGCGAATTTCCTGCCAGATGATCTCTCCCGCGTCCTCCAAGGAAAGGGTGCCGGACAGCATGTCGCTCACATCGACGTCCATATTGTCCGTCATCCGTTCGAACATTTTCTTATTGCCCGTAATTTTGATAACCGGAATAACCGCAGAGCCGGTCGGCGTACCGCGGCCGGTCGTGAAGCAGACGAGATGCGCCCCTCCCGCTGCCATGCCGGATACGCATTCGATATCGTTGCCCGGCGAGTCCATGAAATACAGCCCTTTCTGCGGAATCGCCGCAGCATATTCGACAATCCCTTCGATCGGCGCCGTGCCGCACTTGGAAATGCAGCCGAGCGACTTCTCCTCGATCGTCGACAAGCCGCCCGCGATGTTGCCCGGGCTCGGATTGCCGCCCCGCATGTCCGCGCCCATCCGCTCGACTTCCTTCTCGAAGCGGTCGACGATATGGTACAGCTGCTCGGATACTTCCGGAGTCCGGCACCGGCTGGCCAATACGTGCTCGGCGCCGATAATTTCCGTCGTCTCTCCGATAACGACCGTGCCTCCGGTGCGGATGACGCTATCCGCCGCCGCGCCGAGGGCCGGATTGGAAGCGAGGCCGGACGTGGCGTCGGAGCCGCCGCATTTCACGCCGATCTTCAGCTCTCCGAACGGAATGGACGTCTTCTCCATGGCGTCCAGCTCCGCGCGCATGCGGCGAGCCAGCTCCGTGCCATGCTGGATCGCCTTGACAGAGCCGCCCACGGACTGAATATCGAACACCTCGACAAGTTTACCGCTAACCTTAATTGTTTCTGCAAGCGCTTGCGGATCGATGACCTCGCAGCCGAGACTGATGATAATGACGCCGCCGACGTTCGGATTGAGTCCGGTTCCGGCAAGCACGTCGAACGTTCTTTGCTTGTCGGCTCCGATCTGGCTGCAGCCGTGTTGATGCGGAATCGCCACCGTTTCGGGGACAAGCTGCGTAATGCGGCTGCACACCTGATTGGCGCATATGACGGTCGGAATAATCAATAAATGATTGCGGATGCCGACTTCTCCGTTCGGGCGCCGGTAACCCATAAACGTACTGTTCAAGATGCGCTCGCTCCCTTTGCAATGTCTCCGCGTCCGCGGATCCCTTCGATATTATGCACGTGCAAGTGACGCCCACGGCCGATCGCTTCCGTAGCCCGGCCGATCACTTCCCCGTATTTGCACACCTTTTCCCCTTCGGGAATGTCGGCTATCGCTATTTTGTGGCCCAACGGAATCGCGTCGGCCGCCGTCAGCGACTCTGTTCTGCCTTGAATGACGTATTGGATCGTTTCGCCGGCCGTTATGTCGCGGATAGCCGTCGCCACATGGTCTGCGGCGTCCATCACGAGCGCATCCGCGCCCGCTTCGATCGGTGCTGCCATGTTCCCACTTCCTTTGCTCAAGAATTAAGTTTACCGATAACCCTAACATAACAAGCTTTATACTTGCTGTCAATTGTTTTGTTCCTGTACAATAAGCTAAATACGGTACGTATCGCCGCTCGCACGCGTCGATTCGCGAATTTCCGTACCATTCAGCGTATGCGCGGCGTCCGGTCCGGTATACCGCCCGGCTGCTCCTGCAAAGCGGCAGCGGTCCGGAGGTCGCCCGCAACAGTAAGGGAGGCCGACCTTGGTTACGATTTACGATATCGCCAAACAGGCCAACGTCTCCGCCATGACGGTGTCCAAAGTGATCAACAATACAGGGAAAATTAGCGAGAAGACCCGGCAGCGCGTCAAAAAAATAATGGAAGACCTGAACTACGTGCCCAATTCGATGGCGCGCAGCCTCGTGCTGCAGGAAACGAAAATGCTTTCCCTGCTTATCCCCGACATTACCAACCCGTTCTTCACGACGGTCGCCCGCGGCGCGGAGGATGCCGCCATGCGACTCGGGTACAAGCTGCTGTTCGGCAACAGCGACGAAAACTTGACGAAGGAAAAAGAATACGTCGACATGATTTTGTCGACGCGGGTGGACGGCGTATTGTTTTCGGCCGCCTCGGACTTGTCCGGCCCGCACCTGCAGACGCTGCGCACGCACCGGATTCCGTTCGTGCTGCTGGACCGGGCCGTTCCCGGCTTTGATTGCGACGCCGTCACTGGGGATAACCGCGAAGGGGCGCGCAGGCTCGTCGAGCATCTGCTCGCGCTTGGCCACCGGCGCATCGCCATGGTCAACGGCTCCCTCCTGGTATCGACCGCCCGCGAGCGGCTTACCGGCTACAAGGACGCGCTCAAGCTGAACGACATCCCTCCCGACGACGAGCTGATCCTGGAGATGAGCTACAAGCAGTTCGCCGACGAAGAGGCGCTGCACCGGCTGCTGGCGCTGCCTTCTCCGCCGACCGCCGTATTCGCCGGCAACAATTTTATTGCCGTCGGTATTATCCGCAAGCTGCTGGACATGGGCATCAGCGTGCCGGATCAGCTTTCCGTCGTCTGCTTCGACGACCTCGGCGCTTCGGTCATCGACCCGTTCTTCACCGTCGTCTCCCAGCCCGCCTACCAGTTCGGCGCGATGGGCATTCAACTGCTGATCGAACGGATCAAAGGAACGACGACCCCCGAGTGGAAAAAGCTGATCCTTCCTTCCGAGCTGATCGTGCGCAATTCTTCCGCGCCTCCGAACGCCCACGCAGGCTGATCTCTGCAATTGCGTGCTTAAAAGGCCGGCTGGGGGCCGGCCTTCCTTATGCGCTGCTAGGCTGTATTACGCTTCTTCCCGCTCCTGCTTACTTTCAAGATGCGTCGTGCAGTTATACAGATCGCACGCCCAGCCGCCGTTTTCATTTCTGCGCACAAGCGTTACCGAAGTGTTGCCCAGGAACCCGGCAAACTCCGCCTCCGGCACCATCTTTTTCAGCGTGCAGCCGATCAGTCCGCCGTGGCTGACGATCAACACCCGCTGGTTCGGGTGCTTGTCGGCAATATCGCGGATCGCTTGCAAGCCGCGATCGGCCGCTTCGTCACGCGGCTCCTCCCCGAGCTCGCGCTGTCTCCAGTCGGCGCCCCAACGGTTCACCCGCTCCTCCTCGGTCGTGCCTTCGATTTCGCCGAGGAATACTTCGCGCAGACGCTCGTCGACCAAAACCTCCAGGCCAAGAGCGGCCGTAGCCGTACGCGCCGTCTCGAACGCTCGTCCGAGATCGCTGCTGTATACCGCATCCCACGCTTCGGCGCCGATGCGCCCGGCGAGCAGCCCGGCCTGCTGCCGTCCCGCTTCGTTCAAAGGTATGTCCGTATGTCCCTGAGCCCGGAGCTGGACGTTCCAATCTGTAACTCCATGCCGGATCAATCCGATTACCGTCATTGTATGTTCTCTCCTCTGTCTGTTATTGTGCGGATTTCGGGTACAACTGTGCCCTCCTCAGGCGTATACGAACGCCAGCAGCGACACCGCGATCAGCACGGCCAGCGCCGCCAGCCCTGCGACCGCGATCCGTTTGCCGCCTACGCTTGTCACAATGCGCCGCCACAGCTTGCGGCGAATATCGGTCCCCCAGCCTTCGTACAAGCCACCGCACTCGTTGGCCAGCCCGTACAGCTCGCCGACCGAATCATTCATCGCGTGGATGGCGATCGGATGCGTCTTGCTGACGATCAGCGAATGCGGGTACGACGGTTTGTCGGCGTCCATGCCGGCGCTGACGATCCCGTAGCCCAGCCGTTTAACGCCGGCTTCGGCCTTGGCCAGCTCTTCGCCGGTGCTGAAGCGCAGCCAGTGATAGACGTGGCGGGGAATGCCAAGCCGGTCGCCCTTCTCGCTCAAGGAGCGCAGCAAAATATTGTTTTTGGCGTACAGCTTCTCCACTTCGTTCGGTCTCAAATAGTCGTAGAACGACCAGTCGCCATCGTCGCGCTCCGCCGCCAGCCAGCGATAATTCGGATACAACGCCATCACCCGTTCGGCCAGCTTCTTGTGAGGTGCGCCCCCGGGCTTTGCGTAATAATAAAATTCCAGCCGCGTTTCCGTATTGATCCGGCCGATATAGATCGCCTGCGTATGTTCGGCCAGCATATGTTCCAATCGTCGCTCCAGAATGCCGAGCTTCGCTTGAGCGCTGTCCCGCTCTTTCTTGTCGGTGGCGATCGCATACAGGTTGATAACGATCGACAGAAGACGGGTGAAACCGGGCAGCGGAGCGTAGCCGGCATGGGCGGCGTCGACGAGCACGCTCATCTGTTCCTTCTGATCCGTAGTGCGATTGAAATAGTCCCACTGCTTCGCCATATCGTTCATCCCCTGTTGCGTCCGGCTCGGAAACCCGGTTTGGTTTCCTGACTCAATTTTACGCCCCCGCATGATTTCCTGTAAATAGCCAAAACCAGGCTTTGCCCGGGAAGCCAGCCGATTTTACGCAAAAAAAGCCGCCTATCGAAGCTTTTCGCTGAAGTACATCCGAGCTGCAAAGGCTGCTTTTTCCGGGTATAAAAAAACGGCCCGATTCGAGGGCCGTTTCCTGTTGCCTTTATTCAATTCCCGAATGCTGTGCCGTGCCTCCCGACCGGGACGACAAACTACTCGATGCGGACAGCATCTCGCTGCGCAATCAGGCACAGCTCCGCCGCCTTGAACGCGTGCGCTTGCGTCATCGCATGCTCGGTCCGGTTCAGGCAGTCCAGAATGAGTTCGCCGAAGAACGGGTAGCCGACCTGACCGCTTAAGGCAAAATACTTCTCGCCTTCGCCATTTACGAGGAACAGATGGTTGCCGTCCGTTGTACGGGCGATATCGATATATTTGCGCAGCTCCATATAGCCTTCCGTTCCGAGAATGATCGTTCGGCCATCCCCCCATGTTCCGAGACCGTTTGGCGTCAGCCAGTCTACGCGAAAATAGTTGGTTGCGCCGTTATCGCCGATAAGCGTAGCATCCCCGAAGTCTTCCAGCTCCGGATACGACTTGCTATGGTAATTGGCCACTTTGCTGTTGACGACCTTGGCATCCGTACAGCCGCTGAAAAACAAAAACTGCTCGATCTGATGGCTGCCGATATCGCACAAAATGCCCCCGTAGTTTTCCTTGCGGAAAAACCAGTCCGGCCGCGAAGGAGCGTTGAGCCGATGCGGACCGGTACCGATAACTTGTACGACCCGACCGATAGCCCCTTGCTTGATCAATTGTCCGGCGTATACGGCGCTTTCCACATGCAAACGCTCGCTGTAATACACCATATACTTCAAACCGGTCCGGCTTGTCATTTCGCGCGCCGCTGCCAACTGGTCCAGACTGGTGAACGGCGTTTTATCGGTGAAATAATCTTTGCCGTGCTCCATAACACGCAAACCGAGCGCGCCCCTCTCCGACGGAACCGCCGCTGCGGCAACCAGGCGGACCTCCGGGTCCTGAAGCACCTGCTGCTCCGACTCGGCCGCTTTCACGTTCGGATATTTGGCGATAAAGGCGGCGACTTTGGCCGGGTCCGGATCGTACACCCATTTCAGCGTCGCACCCGCTCCGATGAGGCCGTTGCACATCCCGTAAATATGTCCGTGGTCCAGCGCAATGGCGGCAAACGTAAATTCGCCCGCCCCTACCACTGGTTGCGGTTTACCTTCCGGCGCATAATTCATACCGTCGCTTTTTTGCATCGATAAGTCCCCTTTCGCGCTTTCGTGTCCGAAAGCCCGTCATGATTCGATTGTCCCCCTCATGCTACCACGAAATGCCAGCCTTGTCTTCATCGTCATTGAACTAAACGCCCATTCGGCTTAACTGTCGTTGGCATTCGGGGGTATCGACGATTACGGCGACTCTATGACCCGAAGCGCGTCGAAATGGATCCAATAGTCGCTGGAGGCCGGGTTTTTCTCGCCGATCCGCTCGTATCTTATCGTATGCAGCCCTTCCGGCAGCAGCCCCGTATCGAAAATAACCTGCTGCGCCTTCCAGCTTGCCAGGTAATTGTCTACCGTCGTCCGATATTCGCCATCGATATAAATCGCCGCTTTGCCGTGCGCGTTGTAGCGAACGCCGAGCAGTTGCGCTCTTTCGCCGTAGAACGGAATGTCGGCATAAGCCCCGTTGCTCATCGCCGTCACCGCGCTATTGCCGATATGCCGGCTATCATTGTTCGTGGTATACCACGTACCGCTATAATAAACAACCGGACTGGCGCTATCTACAAGCTTCTCGCCGGGGTCAATCACCGCAATCGGCGGAAGCGCTTCGGATAGGGCGCCATTTGCGTCAATCGCATATACGCTGTACAAGCCCGGCGCAAATCCGGTCGTATCGAGCAGCCCGTACGTCGATGCCGTCACCGTCGCGCTGGAGCCGTTAGCGGACGCGCCTGCCGCTTCAATCGCGCTGCGGGACACAGCCGTGCTTCGCGGAACCAGATACAGGGAAGCGCTCTTGGAGCTGGTTGCCGTAACCGGCGTGCCGATCGCAACCGGTCCTTTGCCAACAAGGCCTGCCGTAGGCGGCAGCAACTCCGCCGTCATGTTGCGCAGCGCGTCGAAATGAATCAAGTAATTGCTGGAGGCCGGATTTTTCTCGCCGGTCCGTTCATAACGGATGACGTGCGCCCCTTCCGGCAGCAGCCCCGTATCGAAAATAATCTGCTGCGCCTTCCAGCTTGCCAGGTAATTGTCCACCGTCGTCCGATACTCGCCGTCGATATAAATCGCCGCTTTGCCGTGCGTATTGAAGCGAACGCCGAGCAGTTGGGCTCTGTCGCCGTAGAACGGAATGTCGACATAAGCGCCGTCCGCCGTTGCCGTCACGGCACTGCTGCCGATATGGCGGTCGTCCCCCTTCGTCGTCGCCCACGTTCCCGAATAACGGACGAGCGGATCTTCATTGTCCACGATCTGTTGGTGCTTCGGCAGCAGCCATATGGTCTTTCCTGCGGACACGCGCCCGCTGTTGTCCGCCGCGTACAGCATATACCTCCCCGCAGCGAAACCGGAAGTATCGAGGAAAGCCGGCGTTTGGGCCGAGGCGGCCGTACGGGTGGCGTACACCGCTGTGTTGACGGTCGCCGCTTCCAACTGCGTCGGCACCGGAGGGACCGATTCCGGCACCAGATACAGCCGGCCGTCGCGGGACGATGTCGCCTGCACCTGCTCTCCGACCCCCACGCCTACGGCAGGCGCCCCGGTTAACAGCGGGGGCGAGTCGTCCTCCAGCTCAAGCGTGACAACCGCGGTATGACCCGCTCCTACATAGACGGCATCGGACACGGTCGTGCGATAACCGTCTTTTTTCGCCGTTACCCGCTGCCAGCCGCCGGGCGCCGGCGACAGCACGAAGCCGCCGTCCGGGCCGGTCACGGCCGACAAGTCGCCGTATCCGCTCACATTCACATTCGCGCCGCCAAGCGGCGCAAGCTCGGGACCGTACACCGTTCCGCTTACCGTCCCCGGCGAAAGCGGCGGAAGCGTGACAACCCCGCTCGCCTCCAAATTGGCAATATAAAGGGTAGGCGCACCGCTCCACTGCTTCATCGGAAAATACAACTGTCGGGAGCCGCCGTCCGGCTCAATCACGAAGCCGGGATCTTGTTCGCCCAGATCCAGCACCGTCTCGCTCCCCACAGACTGGACGCTGGCGATCCGGTAGCCGGCTGTCGATCCGTCCGCTTGGGTGACGATCGCGTAACGGCCTGCTGCGGAGAGCGGTACTGCCGCCCCTGTTACCAGCGCATTGCGCCCGCTGCCATCCTGCTTCCGCTCCGTGCGCAAAACCGTGCCGTGAACTGCGCCTCCGGCCGTGACCACGGCTGCTCCCATGCTGAGCCTCGTACCATCCGCGAGCTGCATCTGCTCGATCTGGCCGTTCACCAGCCGAATAAAGCCAAGCTTGCCGTCCAGCCGCAAATCGCCGACGATCAGCGGCGTACCCGCATACTGCGGAGCGCTTAGCACAATGTCGCGCGTGCTGCCGTACGTGATCGCCACCGCCGCCGCTCCCGTCTGCTCGTCGCTGAGCAGCACCTCGACGTGTTCGATACGCGGCTGCTGCCCGGACGCAAACGGCTCCAGCACCGTAATGAAATTGCTGCTCAGCGCATTTCCTTCCCGTCGCACAACAAGCTTGGGCATGAAATACTTATCCGCTTCCGTTTGCGTGTCATAACTCAACCCTTTCAGCCGGGTAGCCTGAATAGACGGCGATTCGCCGATAAACATCTCGCTTGCCCCGGTTCCGGCAAATCCGGTGATATGCAAATTCGAACGTTTCGACGCGCCGTCCGCCGTCCGCAGCGTAGCTTCGAACTGTCCGTCCGTCAGCGCCGCCGACCGCACATTGCGCACATGCATATACCCGTGATACTGCCCGCCGTCGATCGTGCCGGTTTCGTATTCGTTCGTCGGCTCGACCACGGCCGGATTGCCTTCCAGCAAGTAGGGACCGTAGGCCGCAAGCGCCGCATCCGTTTCGAAATAAGCCGTCCGGTTGGCGTCCCCGTTCAGCGTATACTCGTGCCGCGTACCGCCCGTCACGCGGAACAAATCCAGCACGTACGCCTCGTCCGGTCCGGCGTCGCCGAATCCGATCAGCCACGGCTCCCGTCCGTACGTCTCGGTCTGCGGGTAGGCGTTCGGCTGTTCCGCCCGCACCACTTGGGCGGCATCGCCCAGCTTGACCATATCGCGGATGGCGCCGCCGGACTTGGCTGCTCCCGAGGTCACAGCATCGCGGCCGTCTACTACCACCGTATTGTGCGCCAGCGTAGACATGGCCCACTGCCGGTATTTCGTATGCGTATACCCGAGATCCGGCAGCAATTCCTGACCGTTTGCAAACAAGGTCAAGTTCAGCGGATCTTTATGATCGTGGCCGTTTTTCGGCGAAAAGCCCATATACAGCATCGTCTGACCGCTTCCCTGGCCGCGAGTCAGCTTGGCGATCCCCGCGCCGGGCAGTAGCAGCGAACCGGTATCCTGGGGCTGAGGCGGCTTGTAGAAGGCCCAGGTGTCATTGATCGGCAGCACCCGTCCGTCCGGGTAGGCCAGCTTCGCGGCAATCCCCTGCATCGCCGGGAGCTGCGGCAGCCGCTCCAGCAAATCCAGTTGCTCGAAGCGACCTCCCGTCCGCGGCGATTCGTATCCGGGCGGATCGCTCCAGCCTGCCGCCTGCTGGATCGCCTGACTCAGCAGCAACACCGAATCTTTGTGGTAGCTCACCGATACTTCCTTCCAGAACCCGTCGAGCATATACATATTGACCACGTACTGCTCCACCAGCTCGACCGCTTCGTGCATCAGATCAGGGTCGTTCAACGCTTTGGCAAGCGCGATCAATCCGTTGTAATTCGACACCTCGACGTTAGCCTTGATGACCGGAAACGAATGAAAGTAATCCAGCGAAGGCCGGAACATGTCCTGAACGATCCGCTCGTCTGCGTTTTCGCTGAGTTCCGCGCTTAACAGCTCGAAGGCGTTCGTCCGTTTCACAATGGCGTAAGCGTCCGCCAACTGGCCGAGCGCGGCCAGCTCGTTCTGCGACCAACGGGACCATAAGCCGCCATAATACGGATAGGGCGGTCCGCCCGACGGCACGACCGGGTACTGCACGCCTTTGTCGTAGTCGTTCATCGGAACCCAGCCAGGGACCACCTCGGCGAAGCGGTACAGCAGACGCGCCGCCCCGAGCGGATCGGTTGACGCCAGCTCCCGCGTCCGCGTGAGCACGTATTGCCGCTGCATATACCACAGATGGGCGGACAGGAAATACCGCTTTCCGTTCGCATCCTCGTAATACGGGTATTCGACCGTTTGCCCGAGACGGTTGGTCACGGTTAACATCTTGTTCTCCGGATATTGCGGATTCGGATACTTGATCTTCCCGCCGTCCGTCGAAGTCAGCACCCACGGATCGGCCACCGACCATGTATAATTGGTCGCCCGCTCCGACAGCTCCGGCGCGTGCGGCACGCCGGCGAAAAACACCCCGACCCGATCCGGCACCAGCGATAATAGCTGAGCCACTTCCGACGATGGCGGCGCGGACGTCACCTGGTTCACGGATGCCGGCGGCGAAGTCGGAAACTTCTCGTTGCCCGCCGCGATCAGTCCTTCCCGATCAAACGAAAGCTCCAGTTGTTTCATCGAAAGCCCCCCGGGCTCCTCGGCGATCACTTCGAGCCGGTAGGTCCCATTTTGCAGCGGCTCGGGATGGGAAAAGGAAACAACCCGTTCGCTTCCCTCGGTCGCGACAGAAGCCGGGATGAGCGTAGTTTGTTCGCCGTACGGCGAAGTCCAGCGCATAGAAACCGACGAGGAATCCGTATTCCAATCATCTTCCTTCAAGACCAGCCGCTTCTCCGTAAAGCTGTCGTACAACAAGCGGGCCGGAGCCGAAAGCGGCCATTCCGCGACAGGTTTGCCGGTGACAGGCTCATTCGGCCTTCCTTCGAAATAAAGGCTGCCGAACCGCCCTTCGTTGGCCGTATACACGCTCAGCGTATAACCGCGATTCGGACCGGAATTGTCGCCGTCGATTACGGTCATTCGGCGAACCGGCGCCCAGGAGCTGAGCGGACGCGAGGACGCGATGCCAAAATAACGAATCGCATTCACCTGCCAGCGCTCTCCCGCCGCGTTCCCTTCCACGCCAAGCGCGCTCAGCGGGATGCTGACTTCGGCGCTCCAGCCGTCGCTCCGCTTGCTTACCGCCTGCTGCGCCTGTCCGCCCTTTGTCAAATCGACAACTTGCTGCAACGTCTCCCGCACATCGGCCGTCGTGAAATTGTTGTACCGAATCCCGATCGGATGCGGGCCAGCCGTAATCGAAACCGGCACGCTGTAAAACTTCATCCTGTCGTCATCACGGCTCAGCAGCAGGAAAACCCGCTCTGCCTCCGGCGCATTCGCTCCAGTGTATCCGCTTTCATATTGGCCGTCGAGGGCGATATACAGATGGGTATCGTCATAAGCCAGCTTCATTAACGTTTCCTGTTCCGCCGGTTCATTGAAGTAGGCGGTGGAAAAACCGCCGGTTCCAGCAGCCGCGGTCCATACGCTTTCGTTCCACACGCCATCGGTCTGGACGGGGACCGAAGCGCGCTGCGCCGTCAGCCATCGATCCGTGCGCACGCTCACTTCAGGCGCTTCAATCACGGGGTTTCCTCCTTCGCTCAAAACGGTCTTTTGCGTACCCGCTGCCGACGGCCAGCCTGGCGATACGAGCGCCGCGATCAATAGGCCCATAAGCAGCCGGACGCTCCCCTGTTTCCTTTTTTCCCGCATACCTGGCTCCTCCTCAAGAGCTGCGGGATCGCCGCAGCCCGTTTCAGGATTTGTTTCTAGCGTGAAAGCCGATAGTCTTAAAGGTGCGGCGCATCCGTCTCTACTTGGCCTTCGCGTTGTCCAGCTCTTTCTTAAGCAACTCCTGAGCATCGCGAAGCGCCGTATTGACGTCAACCCGCTGCTTCACCACTTTCTCGAAAGCGCCGCTAAGGATCGATTGCTGCGTGCCAAGCGCAACAAACGGCAGTTCTGTCTTCCTGAGCGGCGTCGGATCGGCGAACGGATAGTAAAAGACCGCTTTGGTGTTTTTGCCTTTCAGCGCCGGTGTAGTCTGACCGAATGCCTGCTCGATCTTTTTGTCCGCGAGGGTCGGAATTTTGCCCTCTTTGGCCTGGGCGAGCTGTGGATCTTCGGACAACAAGTCCAGGATCACGGCGAACGCTTCATCCTTATGCTTGCTTTGCCGGGTAATCGACCAGTACGGAGGCGTCAACTGAGATAGCTTGTTCGGCGCTTCCTTCAATTGCGGCAAGCTGACCATATCCCAGCTCAAGTCGGCCGGGAACGAGTTGAACTGGTTAATCTGGCCAACATACATCGCGGCCGTCCGCCCTTTGTAGAAGAGCTGCAACTCGTCGTTCAGCGTGGCTGCAATCGTATTATTCGGAATCTCGTAAAACCGTTTCAGATTGTTGAACAAAATCTGCCACTTGGCGGCATCGGCCATTTCATCGGCGTTCGGATTCAAAATCGGCAAGGACCACGCGTTGTCCCGCAGCACGGACAAGTAGTTCGTTGTCAGCCCGCGGTACAAAATGCCGCCTTCCGAGCGGGACAACTGCTGAGTCAGCGGGAGCAGATCGTCCCAGGACATGCCGTCCTTCGGATACGCGACGCCGAATTTGTCAAACAGGTCCTTGTTGTAAAACAAGACGAGCGGGCTGGGCGAATTGATCGGCAACCCGTAGATTTCGCCCCCGGCGGCTCCGGTTTCATTGATGATGCGCTGCATATAAACGGGATTGAACCGGTTCAGGTCCAGCTTGTTTTTCTGCACTAACTCGCGCATGTCGTAGGACAACCCGAGTCCCAAATATTCGTTGCGAATCGTTGTCGTTTGCGTCCGCATCACATCGGGGACCGTCCCCGCCGCCACCAAATCTTCGATCCGCGAGCCTTTGACGCCTTGCTGATGCTTGACGGTCACATGGGGGAATTTCTGGCGAATGCGCTCGCCCCAGGTCGCCTGGAATACATCGTCGGTCACATCGGTGTAAAAAAACAGCTCTACCGGCTTCGGCTCATTCGCAGCGGCGGCATCGTCCCCTTTAGCCTGCTGCGTCTTCGATCCGTCCGCACCGCAAGCGGTCAGGGCAAGCACGCTCGCCAGCACCGCCGGCAGGCAAACGGTTTTTAATCTCCGGTTTTTCATCGATCCAAATACCTCCCTTTTTTTGTAAGCGATTTCATAAGAGTTCTAAAATATACAGCCATTAGCGCGGCAGTTGAAGCGGCTCCTGACGCAGCTCGCCCGGCCTTAGGCCAAAATCTCCATCTGCTCGCGCTCTACTTCGCCTTCCATTTTCATGCCGCGCTTGAAGCGTTCAAGCTCCTCGACCGCGAATTGTCCCAGCCGGTAACCGCCGTTGGATACCGCGCCCGCGATATGACAAGTTAACACGCAGTTCGGCAGCGAGCGCAGCGGGTGATCGGCCGGGAGCGGCTCCGACGAAGCAACGTCCAGACAAGCGAACAACCGTCCGAGCGACAATTGCTCGATCAACGCCTCCTCGTCGATAATCGGCGCTCTGGCCGTATTGATCACAATGGCGTCGTCTTTCATCATCATAAAGCGGCGCCGATCCAGCATATGGCGGGTTGAAGGCAGCAGCGGCGCGTGAATCGACACGACATCGGACTGGCGGACCAGCTCATCCAGTTCCGTTCGGGTCGCGCCAAGCTCGGCCAACCGTTCCCGGCTGACGAACGGATCATACGCCAGCACATTGATCTGAAAAGGATGCAGCAGCTTCATAAAGTGTGTGCCCGCTTTACCCGCTCCGATTACGCCGATCGTGATCTGATACAGCTCGCGGGCCAATCTTCTTTCCTCCGTCCATCCCCCGGCACGCGCCGCCCGTTCGATCCGCCACATATTTTTCAGCGAAGCGATCGTCATGCCGAGCGCTGTCTCGGCAACGCCCTCTCCGAGCGGTCCGTTCCCGCTGGATACGCGAATGCCGCGCTCCCACAGCGCTGCGGACACGAGCCCTTTGACCGACCCGGCCGCATGGGCGACAACCTGGAGCCGCGGGCAATGGCGGAGCCATTCCTCGTCCAGCGTCGGCGTTCCCCACGAAGTAATGGCGGCATCGGCCTCATACAGCGTGCGACGCGCCTGTTCCGGGTTCGACCAGTCCGCGTGAAGCACCCTTCCCAGCTCCGCCAAACGTCCCAGATGACGTTCATGCAAGATCGGTCGTTGCAGGTTGGGCGGATAGCAGAGAGCAATCGTCCATGTCAAGCTTCCCGGCCTCCAATCGATATTTTGTTATGCAGAAAATATGTAGAGGATAAAATAAGGAATTAATCTTTACTCATGATCACACTACATAGTATCTACATAACTTAGTATATGCATTTCTTCCTCGATGTCAACCAGCGAAATTCGATATGCGCGATTCGGCTTCTCTTCGTTTCAGGGACGCGAAAAAAAGAAACCGTCTATCGACGTATTTCAAGGATGATCGACCGCGTTTTGGCGGTAGGTTTTCATAAAAAAACGTTTCCGGCCCACTTTCGTCGTGGTTTCGGAAACGTCTTTACTCGTTTGCTTCAGGTCGTCTTCACACGGGCTCCGCATCCTGCTTATCCAGCAGTCCCGCCACCCGGACGCGCAGCTCCTCCTCTCCGATCAAGCCGGAGTACAGCAATTGCAGCAGATCGCGCGTTGCTTCGATCGTCTCATAACGCAGCCCGTACTGCCGCTGGCTCCGGTAGGACGGAATGATCTCCCGGTACAGATTGTAGCGGGGCGGCTTGTACACCTTGGAATCGGGCGCGCCGTCCGCCAATGCGGAGCAGGGAATACTGAGCGTATTGCTGTGAACGACAGCTTGCGCCTCGCGAGAAGTCATGAACTCCACGAACGCGCGGGCCGAATCCGGCACCGCCGTCTTGCGATGAATGGACAGTCCGATCCACAGCAGCATAGTCCGCGGTTTCGTAATGTGCGGCAATGGCGCGATATCGTACGCCACCTTCTCCCCCAAGCCGTTCAGCAAATAATAGGTCGTCATAAGCATGGAAAGCTTGCCCTCGGCGAACAACGACTGAATAGCCGAAACGTCCAGAAAGCTCGGAACGACTCCGTCCGCCTTCATCAGGCCATAGCAGTATGTCAGGCCGGCGGCGAGCTCCTCCGCCTCCGGACGACGTCCGGTCGCATGCATCGAATCGGAAGCGCATTGCATCCAAATCGTCGGCCAGCGGTTATTGCCTGATAAGAAGCTGGCGGCAAATCCGTACCTTTCGCTTGGCTTCGATAGTTGCGCGGCCGCCTCCAGCAACCGTTCCCACGTCCAGCCGCTGTCGGGCTCGGGCAGTCCGGCCTCGCGAAAATGCTGCGGATTGTACGCGAGAATGACCGGCGAAAACACAAGCGGCCGGGCGTAGCTGATCCCATCGACAAGCAGCTCCTCTCGCAGAAACGGATACGTGTCGTCCGCGAGCTTTACCGGCTCCAGCACGTTTAGCCGCTTGTGCTCCCGGGCGTGCTGGTAATAAATCTGGTTAATCATCATCACGTCGAACCGGCCCGACAGCATGAGATCGTCGATCGTATCGAGCGCATAATTTTGCGAGATCGCAACCGGACGGATCTCGATATGCGGATGCTCCTTGTGAAACAAACCGAGCAGCGCAGCCAGGTCGACATCCCGGTACAACGTGTCGTGGAACCCGAAATGTACCGTTTCCTTCTTGACCACCTTGCTGCCTACGCGGCGTATTTTAATCAGCAAGCCTTCCGCCGCCAACTGGTCAAGCCCTTTGGCCACCGATTTGTAGCTCACATCGAACTGCTCGGCAAGTCTTTCTTCCGAAGGCAAAAAAGAACCGGGCGCATAAACGCCCGACTCGATATCCCTGCGCAGCGTGTCGATCATTCCGTTCATACGGTCTCTGAATGTGCTTCTGCTCGGCTTTAAGTTCATCGCCTGCTCCCTGCCTGATTAATGGTGAAGTTTCGATTAGCAGAATCATATCAATTCGCAGCGTCCTTTTCAAGCCATGCATACTATCTACGTAATAGTAAGCTCGTCGTGTCTCCGGCCCTTATCGTATACGCCCGGCGTGTATGTTACAATAAGGGGATGCTACGTTTACTTCACAGGGAGGCACAGCCAGTATGGAAAAAGTCATTATCGTCGGCGCCGGGCCATGCGGCTTGTCCGCTGCACTGGAGCTGCAAAACGCCGGAATCGATCCGCTCATTATCGAAAAGCATTCGATCGTTCACTCCATCTACTTGTATCCGACCTATATGCAATTTTTCAGCACGGCGGAGCTGCTTGAAATCGGCGGCATCCCGTTTTCGACCCCGAACGACAAGCCGACGCGGGCCGAAGCGCTGCATTATTACCGCACCGTGGCGATGCGCCGCAACATCCGCATCTGCTCCTACGAGCAGGTCATCGGCATCGTCAAACAAGACGATCGCTTCACCCTTTCCACCCTGGACCGGGCGGGACGCAGCGCCGGCTACGAGGCGGAGCGCGTCATCGTCGCCACCGGCTACTTCGATCATCCGAACATGATCGGCATACCGGGCGAGCATTTGCCCAAGGTCAGCCATTTTTTCCGCGAGGCCCATCCGTACACCGGCATGAAGGTCGCGATCATCGGCGGCAACAATTCCGCTGTCGACGCCGCTATGGAGCTTGTCCGCGTCGGCGCGGAAGTAACGATCGTCTACCGCGGGGAGACGATGTCCGCAAGCGTCAAGCCGTGGGTGCGCCCGCTCTTCGAGAGTCTGGTCAACAAAGGACGCATCCGCATGCTGTACCGTTCGCGGGTTATTTCCATCGAGGAGGCTGCCGTAACGATCGAGCGGGAGGACGGCCGGGAGACGCTGGACAATGATTTTGTCCTGGCCTTGACCGGCTTTCATCCCGACAGGGAATTTCTGGGCGCTGCCGGCATCCTTATGGACGGCGACGCTGGCAAGCCGCGCTTCGATCCGGACACGATGGAGACGAACGTCCAAGGCCTTTATTTGGCCGGGGTTATCGCGGCCGGGGCGGAAGCGAATGAAATTTTTATCGAGTCGGGCCGTCATCACGGCACCGCCATCGCGAGGCACATTACCGGCGCATAAATCGCTTTGAATCGCGGCGCGCCAAGCTGCATCATTCGCATACGAGGGCTGCCGCCCGGCAACGAACGGCAGCCTTTCGTCTTTTATTCCGACAAACGGGAAAGCGCTATCAACCGGCTATGACCGAAATGTGCCTTCCTTGTTACCCGCGTCCTTCCCGCGCACCTGGCCTTCGGTTCCGAACAGCTTGTCGAGCGCCGGGTTGGTCACGCCGTACCAGCTGTCCGGACTTTTGTAATGATGGAGCAGATGGTACTTTTTCATCCATTTCCCCCAGCGCGTCCGGGGCGCGATCGGCCTGTGCGATACGAAATGGGTCCACTCGTAATACATATGCAACGCCGCGACTCCCATCATGACGGCGCTTCCCGCATGGACGCTCGCCGTACTTGCCGAGCAGACGAGCCAGAGCGCAAAATGGGTCGGCACGTTGTACGAGTTCGGCGTCAGCAGATGACGCATCTCCGTAGGGTGGGCATGGTGGTCGTCGTGCCCCTGATGCGCCTTCGGCATCCATCTGCATAACACCCCGTGCAGCACGAAACGATGAACGAAATATTCCACGAAGAAAAAGATCGCGATTCCAGCCCCAACCCAAGCCCATGTCCGGCCGTTCCAGCCGGTTGCCATTGCGACCGACGCATAGACGATCCACATGATGCCGATAAACAGAACGCGTCCGTCCTTACAAAACTCCTTCAAATGGCTTCTCATCGTTCGTCCCCCTCACTCCCATTATGTAGCTGCGCAGCGCGCGGAGCAACCCCAATATTTTGAAAATTTTTTAAAGACCGCCTGCAGGAATAGAGGGACCTCAGATAGAGGACTTTGTTTCGCGCACCCATTTACAAACGTAACAGTGTTATGTTACACTCTCAATCGTAAGGAGGCGGATGTGATGGAGCAGGAGCTTATATCCAAAAAAGAACTGCTGGAGCTGACGGACATTTCCTACGGTCAGTTGTACCGATGGAAGCGCAAAAACTTGATTCCCGAGCAATGGTTTGTGCGCAAATCGACGTTTACCGGCCAGGAAACGTTTTTTCCGAAGCAATCCATACTGGCCCGCATCGATAAAATCAAAAACATGAAAGACGATTTGTCGCTCGACGAGCTTGCGGACGTTTTTTCACCCGCCGCCGAAGGGCTTGCAATGGCGAAGGCTGAGCTTACGGAACGAAACATTGTTTCTCCGCTATCGTTGGAGCTGTTCGAACGGGTTTTCGCGGAAGGGCCTCTGCTGCCGTTTGGCCGGATCGTCGTCGTCTATATGCTCGACAAGCTGCTTCAAGCCGGCGATATGAGCCTGGACGAGGGCAAGCTGATGCTGGAAACGATCAGGGCTAACGAAGCGTTGTTCGAGAATAAAAGCTGGACGCTTGTTTTTACGCGCAAAATGGGCGCATCTTCGTTCCTCATGCTGGAGTCCGCCGAACGTTACGCCTTCGACGGAGGAACGAAAATCGTATCGAGCCTGAGCCTTGCGTCCGCTCTGGAAGAATTGAAGCTGAGATTGAGCTGAAGAGAGGAGTTCATGAAGATGGACGTACGACACAATCTGCACATTATGGGGTCCGGCGGGTCCGGCGGAGGTTTATTCAAGAATGTGAAAGTAAACGGCGAAGCCCAATTTGACGGCGATATCGATTGTCTGGCCTTCCGCTGCAACGGGACGTCCAACGTATACGGCACGCTGAAAAGCACGTCGTGCGGCATCAACGGAACGCTGGACATTACCGGCGGCCTCGATACGGGAACAGCCAAAATTAACGGAAAAATGGAGATCGAAGGAAACGTCAAAGCACGCGAAATCAAATCGTTCGGCGAAACGAACATCCGGGGAAACGTTGCAGGCGAGGAAGTCGAACTGGAAGGACATTTCACGATCAACGGTCATTGCGAAGCCGAGGAACTGCATATTAAAGGCATATTCCGCATCGACGGTCTCGTCAATGCCGGCTCGGTCCATCTCGCCCTGCACAGCCGCTGCGAGGTGAAGGAAATCGGCGGCGAACGGATCCGCATTGACCGGGCCGATGGCAACGTGCTGAAAAAGCTGATCGGCTCATTCTTCCTCCCTTCCGACTTCTACGAAGGAACGCTGGCGGCGGAAACAATCGAGGGCGATCAGATTTATGTGGAGCATACGACCGCGCGCGTGATCCGCGGAGGCGCCGTCATCATCGGGCCCGGCTGCCGGATCGGAAGAGTCGAGTATAAAGACCGGTTCGAGAACGGCTCCGGCTCGTCGGTCGGCGAGTGCGAATGCATTGCGCCGTAACCGGCACGGTCATCGAAGAGAAAAGGAATTATTTTCGAAATTGTCGGAGGGAACGCCATGAATATGAAGGAACGTCGGGACTTAAACATATCGGGCATGCTGGGCGGCTGTGGGGGCGGCTCGTTTAACAACGTAACGATCAACGGAAACGGAACCATTCAGGACAGTCTGGATTGCATCCGCTTCGTCAGCAACGGCCGGGCTGTCGTGCGGGGGACGATGAAGGCCGAGAGTGCCGTCGTAAACGGCATCGCCTCGTTTGGCGACAACGTGATTGCCGACAAGTTCAGATCGAACGGTAAAACCGATATCGAGGGCGCGCTGACCGCCAAGGATTTCCGTTCGGACGGACATATGAAGATCGGCGGCGCCGTAACCGCCGAAGAGGTCCAATTGAACGGCTCGATGACGCTGCGGGGCAACTGCGACGCCGAACGGTTTCATTCACGGGGAAGCTTTCGCATCGACGGGCTGCTGAATGCGGGTTCGGTCCGGATCGAACTGTATGCCGAATGCCGAGTCAAGGAAATCGGGGGAGAATCCATTGACGTGCGGAAGTCGGGCGCGGGCAGCCCGTTCGGCAAGCTGATCAAGGCGCTCGGCTTCTCCAAGGATGCGCTGATCGCGGAACTGATCGAAGGCGACGATATTCGTCTGGAGCATACGAAGGCCGATGTCGTGCGGGGAACGAACGTGGTCATCGGGCCTGGCTGCGAAATCGGCTTGGTGGAATATCAGGACCGGTACGAGCTGCTCGAAGACTCGTCCGTCAAACAAAGCAAACAACTGTAGAGAAGGATGTGCGGTTATGCAAACAGCGGCGCCCAAAAGCAACCTCGCGCTCGTCGTGGCCGGTCTGTTGATCGGCATTCTCGTATCGGCCATGGACAACACGATCGTAGCTACGGCCATGGGTTCGATCGTCGGCGATCTCGGCGGGCTGGACAAATTCGTCTGGGTCACTTCCGCCTACATGGTCGCGGAAATGGCAGGCATGCCGATATTCGGCAAGTTGTCCGACATGTACGGGAGGAAGCGGTTTTTCATTTTCGGGCTGCTCGTTTTTTTGCTCGGCTCGATTTTGTGCGGGACGGCGCAAACGATCGTTCAGCTTAGCGTATACCGGGCGATTCAGGGCATTGGCGGAGGCGCACTCGTGCCGATTGCGTTTGCGATTATGTTCGACGTCATTCCGGCGGAAAAGCGCGGCGCGATGGGCGGGCTGTTCGGGGCGGTGTTCGGGTTGTCCAGCATTTTCGGGCCGCTGCTCGGGGCTTATGTGACCGATTATATTGATTGGCGTTGGGTATTTTACATCAACCTGCCGCTCGGTTTGGTGGCGTTTGTGTTCGTGGCGTTTTTCTACAAAGAATCGATTCGGCATGCCAAGCAGCGGATCGACTGGGGCGGCGCGATTACCCTGGTGGGCTCGATCGTCTGTCTCATGTTTGCGCTCGAGCTGGGCGGACAGAAGTTCGCTTGGGGCTCGGCTCCCATCCTTGGACTTTTCATCGGGTTCGCCGTCTTGTTTCTCGCGTTTTTGTTTATCGAAGGCCGGGCGGCCGAGCCGATCATATCCTACGATATGTTTAAAATCAGGCTGTACGCCTCCAGCTCGCTGATCGGCATTTTTTCCGGAGCGGCCTTTATTGTGGCTACCGTTTACATTCCGATCTATATCCAGGGAGTCCAAGGGGGCAGCGCGACCAACTCCGGACTGCTGCTGCTGCCGATGATGCTCGGAAGCGTAGCGTCCAGTCAGATCGGAGCCATGTTGGCGGTAAAAATCGGCTACCGCAACGTGATGTTCGGCTCGAATATCATCCTCGTGACCGGCATAGCCCTGCTGACGACGGTGACGATGGACAGCTCGCGGCTGGCGGTAACGCTATTCATGATCGTCGTCGGCCTCGGAATCGGCGCCTCGTTCTCCGTGCTGGGCATGGCCGCGATTCACCACTTCGACGAGACGAAACGCGGAGCGGCCAACTCGACGATCGTCTTCCTCCGGTCGCTCGGCATGGCGATTGGCATCACGATATTCGGCATCGTACAGCGCAACGGGTTTTCCGACTCGCTCTCCTCCGCGCTCGGAGCTGCTTCTGGAGCAAATCCTGCAGACTCCGCCGCCTTGCCCCCGGCCGAACTGCTGAAAGACCCGCGAGCGCTGTTAGCCCCGGAAGCGCGGGCCGCTATCCCCGCCGATCTGCTGCACCGGATTACGGAGGCGTTATCGTCCTCGATCGCCCGCACGTTTGTGTGGACGCTTATCCCTGCGGTGCTTGGTCTGATTTGCGTATTCTTGATGTCCCGGGAGCGGGTCGCCATTCCGGGCAAGCCTACGGTGCAAAGCCGTTCGCAGGCTTAGCTATCCCAAGCCCTTATGAAGCCGGACCTTGATGGTCCGGTTTTTTGGCCTGCCAGGGAAAATCTTCGATTTGGCGGCAGATGTCATGCTGCCAGTCGGTATCATGCGTCATCGATGCAAGCAAAGATGCATTTTCCAAACACGCCATCTCCCAGCACAATCGGGCGTTCACCTGCAGGCATTGGTCCAGTTCGGTTTGTTCCTCCGGCGTCATGCTCCGTCTCCGCGACATCGTCCAAAGCTCGGCCATCCGCCGGTGGGCGGGATGTATGGTCATCGTCATACTCGTCCTCCAAAGGGAAAATCTTTTGTTCTACTCGCAGTGTATCCAAATCGGAGACGATTCAAAGCTTGGATGCAAAAAAATCCGCATGCGCGGACGTTGAGGCAAAGTGCGGCCGGGAGCAAAGTCGGCACCAAATTGGCAGCATATGCCGGGCAGGCCGATAGTTGACCAATCGGTCGGCTTGCTCTGCTCTTTATATTCCTCCACCTGTTCGGCTCTATCCAAAAGGTAGTCTACGCGGGCCTGCACGCAGGCGAATAAAAAAACTCCGGCAACAGAGGCTCCCGTCCTCTTGTCCGCCGGAGATTGCATATGTTCCGCTGCCGCGTCGTCTTGCCAAAAATCCCGCTATCTTCTTGCAGAACGGTACCGTTTATTTCTCTGTCCGGATCCGGGACGGGTTACGCCCCACCGCTCGGCACACTCCCGCCCCGCTGCTGCACCACATGGGTCAGCTCATGACCGAGCAGCTCCTGGCCTTGACGGCTTCCCGGATTGTATTGCCCCTGACGGAAAAAAATATCGCTGCCGGTTGTAAACGCCGAAGCGCCAATCGATTCGGCCATCTCATTCGCTTTGTTGTCGGTATGAATGTTCACGTCATCAAAGCCGGTGCCGAACTCGGACTCCATCTTCGTCTGGATTGTGGTATCCATGCGCGCGCCTCCGCCCCGGCTTTGCTCGATCTCCCGCTCCAGCCCGACATCGGCGTCGAACCCCGCTCCGTCGTCCGGACTCGTCCGCTGGATGCTCTCCGGTGAGCGCTTCATCTGAAGCTCCTCCGATTCGTCCAGCATGGATTCGTCCTCCATCCGCTGGATGCCCTCCGGAGCACGCTTCATCTGAAGCTCCTCCGATTCGTCCAGCATGGATTCGTCCTCCATCCGCTGGATGCCCTCCGGAGCGCGCTTCATCTGAAGCTCCTCCGATTCGTCCAGCATGGATTCGTCCTCCATCCGCTGGATGCCTTCCGGAGCACGCTTCATCTGAAGCTCCTCCGATTCGTCCAGCATGGATTCGTCCTCCATCCGCTGGATGCCCTCCGGAGAGCGCTTCATTTGAAGCTCTTCTTCCTCCGCTCCCATCCGCTGCACGGCCGGCCCGCCGGATCCCGACGAGGAAATGTTGTCCGCGACCATTTTGCCGATATGGTCGGCCTCCTGCTCGTACGCATCCCCCGCCGGTCCTACCGTCAACTTCG
Source organism: Paenibacillus hodogayensis (assembly GCF_039536325.1). Classification (NCBI taxonomy): domain Bacteria; kingdom Bacillati; phylum Bacillota; class Bacilli; order Caryophanales; family Paenibacillaceae; genus Paenibacillus; species Paenibacillus hodogayensis. Next base: position 782,528 of record NZ_BAAAYO010000006.1, read on the forward strand.
CCTGCACGCCGGCAGGCAACCCGCTCGCCCTGTCGCTTCCGGCAAGCATCTGGCCGATAGCCTTATTTCCGATCGCCCGCTGCAACTGCACGACGGGGTGATCGCTGCCTGTAGAATCGGACTTGGCCGATCCGGAAGTCGGGGTGCGGGCCGTTTCGCCTTCCGGACGTTTAGGGTATTTCGCATGACGCACAGTCATGGCATACGCCCCTTTCATGGAATACGCCGGGATGAGCCCGGCTCCTTGTCTATCCTGAATATACCACAATTTGGCGAAGGCTGTAGCGAGTTTTTTTGCATGCGCGGTCGCTGCGTTACTTGATTTCTACAGTCATGACGGCAATGTCGTCGGACTGCACCGCCCCTGCGGCGAACAGGTCGACAGCCTCGATAATAAGCCGCGGCAGCTCTTCGCCGGACTGTTCGCGCGTGCCGGCAAGCAACTCGTGCAGCAAAGCCGAACCGAACTGGCGCCGCTCCGCGTCCTCCGCTTCGGTTATGCCGTCCGTGTACAGCACAATCCGGTCGCCCGCCGACAGCGCTTCCTGCTGGTCCGCATATTCGGTATCGTCCATGACGCCAAGCGGCAAGCATTTGCGTCCCAGCAGCGGCACAATTTCTCCCGTACTCCGGTGCAGGAAAGGGGTGCAATGTCCTCCGTCGCAGTAGGTCAGCATGCCCGTCGACACGTCGAGCACGCCGCAAAAAATAGTGGCGAACATGGTGGAGTCGTCCTTGTACAGCTCCCGGTTCACTTCGGTGAGCAATTGGCCGGGCGACATGCCTGCCGACATCCGCCCTTTGACGAGCGTCATAATCATCGCCATGTATAAGGCAGCCGGAATGCCTTTGTCCGATACGTCGCCGAGCGTGAAGAACAGCTCGTTGTCGTCGAGCAGAAAATAATCATAGAAATCGCCGCCGACCTCGCGGGCCGGTCGGAGCAGCGCGCTCACGCCCGCTGGAAACGACTCCTCGCGCAGCTCCCCGCGCGCTTCCTCCTTGACGGCGGTCGCAGTCGCGGCCCCGTCCGCTTCTCCGTCGGACTCCTCCGGCTCTTGCCATATCAAGGGTGCCGTACGGCCCCTTGACAGCCGGACCGGCAAGAAACCCATCTGAATGCGCTGAGCGATTTGCAGCTCGCTTTCCATCCGCTCTTTGACGGCAACCGTCGATTTCAACGCGTCAATCGATTTTTCCAGCGCATCGTAGAGCATCGCGTTCTCGAGCGAAACCGCCGTCGGGGCGGCGATCGATTCCAGCAGCAGCATGTCCCGCTCTGTAAAATGCCGGCCGTTGCGTTTGTTCAGCACCTGCAGGACACCGATCACCGAGCCTTTGCTGAAAATCGGCACGCATAGCAGATTGCGGGTCGGATACTCGACCCGGCTCGACACTTTCGACGACCAGCGCGGATCGCCGGCCGCATCGTCGATTTTCAGGCTTTTCCCGTTCTCGGCGACCCAGCCTGCGATCCCTTCTCCCATCTTCAACCTGATACGGCGCACTTCCTCCCCCTTCAGACCGGTGGCCAGCTCGAAAAACAAGTCCCCCGTCTCCGGATCGACGAGAATAACCGAGGACGCCTCTGCCTGGAGGGCACGGGCGCTCGTATCCATAATGCGCTGCAGTAGGTCCTGCTTGCGGATCGTGGAATTCATCTCTAGGCTTACTTCAAACAACTGCATTGTCCGCGACAACTCCGCCTCCAGAGCGCGGCGTCTCCATTCGCTCCATGCCCAGCCCGCCAGCGGCAGGACGGCCAGCAGCGCGTAAGGGAGCGCGTTCATAGCTTTCATCTCCCCGTATCGTTTGCCTTCTTATGCTTTCCGCGGTCACCGCAGGCAGCTATCCGACATCTATGTCGGCCTACGAAATCAGCCGGTCCCGACGGGATTTATTCGGCTGCGATGTCCAATGCCTCCTGCTCGGTAGCGCAAATCGTAAAAATCGTGCTGAAGCCGGACATGTCGAATACTTCCTTCACATGCTCGTTCATATGGGCGAGCGCAAGCTTGCCGCGCATCGTCTTCACTTTTTTCGCGGCCAGCAGCAGGCTGCGGAGCCCTGCGCTGCTGACGTATTCGAGTCCGCCCAGATTGAATACGTACCGGCTTGCGCCTTGCTCGGCCAGCTGCAAGAAGCGGCTTTCCAGACCGCTCGACGTATTCCCGTCCAATCTTCCGTTCAGCGTAAGCACCGCAACGCCGTTCCATTCCTTATGCTCGATATTCATCCCCATACTCCTCCTCCGCATGCCGGCGGTTCATCGTCAGCCGCAGCACATTGCGTTCGTCCTGTCGTTCGTACGAAGCGGCCGTCGTCAATTTGAGGACAAAATGAATGCCCAATCCCCCTATGCCACGCTCCTCTACCTCCGCAAGCAAATCCGGCTGAGGATGAAGCAGAGGGTTAAAGGCGATCCCGTTGTCGGCAATGACCAGTTCCACCCCGTCCGGGGCGGGAAGCACGTCGACTTCGATCCGGGGCTCGGCGGCGGCCCCGTCGCCGTAGCCGTAAGACACGATATTCGTAACCAGCTCATCGCAAACGAGGTTAAGCCGGTACAGCATCCGCTCATCCAGACCGTTCGCCTCGCCCGCTTCCGTCAAAAACTGGCGCAGCCGCTCCAGCTCCCGACCGCCGCCCACCAGCACCAATTTGTGTGTCAACATTGCCGCCGCCCTTCCCCATGTTGTCATCCTTTACCCCATCTTCATCAGCATGTTTTCCAGCAGACGGACCCTCGCACTCGTCGCGTTCAGAAGTCCGATGCCGATTTCCGGATACAGGCGGATAAGGCGAGACAGCTGGTCGCCTTGAAGCGCGAGCAGATGAGCCTCGTCGAAAATCACCTGGGCGGTTACCGAGGACGCAGCCCCGTCGAGCGCCGATGTTTCGCCGAACGATTGCTTCGGCCCGAGCACGCCGATCGTGCCGCCTCCGCCTGCTTCCGTTTCATTGCTCAGCTCCACATTGCCGGCGATCAGAATGTATAAGCTCGACGAAGATTGCCCGCGGCGCAGCAGCACCGTATCCTCGGCGTGCACCTCCTCCTGCGAGATGCTTGCCAGATGGCCCAGCTCATCGACCGACAAGTCGGAGAACAACGATACCTGCTTCAGAAAAATCACTTTGTCCAGCATGGACAGCATTTGACGTTCTTCCTTCATCTCCGCTTCCTCCCCGAGCGCATGCACAGCGATCCGGCTCAGCCACTCATCCGGCCATGTTTGCGCATCTTCCACGATCGCCTTCGGATGGCCGGACCCGCCGACTCCCGGTCCCGACGATTTGAACAGCTCCAGCAGCGCGGCGGACAGCCGGCGATCGCCGATTCCTTCAGCCAGAACCTCCATGCCGTTCTCGCGCACTTCCTCATTGTCGTCGCGCACCGTCTCTCGCAAAGACTGGACGACCCGTTCGTCGGCAAGCTGCATCAATACCGACCAGATTCCGTCGATCAGCGACTGGTGTATCTCCATGCAGCGCTGCTCGGCCAGCTCGGCCAGCTCTTCCTTGCCAAGCCGGCGCAGCGCTCCCGGCAAAGCCCCTTCCCGGCTCGAGACGCCGATGCGCTGCATGCACAGCTCCACCAGCTCCGAGCGGATCGCCGCTTCGTCCCATATACGGGCAAGAGCGGATACAGCCATGTGCCAAATGAACGGGTTGCCGCTTAGCGCATGATCTTTGAGCACCGGCACGCATACGTCGCCGATATCCACAAGCGCCTCCAGAATAGCCCGGCGAAGCTCCTTGTCGGCAGCAGGCACCATCCCCAGCATAACGGGAGCCGACTCCTCGTACCGCAGCTTGCCGAGCCCGTGGGCGGCAGCCACCTTGACGGCCGGCTTCGTGTCCTCAAGCAGCGTCATCAGCCATGGAGCGTAGGAAACGAGCCGCAGATCGGCCACCGTGCGGCAGCCGAGCATCGCCCATTCCCCGCCCTTGTCGAGCATCGTCACAAGCGCTTCCTCGCAGGCCGCGTAGCTTTCCTCACTCTCCAGCGCATACAGCGCCTTAATGCCCTCGTAGACGACCTGCGGACGGGAGTCGAGCAGCTTGACGCGCAGAAAGAAGTGGACCTGGCTTTTCATATGCTTGGCTTTGGCCAGCTGCTTGACGCATTCGGCCCGCACCTCCTCGTGCTCATCCTCCAGAAAGGCCGCTACCTGCACAAGCTCCTGCACGGTGGCCGTCTGCAAGTTCATCGCCCGCAGGGCGGCTACCCGGATACGGGCGCTCCGGTCCCCGATGAGACCGACCAGATGCGGGAAGAACGAAGTGTCCTTCACCTTGCCGATCAGTTCCAGCGCAAGCTCGCGGACGTAATCGTTCGGATGCTTCAAATAGACGAGGACGGCGGACAGCGCCTTCGAGCTGCGCATCGCCCCGAGGAACGACACCGCGTTGTCCGACAAGTCCGCGAACAGCGACTGCACGCTGCCCACCAGCTCTTTAATGTACAGATGCCGACCGTACCAGGCAACGACGATTAGCGCGGCGGACAGCGCGATGCCGATCCAGGCCAGAGGCGCCAAGCCGATCCACCGCATCGAATGGGTCAGCGACAGGAACGAGCCGAGCAGAATCCCGCCGGATGCCGCAATACCTTGGGCGAAATAGCGGAAGCCGTCCCTTTCCGAAATCGGCATCATCTTGAAAAACAGCTGATAGCATGGTTCGGCGATATAGTAAAGCAAAATGTACAACACCGCGTACGAGCCTGACACCACCCCAAGTCCAAGCGGCCCGTTCATCAGGAGCGATACGCAGGCGAAGCCCGCGAGAAACACGACCGAGATAGCGAGCAGCATATTGCTTGCGCCGATCCGGTTCATCAGCTTGCCCGAGACGGTTTGCAGCACCAGGCAGAACGTGAACTGCAGCGCCGTGATGAGGCCGTAATACGCCGTCAGCTCCCCTTCGGTGGAAAAACGAGCCTCCGCGGCATTGAAATACTGATATTCCATCATGAAATAAAGCGTAGGCATCAGCGTCATCAGGCCGATAGCCGTCAGCATGAACGGACTGCGCAGCGTTTTCAGCAAATAATACGAGCCCGGCCGGTCCGTGCCGCTCCCGCCCGGAGCTTCCTGCACCCGGGAAGCGTCCTTGATCATGAGCGGAGTCAAGTACGTCGACAACGATTTGCGGAAAAACCGGTAGCCGATGAGCAGCATGATCGGAGCCAGCGCGTACACCGCCTCCGTCCCGAGCCAATGGCCGATGAAATAGGCGACAATCCCTGCCGTGATGCCCCCCGTCGTCGTAGAGCCGACGAAGATCGGCATGAGCCGCTTCGCCTGCTGGGTCGGACAAAGGTCGAAGGCCGTGCTCCACAGCAGCAGTGTCAGCTGCCGGACGACGAAGTTGGAGGACAGGAACAAGAACGGGTAATAGAAAGACGCGCTGATCCCCCCGGCCCAAAAAACGAGCAGCACGACCGCGTTCAAAGCCAGAATGCCCAGCATGATCAAGTAGAGCATCCGCATAAAACGGTCCTTGGCGTTCCTGCCGGCCATTTTGGACAGCAGCCAGCCCTCTATGGGCATAATGGCCGCCTCGACCATATAGACGTAAGGCAGAAACTGGACGCCGAACCGCTGGTTGAACAGCGCCATAAAAGCGGTGTAGTTCAACGATTCGGCGATGCCTCCGCAATAAAAAATCGGCAGCATGGTCCACAGCTTGCGCGCTTCCTCCCCGCGCAGTCCAAACCACCGGGTCAACACAGCTTGCATACCATCAAGTCCTATCCGTTTGGTCTGCGCCCGGAGAATGCGGGGACGCATTCGTCCCTTCCCGCCGGGCGGGCTCCCCAAGCTTTTTGTAATACGCAAGCCGGTCTTCGCCTTCATAGTAAAAATTCGGATACCGGCCGATCTGCTCGAAGCCCCTCCGTTCAAACATCGTGCGGATCGGCAAATACTCAGGCAAATCGCATGTGTAAGTCAGCAAATATCTGCCGCCGATGGAGACGATGTAGCTTTCCAGCGCCCGGAACAGCTGTCCGGCCACGCCGCTTTGCCGGTATTGCCGGTGGACGACCATATAGTCCCACAAATAGCCGTCGGTGCGATGCTCGTTCTCCTTGCAGCTCGTTACGCCGACGATTTCCCCGGACTCGTCTTCCACATACCAATACAGATGATGCCTCTGCCGGAGACTGTCCGACGGGGCGTTGCGAAAATGCTCGATCTCTCCCGGCGTATGCCGTTGATCGTCAAACGACCACTCCGAGAGAAAAAAGGCGCTGATCCGCCTTGCCTCTTCCTCCGTTGCCATCAGCTTGACCCGGAAATCGCTCTTCGACCCGGTTCCTGTTGTTGAAATGGCGCTCATGTCCGGCCCCCCTCAAAGTTACAGCGCGCGGCGTCGATAACGCATCATCACGATACCGACAACGTTCCGTTCCAATCTTCGGTCGTTCCGTTGCGGAAATATTCGTCGCATAAGTAAAAATACATTTGTGCCGCTTTGTCCTGACGATTCTGCTTGATGACCATCAGGAACGCTTCGCGGGCATCGTAGAAGCGGCCGTACTGATAATACGTAACGGCTTCCTCAAAGCGAGCCTTCGTCTTATCCTTCTGCACGCGTATCGTATCCGGATCTCCCTGGTATACATCATACAGGTGAAGCGGCTCTTTCATGCCGCCCGCCTGAATCAGTCCAAGATTGCGGTACTGGAAGGCGGTCGCGTCGCCGAGCGAGCGAACGACGCTGTCCGTGATCAGAATCGAAGCGCCTAGCGGCTCCGTCAATCTCTCCAAGATGGTGGAAATGTTCACATTGTCGGAGATGACGTTGCTCTCCAGACGCTGCTCTTCCCCGATAATGCCCAGCCGGAGCGGACCTTTATGCAAGCCGACGCCGATATCGACGGGACGATAACCGGTACTGGCCCGATGGGTATTGTACAGTTCCATCTCCCTGCGCATCTCTACGGAAGCCCGCAGCGCATCGTCGGCCGAGCCGGGGAAAAGCGCCATGAAGCCTGCGCCCAAATACTTATTCACCAAGCCGTTGTGATTGCGCACATACGGACCGAATCGCTTGAGAAACGAATTGACGAAATTGAAATTTTCCTCCGGCGTCAGCCGCTTGGACATCAGGTAGAAGCCGCGGATGTTGCAGATCATCGTGCTCATGTTCTGCTCCACCTGGTCCCCCAGCTCGACGTCCAGAATCGAGTCCTTGTTCAAGAAGCGAAGAAACTGCTGCGGAACGAACCGGTAATACGCGTGGCTGAACGCCTCCACCTTCGTGATGTAGTCGCGAATGCGCGCCGCCATCGTATTGACGCTCTCGCCCAGATCGGAAATCTCGTCCCTCGTGCGGATGTTGACTTCCGTGTCCCAGTTGCCTTTGGCAATATCGCCGACCTTGCTCCGCAGCTTGCGCAGCGAGGACAGCTGAATAAAGGTCATTAGCAGCAGCACGATCAGCAGTCCGCCGGAGATGAAGGCAATATTGACTACGATCGACTGGAGCACCCCTCTGCGGTGGACGAGCAGCGATTCCATATTTTTGCTCGTTTCGAACACGCCGATAATGTTCCCCGCCGTATTGCGGATCGGGGCGATCGCGTAATTCCAGCTTCCCGTATCGTCGATCCAGCCCCCGGTCACGACTTTGCCTTCGCGGATGACCTGCGTATTCTCCTCGGTGAGCGGGAACGGATTAAACATATGCATCGCGTCGTCGTCCTCGAGAATGCGGAAGATCGCGCCGTTCTCCACCTTGTAAACCGCCTTGTAAAAGCCGCGGTTGTCGTTATTGACGGTCGCTTCGCTGCTGTCGAACACGGCGTTGATCTTCTTGCGGAATTCGTTGAACGTCTCGCCGCGGTATTCGATGGGCGAGGTCAGCGCCTCCAGTTTATCGCCGTCGATCAGATTTTGTCCGTTCGCCGCAAGCAGCGACAGTTCGCGGAACGTCTCCTGCTCCATTTTGGCGACGAAATTGTTGTAGACGACCATCGACAGCGTAATCATCGCAATCGCAACAGCCGGCACGAACACGATAATTTGCTTGAACACGAGCGATGTTCGCCGCCCCAGCACGTTGATGTAGAGCAGCTTCGCCGCATAAACGAGCAGCAGCAACCCTATCGCCGCCGTCCCCCACACCAGCCAGCGGTGAGCGAGATAGCCGCCCGAATACCGCATCTTGTCCATCGTCGGGGCGAACTTGCCGTCCGGGTAATAGCGGTTCAACTGCGCATCGTCTACGATAATGACGTCGCCGTCGGGTCCGAGGCTGATCGACGTTTTCTCGTACGAGAGTCGAACCCCTTTCTCCTCCGCCTTGGCCGTATTGACCAGCTCTTCGATGATATAAGGCTGCTTGGGATCAAGCCGGCTGATCGCTTTGGACAAATAGTCGATAAACACCGTCCGTCCTTGCGCATCCAGCTTCAAGCTTTCCGGAAAATTGCGCAGCGTCCGGTCCAGGCCGGGAAGCGGGTAAACCTTCGCCGACACGGCGTCCGCGCCGACCTTGTAAATTTCGCCGCTGCGGGCCGAGTAATAAATGTTCTCGGGAGCGGTTCCGGCAATATCGGACAAATATTTGTTGGCCGGCATATCGAAGGAGAACACCCGCTGAGGCTTCTCCTCCTGCGCTCCCAGCTTGTACTGGGTAACTCTCGTCACCTCGTCGTTATAGAAATACAGGTCGCCTTGGCGGATTTGCGGGCTTTTCAAGCTGCCGATCCGATACCGCTTGTTTTTGAATTCCTCGTAATCCTGGTTGAAAATAACCCAGTCGAACGTCCCGTTGGCACCGAACCGGACGATCTGCTCCGACTTGACCGTCAGCCCGTACGGATCGAGCAGCGTACGCACCGTGTACAACCGGTCCTGGTCGTCGACAGCCATATCGTTGAAGCGGAACTGCTCGCCGTTTTTGCCGGTATCGCTATGCAGCGAGAACAGCAGCACTCCGTTCTTGTCCATTTTGTGGATCGTTTTCTTGGAATTGTCGATCACGTACAGATTGTCGTTCCGATCGGCAATCGCTTTGGACAGGCTGACGAACGGAAGCTCCCGGTCCAGCGGATTTTGCGCGAGCAGCCGTCTTTCCTGAAACGCGTACGTTCCGGCTACGGCGGCGAGCAGCAGGACGAGCAGCAAAGCCGCGACAGACTTCTTCATAGGATGGAATCCCCTCGTTTGACTGAAAATAGGGCGGCCGGCGGGCATACTCCCCGGCGACCCGGCCACGCCATCGGCTCCCGTGACATGGCTTCTGGTGCTTGTCAGAATCAAGTATCAAGTACAATACCGACCACGCCGAAAATCGGCAGTTCTGAGCAGCTCTGCTCAGAGTGGAAATCAGCCCTCTCCGGCCCCACCCAGAATTAATGCTCCTTCAAACACTATCCCTCGCCGGAGCGGCCTCTTGCGCGGAAATAATGCTCTTTCGAGCACTATCGCGGGCCCCGACGCAGGAAAATGGCCGTTCTGAGCAGCTCCGTCCGGAGTTAATGTTCTTTTGGACACTATTCCTCCCCAGAGCGGCCTCTGGCGCGGAAATAATGCTCTTTCGAGCACTATCGCGTGCCACGGCGCAGGAAAACGGCCGTTCTGAGCAGCTCTACCCAGAGTTAATGCTCTTTCGGACACTATCCCTCGCCGGAACGCCCGCTAGCTCGGGAATAATGCTCTTTCGAGCACTATCCCGTGCCCAGTCGCAGGAAAAGGGCCGTTCTGAGCAACTCTGCCCGGAGTTAATGCTCTTTCGGACACTATTCCTCCCCGGAGCGGCCTCTGGAGCGGAAATAATGCTCTTTCGAGCACTATCGCGGGCCCCGACGCAGGAAAAGGGCCGTTCTGAGCAGCTCTACCCAGAGTTATGCTCTTTCGGACACTATCCCTCGCCGGAACGCCCGCTAGCTCGGGAATAATGCTCTTTCGAGCACTATCGCGTGCCACGGCGCAGGAAAACGGCCGTTCTGAGCAACTCTGCTCGGAGTTAATGCTCTTTCGGACACTATTCCTCCCCGGAACGCCCGCAAACGCCGGAATAATGCTCTTTCGAGCACTATCGCGTGCCCAGTCGCAGGAAAAGGGCCGTTCTGAGCAGCTCTACCCAGAGTTAATGCTCTTTCGGACACTATTCCTCCCCGGATCGGCCTCTGGCGCGGAAATAATGCTCTTTCGAGCACTATCGCGGGCCGTCAGGCGTTTCAAGTATTATCGCGAGCTGCGGACCGGATGAACACTTACTAGTTAGTACAGCTCAATCGTACCGGTCTTGTCGTTCCACACGACCTGAAGACCGATCGCTTCCGCCAAAAAACGCAGCGGAACGTATGTAAATCCCGCCAGCAACTGCGGCGGCGTATCCAAGGCGACCGGCGCTCCGTCGACATAGGCGAGCACGCTGCCGATCGTACATTCGGCGGTGCCGTACCCGGTGCTGACCGTTGCGGTCATCGTCGCCCCGTCCCAGTCCACGGCGGCCCCGAACGATTCGGATACGGCCCGCAGCGGTATAAACGCCTGACCGTCAAGCAGCATCGGCGGCGCGGCCAGCTTGACCGACACCGTCGGGGACAGCAGATGCGGCGGCGGGAGCGCTTCGCTCCCTTCTCCTGCTTCTGCCTTAAGCTGCTCGGCCAACTGCCCGAGCGCCTGCAGCTCCGCCTCCGAGTACGCCTCCTTCTGCTTCGCGACAGCCTGCCGGAGCAGCTCCGTTCGCTGCCGCTCCAGCAGGTCGGCGATCTGCGCCTGCGCTTCGGCGGCTGCCGTTCCAGGCGGCGCGGTTCCGGCCGCGACCTCGTTCAACAGCGTTTCGACCGACTCCAGCTCGGCGAAAAGCTGCTCGATGGCGAGCTGTCCCGCGGCAGCGTTCATGGAGTGGAGCGTGCCGGAGAGCGACTCGGCTTTTGGCGCGTCGCCGGACTGTACGGCTTTGCCCAGCTCCGTCTTCACCGCGGCCGCCGCTTGGGCCAGAACGGCCAGCCCTTCGGTGGTGCCGTTTCCGGCATCGACGGCCTTTCCGTTCGCTTCCAGCCATGCCTCCACGGCTTGGAGAGCGGCCGCGCCGTTACCGGCGGCTATCGCTGCTTGCAGCTCCGCATGCCGCTTATCGGCCAAGCGCTGCAGCTCGTCCGCGTCGGCCGCCCCCGGTCCGCTCCCGGCCGACGTTCCCGGGCCCGGATCGGCTCCCGAACCGGTGCCAGACGATTCCCCAGCTCCCGGACCGCTACCAGATGGAGTGCCGGGTCCTGAGCCGCCCCCGCCGTCTTTTCCGCCTCCGTTCCCGCCTTTTGTTCCGCCTCCGTTCCCGGCGTTTTCCTCCGCCAGCTTGGCCAGAAGCGCCTCCGGATTGTTGATCAGCGTCATATTCTTTAAAGCCGCTCCGGCGTCTCCGTCCTTCACAGCTTTCAGCATGGCGATGCGCGCCTTGGCGTCTTCGATCTGCGTCGCCAAACCGGCGAGCAGACCGGCTTTGCCGTTGTCCGCCGCTTCCTTCTTATCGGCTTCCAACTGCTCCACCTGCTTCCCGAGCGCGGCGAGCTGCTGCTCCAGCTCCGCAGCGGTAAGCAGCGACCGGAGCCCCTCTTCGCCGGACACTTCCATCGTAACGCGGACTTTGGCCCGCTGTTCCGCCGTAAGCGCAGCGCCGCCAGTCGGGTCGCTCAAGGCCGACGCGTCCGTTAGCCGCTCCGTATCGAACCACACTTTTCCGTCCGCGGAGTACAAAATGCCTTGTCCGGATTCCTTCACGCTGGCTGCCGCGGCATTGTACAGCTGCGGGGTCAGCGCGTTCAGAGCAATCTGCACCGTGCCGATCAGGACCGCCGCGCTTTCGGGCTTCCCAGAAGTCGCAGCAGGCGCGCCCGCAGTAACTGGCTTCAAGGTAAAGGTGCCGAGCGAAGCGCTGCCCTCGAGCTGCGCCTCGCCGATCGTGTCGTCGCCGCGGTAGAGCACCAGCTTCAACCGTTCCGGCTGGGCGACATACAAACTGAGAAGACGAAGCGGCTTGCCGGCCTTCGTTCTGCCTCCGATGATCGCTCCATTCGCATCGAAAAGGGCGTACTCGGTCGCCTGCAGTCTTTTGTCCGGAGAAGGCTCGAACTCCGACAGCAGCTCGCCGACAGCGGGCCGCACCGTCCATTTGCCGGACGACCGCTTGTCGGGGAGTGGCGCCACGGGACTCAAGCCGTCGTCGATCTGCTCATACGGCAGCACTCCTTGCCGGTACGTCCCCTCTACCGCTCCGCCCGTGTCCGTATTGAGCTTTCCGATAGCGCCCCTATAGGCGATTTGCGCGGACAGGACAAGCGCGTCGCTGGCTGCAAAAGCTTCCTTCGCTCCGTCAAGCTCCTCCTCGGGGGATAGGCCTAGCTTGCGCTTGCTTTCCGCCTTGCCGAGCGCATCGGCCGCCGCATCCCGGTTCCGCAGCGCTTGGGCGTAGGCTTCCTCCGCTCCTTTCGCGTCCAAATACGTCTGACGCACCGCTGCGATGACCCCGGCCCGGCTTTCCTTTTCCTTCTGCGCGGCCTTGCCCTGCTCCATCGCCGCAAGCGGCAGTCCGTTGCGCAGATCGTCCAAATATCGGAGACCGTCGAATTCGCCCTGGAACAGCTTCTTCGGAATCGGGAGCAAAATCCAGTAATACCCTTCCCAATCTTGCCGGACTTGCTCCAGCAAGCCTTCGTATTGGGCCGCGAACAGGTCCATATCGATGTCCGGGCCGCCGAACATCCGGTCCAGCGCCTTCATGCGCCCGGCGCCAAACTTCGAACTGTACAAATTTCGCGTGACGTTCAGGTTCTCGTCCGCGAGACGGCGGGACTGCACGTCCTGAATGAGCGCCGTATTCGTCTCCAACGCCTTGGCTATGTATCCAGGCAGCGTCCGTTCCGATAAGTCGGCGTACACCGGTTCGAACGTCATGGCAAAAGGCCGCTCCAGGGATACGCCGACCTTGGCTCCAAGCGCCAACCGGGTTCCCTTCACGCTCAGCTGAGCCTGCTTGTAGGCCGAAGCGGCTTGCTCCAAGCCCTGCTCCGCCGCTTCCCGGTCCGTTTGCTTCGCCAGCCCGTATTTCAGCTTCTGCCGCACGGCATCGAGACGCTTCTGCGCTTCGTCCCACCCAGCGCGGGCCTTTTCCTCAGCCTGCGCCGCCTGGTAGACTTGCAAATACGCTTTTTCCGTCTCGTTGCCCGCTTCGACCGTCTTCTGCCGCAATTGCTCGCGGGCGACCGTCAGCTGCATTTGGGCTTGCGGCACCTTCATCCGGGTTTGCAGCTGCTGGCTTAAATTGCGTGGCTTGGCGAACAAGCCGGCCGCCTTTTCCTCTTCGCTTTTTTGCGCGTAATGGGCTTGCTCCAGCTCGACCTGCTTCTGCCGGACCGTTGTACGCGCCTCCCGGAGACCCGGATCCCGTCCGAGCGACAGCTCGACCGCTTCGCGCATGGACAGCGATTGCAGATCCGCCGCATTGGCCGGACGGACCGCCTCAAGCGGGCCCAGCACCGTCAGCAGCACGGCCAAGCCTAGCTTCAGACCGCTTGACTCAGCTCTCAAAATGGCCCCTCCCCCGTGTGCCCAAATCTGAGATATGTAATTTGTCTCATAGAACACATTTGCGGCATATTGCTGACCGTCCTCTTTTCTAGTACTATGAAACTAATTATACCATTTCTTGCTTGAAAAATGATCATGAAGATTGGATGAATGTCGATATGGGAAACGCAGTATGCGGCGGAGCCATGCTGCAATGCAGCTTCGGCGCCGCACCGAGTTCGCTCATGGTGCTGCCCGTCAACCGGGTCATGACCTCCATGCCGATCGCCAATATTATGGATAACAAGCCGATGCTCAACATTATGCCCTTCGGCATGTGCCAATCGATGGCCAATCCGACGGTAGCGGCCGCGACCGCTGCAGCTTTCGGCGTCCTTACGCCGATGCCCTGCGTTCCCGTCACCGCAGCCCCCTGGGCACCTGGCTCTCCTACCGTATTGGTCGCCAATATGCCTGCGCTCAACAACACATCGAAGTGCATGTGCAACTGGGGCGGCGTCATTCAGGTCGTCCAGCCGGGCCAGGCGACGATTCAGGTGCCGTAATTTATCCGCAAAGCGAGGACGTGACAAGCTTGTCGTTCAACCCTGTCAAGACGTTGGAAACGGTGTTCCGGCCGGTTATCAACCCGATTGTGTTCAAAATCTTAAAACCGTTTCGGGAGCTCGGCAAGCTGCCCGGAATCCTGATCAAGAAGTTCCAGGCGCTGATGAACGGCATGGTGAATGCCAAGGAAACATCTCTGCGCAACTACGTGGCGATCGGCCGCTACTATGTGTCCAAAAGGCTGCTGGTTATCGCCGCGCTCGTGCTGATCGTCCTGGTATACTTCCTGTTTATCCGGCCCCCAGCAGTCGTCAACAAATGGCTTCACCGCGTTCCGGTACTCGTTGAGAATACGCCGAAGGCAGCAGCTTTCTCGGGCGAAGCGAGAATCGTCGACGCCGGTAAGCAGTCCCGCTATAAGGGCGGCCTCGCCGACGGGCTGTACATGGGCCAAGGCAAGCTGTACAACGACGCCGGCACGCTCCTCTACGAAGGCGAGTTCGACAAAGGGCTGAAAAACGGAGCTGGCACGCTGTATGACGATAGCGGCAAGCTGCTGTATAAGGGCGCATTTGCGGCCGATACGTACGACGGCGAAGGCACATTGTTCCAGCCGGACCGTAAAATCCGCTACACCGGCCAGTTCCAGAACGGCAAGTTCGGCGGAACGGGCAAGCTGTACAGCGACAGCGGGGCGCTGCTCTACGAAGGCGCGATGCTCGAAGGCATGTTTCACGGTCCCGGCAAGCTGTTCGCTCCGAACGGCCAACTGCTCTACGAGGGCCAATTTACGGCCAACGCCTATAACGGAGCCGGCAAGCTGTACGACGACGACGGGAAGCTGCTGTACGAAGGAAGCTTCCAGAACGGGAAGTATGGCGGCGAAGGAACCGCGTATTACCCGAGCGGGCTGATACAGTATAAGGGCGCGTTCGTCGCAGGAAGCTACGGCGGAGCCGGCGAATGGCACGACGACAAAGGCATCGTCCGAATGAAAGGCGACTTCCGCAACGGCGCCCTGACCGGAAGCGGAGAAGCTTACGACGAGAACGGAAAGCTTGCCTACAAAGGCGGCTTCGCCGGCGGCGCTTACGACGGGATCGGGACCTTGTTCGACAAGGACGGCGGCGTTCTGCTGAAGTCGTATTTCGATAAAGGGAAGATCAGCCTGCAATCGTTTATCGGCCTGCCCAGCAAGAAAGTGGAAGAGCTGCTCGGAAAACCGGCGGAAATCGTGCTCGAGGAACAACCGCTGGCATCAGGGACAGCCTCCGCCGAAGCAACGCCGATTGCGGCAGCCGGAGACGGCAAGACTTCGAACGGCACAAGCGCTACGAACACGGCGAACGCAAACACCGCAGCGAGCGCAATCAACACAGCTAACGCAAGCAGCACGGCTAATGCAACGAACGCAGCGAACAACGCGACAGCCTCCGCGGCCAAAACGGCTGCGGCCAATCCGACGGAATCGGCGGGCCTGAAATTCCAGATGAACTACCCGGACCTGCAGTTTTCGTTCCTTGTGGAGCCGTCCCGCACGAATCCCAAGGAAGCCGCGGTGACCGCCCTGACCGTATGGGGCAGCAAGCCGCTTTCGGTGCTCCAGCCTGCGATCGAGACGTTCAAGCAGGGCGAGAAAACGAACGCCGAAGGCTTTACTGCCCTTGATCTGCACGCAAGCTCTGCTGGCGGCATGACGGCCAACCGGTATTACCGCGACGATTTCCTATACTCGTTCACCTTCTCGCCAGGTGCCAAAACTGCGCACGAGCTGGAAATTATCGCGATCGAGCGAATCAAACGTTAATCGCGGCAACCGCGCGAAAAAGTCCCAAAACAAGCAAAGGCAGAACGATAAAGGAGCCCGCCCTCCTTCCATCCTTCTGCCTTTGCCGTTTTGCGTCCCAATTCCGGCGCTTAGCGACGTGGTCGGCTTCCGGCTGCACTCATCGTTACCTTCCGGCCACACACTCATCGCTACCTTCCGGGAGCGCTCGTCCGCGGCCGCTTATGCCCCCGTGCCGAACCGCTTCCGGTACCCGCACTTTCTGCAAAGCTCCTCGACCGCTTCCCTCCGCGAAAATCCGTAAAACAGATTGTTCGCCCGCTCGCTCTCCACGATTTCCGAGAAAGGCGTATCGTTGACGTTGCCGAGATTGATAACCCCTTCGCCGTCCAGACAGCACGGCACGACCGTTCCGTCCACGAGCACGGCCGCCTGGGTGCGGAGCGCATGGCAAAACCCTTTTCCCTCATCCTCGGGGGCTTGTAAGCTCGGCCATTCGAACTCGTGCTCTTGGTTCAAATAAATCCGCTCGGCCAGCTTCACTCCGCTGCCCGGCAAGACTTTTTCCTCAATCCGGTAATCCAGCGCGAACTCCCGCTCCAACAGCTCCAGCGTTTCGCGATTCCGCCTGGTTTCCTCGCTTGTAGCCTCGTCCCGCTGCAAATTCCATAAACGGAACGAAACCAGCACTCCCTGCTCCGACACCTCGCGCACGAAGCGGAAAATATCGGCCAAGTACAGCTCGCGGTTCGTCGATCCCTCATGCCCGTCGAAGCTATGAAGCGAGAAATTCATCTGCCGGAGCGCCGGCTTGCCGAGCAGCTTCGGCCCCGCCTTGCGGATCAGCGTGCCGTTCGTCGTCATATTGACCTTGAAGCCTTTGGCGTAGCTCGCATCGAGCAGTTCGTCCAGCTTGGGATGAAGCAGCGGCTCGCCTTTGACGTGCAAATAAATATGATTCGTATGCGGTTTGATTTGGTCCAATATCGTATTGAACGTATCCAGCTTGATAAAGCTCGCTTTCCGGCTCGTCTGCGGGCAAAAGCTGCACGCCAGGTTGCATACGCTCGTAATCTCGATATACACTTTCTTAAAAGTTTTCAAGACGATAATCCCCATTCCATGTCGGCGGTTTCAATCTTTCCCCCGCATTATACCACATTTGGACGGAAAGCCGTCTTTACAGCTCGCTCTTCGGGTCCGAGCCGGCCGCCGCTTCGGAGACGGTGACGATGTCCGGCACAGGCTCGGGCTCGTCCAGCTGCGCCTGCCCGTTACGGTAGGCCCACCACCGGATACGCACGGTTCGAGATTCGGCGATTTGCCTCACCTTGATGCCGATGCGGAACGTCCCTTTCTGGGGATAGGCCACGACGCCAAGCTGGCATTCCGGAAGCGCGGTCTCGTACTCGCTGCCCGCGAACACGTCCGCCGTGCCGAAGTACGACCGCTGGCCGCTGCTCAACATATCGGAAATCGCGTCATGAGTCCACTCCTCCACGCTGGTGACGACCAGCACATGACCGGCGCCGAGCCCGTGCGCGATCTCGGGGGAGACGAAGCTTTTGGCCGCCTTGCCGAACGAAAGCGCCGATTTGGAAAACGGGGATATCGGAATATCGACGTAGCCGGTGCGGATATCCGCGCCCCCGGGCGGTATAGCGGCGTTCTCCGCAGAACGGGCTGGCACCGGCTCGGCCGTCGGAGCGGCTTCCGCCTTAGCCGCAGCGCGGCTTTCCCGCTCCCCGCGCTCTTCAGCCGCCGCAGGCATCTCATGCCGGGGAAGACCCCGCAGCCGCCTCGCTTCGGCGAGCGCCAACCGGTGCGAAGCGGACGCATTGTACACGTACTCGCCGAAAGGCACCTGCTCGACCCGTTCGATCACGTACGTCGGTCCCATTTGCAGCAATCCGATTTTGGCCAAATACAGGCAAGGCTCCGACGGCGAATCGAGGGAGTCCTCCAATGACTGCTTCAAAAAATCGTCCATCAGCTGCTCCTGCACCGCACTCGGTATAATCACCACCGAAGCCGCTTCGCGGGAAATCCCGTCCAGTTGCCGGTCACCGATGCGCAGGGACGCCGTGCCGCTCTTGACGCCGACAAGCGCTTTGCCCGAACCGACTCCGTCCGCGCGAAGCGCCAGCTGAAACTCATATTCCGTTTCCTGCGAATCCTGCGGCTCCGTAAACCGCACCGTTCCGCCATCCAGCGCCTCCAGACGATTCGTCGAAAGCTCGTATTGCAGCTCGATCTTCCCCGCTTGAAGCGTCTTCTCGATGCGGATCGTAGCCAGAAACGTCTGCCCCGGGTTGACGTAACGCGGGGTAAGCTGAAGCACGCGTACGTGGTCGTCCCGATACAGCACGACCGTCTGCTCGGCCAGTTGTCCCATCGGCAGCGAGGAAGGGTCGGGAGCCTCTTCGCGGACGAACAGCCGGTAGCTTTCCAGCACGCGGTTGTATTCGCTCACTTCGTCGGAACGAACGGACGAGTTGGCGATCGAATGAACCGGCTCCTTGCCTTTCTCGTCGTAAGCGATGCACAAATAGACGTTTTTGGCGTATTCGTTGTTCGTAAACCCGTCCATCATCGACAGTTTGAGCGTAACCGGCGCGGGGACGACAATTTCCCGGCCGAGCGCATCGATCGCCGCGCCCATTTCGACCGAAACCGATTTGTCGTCGACCGCGATGACTTGCAGGCCGGTAATGACGCCGGAGCCGAACAACAGCCGGTTCATCATGCGCCGTTTGTCGTTGAAATATTTTTGCTCCGATTCAAAATCCCTCACCGTCAACAGCTTGCCGTAAAAATACCGGTTCCGTTCGAACGGGTAATACCGCGATTTTCTCATGAGGGTATCCCTCCCCTTTCCTTCGGTTAATCCAGTTCCGAATCGAGCTCCAGGCGGGTATGAAGATCCATCCGCTTGTCGCGGTCTTTATCGATCAGCACCGTATGGTGCGGCATGGACGAGCGCTGGTCCAGCGTCAGCAGCGTCGGCTCGGATAGCACGGTGTTGATGCCGAGATACGTATGCATATCGGCATGCATCCACGGCTGGAGCACGATAAGCCTGCCATCGGTGTAAGCCGGCTTCTGGTCGGCGATAATCCGCTCCACCATCAGCCGCTGTTTGTCCGTCCGGACGCATTCCGGCGGCATCATCACGCAGAAGCCATATGGATTGTCGCCGTACAGCCGGCTGAACATGCTCTTGAGCTCCGACGTTTCCTGCATATGCTTCAACTGATGATGCTCGACGATGTAAGGTTCCACCCCGGTATAAATGTGCAGCATGCGCGCCAGTCCCTGCCTCGTGCCCCGCAGCTTGTACAGCTCGGGCGCTTGCGTCATCAGCGCTCGCACCCGCTCTTCCTCCCAGCCATCGGCCACGTCGAGCGCCAGCCAGCCGCTCAGCCATTTCAAGTAGGAGCCGGACACGGAGTCGGGATCAAGGCTGGAGCTGATCTTGTCGATTTTCTCCTCCATCTCGTCGAAAAAGGTGCCGAATATGGCGAGAAACCGCTCCAGAAAGCCGCTTCCGTCCGGGTCCTCCCGATAAATCGGGGGCAGATGCACGATCGGCGACTGCCGGGGAAAAAACAGCCGCAGCCGATGGACGACGGGAGCGCTTCGGTCGCTGCCCGCCAGCTCGAGGCGGAACCGCAAATAGCGGCCCTTGGCGTTCATCAGCAGCGCATCGCGCGGGTTGACGATCGGCTCCGACCACAGATGTCTGCTGGCCGTCCATTTATGCTTCAGGGATAGGGTCGGATCGGCGAAATAGTCGGTATAATCGACGACTTTGCCATCCAGCACGCCCATCGTTTCATCCGTCGCAAAATAAGAAATGCGGATTTGCGTTTCTTCGGGGATTTCGGCCAGCAGCTCCAGCTTGTGCCAAACCGTTTCGTCCTCCGCGCTATCCACCTCGCCGGAGACGTACCACGCTTCCGGGAGCGACGTTTCCGGCATCGTTCGCGTTCTGGACTGCAGCTCCAATATCGTAATTGTGCCTTTTTCCAGATCGGCGGCGTACATCCGGTCCGCCTCGTCGCACAGCAGTTTGTCCGCCCTCGACCGATAACCGGCAACCTTTACGGGAGGCTCGTCCCGTCCTTTGTATTTTAAAATAAACCGCTCGTCTTCTACCGAGGCGCCCTTGCGGGCATCCCCGATATAAAGCGCGCCGCGGGAATCGGCCGCCAGCCCGGCCAGGGTGCCGTTCGGATCCGGGCGGCACGCCTCCGGCGTTTCGTCCGCGCCGAAGGCCATCACGCGCCGCGTGTGCGCGTCGAGCAGCACCGGCATGTCTCCGGCTGTAACCGTAAGGAAGAAACGGTTATGCAAAGCCGCAACCGGCGCCGCTTCCTCCAGTCGGAGCGCTTCTTGTTCGAACAGCCTCTCCGCTCCCCCCGATACGTTCCAGCGCACGACTGCGATCCGGCCCCCTGACGGCACTTCCGCGCAGCCGTCAGCGTCATACGCATAATCGAGAGGGATCGCCGCATACAACCGTTTCCCGGCATCTACGGCCACGCAGAGCGGGAACAGCTCCTGACCGCGCCAGTCGTCCAGCGCCCATACAAGCTGCCCGTTCGAGGGGGATACCGACAATACGCGCTTGTCGGAACCGGGGTCGGCTATATACAGCGCATCGCCTTCGGCAGCCAGCATCGCCTTGCGGGAAAACACCTGATGGCCCGCGGGATAAAGAAGCTCGGTGTGGCGGCTTTCGTAATCGTATACCCACAGCGCCGCTTTCGCGTCGAGCACGTACAGCCGGCAGCCAGGGCCCAGAGCGAAGTCGGCCATCGCGTCCGCGCCGTCGATGCCGCCGGCGTTTATGGTCCGGTAAAACGAATACTTTTCCGTCCGTTCGACCGACAAGCCGTCCCCGCCGATGCTCATATTCGCCGTAGTGCCGGATTCCCAGTCCGACGGCTTGTTGAACGAGAAAAACTTGACCGCTCTGCTCATGCGTTCCCTCCTTAGCCCAGCCGGTTACAAATCCGTGACGCCGATCAGCTCCATCTCATGATCGCCCGAGTAGACGAGTCCGTACGGCGGAAGATGAATGTCGCCGGCCCCGTCCTTGCGCACCGCCGGGCCTTCCGCATCGATCCATAAATCCTGCACGTACACGACCCCCTTCAATCGGCTGATCGCACCGTAAATGTCGCCCTTGTATACTGTTCGGCCGAACGGCCACCCTTCCCCGTCGCCATGTCCCATCGGCCTCAGCAGCCGTCTCAGCACGGCGACGATGGGGGTCGCTTCTTCTTTGTAGGCCGGCTCCATCACGACGACGGCATGGACGGTAATTTTAATATATGCGGCGGAAATGACGTGGATTTCCGTCCCGAGCAGACGATGCCGGTCGAGGTGGCGGCTGACCGTCTCCAGAAAGCCGGGTCCGGCGTCGGGGCGGTCCCGTTCGCTGTACGGCACGACGGCGACGGTCATTTGCGCCGGAGCCTTCTCCCGCGGATAGTCGCGCATGCCCGGCTTGTACAGCGGAATCGCCTTCACCCGGGCGACCCGCAATCCGGGCGTATCGCGCGCGATCGCCTCGTAATCCTCGGCGGTGACCGCCCGGGTCGGGGCGGCCAGCTCGCGCTGCACCCGCAGCTTCGCTTCCTCCAGCGACTCGGTCTCCGCTCCGCCTGTCGCCGCAACCGGATTGCTCGCGACAACGCCGGCCCATTCCGGCACATCCTCGGCGAAGCCGGCAATCATCCCTTGCTTGATGTTCCCGCGCGCCCCGCCCCCCGTCTGCAGGCTGACGAAGCGGATATTCGGCTCCCGCGATTTCGGCGGGATGCGCCCCTGCTCGTTGTTGCCGAACCGGATAAGCCCTTCCGCGCGGTCGTAAACGAAATGGCGGTCGGACGGCCGCGATTGGTCGAAATCGTCGACCCGCTCCCAATCCTCCCATACCCATTCCCCGGTCGACTTGTCGCGGTATGCCGCCTGGAGAAGCATGCCAATGCCGCGGAACGGGCCCGTACGGGACAGATCGAACTCCTGCTCGGGAAGCCCGTTGCCGGCGCCGACCCACAGCAGCCCTTCCTTTGCGGGCGCGTATGCGACAAGCCGGATTTGGCTTCCTTTGGCGGGCATCGCCCCGTGCAGCCCGTCTCCGAAGCGCAACCGCACCTTATGCGCGGACGGTTCCCGCTCCGCCTCGCAGCAGGCGTCCCCGGGACCGCACGAGGCAAGCGCAGGGACGATGGTCCATTCGCGCCACCCGCCGCTGCGGCTTCCGACCTGCACCGAGATATGGCCGAAATAGGGCAAATACCCGACCGTTTCGCAGACGAGCCCGGCTTCCCCCGTCGCCTCGAAGGAAACGCATTCGCCGATCGTCTGGCGGTGCTCCGCGCGGACCGCATTGATGTACAGGTGCGTCAGCTTCGGCGACAGCTCGTAGCTTCCCCGTTCCAGCGTACCGCACAGCCAGTACCGTTTCCGGTCGTCGGCCGGGTACATCGCAAACGGCTTCATCCGTTCCGTCAAACGAAACGTCAGCTTACCGCTTTGCGACAGGTGGGCGGTCGTATCGCGCAGCAGCTCGACGCGGCTCCAGCCGTCGCCGTCCTCGCTCGACGCATACGACCACGAGACGACGGACGAGGCGACGAGCGCCAGCTCCTCCTGCGACGTTCCTCCGCGGCCGACCGGAACCGGATAGTGGTCGGACAAACGGATCGACAGCGAAATATCGGTGTGAACGGGCAGCTCCCGGTCGAAGCCGATGAACAGCCGGCTGCCGTCGCCCGCATCGGGTCCGAAGGCGTAGAAAGGAATGCCGGACTGCAAATTCGCGGTAAAATCCCCTACCGCCGTTTCCGTGCGCACGATCAGCTTTTCGAGTGCGGCCGGCACGAGCTGCAGCGTCTCGTCGGTCTCGAACGTCTGGTCGTAAGCCTGAAGCGGCGTGCCCCGCGGAATCGTGACCGGGCCCGCGGCCCCGGTAAAGGCGACCTCGCAGGCGGCCGGCAGCTCGTCACGGGTTTTCATGCCGAGCAGCTTGAGGAACTTGCGCTCGTTGCGGGCGGTCACGCGGTTTAAGAAGTACTGCTGCATTTCGGTCATCCAGGCCATCAGTTCCAGCATTGTCATGCCGGGATCGTGGGCGTTCTCGTCAGTCCACTCCGGGAACAGCTTCGGGATCGCCTTACGGGCTTCCTGAACCATTTGGTCGTACAGCCGATCGTCCAGATTGGGCAGCGGCAGCATGGGGGCGTCACCTCTTCTCCTACAAAGCTTGAACGGATACTTTATGCTTGCCGCTTACGATCACGCCATGCGGAACGTCGAGCGGACGGCTTCCGTCCAGCTCGATCCTGCGGTCGTCCTCCAACAAATAAACGTTCATGTACAGCTTCTCGACGAACGAAATCGTGCGGATTGTCTTCAACAAGGCATAAAACACCGACGAATGAATCGTCTGCCCGATCTCCCAGCCCTTGCCGTCGAAATTGCCGGTCAGCGGGTCCAGAAACCGTTCCAGCTTGCGAATCGCCTCCAGCTCCGTAGGCAGCACATCGTCGAACCGCTCGACCTTGACGACGGCGGCGATCGACACTTCCACGAATGCCGGCGGCACCGCGCGGATCGCCTCGGGCCAGGCGACGAGCCCGGAAGCCCGCTTCAGCAAATAGGACTCGACCTGCTTCTTCAGCTCGCCGAACGCCTGGATGCCGGCCCGTCCTTCCTTGGGCAGTACGACGAGCGTCATCGCCGACGGCTCGTATGTCATCCGCGCGTTCCGGTTCGCCATGCATTTTACTTTGGCGATGTTCGGGTACGCTTCCCGCGCGAGCCATTCGAAATCCTCGGCCGTCACCGCCCTGCCGCGGTGCTTGAGCAGCTGCGGACCGCGGCGGATCGCCGAGTCCAGCGATTCCGGGTCGCATCCGCCTGCGGCCGGCTCGATGTTGGAGACGGAGCCGACGAAGGCGATCGAGTTTTGCAGCTGCACGATCGTGCCCGTGTCCAGGTTGCCCTGCTTGCCTTGGGTGACCCGGTAAGAAACGCGAACCTTCTCCAGCCCCTCCCGCGACGGCTCCAGCCCGTGCACCCCGTCGCCGAAACGGATTTGGCCGAACGTGCGGTCTATCGTGTAATGGCGGGACTGGTCGTCGGAATCGGCCAGGCTTGCCGTCTCGGACCATTGGACCCAGACGCGCATGAGTTTGCCGTCGCTGTCGCGGATCGCCTCGTACACAGGAAAGCCCCGCTCGTCAAACGCGGCCAGATGCTCCTCGGACAGCCGCTCCGTCTCGTCCACCCACACTTCCTCGGACACGACGTTCCGGCCGGTCAAGGCATAGACGCCGTCGTCGAACTCGCGGAATTCCGGGAATTCCTCCGGAACGGTCTCCTGCTGGATCGCCTGCACGGTGTTGAGAAACAAGCCGTGAAAGCGGGGAAGCTGCGCGTCGGCGTTCGGATCGTCGTACCGGTCGTCGCGGTTCACCGCGCGAATCCAGTAGCCGCCGGTGCCGAATACCGTGTCGGGCGCGAAATCGCCCGGACCGACGAACTGCAGAGTGCCGCTTTCGGTCAAGCCCTTCGTTTCGTCCATCATTTTGAGCGGAGCCCACTCCGAGAAGCCGCCCTGCAGCGACGGAGTCCGCAAATACTCCCATTCCAGCCAAGGAGGCGCCTCCGCGCGCAGCCGCTGCGGTACGATCGACGCATAGATCGAGATCGGACCGCGCACGGGAGGGGCGTCAAAGCCGATATGCAGCGTCGGATGCCGAACCGGCAGCGGCGCGAACGGCTCAAACCCGTTGCCCTCGACGCGGCATTGCCCGGTGCGGTCCTCGTACACCGTATTGTTGAAAGTGACGCACCGTTCGAGCGCGTACACCCGGTCGTCGAAGCCGTACGTCACTTTGACGTTCTCCAGCCAAGGGGATAAATAGATCGGCAGCGGCGCATAGGCGTTCTCAATCTGCAAAATGCGTCCGCGAATCCAGTAGTTCGCTTGACCGTTCACGTACACCGTCTCGAGGTCGTTCGGGCAGCGAAAGGCGATCCGCTTGGGGGCGCCTTCCGTGTCCGGCCGATAGAACAGCGTCTCCGCCTCCTTGCCGGCGTTCAGACGCACCCAAGCGCTGCCGTTCCAATATTCCCATACCACCTGAGTAATCGAGGCGCGCGGCAGCTCCTTCTTGTCGAACTGCGATTTTTTCATAATCAGCTTCCAGTTGACTTGCAGCTCGGGCTCCGGCAAAAACCGGTTCTCGATCGCCTTGAGCGTGAAATCGATATGAACCCAGCCGTCCTTCTTCGTAAACGCTTCGCGGCTGGCCATATAGAACGTTCCGTAATGGACGAACTGATCGCCGAACGGGTAAAAGCCGCTTGGCTCTGCCTGGATATCGTTATAAAACATCAGATCCGGGTCCAGACCGCCTTGTCCCAGGCTATCGTCGTAGTCGGTCTTGAGCGCGATGCGGTCGAGCGCAACGCCGCCGTCGGCCAGCGATTTCCCGCCCGGCTCCGCCGGCTTTAGCCGGCATTGCAGCCAGCGGTCCGTCACTCCGTTCAGCTCGCGCTCGGCGATTTCGCCAACCTCGGTCTTCGTCAGCACGATTCGGTTGTTGCGGGCTTCGACCTTGTCGAAGGCACGCCAGCCGTCCGGCGCGGAATACAGCCACTCCGTCAAGTGCGGATCGGCGAGCAAGCTGGTCGTCGCGGTATCGGCAAAACGTCTCGTCGAATTGCTCACCTCTACCTCGATGACCGCGCGGTCGAATACGGTCAACAGCGGTGTATGAGCCAGAAACAGCGCATGCGCCTGCAAGTTGTCCATCCCTTGCAGCCGGAACAGCGGAACGGGCTCCGCCATGCCTGCTGCCGGATCGGCCAGCAAACTTTGCGGAACGCGGACGATCCGGTCATGCCGCTTGCTGGACAAAAAAGCCGCGTGCCAGCGCGCCGGCGTCAGCAGCACGGTCCGCTCCGTCTCGAACGGAACGATCCCCTCCGCCCCTTCGGCGTTCACGCGCGTACCGGCCCGAATCAATACGGGCTCCCGCGCCCCTTCGCTCAGCGAGAAGGCGACATGGCTGACCGCCGGACGGGCGGGCAGCAGGGAGACGTCGAACATGTTCAGGAAGGCGACGAGGTTTTTGGCCGGAACGCGGTTGAGCCGCCGCACGTTCTCGTGATACATGTCTGCAAAAAGTAAAAAAAGCGCCGTGCCGGGATCGGGTTCGTCCGGCGTAAATCGCCACTCCGGCGTATAATAAGGCGCCAACTCCTTCATCCGGGCGATCAGATCCGCCTTCGTGCGGGGATCGAGCTGCGGCGTGTTCACGGTTCCACCCCCTCTTCGTCTGTAAGCTTCCGACGCGTTCACGCGATCGTCAAGTCGTTCCTTCGTACAAATAGAACGGATATACCTGGTTGAACAAATTGTTCGTCGTCCTTACCAGGTAGCGAATGCGGATAAGCACCTTGCCGGGATTGCTGCGGTCGGGCTCGGCGGTTACGTCCACTTCCCCGACGCGAGGCTCCCAAGCGCGTATCGCCTCGAGGATGCTGCTTTCCAACAGACGCAGCGTCGTGTCGTCCGACGTGCCGAACACGAAATCGCTCATGCCGCAGCCAAAATCCGGACGCATGACCCGTTCCCCCGGGGACGTGCCGAGTATGATTCGGATCGCCTCGGCGATATCCTCTTCGTATTCGGACATCCGAATGCGGCCGGTCGCTTTATCGATCTGCACCGGGAACTTCCAGCCCCGGCCGAGAAATTCGTTCGACATGGCGTTCGCCCCCATCAGTTGATTTTGACCAGCGAGCCTTTGATGTTGATCATTCCGTCCGATTTGATGTCGAGCGAAGCTCCGGCCTTGATCTCCATCGTCGCCGACGCCTCGATGCTGACCTGGGTCGATTTGATTTTGATCTCCTTGGCGCTTTCAATCGAGACATTGCCTTTGGCGTCAAGCGTAATTTTGGTGGAGCTGCTAGTGATGGAAATTTCGTTGGCCGAGCCGCCCTTGATCTGCACGACGTTGTTGCCGCTTTGATCGGAGATTTTGAGCGAATCGTCCTTGTCCGCCAAGACGACGGTCTGGCCTTTTTTCGTCTTGACCGTAATCGTTTCTTCCCCCGACTTGTCGATAAACGAAATCTGGTTGCCCGAGCGCGAAATGATTTTCCGCTCGTCGTTTTTGTCCGCTGGAGCGGGCGGCGTGTTTTTTTTGTTCCACAGCATGCCGATGACGAGCGGATAGCGGATCTGACCAAGATGGAACGCGACGAGCACTTCGTCGCCGACCTCGGGGATGAACAGGCTGCCCATCTCCTTGCCGGCCATCATCGTGGCGATGCGCACCCAGTCGGTCTCCGCCTTCTCGTCGTGTAAGGGAAGCTGCAGCTTGACCCGGCCGAGCTTGTCCGGATCGTTGTTGTTCGTGACGACGCCGATCATCACTCCGTCGATCCGCGGATTCAGCGCATGGGACATCGTGTCTATGGGAAAATCCATTATACGGCGTTCCCCCCTAACCGGAACTGTGTGACGTAGCCGTCCCCGTCGAGCAGATGGGTCGCCGAGGTGATGTAATACGGCTGATTGTACGTTTTGCCGGCTCCTTCGATTTTCAGGTAGCGTCCGGCGCGAATTTCCGGAATGCCGATGCTTTCCCCGGTGCCCGACACCAGCTTCATCGCCCGGTTGTTCAAATACGCGTCGGCGTAATTTTTCGCTTCGCCGGCCGAGCTTGCGTTCATGTACAGCGTCTCGGTATATTCGCCGATCGAGGCCAAAATATCCTTGCCCGTCTTGGCGTTGCCGCCCAGCTTGGCAATAGCTCCGGCTTCGTTCAGCACGACCTTCTGCTCCTTGTCGTCCCAGTAGCGGATCTTGACCCCGGTCAATTGATCGGCCAAATTGCGCTCGATCGAGAGAGCCCGCAACTCTTTGCCCCAGGCCAGCGTCACGACCGGCGTCGTCTGGGTCAGCGGCTTGCGGAAATACAGATGCTTGCCGACGACGAAAAAGTCGTAATGGAGCAGGCTTGCCATATGCTGAAGGAAATGAAAATCGTCCATCATGTTTTGCGAAATGGTCGGCAGCACGTCGGTCGTCGCATCGATATGAGCGGTCGCTTTATGGCGGGAGGCGATCTCCGTCACGATATCGCTGTACTTCTTCTCGTTCCACGTCTGCATACGCGTTCCTTTCATCATGAAGAAGCTCAAGTCCATCCCGCTCACGATGAGGCTGGCGCCGTCCGCCTCCTGAAAATCGGCCGTCACCGACGTAATGTAGCCGCTGAACACCGGAGCGAACTTATCCACATAGCCGAGGGAGATATCGATTTGCGCGCCTAGCACGAATACGTCCAGCCAGAGCCATTCGCTGGTCTTCCAATCCATCGCGTTCGAGATGCGCAGCGTAAACGAATCGGCGTTCGCCTCAATCGTCGTATGTACGCGCACCGACGCAAGGCTGATCTGCTCGGACAGCTTTTTGCCGTCTACGGAAATGTCCAGCGCAGGGGCGAAGAAGCTGCCGTATTTTTTGTCCAGCTCCCCGAAGTCGTAGGATGAAGTATCTAATTGCAGCTGAGCCATGGCTTAGTCGAGCCTCGGAACGGTGATGCTCCGGCCGGTCTGCAGTCTGGCCGGATTGTCGATGCGGTTTGCCTTGGCGATTTCCCGCCAAAGGGTCGGGTCCTGGTATTCCTCCGCCGCGACCATCCATAGCTCCTCGCCTTGCTTGAGCATCTTCTGCTTCGTGCGGTCGGCCGAATGGCGCGGTATTGTCTGGAGCTGCTCTTTCTTCGTGTACCAGGAGTTGAACGTCACCTTCAGCTTGGCGCGCACCGGGATGCCGGTATCCAGAAACATCGTGAACGTCTGGGTCACCTTCTGCACGATCCCCTTGAAATCGAGGGAGCCCCATACGAACCGGCAAACGGGCGGAGCATGCAGCTCCTTCTCCACATCGAGCAGGCCGGATATTTTTCGCGTATATTCCCGGACATCGGTCTGCTTCTCGTACGTATCGAAAAACAGATCGAACGTCAAGGTCGACGTGTTGCCGGTTACGAACTGTCCGATCGGCATCGACAGCCCGGGCACCTTCTGCCAATTGTAGTGGTTGCTCGTCTCCAATCCGTACTCGCTCGGGTTAAACAGCACTTCGATTTGCTCGTTTTTACTCTTGTTGCCCCTGTCTACGAGAATCAACGCTTTTTTCAATGCCAATGCCTATGTCCCGCCTTTCCTTCCGCGGATTTTCCCGTGACCCTCTGCCTGCCGGCAGCCGGCTTCAGCCGCGGCATGCCAGTGCCTGCCGCTCGCTACAAGCCGCGCGTTTGCCGGTCGAAACGAAGACGCTGCTCGATCTCCCGGTACACCCGGTCGGCCAGCTTCTTCACATCGAGTTGCGGCAGCTTTCTGACGATTTCCTGCAGCTCTTCGATATCGACCGCAGCCGGAGGGGGAGACTCCGTCTGTACGACCGGCGGCTCGGCCGCCCGCTGTATGTTGCGGCGATAGTCCAGCGCGGCCGGATCGAACTCGGCGGCGGCTCCCGGGAGCGCTTGTGGCGGCTGCGCCTTATGCTCCAGCGCGACCATCGGGTCGCTAGGCAGTAGGCTCGGACGCGCCGGAGCCCGCATTGTTTGCGAAACGGCAGGCGCTTCTGCGGCAGTGGCCGACGCTGTGGAGCCGCGTATCATTGACGCCTGCCGGCGAATGACGGTTGAAGCGGAGCTTTCGCCGCTTCTGCCGATCCCGGCGGACGCCGTCCGCCGCTCCGTTAAAGCGGCGGGTTCCGATCGCCGTACCATCCGGCTTTCGGCCCCAGTAGAGACATCTGCCCGGCTCGGGCGCGTGGTCGCATTGAACCGCGCTTGTCCCGGTCTGACAGCTGCTCCGCCGTGCCAAATGGATAAACTTTCGCGAATCCGGTGGTAGACTGTGGCTGGATCGCGGCCGCCCGACCCGGTTCCGTTACCGCCGGGGAAGTTCAAACCCTCTGCGCCGCTCGCGGCCGCTTTCTGTCCCCGCGCACGCCGGACGGTCTTAATGCCGGTTGTGTCTGCTTGTATCGTATTCCGGAAAACGGCCGAGACGCCGCTTCCGCTGGTTATGCGAGCCGCTTGAACGAACCCCGCGGAGCGGTTTGCGCCTGCGCGAGCCGCTTGAACGTACTCTGCGGAACGGTTTGCGCCTGATCGGATCGCTTGACCGAGTCCCATGGAACGGTTTGCGCCTACGCGAGCCGCTTGAACGTACTCTGCGGAGCGGTTTGCACCTGCTCGGGCTGTTTGAACGTGCCCCGCGGAACGGTTTGCGCCTGTTCGGACCGCTTGAACGAGCGCTGCGGCACGGTTTGCGCCTGCTTGGGACGCTTGAACGTTCTCTACGGAGCGGTTTGCTTCTTTTCGGGACGCTTGAACGAGCCCCGAAGAGCGGTTTGCGCCTGCTCGGGCCGCTTGAACGTACTCCGCGGAACGGTTTGCGCCTGAGCGGGCCCCATGCTGCCGCAATACCTCGATGCCGGCTTGCGATGTATGGCTGAATGCCGAAGCGCCTACTGCGGCTGCACGATCCGCTTGACGGAAAGCTGCAGGACGGCTAACTTCTGCAAAAGCTTTATGCCGCAAGGACGCCATGTTCGCTGTGCTCCTCTGGGCCGCTTGCCGGAAAACCGTCGTGTTGCCTGCCTTCGCTCGGGCTGCTTGCCCGCTTATCGCAAAGCCTGCCGAGCCAGCTTCGGCCGCAGAGCGGATTGCCGATATACCGCGTGCTCCTGCCTCCGCCGCGTTCAGGGCTGCGGTTCGTCGTGCGACCAGCGGTCTTTCCGCCGCATTCGTTCCGTATCTTATGAGACCTGCATGGTTCGGAAGCATAGCCGTTGAATTCGTATGGTTTATCGAGGTAATGCTCGACGTTGCGGGCTTTCGCAAAATCCGATTTGACGTCCTGCCGTTTTGTCCGTCGGGCTCTGACGCAGCGCGAAGCCGTACCCGCAAACCTTCATCCGCTTGAAGCCCCGTCTCGCGGTAACCCTCTCTTCGATCCGGCCGTATTTCCAGCTGGCGCATAAGGCGCTGCCGGTTATCGTTATCTTTAACGAGCCCGGTCATTCTGCGGGCTAGGCCTCTTTCGTACGCAGCCGCAATCGCTTGCCGTCCGATAACGGGAAGCTCGGCGGACGAGTGGCTCAAGGCCAGCGCTCTCCAAGCGCCTGTACCGCTCGCCTCGCCATGCCGCATGGGAATGGGAGGCAAATCCGCTGCCGAAACGGGACGATTCCCGTCTCGACTTCTCCGGATTTGCTTCGCCCCCCGGTCTGCCTCGGCAAGCCGGCTTGACGACAGCTGCCGGACGAATTCGCGGACGCCGTCCCCTCCCATTTCCGCCAACGAACGAGCCATACTGGCGCCGAGCCGCTCTGACGCTTCCCGGTTGCGGCTCAGACGTTCGCGAAGCTCGGGATAGCCGCTGCCGGGAGCCAATCCGATTCTCCTGCCGGTTTGGCCGATCGATGCCGGTTGCTGCGCATTCGCGCGGATGTCCTTCCGGGCGGCTAACTCCGCCGCTCCCGCTTGCTTTCCCAAGCCTCCGGACAAGCGGATGATACCCGCTCCCGCCTTGCCCACTTCGCTTGTCGGCTGCGGGGTCCAGGCACCGATGCGCGTTGTTTGCTCCGATTCGCCGAAACGCGACGCGCCTGAACGGTTGCGGAGCGGCAAAGCCTGTATCGCGCCAGCGCTATCTGCCGAGGAAACGGTTCGCCTCGCATTAGACAGTCGCAAGCTCGTTTGTGCGTCGCCAAAGCGTCTTACGTGGCGCGTCCTCGCACCGGTGAGCTCGGACTGCCGACGCAGTTCCCGGTCAGCCCCGGCTCGAGTTAAACCGTCAAGTATCGGTCTGTTCCCCAGACGGCTTGCGGAAAACGACTGCCCCGTTCCCGATATGTCCGAAGTCCGCCCGGCTAGTCCAGGCTCCGCACCTCCGCTTAACCGGGTATACCCGCTGCTTATCCGATCCTCGACGCGTCTAGCGGAAGGCATTCCCGCAACGAATACCGATATGCCCGCCGTCGGTCCAGGATTCCCGGACCGCCCGGCTTCCTGTCGTTCCGTCTCATTCGTACCGCTCCCGCTGCGTGCGGAAGCATTTCCGGAAACGGCGTCATGATCTCCTGACGACCGGGAAGGCGCAAGCGCACGCGGAGCCTCTTGACCGTCTATGACGGGGCGTTGACCCGCTAACCGGTAGAACGATAAATCCGTATTCCCCGGCCAGTTTGCACCCGACCTGTTCGTAGAGGCAGAGATACGAAGCGGCCCGCTTTGCACGCCTATCCGATCATTCAGGCTGCCGCCGGGCCGCCTTGCAAGAAGCGCCTTGTCCCTGCCACTTTCCGGCTTCCTGCGCAAAGAGAGAGACTGCGTCTGGAAAAGACGACGCAGCTGCCTGCCCAAGGACGACGTCGTCCCGAATGCGGACATGACCGCAAACGTGGCAACTGCTTCTTCTGACTGCCCTCTTCCTATTCCCAAAACAGAGGGCGTCCGTTCACTTCGGTTCGCCTTCGCCATCTCACGAACAGGAACTTTTCCGGATAGCCCGGACTTCGCCGTTGCCGGCCGAGCGTCTGCCCGCGGACTCTTTGCCGGACCGCTGCCTCTGTTTGCGGACGCAGCCGCCAGCGCCATACGACCAAATGCCGGGGCATTCGTTGATTGGGCGGATTGGAACCTGCGCAGCACCTGTGCGGCGAATGTGCTTCCAACTGCCGAACCGCTGTTTCGGCTCGAGGGAGTCCCGTCTCCTACCAGAGTATCGAGGCCTTTTACCGAAACCCAGCCGAAAGATCCGTTCCCCGAACCCCTGGAGCCGACAAGCGGCACTACGCCGATCGCGGCGTCAGCGCCAAGGCTCCCGGCACCGCTGCGTACCAGCACTGTTCGGCCAGCCTCTTCGAGACCGTTCCGACGCGAAATGGCCGACTGCGCCTCCGGACGAACCGGTCCAGCGCTGCTTGGCTGCTTGCGAAACAAGCGCTGGACGGGCAGATTGATCCCTCTGACGACCGGCTGGCCGCCCAGGCGGGTCGGTAAAGCTATCGAAGCTAACAAACCTGCTCCCCGTAGCGCTTCGCCCGCACTCAACGTTACGCTTGCCCTTTGCCTATCGCGCTCCGGCGAAGTGCCGGTAAACGCCGGTTCGCGCTGCCGCCGCACGGAGCTTTCGTCAAGCGAAGCCTTCCCATACAAGATGGGGAGAGCGCCCTTATCCGCTCGTGTCATCGATCTCCATTCCGCCGCAATACGTGGGATGAAGGACGACGATCGAGGGAAACCTCGCTGCGTTTCGACGCCGGAAGGAATGCTGCTGTCCAACGAGTAGCCATTCCGCAGCATACGCGCTGCCATAGCCGGTCTTGCGGCCGTACCGGGTCCGATTGTGTCGACTGTCGGCCTCATCGTTCGTCCTGCCGAAGCGGCGATCATTGCCGCAGTCCCGGTACGAACGGTAGTCGTGTACGCGGACCGATCGGTTGCCGTCGAGCTTCGAACCAGCGTGCCGTCAGACTGCCGCAACGAACGTTGCCCGTTCGCAGGGTAAGCCCCATCCTTGGCATCTGCGAAAGTTCTTCGCGAAGCATGGGGAGAAGCTTGGCCTGAAGGCAGCTTGCTATCGGATTTGCGTTCGATGCGGTATATGAAGCCTACCGCGCCCTCACGGTTCAGCCTCCGAAACGGAAGCCCAGCCGTTTCGACAACCCTATTCCCGTATCTTTGTATAAAAGCGTCCGGCATCGCCGACAGACGGATTCCGTGGAGTGCCGTCAAGACCGGGGCTTCCCGCATGCTGCCGAGGGTGCTTGTTAATGGCGCAGCCCCTTGGCTTTTTGTCGATCCGGACGTTGGAGCCGCCCTATACGATAGGCGACCGAACGATGTAGCTTGCGACCGTCCGGTCGAAGCGGCCTCGTTCGTCCATGGAAAGGCACGTCCGCTCGGCAAAGCAGCGCTTGCTTTCGCTTGCAGACGGCCAACCGGGGCGCCCGGCGAACGAACGCGGCCCACGAACCTGCCTGAGGCTTCAGGCGCCGGTTGACGGCTATTGTTGTTAGCTTGCTTATGCAATTCGTCCGCATCGGCTGCATGCTTGGCCAACTTCGCCGCTTCCTGCTTTTGGCTGCGGCGCGAGCCGCGCTTCCGGAGCGTCTCCGCGGCCGGACTTCCGACATCGGCTTCGGAGCCTCCCGTCTGCGCCTTTCGCTTCGGCCGAGCTTCTGCAGCTGCGGCGTCCTGCGTCTCCCGTGCTGCAGCGGCGGACGTGTCCCCGGTCGCGGCCGCGCTTGCGGAGCCAAACGCGGAAACCGGCCCGGACGCCGCGCCTCCTTGAGACGGCACAGCCTCTTGCGGCAGCGGTCCCCGCTCCCTTACGAGCACTTTCTCCACGACCGTCCGCTGCGTAGGCGAAGGAGCGGGGAGCGTCTCGTACATGCGCTGAAGCCGGGTTATCCATTGCGTCGTCATCACTTCGCGCCCCGGCGTGCTTCGCATCGCCTGGCGGATCTGCTCCCGCTGCTGCTTGAACACTAGCGGAAGCCTCGCCCAATGCCCGCTCCGGGCAAATCCGTACTTTCCTATGATGCCGGCCGCAAAGCCGTCTGCCCCGACTCCGGTAAGCGAAGCTTCGGCGGCGGTCATCGGGGATGCAAGAGCGGCTTTTGGCATAACGCCGTTCGGGATTCGAACCTTATGCGGTTTTGGCGCAGCCATTTCGAATCCCCCTCGTACAGTGTCAGAGCCACGAATACCATTGACCCGCATGGCGAAACCATGCTCTCCGCCTTCTCATTAAGGCTCAAAAGAACCTTATTTGCCCGAACCTGCAGTCGTGCGCCGCAAATAAGGCTCTTTTGGGCTTTAAGCCCTTTCTGTCCGTAGGCCTGCGAACCTGCTGGCGATCCGGGCCCGACAGACTGCCCGCTACTTGCTGAAAATCGCCTTCAAGCCGTTATGGACAATCTCGATCGATTCGATCGCCACGCCGCTCCCGGTCGCGTTCAAGTCGGGACCGCTCCATTTGACCGGATAAGCCTCGAAAAAATTCCAGCGGCACAGCTCTTTACCGCCATTATTGTACAAGATAACCGAGCCGTTCTTGCGTTTGACCTTTCCGCCAGCTACCCCGTCGTACCAGTCCCACAGCTCGCTCGACTGGGTAATGCCGCGCTTGAGGACCATTTTGGGATATTTCGTCTGCTTGGGAAAGGTGTGCACGTAAGTGTTCAGACCGCCCTCGGGGTATTGGATGACCTCGGTTTCGGACTGGATGCCCGTCACCTCGGAAAACCCGCCGACAAGCAGCCCGTCAAGCTCCACCTTGAAGCGGAACGCTCCGATCGCGTCGTTCGTGCGCTTCGCCGGAGTGGCCATCGCTCTCACCACCTTTTGTTAAACACGTCGAACGGATTGGCCTGCTTCTCCTGGCCGTCGTCGTTCAAATTACGGTTGATTTTGGATATTTCCTCGCACCAGCGGCGGCGCTCTCGGTGCTCCAGCGACATGATCTGCTCGTGGGGCCAATGAAAGTAGTAGGCGATGAAGCTGGCCTCCTCGTAAATCTTGTCGATCGGATATCCGGTTATGCCTCCGCCGTCACGTCCAAAAAAGACACATCCACATCGAATTCATGCTCACATTTCGGACACAGGCAATGCACCTTCGGCGCCTCCACCTCGTTGATCGTGCGGTATAAATTTTGCAAATAGGCGAGATCGGCCGTAAACAGCCCTTCGATCGTACGGGTGTCGATGGCGCGCAGGTCGCCGAGCTTGATGACGACGCGGGCAAGCAAAATGATGCTCAAGTAACCCGGGTTCTGCTGCACCCGCTGGTCGCGCATCGGCAATATTTCGTCGGCCGCCGTGGCGAGCCGCATGACGCCCCGCTTGTGCAGCGTGCCGCTATCGTCGACAAAGCCGCGCGGAAGTTCGAATTCGTATTCGGTTTGAAAAGCCATATCCAGTTCCTCCGGTTCCTGTCGCGGATGAGCCGGGAGCGCCGGGCGTTATGCCAGACGCTCCTCGCGCGAACATCCGTCAACTTACTTCGTGCGGGTCATGCCTTCGTGCGCCAGCTCGAGATTCTCGATCGCCACTTCGTTGCCCGAGCCATTGAAGCCGGGAGCCGAATATTTGGACGGCCAAGCTTCGATGACCTGCCACGTCGCGACATCCTGACCTTCCTCGTTGATGGCGATAATGGTCACCGTTTTGCGCGCGATCTTGCCCTGAATCGCTTCCGCCATCCAGTTGTACATATCGAGGGAATCGGTTACGCCCCATTTGAGCGTAATGTTGCCGTATTTGGCCAAGCCCGGCAGCTTGCGCGGCGTGATAACCTCGTTGCCCTCGCGGTATTCGATAACGGATATGCTCGCGTCAAAGCCGGATACTTCGCTGAAGCCGGCTTGCTGAATGCCGGCCACTTCGACGCGAAATCTAAAATTGCGGTATGGATCCTTGCGTTCGCCTGCCATACAATACCCCTTTCCCCGTTAGCTTTACTCTTCTCTCGTTTTTTGCGTAATCCGGAAGATCACGAACTCGGCGGGCTTCACGGGAGCGACGCCGATGACGCAGATAAGACGGCCGTTGTCGATATCGTCTTGGGTCATCGTGCTGCGTCCGATGTTAATGTAAAACGCCTCGTTCGAGCTCGCGCCGGTCAGCGCGCCGTCTCTCCACACGCGCGTCAGGAACGCGTCGATCGTGCGCTGCACGCGGGCCCACAGCTGCTCGTCGTTCGGCTCGAAGACGACCCAGTTCGTGCCGCTCTTGATCGATTCTTCGAGGAAAATGAACAGCCTTCTGACGTTGATATATTTCCACAAGCCGTTCGAGGAGCACGTACGGGCGCCCCATACGCGGATGCCTTGACCGGCGAATTGACGGATCAGATTGACGCCTTGCGGATTCAAAATATCCTGCTCGCCCTTGTTGTACTGGCAGTCCAGACCGACGACGCCGCGCACGACCTCGTTCGCTGGAGCCTTATGCACGCCGCGCGTATTGTCCGAACGGGCGTAGATGCCCGCCATCGAGCCTGACGGCGGTATGTAAATATTGCGCTTGTCCAGCGGATCGAACACTTGCAGCCAAGGATTGTACATCGCCGCATACTGGCTGTCGAAAATGTTGCGGTGCGTCATGACGTCCGCTACCTTCGTCTTCTCGCGCGGAATATCGAGCAC
The DNA here is from genome assembly GCF_039536325.1 of Paenibacillus hodogayensis. NCBI lineage: Bacteria > Bacillati > Bacillota > Bacilli > Caryophanales > Paenibacillaceae > Paenibacillus > Paenibacillus hodogayensis. The sequence continues at coordinate 819,680 of NZ_BAAAYO010000006.1, forward strand.
CGCGAAGCGGCTGCCCAAATTTTCGCAATGCGCCACGAGCGCCAGCTGCACGTTCGGATCGGTAACGCCCGGAACGGCCATAATGCTCACGAAGTCGTTGTCGATAAACGCCTGGATGCCGGTACGCTTGCCCGGGCCGCGGTCTTGCCCCATGAAATCCGATGCGGCCAGATTGGCTACCGAGCCGTCGCTGCCGCCGGAGAGCGCGATCTGGAACTTGCCCTCGGTTTCGGCCAGGCCGGAGATCACTTCGAACGGAGCGACCGGACCGCCGTTGCCGCCGGACACGTCCTGCACCTTGACGATGTTGGAGCGGGCCATCACTTTCTCGACATGGTTAGCCGCCGCCACGTTCAACGACATTTTCTCGAACGTTTCCGCCTCGTCGCCGTAGAAGACATGCAGCGTAAACTCGCTGGTCGTCAGCACCTTGGCCGGCAGCAGGTTTTGATCCACGACCTCTTCGCCGCCCTCAAGCGCCGTCTCCAGCTCGATCACGTTATCCTGCGACGATACGATCTTGTTGTACTGCTTCTCTCCGTTCGCCTCGAAAGCGACCACGTCGCCCACATTGAAGCCGGCGTTGTTCTTCACCCGGTACTGCTTGGCGTCAGCGGCATCGCCCAGAATCTCATAAATTTGCGTCTTGGCTTTGCTCGATGGCACGACCGCAATGCGGACCTGGTTGCCCCAGGCTCCCGGATTTTTGGACTGGATGCTCAATACTGCCGCTTCTTTATTCGTTCCGGACTGGTTGTTCGCCAGCTTCGCGTCGGACGGCGCAACCCGCATGACATAGGCGCGCGAGCCCCCGTTCAGGAAGAAATGCTCGACGGCGTAAGACAGAAACCGGTAATCTCCGAAGGCGTTCTCGGACAAGTAGCCGCCGAAAATCCGGTGAAAATCCGCCACGCTCGTGACCAGTTGGGGAAGACCCTCGATTTCCCCCCGCTGCGCAAGGCCGATAAAACCGGCCGTACTCGTACTCGCACCTTCCAACGGCGCCGCGCCACTGTCAAACTCTTCTACATACACGCCTGGCGATAAATATTCTGCCATTGTTTCCCGGTCGCATTTGCCGGCATGGGACTTTATGCGCGTCCGCATGGCCGCAAATCCGGACCAGTTCTCTCCTTTCGGCTTCGTTTATAGTTTCAAAATGGACATGGAACCTGCCGTATGGTATTCCATGGCGCAGTGGCATACAGCTTCCTGCGAGCAGCGGCTGAAGCCTTTTCGATCATCGATCGATCGCTTCCTCGCGCCACTTCGTCCTAGACCATCCATGTGCCAAGATTGACCGTGCCGCCTTCCTTCACTTCGATCGTTCTCATCGCAAGCGTCTCGTCCGGACCGTTGCCGATACGGAGCTCCGCGCGGAACGACCTGACCCCGATTCCCGGAAAAGCGAGAGCTAACTCCCCCCGTTCCGTCGTTCTCGAGACGAATATGGGAAACAGCCGCGACCCTCTTTCGTAAGCGGACGACAGCCCGCTCCGCAGCCGGAATCGCTTCTGGTATTCGAGCACTTCGCGGATATGGACAACGTCTCTGCGTCCGTCCTCTCCTCGGCCGACCAGCAGCAGACGATCTTCGGGCTGGATCGTTCCGACGGGCGCCGTCACGGCGATCACATCGCTTCCTTCCCCATCCGCACCGTCGGACAAACGGCCCTTCACGCATTCCTCGGAGGAGACGACTGCCGCTGCGAACGCCCGGACGAGCGGCGCGCCGGAAGACTGGACGATCATCGCCCGGACCAGCGTGCCGTTCGGTTCGAACGGATAGGAAGGGAGCGGCAGCAGCGGAACGTGGACGATTCTGTTTTCGGTACCGACCGAAACGTCCCGGATTTCGCGAAAGTAATAAGAAGAGTCGATTTCCAGGCGGTACTCGCCCGGTTCCAAATCGGAAAATATGTAAGTGCCGTCCATCTTGCCGACCGGCTTCCGCGGATAGCCGGCCAGACGAACTTCCATGCTGCGGTCGAAGGGCGGACCGGAAGCATAAGCGTCGCGCACGATCACCACGAGAGTGACGCGCGTCTTCATTCGGACGATGCGCAGCTGCTCCAAACCAATCCCCCTCCCGCTCTAGCCTTGTATCGAGATGTCGCGCTCCAGAACCCGCTTGGTCGTCTTGATGCGGGTGGAATCGATCATCACCGGACCGACCATGTAGCTGACGGTCAGCCTGTAAGGCGTATCGGCAAAATTCCACATGTTCAGCATCCCGTCGCCGCTCACATTATCCATCACGATGCGAACCTCTTCCCCGCGCTCGGCAAGCGTGCCGACAAGGCTCGAGCCCCGCAGCACGGAGTGGTCGTACAGCACCTGCATGGCGCGGCCGAGTATGCGCTGCTCATCCAGAGCGCGCGTCTGCAGCTCCGCCGGCGACTGAACCGTCACCATATAATGCAGATCGACAGCGAGCGGGGGGTACTGAATCTCGCCGGTTCCGCGCGCAATCATCTGCGTTTTGCGATTGTCACCGCTTTCCCGGACGCTGTACAGAAATAACGACAAGTAGAAGTCGCCTTTGTCGACCGGCGTGCCTAGGCCGATGAGCTCGGGCTGGGGGATCGGATCGGGCGTCATTTGCTCGCGCAGCAGCTTGACCAAGGATGCGCTGACATCGGCAATAACGGAATAGTCGCCTATGGGACATTCCTCCCAAAAAAAGGCGCTTGCCGCAGGCGGTTTCCAGACGGCGGCGCCAGAATGACAATTTTCGATTCTCGTCTATTATACTTATATTTCGGTAGACTGACTATAGGAAAAACGGTGAGATTTCACACATGTCAATAACCTTCCAGCTCGTTGCGGGGCAAAATTTTTCCCGATTTTTGCAGTTCGTGGCGCACGGCCTTGACGATCTCCCGCATCCCGACCTCCGACCCGTTCTCGGCCGCAAGAAAAGCCGCGGATAGCGTCACGTTTTTAATGTTGCCTCCGGCCATTTCGAACTTTTGTCCCAGCCAGCGAAAGTCGATATCGGCGGATAATGGCAGATCGCGCGGAAAAGCGGCTCTCCAAAGCTTCTCGCGGTACTCGGCGTCCGGAAACGGAAATTTGATTACATAATTGATCCGCCGCAGAAACGCCTCGTCGATATTGTTCAGCAGATTCGTGGCCAGCACGGATATGCCGTCGTATTCCTCCATCTTTTGCAGCAAATAAGCGGTTTCGATGTTGGCGTACTTGTCGTGGGCGTCCTTGACCTCCGACCTTTTGCCGAACAGGGCGTCGGTTTCGTCGAAAAACAGGATGGCTCCGCTTTTTTGCGCTTCGCCGAAAATCTCGTGCAAGTTCTTTTCCGTCTCCCCAATATATTTGCTGATAACCTGGGACAAGTCGATTTTGTACAGCTCCATGCCGAGATCGTTCGCCACGACCTGCGCCGACATCGTCTTGCCCGTTCCAGGCGGTCCGGCGAACAGCATCGACAGCCCTTTGCCGTAAGCCAGCTTCTTATCGAAGCCCCAGTCCCCGTAAACTTGCGCGCGATGCCTGATCTGGCCGCAGGCGCTTCTTAACAATTCCTTCTGCTCGTCCGGAAGCACGATGTCGTCCCACGCGTATCGCGGCTCGATGCGGACGGCTTTACGGTCCAGCCGGTGCCGCATCTGCCGGTAGCAGGCCCGGTACAGCATCGCTTGGGCATCCTTGCGCTCCCATGCGGCGAGCAAAGCGGCATCGTTCAGCGCATCGCGGATCTGGCCTGGCGTGAAGCGGAATTTGACCGCCAGGCCGTTCCACGCTTCGTCGGCCTCGAGCCCCGCATCGGCCGCAAACGCCTTCCACAGCTCCAGCCGTTCGCTGTCGCCGGGAACCGCCAACGCCCGGTCCAACCATACCCGACCCGCCGGGCTCCATTCCAGACGAACGTTCGGCTCGGATAGCAGCAAGACCGGCAGCGGAAAGCGGTCCAATTCCGCCTGGAAGATGCGCAGCCGCTCCTTCGCCGCCGTATCCGGCTCGTCGGGATAAAGCGCCTCCGTATGCGCGAACGCCAGCACGGCCTGATGCAGCAGCGCTTCCCGAATCGTCCGGAGGAGCAGTGCGCCGAACCGTTCCGGGGCCGCCACGTATACGTTCAGATCGGCGATCAGCACGTTTTTGCCCCAGCGGGCGCAGGCATGCCGCACCTGCAGCCTCTTGCCGACTCCGGCGGGACCGTGCACATGGAGCCCGATCGCTGCGGCTCCAGGTGATCGGCGAGCCTCCAAAACGGAGCCGAAGCCTGCAAGCTGCTCTTGCGCGTCCCGGTGCACAAGCAGCGGCGCGAGCGGCTCGTCGGGATAATGAATCGTCAACCCCGGCTGAAGCCCCGCGTCCAGCTCGCCCGTATCGAGCAGGAAGGCGACCATCCGGCGATCGAGCGCCAGCGGCCTCGACAGCAGCGTTCTTCCATAGGGCTCCGAATCCTCGCGGGCCAGCCAGTACCTCGCCAGCTTGCCGTCTGCGGCAAACGCCAACCTCCCGGCCCTCAGCTCCTCCGGAGAGCGGCAGGTCAGCTGCAGCGCCAGGCTGACGGTGGGAAGCCGTACGGTCAAATCATCGGTCAAAAAACCGAATATGCGCTCGTACTTGCGGTCCAGCTCGACCGCCAGCCCCAGCAGAATGAGGCGCTGCTCCAGCTCGTCCAGCGCGAACACGGAAGCGGCGTAGACAGTCGGAAGGAATGCATTCCGGAGCGCGCTGGCCCGCTTTCGGGCGGCAATATGCTCCTCCAGGCGGAGGATTTCCTCGCCGGCGTGGGCCAGCTCCATATCCACGTCGGCATCCCATTCCTCGGTCTCGTCGGCTTCGCCGACCATCCGCAGAAACTCGTCCTCCGACACATACATGCTGCGCAGGGCGTCGGCCTGCGGGTCGTTGGCCAGTTGACGGCGGCGCACGAACAGCTGCCGCAGTCTCCAATCGAGCAGACGCAGCTCATCCGCATAATAGTCCCATACGCGCTCGTAGGCTTCTTCGGGAGAAGTACGCAACGTCCACACCCCTCTTTCTCTACTATTAGTTTAATCGAGCCTTCGCCGATTGGAAAGCAGGGGAATCAAAACATTTGATCTATTGATAACAATCTTTAATCGGAAAACCGACTTTTTAATGATATGATGACCATGACTGCATAGCTCAGATTACGGAAAAGGGAAGTGCCTACGGTTGTGAATTACTCGTGGAAACGGAATTTGTTTATTCTCTGGCTTGGCTGTTTTCTCGTTAGCATGGCGTATTCGGTTTCCATACCGTTCATGCCTATTTTTCTTACCGAACATTTGGGCGTCGACAATCATCTGGAGACTTGGACCGGCGGCGTATTCGCCATAACGTTTTTGGCCAGCTCGCTGATCGCTCCGTTCTGGGGCTCCCTGGCCGACAAATACGGCAGAAAGCCGATGATGCTGCGCGCGGGCATCTGTCTGGCAGCCACCTATTTTCTTTATTTTCTCGTCGAAAATCCTTACCAGCTTCTGGCGGTGCGCGTCATGGAAGGACTGCTGGCCGGTTATATTCCGGCGTCCATCGCGATCGTCGCCACCAACACGCCGGAGAAGCAGGTCGGCTACGCGCTCGGCGTCATCTCGACCGCTTCGGCGGCCGCAGCCGTTATCGGGCCGCTGGCGGGCGGCGTCATCAGTCATATGCTCGGCATGCGCGAGACGTTCTTCGCAGCCGGAGTCATGGTCTTGATCGCTTTCCTGATCGCCTTGTTCGGGGTCAAAGAGCCTTCGTTCGTGAAGCGGGAAGGCAAGCGCTCCTCGGTCGTCAGCGACGTGCGCGAGGCGGCGCGCAATCGTCCGCTGATGGCGGCCCTAGCCATCGTGTTCATCACGACCACCTCGATCATGATCGCTGAACCGCTGCTGACCATCTATGTGCTGCAGCTCGGCTCCAGCGCGTCCTCGGCCTCGCTTCATTCAGGCATCATTTTCTCTGCGGTCGGGGTGGCGACACTGATCGCCGCTCCCCGCTGGGGCAAACTCGGCATGCGGATCGGCTACGAGAGGGTGCTGTTCATCGGCCTGCTGGGCGGCGCTCTCGGCAATGTGCTGCAAATCGTGTTCCACAACCTGCTCGGCTTCGGATCGCTGCGGTTCGGCTACGGCTTGTTCTTCGCTGCGGTATTCCCGGCGTTGAATGCAATCATCGCTCAAAATACGGATCACGGCTTCCGCAGCCGAGCGTTCAGCCTGAACCAGTCGGCCAATGCGCTGGGGCTTATGGCGGGACCGCTGCTCGGAGGACTACTCGCCAGCCAAGTGCCGATTCCAGCCGTCTTCGTCATGACCGGGGTGTTCCTGTTCGGCATCGCGCTGCTCGTACGCTTGCGCGTCTTCTCCGTCGCCGCCCCCTCCGCCGCGCCCGGTTCCTCCTCCAAGGAGCTGTAGAAAACCGTCTGAAACGAACGACAGGCTGCCGGCGATCATCTCGCTGGCAGCCTGCTTGGCTTGCGCTCCGGGCGGCGGAACGCTCACGCTCGTTCGGCCGCTGCGCGGTAACGGCGCTGTTCGATATAGTCCGTCAAATAGGCGTGTCTCCAAGCCTCGTCGGCTTCGATCCGTTCATCGATCGGCGCCGAGGATTGCCCGATCATCTTATTGTTTTCGTATAGGCCATGGTAATGGTAGCAGCGATCGTCGTACAGCGCCTTGTCCAGACAGTACGGGATGTTGGAGGCGACGCCCACGTTTTGGGGATGCTTGATCCAGTCGCTCGTTTTCCAGTCGAGAATGCCTTCGGCGGTTTTGACCGGAGTCGGGTAGTCATAGGCATCCGTCACGACCGCCACATACAAATACATGCCGCCGAACCCGGCTCCCTCCGGCGAAGACCAGGTAATCAGACCTTTAAAATGCAAATCCGCTTCGACGATTCCGGTTTCTTCGGCCATTTCGCGGATCATGGACGCCCGGGGCTGTTCGCCCTTCTCCAATTTGCCGCCGATGCCGTTCCAGCACCCCATCCATGACGGAGCTTCCCGGTTCAGCAGCAAAATATGGCTCCCCTGCCGAACTAACCCCAAGTTGTATACAAGCATCGTATCTCCTCAATATTCGCTATTCGCTGAATACCCGCCGACGTGTCAAGCGGGGCTGTCTCCATTTTATCACAGTTCCGGGACAACAGCGCTCCCCTCTACTCCGAGGATCGTTAAGCAAGGCGTTAGGCTGTTAGACTTGGGACGTTCCTTTGTTCATGCTATGATGGACTTGGGAGGTGCCGCGATATGAGCAGCATTCGCACAATAACGTTTGGCATGGGCTGTTTCTGGAGCCCGGACGCCTTATTCGGCCGACAGCCGGGCGTGGTTCGAACCCGTGTCGGCTACACTGGAGGGACGGCCCTCAACCCGACTTACCGCCGGCTCGGCGACCACTCCGAAACGGTCGAGCTGGACTACGACCCGGACCGTCTAACGCTGGAACAGCTGCTGAGTCTGTTCTGGAACAACCATAATCCGATCAATATCAACGACTATAAAGGACGGCAATACCAGTCCCTCGTGCTGTACCGCGACGAGGCTCAACGAGCTGTCGTTGCCACCGTTTTACGGGAACGGGAACAGCAGGGTAAGGGACGCCCGGCTACCGAGATCGCCCCTTTTCATACGTTTTATCCCGCCGAAGACAGGCATCAGAAATATTATTTGAAACGATTCCCCGACGCCGTGAACAAGCTGGGCCAGCTCTACCCGACCCTCGAAGAGCTTCGGGACGCCACTCTGCCGGCCCGCTTGAACGGCTTGGCGAAAGGGTATGGCAATCTGACGGACATTCTGAACGAAATTGCGGAATGGCCAATCGGCGAAAGCGAGCGGGACGCCATGGTCCGTCTCGTCAAGAGCATCCGTTGGTGAACAATGGCAGGCGGAAGCGAGCCGGTCTTGCCGGGTACATGCAAGCTTCCGCGCCGTTCCCGAATACACAGGACTAGCTCTTGCCGGTTCCGAACCTTTTCACCGAACGGACGCGCGCGCGTTCGATCTCGATCTCGCGATTGCGCGGCTCCGCTCGGGTGACCAGCGAATCGAGCAGCCGGCGGGCCGCCTCCGTCACCTCGGCGACAGCTTGATTGAACGCCGCCTCGTTCGCTTTGGAGGGCTCATTGAAGCCCGACAGCTTCCTCACGAACTGGAGCGAGGCCGCCTGAATTTCGTCTTCCGTAGCCGGGGGAGCGAAGTTGAACAAGGTTTTGATATTTCGGCACATGGCTTCTCCTTGTAAGAACCGTTTTGTTTTCATCTTACTATACTTCCCCCGCATCCCGCCAGCCGCCGATTCTACCAAAATACGCCAATTCAAGCTTGCCATGATCCTAGCGGTTGCGATAGAGTAATGGGTAGGCTTTCGACAAGCGCACTCTTACTCCCATAAGGAAAAAGGACCGACACGTGAAAAAGAAAACGTTGCTTTCCGTCATTGTCATGCTGATTTTGACGGCCTCCTATTTTTTACAAGACTACCTTAACCCCGAATCGCAGGACAACACGGCCGCCTATACGATCGTCTTCCCGGCCGACCGTTTTCCGGAGACGGCGGCGCACATCCAATCAGCCATCCAGAAGGGACATTCCTCTATCTGTACGATTGACCGCAAAGGAGCGGAGAGCAATCGCAGAGAGTCGTTGAAGGGCGTCCCGACGAAGCCGAACTTCGACCGTGACGAATTCCCGATGGCGATGTGCGCGGAAGGCGGCAAAGGGGCGGATATCGCCTATGTCAAGCCGTCCGACAATCGGGGAGCCGGCTCCTGGGTTAGCAACCAGTTGGAAAAATATCCTGACGGTACGAAGGTGGCCATTACGGTGAAATGACCAAGCGCCGCCTCCGTCATTCTGGCGATAACGAGGTAGGAACGATGCGGATTACGATGCAGTCCACCCTGAGAACCTCCCCCGACCTGCTGTGGGCGAGCATGAAAAGACCTTCCGCCTTTCGGAAGGTCGCCTCCCCGCTAATGGCATTCCGATACGCCGACAACGCAAACGGCTTTCCCGCCCAATGGAGTGCAGGAAAGCCGTATCGGCTCCGGATGTATTTGTTGGGATGGCTCCCGCTCGGACATCATACCATTACCTTCGCGACGATCGACGACGGCCGCCGAACCGTCACGACCGATGAAACAGGCCGGTTATTCCGCACCTGGCGCCATACGATGCGGGTCACCCGGGTAGACGAGCGAACGTCCGTATTCCGGGACGAGCTTTCGTTCGACAGCGGCTTGTTCACCCTCCCCGCCTCCGTCGGCGTTTATCTGTTTTTTGCGTACCGGCATATGCGGCTCAAGCAGTTGATCCGCAGCGGCTGGCAGGGTCTCTCTTGAATACGCTGCGCAACAGGCGAAATAGCCTCCGCAAGCGGATTCCCCCATCCTCCGACGGTTTGCCCGCCTACTTCCGAGACGCCAGCCAGCTTGCCAACGTCTCCACTTCCTCATCCGAAAGACTCGCGCGGAAAGGCGGCATTTTTTTGCCGCCTTGGCGTATTTGCGAAGCGATAGCGGGCTGGCCTTGCCGCCCGCCGACTTTTTGCAGATTCGGTCCGACTCCGCCCTCCAGCTCTGCGCCATGGCAGGCGATGCAGTTCGCTTTATACAGAGCTTCCGCCCGAACGGCGGGGATGCTTTCGCCGCTTCCGTCTCGTTCGCCGGTTACGCCGCTTGCGCTCCGGCTGCCGCAGCCGGCAAGCGGAACGCAAACGGCCAGAGCCGTCGCGACGATCGCCATCCTCTTGTTCATATTGCCGTCCCCCTCGCCGTTAAACGAGCAACGCCGTCGCATACATGACCGCAATGCCCAGCCCTATGCCGGCAAAATTCCTCCAGGACAGAAGCGCGTACGAATTCCGTTCGCTTTCCTTTACGATCATCCGGGCGATGGCGTAGATGACCTGCGCGATCGCGCCCGCGCCGATCCCGAAGCATAGCGCGGCAAATGTATTGTTTACGATCAGCCCCCCGGACCAGACGCCCAGTATGGCGGGCCCGCCGCCGACGAGCGCCAGCCAGGCGAACGTTTGCCAGGTCGGCTTGCTCTTGGTCAACGGCGCGGCAATCCCGATACCCTCGGTCAAGTTGTGCAGCGTGAATCCGATGATCAGAAAAGTGCCGAGCGCAGCCTCCCCTACGGCAAAGGCCGTACCGATCGCTAAGCCTTCGCCGAAATTGTGCAGCCCGATCCCCGCCGCCAGCTTGTAAGCGAGCGATTTTCCTTCCGCATCGCCGCTCTTCGCCTTGCTTCTGCTCGCCTGATCGAGGGCGGTGAGGAACAGGAAGCTGAGCAGGGCGCCGAGCCAAACCAGACCGGTTCCCTGAAAGACGGAAGGGGCTTCCGAAGCGAACTCCAGCCCTTCCTCGAGCGTATCCACGACGAGAAAAGCGAGCAGCCCTACGGTAAAAGCCAGAACGACATGCATGCCGCGCATCGAAAACCGCCGGATGAACGGGAACCACAGCAAACCGAGCGCCACCGGAATGACCCCGACGTACAGCCCGATCAGGGCATATTTGCCGAGCCGCTCTCCGGTCATCTCCGGCGTCTTGAAAGCCACGTCGATCGATTTATCGAAAATCGTGCTGTTGGACGAAATGATGCGGATTTCATGGGCGTCGCCTTCCACCCACGGATACGGAAGCGTAATGGTAGCCCGGCTCATCCGCGAAATCGTCGTCCCCGGCTCCATCGTAAAATTCCAATACGCGTCATCCACCATAATCTGCGCGATCGTGAGGTCCTCCGGCCCCGAGTTCAGCACCTTCATGGTGATGCCGCCGTCCGTCAATACGGTCTTCTCGATATCCATCTTCTCGATCGGCACGGGGGATTGTTCGTCGACACCGGTGCCGAGCGTCATAATCCCCGCGATCAGGAGAATGAGCAGCACGACCGGCAATACCGCCCATGCCAGCAAGCCTCTCCGGCCGGCCTTCCCCGGCGGAGTGTTCACATTCGTTTGCAACTGGCTCATCTGCTTGCCCCCCTACTCGGCTTCGAAGAAGCCCATCCAGCCGAGCTCCGTAAATTCGCTGATATGCGCATGAAACATATACTTGCCGGCAGCCGGAAAAACGGTCTCCACGATTCCCCGCTCCCCTTGGGTGAGCGTCACGGTGTCGGTATAGTATGGCCGTGCCTCCGGATCGGCTCCGGTGGCGTAATAGTTGAAGAAGTTAGCGTGCAGATGAAACGAATTGATCAGATCGAATTCCAGAAAATTGCTGACGTAAATGCGTACCGGCTCGCCCACCTTCACTTTAACCGGCTCCTGCATGTAAGCAAATGCGTAGCCGTTGACCGTATACACTTCGTTCTCCCCGTCAAAATCGAGATCGTACCCGTTCATGACCATTGAGAACTCTTTGGCCGGAGAGCGCGGCTTCTTCGGGTCGATAATGAAATTGCCGTACATGCCCTTATGGATATGGTGGCGGAACGGCTGCACGTGACAATGGTACACCATCATGCCGGCCGGCTTCGCCTCGAATTCGTATGTAAACGTTCCGCCGGGCGGAACGGCTTCCAATCCGTCCATGTTCGTCGGATGAATGCCGTGAAAATGGATCGAGTGGGGATGGGCCGTCGCGTTGCTGAATTTAACCCGGACGATGTCGCCTTCCGTGCAGCGGATCGTCGGTCCGGGAATCGTCCCGTTATAGGTCCAGCCGGGAAATTTCACTCCTTTCATAATCTCGATTTCCTTGTCCAGCGCCGTCATCTCGTACTCGCGAATCGTCCGCCCGTCCGGCGCGCGGCTTACTTTGCCGTAATCGAAATTGGTCAGCGCCTCACGGGCCATGATCAGCCCTTCCGTCTCTTCCGTGCCGGGATCGTAGCCGTGCTGCATGCCGTGATTGTCATGGCCGCTATCCTGCGCATCGTGGGACGTATGCGACTCGGCGCGGACCGCGCCTCCGAGCAAGGAACCGCGATGAAGCAAGGCGCCCCCGATCAGCGCCGCCGTTCCGACCGCTCCCGCTTGCAAAAAACTTCGACGTGAAACCTGCTTGCCGTTTGAATCTTTCACGCTGTCCCCTCCATTTTTTTGTACAAAGATAACTATGTTTGCCAAGGGCAATTTTTTATCCAAAAAAAGAGAAATCACTCATTTCTGATCATTAGTATACGCCCAGATTTTTTTGGTGTAAAGACATTTTTTTGTTCTAATGCATGTCTTTTTCCCTAGGGAAAGATTGTGGGTTGAGCAAAACAAAAGCGCGGCCGCGCATGCGGCTCGCGCCTATTGGCCGTTCAGCTGTCCCCTTATCTTCGCCTCATAGTCGGCGAAAGCCGCGGAGGCGTGCCAGCCGCGTTCGTTCATCAGCATCTGGTAGCGCAGCTTCTTGACCGCCAATTCGCCGTTCAGCTTAACCTTATCGGCGTCGTCCCGGCAGCAGGCGAGCAGCTCTTCCAGCGTCACCATATCTTTGCGCAGCTGCACCTCTTCCGGAATCATCCCGGCATTCCGGAGCAGCTTGTAGCTGACCCTCAGCTCCTCCGGCACCCCGGCGTCGTCGTCCAGACGAAGCGGCTTCCCCGCTCCGGCCAAATTGTCGAACTCGCCTTTGCGCATCGACTCCTGTACCTTCGCTTCGACGATCGCATCCATCCAATGCATACCGCACCGGCTCCTTTCAGTCTTTATAAAGCAGCGCTCTCAGCGCAAAACGCGGCAGCAGCAGCTGGCGTCTCCATCGCGAAGGCTGCCGGATCAGCCGGTACAGCCACTCCGCATGCAGCTTCTGCCAGACCGCGGGCGCCCGCTTCACCTTCCCCGCGACAATATCGAGGCTTCCGCCGACGCCGATGGCCACTTTTGCACCGAGATGCGCCTTATAGTTGTGGATCCAATTCTCCGCATACGGCGCGCCCAGCGCCACGATCAGGAAGTCCGGAGCGGCTGCGCGAATGTCCTCCACGATCGCGGCTTCGTCGTCCTTGTGAAAATAGCCGTGATGCCGCCCCGCTACGCGTACGCCAGGATACCGCTCCCCGATGACCTCCGCCGCCCGCCGGCTGGTAGGCTCGTCCGCCCCGAGCAAATAAAACGACCAGCTGTGCCGGTTTCCCTTCTCCAGCAATTGAATCAGCAGATCGCAGCCGGTGACTCTCTCCGGCAGATGGCCGCCCCTCAGCCGGGATACCATCACGATGCCGATGCCGTCCGCCGTTACCAGCCCGGCCTCCTCGACGATCGATCTCAGCTTCCGGTCGTGCTGACACGACATGACAATCTCCGGATTGCCCGTCACGACATAAAACAGCTCCTTGCGGTTTTGTCCGACGACGTCCTCCAGCAGATGCAAGCTCTGGTCCATCGTCATTTTCGGAAACGAGATTCCCATAATTTGCGCATGATTGTTCACGAAACAAGCCTCGCCTTCAACGGTTTAGCCCAATCGTACCATATTTTGCACAACCGGGCTATTCGCCGGACCCGCCGAAGCAGGGCAATCGCATTGGACGAATCGGCGGCAAATCGAGGCATATGGCAAAAAAGGAGCAGGCATCTTTTCAGCCCGCTCCCCCGGTTTATTTTTTCAGCAGACGCTCTGTTTCTTTCTTGAACGTATCCAGCGTAGACTCGATCGGTTTGTTGTCGTACATGATCGCCTGTATCGCTTTGAAAAATTCTTGCATGATTTGCGGCCAGGCGACGTCCTTGTTGGTGTCGATCGCATATTGCAGCTGTTCAAAAGCCGTTTTGCGGTTCGGCTCCTTGGCCCACAGCTCCTTCATCTGCGGCGACTCCGCCATCTTCTTCGTAAACGGCAAGTACCCGGTATCCAGCACAAGCTGCAGACCGCCCTTGGCGTCCGTCATTTGTCTTCCCTTGATAGCCGGGGCCGGATGCCCGGGTGTACATCCCTTTCTCTATTTCTATGCCGGCGCGAATATGCGCATGCAATATTTTGTTCATTAATGCTCATGTTTGCATTTCTCCAAACGAAAAAGCCCCTCGCCATTCCCGGCAAGGGGCTGTTCAAGTTTACATATTGCCGAACTCGCAGCCTGGACGCATCCGCATCCCTTCCGCGTAAGTCTCGTTACAATCCGTGCCTCTTGCCCCGCAGCTTGACGAAATAGCCGGCTTCCAGAATAAGCGCCACGCGTCCGTTGCCCAAAATCGTCGCTCCCGCCACATGCTCCATCTTCCCCAGCATCGGAGGCAGCGTCTTGATGACGATCTCTTGGTTGCCCAACGTTTCGTCCACTGCCAATGCCACCTTCTTGTCCAGCAGCGCAATAATAACGACGGAGACGTTTTTGCCGACGGCGGAAGGGGCCGGGTAGCCCAGCACTTCTTGAAGACGGACGAGCGGAATGATTTCGTTGCGGATCATGATAACGTCGTTGCCCTGCACTTTTTGGACGCTCTCGCGCGGGATACGCACGATTTCCGATACATTGTTCATCGGCACGACGTATTCGCGGCCGCACACTTTCACCATCAACCCCGTAATGATCGCGAGCGTCAGCGGAAGCCGGATCGTGAAGCACGTACCCTCGTCCGGAACCGAACGGATCGAGATGAGTCCGTTCAGCCGTTCGATCTGATTGCGGACGATGTCCATCCCTACCCCGCGGCCGGATATTTCGCTAACCGCGGAAGCGGTGGAGAAGCCCGGCTGGAAGATGAGATGGATCGCCTCCTGCTCCGTCAGCCGTCCGGCCAGCTCTTCGGTAAGCAAACCTTTGCGGACGGCCGACTGCCTGATCGTATCGGGGCGTATGCCTCCCCCGTCGTCCTCGACAGTAATGACCACCTGGTTGTCCTCGTGAAACGAGTTCAGCCGGACCCGGCCGCGCTCCGGCTTGCCTTTGGCGGATCGGGCCTCCGGGGCTTCGATGCCGTGGTCGAGCGCATTGCGGACGAGATGAATAAGAGGGTCGCCGATTTCCTCGATCAACGTCCGGTCCAGCTCCGTCTCCGTTCCGTCCAGCACCAGCTCGATATCTTTGCCCAGATTGCGCGACAAGTCGCGGACCATGCGCGGAAACCGGTTGAACAGATGCTCAATGGGCAGCATCCGCGCTTTCATGATGCTTTCGTGCAGTTCCCCGACGATGCGGACCATATGATCGGAGACATCGCTCAGCCGTTCCGTAAACTCCTCGTTCGGATACCGCTGGGACGCCGTCCGCTTCAGCTCGGCCAGCGAGGTCTGATCGATCAGCAGTTCTCCCACCAGATTCATCAGCTGCTCCAGCCTTTCGACGCTGACGCGGATCGTTTGCGCTCCCTGTCTCTGCCGTTCCTCGGCGGCAACCGGCTGCGGCTCCTTGACGGGGAGGTAAGTCGCTTCCTCCTCCGGCTGTTCACCGGCTGCGGACTCGGTCCTTGCCCCGGAAGCAGCATCGGTTGCCGCGACGGACGACGGCGAGGCCAACTGCTTGTATTCGGCCGCCTGAACGTCGCGTACATCCGTTTCCTCGCTAAGCTCGGCCACGACCCGTTCGGCATCCATCAGCGTCCCGACCAGCAGGCGGACGGTCCCGTAGATGGAATCGTCCTGCTGCGATCCCGTAGGCAGCAGAGGCTCGGTCATCGCGACAGGTCCGATCGAGCCGGCGATTTTATCGGCGATCAGGTAGAAGCGCGCCCCTTTCATCGGGCATTCTTCCGCAAACCGGATCTGCACGGTAAGCAGGCGCAAGCCCGAATGCAGCATATTCTCCGCCGCCATCGACTGCTCCGGCGTCAGCTCGGGCAAGGCAGCAGGCCCGGCGGATTCGCGATCGCCGCGGGCAAAGCGTCCGAGCGCTGTCACCATGCGGGCAATATCCGCATATGGACCGTTATGCGCGTACTGATCGCGCAGCTTTTTCAACAAATCCAGCGACTGGAACAACAGCTCGACGAGCGCATCGTCGACCTCCAGCCGGCGTCCTCTGACCATATCGAGCAGGTGCTCCATCTCGTGGGTAAGCTGCTTCATCTCGCCGAACTCCATCGCCGCCGACGATCCCTTGATCGTATGGGCCGCACGGAAGATCGATTGGACAAGCGGTTCGGTCACCTGCTGTTCCAGCTCGAGCAGATCCTGTTCGATCCGCTCCAGTTGGTCGGCCAGTTCTTCCATAAAAGCTTCGCGGTAGACCGACATATCGTTCATGCGGCTAACCTCCTGTTCTTACTCGCGAAGAAGCACTTCGTCCAGTTTTAATATGCCGACCAGCTGCTGCTCCTTGAGGCCGATGCCGAGGAAATACGAGCCGCTTATGTTCCCCGCCTGCTCGGGAGGCGGCTGAATGTCCGTATACGAGGTCACTTTGTTCACCCGGTCGACGATGATGCCCACCGATTCCTCGCGGTGCTTTACGACGACGATACGCGTGCTTTTCGTGTAAGCTTCGTCGGGCAGGCCGAACAGATCGCGCAGGGCGATCACCGGCACCACCTTGCCGCGCAGATTGATGACGCCCTTGACGTACCGCCGGGAATGCGGGATGTCGGTAATCGTCTGCAGCTTGATAATTTCGTGCACGTCCCCGATTTTCACCGCATAGTTTTCAAGTCCGATGCCAAATTCGATATATTGCTCCAGTTGAGAGGTCATAATCTCACATCCGTGTCCTAGTATTAGCCGATCCGGAATTTCGCGACCGATACGTTCAGTTCGTCGGCCAGCTGCGCCAGAGACTGGCAGGTCGCCGCCGTCTCTTCGGACGCCGCCGCCGCTTCTTCGCTAGTCGCGGCGATCGACTGGACGGCCGTCATCACTTCCGAAGCTTGCGCCGACTGCTGTTCGCATGCGGCGGCAATCTCGTTCACCTTGTTCGAGGAGGCGTCGACCATGGAGACGATCCTCTGGAACGCCTCCCCGGTGCGAGACGACTCCTTCACGCTCTCCATAACGGCAACAACGCTTTGCTTCGTATTCTCCTGCATCACCTTAATAATGGCGGAAATCTGCTTCGTCGCTTCGCTGCTGCGCTCCGCCAGCTTGCGGACCTCGTCGGCCACAACGGCAAAGCCCCTTCCCTGATCGCCGGCGCGCGCCGCTTCGATGGCGGCATTCAGCGCCAGCAGATTCGTCTGGTCGGCGATATCGTCGATAACCTCGATAATATCCCCGATCTTCTGGGAATCCTCTTCCAGCTTCGCCATCTTGTCGTTGACGGCCTGCATGCCGGCAACGGATTCTTCTATTACTTTGCCCCCTTGGTTTGCCGTCCTGACCGTCTCCGACGATAGCTCTGCGGCTTGCTCGGCGCCTGCTGCCACGGAATCGATCGCAGTCGACAATTCGTTAAACAGGTCCGTAATATGCTGCGCGGCTTGAGCCTGATTCGTGCTGCTGCCGGCAATTTCTTCGGTGCTTGCGGATATTTCTTCCGAGGCGGCCGCCACGCTCTGCGACGACTGGATGACGCCCCCGATCAACTGCTGTAAGTTATGGATCATATCGTTCACCGAACGGGACAACTGTCCGACCTCGTCATTCGTCCGGACATCGGCTTGCTCCCGCAAATCGCCCTGCGCCACCTTGCTCACCAGAGCGACAATGCCCGCCAGCGGCTTGGCAATCGTACCGGCTATGTAGTAACCAAGCAAAATGCTGATCACAAAAGCGGCGACAATAACCGCGATCGTAATATTCCGGGAGGACGCATAGGCTTCGCCCGATTGTTTGTACGTACTCTCCGCTATTTTGACGTTGAGATCGATCAGCCTGCCGAGGCTTTCCCGTACTTTCGTCCCGACCGGCGTCAACTGGCTGTCCTGAAATTCCCTGAACTCGGCGGCATCGACTTGATACGTCAGCTGACGACCCTGGTCCATAATCTTGGTGTAATTGGCATAAGCCGTGTCGAACAGCTTGAGTTCATCCAGTTCTTCTTTCAAAACGGCCACTTGACGATAGGAGTTTATTCTACTCGCGATCTCTTCCTGGTACGTACCAATCTCCTCGTTCAGCCTGTCTTTCGCCGCCTTGTCCGAGCTTGTGCTCATGTCGCGTATGGCCACCCGGGCCTGCTGATAGCTGATCGAGGCCGCGGACAAATCCCGCACCGAGACGAGGTTGTTCGTGTACACCTCCTTCACGTTGCCGTTCAGCATGCTCAAGTTGGAGATGGAATAAATCCCGACAGCCGCCAATATGAAAGCGACTGTCACAAACGCGGAAATCAACTTCACCGACGTCTTCAAATTCAAAAACCATTTCATGCTTCGCATCACTCCCAATCTTCTGTTTGGTGAAAAGGAAAAATTATGAACAAATTCATTATAAGTCTCATGAACTAATTCTGTCACCAATAATTCGACAAAAAAATACACAAAACTACACGAAATGCTGCATTTTTTCCCGAATCTCGCCTATTTTTCGACAAAACGGCATTTTCCAGAAATAAGGAAGTCGGGAGCGCCGAATTGGGCGCCAGCAGAGGAGTGCCTCGTCCGTTCGGGAAACATCCGGTCCCTATTCCAAAGGCCCACTGCCGGCTCATGCGCATGGACGATTGCAACTGTCTGTCGGTTTGAACTTTCAAAATCGATTGTGATTTATAAAATTATAAAAAATTATTAATTGATTCATTAAATTAAAATTGACATCCTATAAACTCTCCTTTAACATAAAAATAAGCATCTATTCGGTGGAACTCGCTTGATTTGATTCATTATTTAATGCTAATTTATGAATCAATGAGTGCAAGCGGATACAGAAGGGGGAGATTGGCCATGCAATCGGCGTAATATGATAAAATGGAAAGAAACGACGCTTGTCAGCTGGGAGAACGATCATGAGAAGACGACCGACAAAAGAACAATTTCATATGCAGTTGGAACAGATGGTTAGCGCGCTGCGGAACGAAATTCTCGACGGACAGCTGCTCCCTAACGACTACCTGCCGCCGGAGAAAGCGCTGGCGGAGCGATTCGGCATGAGCAACAATTCCATTCGTGCCGGTTTGGAGCAATTGGTCAGCGAAGGCTGGATCGAGAAGATCCCTCGCGTCGGCAATCGCGTGACGGCCGCACGGCCGCCGGTTAAGTTGAAGCTTCTTTGCAATTTCGCACCCTTTCGCAACCTGCAGCTTACGCGACTGCTGGACGGCTTTCATCGACTATATCCGTGGATCTCCGTGGAAGCCGTGCCGACCCAAGGCTCTCCCGGTTTCGGGACCGACGACCGCACCCTGCCAGCCGACGCGGTATTGCTGGAAAATTATCAATTCCAGGATATCGCCGAGAATCGTGACCACGAACGACTGGAACCGCTGATCGAGAAGCCCGGTTTGTACGCGCAGGCAACCGACATGTTCAGGTACGAGGGACTGCTTTATATGCAGCCGCTTATTTTCTCGCCGATCGTGCTCTGCTATAACAAAGCGCACTTCCGCGAGAATGGTATGCTCGAGCCGGACGGCAGCTGGACGTGGGACGATCTGATGCGGGCCGCAGAACAGTTGACCGACGGTAAAGGACGGTACGGCTTCTGCTTCCATGTGCCTTCGAAAAACCGCTGGCCCGTATTTTTGCTGCAAAGCGGCGAACGGTTCGAATGGGACGGCGGACGGCTCCGCAGCCTTTACGGCACAAAGCTGCTTGAAGGGATGAAGATGTGCAAGCGGATCATCCATAACCGCAAGGCGTTTCCCATGTATTTGTCGGAAAATCATGACGATATCGACCGGATGTTTCTCGAGGGCAAAGTGTCGATGACACTGAGCAGCTATATGGGGATGAACGGCTGGAAGGAATCGGACATCGAATTCGACGTGTCTCCGATACCCCGGCTTGACGAAATGCGGACGCTCCTTATCTCGCTCGGCATCGGAATCAGCCGGGAGTCCGCGCACAAGGAAGAAACGCTTATGCTTGTCGACTATCTCGTCTCGGAGCAAGCGCAACAGCTCATCAGCCGGACGACGCTAAGCATCCCGACTCTCGGGACGCTACACATGAACGAGCATGCAGAGGACAAGAACGAAGCGAACGGCCGCCGTCCGTCCCGCTACATGATGTTCCGGGAAATTATGTCCTCCTTCCGGCCGCACGAAGCCTTAAACGTTTCGCACGACGCCATACGCAAGATGGAGGGCGAGTTGAAAGCGTATTGGGCCGATTTGCTGGATGAAGACGAACTGTGCGACCGGCTCGGCCATCTGCTCTCCACGGACAGAAACGAACAGATCAATTAGGGGGTTATTCCATGAAAAAAATAATGATACCCGCAGCTTGCGCCATTTTGCTGGCGACAACCGCTTGCGGCGGAACAAAAGATGCGGGCAAGGACGCCGGAGGCCAGCCCGGCGCAACGGCCGAGGTCAAAAAGGAACCGGTCGAGCTTGTATTTTACTCGCAGGTTGCCGACTATGACGCCACGTTTATGGATACGTTCGGCTCCCTGATCCAGAAAAAATTCCCGCATATCACGGTCAAGCATCTTCCGGCCGGCAGCAACAAGGTCGCGGATGTCGTCGCTGCGGGCCAGACGATCGACGTGATGTTCATGTCGATCGGCCAAGCGGATACGCTGACGACGTACGATTACCAGTACGATATTTCCGAGATGATCAAGAACTCGAAATACGACCTGACAAAGCTGGAGCCGTCTGCTGTGGAGCTGCAGAAAGGATTTGCCAGCGGCGGCATGTACGGCCTTCCGGTCTTCACGAATACGCTCGGCTTGTTCTACAACAAAAACTTGTTCGACAAGTTCGGTGTCGAATATCCGAAGGACGGGAACACGTGGGACCAAGTGAAGGACATGGCGAAGCGGCTGTCGCGTTCCGAGGGCGGCGTCGATTACAAAGGTCTGGTGATGTCATCGTCGGCCAACATCGTGCTCAACCAGTATTCGGTGCAATACCTCGACGCAGCCACGAAAAAATCGGTATTTAACACCGACGCGTTTAAGAAGCCGTTCGAGCTCTTGACGAGCGTGGCGCAAATTCCCGGCAACGGGCTGAACGCGCAGACGTGGAGTCTGGCCGCGCAGCAAAAAATGTTTTTCCAGGATCAGTCGGCCGCCATGCTGCTGCACTTCGTCGTCCTGTCGCTGTCCACGCTCAAGGATCAGTTCGACTGGGATATCGCCTCTTATCCGCAGCTCGCCGACAAGCCGGGCGTAGGACCGCAATCGTATCCGACTTACTTTTACGTAACAAAGACGAGCAAGCATAAAAATGACGCCTTTGATGTAATCGCTTACATGACGTCGGAGGAATTCCAGAACCATCTGTCCAAAAAAGGCATGCTGCCGATTTTGAAAGACCGCACGGCGGGCATGGCCCAATTCGGCCAGGACGTCCCTTTACTTAAAGGCAAGAACGTCAAGGCGCTGCTGCCGGAGAAGTTCGCCCCGTCCGCGCTGACGAAGGTCGAGATCGTGAAGGGACAAGGCCCTGGACATACGGCGTTTTTCGAAGCTTACCAGAACGTCGTGCTCGGCACGAAGGACACCAATTCGGCTCTCCGCGAAGCGGGCGAGAAGCTCGACTTGAAGCTCGCGGAACTGCTGAAATAACGATAACGAACGATTCAGCCAACTGAGAATGAAACATGACCGTATTGTCCCGAGATGAGGAGGATTTCTCAATGGGTATACGATACAAGAACGGGAAAGTCACGATCGCCTGCACGCTCTCCCTGCTGATGCTTTTCTCGGCAGGAATCCCTGCCACCCCTATACAAGCCGCCGAAGGAGGAGATAACAACGTGCTCCTGGAACCAATGCGGCATTATCCGGACAAATGGGCGGTAGCGCCGCTCATCGATCAAGCGGACGCTCCGGTTATCGACGGAACGACGAGCGAGAACATCTGGCAGACGGCCGCCGTCCTGAACGGCTTCGGCA
This sequence comes from Paenibacillus hodogayensis, assembly GCF_039536325.1. NCBI lineage: Bacteria > Bacillati > Bacillota > Bacilli > Caryophanales > Paenibacillaceae > Paenibacillus > Paenibacillus hodogayensis. Next base: position 841,492 of record NZ_BAAAYO010000006.1, read on the forward strand.
CCGCCTTCTATGAAGAGGCGGCGACGCACCATGCCGAATACAAGCTGGCCTACGACGGCTCGTCGCTCTACATCGCAGGAAGTCTCGACCGGCCGGCCGCGGATATGCTCGCGCAGATTGAAATCGTCATTCGCCCCGCGGACGAAAAGGCAGCGTTCTACGCCTTGCGCATTCCGCTCGCCACGGCGCAGCCGCCGTCGCTGCAGACGGTTTGGAATCCGGATATGAACGACATCAACACCACGGCGGATATCGGGCGCCGGAACATTGCGAATGCCCGCTACGCCACATCGCAGGATACGGCCAAGCTGCGCGTGGAGGCGGCCATTCCCCTTTCGGAAATTGCCCCGGCAGGCGTGACGTCCGGAACGGAATGGGGCATCAACGTGATTCACCTTCCCAATCTGTACGTCGCCCCGCTCGATTCATGGGTCCCGGTCCGCAATGTGAACCATTGGCATGCCGGAGGACCCGATGGCCGGGTTGTCGGCGATGTGATCGGGCAGCAGCGGCTAGGCAGCCTGTTTTTCTCGGCAGTCCCCGCACGGTTTGCCTCGCTTCCGGGCGGCGCAGCCGAATGGCGGCCGGCGCTTGCCGAGCTGGCTTATACCGGCTTTACCGGCAAACGACTGACCATTTCCACGCCTGCTGCCGGCTTAACGAGCGCGGATACGCGGCTGTTCTGGAAGGCGCCCGGCGGCGACTGGCAGACGCTGGCGATAGACGCGTTTGCCCTGAACGGCGCGACGGCCGCCATCGATTTCCAGCATCCCGCAGCCGCCAAGGATGGCGTCTACCAGTTGGCGGTCGCCTTCTCTCCATCGGGGGCCGGCCAGACGAAGGTGGCGCTGCTGTCCTTCGATCGCGAGCACGCCATCGAGGCGAGCTTGGCAGCCTATACGGCGCCCGGCCCTTCCGGTTCCGTCCGAAACGTGACGTGGTCGGAACCTTCGACGGCGGTCAGCAATGCGTTGACGCTGATTCCGCCGCAGCCGGGCTTCATCTTCGTCGGCCTGCCGGAAATGCCGGAGCTGTATCCGCAGTCGCTGTACCAGCTCTCTGCGGACGGACACAGTATGACCGCGGCTCGTACCGGCACCGTCTATCCGAACGCCCTCTTCCCCGAGAACGAGCGGCTGACCGTACTGAACGGCAAAGGCGAAACCGTCGAAATTCCCTACTATGAAGCCGGGGACGGTACAAAATATTTTATAACCGGCCAAATGTGGTATTTGCAAAAGCAACGCGCCCTCACACAGACGGCATCCATCGCGAAAACCGATCCGCTCGGCGCGGCGCGCCTGCTTCTCCGGTTCGCGGAAGCTTACGGCTCCTACAACCCGACCGTCGACCGGATCGGCGGCAGCACTTTAATCAATTACTCGGCGAACAAGGCATCCGGGCCGCCGTACGCCTATTGGGGCGGCGTATGGGATCGCTGGTGGTACAACGATCTTCCCCAGCTGCGCCCGCTGATGGACGCCTATACGGAAGTGAAGAAAACGAATGCCTTCGATCTGCTCAGCGCCTCGCTCGGCGAGGATGTCGAACGCAAAATCGTGCAGGAGATGTTCATTCCGTCGGCGGATTTGGTGCTGACGCACGTAAACCGGTACAGCAACATGTCGTTGCAGCCGTGGATTGGCCTGATCGCCCTGGGCAAAGCGCTCGGCGAGCCGGACTACATTCACCGCGCGGTCGAATCGATTGAAGCGTTCACGGCCCGTATGTATTTGTCCGACGGCTTCTGGCAGGAAGTAACGCCCTCCTACCATATTCAGACGGTCAGCGGGCTTCAATCGGCGCTTAATCTGCTGAAAGGCTGGAGCGACCCGGCCGGGTACGTCTCTCCGCGCACGGGCATGCATTTCGACAATCTCGATATGGCCCAGCAGTTCCCGATCATCAACCGCGCGCTCGATGCCGCCAACCGGCTCGTCTACCCGGACGGCAAAGTGCTGCCCGTCATGGACACGTGGGCTGCCGAGAGGCCGAGTCAACCCAAAACGGACGAGGGGCCGCTGCTGCTGCCGTCGGCCGGCATCGGTCGGTTGTCCGGCGGACAAGGAACGGGCCAGACTATGCTGTACATGGGCTTCCAGCCGAAATACGGCCATGTGCATTTTGACCCGCTCAATTTGAGTCTGTTCGCGGGCGGCCAGGAGCTGCTTCCCGATCTCGGCTACACGCATAGTTCGAAATACCGGTATTTCTCCTTGTCGACGATGGGACACAATACAGTCGTCGTGAATGGCAAAAATATGCCCTTCGGCGAGTCGTCGAAGGACGGTGGCAGCATCCAGTCATTCGTCGCGAACGGCGGCGCGTTCCAGGCCATGCGTGCCGATTACGAAGGAGCTTATCCGGAAACGTCGGAATACAGCCGCGAGCCGTGGTTCGTGCCCTTCCCGGGCGGAACCGCCGAACAAGGCTACGTGCTGGACCTGTTCCGGGTATCCGGCGGCAGCCGGCATGAATATACGCTGCAGGGCGACGCGAACCGGGATGCCGCATTCCTTACGTCCTTGCCATTGACCGATTACGGGCCTTATTTGGTGCCTCCGGGAACGGTCGTGGTCGAGCCGACGAACAACAACGACAGCGGCAGCGCGGAAGGGCATTATCCCGGCTATATTTATGTCCGCGACGTGAAGCAGGCACAGCTTCAGGACGACCGGTACAACGTCTCGCTCGTCACCTATGCCGAAGGCGCGGAGAAAATGAAAATGAACATAACCGGTCTGCTTGAGCCGGGTACGAACGAGCTGTATTTGGGCCGCTCGCCTTCGCTTCGGGCTATACGCGTGCAGGGCAGAGCGATGGACAACAACGACGAAGTGGACAAATACGATATGCCGAAGCTGGTCCTGCGCCGGGACGGCACGAATTTGGAAAGCTCCTTCGTCACCCTCATGGAGCCTTTCACCGGGGAGCAGCCGCGCATTGAGGCCATTGACCGGCTGGTGCCGGAGCAAGCTCCGGAAGGAGCTGTCGCCGTGCGGATCGCCTACGGCGACACGATCGATATTTTGCTGAGCAATCCGCGTCATCCCGAGCAGCCGATACAGGTCGGTGACGTGACGATGCGTGGCCAGATGGGACTGATCCGGCTCAAGGACGGCGCCGTTCGCGACTTGACGCTGTACGGCGGCACGCTGCTGAAAAAAGGCGACACCGAGCTTGTCGGAGCGGGCGCGGCGGCAGGCACCGTAACGGATACGCTGCGCCGGGCGAAGGGCGACGCGTACGACGCGATCGTCACGGATATCCCGGTGTCCCGCGATGCGATCGGCCGCTATGTGCTGGTGAAGCATCCGGACGGCAGCAAGCAAGGGTTCCTGATCAGGGATATCGTCTCGAGCCCGGGACGTACCGCTATCGTGCTCGCCGAGCATGACCCCGGCTTCGAGATACGCGCGGACGGCAGCTCGGAGCAGATGTTCTTCCCCTCGAAGCAGTGGACCGGGGCGCATACGTTCGAGATCGGTAACATCGAGCGCGCCTCGGAGCTTACGGGAAATCCCGGCAACCTGAGGACGGGTACCGTAACCGGTTCCGTATACGCCGAGGGCGAACCGGTTGTCGGGGCCGCGGTTCATCCGACCGGCTACGGCACGCCTTCTGCCCTCACCGACAACTCGGGCCGGTTTACGCTCGCCGGCGTGCCGGAGGGCAGACAGCGGGTAACCGTCAGCGCTCCAGGCTACGCGCTTAATGTCTCGCAAGCCGTCTATGTGACGCAGGGGCAAACGGCAAACATAGCGTTATCGTTGACCGGGCGGTTGCCGCCGGTGCTGACGAACATAACCCCGAACGGGGCTGTAGCCGGCGACCCTGTTCACGCGACCAGCTCCAGCGACGGACATATTTATCTCGTCCCTTCCGGAACGCCGCGCCAGGCCCAGGCAATCGAGCTTGCGGCAACACCGGTATCGGGGGCCGTCTACGGCGTAAAGGCTGCGGCGACGGCTCAAGTTCCGGTTGAGCTGTCAACCTCAGGACTGGCGCCCGGCTATTATACGCTGTATGCCATAAACCAGACGGGTGTGTCCACCGGTTCGCCGATCGTCCTCGTCCCTGGCGATATGACCGTCATACAGGATACGTATTCGCTGATCCGGTATTCCGGCACATGGCTGAAGCTGGAGTCGGCCAGTTACTCCGGAGGCACGATGATGCTCGGCCGCGTGAAAGGCGACTATGCGGACATTCCGTTCTACGGATCATCGGCCAAAATCGTTGCCGATCTGCATACCGCCCGCGGTAAAGGCAATATTTACGTCGACGGCGTGTTCAAGACGACGGTCGACTTTTACAGCCCGACGATCAAATACCGCCAAGAGCTGTTCGATACCGGCCCGCTCAGCGAAGGCGTCCATGTGATTCGCATCGAAGTGACCGGCGAAAAGCAGGCTGCCTCAAGCGGAATAAACGTTTCGTTCGATTCCCTGCTCGTGTTCAAGAACCGGTACGCATTGACCGATACGACGGCAGGCGCGGTTGCGGTCGGACAGACGGTTGCGGCGACTAGCCCGAAGAGCGGCGCGCTGCATCTGGTGCCCGAGGCTACTGCGGACAACAGGGCAGCAATCGAAGCCGCGGCGGCCGCCGGAGGCAGAACAGTCTCCATCACCGCAGGAGCCGCCGGACATATCGATACGACCAGCCTGCCGCTGGGCTGGTACCGTCTTTACGCCGTGGACAGCCGCGGGGACGTATCCCTGGGCTCCGGACCGATTGCAGTCATCAATCCGCTCGCGCAGGCCGCAAACATCGACGACAACGACCCGCTTGTGCTGTATAAGGGAGATTGGCGCACCTATTTGTCTCCGCTATACGCGGGAGGCAGTCTGGTGCTGGGCTTCCAGGGCGGATCGTCCGCCGAAATTCCGTTCTATGGCACCCGGGCGAAGCTTGTCGGCGACAAGCGCCCGCTGCGCGGCAAAGGCGCCGTCTATGTGGACGGCGTATACAAAGCAACCGTAGACTTCTACAACCCGACGACGATTATTTACAAGCAAGAAGTATTCGATACCGGCCTGCTGCCGGCCGGACCGCATACGATCCGGATCGTCACCCTATGGGAAAAAAATGAAGCCGCGACCGGCTATTACGTTCCGTTCGACGAGCTTCGGGTTACGGCTCCATAAGCCGGAAAAGCGCATCAGAATAGAGAGGGAGAGAACCATGCGCACTTACAAAGCCGCTGTCATCGGAGCCGGCATTATCGCCAAGGCCCATATGAAGGCACTCCATGAGAACGAGAACACGAGCCTGACCGCACTGGCGGATATCGTTGCCGCCCGCGCGGGGGCGCTTGCAGCCGACTACGGGGTGACGCCCTACGACGATTATCGCCGCATGGTGCTGACCGAGCGCCCCGACATCGTCGTCATCACGCTTCCCCATTTCCTGCACAAGGAAGCGGCGATCTGGTGCGCCGAGCAAGGCTGCCACGTCTTGCTGGAAAAACCGATGGCGATGAACGCCGCAGAATGCGCCGACATCAACGCTGCCGCCGAAAGGTGCGGCGTCGTGATCGCCGTCGGCCATATGCAGCATTACTTTCCATCGGTGATTCGCGCCAGACAGATCGTCGAATCGGGGCAACTTGGCAAGCTCATCATGATTAATGACAAGAGGCACCACTTTTACTTCTCCGCCGAGCGGCCGGCCTGGTTCCTGGACCGCTCCCGCTCCGGCGGCGGCATTGTCCGCAATATCGGCAGTCACTCGCTCGACAAGGTCCAGTGGCTGACCGGCAGCGCGGTGACGAAGGTAAAAGCCGACCTGACGTATTTCGGCGAGCGCGGCGATGTCGACGGAAGCGGTCTAATGTATGTGCAAACCGCCTCGGGCGTTCCGGCCGTCATATCGCTGTGCGGCTACCATAACGTATCGGTCAACGAGACCGAGCTATTGTTCACCGGAGGGCAGCTCAAAATGGGCGGACAAAACTCGCTGTGGATCGGAGGAAACGACCGGGCTTACGAGCAGGTCAAGCTGGCCGAGCACCTTGAGCCTTTCGCCGCCCAATGGAGCGACATGCTGCAAGCTATCGCGGGCCTAGGCGGCACGGTCACCTCGGGCGCGTACGGCCAATCGGTCGCCGCCGCCGTAGACGCCGCCTATCTTTCCCACGAGACGGGGACGGAGCAGTTGGTCGGCTGATATCGCTTTTACCGAATCGAAGACTCCTTTGCCGGCGCCATGCCAACAACCCCCGGGAGCGAAAGCTTTCCGGGGGTTGCTTGTTAACTAGGCTTTAACCGCAGGGGTAATGCCTTATCGGTTGGCGGCGGCGTCAGGTTGATCGAAAACAATTTGTTGGCCCAGCCGGGACGACTCGTATGTGCCCAAAATGATCTCCAGCGCATGCACCGTCTCTTCTCCCGGGATACCAGGGTCCCTTCCCTCCCGAATGGCGTATACCATATCGCGGATTTGCGCCTCGTGGCCGTCGGAAATAAAGAACGGTCCGAACTCGGGAAGCTCGATAGACTTATCGGCAAGATTAAAGTCGGTAATTGCGTCGCCTGTCAGCGTAACCGTCCCCTTCTCGGCATAAATCGTGATGACATGCCGATCCGGCACCTGATAAGCCGTAGTCGTCGCCTCGATGACCCCGACTGCCCCGTTGCGGAATTGCAGAGTAGCGATCGCCGCATCCTCCACCTCGATGTTCCACAGCGTCGCCTTCGCGTAGCCGAACAACGATTGCACGGGCCGACCAGCCATTGCAGCAGATCGACCGTATGAATACCCTGATTCATCATCGAGCCGCCGCCGTCGTATTCCCAGGTGCCGCGCCAGTGTCATAGTAGCTTTGATCCCGGTAAAACAGCGAATATCCGGAGCAATGGCTCAGCTTGCCAAGCTTGCCCTGCTCGATCAGCCCTTTGACGAACTGCGCGGCCGGGGACATGTGCCGGGGCAATATCGCGGCCAGCTTGACGTTGTTCCGCCGGAACGCTTCATTCATCCGGTGCGCGTCCTCGACGCGGATCGCCACCGGCTTCTCGCAGATGACGTGCTTGCCCGCTTCCGCCGCCCGGATCGCCTGCTCCGGATGCATGCCGCTCGGGGTGCATACGCAGATCACGTCGACGTCCGGCTGGGCCAGCAGCTCGTCGTAATCGCTATAGGCTCTGACCTTGTATAGTTGCCCGAATTCCTCCGCTCTGGCGGGCACGGCGTCGCAGACGACGACGAGCTCCTCTTCCTTCGTAGCCGTAATGCCCATGAAATGAGCTTTGGATACGCCTCCGCAGCCGAGCACGGCAAAACGGATTTTATCGGTCAGTAATGATTTCTCCATATGTGATTCACTCCGTATCGTCAGTTTGAAACCGGTTGTAGACGACAGCCTGCTCATCAGCTTCCACCGAGGCGCGGCTCGCCAAGTATATGTCCATATTGGTCAGCAAGGATGGTCCGCCTTCCAGCCGATTCACGAAATCCCGCGCCATCGACATGCGCTCCGCCCGAATTTCCGCGCGATGCAGTCCGCGTTCCGAAGTGGCGAGCAGCAGCAGCTCGTTGCCCGCCTCCTCGAGAAGCGGATCGCCCGTCAAGCGAAGCTCCATGCTCCCGTTCGTGCCGATGATGAAAATCCGGCAGTCGCCGTAGGACCAGCATGTGCGGGGCGCGTGCCAATCCGTGTAAAGCTGGGCGATAATCCCTTCTTCAAGCACCGCCTGAACGGAGGCCGTGTCGTAAAACTCCGCGCGCTCCGGCATAATCCGCTTCGCCTTGCGGCTGTGCAGCGACACCAGCTCCTGCCCCGTCAGAAAACGGAGCAGGTCGAAATCATGTATGAACAGATCCAGCAGAATACCGCCGTTCTGGTCCTTCGCATAAAACCAATCCTGGCGCGCCTCCGGCGACAGCCGGTGCGGCTTTCGCAGCGACAGGCTGACCAGCTCGCCGAGCTCGCCGTCGACGATCCGCCGCTTCGCCTCCCGGATGACCGCGCGGTACCGCTCCGACAGCAGCAGCCCTATGGCGATGCCGCTCCGTTCGACGACCGCGCGCAGCCGTTCCAGCCCTTCCCGACCCGTTACGGCAGGCTTATCCAGCATAATGCCGATGCCGGCCGCTTCGCACCGTTCGATCAGATCGATTTTAAGATCGTTGCGAGCAGCCGAGACGATAAAATCGACTTCGGGCGCGAACGCTTCGTCAAGCGATGCAAGCGACGGCACTTTCCATTTTTCCGCGAACGTTTGCGCCGCGCGGCGGTCATCCTCGAATATGCCCTTGCACCGGTGCCCGTCGGCAAGCAGATCGCCGACGCATCCGTCAATATGGCCGCTCTGCGCTCCGGCCACCGCAAATGTATAGCTTTTCGTCATGGCTTACACTCCCGTCTTTACCCAATCGGCGTTGCTGGCGCCGGTCGATTTGTACCACGCTTTGTTTGTCGTATCCAGCAGCTCCTCGCCGACGAACAGCGGAACCGCCGCGCCGGACGGACTGCCTGCCGCCGTGCGGTATCCGTTCTGCCCGAAGGCCAGGAACTGGAACGGGCGATTCGCGACCGCCGCTCCAGCAGCCGATGCGTCGTAGTTCGAGTCCACCTTGACCGTCGTGCCGGAAATGGACAAAATGCGCTTGAATCCCGACGTCCCCGCCGCCATAATGCAGTCGCCCGGAATCAGCTCCGTAACGTTCGCGACCGCGGTCAGCACGTCCGAGCCGCTTGTCGCCGTGGCGGTAACGCCGCTGATCGCGCGACCCGTCCCCGTGACGACGCACACATCAGCAAGGTCGAGCCTGCTGCAAGCACGCATCGATCATCTGGATCATACCGTGCGAGAGCACTTCGTTCGCTTTTTTGGCGGATTGCTTGGACATTTCGTTCAAGGTCATGTAAGACATGGACAGCAAGGTTAAGGAGATCACGAATACGATCGGAAAAAAGGACCAGAACAGACGGTTCAGCCACGACTTCGGCATGACGAGACTCCCTTTCCCTATGGAGTGTAAGCTTTCTCTCTGATGAGTATATTCTATATAATATATGAAAATAGGGAGGCTAGAAAGCGCCATGCTGAATTTTTTCGTAAACCATCGCTCGAAGAGCGCCAGCTACGATGGGGAACGATGAGCGTTATGGGGATGCCGGGAAGTGCGGAGAATGAAGTTTTGGCGGGTCGACGACGATACGAATGCGGAGCATGTGTGCCGCTTGCTGCAGCTTGTCCTTGGCTTCCAGTACGATCCGGAACACGATCTCTCCCCAATTTCCGCGAAGACGACTGTCGGTAATCGCGATTCGCTCGGTACGCATCCGGAACATGCCGCCGTCGTAAGCGACCGCAACCCGCCTACCTTCGGCATATTCCAATTCGAAGACACCTTCTGACGTTTCCATCGGGAGGTGGGGCGTCAGGAAACTGAAATACAGATCGGCTGCCAGTTCGGTTAGCCGGAACTCGTCGGCCATCGTTACTTCGGCTTCTTCGCCACGCGTCAGACCGAAGCTGCACCGCCACGTCGCGATCCCGGCCTCCCCCGGATATGCCTCGGCGATATCCATGGACAACTCCGAGCGGTTCGCATTCTTCGCGTAATGCGCGTCTTTCGCCCGGTACATGCTGCCGTCACGCTGCATAACGCCGCGGATCGTCGGTACATTATGGTAGGCGGATTGCAAGTACCAGAGCTCGAACCGCTGCGGACTGAATGTCTTGGCCACGTATTCCTCCGTGCCGAGATCGATAAACACCGGCAAGCCGTCGGCGTATACGGTAAAATTACCCACATTGTTGTGGTTATGGGACTCGAGGTTATGGCCGCCCTTTGCAGCCAGAAACAGCCCCTGCTCGCTGCCTTCGCGCTCCCTCGCCGTCATGACCTGAGAGGCGTGCATCCAGGCATCGCGAACATAAGGAGGCTTGCCCCCGAACGACAATCTCTCTTCCTCCTGAAACAGATCGCGGATATGCCGGTAGAGCGGAAACCAATCGACGAAGCCTTGCCGTTTGGCCCGGATGCTGGCTCCCAATCGCGTCAGCGCGTGATCCCCTATCGCTTTGCCATAGCCGTACACCGCATCCGGATCGGCATGCACGATCGCATCGCCGTCGGCAAAATTCACGTAGTAGTTTTCATGAATATGTACGCTGCCCAAATAACGCCCGATATCCCGAATCTTTTTCTCGGCGAACAAATCGATCGTCCCGCCGGATGCCGCGTGGAGCAGTTCCAGACAATCGTAAAGAGAAGCCCCGGAACGGCCCCAGTACATCGGCCCTTCGTCGCAGCAGCCGTCTTCCGGATACGTGTCGATGAACACGTCCAGACTCCGCATCATTTTGCGAATTGCCTTGCTCCGAACCTGCGCATCCCCATCAAACACCAGCAAAGCCATCAATACGTTGCCGTTGCACCAAGGAGTCCAGTTGTTGACCCGACTGCCCGTAAAGCCCATCCACCAGTAATCGTCCCGTTCCAAGTATGGCGCCAGCAGCCGGTCGGTTACTTCTTTCTGGATACGCCGGCCGATTCGGGTGCTGATTGCATCCAGAGGACGCTTCAGCAAATAAAACGTCCATACGAGCAGAACGGCGGTCTCGCTCGAAAAAAGCTCTACCTCATGATCGGCGGCATCTGGCATATACTCCGCTTTATTGATTCTGGTTAAATAGCTGTTCATGTGCGGCGGCATCCAGGACGTCTCTTCGCATATGCATTGGATGCCGTTCAGAATCTGGTTCATAAACCGCCCCCCGGCCTTCCGCGCATTCCGCCAAAACGAACGTTCCGAGGAGACTGCGCCTCTCCCAATACGGATGAAGATAACCGATAAACTCGCCGGTCCGCTTCACGTGGAGGAAATGCTCCGCTTTCAAGGACGGCCACTCAAACGCTAATCGCGCTTCCCCTTGGGAAATCCATTACGAGCGCGAACCGGCAAGCTAGCCTTCCCATGCGGCTCTGTCGTCTGCTCGAGGAAAAGGAACGAAGTTTTCGCCGGCCGCTATTCTTTCGCCCAAGTCCAAATGTCCGTATTTTTCGATGAACATAATAGCCATTCACGATCCTTTCGTATTCGGTTCAACCGGACTAATGCACCGTCACGCGGTCGCGCCTTCCTTCAAAGGAAACGTAATGCGCATCTGCACGCCAGCGCCTTTATGCGTATCCAGCTCCAGATGGCCTTGCAAATAAAGTATACGGCTCCGCAACTGCTCCATGCCGACGCCCGATTTGCGGATATCCGCCGGTTTGAACTCGTTCGGTTCAAAGCCCACGCCGTCGTCCGTATAGTCCAGATAGAAGCTGCCCTTCGCCACCGCCAGTTTGAATCTGACGACGGACGCTTCCGAATGCTTCCGCGCGTTGTTCAGCAGCTCCTGGACGATCCGGAACAGGTGGCGCTTCGTCTCCAGGCTGCGCCGTTCGATCTCGTACGCCCGCGAAGCGTCGAAGACGATCTCGAACGGACAGGCGTACGATTCCCGCTCGATCACCCGCTCGACCGTCTGGATAAAGCCGATTTCCTGAAGCAAATATGGATGAAGGTCGAAGCAGTTTTGCCGCAGGTTGACGTTGATGATCTCCACATATTCGACGAGGCTGCGAATGCTGCTGTGTCCTTCGGGCGGCAGCTCGAACTTCTCCCCGAGCGCGGTCAGCTTGCGCTTGAGGTGAAACAAATCCTGCATCGTCGTGTCGTGCATATCCGCAGCGATCCGCATCCGCTCGCGCTCCTGCAGCTCGAACGACAGCTTGCGGTACCAGTTCAGGTGGCGCGACTCCTCCTGATCCGGCGACTGGGCCGCCATGTCGTTCAACCGGTCGGTCAGCTTGCGGATCAGGTATACATTTTCCAAGCTCACGGCCAAATACGAGACGATCAGATTCAGCCACTGCACTTCTTCCAGGACGAGCCGGGTATTCGCCCGCTTGTGCGTCATGATCAGATAGCTCGTATATTCTTCGTGCCGGTTGATCTCGATACAAACCAGATCCGGGTGCTCCTCCGGCATATGGCGGCTGACGAGTGCCTCCACCTCGGCTTTATCGATATGCCCTTCGCTGATCGTTTCCATGCTGTCGCGGTATTTGAACACGATTGCTCCCCCGTACACCTGCAGCGTATCGACGATATCGACGAGAATTAAATCTTTCAGATCGCGGAAGCTCGAAGTAGAGGTTAAATTTTTGGCAACTTTCTTCAAGGCGGCTTGGAGCACGTGCTTGCGCGGAAACATAAACCGCTCCATCCGGGTGTATAGGTGCTCGGCGGAATACAGGACAAACGTCAGGATAATCACACAAACGGAAAAAAACAGGATGCTTTTGCGCACCGAGAAATGGTCATAAGTAAACACGAGGAATAGCGCTGTGACAATCGCGCTCGGCAAAGACGCCATTAAGAGCGTGAACAATACGCGGCGCAGCACCATATGAATATCGTAAATCTGCCTCGTAATAATCAGATAAGCAAACGCCAGCGGGAAAATGAGTACGAACCAACTGGTTACGTAAGGAGTAACAGCATAGTGGCCGAATACAATGCTTGGCAAAAAAGAAAGTAAGATTACTGGCAGAAATGAAACTAACATTGACGTCACGACAGAACGTATAATTGTAGCTAAACTTGATTTCTCCTGCCGGTATCGAAAATATATATAAAACAACAAACCAAAAACAATTAACATTCCAATAAGAAATGTGACTAGAATAAGTGGTCCGGTTATGCGATACAAATCATAATTAATATGTTGTTTCCCTACCCAAGATAGCCACAAAATATTTTGAAGAATGATAGAAATATAAAGAATCACAAGCACAGCTTTCAGATTCAACCGCAAATCGCTCTTCTCTCTGAAAAAAATAACTAAAAATTGAAGAAATACAACAGGAATTGCAGAAAGTGATAGTTGCAATAATAACTTGCCTGCTATTTCTCCTCGAATTGAAGCAGGCAAACTCATAAATGTTGTTCCGATAACGAAAAAGAGAAAGGATAAATATTGCGACGATTTGGACATTTTAACTTTGGTGAACAGTAAAATGGCCGCAAAAAAACAGATAACTTCAGCCATAATGGGAAGAAGATCATGCCGTACTGAATTACTGACGGACTCTAAATCAACGACAATCAAGTCTCCGTCACGAATTAATTCGAGTGAGTTTACTTGCTCTAACGTTCTCCATTTTGTAATGGAAAAATGTGAATTGGGATCTTTATTATTTACTTTGTAGACAATATCACCAATTCGAGCATCCAGACCTTTGGTTTCATTTTCAAGACTAGATACGACCCATTGATTGGTTATAGGGTTTACGTTTAAATCGATTCCCAAGTATGGATAACGATATTGCAAAGTTACGAACCATATCTGGAGAATGACCACGAAAAATACGGTCAGTCCTAAAAAAACTTTTCGCGTCATTAAATATCCCCTTTCATTTTTATCCTTAATAGTTTTATAATAGTAGTGTAATATATTTCCATAACTTTTGGGAGGTCTAATATGAAAACTCTTACATGGTCTGCAGAATTACAACCCGTTGTGCGTGGTTACAAAAAACAGAAAAAAAATGAAAGCGCAATTACTCTTGCTAAACAAGAGCAAAAAAGCTTAGAAAAAGCATTGGGTAATACAAACAGTAGTGAGCTGGACGGGCCGGGCAACTGGTATTAAGTGTAAACTTTACTTTATTCCAAAAAAAGGCAACGAGCCGTCGAGCAAGTTCGACTCTCGTTGCTTTTTTATATCGAGTAGACTATTCAAGGGTCTCCATCTTAAGTCCATTTTTCGATACCTTATACGATTTGGGTATACATTCACTTCCAGTATACTCTTTAGTTTGGATAACCCAACTCTCAACTTGGTCTCGAAGTATAGGAGTCAGGGCCATTTCTCTCGGTGATAGTCGAAAGAAGGTGCTTAAGCATGTTTTTTACTTCTGCATTTTCTTTCATCTCTTTAACTTCTGCGGGAGTTGAAGAAGGAAACCTTGTGTCCATATTCTTCTCTTTGAATCTGACCTCAACTTTGGCGCCGATTTTCAATTTCGAGCTTTGGTGGAGCAACACCATTGGAGGTTCTTTATCGCTTATCTCGACAATTGTAACTTTCTCGGGGGTACGGTTAACGACGTAACCCATAAAATCCGGCTCTTTGTTTGAGCAACCTAGATTTAGCATTACAAAAGTCATTACAATGATCAAACGTCTAAAATTCATCCAAATATCCCTCATCCATTTCAAGATAAAAGCCTGCCCTCCAACGGATCACCTTTCATGATAAGCATGATTTGGCCGTCGAGATGATCGGAGACTTTCCATCAAACGAGTTATATCAATGTAAACAATATAAAAAGTAGGGGTGATGGGATGCGTTGGGAAGAAATTCAGGAACGGTTTCCGAATGAATGGGTGGTTCTAGAGGCAACGAAAGCTCATTCTATGAACGGCAACCGCTATATGGAGGAAATGGTTGTGGTTGACCGATTTGACGATTCGACCTCAGCACTGCGGCGATACAGCGAGCTGCATAAGCAGGCTCCTCATCGTGAATATTGCTTCTTCCATACGTCCCGTCCCACTTTGGTAGCACGTGAACGGTATGTTGGAGTGCGGGGCCTCAGATGAAACTTACTGAAATTTCGGCCTTCCTTTTGTGGCTCACCTCAAAATCAGTACTTGACGTGATGTGAAGGTCCTGTGAGCCTCTTCGTTCCCTAACGTCTTATGAAGTATTGTACGATTTTTCACACAAGTTGTCTCCAAAGCAATTCGAATTCATGCCTGTTGTGCGAACAATCGTACAAAAAGCAAGACGCGGCATTCAAAAAGCCAAAATTTGTACGGTATTTCATATAAAACACTCGTCATTGCCTGGAAAAGACCGTTTCCTGTGTGAAATATCGTACAAAGCGGCCTTCCTTCCAACGACCTTCGCTCCCTGCGCGCCAGTCAACATCATCATGGGTCAAGCACTGCAACGAATGCGCGCGGAACGGGCCATTCCGCGAAAAAAAACGCCTCCGCAGGTTTGGCCTGCGAAGGCGTCTTCTGGAACCCATACTTTGTCACACGGAATCGCTTCTGTGTCTTCAACCTTTTGCTAGATGCTTATCGCCGGAATCAACGGCAGGCGGCTACGAACGCTTCGAACAGCTTGCGCGACACGTCGTCGCTCGCAGCCGTATCCTCGGGATGCCACTGCACCCCGATAACGAACGGGTGCGCCGTGCTCTCGATCGCTTCGACGATGCCGTCCTCCGCAGAGGCCGTAATGCGCATGTCCGGAGCCGGCTGCTTGACGGACTGGTGGTGAAAGCTGTTCACCTTGAACTCGGTCGCGCCCGCTATCGTCGCCACCCGGCTGTCCCCTTGGGCCCGAACCCGGTGGGACAGATGGTTTCTCGGCGCCTTCTGGCTATGCTGGAGCGGGCGGCACTGCGAATAAATGTCCTGGTACAGGCTCCCGCCGAGAGCGACGTTCAAAACCTGCTGCCCCCGGCATATGGCGAAGATCGGCTTGCCGCAGCCGGCATATTCGCGAACGAGCAGCAGCTCCAGCCGATCTCGCTCCGGCGTAACCCGGCCGAGTCCGGGCAGCGGCTCCTCCCCGTAATAGGACGGATCGACGTCGGGGCCGCCGGACAGCAAGAGCCCGCTCGTCACGGCGCACAGGCCGCGCACCTCCGCTTCCCCGAGGCCGAACGGCACGATAACGGGAATGCCGCCCGCCTGCAAAACGGCGTCGGCATAAGCGTGCTTCAAACCGGCGTACTCGTCTTCGTAATTGGCCGATATGGCAATGATCGGTTTCATCCGCATCCCTCCGCATCGATCGGTTGGGTCATTCTTCCTTATTTATACCCTATGCGGGGAGGGCTGTAAACGGTGACGCCGGGAGCGGCCGGATAGTTGAATGGCCTTACACGCCGTCCGGCCCGGCCTCCAGCACCGTCTCGAAGCCGACCTCGAACATGCGGCTCCACGGCAGGTGCACGTCCTCGATCCGGACGCGTCCCGGACAACCTTTCTGGACATATTGGGCAAAAAACTGCTCCAGCTTGCCGCAAATGACCGCGTAAACGTCGTCCTGCACGTGGGTCAGCTCGTAGTAGCTTGCTCCGAGCCTCGGCAGCTCGTTATGGATGACGTCCTTGCGTACGATCGCCTGGTAGCCCCAATCCTCGATCAGCCGGAAATAGTAGTACGCCCGGCTGCGGTTCAGCCGCTCCGCGGAATCGTCCCCGCGGCCGCGATAGTACGATTCGATGATCGCGTGAGACACGACCGTCCCCATCGTATTGCCGGACGTGTTCCAAGCTGCGTAAGCGGCGATGTCGTGCAGAAGTCCGCTGGCGGAGACGAGCTTCATGAACGGAAGATCCGCCCCGTTGCTGACGGCTACGTCGGCGAGCGCGACCGTATGCCCTTCGCGGATATAATGACGGATCGCCTGCACGAACTCCTTCGGGTTCGTCTCCGAGAAATACGCGCGATTGCGCTCCGCGTAAGGGGTCGAGCATTCGGCCATATCCTTCTGGCCGACCGGCGGCGAATTCGTCATCAGAATAAAGTCGGTTCCGGCAGAGTTGTCGTGTGCTACCGCGCCCGCCGCCGTCAGATGATACTTGATGCTTTCCCCGAGCGAACGGTCCTCGTATTTCGGCACGACGAACGGCCCGTGCACGGACGAATAGCGCACGAACGCCTTCGGCACGTAACCCTTCGCCTCGCAGAACGCCCGGGCGAACAGCGTGCAGCCGATCTCGTCGGCGCCCGGGTAGATCAGGATACGGTCGCCCAGCTCCAGCTCCTCGGCGAGCAGCGACAGCTTGCGCTGCTCCATCGGGCTGAAGCCGTACTTGGAGTTGTCGTCCAGCGGAACGATCAGGAAATCGATCACGCCGCTCTGGACCAGCTTCATCGTCTCCGCATTGACAAAAGAATTCGTCCGGCGCCGGTTCAGGAAATCCGCCAGTACGTCCTGCGGAATCTTCGCCTTCACTGCTTCCAGCCGGGCCGTCTCCGCGTCGTCGAGCGTCTCCTGCTCGGCTTTGTCGTTCAACCAGCCGTACGTGTACAGCTCGTTGCCGTAATCCGCGTAATAGTCCGGCTCCTCCTCGGAGCTGGAATAGGCGGGCACGCGGGTAATGAGGTTGAACGCATAGATGCGCAGGTGCGGATGGCTCTGCTTCAGCCGGGCCAGCACGTCGAGGCGCTCCGTACACGTCGCTTCGCTCGTATGGTGCAGCCGGGACGGCACAATGCCGCCGTGAACGAGCATATCGATCGACACGATCAGGGCGTCCGCGTCGGGGGCTGCGCCCAGCAGCCATTCCCGGACGGCATCCGTATCGGCCGGCGTTTTCTTGCGGCCCAACAGCGCCATATCCGGCACTTCCAGAGTCAGGTCGGTCATGGAAGCCAACTGAAGCGGATAGCGGTAATTGCAAGGTCTTTCGTCCAAGGGGACATATACGATTTTACGCATGGTTTCTCTCCCGTTGATGAAGTGATAGAAATATTTTTCTTTTTATGCAATTAAGTTTGGAGAATAACTCCATTCTATCACGACTGCACGGTTTGGAAAAGGGCGCTTTGTTCCCCGGTAGGCAATTGATCGGCATATATGACGGAACGCCGGCATAATGGTGGATGTGAACCATTTTGGCCGTTACCGGCCTCATTCCGAACAAGAGGAGCATGTGCACATGAAGCCTACACATCGTCCGTCCCCGTCCAAAACCGAGGTGCCTCAGCCGATCCGTGCCGACGGGGCCGGAGCGGTCGACAAAGGTCCGCGGGACGTCATGAGAGATCTGGAAAATCCGGATATGTTCGTCCCTCCCGTCACCGATGCGGGACTTGTGCCGAATCTGAAATTTTCTTTCTCGGATACGCATATGCAGCTCAACCATGGCGGCTGGTCGCGGGAAGTAACGGTGCGGGAGCTGCCGATCGCCAAGACGATGGCGGGCGTCAACATGAGCCTGACGCCCGGCGGGGTGCGCGAGCTGCACTGGCACCAGCAGGCGGAATGGTCGTATATGCTGCTCGGGCACGCCCGGATTACTTCCGTCGATCAGAACGGGCGCAATTTTATCGCCGACGTCGGGCCGGGCGATCTGTGGTATTTCCCCCCTGGTATTCCGCATTCGATCCAAGGGCTTGAGGGCGGCTGCGAGTTTCTGCTCGTCTTCGACGACGGCACCTTCTCCGATCTGAATACGCTGTCGCTCTCCGACTGGTTCGCCCATACGCCGAGAGACGTGCTCTCCGCCAATTTCGGGGTGCCGCCGGAGCAGTTCGCGGACATTCCGAACGGCCAAGTATACATTTATCAGGACAAAGTCCCCGGCCCGTTGGCCAGCCAAGCGGTGAAGTCGCCTCAAGGCACCATTCCGCTGACGTTCAAGCACGAGCTGCTGGCCCAGCCGCCGATGCGGCTGCCGGGGGGCAGCGTGCGCATCGTCGATTCCACCAACTTTCCGATCTCCCAGACGATCGCGGCCGCGCTGGTGGAGATCGAGCCGGGCGGCATGCGGGAGATGCACTGGCACCCCAACAACGACGAATGGCAGTATTACATCGCGGGGCAAGGGCGCATGACCGTGTTCGCCGGCAACGGAAGCGCCCGCACGTTCGATTATCGCGCCGGGGACGTCGGATATGTGCCGTTCGCGTTTGGACATTACATTCAGAATACGGGAACGCAGTCGTTATGGTTTCTGGAAATGTTCAAAAGCAACCGGTTCGAGGACGTTTCGCTGAACCAGTGGCTGGCGCTGACGCCGCACGAGCTGGTGGAGAGCAACCTGCGCGTGGGAGCCGACTTCACGGACGCGCTCAGCAAGGAAAAGCACCCGGTGGTCAAATATCCCGGCTATTCCTATTACCCGAAGCTGGAGCGCTGACAAGCGACAAGAAAGAAAGAGCCGCATCCGGGGAAGGATCGGCTCTTTGCGCGTGTCCGCTAACGGCTTATTTCTTGTTCCGTTCCAGCAGCATGGCCACCTGAATATCGAGCTGCCGCTCCAGCGTGCTTTCCCGAATTCGCAGAGCCAGCTCCGGCTTTGCACTAGCGCTTTCGCGTCAGTAGCCGCGTCTGGATATCCAACTGCTGCTCCAGGGAAAGCGGGTCGTTCCAAGCGAACCGGTTGATGTCCACCTCATAGACGCGCCCTTTCCGCACCGCGTCCAGCCCTTGCCACAGCTCGCTGCTCATGATCTCGCGGGCCCGCTTCTCCCCGCCGTGCTCGTTCCAGACGCTGACGAACATGTGGTCTGCAGCGTATTGCGGCAGCTCGCGGAACGGGATCGCCATGCCCGGGCCTTTGCCCAGCACATGCTCGGCGAGCTGCATCGGCGGCGAATAGCCAAGCGTGCCGTACAAATTCCGCGTCCCGCGGCCGAAACGGATGTTGACCGCCCAAATTCGGTCCCCCCAGATTTCGTAGGCAGCGACCGTCTCGCCGGGGCCGACCGCGCCGGCCGTATTTCGCCGTGCCTTCCTCTCCTTGTCCGCAAACCGTTCGATCCACGCCTTCGCCCCGTCTGTCCGGTCCAGCAGTTCGCCCAAATATTCAAGCTCCTTCAGCGTGTCGTATTGCCCCCAGGGAAGCGAAACCGTCGTGGCAATCTGCGAAAAGTGCTCGTGCTTCGTGCGCGTGGTCAGAATCAAGTCCGGTTCGAGCTCGGAGATTTTGGTTAATGAAACCGGAAAACCGATATCCTGTATGCCTTGAGCTCGCAACGACGTGGCGAAAGCCGAAAGCTGCTTGGCCGTCGTTCCGGCAGGCTTCAGACCCAGCGCGAACAGATGGCCCAAATATTGCAGGCAGACGATCGTCTTCGGCTTCTTGACGTACAAACTCGGCGACATGCCGACGACCTGCTTGAATTTGCGGCTCAGGTACAGGCCGTCGGAATAGCCGACGACCGGGGCGATCTGATCGAGCGTCGCCTTCGACAGCAGCAGTTGCTCCTTCGCCTTGGCGACACGCACTTGGGCAAAATAATCGGCGAACGTCTGCCCTGTCGTCTTCTTGAACAGAACCGAGAAATATTCGGGAGTCAACCCGCAGCTTTGCGCCAAGTAATCGCGGGTAATGTCGAGCCGGTAGTTCTCGTGTATGTAAGCGACCGCTTGGCGGATGCGCCGCTCGGGATCTCCGTCACCTGTCTCCGGAAGCCGGCTCGTCAAGTGATGAAGAATCGTGCGGAACAGCGCGTCCGTCTGGAAATCCGGCTCCCCCCGTCCTCGCTCCCACGCTTCGGCCAGCTGCGCCGCCAAAGCGCACACGTCGCCCGGCTGCTCGACGAGCGCTTCTCCGGACCGGATAAACTCGCCCGATTCCTTGACCAGTACCTGGCGGTTGTCGCGCGCCTCCTCCACGTCCCATATTTCGAACGACAAGAGCGTTCCCTTGAATATGCTGCTGCGCAAGCGGTGAATATCCACCACGGCGCCCGGGTTCAGAAACAGGATCGTGTCCGGAGCCAGCTTGTTTTTGCGACCGTCTACATACGCTTCGCCGCTGCCCGCTGCGGCGACGAACAGGGAATGCGTTATCGCCGTCTCTTGGCACGGCAGTTGCTCCGGCGTCCAGACGTGCGATTTGACGCCAACAAGTTTGTATATTTTACTATAGGTAGGCTTCACGCCGGCATCTCCTTTCTTACCGAAAACAATATCAAAATAACAATTGATACTCATTCTCATTATATTGATAATTGTTCTCATTTACAATCGTCGGTATTCAGCCCGGCAGCGTTGGGCATATTGCATAAGGAATCGGAACCGGAAAGGAACAAACTTCCATGCGAACTGTACGTATTGCACTCGTTTTGCTGATTTGCGCCGCCTTCGGAGCCGCCTGCTCGGGCAAGTCCGGCGAAGGGCCGACGGGAGGCCCTCAAGCAAACGGCGGCCAGACCGGCCAAGCCGGAGCGGGAGCGAACCCCGGCGCCCCGGACCAGCCGACAAACCCGCCCAATGACTCGGGCGGGACAGGAAGTGCTCCGGCCCAGCCGTCCAAGCCCCCTGCCCCTCCCTCCGATCCGGTCAAGGATACGATCCGTTCGATGACGCTCGACCAGAAGCTCGGGCAGATGATCATCGCCGGAATCGACGGCACGAAGATCGACGAGCAGGCAAAACGACTGATCGCCGAGGATGCCGTGGGCGGATTTATTTTGTATAAACCAAACATCGAAACGGTCGAGCAGACGGTCGCTTTGTTGAACGCCCTGAAGGACGCCAACAAGGCAAACCCGGCTCCGCTGCTTCTAAGCGTCGATCAGGAGGGCGGCAAGGTGGACCGGATGCCGCCGTCGTTCGTGCCCGTGCCGTCCAGCCGGGAGATCGCCAAATCCGGCGACAGCGAAAAAGCCCGCGCCATCGGCGAGGCCATAGGAGCCGGGGTACGCGCGCTCGGCTTTAACGTCGACTTCGCACCGGTGCTCGATATCGACAGCAATCCGAACAATCCGGTAATCGGCAGCCGTTCGTTCGGCCCGACCGCAGCGGTCGTCAGCTCGTTCGGTATCGCCGAAATGTCCGGGCTGCAAGCCGGGCAGGTCGTTCCGGTGGTGAAGCATTTTCCCGGCCATGGCGACACGTCCGTTGACTCGCACTTGGAGCTGCCGGTCGTCAACAAGACGCTCGAGCAGCTGCGCAAGCTGGAGCTCGTCCCGTTCGCAAAAGCGATCGAGGCGAAAGCGGACGCGGTAATGATCGCGCACATTTTGCTGCCGCAGCTCGATACGGAATTCCCGTCCTCCATGTCGGCCAAAGTCATCGCCGACGTGCTGCGCACGGAGATGGGTTTCGAAGGAGTCGTCATTACCGACGATATGACGATGGGCGCCATCGTAAAGCATTACGACCTCGGCCAAGCGGCGGTCCGTTCGGTCCGCGCCGGAGCGGATATCGTGCTGGTCGCCCATGAATACGCGAACGCCAAGCTGGCGCTCGGCGCGTTGAAGCAGGCGGTGGAGAGCGGACAGATTGCCGTGGAGGCGATCGACCGCAGAGTATACCGCATTCTGACACTCAAGACGAAGTACAAGCTGAGCGACGCTCCCGCCGGGACGGTCGATATGGAGCCGATCAACGCGGCCTTGCGCCAGGCGGTCGGCAAATAAAGTCGCAATGGGCCGGTCCCGCTATGTCCGGCCAAAGGAATGCTTTCCCGGTCAGCTTCGCCGCTATGCCGACCGGTCCAGTACGCAGGACAGCCCGCCAACCCGGTGAGTGTGCAAAAAAGTCTTCATGACCGCAACAAGCGGCATGAAGACTTTTTTTGTCGGACGGGATGTTCCCAAAGCTCCGATCCTATAGCTGAAAAAACGCTTGACGACCGTCTACGATCGACCGCGACGACACGAACAAAAACGTCTGGGTAACGCCGGAAAACTCCTCCACGTATTCGGTCAGCGCTTCGTAAGCCTGGTAGTAAGGAAACAGACCGTACGGAGATGCGTCGCCGTCCGACTGCAGCAGCTCCGGCCGAAGCGCCTTCAGCATTAGCTTGTCGTGCACTCTCCGCCCTTGCATAACCCTCTCCTGCAGCCTAACGGTCAAACCGATCGCGCGAATCAGCCTCTGCCGTTCCCCGCTCGAAAGATCCGCTTTCTGCAGCGCCTTGACCAGATCGCGTATCCGCTCCAGCATCGTCTCGTACGTGCGGAACAGATCGCCCGGTTCCAAAGCCCCCTTGTTATTCAACCAGCGGTCTTCGCGAATCAATCCGGATATTTCCTTGCCGGATTCGATGTACGTCCGCACTTCTTCGATCTGCATGCGCATTTGCGGCTTATATGGCGTCATCCGGCTGCACATCAAATCGTGCTGGATGTAGTACAGCAGCGTCCGGAGCATGCTTTCCGATTTCATCAGCAGCACTTCCTCCCGCTCCCGATGAACCGGCTTGCGGATCAGATTAACCAACGTTCCGACGACCATGCCGATAATGACCAGCATGAACTGATGGTAAGCGGCGTTGCCGTGCAGCTCGCTCGAGGTGCCGATCGTATTGACCGCCACGATGACCGCGAGCGTGAGCGACGCCGTCTTGCGCAAGCGGACGTGAAGCGCCATGACGAGCAAGGAAACGCCGGCGATGACGATCGAGTAGTTGCCGAACAGCAGCGCAGCGCCGATCCCGAGCAGCACCGAGCATAAGGCGCTGGCCAGATGCGCCAGCGTATGCTTCAGCGACCGGTACACCGACGGCTGTACGGCAAGCATCGAGATGATGCCGGCGAAGTGACTCGGCTCCAGGTGCATCAGGCGGGCGATCGATATGCTGATCGCAATTGCAATGACGGTTTTTATAACACGAAGTCCGACCAACATCAAAACACCCCCTTATTATGTTATATATCATAACACAAAAAGAGGGTTTTGAATGGTTTATTTGATTTCATGTCATATTAGATTACATTATCAAGACCTCGACACCGTGCCTCCCCGGCCGAGTCCGCGCATCGCGATAAACCCGACGCCTCCAGCGAAGCATAAGACGGCGGCGGTGCGGTACATGATGCTGAAGCCGGCGTGGTCGATCAGCCAGCCGCCGACGTTGCTGGCGATCAGCACTGCGAGGCTCGTATAGACCATGCTGAACAACGTCTGCGCCGTCGTTTTCCAGCCTTCGGGGCAGAGATCGTTGGCGCACTGCACGCCGGCCGCATAGAACAGCGCGAAGGTGATCCCCTGGAGCATCTGGCTGGCGAGCAGCAGTCCCATAGGGGGATCGAATGAAACGATGCACATCCTGAGCGCCGCCGCGAACGCCCCGAGCGCCAGCATCCGGCGGTAGCCGAATCGCTCCGAGAAGCGTGCCGCCAGAATGAAAAAAGGCAGCTCCGACAAGGCGGACACGGCGGTCAGCCAGCCGATCTTCTCCGATACGTTGCCGCCGGTCGAGCCGACATAGACCGAGAAAAACACGCTAAAGCATTGCGTTCCGCTCGCCACGAGCAGCACGAGGAGCAGAAACATCCGAAATTCCTTGTTTTGCAGCAGCTTGCCGATATCGCTCCACGAAGCCGCCTTTCGCACGCCCCCGCCTTTCTCCAGTACGAGCGTAATCGCAAAGACGACTACCATCATCACCATGTAAAACACAAACATGTGCCGAATCCCAATATGCGAATACATGATGCCGATCGGCGACACGAGCACGGCGTACCCGATGGAGCCCCACATCCGCGAAGCGCCGTACGTCTGCCTGTATTTCTGCGCATGCGCCACGGCGATGGCGTCGGATAACGGAATCATCGGCGAGTTGAATATCGCGATCGCTACCGCCGTAGCGGCATACAGCGCAAAGCCGCCCCCGGTCGAGTAGCCGAAGGCGATGGCCGGCGTCATGAGGCTGCAAATCATCAGCACGGCTTTTTCGATGCCGTGCTTGTCGCATAACAGCCCCCAGATCGGCTGCACCACCAGCGCGACCAGCGGCCCGATGGCGTACAGAATGCCGATCTGCTGGCTCGTCAATCCGGCTTCTCTTAGCCAAAACGCCAAAAACGGAGCATACGAAGCGGCTGCGGCAAAGAAAAAGAAATAATAGACGTGTGGCGCATAGGTGTGCAATCGATTCATGCTGCTCAGCTCCATTTGGGTTCTTGCATTGCCTTGTCCGTACAAGCTCTATCGGAGCTAACGATATCACGCCTCGCCGTCGGCCGTCAATGCATCGTGCAAAACGCTTTCAAGTCGTCTCCGCTTAAACGTTCAGTTCCCCGGCAAAATATGCTATGCTTGACTGTACAAAACCATCAGCCAAGGAAAGCGAAAAAACAATGAACCTACTGACTGCGGAACGATTGAGCAAAAGCTTCGGCATGAAGCAGCTGTTCGAGCAAGTGTCCTTCGGCATAAGCGAAGGCGAGAAAATCGGATTGATTGGCGTCAACGGCACAGGCAAATCGACGCTGTTGAAAGTGATAGCCGGAGCGGAGCAGCCGGACGCCGGAACGATCTCCATCCGCAACGGAGCCACGATCGAATATTTGCCGCAAAATCCGGCGATCGACGACGAGGCAACAGTGCTCGGCTATATTTTCAGCGGCAATTCGCCGCTTATGCGGCTGCTGCGCGATTACGAGAGCGCCCTCGACCGGCTGGAGCGCGGCGAGGACAGCCCGGAGCTGCAGAAGCGGCTGCTGGAGCTGAACGCGCGGATGGACGCGGCCGATGCCTGGCAGGTCGAGAACGAGGCAAAGCGCATTCTGAACAAGCTCGGCATCGACCGTTACGACGACCTTATGGGCACCCTGTCCGGCGGCCGGCGCAAGCGGGTGGCATTGGCAGGAGCGCTGATCCGGCAGGCCGATCTGCTCATCCTGGACGAACCGACCAACCATATCGATACCGATACGGTCGATTGGCTGGAGCAGCATTTGTCCAAATCGAAATGCGCCCTGTTGATGATCACCCATGACCGGTATTTCCTCGACCGGGTCGCCGACCGTATCCTGGAGCTCGACCGCGGCAGTCTTTACGGCTATGCGGGCAGCTACAACCTGTATTTGGAGCAAAAGGCCGAGCGGCTGTCGCAGCAGCAAGCCTCCGAGGAGAAGCGGCAAAACCTGCTGCGGCGCGAGCTGGCTTGGATTCGCCGCGGGGCGAAGGCGCGATCGACGAAGCAGAAGGCGCGGATCGAGCGCTTCGAGAAGCTGCAGGACGCCGCTCCCGAAGGCGCAGCCAAAGATATGGACATCGCCCTCTCCGGCGCTCGCTTGGGCAAAAAGGTGATCGAGCTGGAAGGCGTCTCCAAACGTTACGGGGAGCGCGACATTATCCGTTCGTTCAGCCTCATCGTGCAGCGCGACGACCGGATCGGTATCGTCGGACCGAACGGGGCGGGCAAGTCGACGCTTCTGAAGCTGATCGCAGGCTCGCTCGCGCCGGACTCCGGTACGGTGGACATCGGATCGACGGTGAAAATCGGCGTATTTTCCCAGGAGAACGAAGAGCTCGACGAGTCTCTGCGGGTGATCGAATATATTCGCAACGCCTCCGAACAGGTGCGAACGTCGGACGGGGAGCTGATTAGCGCCTCGCAGATGCTCGAGCGCTTCCTGTTTCCCCCTTCGGCGCAATGGACGCCGATCGCGAGCCTATCCGGCGGCGAGAAGCGGCGGTTGTTCCTGCTGCGCATTCTGATGGAAGGGCCGAACGTGCTGCTGCTGGACGAGCCGACGAACGACTTGGACATTCAGACGCTCGGCGTGCTGGAGGACTATCTGGAGCGGTTTCAGGGCGCCGTCCTGGTCGTGTCCCATGACCGTTACTTTCTCGACCGGACGATCGATTCGCTGCTTGTGGCGGAAGGCAACGGCATCCTGTCCCGCCATGAGGGCAATTTCACGGAATACCGCGATCGGCTGAAGGAAGAGCAGGCAGCCGCGCTTACCGGCAAGGATAAGACGGAGCGCGCGGCGACGGAGACGTCTCAGGCCAGCCCTTCCAAGGATAAGCCGCTGAAGTTCTCGTATAAGGAACAAAAGGAGTTCGAGGAAATCGACGACCGGATTGCCGAGGCGGAGCAGGCGCTGCAGGAAGCGGCGGAGGCGATTGCCGGCAGCGGCACCGACTACGAGGAGCTGATGCGGCACACGGCCAGACACCGGGAGCTAGAAGAGGCGCTCGAATTGCTGCTGGAGCGCTGGACGTACCTGAACGAGCTGGCGGAGCGGATCGAACGGCAGCGCAACGGTTAAATTTCCAAGAACTCGTCGGAGGAACCAGCATGCGACAACCGGACTTTTTTATACGGGGCTCGATCAGCTCGTTCAATGAGGATTGGTACGATGACGGCTTTCATCAGAATACGACGCTCGAAATCGAATTCGTCGTCGAAGGCCGCGGGCTGTTCGAATGGCCGGAACGGAAGGCTTTCGTGGAAGCCGGTCATATCGTCGTCATTCCGCCCGGCATCAGCCACCGGTTCGCCGCCGTCACGAAGGTGCGCTTTGGCGTGCTGCATTTGCAGGACATGCCTCCGTCGCTTCAGGAGGCGGCCGACAAGCTGGTGCAGGACAGCCGGCAGCCGCGCATTTATGCGCTGTCCCGCCTCGACCGCGACCGCTTCGAGAAGCTGTTTCGCGAATGGCTGCGTACGCACGCCTCCCCGTTAAAGCTGTGGGAGCGCACGCAGGCCGTATGGGCCGAGCTGCTGGTGCTGTATTTGCTGGAGCACGCCCAGACGGATTTGCAGGCGATGACGATTACGAAGGCTGCCGACTATCTGCGCGAGAACTTGCGGGAAAGCGTGCAGATGGCCGATCTGGCCGAATTGACCGGCCTGACCGTCGCCGGCTTCCGCCGGACGTTCGAGAAAATGTACAGGGTCAGCCCGAAGCAGTACCAGCAGCAATGCCGGATGCAGGAAGCCAAATGGCTGCTCAGCGCGACCGACAAAGACTTGAATGAAATCGCCGAGCAGGTCGGCTTTCACCGCCTCCACTCGTTCTCCCAATGGTTCAAGTGCGCCGAGGGCGCCTCTCCCTCGTTATGGCGCAAACGACATCAGGCGCTGCACGGCCGAGACAGCCAAGCCGTAGACGAGGGTTGAGTCCGTTCTCCATTGTGGGCGAAGGGGTGCACGGTCATAGAATCGCGCCCCTTCTTTTTCTCTGATTATTATTCCGTTTTTTCCACTTTACCCTTTCCGCTCTCCTTGTCTCCACTTACTCTCCCTTCTCCTACTGTTTTTCTCTTGCCTTTTCATTTGCCATCTCCTGCTTCTTCGCTCCCCTTCCGGACACCCGCCGCGCCGCCGCTAACCGCTTCGGCGCTTCGCTGCTCTTGCCCTCCCCTTTGTGATCCGCTATACCCACCTTTTACTTTTTGCGTAAATTCCGGCTTCATTTCGATAAATACTTTTCCGTTCATTTCCACTATTGTTGTTCGTGTAACGATACATAAGGGAGGAATCCGCCATGAATAAAGTCAAAATCGGTTTTATCGGTGTCGGCGGCATGGCCGAGCATCATATCAAAACGCTGCAAAAGATCGAAGAGGCCGAGCTGACCGCTATCTATGACGTCAACGGCGAGCGCGCCGCACAGGTGGCTGGCACGTACGGAGCAAATGCGTTCGAAAGCGCCCAAGCGCTGATCGACTCGGGGAAGGTCGACGCGCTGTTCGTTTGTACGCCTCCGTTCGCCAGAGGCGAAATCGAGGAGCTGGCGGCATCCAAAGGCATTCACCTGCTGGCCGAGAAGCCTGTCGGACTCGACCGGGAAACCGTACGGCGGGTAGGCAAAACGATTGCCGATTCCGGCATTATCCATTCCTCGGGCTACTGCCTGCGTTATTTGGAAACGGTTCAAAAGGCGAAAGCCTACTTGCAGGACAAAACGATCAATCTAGTACTCGCTTACCGAATCGGCGGCCTGCCTCCGATGAAATGGTGGGCGCAGCAGGACAAGTCCGGCGGCCAAATGGTCGAACAGACGACGCATCAGGTCGATCTGGTCCGCTACCTGACCGGCGAGTTCGCCGAAGTGCAATCCCTCTACGCGCAGCGCAGCATCCGGCAGCTCGATCCGGACGCCACCATCCCGGACGTGGGCATCGTCTCGTTCACGATGCGCTCCGGCGCGATCGGGTCGGTCGTCAACTCTTGCGTATCGCCGCACAAAGGCCACGGGGAGCTGGAAATTTACGGACCGGACTACTATCTGTGCATTAACGGCAAATCGCTGACGATCCACGACGCGGAAGGCAATCGCACGGAAAGCTGCGAAACCGACTTTTATCTGGAGCAGGACCGCGCCTTCCTACAGGCGATTCTTGCCGGACGCCAGGATCTGGTGCTGGGCGGGTTCGACGAGGCGGCGGCGACGCTGGAAGCGACGCTGGCTTTTAACGAAGCGGCGGAACGGAAATCCGCGGTATCGGTCGGTTAAGGCCACCTTTCATCAAAATCGAGAAAACCTTTTAAGGAGGCTTGAAAGCTGTGCTCAAAAGCGTAAACCAGTGGTGCTTTCCCGAAGGAACGCCCTTGTCCCAAGTGTTCGCCATCAGTCAAAAAGCCGGCTACGACGCCGTGGAGCTAAATTTATATCCGGCAGGAGCGCCGGCAGGCTTCACCGTCGACACGACGCCGGCCGAAGCCGACGCCATCGCCAAGCTCGCAGGCGAACACGGCCTGCAGCTGCGCAGCCTCTCCACCGGACTGTTGTGGAAACACCCGCTTTCCTCCCCGGATGCCGAAGTTCGCGAGCAGGGCGGAGCCATTGTCCGAAAGCAGTTGGAGCTTGCCGAACGGATCGGCGCAGACTCCGTGCTTGTCGTTCCGGGAAGCGTTGGACCGCATAGCTCCTACGACGTCTGCTACGAGAATAGCAGCCGGGAGTTGGAGAAGCTCATTCCCGTAGCAGAACGGCGCGGCGTGAAGATCGGCATCGAGAACGTATGGAACAAATTTTTGCTCTCTCCGCTTGAAATGAAACGGTATGTGGACGATTTGAATTCTCCGAACCTCGGGGTTTACTTCGATGTGGGTAATATTTTGCTGTACGGATTCCCGGAGCAGTGGATTCGCATTCTGGGCAGCCGCATCGTGAAAGTGCATGTGAAAGATTTCAAGACGGCGGCGGGCAACCACAGCGGCTTCGTTCCCCTGATGGCCGGCGACGTAAACTGGCCCGAGGTTGTAGCCGCCTTGAGGGAAATCGGTTACGCGGATACGCTGACGGCCGAGATCGGCATTTACGGCAAAGATCCGCTCCAAGCGGTGTACGATACAGCCAGACAGCTGCAGGCGATCATTTCCGGGCATCCAGGCTGATAGAACCCGCGCCTTAAGCCTCAGGCTATGAGGTGCCATGCCTGAAGCTCAAGCCCGAAAACTCTGAAACATTTTGGGCTGCAGCTGTGGGCTTTATGAAAATTTCGATCGCGGCACACCCGGATCCCTCTTCTACATATGAACGAAATATGAACAAAACAAGCCCAAGAACCCGCTCCCAGAGCGGGTTTATTTTATTTTTGCGAGGTAATATATGGATATATTAAGGTTATATTAAGGTACGGATCTTACAATAACATGCATACGAATCGAACATTGAAGGAGAGGAGATAATGAATCCGCATGCATAGCGCTTTTTTATTGCGAAGACGCATCATGTACCGGCTGACGAAAACGCGAAAACGAACCGTTGCGGTTACGGCGTCCACCTTGCTTCTGTTCCCCGTCTTGCTTGCATTCGGCGTAGAGACCATCGGGCGAGGGACTTTTACGGACGCTTGGATGTGGATCGGGGCGAATCCGGCCCTGTTCGCCATCAATGCTTTGCTGTATAGTTTTGTTTTTCTGTTTCTCTATTGTTTGCTGGGCTCGCTCGTTCCATCCGCAGGCGTGACGGCGCTGCTCATGTTCACCGCCGCCCTGATTAGCTATTTCAAAACGAAAATGATCGGTGAGCCTTTCTTTCCCTGGGACATTCTCTTGAAAAAAGAAGGCACCAATATTATACCGCTCGTATCTGGAAGTGCCGTGCTTACCCGGGTCGCCATCGTCGCAGCCATCGTGCTCGGCCTGTTCTTGCTGCGCCTGATCGTTCCTCGCTTCCGTCTGCCCATATTGACGCGCCTGGGGCTCGGCGTTCTGGCCGTGGTCTGCTTGTACGGCATGGCTGGGCGTTCGCCGGCTGCGGAGCGGCTGTTCGACCGGGCGGGCGTCAGCGAAATCGTCTGGAACCAGCAGGAGAATTACGGGAACAACGGCTTTGGGCTGGCTTTTACGCTGAATATCCAGAATGCGATTATTAAAAAGCCGCCCGGCTACGGGGAGGCGTCCATCGCTACGGTCGCGCAGTACATCACCGACAAACAGAGCGTCCCGGCGTTCAAAACCGTATCCGCAGAAGACAGTCGGCAGCCGAACGTCATTTTCATCATGAACGAAGCGTTCTGGGACCCCACGCTGCTGCCGGACGTATCGTTCAGCGAAGACCCGATTCCGACCGTACACCGGCTGCAGCAGGAATCGACGTCCGGCTACCTGCTATCTCCGCAATTCGGGGGCGGCACAAGCAACGTAGAGTTCGAGGTGTTGACCGGCAATTCGATGAGCTTCCTGCCGAGCGGCTCGGTTCCTTACCAGCAGTACGTCAACCAGCCGGTGCCGAGTCTGGCCAGCTATTTCGAGAGCAAAGGCTACAAAAGCATGGGCATCCATTCGTACGACGGCTGGTTCTGGAACCGCGACAACGTGTACAAAAATTTCGGCTTTGAAAGCTTCAAAAGCAAAGACAAATTCGACAATCCGGAATACAAAGGCAATTTCATTTCCGATGACGAGGTGTCGCGGAGCATAATAAGCGCCGTAGAGGAATCAGAGCGGCCGATGTTCATCTATGCGGTGACGATGCAAAACCACGGAGCTTACGACGACAGCCGTTACGGCGAAAACGCGATCCGCGTGGACGGCAACCTGACCCCGGAGGCGGCCGGCATTCTGGAAACGTACACGCACGGAGCGCGCGACGCCGACCAAAGCCTGCAATTGCTCATCGATCATTTTGAGCAATCCGACCAACCGACAGTGATCGTGTTCTACGGCGACCATTTGCCGATGCTCGGCTTCGATTATGACGTATACAAGCAGGCAGGCTTTATCGGGAAAGGCACTTGGTCGTTGGAGGAGCTGAAGAAAATGCGCAGCGTCCCGTTCGTCGTCTGGTCGAACTTCGACCTGCCGCAGGAGCAAGTGCCGACGATCAGCAACTCGTTCCTGGGGGGCTACATTCTCGATAAGCTGGATATGGAGCTGCCCGCCAACTTCGCATTCACGCTCGATCTGTTCAAGCAATATCCCGGACTGTTGTCCAACCTGGTCGTCGACGCGGAGCAAAATATGTACGCCACCGCGCCGGAGGCCGCCAAGCCGGCCCTCGACCAGTATCGGGAGCTGCAATACGATCTTTTGTTCGGCAACCGGTATTTGGCTCACTTTCTCGACGCCGACTATTTGACCAAATCCGCCTTGGACGACTATAACATGGAATTCGAGCCGCAGATTGCCTCGGAAGCTCCGGCGGCTGAAGACGAGGACGATTCCATTTAAACAGTACGGACGAACGTACGCGACGCTTCTCCGCGCCGGCCTTGTGCCGGCGTTTTTGTTTGGCGTCCCCCGTTGTGTTTTCGCCCCGGCTCCGACTATAATAAAAGCAGAACAGATGAAAAGGGTGCGCAATGAGTATACTAACGGTTAAAAACTTGAGTCATGGCTTCGGCGACCGCGCTATCTTCCAGGACGTATCGTTCCGGCTGCTGAAGGGCGAGCATATCGGACTGATCGGAGCGAACGGCGAAGGCAAATCGACGTTCATGAATATTATTACCGGCAAGCTGCAGCCGGATCAGGGCAAGGTTGAATGGTCGAAGCGGGTTCGCGTCGGCTATCTGGATCAGCATGCCGTGCTGCAAAAAGGACAGACGATCCGCGACGTGCTGAAAACGGCCTTCGCTTATTTGTTCGAGATGGAAGCGGAAATGAACGGCATGTACGAGAAGATGGGCGAGGCGACGCCGGAGCAGTTGGAAAAAATGCTTGAGGACGTCGGCACGATTCAGGATGCGCTAACGAATCACGACTTCTACCTGATCGACGCCAAGGTCGAGGAAATCGCCCGCGGGCTCGGGCTGGAAGATATCGGTCTGGATCGCGACGTCCACGACTTGAGCGGCGGACAGCGGACCAAGGTGCTGCTGGCCAAGCTGCTGCTGGAGAAGCCGGATATACTGCTGTTGGACGAGCCGACGAACTATTTGGACGAGCAGCATATCGAATGGCTGAAGCGGTATTTGAACGACTATGAGAATGCCTTTATCTTGATCTCCCACGATATCCCGTTCCTCAACAGCGTGATCAACCTGATCTATCATATGGAGAATCAGGAGCTGAACCGGTACGTTGGCGACTACGACGTGTTCGAGCAGCAGCACGAGGCGAAGAAGCTTCAACTTGAATCTGCCTTTAAGAAGCAGCAGCAGGAAATCGCCGATCTGAAAGATTTCGTCGCCCGCAACAAGGCGCGCGTCTCCACGCGCAATATGGCGATGTCGAGGCAGAAGAAGCTGGACAAGATGGACGTTATCGAGCTGGCTCGGGAGAAGCCGAAGCCTGAATTTCGCTTCAAGGACGCGAGAGCGTCCGGCAAGCTTGTCGTGGAGACGAAGCAGCTTGTTATCGGCTACGACGAGCCGCTGTCCCGCCCGCTCGATCTGCGGGTCGAACGCGGCCAGAAGATCGCTCTCGTCGGCGCCAACGGCATCGGCAAGACGACGCTGCTGCGCAGCGTGCTGGGGGAAATTGCGACGCTCGGCGGCTCGGTGGAGCGCGGCGAATATTTGTACATCGGCTATTTCGAGCAGGAGATGAAGGGCTCCTCTAGCGGCAATACGTGCATCGAAGAGGTGTGGAACGAATTCCCGTCTCTATCCCAGTTCGAGGTGCGGGCCGCGCTTGCCAAATGCGGGTTGACGACTAAACATATCGAAAGCCGGATCGAAGTGCTGAGCGGCGGCGAGAAGGCGAAAGTCCGCCTGTGCAAGCTGATCAACAAAGAGACGAACCTGCTCGTGCTCGACGAGCCGACAAACCATCTCGACCAGGACGCCAAGGACGAGCTGAAACGGGCGCTGCAAGCGTATAAGGGCACGATTCTGCTCATCTCCCACGAACCGGAATTTTACCGCGACGTCGCGACGGAAGTGTGGAACTGCGAGTCGTGGACGACGAAAGTATTGTAAAGAGGCGGCGCCGCACCTGCGGCCTCTCCCCGCCGATGACAAATAAGGCAAGCCCCGAGGCTATTTCCATGCCCGGGAGCTTGCCTTTTTCCATGCGGATCTCGCTTTTAAACAGCCTCGCTTCACGCCTTGACCATGCCGCCATCCAAGTTCATCTGGAACAGCATGCTGAACAACACCATCGTCAGCCCGACGGCGGCGGTGACGCCCCACTTCTTGCGCAGCTGCTCCCGACCGCGATACAGCCGCGTCTTCACCGTCGTTACCGGCAAGCCGAGCTGCTCGCTGATCTCCTCCAGCGTCAACTCGTTCAGGTAGTACAAGGTTACGATCGTCCGGTATTTCTCGGACATTTTGTCGATCACTTTGCGCAGCTGATCTTGAAACTCATTGGACAGAACGCGGCTCTCCGGGCTGATCTCGTCGCTCTTCAGCTTATCGTAGAACGTCCGCTCCTGGTCGTTGTTGAATCCGGTATCGAGGGAATGGACATCTTTCTTTTTGCGCAGCAAATCGATGCACAGGTTTTTGCCGATCCGGTAAATCCACGTCGAGAACTGCTGCTTCTCATCGTATTGGTTCAGGTTCAAATAGACCCGCACGAACGTCTCCTGCACGATGTCTTCCGAATCGTGCTGGTTATGCAGCATCCGGTAAGCAAGCATGTGAAGCTTATCCCGATACCTGTGAATCAGTTCCATAAAAGCAGCGGAATCGCCGGTGCGAGACAGCTGAACGAGCGTAACCTCCGTAGCATTCATGACGCTTCCTCCCCAAATCGAAAGCTTCAACTCTACTACCAGTATACCACAAACCGCGGCAAATTCTTAACTTTGCCCCCGATTCGTTTACGCTTCGTTCCAAGCGCTACTCCGACCAGCCGCATCGAACGGGATAATGGTCCGATAGTTGTTCCATAGCGTCGTCGTGCACAATCGAGGAGACGGCCCCCCGCCGGCGCAGCGGCTCGTTGATCAGCACGTAATCGAGCCGCAGCCGGGCGGCGTGCGACTGTTTCATTTTCTGATTGTAGCACAAAGAGCCGCGGCATGGTCCATTACGGCGGCGGCTTTACAAACTCTTTTCATCCGGCTGGCGGAGGCTACAAATCCAGCGTCAGCTGCTCATGACAGGCCGCTTTCTCCTTGTCCGGCCGGCCGATCCGTCCGTCGGAGCCCATGCGGATATGACCAAGCTGCTCCAGCCGGACCGAGACGGCGGAAACTGAAACTTTCAAACATTCCGCCAGCCGGTACAGATGGTGGAGCCGGAAGCGGCCAAGCATGCTCAACTGCCGCACGGCGCGTTCCATCATCGCCCGGGGCATCAGCAAGCAGCCGGCAAACAAATCCGCCTGTATTTCCTCGGCCGGCTTATGCGACAGGCTGCGGCAATAATAGGGCGAGGCCGCCGCGGGCGCGACGCTGCGCAGCATGGCGCCGTCCGCAGCATGAAGCACCCAGTGGCCCAACTCATGAGCCAGCGTGAAATGATACGTACCGATCTTCTCCTCGAACAAGCGGCGCTGCGATTCATTCAAAATAATCAGCTTGCGGTCGGGAAAAATCGCCGCCATGACCACCCCGTCGCTGTCGAGCTGATCGATCGTTTCCCATGCGATTTGCAGATCGTAATGGAACTCCACGATTTCTTCGATCGGCACGGGGCGTACCTGCTTGTCGTCCGGCTCGAATCCGTAATCGGATAAAATCCGTTCCGTGATCCGCTCCATCTGCTCACGGGCGATGTAACCGACGTTGGATCGGCTCATTCCGCATCCCCTTCCTCCTCGCGCTGCAAAATTTCCTTAATCTCCTCCCACTGGGAGGGCGACAGCTTGGACGCTTTGCGGAGAAACAGCGGAACGTCGCTGTTTTCCGTGATCAGCTTGTGAAACGTGGCAGGCACTTTTTTGGCCTTCAGGATCAACTGCTCGGGCTCCACCTGCAGCACCTCGGCGATGCGTATAATTTTATCCTCGGCGGGCGGGTCCATCGTGCCGCTTTCTATTTTGCTTATGTACGTAAAATCGATGCCGACCAGCGCGGCAAGCTGCCTTTGGGTAATTTTATGCTGTTTTCGCAGGCTGCGGAGCAGTTCGCCGAATTCGCTCATAGTTCTGTTCCTCCTCTTACCGTCAGTATGACCGACGTTGAATTATTCGTCAACATGGATGGAAAGCGTGTTTTCTCACTCGCGGACATGCTCGCCCATCCGTTCTCGGACGAGCCGGCACAACGTCTCCTCGTCGATCAACTGCGATCCGTATAACTTGAGCCATCCCCACAATATCCCGCGGCCCGCCGTCGTCAGATTCAAGTCGCGGTGAAGCCGAAGCGACGGCAAAATGTCCCGGAACAGATCGAACTGCGAGGGCCGGTTTAAATCCTCCCGGACAACTCCCTCAGCCGCCGGCTTCAACGAAGGCAGACTCAGCGTTTCGCGACGTATTCGCATTTGAGCCGCTTCGGAGCCCAGGAACTCGACAAGCAGACGCGCCTCGCGCTTATTCGCCGAGCTTTTGCGGATACATGCCCCGTAAGCGATCGTCAACGTCCGCGGCTCGCGCATATAGGGCAGCGGGGATATGGCGTAGTCCAGATCGGAATACTTCCATGCGTTCATGCTGCTGTAGCCGGCCAGGATCATCGACACCTTGCCCTTCTCGAACAGCTGTCCGGTATCGTCGTCGCTCTCCGACAACACCTGGAGGAAGCTGTCCGGGTCCTGAATGATCCTCCGATACAACCTGACGCTATCCAGCAGAGGAGTTCCCGCTATATCGCATACTCCGCTGCGATCCCTCTCGAAAGCGGAGCCGCTTTGCAGCAAAAATACCGGCCAGCGGTCGGACGAAAGCTCATAGAACACAAAGCCGTGCCGCTCTCCCTTTCTCGTCAATTTCCGGGCATAGTCCAGGCAAACGTCCCAGGTCCAGCCGCTGTCCGGCTCCGGCAGCCCCGATTCGCGAAAATGCGCCTTGTTGTAGCAGAGCACGAGCGGGGAAAAAAACAGCGGTTGTCCGTACAATACGTCTTCGGACGCGAAGCTTTCCTGCAAAAAACGATACGTGCCGGGCGCGACGCTCAGCGGCTCCAGCGTGTGCAGCAGCCGATATTCGGCC
This sequence comes from Paenibacillus hodogayensis, assembly GCF_039536325.1. NCBI lineage: Bacteria > Bacillati > Bacillota > Bacilli > Caryophanales > Paenibacillaceae > Paenibacillus > Paenibacillus hodogayensis. The sequence goes on from NZ_BAAAYO010000006.1 coordinate 878,386, forward strand.
ATTTCCTGAAAAAAGGCGTGGTCGGCAATAAACAAATCCACCAGCCCGGCCTCCATAAATTCCTTCATGAAGGCGTGCAGGCTTCGCGGAACGGTAATCGTATTTACCCGGATATCGGGGTATTGCATCCTAAAGTCGTCCAGCAGTCCCGATAAAGCCATATCGCGCTCCAGATCGCCGCGAATTCCGAGCGTAATCGTCGCCTCCGCTCTTGTCGCGGCGCTCTCCGTTACTTGATTGCCGACGCGGGGAATTTTGCGAATCAGCTCTTCTTCGACCAGCAGGTCAAGCCCTTGGCGAACCGATTTGTTGCTCATTCCGAACTGCCCGGCCAAATCCGTTTCGGATGGCAAATAGTCTCCGGGCAGCAGTCTTCCGCTCGCGATATCGTCCCGCAGCTGCTCGATCATCCGCTCCAGGCGGAAGCGAAACAGCCTTTGGCTCGTCTTTCCGCTCATGGGGCTCCTTCCTTCCGCGCGTTTCCGTCAACGCCTTGGTCCAGTTGGGCGCATAATGCATGCTCGTCGATCAGATCGGCCACGTACTGCTTCAGAAGCTCGCGCAGCGCGTAAAACGACTTCGGCGCAAGCCCCAAATCGCGATGACGGCGATAGCCGGGCACGATGTTGCGGTACAAATGAAACCGGGCGGGCCGGTTCAGCCCGGCCTCGTCCTCCGCAGGGCCGTCCGCCACCCGCTTCATGGCCGGTATGCTGAGCGACCGTTCGCGAATGAAGCGCTGGGCCGATTCGGAAACGAGAAATTCGGCCAACGTCCGAGCGGCCGGTTTGTTGCGCGACAGCCGGTTGACCGCAATGCCGATCGACGTCAGCAGCGTCCGTGGCTCGCCGTTGAACGGGACGGGGGAAATGTCGTAAGACGGCCCTTCCTTGGCAAATTCGTTCAACAGCATATAGGTGCTAATAATCATCGAAGCTTGGCCCCGGCCGAATAAGTGGACAAAATCGCGGCTCGACTCCGCCATATAATCGGGGAACATGTCGCGGTCGCGGACAATCGACTTGTACAGCCGGATATTTTCCAGCAGCTTCGTGCCTTGCAGCCGGATTTTACCTTCCCCGTCTCTCTGAAAGCCGCTGCCGCTCTGCAGCGGAAATACGGGCCACCGGTTGTTGGACAGCGGATAAAAGCACAGCCCGTACCGCTGGCCCGGAACGGCGAGGCGGGAGGCGCACTCGATCGCATCGGCCCATGTCCAACTGCCGTCCGGCTCCTGCACGCCCGCTTCGCGGAAATGGTCCTTATTGTAAGCCAGCACGACCGGCGAGAAAATGACCGGCAGCGCAAGCTGCGTTCCCGAGCAGGCAAACATGTCGTTCAGAAACGGATATGTCCCGTCCGGCGGGGACAAAGGCTCGAACGGCAGCTCGCGGCCGCTCTCTGTCATTCCCCAAAATATCTCATCGTTGATCATCGCTGCGTCTACAAGTCCGGCATTCAAATGCGACTCCATGGTGCCGCCATGTTCGCCGTGCGCCAGATTGACGACCTCGACGCGAATATCCGGGTGCAGCTTTTCGAACTGCTCGATCAGCCCAGGCAGCCTCATGTCCCGATCCAGCGAATGCATTGATCCGAGCACCAACGTAGACACGGGGCGCTTCGCCGCATGGGTGACAATGCTCCCGACCCGCGGTATTTTCTCGATCAGTCCTGCGTTCATCAGTTGTTCGAGCCCTTTGCGGACCGTTTTGTTGCTCAAGCCGAACTGCTTGACGAGAGCCAGCTCGGAAGGCAAATAATCGCCTGGCGCGTATTTGCCGTGTACGACAATGTCTTCCCTCAGCAGGGCAATCAGATCGTCAAGCCGGTACGGTTTACCGGTCGGTCGTGTTGTCATCGCCGATTCAGCCTCAATTCCTTCATATCGCTACTTGTCATTGTACCTCTATTCGTTACGGTAACGCTATTCGTCGAACCTTTCTAACCGCCCATTCCAGGAATGGTGCCCAGGCTGTACTCGATACGGAACGCATTCGAACAACCGTCCCCGCCGCGGCGGTAACTCTATCTTAATGGAATACACATGAAAAAGTACAGCAGATTACTGTACTTTTATGCGATATTTACACTACATAAAATAATATTGACAGATTTGTCGTTAGATTTTATGCTTTTTACATCTGTTGTGAGTTACATTTGTTCTACAACCAAGACTATTCATTCCCAATCTTTATTTTCAGTACTAAACTGGAATGAACAAAATACATCAGTATACAGCAGATAAAACTTGATGGAACGAGGCTGAACACGATGACGCTAAAGATCGCCATTCTGCCGCCCGACAGCGCGCGGCAACGGGTTTTGAACGACAAGCATCTGACTCAATTGAAGCAATGGGGCGAAGTCGTATGCAACGGAAGCGGAACGAACGACCCCGAGGCGATTCGCGGCACGATTGCCAACGCCGACATCGCGATTACGACATGGGGCACCCCTAGTCTGAGTGGAGATATTCTTGATGCCGCTCCGCATTTGAAAGCGGTTATCCACGCGGCCGGGACCGTCAAGCCGATCGTATCGCCAGAGCTGTGGAGCCGGGGCATACGCGTATCGAGCGGCAACGGTCCGCTCGGGAAGGGCGTGGCGGAAACTGCCCTCGGTCTGACGATCGCCAGTCTGAAGAACATGTGGAAAATATCCCGGGAAACGGAAGAAGGCGGCTGGGCCGAGGAGAAGCAGCGGGTCCGCGAGCTATACGACATCACCGTCGGGGTTATCGGTGCAGGCAAGGCCGGTCAGCATTACATCAAGCTGCTGCAAAACTTCGACGTCACCGTTCTGCTGGCCGATCCGCTTGTTACGGCGGAGCAGGCGAAAGCGATCGGCGCCTCGAAGGTGGAGCTGGAGCAATTGCTCGGCCTCGCCGACGTCGTTTCCATCCATGCGCCGTCACTGCCGTCCACCTATAAAATGATCAATCGAGAGCGGCTCGCTCTGATGAAAGATAACGCCATCCTGATCAATACCGCGCGCGGCTCGATTATCGACGAGGAAGCGCTCATAGCGGAGCTGAGACAGGAGCGCCTGTCCGCCTGCATCGACGTGACCGATCCGGAGCCGCCTGTAGCGGATCATCCGTTCCGCAGCTTGCGGAACTGCACCCTGACGTCGCATATCGCCGGTTCGGTTACGAACGGCATGTACCGGCTCGGTCAATTCGCCGTCAATGAGGTCGAGCTTTGGAAAAACGGCGGGCGCATGGAAGGGGAAGTGGAAGAGTCGGAGATGGCTTTTCTCGCCTGATTGCCGGCTGCCTGTTCGGGACGCTCGCCGCTTGAGGAGTTCATACCGGAATTGGGGACTATTCGAAGCCGAGAGCGCATATCCCGTCCAGCCGTACGCTCAACGAGGTCCAATATGGCAAGGGCCTGCGCGGCCTGCGGAAGCAAGCCGCAGCAGCACAAAAAGCCGGAAGCGCGCTATCCTTGCGCGCCATCCGGCTTTTTGCCCCCGACCTCATCATTCCCCGACAATCTCGATCTTGACGACGCTGCTTTGCCCGGGATATGACTGCAACGTAAGTCCCGTCGACCAAGCCTGCACTCTCATACCGACCGTAAGGCTTTCGAACGACACCGTCTCGGGACGGTCGCCGCCACGGACGACTTTGCCGTCCTCGCTCAGCGTAATCCATACCGCCACGGGATCCTTCGTATTGCCGTTCGTCCGACTGGCATCGACCACGAGCACCCGGTCGCTCTCGACCTTCCGAATCGTGCCGGCCACATCGGCCGTAGATTCGCAGCACGCCCGGACCGACAGCTCGATCGGAAACGGCCCGCCGGCATACTCGTACAGCGACTGGCGAACTTCCTTCAGCTCCTGCACCGCGATCGGCTTGTCGACATCGCCGTATCGGCGCACGGTCATCATCATATGATCCTTGCCCGTACCGAAGGCGAGCACCTGAACGGAATGCTTCTCCTTCAAGTCCTCCACATGCCGGAGCAGCTTGCCGTTGATCTCGGCAAGGTCGATCTTATCCGTCTGCCCTTCCGCCGGCAGCGAAAGCTCCTTCATCGCCGCTCTGTCCGACGACGGCAGCTCCCGGGCCGCCTTTCCCTCTGAAGGCTGCAATACCGTCTGCTTCTGCCCGTCCGACTGCTGGCCCGCATTCCCCGCTGCGGACGCCCCGCCGCATGCGCTGCAGGCGAGCAAGCAAGCGACAGCGAGCCAACTGAGGAGCAGGCTGCTGCTACCGTTTCCCGACATCCCCGCACATCCCTTCGTCATTTTTTTCCAGCTAGCTTTATGGACGCCAAGATATCCGGAAAGGTTGCACATGGGGCGGGAAGCGGGATTTTTATTTACGCAGTTGAGCGGCCATCTCTTCATCCTCGCGCTGCAAGGCGATCTCGAGCGGGGTGTGTCCCTTGCGGTTTTTTGCTTCACGGTTCGCGCCTCGGGTCAGCAGCAGCTCGACCACGTCCAAGCGCTCCTCGCCGTCGGACACCTGCGTGTGCAGCGGAGTGCTGCCGTCGTCGGATGCGGCGTCGATAAGCGCACCGCGATCCAGCAGCCGGGCCGCCACTTGTGGATCAAGGGCCAGATGCAGCGGGGTGATTCCCTCGTCGTTGCGGGCGTTCACCTCGGCCCCTTGGTCGATCAAGTAGTCGATCATCTTGACATTTTCCGTCATGACCGCGCCGTGCAGGATGGAAAATTCGTACTCGTCTTTCCCCTTGATCAGTTCGGGGTTAGCATTCAGTATCTTCTTGACTTGCTTGAAATCTCCTACTTCGGCGGCTTCGGATAAATCCTCGAACTCAAAGGCCATCTCGCTCGCTCCTCTTTCTCGAAATCGGTATGTAGTTCTCGCGGTTCTGCCCACCGGTTACGGAAAATCCAGCTCCGCGTCGATCGTGCGAAACATTTCCTTGATCTGCTCCGGATAACGCTCCTCCAGCGACTTCCATTTCGCGTTGGGCAGCACCAGCAGCTCGTGCGTATCGGAGAAATACGACGCCTCGAACAGACGAAGCTCGTATTTGTCCCGAATCAGCCCGTTCATGCCGCGAATCGTCATATAACGGTCCTTCTGGGAAAAGCTTAGCGGGATTCGATGCAGCTCTCCGTTATAGGTGACATCGAGCCCTTCGTCGGTTGCGGCGGCCTGGACGGTTTCGTCCGGAAGATTGCGGCCGATCAGAAGAACGATCTCTTCGTCTTCTTCCCGCCAGTCCACGATGACGCCGAACACGGCGGCGAACAGATCGCGAATTTGGTTGCCGTCCTCCTGCTTGTCTCCGGTCAGCAAATCCTGCGCATCGTTAACGCCGTATCGTTTCAGTACGGAGCCGTGCTCCTGCCCGAACGTCTTCAGCCGTTCCGCGTCCCCTTCGAGCAGCATCGCAAGCTCGTTGTCGCTAGGCATTCTCATGACTTGTCCACCTTTCGATTGTCTCGAGTTCCCGCAGCGCTTCCTCCGCATGCCTCGCAGGGTGAAGAGCGTGAATAAGAGCCTCCGTCACAGGAGCCCCGGCGTACACTTGTCGGACGGCCTCCAGGGAAACCGGCATTTCATAGTAGCTTTCCGCCCATTTCGCATAAGCGTCCGGGGTTTGCCGAACGGTGCCCAGCAAGAAGCCGGAGCCGTCGTCGGCGCCGTCCGGCAGACGCACTTCGCCCTTGCTCCAGACGGAAGCCCCTTGTTCCCGCCACAGGCAAAAGGTAACCTCGTCCCGTTCGAGCGCTTCGTCGTCCAGCAGGCCGAACAGCGCGGCCGGCACTTCATCGTAAATGCCCGGCCATACCCGGTATGCGTCCCCGGCATGCGGGCTCAAGAGAGATTCATGATCGAAGCCTTTTACCAAAACTCCCTGCCGGGCAAACAGTATGAACATGACGTCCCCCGCGCCGTTATCCACGGTCGCGAGCGTACTGCCGTCGGGCCTGCGAGGTTCCAGACTGTAGTAGCGCAGCCAAGATTCCGGACATAAAATCAAATCGAGGATAGCCGATGCGCGCAAACTATTTTTCAACATATACGGTTCCATCCATTCCACCGCGATCGTCATAGGCTCTCCTCCTTCCCATCCAGTTTAATGCCGGAGCAAGAGGCCGCACATCCGTCCTTCGCCCCAAAGTTGGAAGAGACCTCAGCCTATTACCCTCCGATCGGCTCATTCAAACAGCAAAATAACGCGTATCCGGACAACGCCAAAAGAGCGGTCGGTGCGACCGCCCTTCGCGGGCTCGCGGACTCCATTATTACGGCAAAGTCAGTCCGGTGCAGCCCCCTATTCAGCCGCTTGGCGCGCTTTGTATTCGCCCGGCGTCATTCCGTGAATACGTTTGAAGGCGCGGATAAAATAATTGGCTTCCATTCCCAGCGCGGAAGCCGTGTCCTGGATGCTCATATCGAGACCGAGCAGATGAAGCGACTTTTCAAAACGAAAATCTTCCAAATATTTATGCATCGTCATTCCGTAAGCTTGCCTGAAGAGCCGGTTCAAATGCTGCACCGTGTAGCCCAAGCTTTGCGCGCATTCGGCCAGCAGGATCGGTTCCGCATAATGCTCGCGGATCATCTTGGCCGCCATCCGGACGGCGGCAGCGCCGTTCTTCGCCTCGCCGGGAGCTTCCCTGTCCGTTCGAAGCGCGGACTGCTTCAGAACCTCCAGCAGCAGCTCGTAAAGCAGCACGGAGACGCTCCATTCGTGCTCGGGCGCGTTTTGCCGCACAAGCTGATACATGTTGTCAAACAGCACCCAGATCGTTTTCGTCGATCTTAGCGGGATCGTTTCCATAAGCGGCACCTTCATCATGTCCAGCAGGCTGCCGATAGCCGGTCCCGTCATCGTGATAAACCCGTGCATCCATACCGTATCGGGATGCGGATAGTACGTGTGGGGTACATGCGCCGGCAAAATGCAAGCCTCGTTATCCCCAAGCGTCCACTCCTTGCCGGTGTGCAAATTTTGAAACCGGCCGCCTCCGGATCGGTTAATAAACAAATGCGGCACCGGGAACCCTTCGAGCCGGATAATTTTCTTCTGTTTGCTGATCCCGATCTTGTACAGCCGCAGCGGAAGGTTGGTCAGGATTGCGTCGTCCAGCACATAGGGACGTATTTGGTGAATTCGATTCCCCTCCTCTTTCCCCATATTCAATTTATGCTATCCATATTCAAAAACTCAGATTGTTTTCGACTTGCGGCCGATGATAAGATAGCCCTGAACAAGCAACATCCGAAGAGTTACTCCCAAGCTTGTGCTGCAAGGCCATCATAGCCAAACGTGTTTTATTTGTCCAGTTCTTTTACGTTCAGCAAGGAGGAGAGGTAAATTGAAGTACGCTTTGAGTGCGGGCGCTTACAAAGGGAAAAATGTTATTGAATTGCTAGAAAAAGTAGCGGAGCACGGATTTCACGGTCTGGAGTATTTGAACTGGCGGGCCGTGCCGGACGTCAAGGAGCTGGTCAAGGCGCAGGACCGCCTTGGCGTCGGCATCAGCGCGGTATGCACGACTTTCTTCAACTTGGTCGACGGCTCCAAGCGGGAGCAATACTTGGACGGACTCGTCCAGACGCTGGACTTTTGCAAGGCGGCGGGAAGACCCAGCATCATTACGCAGACCGGGCAGGAAATGCCGGGTATAGCGCGCGAAAAGCAGAAGCGCGACATGGTGGAAACCTTGAAGCGTTGCGCTGCCCTGTGCGAAGCGGCCGGCGTCGTGCTCGAGCTGGAGCCGTTGAACGGGCTGGTCGATCACCCTGGCCACTTCCTGCAATATTCCGACGAATCGGCCGATGTGATCGACCAAGTCGGCAGCCCTTGCGTCAAGCTGGTGTTCGATGTGTACCATCAACAAATTACCGAAGGCAACGTGATTCGTAACGCGGTCGCTTACTTGGACCGCATCCATCATTTTCATATCGCCGACAATCCGGGCCGCAAGCAGCCGGGAACCGGGGAGCTGAATTACGTCAACATTTTGAAAGCGATCAAGGGAACCGGATTTGACGGCTTTGTCGCTTTGGAATGCGGGTATACGATCGATACGGACGAAGCGCTTATTCAGTTCAAACGGGATATTCTCTCTCATGTCGAGTCTTAGGAACAAACGGAAAGGGTGACCGAGAGTGACGTTAAAGATCGGTTTTATCGGAACGGGAGGCGTAGCCAAGGGGCATATGGCGAACTTGGCGGCTATGGAAGAGGCCCAGATTACCGCCTTTTGCGACTTGCAGCAGGAGCGTGCCGAAACGGCGGCGCGCGATTGGCCGGGAGCCAAAGCGTATACGAGCATCGCCGACATGCTGGACGACCAAAAGCTGGACGCCGCTTTTGTATGCTTGCCTCCGATGGCGCACGGCGATGCGGAGCGGGCGCTGATTGAGCGCGGCATTCCTTTTCTGGTCGAAAAGCCGCTGGGCGTGGACTTGGAGCTTCCTCGCCAGCTGGCAGCCCAGATCGAAGAGAAAGGGCTCATTACGTCTGTCGGCTATCAATGGCGCTATATTCAATCGCTCGACGAGGCGAAGCGGTTTCTGGAGTCCGGCCGTATCGGAATGACGCTCGGCTACTGGATAGGCGGAATGCCCGGTGTACCGTGGTGGCGCGTGCAGCGTTTGTCGGGAGGGCAGTTCGTCGAGCAAACGACGCATATCACGGATATGCTGCGTTATTTATGCGGTGAGGTGGTCGAGGTGTACGCGGCGTACGGCCATCGCGTCCTGCACGAACGCGAGGAGGGCGCCGACGTACCCGATGTGGGCACGGTTACGATGAAGCTGGCCAATGGCAGCGTGGCGACCATTTCCAACGCATGTCTGCTGCCGGCCGGCGGCAAGACGGGACTGGAGGTATTTACGGACCAGGGCGTGCTGGAGGTGCAGGCGAATGGAACTCGCATCATCCGCAAAAATGGAGATGCCTCCGCCCCGTTCGATGTTACGCCCAATTCGCGGGTATTCGAGGACATCGCTTTTCTCAACGCGGTCCGCACCGGCGACCCGTCGTCGATCAAGTCGTCTTACGGCGACTCTCTGAAAACGCACGAAGTGACGATTGCCGCCAATGTATCGGCCGCGACCGGCAAGCCGGTGAAACTTTAACAACTTTAACCTTAAAATGGGCAGCCATCCGCTACGTCTTGCGGGGCTGCCCTTTTCCTTTCGCCGTCCATAAAACGGGTTGTCCACCGTCCGGACTAGAACGGGTAACGGATCACGATCTGCAGCCAGACGGTTTCATCGGTATTGTTGACGTATAGATGACCTTGATCGGCGTTAAAACGGATCGCATCGCCCTGCTCCGCCGCATGCACCTCATCTCCGATATGCAGCTCCAAGCACCCTTGCGTCACGACGATAAACTCCTCCACGCCCTCCTGGTGCGGCTCGGATTGATGGTTGCAGCCGGGCTCGACTTTGACCGTATAAACCTCGAAGTGCGTCGTCGCATCGAACGGAAACACCGGGTACGCCTGGTACTTGCCCTCGTTCTCGGTTATCGGCTCCACCTCGGCAAAACGCACGATCGTCACCTCCGACTTCTCCTCCGCGATCAGCGCGGTCACGGAAATGCGCAGCCCGTTGGCGATTTTCCACAGCAGCGAAATCGTCGGATTCGAATCGCCGCGCTCGACCTGAGCCAGCATCGCCTTGCTGACCCCGGTCAGCTCCGCCAGCTTATCCAGACTCAAGTCGCGCGATTTGCGGATCGCCCGCAAGTTTTTGCCCACTTTAATCGGAATATGATCCATTCGGTACGTTCTCCTTCGCTCGCTAAAGTTGTATACTATATTGTACAAAATAAATATTATATTGAAAAGCCCATTGCCCTTCAGTCCATCCTCTTGTATGATATAACATATTTAAGTATGTTATGTTGAACAAATGAGGAGGAACTCGGCTATGGGCGCCACTATGCTCGCGTTGCTGAAAGAACACCGCGCCTCGGGACTCAGCTTGAGGCACGTTCCCGTTCCCGCCGTAGGACGCGGAGACGTCTTGATCAAAGTCAAATCCAGCTCGATCTGCGGAACGGACATGCACATTTATAAATGGGACGCTTGGGCGGAACAGACGGTCGTCACGCCGAACGTCGTCGGTCACGAGTTCGCGGGCGTAGTCGAAGCCGTCGGCGCGGAAGTGACAAACGTGCGCCCCGGCGACTACGTGTCCGCAGAGGGCCATGTCATATGCGGCGTATGCCGCGCCTGCCGCAGCGGCAACGGTCACGTTTGCCCGCATACGCGCAGCTTCGGCATTACGATTCCCGGCTGCTTCGCGGAATACGCGATCGTGCCGGCGACCAATATCGTGCACAACGATCCGCGCCTCCCTTCCGAGCTTGCCTGTTTACAAGACCCGCTCGGTAACGCCGTTCAGTCCGTGATGGCCGGTGATGTTGCGGGCAAAAGCGTAGCGGTCATCGGGGCCGGGCCGATCGGTCTGATGGCGGTAGCGGTCGCTAAAGCTTGCGGAGCCGGGAAGGTCATCGCCGTGGACATTAACGACTTCCGGCTGCGGATGGCCACTCGGATGGGAGCAGACTCGCTCGTGAACAGCGCGACCCAGCCATTGGCCGAAACGCTGAAGGAATTGACGGGCGGCGAAGGGGTCGAAGTGCTGCTGGAGATGTCCGGCCATCCGGACGCGATCCGGCAAGGGCTCGAAGGCTGCGCCAATGCCGGTCGCGTCGCGCTGCTCGGCATACCGGCGGGCAGCGTGGAGCTGGACTTGTCGCGCAGCATTATTTTCAAAGGCTTGCGGGTCGACGGCATTACCGGTCGGCGTATGTACACGACCTGGTACCAAGTAAAGGGTCTGCTGGACAGCGGCCGGATCGATCTCGCCCCGCTCGTGACGCACCGGTTCCGGCTGGAGCAGTATGAGGAAGCGTTCGAGCTGATGCGCAGCGGCAATTGCGGCAAGGTCGTTTTTACGCATGATGACTTGGCTTGAAGGCGCAGGTGTAAGTGCAGGTGTAAGTGCAGGTGTAGGTGCAACTGCAGGTGTAGGCATAGGCGTAGGCGCAGTGTAAGTGCTGGCGTAGGCGCAGTGTAAGTGCTGGCGTAGGCGCAGTGTAAGTGCTGGCGTAGGCGCGGTGTAAGCACTGACGTAGGCACAGGCGTAAGTTCTGGCACAGGCCCGCCGTTGCCTTCCTTGAAAACGCCAACAAACGCAACAAAGTGGAACGACAACGAGAATGAATCGCATACGAGGGGGACGACGATGATGCCGACATCATCTTTCGATTACTTAAACGACGAGTTGGAGCGACTGCGCGACAAAGGCATGTACCGCCTGCCGACCGTCTGGTCCGGCGGCTCCGGGCCGTGGATGGAGCTGGACGGGCGCTTGCTGCTTCAGCTTTCGTCCAACAACTATTTGGGCTTCGCCGGACATCCGGAAATTCGGGCCGCCGCCATGGAAGCGATCGAGCGTTATGGCGCAGGGAGCGGCTCGGTCCGTACGATCGCGGGGACGCTGGATATTCACGACGAGCTCGAGAAGGAATTGGCGGATTTTAAAGGAACCGAAGCGGCTCTTGTGTTTCAGTCGGGGTTCACGACGAACCAGGGCGCGCTGTCGGTGCTCGGGCCTGACGACCTGATCATTAGCGACGAGTTGAACCATGCGAGCATTATTGACGGCATCCGGCTGACCAAAGCGGAGCGGGCCATTTACGCGCATGCGGACATGGACCAGTTGGAGCGAAGGTTGAAGGAAAACGACGGGCGCAAGCGGGCGTTCATCGCTACCGACGGCGTATTCAGCATGGACGGCGATATCGCACCGCTCCCCGCCATTGTCGAGCTCGCCGAACGTTACGGCGCCTATGTGTACGTGGATGACGCCCATGCCAGCGGAGTGCTCGGCCGCAACGGGAAAGGCTCGACGGATCATTTCGGGCTGCACGGACGCGTTCACGTGCAGATCGGCACTTTATCGAAGGCGGTCGGCGTCGTCGGTGGCTATGTAGCCGGCGCGGACGTGCTCAAGCGGTATTTGATCCACAAAGCGCGGCCGTTCCTGTTCAGCACCTCGCACCCGCCGGCCGTCGCCGCAGCGTGTTTGGCTGCCATTCGTTTGCTGCGCCGCAGTCAGCCGCTGATCGACAAGCTGTGGAGCAATGCGAATACGTTTCGCTCGCGGCTGCAGAAGGAAGGCTTCGACACCGGCGCTAGCGAGACGCCGATCGTGCCGATCCTGATCGGGCAGCCGGACAAGACGGCTGAGTTTTCGCGCGAGCTGCTGAACGAAGGCATCTACGCCCAAGGCATCGTCTACCCGACGGTCGCGATGGATAAGGGCCGAGTAAGGTGCATCGTGACGGCGGCGCATACACCCGACGACCTCACTTACGCCGTCGAGCGCATAACTGCCGTCGGCAAGCGAACCGGGGTGCTGCGTTAGGCGGGACGCGGGAGAGGGATGCCGGGGAGCGGGGACGGTGGGGGGCGCTGTGTTGTGTTAGGCGTGACGCCTGTGGCGGTACGGTGCCGCGATAGGCGTCACGCCTGGGGTGGTACGGTGCTGCTTTAGGCGGAACTCGTGGGGCGATACGCCGGGGACGGCACCGGCATGGGATGAAGGTGTCGCGTATATGAACAGCACCGGCACCGGTCGAGCCCATAAGGCGCTTCCTTGAGATTCGAGCTATCACCTGCCAAATTACAGTTTGAGTTTAGCCAATTATATGTCCAGACGCCTCTTCCTTCTGATTCGGGAAGCAGGCGTTTTTTTGTGGAGATGAAATTAGAGGCCGCCTTCGAGGAGGTTAGCTGGAGACACGTCGGCTTGTACGTTAGTTCGACGTCTTGCAAGCCAAACACGATTCCTTCCCCGGTTAAATCGAGCTGCTTGCTTGTACGACTGAAACTGCGAATCAGGTCGTTCCGCAGCACGCCCCCCTTTAGTGCTCGAAATAGCATTACCTCAGAGAAGCAGCCGGTTTTCGTAGCAGATAATGCTCTTTTTGGCACTATCTTACTCTCAACCAGCTAATCTGTGCGGTTTTCCGACTCGTGACGCATCCTTAATGCTCGAAGTAGCACTATCTCGTCAAAAGCACTAGTTTTCTATGCAGATAATGCTCTTTTTGGCACTATCTTACTCTCGACCTGCTAATCTGTGCGGTTTACCGACTCGTGACGCATCCTTAATGCTCGAAATAGCACTATCTCGTCAAAAGTGCTGGTTTTCTGCGCGGATAATGCTCTTTCTGGACTTATGTCAAGAAAGTGGACAGTGAATTAAGGAACCTTTAGCTGGAGCGGCGTTTG